>NZ_FNLK01000009.1 GCF_900105015.1 Schaalia meyeri | reverse complement strand
CGCCGCCCATGAGGGCGCCGAGGTCGCCGCCGATGAAGGTGGCGACGGGGATGAGGGAGTTGCGCAGGATGTGGCGGGTCATGACGACGCCGCCGCCAAGGCCCTTGGCGCGCGCGGTGCGCACGTAGTCGGCCGACACGTTCTCGGAGACGGACTGGCGGGTCAGTCGGATGACGTAGGCCAGGGAGACGCCGCCGAGGACCAGGGCCGGCATCGTGAGGCTGCGGATGTCGATCGACTGCGAGGCTGTGGTGGGCAGCAGGGCGAGCTGGACGCCCAGGACGTACTGGAGGACGAAGCCCAGGACGAAGGTGGGGACCGAGATCAGCAGGAGGGAGACGACGAGGATCGTCGAGTCGAACCACTTTCCGCGACGCATGCCGGCGACGACGCCCAGGCCGATGCCGAGGACGGTTTCGATGAGCAGGGCGTAGATGGCCAGCTTCGCGGTCGTGGGGAAGGCGGTGGCCATGATGGACGTGACCTTCTGGCCGTTGAACGCGGTGCCGAAGTCGAGGGTGAAGACTCCCTTGAGGTACAGCAGGTACTGCAGCCAGAAGGGCTTGTCCAGGTTGTACTGGGCGCGGATCTGCGCGGCGGCAGCCTCGGAGAGACCGCGGTCGCCGCCGAGTGCGGCGACGGGGTCACCTGGCATGAGGTAGACCATCGCGAAGATCAGAAAGGTGGCTCCGAAGAAGACCGGGATGGTCTGGAGGAGTCGCCGTCCGATGTAGCGGAGCATGGACAATCCTTTAGTGTTCGTGTCGGGGGAGGGGAGGTTCCGATCCCTGGTGGTGCCTCGCGCGAGAGGCCGACTATGGGTTCATCATAGGGTAAAGATTGGGCAAATGGCGTGCGAGTGCCACAATTTGTCTGTCGAATCAATCGCTGTGCGCCCTAACGGGGGCGAAAGTGCGGGTCCAGCGTGGGCCGGGCAGCGGCTAAGTGTCCGCGTTGCGTGCGCGAGTGACCCAGATGCGAGGGGGGCGGGCGGCTTCAGCCGCCCGCCCCCCGATGCGAGGTGAGAGCCTAGACTCACTTCTTGGTGATCTGGTAGGCGACAGGCTGACCCTTCCAGTCGAAGTGCACGTTGGAGACCTTCGTGGACCATGCGCCGTTGGCGTTGGTGTACCACAGCGGGACTGCCGGCATGTCCTGGAGGAGGATGCTCTGGGCCTGCTGCATGATCTTGTTCGCCTCGGCTGTGGAGGTAGCGGACGAGGCCTGGGTCAGCAGCGAGTCGAACTCGGCGTTGGAGTAACGACCCTTGTTGGAGGAGGCTCCTGTCACGTACTGCGGCTGCAGGAAGTTGTACAGCGAGGGGTAGTCGCCCATCCAGCCGTTACGGAAGGCGCCGGTCAAGGAATCGGAGTCCTCGGCGTTGAGCAGGGACTTGAAGTCGGCGAAGGGGTTGCCCTCGGCCTGGATACCCAGCGTGTTCTTGATGGAGTTAGAGGCCGCGTCCACCCATTCCTTGTGGCCGCCGTCGGCGTTGTAGGCGATGGTGAAGCTGCCATCCCACGGGGAGATGGCGTCGGCCTGCGCCCACAGTTCCTTGGCCTTGGTGGGGTTGTAGGTCAGGACCTCGTTGCCGGAGACGTTTGCGTCGTAGCCGGCCAGCGTCGGGGCGGTGAAGTCCTTGGCGGGGGTGCGGGTGCCGTTGAAGATGGTCTTCGTGATGGTCTCGCGGTCGATGGACATGGAGATGGCCTGGCGGCGCAGGCGGCCTTCCTCACCCGAGAAGTGAGGCAGGTACCCCGGGATCGTGAAGTACTGGGAACCGGCGTAGGCCTGGTTCACGGTGCGGCCCGAGAGCTCGGATTCGTAGGTGGCGAACACCGAGGCCGGGACGGCTTCGAGCACGTCCACGGAGTCCGAGGACAGGTCCTGGTAGGCGGCGTCCAGGCTGGAGTAGAAGATGAAGGTCACGCCGTCGTTCTGGGGCTTCTCGCTGCCGACGTAGTTCTCGTTGGGAACCAGCGAGATCTTGACGTTGTGCTCCCAGGCGCTGTCGGAGGCCAGCTTGTAGGGGCCGTTGCCGACGGGCAGCTGGCCGCCGGCGTCTGGGTCGGCCAGGGTGGAGTCGGGCAGCGGCGCGTAGGCGGTGTAGCCCAGGCGGGAAACGAAGTCGGAGGTGGGGTTCTTCAGCTTCGCGGTGAAGGAGTAGTCGTCGATTTCGGTCAGGCCGGTGATCTCGCCGGTGCCCTCGTCGTCGGTGCCCTCGAAGAAGTCGAAGAACGAGGACTGCGCCTGGGCGGCGGAGGTGATCAGGTTCCAGGCCTTGATGAAGTTGTGGGCCTGGACCGGGGTGCCGTCTGAGAACTTGCGGTCGTTGTGGAGCTTGATGGTCCACTCGGTCGCATCGCTGTTGGGCTCAATGGATTCGGCGACGTCGAGGACGGCGGTGCCGTCGTTTTCGTAGCGCACGAGCTGGCTGAAGACAGCGGTGAGGATCTTGCCGCCGCCGTTTTCGTTGGTCATGCCGGGCAGCAGCGGGTTCTGGGGCTCGGAGCCGTTGAGAGTCACGATCTTGTCGCCGGAGCCGGTCGACACGTCGCCGCCGCAGGCGGTCAGGGCGAGCGCGGCGGCCGCGGGGATGACGAGCCATGCCTTCTTCAGGTTCATGGATTCTTCCTCCTGGTTGATGGGTGGTCTGGGGGCGATGCCCTCAGCTATGGTCCGAGGTTAACCCGCGACGCGTGGGAGAGACGAAAGATGTCCATCATGTGCGCATTACATTTTGGTTACAAACGTAAAATCTAGGTCAAATAATGGTGTGTGTCACACAAAATGGCGTCTTGTGTGAGCGACCAGTCACGCGACGAGGCCGGGGCACGGGAGGCGAATACGCGCACCCCGCCCCGGCCTCGTCCAACGCCCGGCCTCAGTGCACCAGCCCCTTGGAGGCCAGCCACTCGCGAGCGATCTGCGAGGCGGACTTTTGATCCTGGGTCGAGGCCCGATTCATCTCGATCAGGTCCTGGGCGCCCAGCTCGGCGCTCACCGAGTTGAGGACGGCGGCCGCCTCCGCGTCCACGCGCGGCGATGCCAGCGGCACCACGTGCGAGGCGCGGAACAGCCCCTTCGGATCCTCCAGGACAGTCAGGTTTCCATCCGCCAGCGACGGATCCGAGGAATAGATGTTGGCCAGCTGGATCATCCCGTCGTTCAACGCCCGGACGGTCAGCGGGCCACCCGAATCCTCGATCGGCGTGAAAGAGACATTCACCCCGTAGGTCTGCTCCAGGCCCCGCGGGCCGTAGGGGCGCGTCTGCAGCTCCGAGTTCCCGCCCAGGACCAGCGGCCCCGCGCCAGCAAGGTCGCCGATCGAGGTCACGGAGTGCTCGGCGGCGAAGGTCGAGGTCACCACGTAGGAGTCCTGGTCGGTCGCCTGGGCCTGGTCGAGGGCACGCAGCCCGGACGGGAGCGCGGTGGACAGGGCCTGGTATACGTCCTCAGAAGTGCGCTCCTCGCCCTCCGGCTCCAGGTATTGCAGCAGGCTGCCCGTATACTCCGGGAAGACGTCGATCATGCCGGCCGTAAGCTCGGGCATGTACACCTCGCGCTGGCCGATCCTCAGCTGGCGGTCCACCGAGAAACCGGCGCCCTCAAGCGCCTGGGCATACACCTCCGCCAGGATTTCATTCGAGTAATAGTCCTGGGAGCCGACCACGATCCTGGGAGAATCCCTCTCGACGTCGCCCTCCAGGGACTCGACAGAGCCGCAGGCGGCGATCATTACCGCAGCAACGGCAGTGGCTGTCACCGTCGTCATTGAGCGTTTCATTGGGACTCCTTCGATGAATTATTACCTGTCTCGGGGAGGGAATGGGTGTGTGCCCCCAGCGCGCGGGTCAGGGCCGCCAGCGCGGCGTCAACCGCGAGCGCCAGCGCGACCACGACGATCGCGCCGCCGATCATCTGCGCATAGTCTCGGGTCTTCAGGCCGGCATACAGGAAGCGGCCGAGCCCGTAGTCAGCCGTGTAGGCGGCCAGCGTGGCCGTGGCGATGACCTGCAGGGTCGCCGAGCGCACACCGGCGGCGACCAGCCCGGCCGCGTGCGGGGCCTCGACACCGGTGAGCACCTGAGCCTCGGTCAAGCCGATCGCCCGGGCCGCGTCCACGGTCACCCGCGGCGTCGATGCGATCCCCGAGTAGGTGGCCGACAGCAGCGGGGGAATCGCCAGGATCAGCAGGGCCAGCGTGGGAGCCGCCAGGCCGATGCCCAGCCACACCCCGGCCAGCGTCAGCACGCCCAGGGTGGGTACCGCGCGCGCGGCGCCCGTCGCGCTCACCAGCCACCGCCCCCTGCCCGTGTGGCCGATCCACGTGCCCACGGGCACGGCGACCGCGGCCGCGAGCGCCACGATCAGGAACGTCAGCCCCAGGTGCTCAACCGATCGGGCCAGGATGCCCGTAGAACCCATCCAATGTGACGGGGACGCCAGCCACGCCAGCGCAGCTGCGAGAATACTCATGCTCGCCCCCTCCTCACCCACGGCGTGAGTGCCCAGCCGATACCCTGGATGAGCGCGTCGACCGCCAGCGCCAAGATCACCGTCGCGACCAATCCGGTCATGACCTCGGCGACGATGCCCCGCTGAAAACCGTCCGTGAAGAGCGTGCCCAGCGAACGCACGCCGATGAACGCTCCGACCGTCACCAGCGAGACGGTCGATGTTGCCACGACGCGCGTGCCCGCCACGATGACCGGTGTCGCCAGCGGCAATTCCACCTCCGCGAAGCGCCGAGGCGTCGAGTAGCCGCACGCGCTCGCGGCTCGCAGCGTCGCCCTCGGGATCGCGCGGAAACCCTCCGATGCCTGGCGGATCAGGACCGCTACCCCATAGAGCGTCAGCACGACGATCATGTTCGCGGAGGATCGCAGCGCCACCCCGATGACGACCGGGACGACCACCAGGAGCGGCAGCGACGGCACCGCGTACAGCGCCGAGAGGGCGGACAGGACCCAGCCGCCGCGGCGCGAGAATGCGGCCCAGCGGGCCACCGGCACGGAAATGAGGACGGACAGGGCGATCGCCGGCAGCGCGATCCACAGGTGCGTGGCCGCGAGCTTCCCGATCAACCCCCAGTTAGCGTTCAGCCATGTCATGGGCATCCCTCCCCGGCCTGGTCGGCAGGCGTGAGTGTTCCCACGGGGGTGCCGTCCTGGTCAACGACCAAGCCGTCAGTGCCGGTCACCTGCACCGGCTTGGCTGCACGAGACGCGCCCACGAAGTCTGCCACGAAATCTGAGGCGGGCGAGGAAAGCAGCTCGGGCGGGGTGCCCACCTGCTCGATGTGTCCGCCGCGGGACAGCACCGCGACCTGGTCGCCCAGCGTGAAGGCCTCGTCCACGTCGTGCGTGACGAAGAGTATCGTCGTGCCCAGCGCCCGCTGAATCTTCTTCAGCTCGCTCTGCAGATCCGCGCGCACGAGCGGATCCAGCGCGCCGAAAGGTTCGTCCATCAGCAGGATGTCCGCGCGGTTGGCCAGGGCCCGCGCCACGCCCACGCGCTGACGCTGGCCGCCTGACAGCTGCGCGGGGTAGCGCGGCGCCATGTCGCGGTCCAGCCCCACCAGGTCCAGGAGCTCCAGCGCGCGTTCACGCGCCTCGCGCTTTCCCGTGCCCTCCAGCCTGGGGACCGTGGCCACGTTATCCGCGATCGTGCGGTGGGGGAACAGGCCCCCCTCTTGCAGGACGTAGCCGATCGACCGGCGCAGGTGCACCGGATTTTCTTCCGCGACGTCTCGCCCGCGCACGAACACCGTGCCCGAGGTCGGGGTGACCATCGCGTTCACCATTCGCATGAGCGTCGTCTTTCCGCAGCCGGAAGTGCCCAGGAAGACCGTCGTCGAGCCGCGCTCCACGTGCAGCGAAAAGTCTTCAACGGCGAGGGTCCCCCCCGGATAGGTCTTTGAAACATGGTCGAAGCGAATCATGCGCGTACCCTCCCTCTCGCGGGTGCGTGTGGCCACGAGTGTTCTCCGGCCCGGCCGATGACGGTCAGCGACCCGGCCAGGTGGTCGCGCTGGGCGGGGGACAGGTGCGAAAAGATTCGTTCCTGCTCCGCCTCGACGATTCTCGCGGCCATCTCGAGGTGCGCCAGCCCCTGCTTCGTCACCGTCAGGATCGTGGCGCGGCGGTCGTGTGTGCACTGCGTCCGGCTCAGCAGGCCGTCGCGGTGCAGACGATCCACCAGGCGCGACGCCGCCCCCAGCGTGATTCCCTGGCTTAATGCCACCTCCTGGATGCGGCACGCGGGGGTGTCCCGGACGGTGCGAAGCACCAGGAATCTGCCCAGGGTCAGCGGGTTTCCCGCGTTGCTCAGGGCGTTTTCGACCGAGTTCCAGGCGCGCACTTCCGCGTGAATCAGTTCCTTGAACAGATAGGGTGCTGCTATTGACATGCAAATAGTCTCACACGGAAATAGTTTCTATGTGAATGGAGTGTGAGGTAATCCTCTTCCTTGTTTTGACATAATTTTGATCCTGCATCCCTGCGCGGGAAGGACGAGGCGGTCGAGAGCGGGGCGGAAAATAGCCAGCTGAGCGCCGGTTGCGGGTAGCCTCGTGTCGATCCGAAAACTGATCGACACGCCGCTCCCCTCGGGCGGGGTGATCCCCCCCGGCCCGGTCATCGGGCTGCCCGCGGCCGCGCTCGCCGCCTAAGCGCACAAACGAGGCCGGGACCCAGCCCGCCCCCACCCGCGGTGGGGAAGCGGCCGAGCCCCGGCCTCGTCGATTAACGCGTCAGGTCGCGTCGGCCTGCCGCGCGGCCTCGCCCGAGCGGTGCCGTTTGGAATAAGCCTCGCCCTCCAGCTCCGAACCCGACGGCGCCGACGCGGGCGTCGCCGCCTCCAGGTTCGTGCCGCGCACCTTCGAGATCAAACGCATGCCGTGGTAGATGAGCAGAGCCGATGCCGTCCCCAGGGCGATGCCCTCGAAGGTCATCTCGCCGACGTTCCACGTGAAGTTCGCGATCGCCACGATCAGGGCCACGGCAGCCGTGTTCAGGTTCACCGGGTTCGAGAAATCGACGCGGTTCTGGACCCAGATGCGCACGCCCAGCATGCCGATCATGCCGTACAGCACGGTGCCCGCACCGCCCAGTACGCCCGCCGGGATCGTCGCGATCAACGCGCCGAACTTCGGCAGCATCGAGAGGACCAGCGCAACGACGGCGGCCACGATGTAGGCCGCCGTCGAATACACGCGGGTCGCAGCCATCACGCCGATGTTCTCGGCGTAAGTGGTGGTACCCGACCCGCCGCCGCTGCCGGCCAGCATCGTGGATACGCCGTCCGCGATCAGCGCGCGGCCCGTCAGATCGTCCAGGTTTTCTCCCGTCATCGCGGACACGGACTTCACGTGACCCACGTTCTCGGCGATCAGGATGAACACGACCGGCAGGAACAGGCCCAGCGTCGAGGGCGAGAAGGCCGGGGTATGGAACTGCGGCAGGCCGAACCACGCGGCCTGGCCCACCGCGTCGAAGGACACTTCGCCCTGAGCGATGGCCGCCACGTAACCGATCAGCACGCCGATCAGGATGGACAGGCGGCCGATGATGCCCTTGAACAGGACCGTCACCAGGCAGATCGACGCGATCGTCACGACCGCCGTGATCGGGCCTTCCTTGACCCAGTTCCACGCGGCCGGTGCCAGGTTCAGGCCGATCAGCGCGACAATCGCGCCCGTCACCACGGGCGGCATCGCCGCATCAATCCAACGCACGCCCGCGAAGTGGACGATCACGCCCACGAGGGCCAGCGTCGCGCCCGTCGCGATAATGCCGCCCAGCGCAAAGGGCGCGCCCAGCGTTTGCGTCACCGACAGGATCGGCGCGATCAGCGCGAACGAAGACCCCAGGTAGGACGGGAGACGGCCCGCGGTGACCAGGAAAAAGAGGAGGGTGCCGATTGCGGTAAAAAAAAGCGTTGTTGACGGTGGAAAACCAGTCAACAACGGAACAAGGAACGTCGCACCAAACATTGCGACCACGTGTTGGGCGCCGATCCCAATCGTTCGCGGCCACGAGAGCCGTTCGCCGGGAAGGACGACATCACCAGGATCAATTGACGTGCCGTTACCGTGAAGCTTCCATCGGAACAGCGATGTCTTCGTTTTGCTCGCAGGCATATAACTCCGATCAGTCGATGAGTAAGGGTGGCCGTACTGGTCGGAACAGTAGAATAGCATGTCCACCCCATCGCCTGTCGAGTTCACCACGCAAAAGAAGCGCTGACGCGCAACGTGTGGTGGGTGTCCCTTCTGCTGTGAGATAGTTGAGGCATGACTTCGCCCGCGCCAAACTGTGCCCCCGCGCCAACCGGCGCCCTCGCGTGCGGCCCGGCCGCCGCCTCGTCGGTGGGCGAGAGCGTCTATCCGGGTTTCGTCGATCCGAGCTGCCCCTATCCGGCCATGACCGACGGCTATGGGTATGCCCCGATCAGCGCCGCCGCTCCCGGTGTCGGAAGCGGTGAGTCATTCCCGGGAACCGAATACCTGGACGTGAACGCCATCTTTGCCGACGGCGGTTACACGTCGCCCGCGCCGGTCACCAATCCCACGGCCAGGGCCGCGCTGTGGTTCAGCGTCTTCGGATTCCTGGGCCTGCCCATCCTGATCAGTGCCATCTTGGCCTGCATCGGCCTCATGCGGGCCCAGAGTCTGCCCGAACGCATCGGCACCCACGAGGCGATCGCGGCCCTGACCTACGACGCAGTTCTCGTCGCTATCTGGGGGTTCCTCTACCTGCCTCCCCTCTTTCGCTGAGACGCCGTCGGTTTGTGCCCGTGTGCGGGGCAAAACCCGCGCGCGGGCTGTGATCGGCCCCATTGGACAGGATTGGCGCGGCGGGCGTCCTATCGCTTATGATTGTCGGGCACCACGTGCACGGAGGATTCGCCTAGTGGCCTATGGCGCACGCTTGGAAAGCGTGTTGGGTGCAAGCCCTCGGGGGTTCGAATCCCCCATCCTCCGCAGCCAGTGACCCCGGAATCGCAACAAAAAGCGATTCCGGGGTTACTGTTTGTGTGACCCGTGTGTCAACGCTCGTGCTCAAGGTGTCAACGCCCGCCCGGCCCGGATACGGGCAGGCCGGGCCGCCGCGTGGTCAGCTCTTATCCGCTCTTATCTGCGCGCCCCGCGCCCCGCTAGATTCCGAGTCCTTCGATGAGCTCCGCGCCCGGCAGGGCCGCCAGGATCTGGCCCGTCACGAACAGCTTTGATCGGCGCAGTCCCGACCCGATGCAGTTCCATCCCGAGGCGCACGCGGAGTCGATGAGCAGCCGCCACGAGGCGGGCACCCCGACGGGGGTGATGCCCCCGTATTCCATGCCGGACGCCGCGACCGCGCGCTCTTGCGGCCAGAAGCTGGCCTTGCGCACGTCCAAGCGGTTCTTGACGACGTGGTTGATGTCCGCGTTCATCGATGCGCGCACGACGCACGCGGCGATACGTTCCTCGCCCAAGCGTTTGCCCGCGACCAGGATGCAATTCGACGACAGGGCCAGGTCCATGCCGAATGCCTCGGTCATGATCTCCGTATCCGTCAGGTCGGGGTCAATCGCGGCCACCAGGGCGGAGGAGGCCGTGGCCACCCCGCGTCTGGCGAGCGCGGTCAGGGCCTCGGCGACCGGGGGTGCCAGGAGATCCAGGTGATCCAGTGCGGGCAGCGGCTCCATTGAGCCCAGGCCGGGGATGTTGATAACGCTCACCCCACCAGGGTAGACCGACTCCACCACCATGGGCGTGGGTGCGGTTCGGCGGGCAGGGGCGTGCGGGTGGGTGGCGACGCGGATGCCGCCAGGGGCCCGACGATGGAGCCGGTGTGCGCGGGCGGGAGGAAAACGTGTATGCTGGGGGCCGGTCCTCCGCGTGACGGTATCATCCGAACCTCCCCAGGGCAGGAATGCAGCAAGGATAAGGGTGCGCTGCCGGGTGCGCGGAGGATCTTTGTATGTGCTGTGTATGTGCTGTTCGATTCTGGTCGGGTACGGGACGCACTTCTTCTGAGTGCTTCAGGTCACGCGATCTGATTTTGTATCTTGATACGGAGCGTGTAAGCTTGTATCCAGCCAAACGGCGTTGCGCCCGTAGCTCAATGGATAGAGCATCTGATTACGGTTCAGAAGGTTGGGGGTTCGAGTCCCTTCGGGCGCGCAGCGGCCCCCCTCGGTGCGATCCACCGGCGGGGGCTCTGCATTTTCTGAGGCACCCCTGCGGGGGTGCCTTTTCGTTTCCCGTGTCGCTTTCCATGGCGGGATGCGGCGCTTTCAGATGAAACCGGAGTCGCCCCGGTATTGGCTCCCGTGTGGCGGATTGAAACCAGAGCCGCCCCGGCGGGCCGAAAAACCCTCAATTGCGGGAGTTGTGCCCGAGCAGGTGCGATGCGGGTTTCAAACATGCGTGCGCGCGGCCATGCTGGGCCGGTGCGGGTTTCGCCTCGCCGTGAGTGTGCCCGAGGCGAGGCCGGTGCGCACGGGGCAAGGCCGGGTTATAGGGCGGATCGTGTTGGTTTGGCCGTGAGTGTTCGTCTTGTTGGCGTGGGAAAGTGGTTTATAGGACGCCGCGTGTTGTTGGAAGGGTGGCTTTGTGGCTTTGTGGTTTGGTGGTTTGGTGGTGTGGGGAGGTTCCTGGGGTGTGCGCGTTGTGGTGCCCGCGGGTGTCGGCCCGTTCGGGCTCGTGGTCTGCTGCTGGATTTCTCCTGGGTGTAGTCGTTGTCTTCGCTGTCGGTCCGCGTGGGATCAGGTGCCGCGTGCTGGCCGGGGTTGTGCGCCGTTTTTCGCGGCACCGTCAACCTTGCAGTGGTCCGACTCCGCTGCTGGTGCTCCGCTGCCTTTTTGTGGCTGGTTCATGGATAGGAAGTGTGTTGCTGGATAGGTTATGCGCTCGTGGATAGGTTATTAACCTATCCAGGTGGCCGTTTCCTATCCAGGTGGCCGTTTCCTATCCAGGAGGCTGTTTCCTATCCAGGTGCGGGGCTCGCGTGTGCTGCGCGTTCTCGCCCTGGTGGCTTGCGCGGGCTAGACAGCCTGTTGTTAGGTGATTGCGCTTAACCCGCATCCGCTGGGGTGCGCGTGAACACGGTAAGGCGCGCGCTAACCCGCTCAGGCGGACGTGGGCAGTCCCGTCAGCGTACAAGCCCGCCCCATAACCTTGATGCGACTCTCCGGATTGAAACCGGAGTCGCCCCGGCGGTCCGAAAAACCCCCGATTATGGGAGTTGTCTCCGAGCAGGGCCGGTGCGGGTTTCGCGTCGCCGTGAGCGTGCCCGCGGCGAGGCCGGCGCGCGGGGCGAGGCCAAGGCTGATGCCCGCCGCACCAGCGTGTTCTAGCGGAGCGGGTAAGCGGCGGCCTGCCCGGTGGGCGGCGTCACCACCCACGGGTCGGTGGGCAGCGCCCGCAGACCGTCGATCCCCAGGGAGTCCGCGATGTCGCTGGCGCGCCGGGCGCCCGACACGCCCAGAGATTCGCCGATGAAGGCAACGGCGTCGGGGGCACACCAGCCCAGGCCTCGCAGATCGGCCAGCGTGACCGGGCCGTCGCGCTTCGCCAGGCGAGCGCCCGAGGGAGCCAGCGCGAGGGGCACGTGCGCGTACGTCGGCGTGGGCGCGCCCAGCAGGTGCGCGAGCTGCGCCTGCGCGGGCGCCTGAGAGAGCAGGTCGAATCCCCGCACGACCTGATCAACGCCCTGGAACGCGTCGTCGACCACGGCAGCCAGGTTGTAGGCCGGCACGCCGTCGGAGCGCCGGACGACGAAGTGGTCGACGGGCCCCGTGTAGGTGCCGTGGAGTTCATCGGTGACGGTCCACGTGCGGGAGGGGGCAGCCAGCCGCAGGGCGGGTGCGCGGCCGACGGCGGCCAGGGCCTCGCGCCTGACGTGGCGTTCTTCCTCGTTGAGATTCAGGCAGGTGCCCGGATAGTGGCCGGGCGGGACGTGCGGGGCGGAAGCGGCCTCGCGGATGTCGCGCCGCGAGCAGTAGCACTCGAAGACGAGGCCGCGCCGCGCCAGATCGGCCAGCGCCGCCTCGTGCGCGTCGGCGCGCGTGGTCTGGATGAGGGGCTGTCCGTCCCAGTCGATGCCGATGGCCTCAAGGTCCGCGATCTGGCGGTCGGCGGACCCGGCGCGGGCGCGGTCGATGTCTTCGATGCGCAGGACAAAGCGCCGCCGGGTCGTGCGTGCCCACGCCCACGCGAGGATCGCGGTGCGCAGATTGCCCAGGTGAAAGTCGCCCGTGGGGGAGGGTGCGAATCGTCCGGCGTTCGTCATATGTGTCAGTGTACGAGGCAGGCGTCCCGATCCCGCGCCGCGCGGGGACGGAAGACTGCGGTGACGTGTGGAATGGCCACTGCTGGAGGCTCACCCGCGTCGTTTGGGACGAGGGGCGCGCGGTTTGCGGGATTGGTGGTTGCGGCTTCGCGTCGCCCTGGGGCGGGTGGCTCGCTGGGCGTAAAGTGGGCGCCATGGTGAGGAGTCGGGTTCCCGATTGGTTGGCGGTCGGCGCGGGCGGGGCCGTGGGCACGGCTGCGCGTGCGCTGTTGGATCAGGTGGCGCTGGCTTTCCCGGTTGGTGGCCTGTTCCTGCCGTGGTCAACGGCGGCGGTCAACGTGATGGGGGCGTTTGGGCTGGGCGCGGTGGCCGCGTGGGTGGGCGGACGCCTGGCGATCGGGCGTGGCGGCGCCGCGGAGCTTCGCCAGTTGAAGCTGCTGGTCGGCACCGGTTTTACGGGTGCCTTCACCACGTACGGGACGTACATCGTGGCGTCGGCGGATCACGCGTGTCGCAGTGGCATCGCCGAGGCCGCGGCCCGTTCCCTCGCTTTGCTGGCCCTGGGCGGCGCGGCCGCGTGGGCGGGCACGCGCGTCGGGAAGCGGATGTGCGCCCCCAGTGCGCCCGGCGAATCGGGGGCGAGTCGGGGTGAGGGAGCGTGAGCGTCTTCCTGTTCGCGTGCGTGGCGCTGGCGGGCGGCGTGGGCGCGTGCGCCCGGCTCTGGCTGGATCGGCTCACCCAGCGGGCGCTGTCTGGGTGGGGCGAGCCGGCGGCGGCACGCCTGGGGATCCTGGTCGTCAACGTCATCGGGTGTTTCCTGGCAGGCGTCGCCACGCGGGCGGCGCCCTCCGCCGCGATGCCCATCGTGACGACGGGCTTCCTGGGCGGCTTCACGACTTTTTCGACCGCCATCGTGGACGCGGTGACCCTGTGGTCCGATGGGCTGAGAGGCCGGTCGCTGGCCTTGGCGTTGGGCACGTGGGCGGCGTCCTGGGTGGCCGCCGTGGCGGGGATCGCGCTCGCCCGGTGACGCGTTGACGGTGCCTCCAGGCTGGGGCTCGAATTGCGCTGGTCGATGAGGGTGTAGCCACGATACGGAGTTTTGTAACAGCATGCGTGGCGCGCCCGCGCGCGCCCCTCATATCCTGATCGTGCGGGCCGCGCGGCCCAGTAACGGAGAAGCTCATGATTGACCTCACCGGGGTGTCCAAGGTCTACCCCGTGAAAAACGGCGGCCAAGTCGTCGCGCTCGATGGGGTGAACCTGCACGTTGACCGCGGATCCATTCACGGGATCGTCGGCAGGTCCGGCGCGGGCAAGTCCACGCTCATCAGGTGTTTGACGGCGCTGGAGAAGCCCACCGATGGCCGCATCGTCGTCGATGGCCTGGACCTGTCCACCTTGGCGGGCTCCGCGTTGCGTGCGGCTCGCCGTCGCATCGGCATGGTGTTCCAGGCCGCGAACCTGCTGGATGCGCGCACCGCCGCCGACAACATTGGCTATCCCCTCAAGCTTGCCGGCGTGCCCGCCGCAAAGCGGCGCGAGCGCGTCGATGAGCTGCTCGAACTGGTGGGCCTGGCGGGACGCGGCGATTCCTACCCGTCCCAGCTGTCGGGGGGTCAACGCCAGCGCGTCGGCATCGCCCGCGCCCTGGCCGACAATCCGGCCGTGCTCCTGTGCGACGAGCCGACCAGCGCCCTCGACACCGATTCGACCGCGCAGATCCTCGCGCTGCTGCGCCGCGTCCGCGACGTCGCGGACGTCACCGTCGTCATCATCACCCACGAGATGGCAGTCGTTCGCGAGATCTGCGACTCCGTGACCCTCCTGGGCCACGGACAGGTGCTGCAATCCGGCAGCCTCGCAGAGGTCGTGGCCGACCCGGCCACCCCGCTTGCCCGCGAACTGGTCCCCATGCCCGTCGTCGACTCCGCTGCGACGCCACCGCACGGCTACGTTCCCGACTCCGATTCCCCCGGTGTCGTCCTGCTCGACGTGGTGTTCACCTCGCACCCGGGCGTGCCCACGGGGGCGACCGTCCTGCGCCTGGCCTCCTCCATGGGCGCGGACGTGACGGCCGGTACCTTCGAGTCTCTCGGCAGCGTGCAGGTGGGCCGCCTGGCCCTGACCGTCCCCGCCTACCACGCCGACAAGATCATCGAGCAGCTGCGCAAGAACAACGTCCACGCGGAAGTGAGGGACCAATGACCGCCGTACACCTGGCCGCTTGGCCCGCCCTGGCGATCGCGCCCGCGGGTAAGGGCGACCCGACATGGTTTGATAACGAAGCCCTCAAGAAACAATTCGTGCCCGCGATCTTCGAGACCCTGCAGATGGTGGGCCTGTCCACGGTCTGTGCGGTCATCATCGGCACGCTCCTGGGCCTCGTCCTGGTCCAGACCGGCAAGGGTGGGCTTACGCCCAACAAGGCGGTCCACCAGGGCGTCTCCTTCGTGGTCAACGTCGTGCGCTCGCTGCCTTTTATCATCGGCATCATCGTTTTGATCCCCGTCACGAAGCTGATCGTCGGCAGGTCCACCGGCTCCCTGGCCACGGTCGTGCCCCTCGTGATCCTGTCGGCGCCCTTCTTTGCGCGCCTGGTCGAGACCAATCTCTTGGCGGTTGACCCCGGAAAGGTTGAGGCCGCCCAGATGATGGGCGCTTCCAACCGGCAGATCCGCTGGGGGGTCCTCATTCGCGAGGCCCTGCCCGCCCTGGTCCAGTCGGTCACGACGCTGGCGATCACCCTGATCGGCTACTCCGCGATGGCCGGGGCCGTCGGCGGCGGCGGACTGGGACAGATGGCCATCAACTACGGCTACAACCGCTGGCAGACCGACGTCATGATCTGCACCGTCGTCGCCATCATCGTCATCGTCCAGGTCATCCAGGTGATCGGCGACCTCATCTCGCGCGCACTCGACCATCGCGCGCGCTGACGGATCCCGTGGGGTCGCTGACGGATTTCGCGAGGTCACCGGCCCGGTCCATCCATCCCATCAAGAAGCAGGAAAGAGAACCACCATGCGTTACCGCACTTTCGCAGCCATCGGCTTGGCGGCCGTGGCCTCCCTGGGCCTGGCGGCCTGTTCCGACGGCTCCGCCTCCTCCGACGTCGTTACGCTGACGGTGGGCGCGACCCCCTCGCCCCACGCGAAGATCCTCACCTACGTCAACGAAAACCTGGCTGCCGCTGAGGGGATCAAGCTGAAGGTCGTCGAATACACCGACTACGTGCAGCCTAACAAGGCGCTCGACGACGGGGACCTCGACGCGAACTTCTATCAGACCGTCCCCTATCTAAACAACGCGGAGCAGCAGTTCGGCTACGACTTCGAGGCGGGCGAAGGCATCCACCTGGAGCCCCTGGGCGTGTTCTCCAACAAGCACAAGTCCCTGGACGAACTGCCGGACGGCAGCACGATCGGCATCATCTCCGACACGTCCAACCAGTCGCGCGCCCTGGAGCTGCTGGCCAGGCAGGGTCTGGTCTCCATCCCTCAGGGCGGTGACGTCAACGTCAACACGGTCACCAAGCTGAAGAACTTCAACTTCCGTGAGGTCGAGGGGCCGCAGTTGGTGCGCTCACTCGACGACTTCGATTACGCCGTCATCAACGGAAACTTTGCCCAGGAGGGTGGCAAGAGCATTTCCAGCGACGCGCTGGTCGTCGAGTCGCCCGAGCACAACCCGGCCGTGAACGTGCTCGTGTGGAAGGGCGGCTCCGATAAGGCCGATGCCACCGCGAGGCTCGAAAAGCTGCTGCACTCCGATCAGGTCAAGGAATACATCAAGCAGACCTGGCCCGACGGGTCGGTCATCCCGGCGTTCTAACGCCAGCGCCCGGCGCCGCGTGGCGGGGTCCGGGTTCGCCTCGGGGAGCGCCAGGCGGCCCCGGCCTTAGTCGACGATGCCGTACAGGCGGTCCCCCGCGTCGCCCAGGCCGGGGACGATGTAGGACTTGTCGTTCAGGCACTCATCGACGGCCGCGACGACGACGGTGACGTCGGCGCGGTCACCGACCGCTGCTTCGAGCGTGCTCACGCCTTCCGGGGCGGCCAGGATGCACACGCAGGTGACGTCCCTGGCGCCGCGCTCGAAGAGGTAGTTCGTGGCGGCAACCATGGTGTGCCCGGTGGCCAGCATGGGATCCAGGACGAAGCACTGGCGCCCCGACAGGTCATCGGGCAGGCGGTTCGCGTAGGTCTCGATCTCCAGGGTGTCCTCGTCGCGACGCATGCCCAGGAAGCCGACCTCTGCGGTGGGCAGCAGTCGGGTCATGCCCTCAAGCATGCCCAGGCCGGCGCGCAGGACGGGCACGACGATCGGGCGAGGCTCGGAGAGCTTCAGCCCGACTGTCGGCGCGACGGGGGTGTTGATCGCGGTCTCGGTGACGGCCACTTCGCGGGTTGCCTCGTAGGCGAGCAGGGTGACCAGTTCGTCTACGAGCTGGCGGAACGTTGCCGACGGCGTTTCGCGATCGCGCAGGACGGTGAGCTTGTGGGTGATCAGGGGGTGATTAGCTACGTGGAGGCGCATGTCTATAGGCTACCGCGTTCGCGCGCGGCTGTGCACTTCGGTGTGTCGCAGGCGGGATGCGGCGTGTTCGGCGAGGTCGCGCCGGGGTGCGGGGGTGAGCGCGGGACGAGGAGGAGGCGAGTGTCAAGTTCATGTGTCACTTTAGCCTCACCAACCCCGTGCTCTTCAGTTACCTCAATTGTGCTTTGGCCGGTAAACTGGAGGGGTGACAGCTAACGAGCAGTACCGCGAAGTCATGGGGAAGGCCCTGTTTCTGGCCAACCGCGCCCGCGAAACGGGGGATGTGCCCGTCGGGGCCGTCGTCATAGACTCAGGCGGCCACATCATCGGACGGGGATGGAACTGTCGCGAGGCGTATCACGACCCCACCGGTCACGCCGAAATTGTCGCCCTGCGCGAGGCCGGCCAGGCCCTGGGCACGTGGCGCCTGACCGGATGCACGCTCGTCGTGACGCTTGAGCCGTGCACCATGTGTGCGGGTGCGATCCTGGCGTCCCGCGTCGATCGCGTTGTCTTTGGCGCGTGGGATCCCAAGGCCGGTGCCGCCGGATCCCTGCGCGACGTCCTGCGTGATACCCGCATGCCACACCCCACCGAGGTCATTGGCGGCGTCCTGGCCCAGGAGGCCGCCATGCAGCTGCGTTCCTTCTTCATTGGTCGTCGCTCCGCCGACGAAATGCCTGTCATCGCCGCCCCCGTTCACGAGCCGGGCGACCTGGCAGCCCCGGCCCCGCAGCCCGGCGCGGATGCGTCTGCTGCGTCCGGCGTGGACCAGGACGTTCCCGCCCAGTTGATCACCCCCGATGCGCCCGCTGCTCCTACCGCGCCGACCGCGTCCGTCGCTCCCTCTAGGCCCACGGCTCCAACTGCGCCCACCGACCCCGCCGGTCGCCCCCAGGGCGACCCGGTGCCCATGCCGCCTCCCGCGGGGCTCAGCCGTCACCGCAGGACCGAGGGCACGCCCCTGCCGCGCCGCGCGGGCCGACCCTTCTTGGAGCGAGTCTCCGGCAACGGCGACGACCCGGCCGACATACCCGCGGGCGCCTCGGCCCCTCAGACCCCGGTAGCCCCCCCGCTGCCCCCGTCGCGGCCGGGAGCGCGCCGCGCGGGGGCGGCCGTGCCCGCCGAGTCCCCCGTCGCCTCTGGCGACTCCATCACAAAGAACGTCCCCCAGATCCGCCCCGTCCACGTGCGTCCCACCGCGATCGCTCCCGAAGGCATCTATACGCCCGCCCAGCCCAGCCGTCCCGTCTCTCAGCCTCTGCGCGAGGCGCCGCCGCCTCGCGTGCGTCAACCCGCCCAGTCTCGCGTTGAGGAGGTGCTGGAGCCGATTCCCGCGCCGCCCGCGTTCCCCCAGCGCGCCACGCAGCGCGTCCCCGGCGGGACCCAGCGGCCCCTCCCGCAGGCCTTCGAGCCGGAGCCCGAGCACCGCGTTGACTACGAGCTGTCGCCTCGCCAGTTCAGTGATGTTGACCCCGTGACCTCCGGGATCCGCGTGCGCCGCTCCGCCCGTCGGCGCGGAAGCGCGCGCCATTAAGGTGGGCCCGGGCCGCGAGAGCGATGCGGCCAGCAAGCCCGCGTCGCGCCGCCTCGTGCGCGCGGTGGGCGACGGCCGGTTAAGCGGATTCCTCGCGGCGGGGCGTGATTGATCGGTGGCGCTGGCCGTGCGGGTGCGCGCGTGAGCTGGCTAGAATTGCAGCGCGATTTGTCAGTAACGTAACGCCGCTAAAGCCGTTTGGAAACGCCCGTCGCGGGTATTTCCGTTGAGGATGAGTGAGTATGAGCAAGAGAGGACGCGCGATGACCGACGCCTCCCGTTCTCGGCCGCTGGCTGAAACACTGGCGGCGATGGCCGCCTTGACTCCCGCGCAGCACGCCCTGTTGGAGCGGATTTCGTGTCATGCGAGCCCCGTGACCGTGGCTGAGCTGGCCCGGGAGGTCGGCCTGCACGTGTCGAGCGTGCGCGAAACGCTTGAGGGGCTGTGCGGCCTGGGGCTGGTCGAAAAGCAGCGGTTACCCTCCTCGGGGCGCGGACGCCCAGCGTTCGGCTATTCGACGACGACTCCCGCGGATCCTTCTTTTGCGGCGCAGATGCTCCATCAGCTGACCTCCTCGCTGTTGACGTGGCTGCGGGAGGACGCGTCCGACCCCGCCGCTTCGGTGCGCGAGATCGGTGCGCGGTGGGCGGATGCGGCGATGGAGGCCATGGCGGTGCCCGACCACGCTCATTCGGCTTCCCGTCGCAGCGTGCGCGACGCCTTCAATATAGCTGGGCACTTGGGCAAGGTTCGGCTGTTCATGAACGCGATGGGTTTTGCCTCGGTCCCGCACGAGAGCGATCCCCTGGCGGTCGTGCTGACAGCCTGCCCGTTCACGGAGCCGGGGGCGCCGGATGATCTGGCGTTGGAGTTGCGGCGCGGGATCGTTGAGCGCGTGTTCGAGCGGACGGCAACGGGATTTGCCACGTGGGCGCTGGAGGCCGATCCGGTGGAGCCCCTGCGGTTGATCGTTTACATCCGCCCCGTGAACGAAGCGAATCCGAAGCCGATGTCGACGACGCTGCACTTTTTTGGTGGTGCGGCCGAGGCGGCCGGCGGGTACGTGCGTGAGTTGCCGTCCTCAAAGACGCCGGCGACGCTGGGCGAACTGATCGAACAGCTCAGGGAGGACAGGCCGAAGCTCGGCCGGATCCTGGACGTGTCGAGCTACCTGGTGAATGAGCGTTCCGCGCGCCTGGACACGGAGCTCGTCCCGGGGACGCGCGTCGACGTTCTGCCTCCCTTCGCTGGCGGGTGATGTCGCAGCCATTGGTGTGGGGGCGCGCGGCGACGCGCCGCGATTCCGGATCGGATCACAGAGTTGACACGCTGCCCCCTGGGGTGCGTATGATTGACCAGTCTGAAAGTAGGAGAGTAGTTATGTTGTCTCTTGTTTCTCGTCGTGTTGTTGCTGCGGCTTCGTCTTTTTTGTTTGTTGTTGTTGGTTTGTCTGGTTGTTTTCCGTTTCGTGGGGGTTCTGCTGATATTAGTAAGTTGCAGAATATTCCGGAGGGTCAAAAGCGTGAGTTGATTGCTCAGATGAGTTCTGCTTCTGGGCAGGAAAAGCGCAGGATTGGTGAGAAGGCTGTGGCGTTGAGTAAGATGGTGGGTGCTCAGTTGGTGGGGGTGGATCCGGCTGGTATTTCGGGTCAGCAGTTTAAGTTGGATGCGCAGAATCGGGTTTCGGTGAATAAGGACGACATGGTGTATAAGATGATGTCGGCTACTGATTTTTGGCGTTTGGGTGGGGATTCTTATGATTTGTGTGTGGAGCAGGATTGTGAGTATTACTCGTCGTGGACGGTGGATGTTGAGGGTAGTGGTGGTGATGTGGTGTATGTGTGGACGTTGAAGATTGATGGTGCGGATCAGCCGGATAAGCCGTTGGTTCGTAGGTTTAAGGTAGCTAAATAGTTGGTTTTGGCGCATAGGCGCGCTGT
>NZ_FNLK01000008.1 GCF_900105015.1 Schaalia meyeri | reverse complement strand
CGCTCGGCCTTGCTGGCGATCTGCACGTATCCGATCGCGTGGGCGGGGACCAGGACGCGCTGTCCCTTGGTGTCGGTGAGGTGAAGGAGGGCGTTCTGGGAGACGGCCTCGTCCACTCTCGAGATGAGCTGCTCCTCGGTCAGGTTGACGTCGAGGCTGAGCTGGCGCGCGCCCCCTCGAATGCCGATAAAGATCTCCATGTTTGCTCCTTGCCGGGAAAAATCGTCGTGGCCATCATATGTGCCACAGATGCGGGTGGGGTCTGCCAGTATTGCGTCATGAGCGAAATCGAGGTCAGATTGCGGAGTCGGCCCGCCGGTTGGTGGCGTCTGCCCGAACTGAACCGGGAGCAGAAGGCGATTTGCGAGGCCGCGCGGGCGGGTGACGTGATCGCCCGGGGCGCCCCGTCCTCGGGGCGCAGCACCTGTGCGCTCGCGGTGTTTGAGCGCGCGGTGGGCGACGGCCTCTCCGCCCTGATTGTGACGCCCGACCGTACGCGCGCCGATGCCCTGACGCCTCAAGCCCAGGCCCTCGGGCCGTCCGTGGTGCGCCCGGTGCGCACGCCCGCCTCTTTCGCGTATCAGGTCGTGGCCACGTGGCGCACCCAGCGCGCCGCGCCGCTCCATGGGGTCGAGCTGGTGACGGGAGCCGCCCAGGATCAGATGCTGGCGGAACTGCTCGACTCCGTACGCGCGCCGTGGCCGCCAGAAATCGGCCCGCAGATGCGCGCCATGCCGGCTTTCCGTGCGGAGCTGCGTGACCTGGTGGCCCGCGTGGGCGAGGCCGGGATGAACGCTGCTGACCTGACGCGAGCGGGGATCAGGTTCGGCAGGCCCGAGTGGGAGGGGGCGGGCGCGATCGTGGCCGCCCTGGAGGAGGGACCCGAGCGTTCCATAGAGTATCCACTGGCCCTGCGCGTGGACCTGTCGCGCATCCAGTCCCTCGCCGCCGACCTGATCCGCAGGTGGGAGACGGATGGTCCGGCGCTCGGCGTTGAGGCGCCCCTCCCGGTGCCCGACGTCGTCATTGTGGATGACCTGCAGGACTGCACTCCCTCGACCCTCACGCTACTGGAATCCTGTAGGCGCGCGGGCGCGCGCATCGTCGCCTTCTCGGACTCCGACGTGGCGGTCGCCGGATACCGAGGGGGCGAGCCGCACCTGGACCGCCGCCTCGCCTCCCTCCTCGGCGTCGAGATCTCGGAACTGGGGCAGGTGTATAGAACCTCGCGCGCGGTGCGCACCGTGGCGCGCGCCGCATGCTCGCGCATCGCCCAGTCGGGTTCGCCCGCCCGACGCGATGCCGACGTTGCGGCCGGAGCGCAGGCGGGGCGGCTCGTCACGCACCTGGGGGCCACGCCCTCACAGATGGGGGCGCTGATCGCGCGGGCGATTCGCGCGCACCACCTGCACGACGGCATTGACTTCACGGACCAGGTCGTCATCGTGCGCAGCGCGTCGATGGTCGCCGACACGCGCCGCTACCTCGCTCGCGGCGGCGTTCCCCTGGCCGGGGGCGGGCACGCCTTCGACTTCGCCGCCCAGCCCACGACGCGGCTCCTGCTCGACCTCGTGACCCTGCCCATAGGCCTCACCGACACCGAGGCCGACGCGCGCCGCGAGCTGGCCGAGCGCCTCCTGCCCTCGCCCCTCGTGGGAGCCGACCCCCTGGCCGTCCGCCGCATCCTGCGCAGGCTCAACGCCGAGCGCGCCCTGGCCGCCCAGGTATCCGGCGACAAGGACGCGCCGGTCCCGCTGACGATGGTTGACCTCGTGGATGATCCATCCACGTGGCGGCCCGCCCTGGAACGGGGCATCCAGGGCGGGGGCGGGCGCATCCGGGTGGCGAACGACCTCGCTGAGCCGCTGGAGAGAGCCGCGCGCCTGTGGGAGCTGGGGAGGCAGGGGGGCGGGCGTCCCCAGGAGTGCCTGTGGTCCCTCTGGGAGGCAGCCTGCGTCGCGGACGAGTGGCGCTCGCGGGCCATCGCCTCCGATGCATCCTCGGGATGGTACGACGACCAGCTGGACGCCGTGGTGGCCCTGATGCGTGTGGCCGACGTGTGGGAGCAGCGCAATCCGACGGGCGACGCGGCTCGCTTCGCGACTGAGCTGGTGTCGGGAAGCGTCCCCATCGACACGATTTCCCGCGTGGGCGTGCGCCCGGGCGGCGTTGAGGTCCTCACGCCCGCGCAGGCCATGGGGCGTCACTGGGAGGTCGTCGTCCTCGCCGGCCTGCAGGATGGTGCGTGGCCGAACGTGCGGTTGCGCGACCGTATCCTGCGTGCCGACCTGTTGGCGGA
Source organism: Schaalia meyeri (assembly GCF_900105015.1). Classification (GTDB taxonomy): domain Bacteria; phylum Actinomycetota; class Actinomycetes; order Actinomycetales; family Actinomycetaceae; genus Pauljensenia; species Pauljensenia meyeri. The sequence continues at coordinate 161,981 of NZ_FNLK01000008.1, read as the reverse complement.
CATCGGCGCGGGGCGCACGTGCGTGGGCGAGGACGGTCGCGAGCATCTCGTCGATTCGGCGCGGGCTGCCCGCCGCGCGGTCGTGGACGACGAGTATCGGCTGTTTGTCGCGGCCGTGACGCGGGCACGAAGCATCGTGCACGTCGGCGCGGTTCGCTCAGAGGACGCCGCCCCCTCGGTGCTGTTCGACCTGGTGGCGCGCCTGGCCGGCACCCCACGCGTCGACGATGTGGTTCCCGTGGACCGGGTGGACGCGCCGCTGTCCCTGTCGGGGCACATCGCGGACCTGCGGGCGCGGGCTGGTGCACTCGGCGACCCGGCGGACAGCGAGCTGGCCGCCACACTGCTGGCCCTGCTGGCGCGCGAGGGCGTCGCTTCGGCCCATCCCCATCGATGGCTGGGCGCCGGTGGGACCGTGACGACGGCCCGGTCGTATGCGGGTGAGATCGTGCTTTCTCCCTCGCAGTTCGAGCGGGCCCTGACGTGCCCGCTGCGCTGGTTCCTCACCACGATCGGGGCGGATAGGCCGTCGAACGCGGCCGCAAGCCTGGGTACGCTGATCCACGCGGTGGCCGAGGAACACCCGCACGGAAACGCCCAGGAGCTGACTTGCGCCCTCGAGGCGCGCATCGAGGAGCTGGGATACAACCTGGACACGTGGGCGGGGCGCGTGGCCGACCGGCACGCCCGCGACGTTGTGAACAACTTGGCGAACTATGTGGCGGGGGTGCCCGGCGCCGTCGAGGTCGAACAGCCGGTGAGCGGCCGGGTCGAGGGGGTGACCATCCGCGGGCGCATGGACCGCGTGGAACACACGGGGCAGGGCGTGCGCGTCACGGACCTGAAGACGGGAAAGCGCGGATACACGCGGGCGGGGGTTCAGGCGAACCCGCAGCTGGCCGCGTACCAGATGGCGTTGCTGGCCTCTGGAGAGGACGTCGCGGGCGCGCGAATCGCCCTGCTCGGCGGCGCGAAACCGCAGATCTTTGACCAGCGGGCGTTGGAGGGGGAGGAACTGGCGGAATGGCATGCGGACGTCCGCCGGGTGGCGGCGTGCGCGCGAGGCCCCAACTTCGAGGCGACCCCCTCGCAGGAGGCATGCCGATACTGCTCGTTCGACCGGCTGTGCCCGGCACGTGAGCGTGGCCGCAAGGTGGTGGAGTGACGTGGGAGAGGACAGAGCGATGCTGCTGAGCGCAACCCAGATCCAAAGGATCGTCGACGAGTCGAAGAACCCGACGCCGGAGCAGGTGCGCGTGGTTGAGGCCCCGCGCCGGCCCCTCCTGGTCGTCGCGGGTGCCGGGTCGGGAAAGACCGAAACCATGTCGATGAGGGTGCTGTGGCTCCTGGCCAATCACCCGGACCTGAGCCCCTCGTCGATCCTGGGCCTGACCTTCACCCGCAAGGCCGCCGGCGAGCTGGGGGACCGCCTGCGGGCGCGCATTCGCCTGCTGGCACAGGCGATGCCGCAGCTGAGGCGCCGCCTGGACGAGGAACCCGTGTCCCTGACCTATAACTCTTTCGCGGAGCGCATCGTCTCCGAACACGGAATGCGCATCGGCATCGACCCGGACTTTTCCATGCTCTCCGAGGCCGGTGCCATGGACGTCATGCTCCAGATCGTTGAGGCGTGGCCCACCGACCTGGACGACTCACTCACGCCGCTGGGTGCGGTCGGACACATCCTTCACCTGGCTGGGGAGATCGCCGAGCACGGGTACACGGTAGGGAGCGCCCGCTCCGCGCTGGAGGAGTTCGGGCGGGAGCTGGAGCAGGTGGGCCAGACCAACGATGACGCGCGCCGTCTGCTGCGCGCGAATCGCCGCCGCATCGCGTTTCTCGGCCCCATCGAGGCGTATCAGCAGCGCAAGCGAGACATGGGGTTCCTGGACTTTTCCGACCAGCTGGTCCTCGCGACGCGCATCGTGCGCGAGGCCCCGGCGGTGCGCAGCGCACTGCGTGACGAGTTCCGCGCCGTCCTGTTGGACGAGTTTCAGGACACCTCCGTCATTCAGATGGATCTGTTGTCCATGCTGTTCGGCGATCACGCGGTCACCGCGGTGGGGGACCCGAATCAGGCGATCTACGGGTGGAGGGGGGCCTCGGCCTCGTCCCTGGAGTCCTTTCTCGATCGATTCTGCTGCGCCCAAATGGAGGCGGGGCTAACCCTCACTCTGTCGACCGCGTGGCGCAACGATTCTTCGATCCTGGACGCGGCGAACCGAGTGGCGGCGCCCCTGCGCGAGGTCGCCTCTTACCAGGAGGGGAAAAAGGCGCTCAATGCGCGGTCGCCGGTGCTGGTGCCGCGACCGGGCGCGGGCGAGGGGCACGTCGAGGTCGCCTACGCGCCCTTTTACGAGGATGCTCTGGGGGTGGTCGTCGACTTTGTCCAGCGCGTCCGCTCCCAGGCGTCGGAGGAGGGGAAGCGTCGCACGGTGGCCGTGCTGTGTCGGCGCCGCAAGGATTTTGCGTTCGTGGACGCCGCGCTGCGCGAGGCGGGCGTCCCGACTCAGATCGTCGGCCTGGGAGGGCTGCTTGACCAGGGGGCAGTCCAGGACGTTCGGGCTTCCTTGGAGTTGGCGTACGACGTGGGCGCTTCCCCGTGGCTCGCCCGCCTGCTGGCGGGCATCGACCTGGGGACGGCGGACCTTATTGCCCTGGGGGACTGGGCGCGCGCCCTGGCGCGCCGCGAGGGGGCCAGCCCCCACCAGGCGGTGCTCCTCGACGCGGTGGATGCTCCGCCGGAGGCGGGGTGGCACGCGGACGGTCGCCCCGCGATCAGCGACGAGGCCGTGCGACGCGTGCGGTTATTGGGCGAGCGATTGCGCGCGGTGCGCGCGGGGGTCGGGCGCGGCGTCGTGGAGCAGGTCGAAAGAGCGATCCTCATCATGGGGACCTTGGACGACGTGATCGCGGATCCGCTGTCGATGGGCGGGCGCGCCGCGCTGGATGAGTTCGTTTCGGTGGCCGCCGCCTACGAGAGGGACACGCCGGGCGCGTCCCTGGCCTCATTCCTGGCGTACCTGCGCATGGCGGAGGACCGCGAGGACGGGCTTGAGGCGCCCCTGGGCGAGCCGGATCCGCGCGCCGTGCAAATCATGACGGTGCACGCATCCAAGGGACTCGAGTGGGACTGCGTCGTCGTGTTCGGCATGAGCGACGGCGTATTTCCTTCGCACGGAAAGAGGAATACCGTGTCGTGGCTGGACGAGCCGCCGACCGACACGGCGTGGCTGACGGATTCCAGCGCGCTGCCTCACCCCCTGCGCGGAGACCGCGCGGACCTGCCTCCCTTCGACCTGGACGTGGAGGGCGAACCGAAGCCGTCAGCTGCGTATTCGAAGTGGATCAAAGAGGAGTACGGGCGCGCCCTCGGCGTTCACGCGGAACGGGAGGAACGCCGCTTGGCGTACGTGGCCATGACGCGGGCGCGCAGCGCCCAGCTGCTGGTGGGCTCCTGGCTGTATCGCACGGGTTCGTCGGTGAAGCAGCCGTCGCGCTACCTTATGGAGACCCGCGACCAGCTGTTCGGCGATTCCCCGGACCCGGCGGATGGCTCCCTCGCGGGCGTGAGCGACCGCAGCGTGTGGGCCGGGGGGCACTGGCGCGGCACGGGGGTTGCGCCTGTGTCCGGCGCAGGGGCATGCTGCCTTGCCCCGAGGCCGGGCGAGGCGGACCTGGCGGCGTTGGTCAGCGGCACTTCCTCGGCGACTTTCCCGCAGGAGCCCGGGCCGTCGCGTCGGCGGGTTGCGGGTGCGGCGGCGGCCGTGGAGGGGCAGATTCGCGCCTTGGTGGGCGAGGGGGACGTGTATCAGGCATTGGAGCAGCTGGGCGATGACCCCGCCGTGAGGGATACGGTCGCCCTGATCGAGGAGCATCGCCGGGGCCAACAGACGCCGGTCGTGGACCTGTGGGCCGAGCGCGTTCCGGCCACCTCCGTGTCTGCGCTGCTGCAGGATTCACAGGAGTTCGCCCGGGACATGCGTCGGCCGATGCCGAGCAAACCCAGTTCGTTGTCCGCGCTCGGCACGGTGTTTCACGCGTGGGCGGAGCGGGAACTTCACATCGCCGCCCAGGTCGCCCCCGACGCCGATCCCTCCATGGCCTCGCCGGGCGTGGACGGTGCGCTGTCCGGCGGCGAGGGCGGGGGCGACGAGGCCCTGCTGACGGAGGCGGAGCGCGGGCTGCTCGAGAGGCTGCGGGCTAACTTCCGCACGTTCGTAGGCACGGAGCTGGCCGACTATCGGGCGATTGCTATCGAGGAGGCCTTTTCCGTGGAGGTAGGCGGCGTGTCCGTCCAGGGGCGCATCGACGCGGTGTTTGAGCGTACGGGCGGCGACGGGCCGCGCTACCTGGTGGTCGACTGGAAGAGCGGCCAGCCGGTCACGGCCAGCACGAAGCCGGACAAGATCGCCTACTTTGTGACCCAGCTGCGCCTGTACCGGCGCGCGTGGGCATCCCGCGTCGGCGTCGACCCGGGCGAGGTGGGTGCGATGGTCGCCTTCCTGGCCGGTCCCTCGCACTTCGCGTTAGAGGACCTGGAGCGGATTCTCGGCAGCGCTGGCATGCCCCTGGACGATGCGGTGCGAGGCGCGCTGGGGGAGGGGCGCTCCCGCGCGTAATCGACACGGGCGGCAGGCAGGTTGACAGATTCTGTGTGCGTCGGGTCAAAGATGCTGCCACCCGTGTGAATGTGTCGCTTAACAGCGGAGCAGCGCCAATTGCCACTTGTTAGAAAATTTGAACTTCCTCTTGTGTGCCCAACTCAGGTACGGGTATGGTTGCCCTGTCAATTGTCGATGACGAATGACGGTACACACAGGAAAGTATCCTCGATGCACGCTACTAAGAGGCGGCGTGCGTCGACGCAGAACGCCTCGTGCCCCGAACAGGAAGGAGCGCGACATGCGCCCCACTACCTCCAAACTCCTCATGCTCGGTTCTGCGGCCTCGGCCTTCGCTCTTCTCGCAGGCGCGTGCGGCTCGGGAACCGGCGCGACCGGCGGCTCCGGTAGCGACCGGGTCCACCAGATGTACACGTGGGTTTCCACGGACAACGACCGGGCCCAATGGCAGTCCTTTGTGGACGCCGCCAAGGCAAAGGACCCGAACTTCACCCTGAGCTTCGATGGCCCGTCCTTCAACGATTACTGGACCAAGGTGAAGACCCGCATGGTCACCTCCGACGCGCCCTGCATCCTCACCACCCAGGCCGCTCGCGCGCAGGAGCTGTACGGCCTGCTCGAACCCCTCGACTCCTACATGGACGCCGCCGGCATCAAGGCATCCGACTATAACGCCGCGATGATGCAGGGGATGACGGTGGACGGCAAGGTCCTGGCACTGCCGTACGACGCCGAGCCCGACGTCCTGTACTACAACCGTGAGCTGTTCGAGAAGGCGGGGCGCAGCGCGCCCACAACCTCGTACACCACGGAGCAGTTCCTCAAGGACGCGAAGGCGCTGACGGGGGATGGAAACTACGGCATGGCCGTCAAGCCGCTCCTCCTGGCGAACGCGGCCGGCGACTTTGGAATCGCCTTCGGCGGAGACGTGTCCAAGGACGGTAAGAACACGCTGACGGACCCGAAGTTCGTCCAGGGCGTCCAGTTCGCGTTTGACTTGGCGTTCAAGGAGCAGGTGGCGGTTGCCCCCAACGCGGCCGACAACGACGGCCCGGCGCAGGGCGCGTTCACGTCAGGGACAGCGGCCATGCTGATCGATGGTCCCTGGATGTACGGAACCTTCGAGAAATCCCTGGGAGACAAGCTTGGCGTCGCCACGATCCCCACGCCGACGGGTACGCCGCGAGCGGTCATCCAGGGTTCCGGCTTCGGTATCGCCAAGTCCTGCCCCGACAAGCAGGCCGCGTTCGACGTCCTGAGGCAGTTGGTGACCCCCGAGGTCATCGGCGCGGTCGCGGAAAAACAGGGCACCGTCCCCTCCGTTGAGTCCGCGATGGGGAGGTGGGCTGCGAACAAGCCCGAGGACAGCGCCCAGGCCGTGCGCACCCTCCTCGAACACGGTACCCCGCTGGTGACCACCACGACGTGGAACCAGATCAACACGTCCTTCCAGCAGTATTCGCCCGAGGGCTTCCGAGGCACGAAGACCGCTTCCGAGATCCTCACTGAGCTGCAAAACTCCGCCGGCTGAGTGCCACCGATCACTCGGCGAGGCCGGAGGCAACCCGCTTGTAACTTCGGCCTTGCCGGGGGCGTGTGCGTCCGCGCCGCTTCGTTGATGCGCGTGGGGTTGGCTGTGGCTGACATGATGGAAAGGTGAGCACACCCGATGAGCGTTGACATGGCGAAACCTGATCGCAGCGCGCCCCTTGGCGCCGCGACGGGCGGGGGAGGAGCAAGGGCCTCCAAGAACGTGCGGAACGCGAGGGCGCGCGACGGGGGCAAACGCGGCGAAGGGTTGCGAGCCCTGGCCTATCTGACGCCGGGCATGAGCGGCTTCCTGCTGTTCATCGTCCTTCCCCTGATCGCATCGCTGGCGATCTCCTTCTACGACTGGTCCCTCTTCGGGGGCGGGCGCTTCGTTGGCGTGGAGAACTACCGGCGCATGCTCAGCGGCGAGGACCCCGCCTTTTGGACGGTCATGCGCAACACCGTCGTGTTTGCGGCGTGCTACACGGCGGCGAACCTGGTGATCTCCCTGGGCCTCAGCTACTGGCTTCAAAGGGTGCCGGAGTGGCTCAGCCGCGTCCTGCGCGTGATCTTCTTTATCCCGGTTGTCACCCCGATGGTCGGCAACGCGCTGATCTGGCGTCTCTTGCTGTCCGACCAGGGCGTCGTCAACTCTGCGCTGGAGAAGGTGGGCATCTCGCCGGTCCCGTTCCTGAACCACCCCGCACTGGCGATGGGGTCGCTGCTGGTGATGAGCCTGTGGCAGGGCCTGGGTTACAACATCGTGGTGCTGACGGCCGGACTCAACGGCCTCAACACGTCGGTGTTGGAGGCGGCGACGATCGACGGCTGCACGGGTGCCCAGCGCTTCTTTAAGGTCGTGTTCCCGATGATCTCCCCGACCGTGTTCTTCTGCACGGTCATGACGATCATCGGCGCGTTCAAGGTATTCGCACAGCCGTACTTCCTGACGCTGGGAGGCCCCGGTGAATCGACCAACACGATCGTGTTGTCCCTGTACCGCAACGGCTTCTCTTTCGACAAGCTCGGCTACGCCTCCTCGATGGCGTGGGTGCTCTTCGTGATTGTCATGACGGTGACGGCTCTGCAGTTCGCGGGGCAGAAAAAGTGGGTGAACTACGATGCGTAAGAAGCGTGCATCAACGGTCATTTCGGTGATCCTCCTGGGGCTGATTGCGGTCGCGTTCCTGTTTCCCTTCGCCTGGATGGTCGCCACGTCGCTGAAGCCGACCAACGAGGTGTTCACGTCGGGCATCAGCCCCGTGGGGAGCGAGGTTGCGTGGGATAACTACCCCTCCGCGTTGCGTTCGATTCCCTTCGGGCGGGTCGTCCTGAACTCGTTCATCGTGTCGCTGTCCGGCGCGGCCCTCGTGGTCATCGTGTCTATCCTGTCCGCCTACGCCTTTGCGCGGCTGCGTTTTAGGGGGCGCGACCACCTCTTCATGCTGTTCCTGGGCACGCTGGTCCTGCCGCAGGAGGTCCTGGTGATCCCCCTGTACATCGGCATGCAGCGTGCGGGCCTGGTGAACTCCTATTTCGCCCTCATCGTCCCCTTCGCGTTCGGCGCTTTCGGGGCGTTCCTGATCCGTCAGTTCCTCATGTCTTTGCCGCTCGAGTTCGAGGAGGCGGCGCGCATTGACGGCTGCGGCGACTGGCAGATCCTGACGAAGATCCTGCTTCCCCTGCTCAAGGCTCCGATTACGGTCGTGGGCGTGTTCGCGTTCATCGAGTATTGGTCGACGTTCCTGTGGCCCCTGATCGTGGTCAAGGATTCGTCTCTGGCGACCATTCCGCTGGGCCTACAGATGTTTTCGGGCGAGCGCGGCACCGACTGGGGGCCGCTGATGGCCGCAGTCACCATGACGACGATCCCGTCGATCCTGCTGGTCGTGTTCTTGCAAAAGCAGCTGGAAAAGGGCGTCACCCTGGGCGCGTTCGGAGGGCGGTGACGGGCGTGGAACGGCGTGAAACGGGCGACGACCAGCGCTGGCGCGCGTTGACGAGGCCGACGCCGCGGTGGTTTCAGGACGCCCCGTTGGGTATTTTCGTCCACTGGGGTCCCTATTCGGTGCCCGCGTGGGCGGAGGACCACGGTGAGCTGGGCGTCGAGGACGACTGGGAGGCGTGGTTTACGCACAATTCCTACGCGGAGTGGTACTTCAATACGATTCGCATCCCGGGCTCCCCGGCGGCCGAGCGCCACCGGGATCTGTACGGGGCGGCCTCCTACGACGCGTTCCTGGACGCGTGGGATCCGGATGCGTGGGACCCCGCCGAATGGATGCGCCTGTTCCGCCGAGCGGGCGGGCGCTATGCGGTGCTCACGACGAAACACCACGACGGCGTAACCTTGTGGGACGCGCCGGAAACGGGCGCGAGGAACACGGTTCGTCGGGGCCCCCGCGCCGACCTGGTGGCGGGCTTTACGGATGCCGCACGGGAGGTGGGACTGCGCGTGGGACTGTACTACTCGGGCGGCCTGGACTGGCACTATCGGCCCGCGCGGCCCATCCTCTCCGAAGAGGACTGCACGGATCTGTGTCGCCCGAAGGACGCCGACTACGCCCGGTACTGCTTCCTGCACGTGCGGGACCTGATCGACCGCTACGAGCCCGACCTCATCTGGAACGACATCGACTGGCCGGACGACGGCAAGAACTTTGGGGCCTACGGGCTGGGGACGCTGTTCGAATACTTCTACGAGGCCCGCCCCGAGGGGGTGACGAACGACCGCTACGGCGGTGTTCACGCGGACTACCTGACCAGCGAGTACCAGCACATGGGGGAATCGGAGGCCAGTGGAAAGCCCTGGGAGAACTGCCGAGGCATCGGCCAGTCCTTCGGGTATAACCGCGCCGAGGGAGAACACCACTACCTCGGGGGTGCCGCGGCCGTCCGTCACCTGGTGGACGTGGTCTCGCGAGGCGGTCGCCTCCTGCTCAACGTCGGCCCGCGCGCGGATGGGATCATCCCGCGCGGCCAGCGCGAGTGCCTGGAGGACATGGGCGTGTGGAACGACCTGTTTGGGTCGGAGCTGGTGGGAGCGGAAGCGCTGGCCCCAAAGGCCAGCCCCGTGCCGAGCGCGCGCTCGGTGGGGGGCTCGGACGAGGTCTGGGTTCGCCTTCTCGCCCACGATGACCGTGTCGCCGTGGTGGCCGATTCCCTCGCCTGTCGGGTCGGCGGGCTGCCGACGGGCTTTGACTACTCGCGGGCCGCGGCCCTCACGCCGGGCGGGGAGTGCTCGTGGGACGGGATGAGCCTGAGCGTGCGCGCCGGGGAACAGCCGCTGAGGGATGCTCGCGGACGGGCTTTCCCCCTCGTCGTCGTCGCTCCTCGGGCGTGAGGTGGGGAGCGACGACCCGCAGCGGTGCGCACGGGCAGGCTAACCCGTGCCAGCCTGTCGGGCAATAAGCAGAGTTTTGAGGAGGCTACTGCGCGAAAAGGTTCGCCTCGAAGGAGTATCGGGACGCGCGGTAGATGTGGTCGCCGTACTCCACGATCCGCCCCGAGGGATCGTAGGTCGTGCGCTGCGTTGTGAGCAGGGCGGCGCCGCGGTGTTCGGATAGGAGCTTGGCTTCCTTGGCCGTGGCGTTGCGCGCTCCGATCACCTGGCGGGCCGAGGCCAGGGTGACGCCGCGCTCGCGCATCAACTCGTAGAGGGAGCCTGACGTGAGTTCCTGCATTGTTGGGGCGATGTCTGCGGGGATGAAGTTGGTGAGCACGGCGATGGGTTCATCGTTCGCAAAACGCGTGCGTTCGATGCTAACGATGAGCGTTCCCTCGTCGGTTCCGAGAGCGTCGGCATCCCGTGCGGTGGCCGGGCGGGCCTCGTAGCGCTGGATTGTCGTGTGAACTTTGTGCCCGGCCTCCACGAGGTCGCGCATAAGGGAGGTGAGCTCCATGGGGCGGTGGACGTGGCGCGGCGACACGATCGTGCCGACGCCGCGCCTGCGCGTCAGCAGGCCGCGATCCACCAGTCGCTGGAGGGCCTGGCGGGCGGTGGGGCGCGAGACGTGCAGGCGGGCGGCCATGGATAACTCGTCTTCCAAGCGAGTATCGGCGGGCAGCGTGCCGGAATTAATGAGCTGCGCGATGGGTTCCGAGATCTGGAAATAGAGGGGGACCGGGGAGGATCGGTCCAGCGTAATGTCGGGGATGTAAGGGGGCGTCGCTGCGGCGGCTGATCGTGGCATGGCGAGACTTTCGTGTGGCGGCACAACGGATTTGATAAATTGTTAGGGCTACATGGTATCAGCGCTGGTGTTGTTCCCCGGAGCGACGCGCTAAACCTATTGTCTGGACAAAATGGGGATTTGTGTGGCCCGATCTAAGGGTGACGAAACCCCGTTACGGTCGCCGTGCGCGGCCAGGCCCCTATGTCCGAAGGGCCCAGGAGAGGGAAGGAAGTGCGCACGCCCGCGGCGGTGTACTACCCTGGACACCAGTTCACAACCCCTCAATTCGACACGATGAGAGAGCCGATGACCCAACTTGAGGCGCGCCAGGTGAAGGCGATTGAACTGGATATTCTCTCCGAACTCGATCGCGTCTGCCGCGACCATCAACTGTCCTATGCGCTGGCGTACGGAACGCTCATCGGGGCGCTGCGGCATCGCGGTTTCATCCCGTGGGACGACGACATCGACGTCTACATGCCCCGCGACGACTACGAGAAGCTCTATCGCCTGTGGCAGGAAGGGGCGCTCGGCGAGCACTATGCGCTGGCGAGCTACCGGGATCGCACGTCAATCAACTCCTACTGCAAGCTGGTCGATACGCGCACTCGGGCCGTTGAGTCATTCCTCGACGAATCGGCCGGCACCCTGGGGCTGTGGGTCGACATTTTCCCGCTCGAGCGCGTCGACGTGACCGATCCGCACGTTCACCGCGCGGCGCGGAAGGAACACCGGCTGGTGTGGTGGAAGTACATCGCGGCATCGAACCCGCGATACGCCACGTCCGCTGCGCGTCGCGCCATCAAGTACCTGCTGTACCCGATCACGCGTTTTGCCAATCTCTATGCCATTTCACGCAGGCAAGACGAGACGGCCCAGGGCTGTCACCGCTCGCAGGTAAGCGAGGAGGATAACGAACGCTGGGTGCTGCTGGTCGACGACGTCATGAGCCGGAACACCATCCGGCCCGACGAACTCTTCCCGACGCGCACGGCGAGCTTCGAGGGACGGCGCTTCGCCATCCCCGCACAGGCCGAGAAAATCCTGCGCGACTACTACGGCGACTGGCAGCGCATCCCCCCTGAGGACCAGCGCCCGCCCGCGCACGTCCGCTCCGCGGAATGGGTGGGCGACCAGCCCTACGCCGGGTGATGCGCGGGGAATATTCATTGGCGCGGCCACGCCCCCGGCTCGTGTAACCGCGCGCCGTGGGCACGTGCCTGTTTCACCGGATGAGGTGAAGGGTGAGGCGGCGTAACACCGCGCCTCGCAGGCGGGCTGCCGCTGGCCGGTACGGGCGCCCCTTTTCGTCAAGGAGGGCGCGAGGATAGAGCCTCAGTGTGGGGCCAGGGGGTGCGGGACATCGGGGCCAGAACCCGCGATCAGCGACGAGGCGATGGCCGCGTACTCGCGTGCCCGCACCGGCCACGTCCAGGCGTCGATCAGGTCGGGCTCCCCCAGGGGCGGCGGGGCCTCCAGGAAATCGCGCAGGGTGGCGACCAGCGAATCGACCGTCCTCTCGGCGGTGATGATCACCGGATTTCCCTGCTCGGCCAGGACCCGCGCCCCCGGGACGGTGAAGGTGACGACGCGCCCGCGTTCAGCGAGGGCCTCCAGCAGCGTCGTTTGGAAGCCCTCAGACAACACCGTGGGATTCACGAGGGTCGCACCGGCCAGACGGGAACGGACCTCGTCGGCGCTCACGCGACCCGGCGCGCAGACCTGCTCGGTGAGGCCGCGCCGCGCAATGAGCGCGCGTGCGGCCTCAAGGTCGGCGCCCGTGCCCAGCAGTTCGCCGCTCACCTGCGCACCCGCCTCGCGCAGCCGCGCCACGGCCTCGATAAACGTGTCCCAGCCCTTTCCCGGGACCATGCGGCCAACGAAGACCAGGTGACGGTGGCGATCATTGATCGGCACTGAGCGGCGCGCGGGCGGCGTGATCGCGTTGTAGAACACCTGAGTGTTCACCCCGCCCAGGCGTGAGGCGAAAGCGGCGGCCTGCTCGGACACGCCCAGCACGCGGTCCGCGTGGCGCAGCACGTAGCGTCCCATCGTCACGTCAACCGCACGCGACGCCGATCTGATGACGGGCGACGAGGAGGCGACAAACCCCGACCCGTGCTCCGTGTGGATGACCGGGATACCCGCCTTGCGTGCGGCGCGGACCCCGACGAAGCTCATGGGGAAGAACCGCGTGTGCACGCTGACGGCGTCGATGCTCTCTCGCTTCAGGAAGCGCGCGATCTGGCGAGTCGTTCCCACGGCGGGGAAGCTGATGATGTCCGCGATGGGGAAATAACGCCGATTGGTGCGGATGTCGACCCGCTCCTGGGTGCGATGACCCGGCTCATCGGAAATGGTCAGCACGTACACCTGGTGCCCCAACCGTGCCAGGGATACCGACAGGTGGTAAATGTGGGACTCCAATCCGCCCAGCCGGGGCGGATAGCTGTTCACGACGAACGCAATACGCATTCACTGCTCCTTGTCAGTGGCTGGCAACGATCCGGGCTGTACGGGTGCGGGCGGCCTCGTATCACCGCGATAGGCATCACTGCGAAAGAGGCCCGGCCCCACAAACGCATCGCACTCCCGCTACCGCAGCGCCCGGGATAGGCAGGCCGAGCGCGGAGCGAAGCGTGCGGCGCCGCGCGAGTACAATCAATCACCAGTGGGCTCCGTTTCCTCACGACGCTGCCGCAGCGAAACTACCATGATGAGGCCGAAGAGCAGGGCGAGCAGAGTCATGATTGTGGCGTAGGCAACCGAAGCGCCGAGCATACCTAGCGATTCCGTTAGCAGCGGCGTGGTCACGTAGGCGTACGCGGCCGCAACGGCGTACGCGGCCAGGACTGCCCTCAGGCGCCTCATCGTGGCCAGAGCATAGTAGAGAATAACGCCGGCAGCATTGAGGGCGCCGGCCAAGACCAGGACCATGAGCTCGCGGACATAGCCGGACACATCGGTTCCGAAAACGAGGGAGAGCAGGGGAGCGCCGACCACGTAGGTCACGGCGGCGACGAGACAAAAGGCGAGGCCGGTGGTTGCGAGGCCGCGCCGGACGATCGCCATGAATGTGCTGCGGTCTCCCTCCGCCCAGTGCAGCGCCATGCGAGTCAGAAGTGGGCGAAAGACGAAGAGGGAGAGCATGTTGATTGCGATGGCCGGCATAAAGACGATGGCGAAAACGCCGAGCTCCTCGTCGCCGAGAGTCGAGTGGATCGCGAAACGCGGAGCATTCGCCAAGTACTGGTTGAGGAATGCGGCGACGAACAGGGGCAAACACTCCCACAGGATCCGACCGACGGCGCCCAGCGCGATCGAGGGGCGCAGCGAGAACATGCCGCGCGCCGGCGCACCGTAGACAACTAAGAGGATGACGCAGGTCACTGCGAACGTGATGAGTGTAGATACGAGGAGATCCTGGGTCACCCAGTAGAGGACCGACCACAGCATCGTCGTAGTGAAGATGCGGGCGAAGCAGGCTTTGCCCGCGATGTCAAGGCGTCCCGAGCGCTGGAACTCGGAGTAGTACACGTCCTCGAAGGCGTCGAAAATGCGCAAGAACGCTATGGAACCAATGACCGTCAATGCCGGATAAGGGTCCTTAAGCGACACGTCCCAGGCGTGGTAGCCGATGAGGGCAACCATAACGAAGCAGGTGAGGATCCTCGTCGACAGGTAGGTGCCGAAGTCGAAGCGCCTGCGCACGTCGGTGACGTGGAATGTGCGCACCTCGTACATGCCGACAGTTTGGTACTGCTGGCCGATGGCCAGCGCCAGGGTGAAGAGTCCGTACTGGGCTCGGGCGAACGACTCGGTGGTCCCCGAACGCACGATCGCCACGCCCATGATGATGACCGCGAGGCTCGACATCAGGGAGGCCGCCGTGTTCCACAGGTAGTCCCTGCCTAGCTGCCCGCGCGACTTGCGCGCGTCCTCGGCAACGTCGGCATGGACCTCCCCGTCGCTTCCCGACTCCCCAGAGGGAAATACTGTGGTCTCTTTGCCTGTCACACGCCCTCACCCCCCGGAGCTGCGGGACCCGGATCGTGAGGACCAAACACGATGCGGAAAGGCTCGTGGGTGACGCGCTCCTGCGGGTCGGGGATGCGCATGTAGTCGCCGTATCCCCGAGTCAAGATGACGTCGTACGCGGCGGGAATGCGGATCGTCATGTCCTCAAAGGGAACGGTGCGCGCGGGGAAAAGCTCCGCTTCCGAGGCGCTCCAGCGGCGCGGATCGCGCGTCGAAAAGTCGCCGAAGAGGGTCGTCCCATCGGCCGCCTTCTGGGGTTCTGCCCGCCCCTTGAGGGCCGCCTTCAGCCACCGGCGGTACAGGGATGCCTCGGTCACGCGCAGCAACCGCATGCCCCAGTGGGCGCTGGCCATCGCAACCGCCGCGAGCTGTCGAGCCGGCGTGGGCAGTCCCGTTGGGGGGCACGGAATCGAGCGAAGAAACATGAGCCTCGCCCACAGCCATGTTCCCCGCATCTGCGAACGGAAGCGGGCAGGGGAGTCGGCGATCTCATCGAGCACGAACAGATCCACGCCGATGGGCATGCGGAACGGCCTATCCTTGGCGACCTTTGATATGAACTCCGACCCCTTGAGGCCGAGCACACCGAAGCTAATTGGATAGTCGGAGTGAGATGACGGGGAAGCAACGAAAAATTCCTCGCCGAGAACGGCGGGGGCCTCGGCAATGAAGCGCTCATAGTCCGCGCGCGGCATGCACACGTCCCCGTCGTCGTCCCACGGGATGAACCCCCCGTGCCGGACCGCTCCGATCGCGGTCCCTCCGTAGGCGACGTAGCGAATGTCCAGGAGAGTGCAGACGCGGTCGATTTCAGCCAGGCACCGCTTGGTGATGCGCTGAATGGCTGCCAGGGTTGCGGGATCTGCTGCGCTCATGTGTGTCCGATCAACAGGGGGGGCGGATTACAGGATGGACTCGTACGGGCCGAAATCAACGACGGCGGGGGCGTGGTTGTAGCGCTTGTCCGGCGGTGGCAACTGCATGTAGTCACCGTACCCCCGGCGTAGCAGGGCGTCGTAGCTATGCTGGATCATCACGGTAATATCCTCGAAGGGAACCCGGCGGGTGGGGAAAAACTCCTCCTCACGCACGATCCAATGCTGCGGGTCACGCATCGTAAAGTCGGCGTACACTCCCGTCCCCGCCCCCTCGTAACGACGAACGGCACGTTCCCAGCGGGCCTGCAGGCTGCGCGGGGTTGCGCGAAGCGCCTTGAGCCCCAGATGCGCCACAGTCGTCGCCGAATAAATCAGGGCTTTTTTCCATGCGGGCGGATTGATGAGGTAGGGGCGAGCAGTTCCCTGCAGGAACAGCAGGCGCCCCCACCACCAGGACGCGCGAGACATCGCACGGAAAGCCTCCTCGTCGGAGGGAATTTCATCCAGGGGGAGAATGTCGAGGAAAAACGGCATCCGATACGTCGAATCACGGGCCGCTTCTGGGACGAGCAGGGTCCCGGGTATCACCATCTTCGTGAACATGAACGGAAAGTCGTCGCGCGTGCGGGTGTTGTCCAAGCGGAAGCGCTCATCCATGTGCTGGGGCGCCTGAACGAGAAAGCGCTCGTAGTCGGTGCGCGTCATCATCACGTCGATGTCGTCGTCCCACGGGATGAAACCGCCGTGGCGAATCGCGCCGATAGCGGTGCCTCCGTAGATCGCGTAGGAAACCCCGATGAGCTGACAGACACGATCGAGTTCGGCCAGGATCAACGTCAGAAGCTTCTGCACTTTGGCCAGGTCGCTCTGGGGTGTCGCCATAAGTCCTCCACTGTGGATGATAGCTGGTGGGTGCGCGCCCACCCGTCATTGTCTCACGGCTGGTCGTCGCTGACGGTAGCCGTGTGCGTGGTCGTGTTCGCGTCCCCGGGGGACGAATCCGCCGGGTCGCGGGGTGCCAGGAGGTCCGGGACGCCTCCCCGGTCGGGATCGTAGCTGCCAAAGAGGATCTTTTCTGGCAGGTGGGTGAGGCGGTCGGCAGGGTCAGGAATCCGCATGTAGTCGCCGTAGCCTCGCGTCAGCAACGCCTCCACGTCGCGGGGGACCGGGGCCTCGATAGCCTCAAAAGGAACGCGGCGCGTCGGCAGCAACTCGTCGCGGCGAACGATCCAGTTCTGCGGGTCGCGCATCGTGAAGTCCGTGTAGGTGTCCGTCGCTTCGTCTTCGGCCGACCGGGCCGCCTTCTCCCAGCGTTCATACAGCGCGACGGGGGACAGGCGGCAGGCCCGCAACGCCACGTTCGCCGTTCGCGTGACCGCGTGCACCAGGGATCGCTTCCACGGCGCCATGTCCGGCAGTTTCGGCGTCGGAATGCCCGACAGGAACAGCAGGCGCCCCCACCACCAGGTCCGGCGGCGCATCGCACGGAAGCGACGCTGATCGCTGGGAACAGCGTCCAGCGGGAAAATATCCAGGAAAATCGGAGGGGTGTAGTCGGGGTTAACCTCCCCCTGAGAGAGAAACACGGTCCCGTCCAGGCCGAGCTTGGAAAACAATAGATGGTAGCGGGGCACCGTCCGCTGATTGTCGATGCGGAACCCCTGGGCCAGGAGATCGGGGGCCTCACGCAGGAAGCGTTCGTAGTCCTGACGAATCATGAAGACGTCGATGTCGTCGTCCCACGGGATGAAACCGCCGTGGCGGACCGCCCCGATCGTGCTGCCGCCGTAGAGCGCATAGGTGACGCCGATCTGTGAGCACACCCGATCAAACTCGGCCAGGATGAAGGTCAGCAGCATGTGGAGCTTACGCAGGTCACTGCGGGGTGTTGTCATAAGTCCTCCGGGTGGGGTGGCTGGTGGGCGCACGCGCGCCCACCAGCCATTGTCTCACGGCTGGTCATCGCTGACGGTAGCCGTGCGCTTGGGAAGCAGCTCACCCCACGAGGAGGTCGCCGCCAGGATCGTCCCCACCAGGATGACGACGCAGCACAGGACCTGGAACGCGGTGGGCACCGTTCCCTGCAGCGCGAGAGCGAAGATGACCGCCCACGCCGAATACGAGATATTCAGCGTCATGCCGCGCGACGCGCCGATCAACGACAGGGCCTTGTAATAGAACAGGTACGAGGCCGTCCCCGCCAGGCCGGCGAGCAGCGCCACGCCCGCTGACAGGTGACCCAGGGCGTGCAGCGTGAAGCCGAAAACACCGGTGATGGGCGCGACGACAAAGAGATAGACCAGAGCAGAAGTCGATTCGCGGATCTGCAGGGCCACCTCGTTATCCACGGCCTCGTCGCGCATGCCCCACGTGAGGATGACGGCCTCGGACCCCCACCCGATGACGCACGCCAATGCGCCCGCGACACCCAGGATGGCGTTACCGCCCTCGACCGACTCCGAGGTCGCCGACCAACCGGTCGCCACGATCGCAGCCAGGGCCACCAGCAGAGCCATGATCTGGCGCGGCGCCATGCGTTCCTTGAGGAGGACGAAGGCCAACAGGGTCCCCAGGGCAGGATAGAACGTCGAAATGATGGCGGTTGGACCCGGTCCGATGTTATCGATCGCAATCAGGTACCCGCTCATGCCGAATGGGCCTCCCAGCAGGGCCGCCGCAATCACCGCGCGCCCCGGCCGGGTGCGCAGCGCCCGAACCGTGTCCGTCAGGCGCCCGCGAATCGCCATGTACGCCAGCAGGATCAGGGCGCACGCGACGTCGTGCAGGACCGCCCCGGCCAGCGCCGACTGCCCGAACGAGGCAAAGGGCGTCATCGCCAGAGCGATCGCCAGAACCACCGTATCCAGGCCCCACAGGGCGCCCGAAAAGATGCCAAAGCGCTTACCTCCGTGGCGTGTAATCATGCCGATTCACCCCCTCGAGGAGCGGTGTCGCGAGGGCTGGAGGAGGCCTCGTACGAGGCGAGCAGGGCATCAAGCGTGCGCGTCGCGTGCGAGTAGTAGGTGTAGAGCCACTCGCCCACGTCGTCCCCCTCGGCCTCTTTGACCAGCGCCCACACGTACCAGCACCACCCCGCAAAGACCTCGTAGGCGAAGAAGTGGCGCTCCTCGTGCTGGGTCGGTACGCGGCCCAGGTAAAACTCCAGGGCGGCCCGTGCGCGCTCGCGGGTCATCTCGGGCGTACACACGACCATCGTGCCGAAGTCTGCTGCCACGTCCGACATGCCCGCGTACTCCCAGTCGATCAGACTGATCGCGCCGTCGGGCGCCACCAGGAAGTTGGGCGGGAAGAAATCGTTGTGGGAGGGCACCACCTCAAAGCCGTCGGCGTCGGCGAATGCCTTCAGGCGCGCCACCTTATCGCGAAGCTCCTCAAAGCCGGGCACGTCAATCGGTCCGAACTGCTTGAGCAGCCCCTCGTAGCGGTCGGCCTCCGCGATGAAATCGAAGCAGCGATCAAGGACCTGCCCCGAGGAGTGCAGCGCGCGGTCCATTTCCATGGCAGAGCGAAGTTCCTCGTCCCTGGTGACGTCCAGGTTGCGAACGCCGCACACAAAGTGTGAGATCTTCCAGCCGGATCCCGGGTCGCCCGCGACGAAGGTGTCGTCAATGCCCAGCTTTGCTGCCAGCCGCAGGGCCGCGAATTCGGCGCCGCGGTTCACGATCTTTTCGGTGCCGATGCCGGGATGGCGATACACGTACTCGGCGTCGCCCACAGCGAAGTGGCACGACAGGTTCGTGATGCCCTGCTTAAGCGGATAGAAGTCGCGGATGTCCGACTTCGCGCAGTGAAGCGTAGCGGCGATGTGATCGAAGACCTCCGAGTCGACGTTCTCCATGAACAGGGGATCGAAGCTGCGCAGCTCATCGACCGAATCAAACTCGTGGATGACGCCTTCCGGGTATCGGCGGATCACCATGTCGAATGCCTTGATGTGGTCCAGGTAGATGGCCTCCCACAGCTTCGACGCGGTCTCCGGGAGCGAGTACACGCGCTCCAAGACGGCACGGAATTGCTCGGAGAAGGCGCGGTCAAAGTAGACGTGACCGAGCATGACCCACGCGTCAGCGCCGCCCACGGTCGCGCCCGTAATCCTGTCGGCAGGGCCCACCTTGATGCACCACTCGGGCGTGGGCCCCTTGACGAAGTTCGCCGAGTAGTAGGCCTTGTACACGTAGGGCTCAAAGGGATTGGTCGTGAAGTAGTCATCGGAGGAGCACACGTAGGTGTTGTCCAGGAGATCCTTCACGAGCCACAGGGAGCCATTGTTGTTGCGGGTGGCGTATTCGCGGTTGACGACGATGGTGACCCCGTACTTATCCGCGAGGTAGAAGAAGTACTCCTTTTTGTAGCCGACCACCATCGTGATGTTGGTGATACCGGCTTCGTGGAGCTGACGGATCTGGCGTTCGACCAGTATTTCTCCGCGCACCTTGAGCGTGCCCTTGGGGCGTTCGTAGCTGATGGGGGCGAAGCGGGAGGACGTGCCGGCGGCCATGATGACGGCGCCCGTGACGCGGTAGGGGTCCAGGGCCTCGCGGCCGGACCGCGTGATCGCGCGATCGTTGATGTATCCCAGGGCTTCGCATTCGCGGGTCGCGGTGTTGACGCGACCCAGGCTCATGCCGGTGACCTCTGACAGGGTGCGCTGGGTCAGCGGGCGCTCCCTCTCGAGCAGAGCGGAGAGGATGTTGAACTGGGGCTCGGTGAGGGGGCCTGTGGTGGAGGGAGGCATGCTCTCCCCCTTTCGTTCATTCGACGGTTTGATTACTGCGTGTTCGAGCTTAGCACCTTTTGTTCATTTTGTGAACGCAGGGTGTTGCTGTCTCGCAGAATCCGCGTCTCCTCGGCCCCGAGCAGTCAAGCCTCAGCCGCGGCGCTTCCCCGCCCCAGCGGCTCCTCGCGCGTTAAAAGCAGAGAGAGAGCCAGGGCTGCGATAAAGGAAACGGAGCCGATTAAACACACCATGTTCGGGCCGATCGGCGCGTTTTTCCACCACCACGCCGCCGTCTTGCTCAGGTTGAGAGTGTTAGTCGCCGCGGAACCGTGCGTGTAGCGCAGCAGCAGCACAAACAGGGCGTAGAAGTGCATCCCGCCCAGCAGAACCCCGAGCGTGGATGCCTGCGGGCGCGTGAGAGTGCGATCGCGTCGATCCATCGTGAGCATAAAGAAGAAGAACACAGCCAGCAGCGGCATCATGTAGCGGGGCTGGTAGTCAATTACGTTGTTGAACCTCTGGAGAATGCCCAGGGCCGTGGGGACCCCCGCCATCGCCCCCACCACCATCAGCGCGGTCATCGCCTTGCGCCATGACCAGCATCGCGCGCTGGCGATAATCACGGCGCCGCTGACAAGGAGGCCAACCGTCGACACGGAGCCGTCGTAGGACACGTCCATCCATCCCGGTCCCCAGCGATACCCGTAGAAGCCGGAAAAGAACTGGGGGAGGGAATGCAGATTTGCCGCGAGCGCCTGAATGAAGGACATCTTGGCGGCATTCGTCGACGTCAGGTTGTTGGAAGCCATGCTCGTGGAATTCATGACGAGAATGCCGACGACGGACGAAACAGCCGCGAGCACCCCCTCGGGCCAACGGTTGCGTCGCCAGCGAACCGCGAAAACCAGGGCCATGGAGACGACGAAAAGGAAGAACGCCGAATCTGCGCGTGACGTGCACGCCAGGAGCGCGCCCACCGCGGCCGTGCCCATCAGAGCCCACCGGCGCCAGCCGTCGGTGTGGGTGGCGGACCACAATCCCGCGGCGAAGGCAAGGACGCCGCTGAACGCCCACGACGAGGGATTGTTCGAGGCGATGAAGTAGATCCCCATGGGAGTCCAGGCGGCCAGCATCGCCAGAACGTAGCCGCGACGCAGGAAAGGCGGCATGAGTGCGCCGATGCTCCCGAGCAGGATCAGGGCGATGCTCAGATTGATGACGCGCATGACCAGGGCTGCGCGGTGCGTGTTATGAGAGATGAAGTGGTGGTGGAACTGGTAGTAACCCCACGGGTAGTTTCCGTCATCCCAGCGGTCGGTCACGACCGAGCGTTCGTCGGAGAGCTTATTGACGCAGGCGGCGGAATCCTGCCCGTGAAACGCGTAGCACGCAACGTGGTTTGATGCGATCGTTTCGGGAACGATAGGGCCGTACGTGTTCTTGTCCGTGTATCCCGTCGCGCATCCCGATTTGGACAGCGGGGGAGTGCACCATATGGACCCCAGGTGATAGTCGTCGTCCGGTGAGGCGCCAATCGGTGAGGAAACGGCCCACGCCACGCCCGTCCCGAACACGGAGGCGATGAGGGCGATGACGGCGAGGATTCGCCACTGGCGGCGCGTTGGACGAAAGCGGATGCGGGAGAGGATGGTGGTTTTTTCCTCGGTGTCACTGCTGGGAAGATCGGCGGGGGCCATGGAGTTCTTTCCTCGTGCTATCTGTGTGATGGGGATTGGTCAGGCGGCGGCCGCGCGGTAGGCCTGTGCGTGGACTTGGGCAGCGCGTTCCCACGTGAACTCGCTCGCGCGCTGGATAGCGGCCTCACTCAATTCGGCGCGCCGCGCCGGGGCCTCCAGCAGGGCGGCCAGCGCGTGGGCGATGGAATCGGGGTCCGTGTCGCAGTACTCCACGGCGTCCCCGCCAACCTCGGGCAGGGAGGTCAGGCGAGTCGTCAGCGTCGCGGCTCCACAGCTCATGGCTTCCAGGACGGGCAGCCCGAAGCCCTCCGCGATCGACGGGTAGGCCAGGACGAGACAACCCGACAGGAAACCGGGCAGGTCCTCCAGGGGCAGGTAGCCGGGGCGCAGCACCGTCAGTTGATGGGGGACCGAGGCCAGGGCCGGGTCGATGTCCTCGTCCCACCCCTTTCCGCCGGCCAGGACCAGGGCGGGGGGATCCGGGCGCTCGGACACGGCCTTCACCCATCCTCGTACCAGGTTCGGGACGTTCTTACGGGGCTCCAGCGTGCCCAGGAAACCGATGTAGTCTCGCCCCGCCAGCCCGAGGGATTCCTTCACGCGCTCGCGCTCGGCGTCATCCACCGGGTGGAAGATCGCCCGGTCCACCCCGTGATAGGCGACGTAGAACTGGGAGGCGTCCCCGCCCGCGTACTTGATCGTCTCGTCGCGCGTTGCCTCAGATGGGACCACCAGCGCCGAGGCGCGGCGGATCGCCCGCCGGATGGCGTACGTGAAGAAGCGTTGCTTCAGGCGCGAGTGGGCCTGGGGGTGAGAGAAGAAAGTCGCGTCGTGCAGGGTGATGACGACAGGCGCGCCCGGGAACTGCGGCGACGTGTAGTGCGGGGAGTGAAGGACGTCGGGGCGAACCTTGCGAACGAGGGAGGGGAGGCCCGTCTGCTCCCACGCCATGCGCGTCGGGCGCGATTCGAAGCGCGGGGAAATGGGAATGATGCGAGCGGATGGCAAGCGCCTGGCGAAGTGTTCCGCGTCGCGCTCCTGCACGGCCATCGTCAGTTTCACGCCCTGGTTTTCCAGTTCGGGTACCAGATCATCCACGTAGCGTCCCACACCCCCCAGGTTCGCGGGAATCGCGGTGGCGTCCATCAGGACGCGGATTGGTGTGGAGGAGAGAGAAACAGGCATGACGGTCCCCGGTCGTGGCGATGGATTTCCCTCATTGTAGGGCATGATGCGCGCGCGACCTCCGACGAGACCGTCGCGTCCACTATTGTGAGGGCATGAGCGTGCGCGTCGGAATGGTTGTGGAGCAGATGTGGCAGAGCGTGCCCGGCGGGTCGGGGCGCTACATCGTGGAGGTCGCCTCGCGCCTGGCCGCCCAGGGAGTAAACGCCATCGGTATCGCTGCGCGCCACGGGAGGGGAGCAGAGCGGCCGGAGCAGGTTGGCCTGTCCATCCCCGTGCGCAGCTGCGCCCTGCCGCGCCGCGCGCTGTACGCCGCGTGGGATCGGCTGGGGATCCCCGGCGTGGATCGAGTGCTGGGAGCGGGATCGGGCCGGGGAGCCGACGTGGTTCACGCGACGACCTGGGCGATTCCCCCAACGTCTCGACCCCTGATTGTCACCGTCCACGATGTCGCTTTCCTGCGCGAGGCGAGCCATTTCACCGCCCACGGGGCCGCCTACTTTCGTCGCGCCTTGGCGGCGACGAAGAAGCACGCCGACGCCGTCATCGTCCCCTCCCAGGCGACGGCCGCAGACTGCGTGGAAGCCGGAATCGATGAGGACCTCATCAGCGTCATCCCTCACGGCCTGACGCACACGCCCGTCACCCACCAGCAGGTCGAGGCATTTCGCGCCCGCCACACCCTGAACCGCCCGTACATCCTGTGGGTCGGGACCCGCGAACCCCGCAAGAACCTGCCCACCCTGATTCAGGCATACCGCGCACTGGCCCCCACCACGGAGCTGGACCTGGTCCTCGTGGGACCCGCGGGGTGGGGGGAGGATCCCACCGAGGCGGACCTGCCCGCCTCCCGCGTCCACGTCCTGGGACGCTTGGACGACGAAGACCTGGCGTGCGCCTACGCCGGAGCGCGCGTCTTTACCTTCCCCTCCATCTGGGAGGGTTTTGGCCTGCCCGTCCTCGAAGCCATGGCACACGGGACCCCCGTCGTCACCAGCGAAGGCACCTGCATGGCGGAGATTACCGGGGCCGACGCGGGACTGCTGGCACCTGCCACCGACCCCCACGCCCTGGCCGAGGCGCTTCAAGCCGCCGCAGGCCCCGATCACGATCGCCTGAGCGCGGCTGGACGCGAGCACGCCCGCGACTTCACGTGGGAGTCCTCGGCCGCCTCCCACGCCCGCCTGTACGAATCCCTGGCAGGCGCGCGATGACCCCCCCGCCCGGAGCGAACGCTCCGCGAGTGACGGCGTCCTGCCCGTCCCCGGGAGCCGCGCGCCCCAGCGCGCGCATCGTCCTGGTCAATTGGAAGAACGCGGCCCTGACCCTGCGGGCAGCACATTCCATCGCTCCCCAGCTGGCCCCCGGCGACCGCCTCGTCCTGGTCGACAACGGTTCGGGTGACGGCTCACTGAGTGCCATGCGCGCCGAGGCGCCCGGGCTGCGCGCGCTCGCGGGAGGGTGCGGCGAATGGGGAGACACGGAAAAAGACGGGCAGCTGGAGGGTGCGGCAATCGCCGAATGCGGGCAGGTTGAGGTTCTCGACGCGGGAGAGAATGGCGGATTCGGAGCCGGCGTCATGGCGGGCGCGCGCGGGATGGGCGAGGACGCCCTGGTCCTGCTCAATAACGACGCCACGGCTCGCGACGGATTTTTGGACGCGCTCCTCACGCCGCTGCGCGACCCCGCGGTGGGAGCCACCACCGCGCTACTCCTCCTGGCCGGGAGGTACCGACCCGCGCGCGAAGACGAGGCTAACGCGTTGAGCGGGAAGGGGCGTCAACGCTGGGTGCGGGTCAGCGAGGCCGAGGCCGAGGCGGGGGAGGGGGTGGTCCTCGTTAACTCGACCGGCAACGTGGTGGACGCGTCCGGAAATGGGCAGGACAGAGACTGGCTGAAGGAGGCGTCGCTGCTCAGCGCACCCGCCGACGTGTTCGGCGTATGCGGGGGAGCGTGCGCGATCCGGCGCGACGCCTGGGATAGGGTCGGCGGGATGCGCGCCGACCTGTTCATGTACTACGAAGACACGGACCTGTCCTACAAGCTGCGCGAAGCCGGATACGGCGTGCGCTTTGTGCGCGACGCCATCGCCGATCACGAGCACGCCGCCTCCTCGGATGCCGCCTCGCCCATGTTTGCGCGCGTCAACGCGCGCAACCGCCTGATCGTGGCAGCCGAGCACGCCCCCTGGCGCGTGTTCGCCAGGGCGCTGGCCCGTTCCCTGGGCCGAGCCGCGCGCGCAGGTTTTAGTGGCCCGGCTTCCCGCGGCGTCGCCCAGGGGATCGCGGCCCTCCCCGCCGCGCTGCGCAGGCGAGCCCTGCGGCGCGTCAGGAAATGCGGTCCGCAAGCGCGCGGCGGGGGAAAGTGAGTAAAGATACAGCGTCGCCCAGCACCTTGGGGCCTCCCTCATCCGAGTATGGTTCCGTTAGCCGCTAAACTGGCGAGCATGACACAGACGAATCCTCTGGTGCGTAAGGTCGTGAAGGGCACCTCCTACCTCAGACGTCACGGGGTGCGCATGACCACCGCCCGGCTCCTGCAGGGCATGGGCAACCAGATCGCGAACTCCGGCAAGGGAAAAGGCAAGGGCAGCATCCCCCTGGAGATGCTCGTTAAATTCTCTGACGCGGCCGCGCTGGACTGGGCGAGCGAACCTCATTGGAAGACCGAGCCGCGCGCCGTCGGCGAGGGACCCTACACGACAGCGTGGATCATGTCACCTCCCGGAGAGTCCTCGGGAGGACACCAGAACATCTTCCGCTTCCTGTCCTATCTGGAGGCCGCTGGGCACCGCGTGAAGATATTCCTGTATTGGGCGCAAAAGATTCCCGTCGATGCCCAGCGCGTGCGCGACATGGTGGAGCGTTCCAGCGCCTATCCGTCCCTGAAAGCCAGCTACGCCCTCTACGACCCGCCGGTCGGGGTGGGATCGGACGTCGACGCCATCTTTGCGACGGGGTGGGAGACCGCCTACCCCGCCTACCTCGACCCCTCCAACGCTCGGCGCTTCTACTTCGTGCAGGACTTCGAACCGTCCTTCTACCCCGTCGGATCGGAGAATCAGCTCGCCGAAAACACCTACCGCTTCGGTTTCGAGGCGTTCACGGCGGGCAAGTGGCTGGCTAAGAGGCTGCACGATGACTACGGGATGACGACCCACCCCTTTGACTTCGCAACGGACCTGTCGCTCTATCAGCGCACGAACGATGCGCGGCGCAAAGACCTCTTCTTCTACTCTCGTCCGGTCACCATGCGCCGCGGCTTCGAACTGGGGTGCATTGTGCTGGCCGACGTCAAGAAGCGCCGCCCCGACATCCGCATCCACATGGCGGGATGGGATGTCTCGGACTGGAAGGTCCCCTTCGACTATGTGAATCACGGGGCCATGAAACTCGAGGAACTTTCCCCGCTGTACAACCAGTGCGCCGCCGCCCTCGTCATGTCGCTGACGAATCTGTCGCTGCTGCCCCTCGAGTTGCTGTCCTGCGGGACGATCCCGGTCGTCAACGATGGCCCCAACAACAGGCTGGTCGCAGACAACCCCAATATCGATTACGTGCCCCTGTCGCCCGGCGCCCTGGCAACAGAGCTGATCCGCATCGTTGACGCGTCCGACCAGGTGGAGCTCTCGCGTCGCGCCGCGGCCTCGGTGAAGTCCCTCAGCTGGGAGGACTCGGGCAGGCGGTTCGTCTCAGACTTTGCGGAGGCCATGCATGTCTAAGATTTTGGTGGTTGGAGGAAACGGGTTCCTCGGCTCTCACCTGGTCGACGCGCTCGCGCAGGGCGACGCGACGACGATCCGCGCCTTCGATATGTTCGGCAACGGAACCCACTGGAGCGCTCGCGGCGTCGAGGCCTTCGACGGTAACTTCCTCAACCGCGACGACGTATCGCGCGCCGTTTGCGGGATGGACATCGTCGTGCACATGCTCTCGACGACGGACCCTGCGACGGCGGAGAACGACCCCACGCTGGACGTGCGCACGAATATCCAGGGCAGCATTGACCTCTTCCGCGCGTGCGTGGACGCTGGGGTGCAGCACGTGTACTTCGCCTCCAGCGGCGGCACGATCTACGGCGACCAGGACAAGGTCAGCTACCACGAGGACGACCCCACGCTTCCGGTTTCCCCCTATGGGATCGGCAAACTCACCATCGAAAACTACATGCGTTTCTTTGCGCGTAAGTTCGGGCTGAACTCGACCTCCCTGCGCATCTCCAATCCGTATGGAACCAGGCAAAATCCGCACAAGCGACAGGGCATCATCCCCATTTTCCTGCGGCATGTCCTGGGCGGCGAGCCGCTGACCGTCATGGGCGATGGGAGCATGTTCCGCGACTATATCTACGTGGGCGACTTCGCCTCCATCGTGTCGACCATGATCCAGCGGGGTGCGACCCGGTCGATCTACAACATCGGCTCGGGACACGGCACCAGCGTCGCTCAGATTGTCGCTTCCATCGGGCGAGTTACCGGGACGAACCCGGAGATTCAACACGTTCCCACCCCCTCAACCTACGTGCACGGATCCGTCCTCAATACGGAACGCGTGAACGCAGAGTTCGGTCCTTTCGAGATGACGCCGCTCGACGAAGGGATCACGAAAACATGGCAGGAGATCCAAGCACATGGCCACTGAGACCCACTTCGTTGACGGACAAGACGCCACCCTGGACGCGAGCGTGGTCATCCTGACGTACAACGGTGAGCGGCATATTGACGAGATCCTCGCCTCTTTGACCAGCCAGCGCTTCGACGGTACCTACGAGATCGTCGTCATCGACTCAGGTTCCACCGACTCCACTTTGGACATTGTCGCGAAGTATCCGGGTGTGCGCCTCCACCAGATCCCAAACAGCGAGTTCGGGCACGGCAAGACCCGCAATCTCGGGGCGCACCTGGCGAAGGGACGCATCGTTGCCTACCTGACGCACGACGCCACCCCGGCCTCGGACAGGTGGCTGCACGAGATCACCGCGCCGTTCGCGATTTCCGATCGAATCGTCGCCGTCATGGGATCGCAGATTCCCCGGCCCGATGCCTTTCCTCTGCTGCGATACGAGATCAAGGGCGTGTTCAATGGGTTCGGACCGGGCTTTGGGACCACGCTGTTCTACGACGACGACTTCATCCAGGACGAGGGCGTAAGAAACGCCGTTACCTTCTATTCCGACGTGAACTCCGCGGCCCGCAAGGACTTGCTGACCGGCGAGGTCCCATACCGCGACGTCTCCTACGCGGAGGACCAGCTGCTGGGGCGGGACGTCATCGCGGCCGGATACATCAAGGCCTACGCCCCTCGCGCCGCAGTCATGCACTCCAATGAGATGACGGTGGCCGAATATGACGATCGCATGTTCGAGGAGACCCAGGGACTGCGCGAGGTGGGGATCGACGTCGCGATGCCCTCGATCCCCACGGTGATCCGCATGGTGACGACGGGAATCCTGAAGGACGCGCTGCGTCTTGCCCGCGACCGCGGGGTCGGCAGGCGCCGCAAGATCAGCGGCTTCTTCTTAAACCCCGCCTACCACGTTCAAAAGTGGAGGGGCGTGCGCAGGGGCGTTCGTTCCCCGCTGAAGCGATACGGTCAGTGAATGACTGACGATGTGGTCGGAGATAGTGAGTTATGATGACTGAAACCACGCCACAATCCCCTTCGTCACCCCTTGAGGTGCGAGTGGCGCGCATCGAGGGAGAGCCCCTGCGCGAGCTGGGGGACAAGAGAGGTCTGTGGGCCGGAACGAAGCGTGCTTTTGTCGACATCTGGCACCGTCGTGAGCTTTTGCGTCTGCTCATCAACCGTGAGCTCAAGGCGCGCTATAAGGACTCGAACCTGGGGTTCGTGTGGTCGATGTTCAAGCCGCTCTCCCAGCTGCTCATCTACTTCATCGTGATCGGTCAGTTCCTGGGGGCCTCCCGGGGCATCCCCTCCTTCGCGATTTTCGTGTTCACGGGCCTGACGGCCTGGGGTTTCTTTCTCGAAGCGGTGACCGGGGGAACCGGGTCGATCGTGGCCAATTCCGGGCTGATCAAGAAAGTCTATCTGCCTCGCGAGATCTTTCCCCTCTCGACCCTGGGTACCGCAGCGGTCAACTCTGCGATTCAACTGGTGGTCCTGCTGGTGGCGATCGGTGTCACGGGGGCGGTCCCCTCTGTTTCCCAGCTGGCCTACCTGCCGCTTAGCCTGATTGTGCTGGTCCTGTACGCGACGCTGTGCGCGCTGGCGCTGTCGGCGCTCAACGTTTATATGCGCGACATTCAGCACCTCATCGAGGTCATTACCTTCCTGGCGTTCTGGGCCTCCCCGATCGTGTACTCCTACAGCTACGTGCAGCGGGCGCTGGCCACGAGCTATCCGATCGTGCACGAGGCCTACCTCGCTAACCCCATCACGCTGGCTATTCTCGGCTTCCAGCGGTCGCTGTGGGCTGCGGGGGCGGATCAGCCCTGCCCCACGCACCTCATGACCCGCTTGGCCCTCGCGGCCGTGATCGGTCTCGTCCTCATCTTTGGGGCGCACCGCGTTTTCGCGCGCCTCGAGGGAAATTTCGCTCAGGAGCTGTAATGTCAATGCCCGAGGTTGTCCGAGTGGACAACGTTTCCAAGGTCTTTCAGCTGCACAGGGACACCTCCGTGAAGGACCGCGTGCTGCGTTCCTCGCGGTCCCGCGTCCAAAAGTTTCGCGCGCTCGACTCCGTGAGCGTGGACGTTCGTCTCAACGAATCCGTCGGCCTGATGGGGCATAACGGATCGGGTAAGTCCACGCTGCTCAAGATTATGGGTTCCATCATTCGCCCGACGACCGGGCGCGTGACCACGCGCGGGCGCATGGCCGCTTTGCTGGAGCTTGGCGCCGGATTCCACCAGGATCTCACGGGGCGCGAGAACGTCTTTTTGAACGCCTCGATCCTGGGGATGACGCGCGCAGAAACGGAAGCGTGCTTCGATGAAATCGTGGACTTTTCCGGCATCGAACAGTTCATCGATACCCAGGTGAAGTTCTATTCGTCGGGCATGTATGTGCGGCTCGCGTTCGCGGTCGCCGTCCACTCGGACCCGGATGTTCTTCTCGTGGACGAGGTGCTGGCGGTCGGCGACGAGCCCTTCCAGCGCAAGTGCATGGATAAGATCCACGAGTTCCAGACCGAGGGGCGGGCAATCGTCTTGGTGTCCCACTCGGCCGAGCAGGTGGAGTCCGTGTGCACGCGAGGAGTCGTCCTCGATCACGGCAAGCTTGTCTTTGACGGATCGACGTCCGATGCCGTGCGCATTTTGCGCGAGGGATTCCAACGCGATGCGCTGGCCGCTCCCGTGCATACGGAGGAAACGGGCATGATATCCATCCGCGACATCGCGATGGTGGACGAGGCCGGGGAACCCATCCGCGTCGCCCGGACGGGCGACACCATCCGTATTCGCATGGATCTCAGCGCCACCAAGCGCATTGAGGGCTGGGTGACGGCTTTTTCTCTGGATACGAATCTCGGGCAGAAGCTGCACTACTACAACTCGCGTAATTCCGGTGCGAGCCTGCCCGCTATCGAAGGAGACGCAACGGTGATGATCACCGTTCCGACCCTGACCCTGGGCGAGGGGATGTACCGGATGAACGTGTCGATCGACGACGCGGGCGGGCAACCCTACGCGCAACGGGACGGCGCGTGGGATCTGGTGGTGCAGGGCAACGGCATCGGGTCGGGACCCGTGGCGCTGAACTCCTCGATCGAGGTGGACGCCTGACACGCGGGTTTTCCCGTTCGTGCGGCATTTCCTCCCCCAACTAGCGCGTGCGTGAATACTCCGTTCGCATCTGCGGCATAATGGGGACGGCGGCGGGCGCGTGCGCGCCCGACAACACACGACCACGACATGCCTGCGGGCGCTCAAAGGAGAAAATACATGAAGATCGTCGTGACCGGCGGTGCCGGCTTTATCGGAGCGAATTTCGTTCACACGCTGCTTGAGGACCATCCGGACGTCGACGTCGTGGTCCTGGACAAGTTCACCTACGCGGGCAATCGCGCCTCCCTGGCGGACATTCCCGAGGATCAGGCGCCGCGCCTCACCGTCGTTGAGGGCGACGTCACTGACGCGGACCTGGTTGACGGCCTGGTTGCGGGGGCGGACGCGGTGGTCCACTTTGCTGCCGAGTCGCACAACGACAATTCGCTGCTCGATCCCTCGCCCTTTATCCAGACGAACCTGGTTGGCACCTTCACCCTGCTGGAGGCCGTGCGCCGCCACAAGGTCCGCTTCCACCACATCTCCACGGACGAGGTTTACGGTGACCTCGAGCTGGATGACCCCGCGAAGTTCACCCCGACCACCCCCTATAATCCGTCCTCGCCCTACTCCTCCTCCAAGGCCGGTTCGGATCTGCTGGTGCGCGCGTGGGTGCGTTCCTTCGGCGTGGAGGCGACCATCTCGAATTGCTCGAACAACTACGGACCCTATCAGCACATTGAGAAGTTCATTCCCCGCATGATCACGAACCGTCTGCGCGGCGTGCGTCCCCGCCTCTACGGCGACGGTCTGAACGTGCGCGACTGGATCCACGTGCGCGACCACAACACGGCCGTGTGGGACATTCTTATGAGGGGCCGCATCGGCGACACCTACCTGATCGGCGCGGATGGCGAAACCAACAACCGCGACGTCGTGGCCATCTTGAACGAGTTGATGGGCTTTGCCCCCGACGATTTTGATCACGTGAGCGACCGCCCGGGTCATGACCTGCGCTACGCGATCGACAACTCGAAGCTTGTCACCGAACTCGGTTGGCAGCCCCGCTTCACGAACTTCCGCGACGGCCTGGCCGATACGATCGCCTGGTACACGGGCAACGAGGCGTGGTGGGCTCCCCTCAAGGAGGCCGTTGAGGCAAAGTACGCCGCCGAGGGGCACTGAGTCCTTGGTCGGCGTGACCCCGGATGGGGGAGTGCCTCGTCCCCGCGTCACCGTCCTCATGGCCACCTACAACGGGATGGCCGAGGGCGGGGCGTGGCTCGACGAGCAGGTTGACTCCGTGCTCGCCCAGGTGGGCGTGGACGTGTCGCTCGTCGTATCCGACGACGCTTCAACGGATGCGACGCGCGCCCACCTCCAGCGGCGTTCGGCCCTCGACCCTCGCATCACAGTCCTGCCCCAGCGCGACGGTCCGCCCGGGGTGACGGGTAATTTCCTGCACCTGTTCACGACCCACGTTCCCGACGGTTCTTTCGTTGCCTTCACCGACCAGGACGACGTGTGGCATGAGGACAAGCTGGAGAGGCAGCTGGCCCTCATGCGCGATGCGGGAGCGTTCGTCGTGTCCTCCAACGTCACCTCGTTCCGTTCCCTGCCGGGGGGCGGCGTGGGGGAGCGGCGCCTCATTCGCAAGTCTCAGCCCCAGCGCGCCTGGGATTTTCTCTTCGAGGCCGCCGGCCCCGGGTCCACCTACCTATTTTCTCCCGAGGCCCACCGCACTTTGGTGGAGGCTCTGGCTCGCCTGGACTACGCCGAGATTGGCGTACACGACTGGTACGTGTACGCGCTGGCTCGATCGATCGGTCTGCCGTGGGTGATCGGAGAGTCGCCTACCCTGGAATACCGCCAGCACGGGGGCAACGTGCAGGGCGCGAACTCCGGCGCGGGAGCGCGCGACGCTCGCATGGCCAGGCTGCGCAGCGGTTTCTACTGCAATCAATTCGTCCTGACGGCCCGCGCCGCCCTGGAGGTCGGTTCTTTCGAGCCCGAGCGTCGCCGCGAGCTTGTAGCGATCCTGGGCGAACTTCAGGACCGCGGGCTGGGGTCCCGGCTGCGTTTTTTCCTGCGCTGGCCGCAGATCAGGCGCGACCGAATCGAGGGGATAAAGCTGGCCGCCGCGCGCGTCCTGGGGGTCTGGTAGTCAGCGCCGGTACCTCACCAGGCCCGCATCCACGTCCTCCGTGGCCAGGATCTGGGGGAGCGAATCGGGAGGGGTGTGTCGCGGGTCGATGACGACGACGGAGCGGCCGGCCATCCACTGATCCAACACCTGCCCCGCGCCGGTATGCGCGTCCCACAGGAGCGCGACGCGACCGCCGTCGATGGGCGCCGAGGGGCGCGAGCCCGCCAGCGCCTCGTCCCTCGCTGCTGCGAGCACGGGGGGAGTACCGACGATGAGGGCGTCGGGCTGCATGGCGATCTCCGCCAGGCAATCCAAGGCGCCGTCAAGTGGCCCATCCCACGCGAAGGAGAGGTAGGCGGGGGGTTGTGCCAGGACGTGAGCGCCCGCTAATAGGGCATTAAAGGACTCAGGGCCTATAGTGTTCGTCACAAAGAGGTCGCCGGGCAGGGGGCGCCGGGTGCCGAGGATTTCCCACGCCATTGCGCGCGCCGCGACCTGCCAGAGGACGTCCTGCCACGGTTGAAGGGAAGTGTATAGGCGAGCGGGAGCCGCTTCCCCCGTGTCAAACAGATCGGTCGCAAGTTCGTTGGTCAGGTAGTTCGCGATCTTTGCCAGCCACCGGCTGACAACGGGGCCGCCGAGTTCGACCCGCTCCTGGCCGTACTGCGTCAGAGCGGGTCCTGACCAGCCGTTAACCAGCCTGACACAGTCAGTGAGCCTGATCATATTATGCGGCAGATTATCGTTCATGGTTTCAAGTATATCGGAGGTGTCATGCCCTCCAAGTACTTAGTAACTGTGAAGCTTTCGGGATGCTGCACTGTTTTACCGTCGGGTCAAGCGGAACGGGAAAGGTCTCACTATCGTGAATGCGCTTGACTTCCAGCAACGACACGCGTGTAATTCTCTTATTGATCGATTCGTTATAAGGAGGCTCCGCAATGTGGAACATCTTCGGTGACGGGCCCGTTGAGTGGTCCGAGGACGCCGACGCGGCGCTGTATGCGCGCATTGACGGCCCTCTGGCGTGGCAGCAGCACGCGCTGTGTGCCCAGACGGATCCTGAGGCATTCTTCCCCGAAAAGGGCGGTTCGACGCGCGAGGCCAAGGCTGTCTGCCAGTCCTGCCAGGTGCGTGCAGAGTGCCTCGAATACGCGTTGGCTCACGACGAGCGCTTTGGTATCTGGGGTGGCATGTCCGAACGTGAGAGGCGGCGCCTGCGCCGTATGGCCGGTTGAGTCCTACGCAGCGCACGGTCGGCGCAATCCTGGTCACGCGGGGAGAAGCGCCGCTCACACAGTCCGTTATGCGGGCCATCGAGGAACAAACGGTGGCCCCACACTCCCTTACCATCGTTGACGTCGCGGGGCGTCACGTAACCCCTTTCCCGGCCGATCGAGTGCCCGAAGGCGCGGAGCTCGTGCGCGTCGGGCGTGCGCGCAACCTCGGCGACGCCATCCGGCGCGCGCGCGCCCAAGGCGCCCCCTTCGCCTCGCAGCAGTGGTGGTGGATCCTGCACGACGACTGCGCGCCCGAACCCCGGTGCCTCAGCGAACTCACCAGGGTCGCGGCCATCAGCAAAACGGTGGGGGCCGTCGGCGTCAAGCAGCTCAGCTGGGACGGCAGCCGCCTCCTTGAACTGGGAATCTTCGCGACGGCCAGCGCCCGCAGACTCGAATGCGTCGGCGAGGGGGACATCGACCAGGGCCAGTACGACGGCACGAGCGACGTCCTGGGAGCCGGAACCGTCGGCCTCCTCCTGCGCGCCGACGCCTACGAGGCCGTCGGGGGCTTCGACCCCGCGCTGGGTCCCTTCGGCGACGGCCTCGACATGGGGCGCCGCCTTCACCTGGCCGGCTACCGCGTCGTCGTTGCCCCCCGCGCGCGCGTGCGCCACGCCCGCGCCTCCCTCTACCCCGACATCCACATCGATACCGCTGCGGTCCCCTCGGATCCCGAGTCGGCCGCCGACGGATCCTTCCGCAGGCGACGCTATGCGCAGCTGTACAACTGGT
The DNA here is from genome assembly GCF_900105015.1 of Schaalia meyeri. Classification (GTDB taxonomy): domain Bacteria; phylum Actinomycetota; class Actinomycetes; order Actinomycetales; family Actinomycetaceae; genus Pauljensenia; species Pauljensenia meyeri. The sequence continues at coordinate 127,228 of NZ_FNLK01000008.1, read as the reverse complement.
GCAAGGCCGTGCCCGCGCTCCTCCTCCCGCTCCTGGCGCTGTGGCTCCTGGTGTGGACCCCCGCCCGCGCCCTCGGGCGAATCCTGACGGGCCGCGTGTCCCTGGCTCTCCCCGAGTTCGGCGCGCTCCTGTCCCTGATCGGCGCCGCACCGCGCCTGCTCCTCGGGCGCGCTCGGGCTGCCAAATCCCGCGTCGTGCCGCGCTCCTCCCTGCGCTCCCTGGAAACCGCCCCCTCGTCCCTGCGCGCAAAGCCCGCCGGAGCGGATGAAGACGACCGCGGAGAACGTATCGATCCGCTCGCCTGCTCCTCGATGCGGCGCTACCGGATCCGTTGCGCGTCCACGGGCCTGAGCCTGCTCGCCGCGACCTGCCTCATCGCCCTGTTGCAGTGGTGGGGCGCGTCGGGGGGACTCGTTGGTGGGGCATGGGCGTATCTGCCTCCCACGTGGATCGAGCTGTGGAGCGCCGCCTGGTCCGCCTGGATCCCCGGCGGCGACGGATACGCCGGCGGCGCCGACCCCCTGACCATCCTCATGGCCCTCCTGAGCGCGCCGGTCGTCCCCCTGGGCGTCACTCCGGGGGCTCTGGCGACATTCCTGCTTCTCGCCTCTGGCCCCATCGCGGCGATGGCCGCATGGATCCCCTCTCGGACCCTGACCTCGTCCCTGCCCGCCCGTTTCCTCCTGTCCCTGGCGTGGTCGCTCGGCCCCGCGCTCATGATGAGCGCCACCCACGGCGTCCTCGCGGGCACCCTCGCTCACTGCGCACTGCCGATCTTTGCGGCGCATTGCCTGCGTTCTCCCGGCCCGCTGCTCGTCGCCGGCGCCTCCGGCGTCACGCCCGCGCCGCTGCGCCCGCGCGCCATCAACGCAGGCTGCGCATCGCTGGCCCTCCTCGTCCTGGCGTGCTGCGCGCCGTGGACGCTGCCGGTCGGCGCTGCTGTGCTGGCGTGGTCCTCCAGGCGCCGCCTCGTCGTGGCGTTGCCCGCGGCCGTCCTGCTTGCCCCCACCTATGTCTCGATCCTGGTACGTCCCGCCTCCTGGGTCGCCCTGGCCTCCACCGCCGGGGGAGTGCACGCCTACACGCGCGCGCCCTCCTGGCTCGCTATCCTGGGCATGCCAGCGGCGCCTTCGTCCCTGCAGGAGGGGATTGCGCTCGGCGGCGTAGGCGCCGCGGTGGCGGTGCTGGCGACCATCGCGCTCGTGCAGCGTCGGTCGCGCGCCGTTTTTGCGGCCTATTGCCGCGCCCTCATCGCGGCCGCGCTCGGCTGGGCGGGCTCACACGTCGCAGTGGGGCTTCACGGCACATACATCGCTTCCGCGTGGACCTCCCCCGCCCTGTCCCTGTCCTTCGGGCTCCTGCTCGCTTTGTCTTCGAACCTCACCCTCACGCGGTTCGCGCGCGCGGAGGCAACCGGCCAGCCCCTTGCCTGGGACGCTTCGCGCCCCCTCGTGCTGCGCGCGTGCGCCACCCTGGCTGCCGTCACCCTCGTCGGCGCGGGCTCGGCCGCAGCTGCCTCCGCTATCGCTGCGCGCGCCGATGCCTCATCCACCCCGACCTACACCCTGTCCCAGCGCGAGACGGTTTCGCCGATATCCTCCCCCATCATTTCCGCCGTAGCCGCCCAGGCGCAGCGCTCGCAGCGAGCCGGACGCGTCCTCGTTCTCGACGGCGATCCGACGACCGGCACCGTCAATGCTGCCCTGTGGCGCGGGACGGGCGTCAGCCTGACCGATTCTTCACCCGCGACCCGCGCGCGCTCCCTCGCCCAAGCGCGCGCAGGTGCGGCCAGCGGGTCCCTGAGTGACCCCGCCACAGCCTCGCTGGCGCAGGCAGCCTACACGCTGGTGGTCTACCCCGACGACACGACCGTGGCGACCCTGGCCGCCCACGGCGTCGACACAATCCTCGTCCCCCTCGGAGCCAGCGGCGCGCAGGCCCTCGCCGCGGGCCTGGACCGGGCGGCGGGACTGGAGAAGGTGGGCGAGACCAATTCCGGTACCGTGTGGCGCGTTCGTCCCGAAGGGGTCGCGCCCTCCCTCGTGCGGGTCGAATCCCCCAGCGGCGTTTCGAGCCCCGTCGGTTCCTCGCAGCTGCGCGTTGACGGCGAGGTCAACGCGAGCGGCACCCTCATCCTCGCGGAGAGGGCCAGCTCCGGATGGCGCGCGTCGGTCGACGGCGTTGAACTGTCCGCCGTCAAGGCGGCGGATGGCTGGTCACAGGCGTTCGACATGCCAACGGCGGGACACCTGAGCGTCACATACAGCCCCTGGTGGACCATTCCCTGGCGAATCGGCGCGGGCATCTGCCTGGTCGTCGCCACGGCCAGCGCCCTATCGAGGAGGAAGAGATGATACCCCCCAGGATCCGCTCCCTGATGACCACCGCGGGCGCCGGGTGCGCGGTGGCGGTCATGGCGGTGGCGTCCCTGTGGGTTGGTCCCGCTCCCTCAACGGTGGGCGGAACCGCGCAGAGCGCCCACCCCTCCCAGGTCCAGTTGGCCTGCCCGTCTGGAATCGTTGACCCCTTCGATACGAGCAACGTCGCCGCAGCCTCCACCTGGTCCTCACTGGACGCCGCCCCGACCCCCGCTCCCTTCAGCCTGACGGGGCACGGAGGCGTCATCCCGAGCGCGCTGACACTCGCTGGACAGGGGGGCGGCGAGCTCGCCGGACTCAGCGCGGTCGGGTGTGCAGCCCCCCGCACCTCCCAGTGGATTGCAACGGGCGCGACCACCTCCGGCGCCGACATGGTTCTGGTCCTGTCTAACCCCGGACCCACGGCCTCCGTCGTCAGCGTCGACGGATACGGCTCGTCGGGGCCCCTCAACGCGGCCCCGCGCCAGGTGACCGTCCCGGCGTCCTCATCCGCATCTGTCCTGCTCGCCGGATGGTTCCCGGACGAAACGGCCCTCGCCGTGCACGTGCGCGCCGACGGCGGAGGCGTTGCCGCGTGGGCACAGGCTTCCCTGATGAACGGCGAGGTTCCCCAGGGAACGACGCTCGCCCCGGCGGTGGTGCCCGCGACCAGCCAGACCATCCTCGGGGTGGACCCGCGGGGAACCTCCTTGCTGCGCCTCATCTCGCCCTCGGGTGACGCCCACGTCAGCGTATCGGTCGCGGACTCAGCGGGCGTGCGGGCGCTGCCCGGCGCAGAGGCGACCGTGGCGGAGGGAACCACCCTCGAAATGCCCCTGGACGGCGCCTCGAGCGACTCGACCCCGATCGCCCTCATCGTCACATCCGATCGCGAGGTCGTCGCCCAGACGACGACGATCACCCTGGGCGCCCCCTGGGCCGAGCGCGCCAGTGCCTGGATCATGCGCTCCAACGCGACCCCCTCGACCCCCCTGACGGAGGCGATGATTCCGGGTCGCACCCAGCTCAAGGAGATGGCCACCCGCGTGCTGTCCTCGACTCCGATACGCGCCACCTCCCTCGCCACCGACTCCGGGGTGAGCACCGTTCGCGCGAGCCTCCTGCTCTACGTTCCCGCCGATACTTCCGGTGTCTCGGCAAAGCAAAACCGGCGGAATAACGCTCAGTCCGGCGACCCTACCCCCACCCCCGACATCTGGGCGTCCCCCTCGCCTGCGCCCCCGCAATCCGGCCCCGCCCAGGATGCTCAGTCAAGCGGCACATCCCCCTCCACTCCGGGAGCCGTTACCGTTCGGGTGGGGGGACGGACCATCCACGTCGCACCCGGTGTCCCCACCCTCGTGGAGGCGCCCGACGCTGCGGTGCAGATCAACGCGGAATCGCCGATTCAGGCGGCCCTCGTGGTCTCAGCCGACACCGCTGTCGGCACCATGACCACCACGTGGAACGTCGGAACCGAGGGCATCAGCGCCGCCACCGGCGACATTCGCACCGCCAACTAAACCGCGCGCTCAGCGAAGCGCATCGTCGATCTCGTCCGGCGGCAGCGCCAGAATGTGACTGATCCGCTCCACCAGCACCCGGCGCGTCACGACGGACACCTCCTCTGGCGGGCAACGCTGGGTGATCGGCAGGCGATAAACCACGATCCGATCCCGAAGCCCCCTGCGCCGATCCGCCGGAAAAACCCGGGCGACGACGACATTATGGGACTCCCACGGGGCGGGGTCTGAGGGGGGAACATCCTCCACGGCGAACTCGATCGTGGCAACCTGCGGCCAACGGCGAATCATCCCCGCCACCAGCTCGCCGACCATCAGATCGAAGTCCTCACGCCGCGTCCTCCACGCTGGGGTCCCCGGGAAAAAGAGGGGACCGCGCGGACCGCGACCATGACGGTCGCGACTCGATACATGACGGCGCTTGTGCATCACCCCCTCAGCCTAGGCTCAAGGGGCGTTGGAACGCGCGATGCGGGTGCAGAGTGTCGTACCCTTAGGGACGTGATTGCCCAACGACACTGCTCCAAGCCCGGCTGTTCAACGGCAGCCGTCGCAACCCTCACGTACGATTACCGCGACTCGACGGTTGTCGTCGGCCCCCTCGCGACCGTCGCCGACCCGAACTCCTACGATCTGTGCGACGAACATGCGCAACACCTGACGGCCCCTCTCGGCTGGCAGGTCGTCCGCCTGGCGACGAGCTTCGAGCCCGCGCCCCCGTCGGGCGACGATCTCGCCGCCCTCGTTGACGCCGTGCGCAGGGTTGCCGAAGAGGCTCAGGAAGCGCCGTCCCCGAACCCAGACTCCCACAAGGCGCAGGCCGGTCCCTTTAGCCCCGCACGCTTTGCGGGAACCCCCGACACGACCAGCCCCCTGGACCCGTCGAGTCCCTACGCGCGCAGGCGCGCGCAGTTCACCGTCGTGAGCGGCGCCGACGACGAGGCGACGGGCAACTCCTAGAGGTCGAAACGAGCCCGCGTTGCTTCGTGAAAACGGGCCTTGCTGTGCGCGCGGCGCCGCGTTTCGCGTTCCCACTCCCGATTCCTGCGCGCCACCATCACCGCCGCAATCACAATCTCTGGGGGGAGGCCCGCGGGCAGGGGAGTCTGGACGCGCCGCGATAAGCGCTCCGCCAGCGATAAGGCGACCTGGGCCCGCAGATCCTTGTTGAGGGAGCGGTTCGCCCCTAAGAACGCGCGTGCTTCGGCGGCAAGAGCGTTGTCGAGGGGAAGGATCGTGGCCGTGCGCACCCACCCCTCGAGACCGGGGGGCGTCACAAGGGGCGGGAAGAACGTAGCGGAGCCCAAAGAACACACCATCGTCCCCGCCGCCATGTCTCCCAGGCGCTTGCCCTGTGAGCTAATCAGCTCAGCGCCGCAGGCGATGCCCCCCGCGGTCAGCCAGTTTTCTAAGATGCCCGTCGAGACGCGAACCGCGCTGTGGCGCGCCGTGATCGCTCCGCCGTCGTCGCGAACGACCCGCAGGTTCATCGCCCACTTCCCCAGAGATCGTCCGCGCGTGGCCACCTCGACGACGAAAGGCGCGAAGAACGTGACCGAGGAGAACACGCCGATAAAGAACACGCGCACGAGCGAGTCGGAACCCGACGACCAGGTTCGCGCGGCAATAACCGTGATGATCAGGGCAGCCCCGAGGTAGGTGGTGCAGTCCATGAAGGCCGCCGCGAGCCGTTCCGGGGGAGACGCCGGCGTCATGTCAAGGGATACGGCCTCGCCGGTGCGGACGTAGTCCCCTGGAACATCATTTGTGTGACTGCGTGGTGCGCTCATATGTGACACGCTAGTCCAATGGACATTGACGTGCTGCGGGTGAGCGGAAAAGCGGAGTGGAAACGGCTCAACGAGCTGACACGCAAGCGGTCACTGACCGGCGAACAGATCGACGAACTCGACCGCCTCTACCGGGTGGCCACCACGGACCTGGCGCGCGTGCGCACCGTGAGTCCCGATCCCGACGTGATCGCGGAGTTATCGCGTACCCTGTCCGCCGCGCGCGGACGCCTGGCGGGCACAGGCGGGCTGACGGGGGCCGTCATCGCGCGGTTTTTTGCGGTCTCGCTGCCGCTCACGCTGTATCGGATCCGGTGGGTGACCCTGGCCATCATGGCCGCCTTCATCGCGATCAGCGCGATCCAGGCGCACTATCTGATGACCACACCCGACGCCATGAACGCGCTGGGAACGCCGGAGCAGCTGCGAAACTACGCCCACAGCGCCTTCGTGGAGTACTATCACCAGGACACGCGCTCAGAGTTTGGCCTGTCTGTGTGGGCAAACAACTCGTGGATCGCGCTGCAGGGGGTGGCCACGGGCATCACGGGCGTGTATCCCCTCTGGCTCCTGTGGCAGAACGCGACGGTGCTGGGCAACGTGGCGGGCATCGTCATCGCCTACGGGGGTCCCTGGCACTTCTTTCGTTTCATCCTGCCACATGGGCTGCCCGAACTGACGGCTATATTCATGTCGCTCGCGGCGGGCCTGCGGGTGTTCTGGGCGCTCCTGGTCCCCGGTGAGGCGACCCGCTTCCAGGCTGTCGGCAGCGCCGCCCGCGCCTCCATAACCGCGGCGGTGGGGTGCGCGATTCTTCTGGCAGGATCCGGCTTCCTCGAAGGCTTCGTCACGCCCTCCGAGCTGCCTGATGCTCTCAAGATCACTCTTGGCACCCTCCTGACCGTGGCCACGTGGGCGTACACCCTAATCCTCGGCAGCCGGGCGCATCGGGCGCAGGAGAGCGCGGACGTCGGCATCGACGCGGGCTACTATCAACCCGTCGCCGGCTGAGCGCCCGGACAGCGTCGGGGATTGCCTGGGCTCTTGCCGGTGCTCCTAGAGGCGGCCGCTCTTTTTGAGGTCGATGTAATAGTCTGCCGTGCGCGCCGGAAGCAGGCCGGCCGAGGCGCGCACCGTCAGCGCGCCGGCAAGACGGGCGTCGGCCGCCCCGGCGTCGTCGGAGCGCTCCGCGAGCGCCGCTGATGCCGCCAGGAACACCTGCTCGGCGTCGCCGACGTTGTTACGCGCGCGTATCTCGTCGGGGTCCGTCGCGGAGGCGACGAGCACCGTGTGGCGCTCGCTCAGGCGCGCCAGCGCGTCGGTGAACTCGGTGTCCATGCCGGCGGGAGGGATCTTCGTGGCGATCACGACGAAGGCCGAGTGGTGGACGGTTTGCTCAACGGCACGGGTCACCTCGGACCAGTCGGTGACGTCCAGGCGCGGTGAGATGTCCATGAACGCGTGGGCCAGAGTCTCGATGACCTTCGCGCCGCGCACGCCCGACACGCGTGCGCGCACACGGGAATCGACTCCCAGGACGTGTACTTTGTCGCCCGCTCGGTCCGCCAGGGCTGCCAGGAGCAGCGCCGTCTCGATGGAGGAATCCAGTCGGGGGGCGCGCCCCAAGGCGATCGAGTCGACCTCCTCGTGTTCGGGGGCACCCAGAAGCGCGGAGGACGCTCTCCCGCAGTCCACGACGATGACGACGTGTCGGTCGCGTTCGGGGCGCCACTGGCGCACCATGAGCTCGGTTGATCGAGCGGACGCCCGCCAGTCGATGTCGCGCGGGTCGTCGCCGATGACGTAGGCGCGCAGCGAATCGAACTCCGTTCCCGCTCCGCGCAGCGTCGTCGGGGTGGTTCCCTCCAGCTCGTGCAGGCGCGCCAGGCGCGCGGGCAGGAGGACGCGTGCTTTGAACTCCGGGAGCGCCGACAGGCTCAGGGGCGCGCCGAAGGAAACCTGACGCGCCCCCAGATGCAGCGGCCCCCACGACCGGACAGTGACAACGTCGGCGTGGCGCGTGCCGCGCCTGGTGGGAGCCAGCGTGGTTGAGATGCGCACGCCTTCGCCGGGTCGCAGCCGAACCCTTTGACGGCAGGGCGAGGGCCGCAACGAGGGCGGCCACGCGTCGCGCACGTCCAGCAACATGTGGCGCTTTGTCGTATTCGTCAGCCGCAGCGTCGCCTTGGTCGTCTGGTCGGCGCGAATCGGGCCGGTCACTTCGCGGCTGAGGCGCAGGGTGCGTGGCGAGGGGGCTCCGAGGGCGTCCAGCAGGCACACGGCCACGACGAGACAGAACCACATCCACGCGAAGCTACGCGACGGGGCGAAGGCCAGGGGGATGAGCCCGACCAGGATGAGGAGCGCGCTGCGTGCCGAAATCGCCATGGGGCGCCTCAGCGGGGCACAGGGGTAGCGGCGAGAACCCCCGTGATGACGTCAGTGGCCGTGATGCCTTCCAGGTTTGCCTCGGCGCGCAGGCCCAAGCGGTGCGCCAGAGTCACGGGGGCCATGATCTTAACGTCGTCGGGAGTGACGAAGCCGCGCCCCTGCAGGAACGCCCACACGCGCGAGGTACGCAGCAGCGCGGTGGCTCCTCGGGGAGAGACGCCCAGGCGCACGGCGGGTGAGGTGCGCGTCGCGCGGCACAGGTCGACAAGGTAACCCACGACGGCGGGGGAGACCTCGACGCGGGAGGCGGCCTCGTGGGCGGCGTGAATGTCGGCGGCCTTTGCGACCGGCTGAATCCCGGCCTCGGCCAGGGACATGGGATTGAATCCGGCCTGGTGGCGGGTGACAATGTCGATCTCACCGTCGCGTTCCGGCAGGGGGATTTCAAGCTTGAGCAGGAACCGGTCCAGCTGCGCCTCGGGCAGCGGGTAGGTGCCCTCGTATTCGACGGGGTTTTGGGTGGCGATCACCATGAAGGGATCGGGAAGTGCTCGCGTTGCGCCGTCAATGGAAACGGTGTGTTCCTCCATCGACTCCAGCAGCGCGGACTGGGTTTTTGGGGGCGTCCGGTTGATTTCGTCGGCCAACAGGAGGTTCGTGAACACGGGGCCCTCGCGGAAAACGAATTCGGAGCGGCCCGCGTCCCACACCATGGATCCCGTGATGTCCGCGGGCATGAGATCCGGTGTGAACTGGATGCGAGCCATGTCGACGTCAAGGGCGCGGGCGAGGGTGCGCACGAGCAGCGTCTTCGCGACGCCCGGGACCCCCTCCAGCAGCGCGTGCCCCTGCGCGACCAGCGCGACGATCAGCCCGGTGATCGCCGCGTCCTGGCCCACGATCGCTTTACCGATTTCTGCTTTGAGGGCGAGGAGGGTTTCCTGCGTCAACTTTTCGGTGTCGCTCAGGGCGCGGCCCGTCCAGCCTTCTCCGGTGGGGGCGGCGAACGAGGTCGGGGTTCCCTGCGGGGGCATGTCGGCTTGGGGCGTGAACGCGTTGGGAGGCGCCGTGGGCGCGGGACCGGGCTGTGGGGGTCCCTGCGGTGCGGGACCGGGGATCGGGCTAGTCATGGCGTATCTCCTTTTCGAGAGAGGCGAGGTCGTTGGCGAGGCGGACGAGCGCCGCTTCGGAGGTGGGGGGTGGGCCCCACAAGAGTGCGGTGGAGCGTGAGGCGGGCAGGCCTCGTTGCTCAATCGCTCGCGTCAGCGTCTGGCGGTCCGCCGTGTGTGCGACTCCCAGCGCGGTCGCGATCCGCGAGGCCGTCGCGCTGCGTAGCGCCTTGGCCGCGTGTGCGTAGGCGCGTTGGGATCGCATGAGCCGGGCCCTGCCGATGAGCGTTTCGGCCGCGGGAACCTCAACGGGGAGACGCTCGGACGTGAGCGGCCCCATCCGTCTGCCGTAGGCCACGGCGGCCAGCAGCCCTGCGCCGACGACCATGAGGAAAGCGGGGGCGATGTAGGGGGACCGGTCGGCCGATTCCCCGCCATCGGTGAGGTCGTCGGACTCCTTGGGCGAGTACCACGCGACCTTGGGCGTGCGCGCTATCGCATTGATCGCGAGCGCCGCGTTGCCCCCGTCGGTGATGCCGCGGTTACGCAGGCGCGCCGAGTCGGGGATGAGTGCGCGGAAACGTCCCGGCTCGGAGCGCTCGGCGTACGCGTAGGAAGCGCCGCTGGCGCTGAAACAAAGCTGCCATCCGGGGGTGTCGCCCGTGATCATGTACCTGGACGTGTGGAGCGCCTGGGCGCGGGCGGCGGCCTGGGAGGAACAGCCCGGCGACGCGCGGTGCGGGCTCCCCCAGTCGCGTACCGACTCCAGCTTGTCCATGTATGGGGAGCCAGACGCGAACTCCTCCTCCAGGCCGACGTAGACGACGTTTGCTCGCGTCTCGATCCTCTTGGCCAGGGTGTGCTTCATGCGCGACGGGAAAACGACGACGAGAGTCGTGTCTTCGTCCACGGACACCGCCTGCGACGCCGACACCTCGCGGACTCGGATCCCGTGGCTGCGTAGCACCTGCGCGAAGGCCCTCGCGCCGTTTGGGCCCCTGTTGCGGATCCCCACCGGCGACTCGTTGAAATCCGCCCGGGGGATCAGCGCGACGGCGAACAGGACGATGATCGTAAACGCAATCAAGATGAGCCCCGGGCGTGCCGCCGACAAGCGCTCGCGGGCTGTTGGGGTAACGACCGCAACCTGGCGAGCCTTCATGATTGGTCCCCCGCGTGGCGGCACTCGTGCAGCAGGTGCGGCGTGAAATCGCGCAGTGTGTCGACCTGGTCGCGCGAGGCAGGCGACCCTCCGTAACGCACGCGGTCGAAGGTCTGCGCGTAGTGCGCCAGTTGAGGACCCAGATCGGGGATGAGACGCGTCGCTGCGTCCGCCGCCTCGCGCGCCGTGAGGCCGGGGGTCGAGGAAATGACCTCGCACTCGTCCAGCCCCAGGACCATCAGGCGATACGCCCACACGTAGGCCAGGTTCCAATCCTGGGCGGCGACGGCCTGGTCGAAGGCTCCCCGTGCCTCGGGAAGGCCGATCTCTTCCTCAAACACTGTGTGGGAGACGCGCCGCGAGGACAGGCGAATCGGATTGAAAATCAACGCGATAACGACGCCCGCGATCGCGATGATCGCCAGGATTATGAGAACCAGTGAGATCGGAGGGACGCCATGACCACGCCAGCTCACGGCATCGGTGAGCCAATCGATGATCGACGCGACGAAACGCACGACCGGGTTCGGGGCATCCGAATACTCGCCACGAGCCAGCTCTTTGACCAGCCACTCGTGAGCCTCGCCCTGGTCGGGCGTCAGCGGAGCCTCGCACGCGAGCATGGGTGTCACCCCTGCTGCGCGCTCGCTTGGGCGAGAACCACGGCGAAATTCTCTTTGCACATGCGCAGGTCCGCGTAGACCAGCGTCGTAAACGTCGATGTGAGAGGCGTGACCAAGCTGGCGGCAAGGACCGCGAGGCCCGACGAGACAGCGAGGACAACACTTGAGTCTTCGGAGCTGCCGATCGCGAAAACGACGAGGGAGACGATGATGCCGACAACGCCGCTGAGAATTGTCACGACAGTGCTTGTCACCAGGGACATGAGGAACATCCGCACGAGCGTCGACCAGAATTCCCCGCGGGTCAGGGACCACGAGCGCTTCAGGGACTGGATCGGCCCTTTCTCCTCAAGCACCGCGCAAATCGGTGAGAACTGCAGCTTGGTGACCAGGTAGACGGTCAGGGCGAGCACGGGGAAGAATCCGAGGATCACGCCGAAGATGGAGAAGCCGATGGCCGGGGAGTAGAACATTGCGGCAATGAGAGCGATCGATACGGCGACCCAGCAGATCACCGGCAAGACCGCGATGATTCCCGACAGGATGGTTGTTCCGATCAGCGCCCCGAGCCGCGACCGGGTCATCGCCCATGCCTGGCCGATCGTGAGCGTGTTGCCGATCATCAGCTGCGACACGGTCGCGGCCAAAACACCCGTGAGGATCGCCGTCCCCGCGAGCGTCGCCAGCGTTTGCACGCCGCTCGAGGCCAGCGACGTCATGATTGCTATCGCTTGGGCCTCAGTCGAATGGCGGGACAGTGATTGGGGGTCTGAGGAGCCCGTCAGTGACTGGAAGGTGAGGGTTGGAAGATACGATGCGATGGCGGTGATCAGGGCGACGACCGCCATCACCGCGAACGTGAAACCGAAGAGAACCTTGGGGTTGGCGCGCAGGGCGGCGAATGAGCCGTTGAAAAGGTCTCCTATCGTGAGAGGACGCAGCGGGATGATGCCGGGCTTGGACTGCCCCCATCCCCACTGGTTGGCGGCGCTGTAGCCCGACGCGCCCGGCTGTGTGCCGTATCCGGGTTGCGTGCCGTATCCCGGCTGTGTGCCGTATCCGGGTTGCGTGCCGTATCCCGGCTGTGCGCCGTAGGGCGCCCCCTGCGATGCCTGTTCGTTCGGTCCCCCCGACTGCGGGGTCCAGCCCTGATACGGGTTGGACGGGTCGGGAGAACTCCACAGGGAACTCATTGGCGCCTCCAAGTCGATGGGTGCAGGTACGGTGTCAATCCTGCCACACGTGGGGACCCGGCGAAACCTCGTTCCCGTTAGAAAAATAGTTATCGCCGCGCGAGTCGCCTGCGTCCGTGACGAATTCGTGACACTATCGTGACATGAGTTCGCGCATCCTCGTCGTCGATGACGACGTCGCCCTGGCCGAAATGATCGGCATCGTCCTCCAGAACGAGGGCTTCCGCGTCGTCTTTTGTGCCGATGGATCCCAGGCGTTAGCTCAGTTTCAAGAAAACACTCCGGACCTGGTGCTCCTGGATGTGATGCTTCCCGGAATGGATGGCTTCGACGTTTGTCGGGCGATTCGACGCGTCTCGGACGCTCCGATCGTTATGTTGACCGCTCGTTCGGACACGTCCGACGTCGTGACGGGGCTCGAGGCCGGTGCCGACGACTATGTTCCGAAGCCGTTTAAGCCAAAGGAGCTGGTCGCACGGGTCCGTGCGCGCCTGAGGGGGCGTGAGGACGGCCAGGTTGACGAGGGGCTCAGCCTGCAGGATCTGTCTATCGACGTGGCCGGCCACATCGTCAAGCGCGACGGCCTCGCGATCGCCTTGACACCCCTGGAATTCGACCTGCTGGTGACCCTCGCGCGTTCGCCATGGAAGGTGTTTTCACGAGAAGAGCTGCTCGAACAGGTGTGGGGATACCGTCATGCCGCCGACACGAGGCTCGTGAACGTGCACGTGCAGCGCCTGCGCTCAAAGATCGAGCGCGACCCGGAAAAGCCCGAGCTGGTCGTCACCGTCCGCGGGGTTGGGTACCGTGCCGGTGCGGGCGCGTAGCCGCGCGGTGGTGCGCCTGGCGCGTACCGTGGCGCTGTCGGCGCCGTGGAGGCTTCTCTCCTCTTCGCACCTCGCGCGGCGCATCCGTCACTCCCTGTCCGCCAGGCTCGCCCTGGCGATCACGTTTGCGGCGCTGATCATTCTCCTGGTCTTCGGGGTGATCATCGCATCCCAGCTGCGCACGTCGATGTTTGAGACACGCAAGGACGCGATCCTGTCCGACGCGTCGCTTCGATTCTCCTCCGCACAGTCCGTGTTCTCCTCGTCCACGGCCTCCTCCCCCGAGCAGGTGCAGGAATCGGCGCGCAGCGCGCTGGCCTCGCTCAAGGCCTCGGCGGCCGGCGCGGGAGCGACCAACGTCGCCCTGCTTCGGTCGGAAGACGCCACGGCTTCGTTGCGTATCAACCAGATCGAGGACGAGCAGATGCGCACCCTCATCACCCCGCAGATGCGGGCCGCCGTGTCCGGGGGAGACGCCCAGTGGCAGTCGGTCGGGATCCGCTCGAGCGGTGGGGACAAGGAGGGACCGGGGATCCTCGTCGGCGCCCAGGTGCAGCTGCCGCGCGCCGGCACCCACGAGCTCTACATCCTCTACTCCCTGTCCACCGACCAGGCACAGGTCGATGTCGTCCTGAGGGTACTGACCCTGTCCGCCCTGCCGCTCGTCGTCGCGCTACCGATCGGCGTGTTCGCGCTGCTGCACCGGCTGCTCCTGCCCGTGCGCGTCACCGCCCAGGCCGCGACGAAGGCCTCGAAGGGAGACCTTGACGTGCGCGTCAACGTGCGAGGCGACGACGAGATGGCCGACCTCGGGAGGGCGTTCAACGCGATGACCTCGTCCCTGCAGGACACGATCTCCAGGTACGACGAGCTCGCCAAGCTGCAGCAGCGCTTCGTCTCCGACGTCTCCCACGAGCTGCGCACCCCCCTGACGACGATCCGCATGGCCGAGGACATCGTCTGGGACAACCGCGAGAACCTGCCTGCCCACGCCCGGCGCTCCGCCGAGCTCTTGCACGACCAGACCGAGCGCATGGAGCAGATGCTCGCGGACCTGCTGGAAATCTCCCGGTACGACGCGGCCAGCGCGCTGTTGGATGCGGAGGAACGTGACCTGAGACCGGTCATCGCGCGCGTCGTCGCAGGCTGCGCCGACCTCGCTCAGTGTCAGGGGGTGAGCGTTCAGATCGTGGCCCCCGTGCCCGCTACCGCCGAGATCGACGAGCGCCGCATCGAACGAGTCATCCGAAATCTGGTCGTCAACGCCATTGAGCATGCCGACGGTACCGACGTGACGATCACGGTAGCCGCCAGCGAAACGGACGTCGCGTGCCGCGTGCGCGACCGCGGGGTCGGCATGACCCAGGAGGTTGCCGACCACGTCTTCGATCGGTTCTACCGGGCTGACACCGCCAGGGCGCGCACGACCGGAGGAACGGGCCTGGGCCTCGCGATCGCGAAGGAGGACGTCGTGATTCACGGCGGAGTGCTCCAGGCCCGGGGCGAACCTGGACGGGGAGCCTCCTTCGTCATGACCCTACCCAAGCAGGCCGGGGCGCAGGTCGCCAGCTGGCCACTTCCCCTGTGGGAGGACGGATGAGAAAACCCATTGTCCTTATCGCCGCCCTTGTCCTGGCGCTCGCGGGTTGCGCGTCGCTGCCCACCTCCTCGGCGCCCGCCCCCTTCGACGTGTCCGCGCGCGACGGCAGCGGTGTCCAGTTCTCTGCGGAGGGCCCCGCAGATGGGTCCGACGCCGAGACCCTGGTCAGCGACTTCCTGCTGGCGTGCGCGGCAGGCCCGCAGGACGACTATGCGACGGCGCGGCTGTTCCTCAGCTCGGCCTCGGCGCGCGCGTGGCAGCCGGAGACCGAAATCCTCGTCTACGACACGGACACCGCACCGTCGGTCACCGCGGGTTCCGAGAGCGACTCCGGGGTCGAGGTGACTGTGTCCGTCCTGGGCGTGGCCAGCATCGATGCGTCGGGCTTTCTCACGCGTGCCGATGCCTCGACCGTGTCGCGTACCTTCAGCCTCGTGCGCGAGAACGGCCAGTGGCGGATCAACGCCCCCGACAACCTCGTCCTCATGAGCCGGGCTGCCTTCACGGCCCTGTATTCGCTCGTTAATCTTTATTTCCCAACGGCAGAGGGGACGGACCTGGTAGCGGATCCGCGCTGGTACCCCTCGCGGCGCCTGGCCTCGCACCTGCTGGCGGGCCTGGTGGCGGGACCCAGCCAGTCCCTGGCTTCCGTGGCGGCGAACGCGATTCCCGCCGGGACGACGGTTCCCTCCCACGGCGTGGAGGTCAACGACGGGGTGGCGCGCGTCGAGCTAAACGCCGTCATGCCCACGACCGAGGGGGCGCGGGCCAGTCTTTTGTGGGAGCTGACCCGCACGCTCACCCAGGCGGGGGACGTGTCGCAGGTGAGCGTTACCCTCTCCGGGGAAGTCCTGGAGTCCCGCGGGATTCCGTCCGTGCCCGCGTATTCCCTGGACACGCTGGTGGGCGCGGGACCGGACGGAGTGGGGATCGTGTCGGCCTCGGGCGTGACGAACCTGGGCGGAGTGTCGGATGCGTCGAATCCGACGGTGTCCCCGGTGGATTCCTCGCTGGTCGCGTGGAGCGGCGCCGACGGCGTTTACGCGCAGCGCGCCGAAACGTCGGTTGCTTTCCTGCCGGGGAACGCGCCCCTGGGCCCCTCGGTGGACCGCTACGGGTGGGTGTGGGGGCCTGCCCTTTCCTCGTCGTCGGTGAGTGTCGGGGGCGGATCAGACGGCGCGTTTACCGTGGACATCGAGTCAAAGAGCGCGGGGGAGATTCGCGCGGTGCGCATCTCGCCCGACGGGACGCGCGCCCTGGTCATCCGCGGGAACGAACCCGGCGCGTGGGTCGGCGTCGTCGAGCGGGGCGCGGACGGGCGCCCGCAGGTGGTGCGTTCCCTCGAGAAGATTACCCTCGAACGCGGGTCGGTCATCGACGCATCCTGGACGACATCGACGGGCCTGGTCTTCGTAGCCCGCGATGCCGGCGGCGGGGACGATCAACTGGTGACAATGCCCCTGGGCGGCCTTCCCGCCGCCGTGTCGCTGCCGATCCGCGTGACGTCAATGAGCGCGGGCGCCTCGTTCTCGTCAGTCGTCATCACGGGGACGGACGAGGAGGGCAATCAACAGGTGTTGGTTCGCTCGGGGGCGTTGTGGCAGAACGCCCCGGAGGGGTTCACTTCGGCCCGATACGCGGGGTGAGGTGGTCGTCCTGCGCGCTTGTAGCGATCTCGCACAGGGTTTTCTCGGCGCGTTGCTGCCGGTGCAGTGCGCGGGTTGCCGCGCGTGGGATCAGGCCCTGTGTCCGTCGTGCCGGTCGCTCGCTGACCGCGAGCCGCTGCCGATGTCGCTGGAGGGGAGGCGCGGCGTCGTGCCCGGGGTGGTCCTGGGGGACTACTCCGATCCCCTGCGGAGAATCGTTTTGAGCGCCAAGCACTCCCCTCGCGCCGACGTGACGGACTTTCTGGACCGGGCAGGGGTTCGCCTGGGCGCGTCCCTGTGTGCGGTGTTGGGCCTGGAGCCTTCCTCCGGCGAAGAGGCGCGGGCGGGGCGGTCCTCAGCGTTTAGCGCGTCGGAGTCGCAGGTGTGGGTGGTGCCCGCTCCGTCGTCGTGGAAGCGGCGCATGCGCGGCAGGCAGGTGGCGATGCCGCTCGCCCGGGCGGTGGCACGCGGGTTGGCGTCGCACGGCCGGGAGGGAGTGCGCGTGCGGGTGGTCGATGCCGTGCGCCTGCGCGTGGGGGCGACCTCGCAGTCGGGTAAGGCGGGGCCGCAGCGGATGGTCGGTCGCATGGGGGCCATGCGTGCCCTCGTGACACCGCGCGGCAATGTGCGGGTCATCGCGGTGGACGACGTGGTGACAACGGGTGCGACGATCCGCGAAATGGAGCGAGTCTTGGGTGGGCTCGACGGTGTTGCGGCCCTGTGCCGCCCCGGGCTTACCTCATGACGCAGATCACGGTATGGGGTATAGTATCGGTACGGTCTTTCGATAGCGTGAGCGGTGCGTACGCTGCTCGCGCCGCGTGCGGGAGGTGATAGCTCAGAGCACGGTTCGGGCAGTGAGCACCGAACAATTCCCACCCGCGGGCGAGGGCGCCCGCCGCACACCATGGAGGAAACACATGGACATCATCGTCGTTGCACGTAATGCTGAGATTCACCCGAATTTCCGGGCATACGTGGAGGAGAAGGTTTCGAAGATTACTCAGTTCTATCCGCGGGCCCAGCGCGTGGATGTCGAGCTGACTCACGAACGTAACCCCCGCCAGGCCGACACCGCCGAGCGCATTGAGCTGACCGTCTACGGCAAGGGACCGGTCATTCGTGCCGAGGCGAAGTCCGCGGACCGTTACGCGGCGGTCGACATCGCCGCCGGCAAGCTGTACGAGCGCCTGCGTCGCCTGCGTGACCGCGTGAAGAACCACCGCCGTCGCTACCCGCGTAACCTGGCCGAAACCGATATCCTCGAAGCGGCGCCGATCGTTGAAGAGGAGGTCGCGCCCGAACCCGCAGCTCCGAAGCCGTTGCGCAGCGCGGAGGACCTCAAGGTTGGCGAGGCGCGCGAGGAACAGTGGGGCGATACCCCGATCATCGTTCGCCAGAAGGTGCACGAGGCGCCGCCGATGAGTGTGGACGAGGCCCTGGACCAGATGATGATGGTCGGTCACCCCTTCTTCCTCTTCGTCGATAAGGAGACGAACCAGCCGTGCGTCGTCTACCACCGTCACGGGTGGACGTATGGTGTGCTTCGTTTGAACACGACGATCTGACGGTTCATCGATGTGGCGGTGCCCCAAGCTTTGCATTTGCTTGGGGCACCGCCACGCGTGTGCGCTCTGAGCGTTAAATGCGTCCATGTTCGCGCGGGCGTTTCCACTTTGGGCGGTTAGTTCGTAAACTGATGGATGGATTTGACTGTTCGCCCTACAAGGGGGGCGGGCTGATGACGTCAGGAGCTTTTCGTGTCGATTATTGACAAGATTCTTCGCGCGGGCGAAGGCCGGATGCTGCGCAAGCTGGATCGGCTCGCGTCGCAGGTGGATGCCATGCAGGAGGACTTCGAGGCTTTAACGGACGAGGAGCTGCAGGCCAAGACCCAGGAGTTCAAGGACCGCCTGGAGGAGGGGGAGACCCTCGACGACATCCTGGTGGAGGCGTTCGCCACGGTTCGCGAGGCCGCGTGGCGTATCCTGCGCATGCGCCCGTTCCACGTTCAGGTCATGGGCGGGATCGCCCTGCACCAGGGCAGGATCGCGGAAATGAAGACCGGCGAAGGAAAGACGCTGGTCGCCACGATGCCCTCCTACCTGCGGGCGCTGACCGGCAAGGGCGTGCACGTCGTGACGGTCAACGACTACCTGGCAAAGTACCAGTCGGATCTGATGAGCCGCGTCTACAGTTTCCTGGGCGTGAGCTGCGGCTGCGTCCTGGTCGGGCAGACGCCGGCGCAGCGCCGCGAGATGTACGCGTGCGACATCACCTACGGCACGAACAACGAGTTCGGTTTCGACTATCTGCGCGACAACATGGCGCAGGTGCCCGAGGACATGGTTCAGCGCGGTCACGCCTTCGTTATCGTTGATGAGGTCGACTCCATTCTCATTGACGAGGCCCGTACCCCCCTCATTATTTCCGGCCCGGCGGACGGGGACCTGAACCGCTGGTACACGGAGTTTGCCCGCATTTCGCGCCTGCTCAAGCGGGACGAGGACTACGAGGTTGACGAGAAGAAGAAGACTGTCGGCATCTTGGAGCCGGGCATCGACAAGGTTGAGGATCAGCTGGGCGTGGAGAACCTCTACGAGGCCGCGAATACCCCGCTGATCGGCTTCCTCAACAACGCGATCCGCGCGAAGGAACTGTTCTTCAAGGATCGCGACTACATCGTCGACGCGGGGGAGATTCTCATCGTCGATGAGCACACGGGCCGCGTGCTGCCCGGTCGCCGCTATAACGATGGCATGCACCAGGCGATTGAGGCCAAGGAAGGCGTCGAGATCAAGGCCGAGAACCAGACGCTCGCGACGATCACCCTGCAGAACTACTTCCGCCTCTATCCGGAGGGGTCGCGTTCGGGCATGACGGGCACGGCCGAGACCGAGGCCGCCGAGTTTGCCTCGACCTACAAGATCGACGTTATCCCGATCCCCACGAACAAGCCGATGATTCGCAAGGATCAGCCCGACCTGGTTTACCCGACGGAGGAGGGCAAGCTCAACGCGATCATCGAGGACGTGGTCGAGCGCCACGAGGCGGGCCAGCCCGTCCTGATCGGCACGGCGTCTGTCGAAAAGTCTGAGCTTTTGTCCCAGATGCTCAAGAAGAAGCACATCCCGCACCAGGTACTCAACGCCAAGCAGCACGCCCGCGAGGCGGCCGTGGTCGCGATGGCCGGTCGCAAGGGCGCGGTCACGGTTGCGACCAACATGGCTGGTCGTGGTACCGACATCATGCTGGGTGGTAACTCGGAGTTCCTGGCGCAGGCGAACCTTCAGGCCGAGGGGTTGGATCCCAAGGAGAATCCCGAGGAGTATCGCGAGGCGTGGCCCAAGGCGCTGGAGGCCGCGGAGGAGGCCGTCGAGGCCGAGCGCGAGGAGGTGCGCGAGCTGGGCGGCTTGTACGTGCTGGGCTCCGAGCGCCACGAGTCGAGGCGCATCGACAACCAGCTGCGTGGTCGTAGCGGACGTCAAGGTGACCCGGGCGAGTCCCGCTTCTACCTGTCCATGGAAGACGACCTGATGCGCCTGTTCAATTCGGGTATGGCCCAGCGCATCATGGCTTCGGGCGCGTATCCGGAGGATCTGCCGCTGGAGAATCGCATGGTGTCGCGCTCGATTGCGTCGGCGCAGCACCAGGTCGAGGCCCGTAACTTTGAGATCCGTAAGAACGTCCTGAAGTACGACGACGTGATGACGGGTCAGCGCGAGACGATCTACGGCGAGCGCCGCAAGGTTCTGGAGGGTGAGGACATGGCCCCCCAGATGCGCTCCTTCATGGAATCGCTGGTGACCGGCCTGGTCGATGAGGCGATCGCGGGTAAGGCGGTCGACGAGTGGGATCTGAAGGCCCTGTGGGAGAACCTTCGCGCCTACTACCCGCCGTCGGTGTCGATCAGCGAGGTCGAGGAGGAGCACGGTGGCGCCTCCTCCCTGGTCCGCGATGACCTGGTGACCGAGCTGGTTGGCGACATCCAGGCGGTGTACGCCGACACCGAGGAGCGCCTGGAGGCGAATCCGCTGGCGCAGGCGCAGCTGGGCGAGGAGCCCATGCGCACGCTCGAACGTCGCGTCGTGATCTCCGTGGTGGATCGGCTGTGGCGCGAGCACCTGTACGAGATGGACTACCTGAAGGAAGGCATCGGCCTGCGCGCGATGGGTCAGCGTGATCCTCTCGTCGAATACAAGGACGAGGGCGCGCAGATGTTCCAGGCGATGGTCGAGCGCATCCGCGAGGAGTCCGTCCAGCAGGTGTTCAGTTTCGCCAAGCAGTTCGAGCGCGCCCTCGCATCCGCGGAGGAAGAAGCTGGCGGTTCGATCGCACACGCGACCATCGCCCCCTCTTCCTCGGAGACTGACGGGGACGAGCCCAGCGTCGAGGCCGTGGCCGCCGCCGAGTCTGCGGCCTCCGAGGCCGCGCGTGAGGCCGTGGCTCACGCCCGTTTGGTCATGGGCACCGTGGGGCGCGAGAAGGCTCCGACCCGCGTGCGGTACACGTCCGCGGAGGGCAGTAGCGAGTCAGCCGCGTCGCCGTCTCAGTCTCAGGGCAACCGCGCGGAGCGCCGGGCTGCCGCCAAGAAGCGCCGCCGCCGCTGAGCGGAGGCATGCGGGTGAGGGGTTCGCGCGAACCCCTCACCCTTTTGGATTCCACGCGCCCAAGGCCGCATCCTAGGCGAGTTCAAGGGCGGTGGTCATCCAACGCCCGCGGTACTCCTCGAGGCGCAGAGCCAGGGCGTAGGTGCGTGAGGCCGTGGAGACGATGACGGCCGCTTCCGTTTTTCTCTCGTCGATGGGGCAGGTGCGCACGTGGACGGGGGTGGTGCCGCGCGCGCACGGGGACAGCCGCACGGCGGTCAGGGCGGCGTAAAGGTCGGGGAGGAGCCACCGGCGCAGTTGCTGCGCCTGCCGGACGCCCGTGACGACCTCGACGATGGCGCCCGCGAGGGTGGCCGCCCACGGCCCGGGATCGGGCAGGTCATTTCGGGCCGTGAAGGAATTGTGGACGCGGGGCGCGCCATCGCGGGCAACGCCCGGGAAAGGCGAGTCGCGCCTCCAGCGGAAGGGCGAGGAGGGGGCGGGACGGCGGGAACGCGGCCCGGTGACCGGGCGACGGGAGGGCTGCTGCGCCGCCCGGGGACGGGGTGCGATTTGGGTGCTCATGGCAGGTCCTGGGGAATGGTGAGTCGTTGTCCGGGATGGATGAGTGAGGGATCCGCGATGGTGTCTGCGTTGGCGGCGTAGATGGCGCGCCACGTTTTGGTGATCTGAGCGTCGTCGGCGCCCGTCCTGAGCGCGGCAGCGATCGACCAGAGCGAGTCGCCCGGAGCGACCGTGACCTGGCTGGGGAGCGCGGGATCACCCGGGGGTGTGGGGCCGGTCGAATCCTCGGAGGGGGCGCCCAATTCCGGGTGAAGGGTTGGGGCGGGCTGTTCCTGCTGATTGCCCGACGGGGAGCCCCCGGGTTCATCCGCCCAGGTCAGTGAGATACCAGCGGTGTTTCCCTCCGAAGGCGCGGCCACGGACGGGGCGATCGGTGCAGTCATGAGTGCGGATCCGATGAGCGCGCTGGCTCCCGCCTTGGCCAGCAGCGACCTCGACAGTCGCGTGCCGCAGCGGTGCACGAGTGCGCGTGCTGTGCGGCGCAGGAGGGGAGGTGCGAAGCGCAGGAGCGCCAGGTGTGCGCACGCGGAGCACAGGAGACTCCACGACAGGAGCACCAGCGCGACGATCCCGAGGATCCACACGACCAGCGTTTCCGGGGCCGTGTGAGAGAGGGGAGGAGCGAGGTGGATCAGGTAGAGCAGGTCGAGGAGGGCCAGCGGCGCGCCGACCAGCCACAGGAAGGCGTCGGTCAGGTATGCCTGGCCGCTTCGTGGGGGTGAATCGTGTGTCATGGGAAACTCTTCATTGAGTGGGACGGATTCGGTACGGATAATTATCCACTTAATTTTTGTTTATGTCAATTCATTTTGGTTTATTATCTCTTGATGTGATGTGCGGCGCTTGCTAGAGGGGATGTGGCATCGTAGGGACATGGACATGTCAGCATTCATTGCCGAGCTGGAAGCGCGCTTCGACGAGGCTCGTAGCCGTGACCTAGAGGAGCTCGCCAATGAGCTCACCGATGCGGAACGCGCCTCCGTCACCCTCTCTGCCCGACTCGCCGGAGCCGAGGGCGTCGTCAACCTTGCGTTGCGCGGGGGGCGTGTCGTCACGGGAGTCATCCTCGATTCGACGCGGACGTGGGTGCTGGTGCGAGGTGGTCGCGATGACAGCCTGATCATGCTCTCGGCCGTTGTCGGGGCGTGGCCCCTGGGGCGCAGCGTCGCCCGCGAAGCGTTCGTTCGCGGGGGTGTCGGCGTCGGGCATGTGCTTCGCGAGCTGAGTGCCCGCGGCGTCGGTGTCGTCATCGAATCCGACGCTGGCGATCACAGGGGGATCATCGATGCGGTGTTTTCGGACCACGTCGACGTCGCCCTCAGTGGACAGGCCCTCAGCTACGACGGCCGGGATGAACAGCGCGGGGTGAGCGTATCGCTGGCGTTTGCGGGGCTTCGTCGACTCCGCGTGCTCGGTCAGCGATGGTCGCCCGACTACTGAGCGTGCCCCGCCTTTTGGCGCTCGCGCGTCGCGGCGTACTGGTCCTGGATGAACTGTTCCAGGACGGACTCTTCGATCCGCCAGACGTGCTTTCCGCCCACCTGAATGGCGGGTAACTCTCCGGAGGAAACGAGGGCGCGGGTGGCTGACATGGTGAGGTTCAGGGTCTCGGCGACGTCAGCGAGAGTGAGGAATCGTGTTGCCATGGCAGCATGGTATCAGTTGGCGTTGATTCGTTTGATTGGTTTGAGTCGACAATTTTTCGCATGTCATTCGACCGGTTGGATCGGTTGGTTGCAATGGATGTTCGACAACCTACCGCTTTTTTGTTCAAGCGTGCATCATAGAAGAGTGAAACGCGCCTCAGCTTCAGTGTCGATTCCGACGCGCGCGCCCGGCAGGATGGACCGCCGATTCATCATCGGAGTGTCCCTGGTCGTCGCGTCCGTCATCGCTTTCAGTGCCCTCAGCGGTCTCCTGCGGGGAGGAAACCATGTCTACGCGGTGACGACCACCATCGCACCCGGCGATGCGATCACCGCTGACAACGTCAAAGAGGTCGTCGTGCGCGTCGATACCTCCGTCTACGCCCCGACCTCCGACTTTCCCATGGGAACCCGCACAACGCGCCTGCTGACTCCCGGGCAGCTGATCATGCGCGCCGATCTGGCCACCGACGAGCAGGGGCCATCCACCGACCCGGGTGACATGCTCCGGGTCGCCGTCACCGTGAGCGTCGGACTGCCGGACGGGGTAGCGGACGGGACCCGTATCCGGCTGTGGTCGGTTCCTGCGCGCTCCCAGTCCCAGTCGGGCAATCAGGCGCGCGAAATCGAGGGAAGCTTCACCTTCGTGCGCACGATCGATTCCCCGTCTGCCCAGACGCGGCGGGGGCAACGCATCGAAATACTGGCCAACGCCCAGTCGTTGCCCACACTCCTCGCCGCACAATCCTCGACCGACGGGCTCGCCGCTGTACCCGTAGGCGCGCCGTGAGCGCCGTCCACGGGGTCGTCATCCTCGCGGACCAGCGATACGAGGCGCCCCTCATCCAGGCGATTCACGACCGCGCCGATACGCTGGCCATCGTCCGGCGCTGCGCGGATCTCGCCGAGGTAATCGCCGCTGCGCGCGCCGGCATCGCCGACCTCGCGGTCGTCGAGGGCTCCGACCCGGACCTGACCGCCGAGGCAGTGGATTCCCTGCGCGCATGCGGCATGTCGGTGATCGCCCTCGCCCCGCACGCGGATCGCGCGAGGCTGCGCGCTCTCGGCGTCGCCTCGGTCGCGGCGCCCGGCAGCCCCGACCAGGTCATCAACTCGCTGATCGCGGCGACGAGAACTCGGCGAATTCCCGCGGCCACGGCCTCGTCGAAGCCGCCGCCCCCGCCGCCTCCCGCGACCCCCGGCACTGTCCTCGCCGTCTGGGGAACGTCGGGGGCGCCCGGGCGCACGACGCTGGCAGCCGGAATAGCGACGATGCTCGCAAAGACGGCATCCACCCTGCTCATTGACGCGGACACACGCAACCCGACCATCGCGCACCTGCTGGGGATCCCCGTGCACGCCTCCGGCCTGTCCGTCCTGGCCCGCACCGCCTCTCGCGGCCCCCTGACACCCGAGGACACGCTCGGGGCAAGTGTGCGCCGATCCGATACCCTCGGGATCGTGACCGGGCTCGTCACCCCGCACCGGTGGCGCGAGGTGAGCCGTCCCGGTATCGAATCGATAGTCGGGGCGGCGCGCCTGAGCGCGCGTTTTTCGGTCATCGACCTCGCCGACTCATCCCTAGAGAAGACGACGCGCGGGGCCAGCCGGGATGACGCGGCCATCGGCGTCCTGGAGAGGACCGACCGGCTCATTATCGTGGCGCGCGGGGACATCGTCGGTATCAACCGGCTGTCCCTCCTGGCGCGCTGGTGGGACGAGCACGGCCGCGACGTCCCCGTCGATGTCGTCGTCAATCGGGTCAGCTCGGACGCAATCGGGCCTCACCCGTTGGCCTCCCTGCAAGCCGCCATCGGGGCCTTCATGCCCCGGCGCATCTTCCATGCCGTCCCGGATGACCTTGGCGTCGCGCGGGCGGCCCTGCGCGCGAAGGCGCTGGGGGAGAGCGGGACCCAATGCGCCGCTACCGATGCGTTGGAAGCGATTGTGCAGCAGTGGATGCCTACACTGTGACCATGCGCGTCTACGTTCCTGCCATCCTGTCCGACCTGTCCGTCCCGCTGCCGCCCGTGCGAGGTGGCGTGGTGTGCGTGCCCGACGCGGCCATGAGTGCGGAGGACGTCGAGGTTCTGGAGGACGACGCCATTACCGAGGCCGCCCTGGCTTCCCTGGAGATGGCCCGCGAAACGGAGGGGGTGGCCGCCGCGCGCGTCGTGCTGGCCGTGGACACGTCCGAGGCAACGACGCCGAATCCGGGGGAACAGATCGCTCCCCGCATCTTTAAATCCCCAGCCTTTGAATACACGTGGTCTGACGTGGCCGCGATCCTCGCGGATCTGCCCGACGCCGCCGAAGCGGTCGCAGTCGTCCTGGCGGCGCAGACACAGGAGGCGGCCGACCGGGCCGTCGCCGATCTGTGGGAGTCCTCCCTGGCGTGGTTCGATACCTCCGAGCGGCCCGCGCTGCTGCAGCTGCACCGCTCCTAGGCGCGTACCCGCAGCGTCGATCCTGACTCGGCGAGTGGGCGCACCTGGATCTGGTCGGTGATCTGCGTGGCCATCTCCTCCACGTGGGAGATCACGCCGACCGTGCGGCCCGCGCTGCGCAGCGCCTGCAGCTGGTTCATGACCAGAGAGAGCGTGTGCGAGTCGAGCGAGCCGAAGCCCTCGTCAATGAACATCGTGCGCAGCTCCACCCCTCCGGCCTCGGCGGACACGACATCCGCGAGGCCGAGCGCCAGGGCGAGGGAGGTGTAGAAGGTTTCCCCGCCCGACAGCGTTCGGGGGCTGCGAACGGCGTCCGTGTCGTGGTCGATGACCGCCAGGCCCAGCCCGGACTTGCGCGAGGCGGTGCCGTCGTCCAGAACGGCCACCAGTTCGTAGCGGCCCGACGAGATGGCCGTCAGGCGAGGATTCGCGGCGGCCAGCACCTCCTCCAGGCGTGAGATGAGCACCCACGCCGACAGCGGCGTGGCCGTCAGGTTTTCCGGTCCCGACGCCGATGCGATGTCCGCGAGGCGGCGGATGGGGCCCGCCTGTGCTCGCGCGCGTGCCAGGTGCGACAGCGCGTTCGATAGGGCATCGTGGGCGGCGTCGAGCTGGGTGCAGTGTTGCTCAAGTTTACCCGAGGCCTTGGCCGCCTCCGCGCTGATGCGGCTGGCCCCCTGGGACGCCTCCGTCAGGGCGGCGACGTCGGGTGCCGCGGCGGTGGCGGCGCGGACGAGCCGGGGGGAGGCGAGTGCCTCTGTGACCGCGAAGGTCTCTTTCTCATGCGCGGCGACGCGCGCCTCCGCCGCATCTACCTGGTCCTCGGGCAGGAGCAGGCCGCGCCACGAGTCCGCGTCCAGCCCCTGGGCCGACAGCGCCCGCGCCAGCGCCCGGTGTGCGTCGTCGTGGGCGCGGTGGGCGCTATCGAAGTCTGAGCACGCGCGCACGAGGTGAGCCGCCCGCTGGGCGCTCTCGTCGAGTTGAGCGGCCCTGGCGTCCAGGGACTCGGCCCCCGCGCGTTCGCTCTCCACGCGCGCGGTCGCCTGTTCCAGGGACGCCCGTCGTTCCCGCAGCGATTGAGTCAGCGAGGCGGCGTTTTCGCGCGCCTGCGTCAGCTCTCCCGTGATCCCGTCGAGCTGGGCGCGCACCTGCGCAATGTCGCCTTCGAGGTCGGCGATTCGCGGCTTCAGGGCTTCCAGTTCGGCCAGGCGCGCGGCGGCCTCGTCGCGCTGCGATTCGAGCGTGGCCGTGGGTGCGCCCGCGGCCGCGTTGAGCTGGGCGATGCGGCGAACCAGGTCCTGATGCGCCGCCTGGGCGTCGCCCAGCGCGGCCACGGCCTGGTCGCGCGCGCGGTCCAGCTGGGCAACCTGTTCGCGCGTAATGTCCCCCTGGCTGGGGGGAGCGGGGGCCGGGTGGGTGGGGGAGCCGCACACGGGACAGGGAGATTCCTGCTCCAGCTGCTGCGCGAGAGCCGACGCGCTCTGCGCGATCCACAGGTCGTGCCCGTCCGCAGCCGCCGCGTTCGCGAGCTTCGCGCGCACCGTGGCCTCGCGCAGCGCGTCGGAGGCGCCAAGCAGCGCCGAGCGCAGCAGGTCGGCCTGCTGCGACGCCTCCAGGCGCTGGTCCAAGGCGCGCAGGGCCGCGCTCTGCTCGGGCAGGCAGCCCGCGTCGGCGCGCATGAGCGCCAGTGCGTCACTCGCTCGCTGAATCGCCTGGGGCAGCGCCTCGCGCGCGTCCTCAAGCGTGGCGATCCGCTCGCTGGCCGCGTCGCGTCGCTCGGTGAGGGAACGGATCTCCTCCCGTAATCCGGGCAGCGAACGCTCCAGGTTGAGGGAGGCTTCAAGGGCCCCGCGCCTTCGCGTCGCCTGGTCCCGAACGCGTTGCGCTTCCTCGCACAGGTCGGCGACCGCTTCGGGCGTGAGGGTGCGGGGATCAAGCGGATCCGCGCCCCCGGCCGCCACCGCCGGGGCCAGCGCCACAACCTGGTCGCCGACCGCCTCCAGGCGCTCGCGAGCGGCCTCGTCGGCGGTCGCGTGCGGGGCGATAGCCAGCGCCCTTCGCGCCTCGCCTGCGCGCGTGCGGGCCGCGTCGATGTCCGCTCGCGCCTGCGCCAGCTCCTCCAGCCGCCTATTTGTGCGCGCGTACTCGGCCTGATCGTCGGCCAGCGCCCGCGCCTCGGTCAGGGCCTGGGACGCCTCCCGCGCGGCCTTAAAGGCGCGTCGCGCGCGCGCCTGAGCCCGCTCGTGCAGGGCCCGCCCCCGATCGCAGGCGGCGCGCGCCCACCGGGCCACGTCGCATGCGTCCTCGGCACCCGCGTCGAGCTGATCCGCCAGGATCGCCGATGCCTGAACCTTTACGCCTCCCTCCGGTTCTTCCTCCTCGCCGAGCGCGGCGTCCAGGGAGCGCATGTGGTCCAGGGCCGCGACGGCCTCGGCGCGCAGCCGGTCAATGTTGCGCCGCGACGCCGCCGCGGCATCGGCCAGGGCGCGCGTGAAGTCCGTGTAAATCTGCGTGTCAAAGATGTCGCGCAGAATGTGTTCGCGCGAGTCCGACGTGGCGGTGAGGAACTGCGAGAACTTGCCCTGCGGCAGCACGATGGTCTGCAGAAACTGGTCCTTATCCAGCCCGACGATCCGGGGGATCTCCAGGCCCACGTCGCGCGGCCCGGAGGCGATCGCGTCGACGGTCCGCCACCCGTCGGGTGCGTCGGGGTCCTCGACGACGCGCGTGAGGGTTGAGCGGGAGTTGCGCTGGGATTTCTTGCCGACGGGAGTGTAGGCGGGGGTGCGGGTTACTCGGTAGATGCCGGAGGCAACCTCGAAAACCAGGTCGGCCTCCGACGGGTCGGAGTCCCCGATGTGGTTCGAGCGCAGCCTGTCCTTTGATGCGTCCTTCGTACGGGCCACGTCCCCGTAGAGCGCGAACGTGATCGCGTCGATCAGCGTGGATTTGCCGGACCCCGTGGGCCCCTCCAGCAGGAACAGCCCGGAGTCATCGAACGCCGAAAAGTCAAGCGTGTGAACGCCTGCGAAGGGGCCGATCCCCGTGATGCGCAGCCAACGGATCTTCACTGCATGTCCTTTCCGCGCAGGCCAGCCCACACGTCCTGGGCCAGCGCGCGCTCCGTGGGGTCCAGGGGCCTGCCCCCCACGGCCTTGTAAAACTCCGCCGTGACCTCGCGCGGGTCGCGTGAGGCGGCCGCAGACAGCGCCGGGGCCAGGGCGGGCGCCCGGGAGGGTCGGTGCGTGACGACCAGGGCGAAGGGATAGACCTCCCGGATGCGCGGCACCATGCGTTCGGGGCGCGCCGCATCCGTCACCGTCACCGACACGTACGAGGCCGTGGTCGCCTCGTCCGGCTCCTTCAGCAGCTCCTCCATGGTCCCCTCCAGGACGGCGATGGCCCGCAGCGTGGGGATTGGGACGGCCTCGATGTCGGTGATGGAGGTGGCGTCCGTGGTCAGGAGGGTGACGGATTTCGTGGCCCCGGCCTCTGAGAAGGAGTAGGCGATGGGGGAGCCCGAGTAGCGGATGGGCACGGTGGCCCCCGAGACACTTTGCGGGCGGTGCAGGTGCCCGGCGGCCACGTAGTCCAGGCCGTGGCCCAGGGGAGTCTCCCCGCCCAGCGTGTCAAAGAGGTCGGCCGAGATGGAGGGCACGCCCCCGACCTGGATGTCGCGCTCCGAATCCGAGGAGCGTGCCCCTGTGATGAACGCGTGCGGCATCGCAATCGCTGGGCGTTGATCGCCAGCTTGGCGGCGCGCCGACAAGTCTGCGTGGAGGCGGCGCAGAGCCGCCCCCAGGACGGCCTGGTGTGAGCGGGGCAGGGGGCGCGGCAGCCCCGACTCCCCGGTGGGTTCTAAGTCGGAGAGCGACTGGCGCACCAGGTCAGGTTCCAGGTAGGGAATCGGGTACACCAGGGCGCCCCCGGCCGCAATGGCCGACCCGATGGCCTCAGGATCGGTGACCACGTGCAGCGACGGGGTGAGCATGTCTGCGAACAGGCCCAGGCGCGCGGCCCCGTCGTGGTTTCCGGAGGTCAGGATCACCGTCGTGATCGCGGTCAGAGAGCGCAGGGCGCGGCGCATCCTGGCCAGCGCGTCAACGGGCGGCACCGCACGGTCGAAGACGTCGCCGGAGATCAGCACGGCATCCACGCCGCGTCGGCGCACCAGCGCGATCAGCCAGTCGATGAAGGCGTCAGCGCTGTCCCCCAGGTCAGCGCCGTGCAGCGTGCGCCCCAGGTGCCAGTCGGAGGTGTGCAGAATCAGCATGGTCCCAGTGTGACAGAGCGCGCCCGCATCTGCGTGCGTCACGCGCGCTTGGAGGGCGGACACCCGATGCGCATGCCCTGCCAGCCGATAGCATGGGGGCATGACCAAGCCCTTCCTGATGCTGACCTCGCGCGATGACGGTCCCGTCTTGAGCGCGGAGAGCGCGGACCTGCCGCGATTCTCGGGCCTGACGGCCAGCGAGATTCGCCGGGTGCGCATCGAGAGGGAGCTGCCCGACCTAGATCTGTCGCAGTACTCCGGTGCCTTCGTGTGCGGGTCCCCCTGGGACGCGGGCGCCGACGACCACCTGAAGGAGGAGCGGCAGGTGCGCGCCGAGTCGTGGCTGCGATCCTTCTACGATCGAGCTCTGGCCGAGTCCTTCCCGATCCTGGGGCTGTGCTACGGCCTGGGGACCCTGACCCTGCACCTGGGCGGCGTCATCGACACCCACCACGGGGAGGACATCAGCGGCATCGCGCTGACAAAGACCGACGCGGGCCGGGACGATCCGCTGCTGGAGGGCACGCCCGACCGTTTCCACTCCTACGTGGGACACCACGAGGCGGTGCGCGAGCTGGCCCCCGGCATGCAGGTACTCCTGGCCGGGGATGCCACCCCCATCCAGATGGTGCGCGTGGGCCAAGGCGCGTGGGCGACCCAGTTCCACCCCGAGATGGATCTGAACGGGGTTACCGTGCGCATCAATCAGTATGCCGACCGCTACTATCCGGCCGAGAAAGCCGAGTCGATCCGCGCCCAGGTCGCCACCGTGGACACGGACCCCTCGCGCCTCATCCTGCGCAATTTCGTGCGCCTCTTCCAGCGCTGAGGCCCAGGACCCCGGAACCAGGGGGCGATGGGGTCTGCGCCGTGCCCCCGGTATTGTCGAACGCACCGTGGTCGAAGGGGAACGGCGAGGTACCGGACGTCAAGGGGGCGAGAGGTCCGCATCCAGCTTGTCAGCGTGGAGGCGGACCCCTCGCACTTAGTGCCGCGCAGCTTTGTGCGCTGCTTGTGATGGCGACGGACCAGAGCAGCGTTGCTACTCGCCTAGCTCCGCGTACTGATGGACACGCCGGGCCCGGTACCTGAGTATGTACAGCGTGACGAAGCAACAGAGCGCACCGAGCAGGGCGCCATTCGCGATTCGCGATGGCGTCGTGAATCGTTCGTAGCTGCCTCCGTCGCCGGCGATCGCGCTCACCGTTGCCGCCACTATCGAGATGGTCGCGAAGACGATCCCCGCCCATTCGAGGATGCGAGGGAACAGGCGCGAAGTCGTTCGTGCGCAAGAGCGCGACCAGCCCGGCATCTGGCAGGCGAGGAGTGCGGCGCACATGGCGGTCGTGAGATCGGGTGAAGGCATCCCGGACCTGGCGATGGCAAACCCGATCGATGCGATGAGCATCGCAACAAACGCGGAGGCGAACACCCCGCGCAGCGCTCTGTCTGTGCTTGTCGGCATTGTCTCGCGAGTACCGACTGGGGCGGATTGAAACTGTTGCATCTTCCTTTCCTTTTCCTCCATCGAGTTGGCGGTCATTGACGGTGTGCGCAGCGGTACTCTCCCCAGCACTCATGCGTGAATCCCCGGAAAAACCCAACGGATCCGCTGGTTCCAATGGGGTCCTTGGCGCCGTGGATATGCGGGTCGCAGGAGCGGTAGGTGTGATGCTGGGCGGATTACTAGGTCTTCCGCGCGTGTTGCCGCGCCTCGCGCTGGCACAGCTTTTTCGCGATCGTCGTGGGAACGCGGTGGACAAACATGAGGGCGAATCCGCCGTAGAAGCACCAGTTCATCGGTGATTTGCCTGTGATCATCGAATAGAAGACGGTGCCGACCAAGAGGGCACACGCCGTTGCCAGGAGCAGTTTCGATGCAACGCGACCGATATTCGCATGGTTCGCGGGCTCTCTTAGCGGCGAGATGTGTGATGGGGTTTTCATCCAAAGCTCACCTGTAGTAGCAGTAGTTGTGCTGGCGGCATTCGCCCTTGAAGCCCTGACTCCACCCGAGGTATCCGACCCCGAGGGTCGGCGAGGCAGCGGCCGCTGCCTCGAGTGCGTAACCGAAGGATCCGTTCCACATGCTCCATGCAACTTCACCGGATTTTGCGCGCGAGACGCCGTCGTTGTACGCGACGGCGTAGCCGAGTGCGAGTATTGCGAGGATCTTATCGACTGACTGAATGCCCTCAGCAGATTCGTTTTCGCCGACCGACGCGACGGCTGTGTCACTTATTGTTGAGAGTGAATTCCCCGGCACGGCCCGTGTGGGGACAGCCGCGCCTGCTGACAGAAGCGCCGCGCGGACAGTGGTCGCGAAGGCCCTATGTGGTTGTCTTCATCGCGACCACTTCCTCGTGTTGGGTGGTTATAGCGACCGTCGCTACACTTTGCTTTCATTGTCGCCTGGCGTAACGGCTTGTCAAGCAGATTTATTAGTGTAGTAGATCATATTATATTGTTTTGGTTTGTAATTATTTCCCGAAGGTGATAATGGGTCTACCAGGTCGTCTTGCTGGCCGCCTCGGCCGTCGCCACCGCCTCCAGGAGCCTGCGCGCGGACGCCACCTTGGAGGCGCGCTCGCGGTGCACCCTCTCAGCGTCACCAGCTGCGGCCCGGTCGATGGGAAAGGGCGAGGCTCCGGCTGCGTAGGCGTCAAGCGCGCACGAGGGCTCCCCGGGGGAGTGTGAACACAGGGGTAGGCACCAGGAAGCGGCCTCTGCCACCTCGGGGAAGACCCCCAGCACGTCGGCGACGCTCACGTGACCCAGCCCGAAGGAACGCACGCCCGGGGTGTCCACGATCCAGCCCCCACCCTCAAGCTCGAAGGCCTGCGAGGAGGTGGAGGTGTGCCGCCCACGCCCCGTCACCTCGTTCACGCGGCCCGTCGCCCGGTGCGCGCCTGGCACCAGCAGGTTGATGAGGGTCGACTTGCCCACCCCCGAATGCCCGACCAACACCGACCAGTGCCCGGACAGTGCCTCGCTCAGCTCCGCAACGCCCCGGTGTGATCCCTGGCCCGCGGCGCTCGTGAGCACGACTCGCACGTCGAAATCCTCGTAGGCCTCGATGAACTCGTCCGGGCTGGCCAGGTCCGTCTTCGTCAGCACCAGGACGGGGGAGAGCCCCGCCTCGAAGGCGGCAACCAGGCAGCGATCGATCATGCCCGTGCGAGGAGGAGGATCCGCCAGCGCCACGACGATGCACATGGTGTCCGCGTTCGCCACGATCGCCTTCTCGCCGCGCTGATCCGGCGCGTCCTCCAGGCATCGGCGCAGCACGGATGCGCGCTCCTCGACCGCGACGATGCGCGCCAGCGTGTCCGTGCGCCCGCTCAGGTCGCCCGTCAGGCGCACGCGGTCGCCCATGATGACCGCGCCTCGGCCCAGCTCCCGAGCCCGCACGGCGACCACGCGCGTGCCGTCCCCATCCAGGGCCACCCGGTAGCGTCCCCGGTCGATGCCGACGATGCGGCCCAGCGGCTTAGCAGACCAGTCGGGGCGGTCCTTCGTGCGAGGACGCGACCCGCGACCGGCGCGTACCCGCACGCGCGGATCGTCCGTCCCCGTGTCGCGGCGCGCCATCCTACTCGCCCCCCTCGGGGACCGAGGCCGGGGAACCCCCGGCGGAACGCGGTCCCTGCCCGCTCACCATGGAGCGCCACATCGCCTCGAAACCGGGCAGCGTCTTTGCGGTGCACGCGATGTCGTCCACGGTGATGCCCGGCGTCACCAGGCCCAGGATCGCGCCGAAGGCCGCCATCCGGTGATCCGCGTAGGAGCGGATCGTGGCCGCCCGCAGGGGGCCGGGCGTGATGACCAGGCCGTCCGTTTCCTCCACCGCCTGCCCGCCGGCCCGGTTAATCTCGGCCGCCAGCGCCGCCAGCCGGTCGGTCTCGTGGCCGCGCAGGTGAGCGATCCTGGTCAGGCGGGAGGGCGTGGACGCGTAAGCGCACACCGCCGCAAGCGTCGGGGTGAGCTCGCCGACCTGTGCCATCGTCGCGTTAATGCCCGGGTAATTCCACGCGCCCGGGCCCGCCAGGGTCAGACCGTGCTCGTCGAGGGTCAGGCGCGCGCCCATGTGGCCCAGCAGCGCCCGCCAGGCGTCGCCCGCCTGCGTTGTCCTCCCCGGCCACGCCGGGATCGTCACTCGCCCGCCCGTCACCATGGCGGCCGCCAGGAACGCGCCCGCATTCGTCAAGTCCGGCTCCACCGATATGTCCCCGCCGCGCGGGCGCGATGGGAAGATGTGCCAGGTCGCCAGGTCCGCATTTCCCTCGTCCACGACCTCCAGATCGACGCCCGCATTGGCCAGGCACGCCAGCGTCATCTCCACGTGCGGCATCGACGGGACGCGGCCCGGGGCGGACACAAAGAGCGGGGCCTTGGTGAGGGGCGAGACGAGCAGCAGCGCCGATAGGAACTGCGACGAAGAGGAGGCATCCACCCACGCCTGGGCGCCGAGCGGCGTGCGCAGTGGCCCGCGAATCGTGAACGGCAAGTGCCCCGGCTGTCCGTGATAGGTCACCGAGGCACCCATGCGCGCAAGCGCATCCAAGAGCGGGCCCAGCGGGCGCGCATAGGCCTGCGGGTCCCCATCGAAGAGCGTTTCCTCGGTGGCCAGGGCCGCCAGGGGAGGCAGGAAGCGCATGACGGTGCCAGCCAAGCCGCAGTCGATTCGCCCGCCGCGAGGCGGCAGCGGCATCGGGGTCACCCGCAGCGCCCCCTGGCCCGCGCCTTCGATGCGCGCACCCATCACCTCCAGCGCGTCGGCGAACAGGCGCGTGTCGCGAGCATCCAGCGCCCCCGTGATGGTGGAAGGAGAATCGGCGACGGCGGCCAGATACAGCGCCCGGGCAGTCAGTGACTTTGAACCCGGCACCGCAACCGTGGCGTCCACGGGCGAGCTCGCGAGGGGTGTCCGCCAGGGGGAGAGACTCACGAAGCGTTGCCGCTCAGGCGCGCCTCTACCGCGGCCTCGGCGGCGGCGATCGCCCGGCGTCGGTCGCGGCGCAGCGCCCGCGCAACGGACGCCGAAGGCCGACCCACGCGGTCGGTCGACGCGATCAGGACGCCGCCCACCAGCCCCAGCTTGTTCAGCGTGTGGCAGCGGCGGCGCTTGATCTGCTCCCTCGTCAGGTGATCGGTGTCGCCCCAGATGGGAGCGCCCACGAGAGCCATCGGCGCCCCGATGACGGCCAGGGTCAGCGCGCTGCGTCGCGGGTGACGGCCAAGGGCGAAACGCAGGCCAGCAGCCAGAGTCACCGCGCCCGTCACGCGGGTCGCGACGGCCAGCTGGTCGTCCGTCAGAGGATCCAGGCCGACGGCGTCGGTCGCCCGATCGATCAACGGGCGAACGTCCGAAGCGCGCTCGATATGCAAACGGGGACGCGCCAGGGCATCCATCCCGTCGGCGATGAACGGGGCGGCGAGCAGGGGACGGGCGAGGACACGCAGCAGATTCATACCCCTATTGTTCGACACGTCGGTCCCATCCGGAAGCCGAATGGCCATGCTGCCCCCAAACAACAGGCAAAAAGTGTTGCAACGCACACTCTGAGGGGTTGTGGAATAAAGCGGCTCGTGAGGCGTTCCCCTCAGTATGATCACTCGTCCGCCCCCGCTACACCCGACGCCCGCGCGCGCGGCTACGCTGGGAGGCGATGGACACGACGACCCCCTTACCGACGCCAGCGGACACCAGCCCCGCCCCGGCCTCGTCAACCGAGGAAGACGCGCAGCTCCAGGCGCGCTTCATGGACGAAGCCATGCCCCTCATGAACCAGCTCTTCGGAGCGGCCCTGGGCATGACACGCAACCGGGCCGACGCGGAAGACCTGGTCCAGGAAACCTACCTGAAGGCCTACCAGAAGTTCCACCAGTACAAGCCAGGCACCAACATCAAGGCATGGCTGTACCGGATCCTCACCAACACCTATATCACCGGTTACCGCAAAGCCCAGCGCTCCCCCAAGCGAGCCTCCACCGACACCGTCGAAGACTGGCAGCTGGCCGCAGCAGCCTCCCACGCGGAATCCGGCCTCAAATCAGCCGAAGTCGAAGCCCTGGAAGCACTGCCCTCCACGCAGCTGCGCGACGCTCTCAATTCGCTCAGCGAGGAGCATCGGATGGTCGTCCTCATGGCTGACGTTGAGGGAATGAGCTACAAGGAAATTGCCGAAGAACTAGGAGTTCCCATGGGGACCGTCATGAGCCGCCTCAACCGGGCGCGCAAGAACCTGCGCGTATCGTTGGCCGACGTCGCCGCGGAATACGGAATC
The DNA here is from genome assembly GCF_900105015.1 of Schaalia meyeri. Classification (GTDB taxonomy): domain Bacteria; phylum Actinomycetota; class Actinomycetes; order Actinomycetales; family Actinomycetaceae; genus Pauljensenia; species Pauljensenia meyeri. Next base: position 91,180 of record NZ_FNLK01000008.1, on the reverse strand, counting down.
GGAGGGGCCAAGTGAGCGCGAACATCACCTGCCAACAGGTCCTCGACGCGCTGTTCGCGCTCATCGACTGCGAAGAGTGCGACCAACGCAGCGACCTCATCGACCAAGGCGCCGTCCCCGGACCCGACGCCCGCGTCCGCGCACTCATGCGCGAACACATCGCCGCATGCCCGCACTGCGCCGACGCGCTGGACGCCGAACGCCACCTGCGCGTCCTCCTGCGCGACTGTATCGAGGCTGAGGAAGCGCCCCCTCACCTGCGCGCCCGCATCGTCGCCTCCCTCACCAGCGTGTCCGTCACGTGGCGTTAACGTAGCGTCCCTCCCCAGGCATGGGCGGCATTTCTAGCGCGCCGCAGGCGTTTTCCATCGCGGGGACATCTTTCCGTGTGGGTGCCGTTTTCGTCGTGGCCGCTATCTGCCCCATCGGCCAGACTCGCGGCGCCCGATTTTTTCGGTGACCTTCGTCGCCGGGCCCGAGGGTGCCATGGTGGTTTGCATCAAGATGTGCAAAAATGCTTCAGTCTGGACAACAAACCCAAGGAGAATGACATGTCGAAGCGGGGTCGTAAGCGTCGCGATCGTCGTAAGAACGGCGCGAACCACGGCAAGCGTCCCAACGCCTGAGCCGTTACACGTCGCGCGCCCGGACCGGTTGGTTCGGGCGCGTTTTGTCTGCCCGCCATGCAGAACCGCCGCGCGGCCCGCAGGGATCGGCGCGGGCCCCGAGCGCGCTCACTTCCTGATGATCTGCCTGCGTGGATAGCCCCTGATGGCAACAGGGGCGATGGTCAAGCTGCCCGTGTGGGGGACATCGGTGGCCCCTCGGCGCATCTTAGCGCGCAGGTGCGCGCGTCCATGGTCAAGCTGCCCGTGCAGGAGGAACCGATGCTGGATATGTTCGCCAGCAGTACGGGTACGCAGGGTGTCAGCAAAGCCGCCGTGTGGCAGGCCTGGCTCCGGGTACCTGTGTATAGGTGATTGCCCGCCTCGCTGAGGGTAAGTAAACCCGCTGTGTGGTGGGCGTGGCTCCCACGCGTGGCAACGCCCGGCTTCCGCACCCGAATATATCTGCTCCTCCGTCGGCTGCCCCCCACGCATGGCGATGCCCGGCTTCCGGGCCTCGTGAGGCTTGTCGTGGGTTCTGGTTGTTCTATCGGCGTTAGGCCGCGGGCTGTCGAATCGCTGCGTCGCAGACTGTGTGGCGTGTTGTGGTTACGCCGGGGCCTACCCTGCTGCCGCCTCGCCTCAGGGCGGTGTTTCTGGATAGGAAACGCTGTTCTGGATAGGAACGGTGCTTCCTGGATAGGAAAATAACCTATCCAGAACGTCATAACCTATCCCGGAGAACGTTTCCTATCCAGAAGTCACACCGTTGCGGTGCTCCTGCCGTGGAAGCGGCGACCTGGAGCTTCTCATCGCGCTGCTGGCGGAGTCCATGGGGCCTGGCTCGGCATTATCGCCCTGCTGGTGGACTCCGTGGGGCCTGGCCCGGTATCGCTGGCCAGCTGCGGTTCTCCTCGTCGTTCTGCTGGTGGACTCCGTGGGGCCTGGCCCGGCATCATCGGTCAGCTGTGGAGCTTCTCATCGCGCTGCTGGCGGACTCCACAGGATGCGAAACTCTGGAGATGCACCTGTGTGCCCGATGGTGCGGATCAGTCTCAAACGCAAGCTATCCCAATCGGCGTAGTCCGGCCAACTGACTCGGATGACGTTCCACCCCGCGTCCCTGAGGTCCTGATCGCGTCTGATCCAGTCGCGTTTTGCCTGCATGAGGCCGCTGCGTGTTTCGCCCATTTTTCCGATTCCATCGAACTCGATGATGATTCGAAGATCTCTAATGACGATGTCTGCGAAATAGTGTCGTCCACGTACATCGATACGCACCTGTGTGTGCACCGGGAATGGGCATAGAGATCGGACGAGCCAGAGTAACGCTGCCTCGGCTGGGTTCTCGCAGCCGGGGTCGATGGTGCGAAGGATTGCGCGTGCACGCTGTAAACCCCGTCGAGTGGTCGCGTGGGTGAGCCGCTCCAATAGCTGGGACCGGATCTGTTCCGCTTGCTCGCGACAAACAGGTTGGTCGAACATGGAGAAATGGCTCCACTTGTGTAGCGCCATGCAGCCCAGGGTGAAGGCTTCGAGCGGGTCCTCCTGGAGTGCGCAGCGGATGAGTGCATCGAATGGGTGTTCTGTCTCCAACCCGTTGATACGTTCACGATCGCTCGTAATCGGAGGAATGCTTGAACATGAGACGACTGTTCCGGGAACCGTCGTTGTGCCGACAGTACAGGAGGGAAGATGCGACGTGCACCGTCGGCTGGGCCGGTAGATGGTAATGCGCGGGTTCGTGACCCATCCATGGATGCCGTTGAGTCGTAGGCAACTGGGGCCAACATAGAGGACTGGCTGTTGATGTGACACGTTGACCGCATGCATTCGGGCCCGGTTCACTGCATCCCAGATGTCCCAGGGAGATGATTCCGCAGAGGTGAGTGGGAGCGCCGCAAAGATGCCGCGCATGATTCGCACCATAACCGGAGCGGCTTCTCGGTGCTGTGGCGTCGATAGTGTCTCTGTGATGACGATAGGAGTGCGGTTCATACCTCTAGCTTGATATCGGCGTGTGCCCGGCCAATAGCTAGAACTGAACCCCTGTGGATATCGGAAATCGTGGCCGTTCCCTGTGGAGAAGACTCCGAAGATATGTTCTGTATTCGCATGTCGATGGTGAAGGGTGAACGTGCCTGGCATCATCTTGCGGGTACTGGTTGTGTAACTGTGGTCGCAGAGGAGATGAGTGGTTGTGACGGGACGGAGCTCCCATCCGGTGCGTCTCCTGGATAGGAAACGCTGTTCTGGATAGGAACGGTGCTTCCTGGATAGGAAAATAACCTATCCAGAACGGCGCAACCTATCCAGAACGGCGCAACCTATCCAGAACGGCGCAACCTATCCAGGAATCGCCGACAGGGCCGATGCGGTTGCTCAAGCCGAACACCTCTATGCGCGGGGCGTGCACCTTGTGGGAGTCTGCGGGGTTGGGGACGGTTGCAGGTCGCTACAAATCGCCTGCGAGGATGAATCTCCGGCGTATCATGGCCCGTCCACCCGTCCACCCGTCCACCCGTCCACCCGTCCACCCGTCCGTACGGGCGTCCGTGCGTGCATGCGCGCGGGCGGGCGCGTTGAGGTGCTTCGCGGGTGGGGCGGGAAAGAACGCGACGAAGCAGATGCGTGTGCGAGAGATCCCGATTATTGCGAAGATCTGTGTCTGGGATCCGCGTTCTGACGAGTGGATGTACAGGTGGGTTCCGAAGCGTGTGTGCCGTCCTAGGCGTCCGCCGGGGTTGCTCCCGTCCACTCGTACCAGCCCTGGTGTTGCACGATCCACGCCATCAGCGCGTAGCCGGCCTGCCCGGGCAGGGTCTGGCCGTCCTGGCCGCGCGCCAGGGAGGCCGCCATATCCTCGAACCACTGGTCGTGGCTGACCAGCGGCGTGTAGCAGTCGACGAAGGGAATGCCCCGGCGGGCGCACACCTCGGAGCACGAGGAGGACAGGGCTTTGAGGGAACCGGCGTCGACTCCCGCCAGGGGAGGGGGACCGACTACGAAGCTGGGGATTCCGAGCGCGGTCGCGCGGTCGGTGATGTTCGCCAGGTTCAGGCGCGAACGCGCTGTGGAAACACCGGCCGGAATGTCCCCGGGACCGACACCGATGACGAGGCCGTGTGGCTCCCCCTCCGCCAGGCGCGGCAGGACCTCGGACTCCCAGCGAGAGGACATCTGCCTGGTTGTTTCGGAGGGAACCGCGAGGGTCAGGAATGTTGCGGGCAGGTCGAAGGTCGAGTGGGCGTTGACCCGGCCAACCCATCCCAGTCCTCGTGGGTCGCCGACGCCCGCGACGAGCTCGTCGCCGATGAAGCAGATGCGCATGGTGGTCCTTTCTGGGTGTGTTCTTGGCCCGCGATCACCGGGAGCCAAGGACGCCGGTTAGCCTTCGAATGCCTGGGCAATAAGAGTAGCTGCCTGTTGCTTGTGGAGCGACGCGCGTCCGGCTGCCGTCGTGGCCGATTCGGGTCGCGAGACCAGTCGCACGGGGCGTTCCAGGGAGGGGAATAGGTTGAGCGCGAGGTGAGGCCACGCGCCCTGGTTGCACGGTTCGTCCTGCACCCACGCGAGGCAAGCGTGCGGGTACTGGCCCAACACCGAGGCGATCTCGGTTTTGGGCAGGGGATAGAGCTGTTCCAAGCGGATGATCGCGGTCGAGGAATCGGCGAGGCGGTCGCGCTCATGGGCCAGGTCGTAGTAGAGACGTCCCGAGCACATCAGGAGGCGCGTGACGGACGCGGGATCTGGATTCGCGACGTCGCCGATGACCGGCTGGAATGCGCCCGAGGTGAACTCGTCGATGGGCGAGGCCGCGGCCGACAGGCGCAGCAGCTGCTTGGGAGTGAAGGCGATGAGTGGCTTGCGCGGGCGCTTGTAGGCCTGGGTGCGCAGCATGTGGAAGTAGTTCGCCGGAGTGGAAGGCTGGACGATCCACATGTTGTCCTGGGCGGCCAGCTGCAGGTAGCGTTCAATGCGCGCGCTCGAATGGTCGGGCCCTTGGCCCTCGTGGCCGTGGGGGAGCAGCATGACCAGCGAGGAACGCTGGCCCCACTTTTGTTCGGCGGAGCACACGAACTCGTCGATGACGGTTTGAGCCCCGTTCGCGAAGTCACCGAACTGTGCCTCCCAGACGGTGAGGGTTTCGGGGCTTTCGAGCGAGTAACCGTAGTCGAAGGCGAGGACGCCGCATTCACTGAGGGGGGAGTTCCACACGTCGAAACGCGCCTGGGACTGCGTCAGGAAACGCAGGGGAGTGAACTCGCGTCCGTCGGTGGCGTCGTGCAGGATCGCGTGACGCTGGACGAAAGTTGCGCGCCCCACGTCCTCGCCGGACAGGCGCACGCCCGTACCCTCCATGAGGAGCGTGCCGAACGCGAGGAGCTCCGCGAAACCCCAATCGATAGGCCGACGCCCCAGCGACATGTCGTGGCGGCGTTCGCACAGCTGACGCAGCTTCGGGTGGGGATGGAAGCCCTCCGGGAAGCGGGTGTGGGCCCGCCCGATGCGCTGCAGCTGTTCCTCGGGTGCGGCCGAGGTCCAGCCGATCATCATGCCGGTGCCGGGCAGCTGGGATTCCGGCATGGTCCACTGTTCGTTGGGGGATTCCCCGGCCTGGCCGACGCCGGCGGTCAACGCGGGGTCGTGCGTGCGGCTGCCCGGATTCACCCGGGAGGCCGCGCCCGCCCCGCCCGCCCGGATCTCCTCCAGGATGCGCCCCAGTTCGGCCTCGTAGCGCGCGATGGATTGGCGGGCCTCGTCCTCGGTGAGCTGGCCCCGCCCAACCAGGCCGCGAATGTACACGGCGCGCGTGGAGGGGATGCGGTTGATGAGGGAGTACATGACGGGCTGGGTCATCGATGGGTCGTCGCCCTCGTTGTGCCCGCGCCTGCGGTAGCACAGCATGTCGATGATGACGTCCTTGTGGAAGGCGTTGCGGTACTCGAAGGCCAGGTGCGCGCAGCGGACGACGGCCTCGGGGTCGTCGGCGTTCACGTGCAGGATGGGTATTTGCAGGCCTTTGGCCAGGTCGGTCGCGTAGCCGGTCGACCGCCCCTGCGCGGGTCCCGTGGTGAAGCCGATCTGGTTGTTGACGATGACGTGGATCGTGCCGCCCGTCTTGTAGCCCTCGAGCTGGGAGAGGTTGAGGGTTTCCTGGACGACGCCCTGACCGACGAAGGCGGCGTCGCCGTGGATGAGGATCGGGATGATGGGCAGGTCGGGGTCGCCCAGGTGCTCCTGTTTGGCGCGCACGATTCCCTCAAGCACGCCGTCGGCCGCCTCCAGGTGCGAGGGGTTGGCGCCCATGTACACTTTGGTGGCCAGGCCGTCATCCAGGGAATACACGCCCCACGTGCCCAGGTGGTACTTGACGTCCCCGGATCCCTGGACCGAGTTGGGCACGTAGTTGCCCTCGAACTCGTCGAAGATTTGCGCGTACGACTTGCCGGCGATGTTCGCCAAAACGTTGAGTCGCCCGCGGTGCGCCATGCCGATGGCCACCTCGTGGATGCCGGTGCGCGCCGAGTCCGCCAGGATGTGGTCCAGCAGCGGGATCAGGGATTCGCCGCCTTCCAGGGAGAAACGCTTTTGCCCCACGAACTTCGTTTGCAAAAACTCCTCGAAGGCCTCGGCGCGGATGAGGGTGTCCAGGATGTGTCGCTGGGCGGCGGGCGAGGGGGCCTCGTACGGCCCTTCGATGCGTTTCTGCACCCACGCGCGCTGGCTGGGATCCTGGATGTGCATGTATTCGATGCCGACGGTGCGCGTGTAGGTGTCGTGCAGCCTGGTCAAGATGTCGCGCAGCAGCATCTGGTCCACTCCGCCGAAGCCGTCCGTGGGGAAGGGTCGGTCCAGGTCCCACACGCTCAGGCCGTAGGAGGAGATGTCCAGGTCGGGGTGCTGACGGACGCGGTAGGCCAGGGGGTCCGTGTCGGCTGCGAGGTGACCGCGGGAACGGTAGGCGTGGATGATTTCCGCGATGCGCGCGGGCTTGCCCTTGTCGCGGCTCTGATCGTACTCGTAGTCCGCCTCCCACGAGTAGGGGCGGGTGGGCACGTGCAGGGAGGTGAAGACGCGCTCGTAGAACCCGTCGCGGCCCGACAGCTTCGCATCCACGAGGCCGAGCAGCCTTCCCGACGCGGCGCCCTGAATGATGCGGTGGTCGTAGGTGGAGGACAAACACATCGTCTTACCGATACCCAGGGAAGCGAGCCTCTTGGGGGAGACCCCGCGGAACTCGGCCGGGTAGTCGGTGGCGCCGACGCCAACGATGAGCCCCTGCCCGGCCATGAGGCGCGGCACGGAGGTGGTGGTACCCAGGGTGCCGGGGTTGGTCAGGGTGACGGAGGCCCCCTGGAAGTCAGCTGTCGTCAAGGTGGCGGCGCGCGCTCGGGAAACCAGGTCCTGGTAGGCGTCGACGAATTCGGAGAAGGTCAGGGTGTCGGCGTCGTGGATGACGGGCACCTTCAGGAAGTGGTTGCCCGAGGCGTCGGCGACGTCGATGGCCAGGCCCAGGCCGATGTGCGCCAGGTTCTGGGCAGCCGGCTTGCCTGCCTCGAGGGTGTAGCGCACGTTCAGGTCGGGCATCTCGCACAGGGCTTCGACCAGGGCGTAGCCGATGAGGTGCGTGAAGGAGACCTTGCCGCCGACTGTGCGCGCCAGGTGCGCGTTGATGAGGGCGCGGTTTTCGATGAGGAGCTTGGCGGGGATTTGCCGTTGCGACGTGGCCGTGGGGATGGACAGGGAGGCTTCCATGTGCTTGGCGGTGGCGCGGCCGGAGGATTTGAGGACGCGGATCTCGTCCTGGGAGGGCGCGTCGTGCGAGCGGGTGAAGGCGGCGCGCCCGTGCTGCTGGCGAGTGTAGGGGCTGGTTGCTTCGGCGAGCGCGACGGGCGGTGCGGGCGGCAGGTCGGAGCGCGTCACGGAGATGATGGGCGCAAAGTAGGCGGGCGCGTCGGCGTCCTCTTCGATGTCGAGCGTCGGGGGCGTGGCGGTCAGGTGCGCGTCGCGGCCGCCGGGGGTGGTGGGGTGCGCGGGGACGGATGCGTCGCGGGCTAAGGCGGTGGCCGCCCGGGGTGTCGCGGGTGCGGCGCCGGGGATCGGGGGCCGCGCGGCGCGCAGCTGTGGGGGTGCTGATTCGGTGGAGAAATAGGCGCGCCACGAGGGGTCAAGCAGCTGGGGGTCGCGGTCGTAGAGGTCCCGCATCTTTGCGATGTACCACCGCGGGTCAGGTTGGGAAGCTGTGTGGGTGGGCACGTATTCCTCCGTTTGGGTCACGCCGCGCGCACAGGGGCTGTATCCCGCGCGATAGATTGCCCCGATTCTACCGCCGCGTGACGACGTTCACGAAACCTGGCCGACATGTGGCACGGGCTTCACGGGCCTGTGGTCCGCAATGGGACGGTCGTGAGCGAAGCGGCCCGGTGTGTGAAAAAGCGCGTGGGGGGCGAGGCCCGAGGCCGCTAGACTGTAACCATCATGGACTGCGACACTGCTGGCTTTGACGCCGCCCTTTCCCGTCACATTACCGTGCACCCGCGCCCGGGTAGCCCCGGCCTCGTCGATGGGGGCAACCGATGACGACCGCCCTCATGGCGCTGCTCGGTGTTCTCCTCACGGCCGGTACCTTCGCGTTCGTGTCCGCCGAATTCTCCCTGGTGGCCGTCGACCAGGCGGTGCTGGAGAAGCGAGCCGAGCAGGGGGACCGCGGAGCCGCCAGCGTCCTGCGCGCGACCCGTTCCCTGTCCACCCAGCTGTCTGGCGCCCAGGTGGGCATCACGCTGACGACGATCCTGCTGGGCTACACGACGCAGAGCGCGCTGGCCGACCTGCTGGAAGACCTGCTGGGGGCCGCCGGGCTGGCGTGGGGACTGGCGACCGGCATCGCGGCCTTTTCGGCCGCCGTGTTCATCAACGTTTTTTCGATGCTCTTTGGGGAACTGGTGCCCAAGAATCTCGCGCTGGCCCACCCGATGAGCACCGCCGTGCGCGTCGTCCCCTTCCAGGTGGCGTTCACCGCGGTGTCGCGCCCGATCATCTGGGTGTTGGGTGGGACAGCGAACTGGGTGCTGGCCCGCATGGGTATCGAACCCCAGGAGGAGCTTTCCTCCGCGCGCTCCGCGTCGGAGCTGGCCGCCCTGGTTGAGCACTCCGCCGAGGAAGGCACTTTCGACACGTCCACGGCCGACCTGTTCACGAACACTATCCGCATGACCACGCTCAGCGCCGCCGACGTGATGACGGACCGCGGTCGCCTGTACACCCTGGGCGAGGAGGCCAGCGCGCAGGACGTGTTGGAGCTCGCCGGGCAGACCGGGCATTCGCGTTTCCCCGTCATCGGTGACGATTCTGACGACATCTTGGGCCTGGTGTCCTTGCGTCGTGCGGTCGCCGTGCCCGTCGATCGCCGCGGCGAGGTACCGGTCGTCTCCTCGTCCCTCATGACCCAAGCGCCCTCGGTTCCCGAGACCGCGCCCATCGGCCCGCTCATGGTTCAGCTGCGCGACGAGGGCCTGCAGATGGCCGTCGTCGTTGACGAGTACGGCGGAGTGTCCGGCATTGTTACCTTGGAGGATGTCGTTGAGGAGATCGTCGGAGAGGTGTCTGACGAACACGACCAGCGGCGCCTGGGTATCCGTCCTCGCCCCGACGGGACGTTCCTCGTGCCGGGGACGTTGCGACCCGACGAGCTCGCACGCCGCACGAACATCGTCCTGCCGGGGGACGGACCCTACGACACGATCGGTGGCCTGGTCATGAACGGGCTGGGCGAGATCCCGTCCGTCGGCTCGCGCGTGAGCGTCGACGGGGTCGGCATTGAGGTCACGCAGATGCAGGGCAGGAGGGTCGCGCAGGTGGCGATTACGCCCGCGCCTGTCGACGAGCGGGAGGCATCCCTGTGAGCGCCGGATGGGGCCTGGCCGTCACCGTGGTGTTGTTGGCCGTTAACGCGTTTTTTGTCGCCGGCGAGTTTGCGGTCACTTCGACGCGCCGCTCGCAGATCGAACCGCTGGCCGAGGCGGGGAAGCGCGGAGCCGCGCGTGCGCTGTACGCGCTGCGCCACGTGTCGCTCATGCTGGCGATCTGTCAGTTGGGCGTGACGGTCGCTTCCACGACGCTGGGTGTCATCGCTGAGCCCGCGATCGCTCGCCTCGTGGAGTCTCCCCTCCAGCGCCTGGGTGCGCCCGAGGCGACCAGTCACGTCGTGGGGTTTTCGGCAGCCCTCATCATCGTGTTGTTCTGTCACGTCGTCTTTGGCGAGATGGTGCCGAAAAACATTTCGATCGCCGCCCCCGTGCGTATGCTTCTCTTTCTGGCGCCGGTGCTCGTGCGCCTGGGGCACCTGCTGCGCCCGATTATCGAGGTCATGGATCGCTTCGCGAACTGGTTCGTGCGCCTGACGGGATACGAGCCGCGTTCGGAGATTTCGTCGACTTACACGGTTGAGGAGGTGGCCTCGATCGTCGAGGCCTCACAGGCCGAGGGCATGATTACCGACGAGCTTGGGCTGCTGAGCGGCGCCCTGGAGTTTTCTGAAGAGACGGCGGGATCCGCGATGGTGCCCCTGAGCGACCTGATTGCTCTGCCCGAGGGGGCCACCCCCGCCGACGTGGAGGAATTGGTGGCGCGCACCGGATATTCGCGTTTCCCGGTAATGGGCGAGCACGAGGTGATCGTCGGCTACGTTCACCTCAAGGATGTCCTTTACGCCAGCGGGGGTGAGCGCGACGAACCCATCACGCCGTGGCGCATCCGCCGCCTCGAGTCCGTCGCGTCGGGCGACCAGGTTGAGGATGCGCTGCGCCACATGCAGCGCACCGGCGTGCACTGCGCCCTCGTCCGCGACGGGGGGGCCATCGTCGGCATCCTGTTCCTGGAGGACATCCTGGAGCTTTTGGTCGGCGAAGTACGTGACGTGCTCCAGCGCCCATGACGAGGCCGCGGCAAGCAGGGTACATTAGGGCGAGGCAAACGACCGACAGAAACGAGGGGGAGCGCGTGAGCGACATCGAGTGCCCGCTGCCGAAGCGATCGCAGCTGCGCGCCGCACGCTCCCAGGCGCACACGCAACCGGAGGAAGAGGGCTCCACCGCCCCGTTGCCGCTCACTCCGGCGGCTGCCGACTCTCCCGGCGCGGGCACGGGCGACGCCGGCGCGGTTTCGACCAGCGGGAGTGCTGAGCCTGTCGATGCCGGCGGTCCTCGCGCCTCCTCTTCCGCGCCCGCCGAATCCGCCCGCGCCGCCGACGACACGGGCGGCACCCGGGCGGAGGAGGCCTCGTCGGCGGGGCGGCGACGCGGCCACGTCCACCCCGTCGGCTACGTGCTGCGCGCCCTCCTGGTGGTCGGGCTGGCCGGAGCGACCATCGCGGTCCCGATGACGGGGCGCGTCGGATCTGATTCTTCCCTGACGGTTCCTGCCCGAGCCTTTGGCGCGTCGGTGGGGGGCACCAGCTGGGCCTCATCTTCGGCGCTGCCCCAGGCCACACAGCTGGACGCGACCCTGACCGCGAACTCGCGCGCCAAAGCGAAGGCGCCCGTGTCGATCACGGGCTGCGCCGCCGGGAATGGGGCGGACGGCAACCGCAGCGTCAAGGTCGTGGCGGACGCAATCTACTGGCCGTTGCCGGAAGGATCCTTCGTGATCACCTCGCCCTTCACGACGCGTATTTCGCCCGTGTCCGGCCAGCTGCTGGCGCACGAGGGCATCGACATGGCGGCCCGCATGGATACGCCGGTCACCTCCGTGTACGCGGGCGTGGTCGAGGAGGTGGCGGAGAACTCCCGCTCCGGCGCATACGTGCAGATCAAGCACACGAAAGCGGACGGAACCGTCTTCCATTCGGCCTACCTGCACCAGTACATGAACAAAATCACCGTGAAGCTCGGCGACACGGTCACCGCCGGTCAGGTCATCGGCGCGGTCGGCAACAACGGCTGGTCGACGGGCCCCCACCTGCACTTTGAAATCCATGACTCCTCCGATACCCCCATCGACCCGGAGGCGTGGATGAAGGAGAACAAAGCGATTTACCTCGGACAGGAGTCTTGCTCATGATGCCCGTAACGATGCGTCGGGGCCCCGTCATCTTTGCGCACAGGGGAGGTGGTGAGGAGGCTCCCGAAAACACGGTGAGCGCCTTTACCCGCGTCTACCGGGCTGGGATCCGCCACGTCGAAACGGATGTGCACGTGACCGCGGACGGCCAGGTCGTGGTTTCCCATGACGACACCGTGGACCGCTGCTATGACGGGTCGGGAGCTATCTCCCAGATGACGTGGCGTGAGCTGGCCAAGCTGCGCCACCGCGACAGTGGCGAGCAGATGCCGCTGCTCGCGCAGGTCCTTAAGGCCTTTCCCGACATGTATTTCAATATCGACGCGAAGGAAACGGGCGTCGAGGGTCCGCTACTGGACGTCATCGCCGCCCACGGCGGCGCCGATCGGGTCCTAGTCGCCTCTTTCTCCGAATCGCGCCTGCGTGCCGTGCGCGATCGCGCCGCCTCCGATCCGGCGCGCGCGGTGGCGACCTCGCTGGGCACCGAGGCCGTGGTGCGCCTGGTGGGTGCCGCGAAGAGCGCGACGAACCCCGCGTGGTGGCACGTGCCCGGGCCGCGGCAGGGCGCGATTGCCGCCCAGGTGCCTATGCGCCAGGGCCCCATCCGCGTGGTCGACGAGCGGTTCGTGGCGACCGCCCACACGCTCGGCCTCGCCGTGCACGTGTGGACCATCAACACGGTGGCGGACGTGCTGCGCCTCCTCGAGGTCGGTGTCGACGGCATCATCACCGACCGCCCCGTGTTCTTGCGCGACTTCCTGGAGGCACGCGGCCTGTGGACCCAGCCCCCGGCCCCGGGTGCCGTCGCGGCCTCCCCGCGGGACTGAGGGGGATCATTGCGCGATATGACGGGCGGTTGCCGGTGGGAGTGGAGTTGGCGTTGCCTACGACAGCTATCAAACCGATAGCGTCAAACGCCGCGACTGGGGCGTGGGTCATAAGCTGGCGCGCGCCGGCGTGAAGGGGCCGGCAACGGGTTTTGTTCCTTTTGCTGGTGGATATGCCGGGGCAGTGGCGGGGGCTGCTGCCGGAACTGAAGTGTCTGGCCCTCCCGGCGCCGTTGTTGGTGGGGCCATCGGACGCGCCGCCACGCACGACGCTGTGGGAGAACCTCATGGAACTCCTCGCCGCGTAGAGCGGCGGAGACCGGCAGCTGGTGATCATGCGCCCAGGTGAGGGCGCGCTGCGCCGTGGGGTTCGCGCAACCAGGGTTGCCCTCCTGTCGGATGAATCGGGGTTTATGAAACCGGGACCACCCCTGCTTTGCGCGAATCGGCTGTTGTGGGCGTTTTTGGATGAGCAGGGGCGGTGTGGGTTTCACGCGGAGCCGGGGGCTGCAAAGCGGGGGCCGTGTGGGGGCCGTAATTGGTTGCGTGCTGTCGTGGGGATAGGCAGGGCTGCCGTGGTCTGCTCTTTCTATGTTCTCGTGGTGGCTGCTGCGGAGTCTTGGTGAAGGAGTGTGTTGTGGCTGGTCTTGGTCGTATTTTTGTGGGATTGGGTACCCCTCCCGTTGTGAGGATTGCACGGCCTGACATTGGGCGTGTGTGGTGGTTCTTGTCTGTCACTCCTATCTGAAGCAGACCTGGACGCCATTGCCGAACAGCAGGGCGACCGCCCCCGCAAAACGCAAAACTGGGATACACCCAAGCAGCGCCTCGAATCTGCTGCTCAGGGCGTAAAACGTGTTGCAACCACCTCTAGAATCCGTCATCGACGCGTACCGTGAGCCATGGCAACACCAAGGGAAAGCTCTTCATGTAAGCCGTGATTACCGCATTCAGCGCCCACGTCCCACCCCCCCTGACCGTGATCATCACACGTAGACGAACATTAATTAACGAGGAGCCAACGACGTACTGGCCTACTTCGCCCCCGGGGCACCCACAACGGCCCCGACCACCATGAAAAGCAGCTTTCAACCCGCCACCCGCTGCGGCTGCTCCAACGAGCGGCCGCCCCACCTCACAGCCCCGAGCGCGCCCGCGTGCGGCGCACGCCCATGGCGACTGAGAGGATCGTCAATGCGAAGAGGGCGCAGATCCCGCAGTCGGCCAGCAGGGGGAGGAGCGCTTGCGCGGATGTCGAGGTGGCGGAGTACACCCCGGAGAGCGCCTGGTTCACCCAGTACCCGGGCGTGAGCCTGGCGGCCCGGGCGACGGCGTCGGGCAGCCATTCGATGGGCACCCAGGTCCCGCCCAGGAAGGACAATGCCATGCCTCCGATATTGGCGATGGCGTTGGCCGCGTTCTCGCCCAGGCCGGTCTGTCCTATGAGGAGCCTCAGCCGGCGGTCACTCCGGCCAGTCGGACTCCAAGTAGGCACCCACCGCCCTGTTGCGGAACGTGTAGTGGGGGCGGCCCCTGCGGATGACGCGCCGGATGAGATCGAGGCGCTGGGCGGTCGGCCCCGCGTCGGAGGCTCGACGGTAGTCGAGTGCGCGTGCGATGTTCGTCAGGGTCCGCTCCGGGGGCGGCAACTGCGCCATCGCTTCGAGAAATGCCCGCTCCCGGGCGGGCAGGCGCTCCAGGACGCGATGCACATGGGTCTCGGCCTCGTGGACGGCACCGCGCCACCCCGATGCGACCTGCTCGGCGGTGATGAGGTCGTCGGTTCCCGCGTACCAGGCGCGTTCACCCGCCAACTGGAAGAGGAATGGCTCGCCGCGCGAGAGCTCGACAATGGTCCGCTGCGCCGATGCCTCCATGTAGACGCGCTTGCCGCCGGGCACCTGCCACCCCTCGGTCACGAACGGATGGAGCGCGACCAGCAGGTCGTTATCGCTGATCGGTTCAAGGATTGTCGTGCGGAAACGCCGTGCGAAGGGCGCGCCCGTCCTGGCCCCCGCCATGTCGGCGAATTCAGGAAGGCCGGTGAGGTACACGGCGATCGGGAGGGCGCGCGAGGCGCGTGGGCCACCTGGCAGGACGATCTCCTCCTCGTGGGCCAGCGCGTTGCCGAGGGCGATGAGCAGTTGCGAGCGGACCGCTTCGTCGGTGATGTTCTGCACCTCGTCGATGTGGATGACGATCACCGCGTCGGCGCGAATCGCGGCACGGCCAATATCTCGACGAGGAGCTCGGTAAGCGCCGTGTACGGCTCGGGTCCTGAGCGTGTCCGCACCGTGAGCCCGAATCCCGAGGCGGCAATCGATTCGACCCGGCCGAGCAGGTCGGTGATGCGGCGCTCGCGGGCGCTCGGCAGGCCCGCGTCGGACGCCAGGCGCAGGAGCGCCGACGCCACCCGTTTCACGGGGTCGCTACCGGAGTCCTGAGCTGGGGTGTTGTCCAGTCGCCTTCGGCCGCAGCTGAGCGTGCGATCTTGCGCACCAGTGCGGACTTGCCCGACCCGGCTTCGCCGAGGATGGTGCGCCCGCGCTCGTGGATGCCCGCGCGCCGACGCGGGCGTACGACATCACGCCAGTCGCTGAGTTGCTCGACTCGCCCCGCCCACACGTGGGGGACGGTGTCGGATCCAGGGCTGAAGGGAGAGTCCAGTGGAGTCCTCATCGCGATAAGTTTATCAACGCTTCGGGCGTTTGATAAGTTTATCAGCGCTCTTGCCGTGGTAGGCGGGAGGGTGGAAGTCGCGCGCTGCTGGTCGGGCGCGGCGGGCAGTGCGACTAGCGCCCTGGGGCAGGGGCCCTCAAAGGCGGGCGGCCTTCTCCAGCCCCTCCTGGATCGCCGGCAGGTTCGAGTGCTTCCTGCGGATGCGCCACTTGCCGAAGGTGGGTGAGTAGTCGGGCAGCCACGCCAGTCCTCCGTCGTGCACGCCGCCCAGGAACATCGCCGTCCATTTGGGGTGGCCCTGCTGGGTGAGATCGAACTGCCAGGTGGCCAGCACTTTGCTCAGTTCGTCCCACGCCGACGGGGTCAGCCAGTCATCGAAATGCTCGGAGCCGCGCTTGAGCACGGCGTAGGTGGAGACCTTCTGGCTGTCGGGGGCCTTGTTGACCAGCAGGCCCACCTCGGTCCACCCCTCCGCGGTCGCCTCGGCGTTCGCGTGCAGGATCTTCGCGACCGCTGCGATGTACTTGACGTTGGTGTCACGCGAATCAGCGGTGTTCGGACGTGTCATAAAGTGCTCCTCCTCGAGTTGTTCGCCGACGGCGGGGCTCCGTCGCTTCGCCCGCCGATTGTCTGATCCTTCCCCTTTAGATTAACAGTGTATGGGGTGCGAGTGAACCCCTCTTTACCCTCTCTTTTCAGTATGCCCGCACTCCGCGGCCCCGGGCGGCATAAGGTGGGCCGCGCGCCGCGGGCCCCGGGGCTGTCATCGTCTACTTGCACGGGGGTGCCTGCGTCTCACCCATCAGCGGGCGCACTGGCTGATCATCGACGCGCTCGCGGAGCGGACGCGCGCAGCGGTCGTGGTCCTGTAGGTTCTGGTGGCGGTTGCAACGCCTCGAACTGCTGCTGAGGGCATAACACGTGTTGCAACCACCCCTAGAATCCGGCCGGCATCGGGAGTATGTCCGGGCTCTTGCTGATGGTTTGAACTTCACGCAGGCGGCTCATGCTGTCGGGGTCTCGAAGCGGACGGGCAAGGTCTGGCGTAATGGTCGAACTCGCTCAAGTGGACGGTGTGAGCGAGCAAGCATTGCTCCTCAGGCTCATTGGTACCGTCTGTATATGAAGTGCTAACCTCATCGGGTCAGTAAACGGTTCTTGTCGCTCAAGGAACGCATGCTTATCTTTGGATGGCGCGTCGAGGGGCTCTCTATTCGTGACATTGCTCGACAGTTAGGACGTTCGCCCTCGACTGTGAGCCGGGAGCTGAAGCGTAATGGGATTGCAGCCACGTGCTACAACCCCTACATCGCTCACATGCGAGCAGGCAAGCGTCTCAAACGCCCTAAAGTGCGTAAATGCGCCGATCCTCGCTTGTGGGGCATCATCTGGGACAAGCTTCAGCTCAGATGGAGCCCAGAACAGATTTGCGCATACTTGCGCATGCGTTTCCCGCACAAGTCAGAGCATGAACCCGTGCGTGGAGACGATCTACCAGTCCATCTTCATCCAGGCCAAAGGCACGCTCCGCAAAGAGATCGCTTCCCTCATGCGCCAAGGGCGCGTCCGTAGGCGTCCGGTCGCATACTCTCGCCAGGTACGACCACGATTCAAGGACCCCATGGTGATGATCAGCGAACGGCCCGCCAGTGTGGAAGACCGGGCGCTGCCTGGACACTGGGAAGGTGACTTGATCATCGGAGCCAAAGGGCGATCCGCGGTCGGCACACTCGTGGAACGCTCGACCCGGTACACGCTGCTGCTCTACTTGCCTAATGGACATACAGCTACTGAAGTTCAAGATGCCATCATCGACAAGCTCGCAGACGTGCCCCATTCCTTGCGCCTGTCACTGACCTGGGACCAGGGAAGCGAGCTGGCCCAACATCGCAAGATCGGTTGACAGCTGGGCCTTGACGTGTACTTCTGTGACCCGCACTCACCCTGGCAACGCGGCACCAACGAGAACACGAACGGGCTCCTGCGCCAATACATGCCCAAAGGAACTGATCTGTTACTCCTGACCGAAACGGACCTGGACGCCATCGCCGACCAGCTCAACGACCGCCCCCGCAAAACGCTAAACTGGGACACGCCCAAGCAGCGACTTGAGCTGCTACTCAGGGCATAACATGTGTTGCAACCACCCCTAGAATCTGCCCTTGACAGCCGCCTTCGGGGGGGGGGGGGTAGCTTCGTTCCTGTCAATCGGTAAGGAGCGTGGCGTGTCGGGTCAGGTCGTGTGGGATAGCGATGAAGTGTCGCGAGCATCCTCCATTCTCGAGGCATCGGGTGAAAATGTTGCAGCGTACGTGCTGGATACTCCTTCTGGGGTCGGCAGTAACGAGGGGAGGCTTTCTGAGAGGATCGCGAAAATCAATGAGGTAATTGCGATGGGCTCCTTCTGTTCGCTCGCTGTAGCGCAGGGGCTCGATGCGGCCTCCAGTGCCTTTGCTCAGGCCGATGATCAGGCCGCCGCAGAAATTGCGGCGGTCCGTGAATACCTCGACAGTCTGGACTCACGATGACAAACGCAAGTGCTGTCTCTCAGGGTTCCTCATTTTCGATGGAATTCCCCATCGATGTCGATGCTCTGTTTACCTTTGAAACGATCTGTGAGGAATCGATCGGCGCGTTGACTCGGGCCGATGGTGACGTGGCGCGTGCCTCGGCTATTGTCTCCCAGCAAGAGGCCTTGCTCGTGCATCGGTGCAACGAGGATCTGCTGACAACATCGCAAACATACGAGGAGATGGCGGCAGATTTGAAGGCGTTGAAGCTGGCCGTTTCGGACCTGGCGTGGTCGATGCGGTCGGTGCGGGGTGAGTATCAGGGGATTGCTCAGGCTGCGGCCGCGGGTGGTCTGATCGTCGAGGGGGACACGGTGATCCTGCCGGACGAGCAGGACGCGGCGCTGAGCGAGTTATTCGGCGAGCTCAGCGTCAGGGCGCGGGAGCAACGGCTGAACTACGAGCGCGCGGAGTATGTGTTCTCGCTGACGCTCGATGATCTCAAAATTGGCACGTATGAGCAGTGGATTAAGCCGGTGTTTGACCGGCTGAAGGAACACTTTGTTCCGAGTGAGAACCATCGACTGGCCATCGCTGTCCCCTATGCATTGGGGCTGTTAGATTTTCTCGGGCAGTCGACAGTCGCGCTCACGATGCAGCACTTCAGTGGGTTATACGAGGCTCCGGAGGGATTCTTCGCCAGGGGTGATCTGTCGAAGTGGAAGTTTCGGTCGCCGGGAGCGCACGGACTGGAACCAACAGGGACACGTGTTGTGGCTCCGGTTGCCGGAAAAATCGGGAGGGTTGCTGGCGTGGCGGGTGCTGTTGTTGATGGTGGTATCACCGCCTACGATACGTATCAAACCGATACGGTTCAGCACCCCGAGTGGAGTGAGGGACATAAGGTCGCGCGTGCTAGCGTGAAAGGGACCTTAACGGCGGGTGGTGCCTGGGGAGGTGCATTTGTGGGAGGTAAAGCTGGCGCAGCCATTGGTGCTGCTTGTTCGGGACCTTTTGCGCCGGTTGGTGCTGTTGTGGGTGGCCTTGTGGGTGGCGTCGTCGGCGGGATGATCGGGCACTACCTAGGAGAAGGCGCAGGCGATCTAGCCAACGATACTATTGTCGATCCAATCAATGAAGGGTAATCGTATGAACGAGGATCTTAAACTAGCTATTGCTGGGTTCGGCATGGGTATTCTTGGAGTTGGGGTATGGTATGCGGAGATGTTTTTAGACTCAAGAGCCGCGAACCTGTGGCGTCGGATGAATGGGAAGGGGAGAATCGGTAGGAACTTTGCTGCTATCGGTGCGCCTTCAATCGCTTGTATTTTCTTACTCGTTGGAATATCTGGATTTATTAAGTATTTTAAGCTGCCTACAATTTGGCTAACAGGTGTTGCTGCGACACTTCTGATCTTTCTTGCCTTCTTTCTTATTGGGCTATTACCGATCAGATTCCCTAATTTCGTGTATGCCGATTGGCAGTATGCCAAGCGGCACGGGCTGTTGGATGAGAGCGGAAACATTGATCAGGAGGCGTGGGCGCTTCATCATGCTCAGAGGCGGGGGGATACGTGGTGGTGAGTCTTGCGTCGGGATGGCGGCTCGTTACCCCAGAGGAACGCGCAGAACTGGGGGCGCTCGCCGGTGACGCCAGCGTGCGTCTTATCGCTGTCGGAAAGGCGAAAGGCGAGGGAAAGGTCCCGACCCTGGTGATCGCCGGTGGGGAACTGACCACCGATGTCAGCGATGAAGCGGTCTACGCGGACAGCGTCCAGCAGCTGGAGAAACCATTTCCTGGATTTCATCTCATCGATGATTTCGAGTGGCCAATGACTCCTCAAGGAGCCCGATGGCGTACAGGCGTCTACATCCTCGACGATGTCTCGCTGACACTCAGCCAACTCGCATGGATCACGCGTACTGCACACGTTGGGTCACGCTCGCCGCAGCGTTTCCTGTGGACCGCGACGTGTACGTGTCCCAGCATTGTCTTCCCGATGGTCATCGATGATTTCATGGAGATGGCTCAGACTGTGGAGGAGCCATCGTGAGTGTTGATGCCACCGATTCGCGTTCTGCGGATCAGCTGATCGTCACCGTCGAGCAGGCGAATGTTCTCCTCGACATGCTGTCTACCAGCAAGGGGACGACGCGCGTCTCGAGCGATGCCCTCACCAGCGGACTTGTCAGCGGTGGACTTGTAGGAGCGAATGGCCTCGTTGGTGACGCACAGCGAATCCTGGGGCCCGCGAGTGATGCTCGAACGAGGGCCGCTATCCGTGTTGTCTCCCCCGCCATGCCGGATGTCGTGCGCGACTGGAGGGTCTGGCCCACCGTTCCGCGCTCCGTCATCATGCGTTCCGATGTGGACGGCGTGCACTTCAGTCAGGTTGATTTCTGCGAAGTCCCGCATATCCTGGCCTTCGCCTCCCTGCTGCACGCCGGACCCACCATCCACGACGGCCCGCCCTACATGCCTACAGACTTCCTAGCAGCGGTTCGTGCCCTTGATGTCCGAGGTGCACAGGACGTCCTCAATGACCTGGTGACGTATGGCCCCGCCGAGTCGCACTTTGCGCGTGACTGCACCTCGGGGCGCTGGAGTGTCGTCACCTGCGTGCGTGAGGAGAAGCGACGTGGAAAATGGCGTCCCGGCGCGCACTATGAGTGCTTCGTGACCGATCATCTCCACGCCCTCATTCATGCACCCCTCGACGTGCAGGCTCTCTCCCGGTTGTCAGCGGATCCGACGCTGGACGCTCCGCCTCGCGCGGCGATTTGGGCCATGGCGATGGGGGTGCTTGGCGCGTAGCGCTCAGGCCGGCAGCTGGCGACCGTGCGCCCGCGTGAGGGCGCGCGGCGTCGCGGGGGTTCGGGCAAACGCGGCCGCCCCTGCTTCGGGCTGCGTGGGGTTTGGTGAAACCGGGGTCGCCCCTGCGTGCCGGAATTGGCTTGAATCGTGGTGTTTTGGGCGTACAGGGGCGGTGTGGGTTTCACGCGCAGCCGCGGGAGGCGGGGCGGGGGCGGTCTGGGTTTCAACCGGCGGTGAGACACGCCCACGCCGCAGCGCAGCAGGACACCCGCGGCCCCCCGCGCAGCAAAACGCCCCGCCACGCAACACGACAAGGCGCCATGCAACACAGGCGGGGGCACAACCGGCCGGTTCTGCCCCCGACGTATCCGTTCAGGATCGCGGTCAGTCGTCGCCGCTGAAGTCCGCCACGGCCTCGTCGATCCCGGCACGGCGGATGCGCACGAGGGCCAGGAAGGCCAGCCCGGCGGCCAGGGCGATGCCCAGGCCACGCACCAGCGCAGACTCGCCGATAAAAATCATGGCCATGGCGGCCAGAGTCGGCACCAGCAGCGTGAACGCGTAGCCGACGTAGCGGCCAAACGACGGCATGGCCACGCCGTCGGATTCTGCGACGGATTTGACCATGAAGTTCGGGCCGTTTCCAATGTACGTGGCCGCGCCGCAGAACACGGCGCCCAGCGAGATGGGGATCAGGTAGTATTCGGGCACCCCCGCGACGAGCGTGCCGTCGCCGCCGGAGGCCTTGGCCAGCTCAAAGAACGTCATGTACGTGGGGGCGTTATCCAGCACGGAGGACAATCCACCCGTGAACACAAAGTAGGTCATGCGCGTCAGGGGCAGGTCCGGGGCGATCTGCTCCAGGTAGCGCAGCGCGGGCGCCATGGTCGAGAAAATGCCGATAAACAGGGTCGCGACCTCGGCGATGGGCGTCCACGTGAAGGCATTCTCCTCGAAGCGCACCTTTTTGTCGGAGAACGCGTAGGACAATCCGGCGACCGTGAACATGATGAGTTCGCGCCACGGCACCAATTCTGTCCACGACCCGACGTGCCCCTCAGCGAGCGCCTCGCCGTCCCAGGAAGGCGCGAAGGCGACGGAGAGGATGATGATCGCGAAGAAGAGCAGGTTCACCGTGCCGACCAGGCGCAGGGGCTGGACGTCGCGGTCGTCGGCCTCGATGGAAGAGGTGTCTTCCGAGGCGTAACGTACGCGGTCGATCGAATAGTAGGACAGGAGCAGCAGCACCAGGACGAACAGCCATTCCTTCCACAGCGCGAAGGTCCAGGAGAAAGGAACGCCGTGCAGGTAGCCCAGGAAGAGCGGCGGGTCGCCGAGCGGGGTCAGTATGCCGCCGCAGTTGGCGACGATAAAAATCGTGAACAGCACGGTGTGGACGCGGTGCTTGCGTTCTTTGTTGGTTTCCAACAGCGGGCGGATCAGCAGCATGGCCGCGCCCGTGGTCCCGATGAAGGAGGCGAGGAGGCCGCCGACCGCCAGGAAGATCGTGTTGTTGCGTGGAGTCGCCTTGATGTCGCCCTCCAGGTGGATGCCTCCGGAGACGACGAAGAGGGCGAAGAGCAGTGCGATGAACTGCACGTATTCGACGCCGGTCGAGATCAGTGGACCAGTGCCGGCCGTAACGAGCATCCAGATCGTCGTGGGCACGCCCAGGAGCAGGGCGACGAAGAGCCGGGAGGATTCCTTTTCCCACCAGTGCGAGGTTTTCGGGATGATGGGCAGGAGGGCAATGCAGGCGAGCATGGTGACGAAGGGGAGCAGGCTCCACCACTGGTAGGTCATCGGCCGGTCCTTGTTTGACGATTGGGGCGCACTCCATTTTATTGGGGTGCGAGGCGTGGGGCGCGGCATCTCCCGCGAGGCGGGAGAGGCAGCGCCGATGGTCCGTGGAGCGTCGGCCGGTTCGCGAGGACCCGCGGGAGGCGGGGCAGCGGGAAACGCGGGCGACCGTGGCGCCCCGAACAGGACTCGAACCTGCGACCTCTTGCACCGGAGGCAAGCGCTCTATCCGCTGAGCTATCGGGGCAACCCGGCCAGTCTAGCAGGGTTCACACACCCGCGCGTGACGGTGATGTGTGCCATACTGGTCGGTGTCCCTTATCTGAAAAACCATCAGGAGGATTCTATGCGCGTTCATATCGGCACCGATCATGCCGGTTTTGAGCTCAAGGAAAAGGTCGTCGCACACCTGCGCGGGGCCGGTCACGTTGTCGTGGATCATGGCGCACGCACTTTCGATGCGTTGGATGACTATCCGCCGTTCTGCATCGAGGCAGCGCAGGCGGTCGTGGATGAGCCGGGCAGCCTCGGCATTGTCATCGGTGGCTCCGGTAACGGCGAGCAGATGGCCGCCAACTGCGTGGAGGGCGTGCGTGCCGCGCTGGTGTGGTCGGATGCGACCGCTCGCCTGGCTCGCGAGCATAACGACGCGAACGTCGTGGCCGTCGGCGCGCGCCAGCACACCGAGGCCGAGGCCCTCGCGCTCATTGACGCGTTCCTGGAGACCCCCTTCAGCGGGGACCAGCGCCACCAGCGCCGCATCGACCTCATGAAAGACTATGAGCGCTCCGTGCGCGCCTGAATCGTTGAGGTGAATCGGGGCCGGCGGATTGAAGTGATCCGTCGGCCCCGATTCGCGTGCAAAGCACCGCGCGTCTTTGCCGCCCCGCCCCTATGCCCCCGTGCGTCCGCGTGGGTCGTGGAGTGCCGCGCCGCGCGTCGTCCCCCGTGCATCCGCGTGGCGCAGGGCGCCCCATCCTTGTCCTCCAACCCCTCGTGTGGCCAGGTATTCATCCGAGCGCGCGAAGAGAGCTCGCGGCGGGGCGTGAAAACCCCGTAGGCTTGGGGGGTGACTCCTGAAGAACTTGCTTGCCTCATCCGCTCGACGCTGCTGGACGCTGCCGCCGCCGGGCGCATTTCGATCGATCCCGCCCTGGTCCCCGACCCCGTGACCGTGGAGCGCCCCCGCGTGCGCGAGCACGGCGACTGGGCGACCAACGTCGCCATGCAACTGGGCAAGAAGGCCGGAATGGCCCCGCGCGAATTCGCATCGATCCTCGCTGGAGACCTGAGCGGCGCCGCCGGCATCGACTCCGTTGAGGTCGCGGGTCCCGGATTTATCAACATCCGCCTGGGCGCGGGCGCCGCGGGCGAGCTGGCCCGCACCATCGTTCAGGCGGGGGCCGCCTACGGCCGCAACCAGACGCTGGCGGGCCGCTCCATCAACCTCGAGTATGTGTCGGCCAACCCGACCGGCCCCGTGCACCTGGGGGGCGCCCGCTGGGCGGCGGTCGGCGATTCGCTGTCGCGCCTCATGGCCGCTTCCGGCGCCGCCGTGACCCGCGAGTATTACTTCAACGACCACGGCTCCCAGATCGACCGTTTCTCCCATTCCCTCTACGCCCGCGCCATGGGCCGCGAGGTGCCCGAGGACGGCTACGGCGGCCAATACATCGCCGACATCGCCGAACAGGTGCGTGCCGACGCGCGCGCCGCGGGCGAACCCGACCCGATCACCCTGCCCGAAGGGGAGGCCATCGAGGTGTTCCGCGCTCGCGGCGTCGAGCTGATGTTCGCCGAGATCAAGGAGCGCCTGCACTCTTTCCGCGCGGACTTCGATGTGTTTTTCCACGAGGATTCGCTGCACTCATCCGGTGCGGTGAACGAGGCGATCAAGCACCTGCGTGAGCGCGGCCAGATCTTTGACGAGGGCGGCGCAGTGTGGCTGCGCACGACCGCTAACGGGGACGACAAGGACCGCGTGCTCATCAAGTCGGATGGCCAGGCCGCCTACTTCGCGGGCGATGTCGCCTACTACCTGAATAAGCGTGAGCGCGGCGCGGATGCGGCCATTTACCTGCTGGGCGCGGACCACCACGGCTACATCGGCCGCATGATGGCCATGTGCGCCGCCTTCGGCGACACCCCCGGCGTGAACCTGCAGATCCTCATCGGCCAGCTCGTGAACCTGGTGAAGGATGGCGAGCCCGTGCGCATGTCGAAGCGCGCAGGCACGATCGTCACGCTGGACGACCTGGTCGATGCGGTCGGTGTGGACGCGGCCCGCTACGCCCTCGTTCGCGTCTCGATGGACACGCAGGTCGATATCGATCTGGACCTGCTCTCGCAGCACTCGAACGACAACCCGGTGTATTACGTGCAGTACGCGCACGTGCGCACCTGTAACGTCGCGCGCAACGCCGCCACTCACGGCGTGAGCCGCGACGCGGGATTTGACCCGGCCGAGCTGGATACCGAGGCCGACTCGGCCCTGCTGGGCGCGCTCGCCCAGTTCCCCGCTCAGGTCGCTCAGGCCACCGAGCTGCGCGAGCCGCACCGCATCGCCCGCTACCTGGAGTCCTTGGCCGCCACCTACCACGCCTGGTACGGCCAGTGTCGCGTCACCCCCCGCAGCCTCGATCCGATCCAGCCCGGCCACGTCGCCCGCCTGTGGCTCAACGACGCGGTGACCCAGGTGCTGCGCTCCGGCCTCGGTCTGCTCGGCGTGAGCGCCCCGGAAAGGATGTGAGCAGTGAGGAAGGCGGATCGTGCGCCCGTTGGGTCCCTCACCTGTCCGAACCCCGGTGAGCGCCCCGACCTGTGGCCGTGGAGCGCCCGGCGCGTGGACGGCGTTTTGCGTGTGGGCGGCGTCGACCTGACCAGGATCGCCTGTGAGTTCGGCACCCCCACTTTCGTGCTGGACGTTGAGGGGCTGCGCGGGCGCGCCCGCGTGTGGGCGTCGGCGATGGCCGAGGAGTTCTGGGACGGCTACGGCATGAGGGGCGGCGACGCCTTTTACGCGGGTAAGGCGTTCCTGAGCGCCGATGTCGCCCGCCTGGTGGCCAGTGAGGGGCTGGGGGTCGATACCGCGTCGCTGGGGGAGCTGACGCTCGCGCTGCGCGCGGGGGTTGACCCAAAGCGCATCGGGTTGCACGGCAACAATAAGTCCGACGAGGAGATCCGACTGGCCCTCGAGTCCGGCATTCACCGGATCTTTATCGATTCGATGGACGAGGTTCGCCAGGTCGAGCGGATCGCCGCGGAGCTGGGCGTCGCCGCGCCCGTCATGGTGCGCCTGAAGTCCGGCATCCACGCGGGTGGAAACGAGTACGTTGCCACCGCCCACGAGGACCAGAAGTTCGGCCTGTCCCTGGCCACCGGCCAGGCGCTCGAGGCCATGGCGGCGATCGCCCGCGCCCCGCACCTGGATTTTCGGGGCCTGCACAGCCACATCGGCTCCCAGATTTTCGGCACCCGCGCCTTTTCGCAGGCTGCCCGCATCGTCATCGACTTTGCGGCCAGGCTGCGCGACGAGCTGGCCCTGGGGGTTCCCGCGATCGACCTGGGTGGCGGCGTGGGCATCTCCTACACGGGCCAGGACCCGGTGCCGACCTCTCCCGTGGAGGTCGCGCGCGTGCTGGCCGACGCGGTTCGCGAGCGCTGCGCACACCACGGCCTGCCGATCCCGCACGTGTCCGTCGAACCCGGGCGTTCGATCGCGGGGGCGTCGATGGTGATGCTCTACCGCGTGGGCGCCATCAAAGACGTTTCGCTGGAAGGCGGGGGAGTGCGCCGGTACGTGGCGATCGACGGGGGCATGTCGGATAACATCCGGCCCGTCCTTTACGACGCCGCCTACACGGCGACCCTGGCGAATCGCGACTGCCCCGCCCAGCCCGGCGCCCTGGCACGCTGCCGCGTGGTCGGTAAGCATTGCGAGAGCGGGGACATCATCATCCGCGACGTCGACCTGCCGGGCGACATTGCGGGCGGCGATCTCCTGGTGGTGCCTGCTGTGGGTGCTTATGGGTATTCGATGGCGTCCAATTACAATATGGTGACCAAGCCTGGTGTGCTGGCTGTTGAGGATGGTGCGGCCCGTTGGTTCGTGCGTCCGCAGACGGTTGATCACTTGTTGGCGTTGGACGCGGGGCTCGCATAGCTGTCGGGTTTTGTGTGGGGCGTGGGGGTGTGTCTGTTGGGTTGTGTGTTGTGTGGGTGTTTGGTTGTTTAGTGTCCTTGTTTTTCTTCCCAGGTGTCGGTGTTGTTGATGATGAGGTGGTCTAGGGGGAAGGGGTCGGTTGTTTCGGTGGTGGTGACCAGGCCGTTGATGGTTTGGGTTTGTCCGGTGAAGGGGTTGGTTGCTGTTCCGCTCCATGTGGTGGTGAGGGTGATGGTGCGACTGGCTGTGGGGTAGGGGCCATCTAGGGAGGATCGCCATCCTTGGGGTGGGGTGTAGTGGTGGTGGATGAGGGTGGGGTCGGTATTGGGGTTCATGCCTTTTTGCCAGGGTGCTCCTGGTGAGGTCGTGGTGGTGTTGGGTGTGTTGTCTCCCCAGTTCCAGGTGTATTCCTCGGCGTTGAGGGTGATGGTGATGGTGCGGCCTAGGAGGGTGATGGTGTGTGTTTGGGTGGGGTGTGTGGCGTTGACCAGGGTGGGGATGTATTTGTTGGTGTAGGACACTCCCTCGGGGCGCTTGCGTAGGCCTGCGCCGTCGGCGTGGATTAAGGTCGCGGCCGCCAACAGAATCTCACGGGTGGTGGGGATGCGTGTTGGTGTGGGGTCTTCGCCCGGTGCGGGGGGCGGGTAGGCGCATACCCAGCTGCCCTGCGTGAAAGGATCGTCCCCGTGAGGCAGCTGCTCAACAGCGCAATGCGCCCAATCAAAATACGCCCCAGCCTCAGACGAAGCAACAGAGTCCGCCGTTAAACGACTCCTGTCATCAGTCACAGTCCTCCCAGCAGACGAGGAAGATGATGAGGCTGAATCAGACTGGTATCCCCACTTTTCTTGCTGGGATACCTTGATATTACTTCCATCGCCCTCAACGACTTGATCCCAATCGTGATGACGCGCGCGATCGTCGGCATAGGTGGCGGTAACTGTGCTCATTGAGCAGAATACAAATGCTACTGTCGCTACTATGGTGTGCGAGCTGGTGTATCTAGTTTTCATCGCTAACCGCTCTCCCTTGTGTTTCAATCCACTGGCCATTATTCCAGGTCATGAATAAAGAAATTGTCGAGTGATACTCGTTGTTTCTGACGGTGATGTGCTTCTTTTTGCATTTTGTGCCATCGATCGCCATGACACTAAACTTGACGCCGATTGTATTCGGTGGGACGTCTGCTCCGTTAGCGGGGACAGGTTCTAGCAGGAGGATATTCTTTACTGTTAGCGAGTGACCGAATACCCACCCATCAGAGTAGTCTTCATTAATCCTGTTGATTAGGTCCTCGGCAAATCCGCTATCTTCGGATGATAACGCTCTGACAGCGGAAGTGTCTCCCGTATTCCAGGCATAGGTGGCAACAGCGAGGTAGTGTTCGGCGGCTGCTTCTGCTCCTCGTTCGGTGTTTTCTGTGGCGGTTTGGGGGAGTGTGGGTAGGGTGTAGGTGGATGCGGCGTGCTCTGCTGGGCGTACTAGGATGCCGTCGGGTCCGATCTCGTACCCGCCCGACATCACGGCCTCACCCGAACCGGTCGGCGCGGGGGTGGGAGCCCCGCCCGACATGGCAGACCGCGTGGGCGCCGCCGTGGGGGCTGTGCCCTGGTTCCACCAGCCCCGTGCTTCGCCCTGGATATAGACTGCGACAAGGGCGCCGATGGCGAGGAGGATAATGAGTGCCCGGATTCCCCAGTCAATGGGGTCGGCTCGCAGCCACGAGGCCAGCCCGCCACCGGTGCGCGTCGTGTTGTGGGTGGTATCAAAGGTGGTAAATCCCGTGCCTGTTTTGTTTTCTTTAGTGTTTTTGCTGCGCGGACGGTGGGTGGTGCCCAGGCCCCAGGACCGGCGGGTGAACAGGCCGCGCCTGGGTTGCGTGGATTGGAGGAAGGCTTCTTCCTCCTCATCGGTGATGGGTCGCTGGGACAATGGTGGGATTTCCATGGTGTGTGCCCTCCACACTGAGGTGTACTCCTGGGCGCCCCCGACACTGGGAGCACGCCCCTTGGGAACCATGGTAGGCGCAGAACCAACACGAAACACCAAGAATCCCCCGCAATCACCACACAACAATTCCCACCCACCACCCAAACCCCGCACAAACGTGCACACCACACCCAAAACCCACACCTGACCTGGCCAAATGAAGACGTGTACGCCCGGCGCGCGCCGCGAGAACACGCGAACCCGAGCGCCACACCCACAACCCAGACACTTCAACGCAGGAAGGAGCGAGCTGGGAAAGGCACGAAGGAAGGAATGAGGGGAGGACGCGTGCGGCCGAGAGGCAAGGCGTGGCCTCGGGCATGGCGCCGCGACGGCGCAGCACGTGCGACCTCGACGAATGACTCCTCGGCGCGATCACATCAAGCGCCGGATGCGACCGGCGTACGCCCTATGCGTTCGAGATGAAACCCGCTTTCTCCGGTGTCGTTCCCAGGCGCGCGGCGATTATCTTCTTGTCCTCGTCGGATGCCAGATCGCGCACCCAAGACACGTAGGTCGGCTCGTCGCTGTGGACCTCCTGCGTCAAGGGGTTGCGCCTCTTCGCGACGATCGTGTGCGCGTGCTTGCCGAACACCCACAGGTTGGCAACCAGGGCGGCCGCGGAGATGATGAACATCGCCGTGGGGTTGTGGGCGCTGCGGTGGGCGAACATCGAGTCCTGCATGAAGTGCGGGAAGGTGAGCACCACGGCAGACCAGAAGGTGAGCGTGTACGCCCGGTATTGGATCCACGCCCCCCGACCGAACTTCAATAGGGCCGGGATCGTGCACGAGGCCAGCAGGGCCACGCCCGAGTACCACGCGCGGTCCGCCAGGCAGTTGTACACGTAGGCGAAGTTCCACAGGTCGTAGGCGATGATCCAGCCGATGGTCAGGTCACCCCACACGAGGGCCCGTTCCTTCCCTTTCGACACGAAGATCCCGATCCATCCCGAGATCGCCAGGAGGTTGAGGATACCCGCAATACCGTTCATGATGTTCCACGGTCCTCCCCAGGTGACCATCCCCTGGGACGGATCAACCCCGTGAATCCCGTAGCACTGAAAATCCCGGACCACCGCCTCGGCGATATTCACCGCCAGGATGACCGGTGGGATCAGCAGGTACCAGCGGTTGTGTCGCAGCCTGGGGAACACCTGCAGGGCGACCAGGCACAGGGATCCGGCCAGCGCCGAATACTGTTTGACGATCGGAAACCAGCCCGCCGAGGCCGTCCCCTGCGTGGACGTCGGCCACCAGAAGATGGTGAGCGCGACGGGAATCAGGACGAATACGCCCAGGACGACCCACATGTTGCGTTGGGCCAGCCAGGCGGTGAACGCGAGGGCGGCGATAACGAAGGCGAGCATCGCGTAGTCCCACCACTGGCCGACCTCGAAGAAAAAGAGAGTCGGATACTCCGGGGGAGTGATCGCACCCATCAGCGTTGTTCCTTACCCCAATCGGGCAGATAGGTGCGCTCCATCTTTTGGCGTATCTGCTCATCCCAAGAAAATGCCGGTTCGCTCCAGCCCTCGAAGTAGGAGGAATCAACCTCGCTTTCCCACGGGGTGCCCGGACCCGTCGGCGGCCACGATGGATCGTCGGTGACGGGCGGGCGTATTTCAGCGACAGCCGGGGCTGAGCGCCCATAACGGAACCACTGGGTGAAGGTGTCCTCAAAAAGGGGCGTGCCGTCGTGTCGGCCGGCCGGGGTGGGGCTGGCGAAGAACCGCCCGCCGAGCATGCCGCGCATAACGCGACCTGTCAGGTGCTGCTTCTTCTTAAACTCCAGGACGCGTTTCACGTAGAGATTCTGCAGGTGCGTCATACACCCGCCGATGAACTCGATGTTGACCCAATTGAGCGCGGTCATTGCCGCGCTGGGCGGCTCGTAGCCGATACGCCAGTGGTTGATGAGGCGAGTGCGGCCTCCGGCCAGCGGCACCATATAGAAGCACCAGGCCGCCGCGAAATGCCGCATACCCGGGAAACGGAAAGCGTAGGACCCGGGAGCCTTCGGCGGGTTCTTCGTGTCGACCCACTGAACCAGGTACTTGCCGGGCACGATGTCAGCCCACTCCATGGACATCCCGTGGAAGTCGAAAGCAGCAATGTCGCCGGGCTTCATGGAATCAGGCTGCTGGAACTCCTCCTGTATCTCGTAGGAGTTGAAGAAGGGGAGACGAGCGAAGGTCCTTTCCAGGAACTCCGAGGAGAACGACCCGGATTTTTCCGCTCCGATCTGTTTAAAGAGCCTCCATACCGCATAGGCGGGGGCGTCAATGGTGATGGCGTAGGTCGAGGAGTAGCCGTTGTCATAGTTGGCGTCGATGAGATCGTCTCCCGGATAGCGCCAGGCCTGTTCTTCCGGCGTCGCTTTCCCGGTGAGCTGGCTGAACGCGTACATGCCACCCAGGAGTGCGGCCGTTCCCGCCAGGCTGATGCGGCATAGCGAGCGCATGCGTGAGTGTCGTGTCATGAGTCCTCCTCCTTGAGGATCAGGCGAGGCCTGCTTGATGCAGATGTGGGTCGTCGGGCAGAGCGTCCCGGGCGTGACCCGGATTCCGTGGCGGACCTCGTACATTGGGTTGATTAA
Source organism: Schaalia meyeri (assembly GCF_900105015.1). Lineage (GTDB taxonomy): Bacteria > Actinomycetota > Actinomycetes > Actinomycetales > Actinomycetaceae > Pauljensenia > Pauljensenia meyeri. Next base: position 60,134 of record NZ_FNLK01000008.1, on the reverse strand, counting down.
GGCACTATGATAGCCGACAACCATAAGCTCAGTTGCAGTTTCGAAGGAGAATGCTGTGGAGACTCTCTTCCTCTGGGAGATTGGAACCCCAAAGGTCTATGTCATCTGGTTCGCTGTCCTGGCCGCTCAGATCATCGTCGCCGAGATCAACCGGCGGTGGAACTGGACGATCTTTGCCGTCTGGACGGTCGGCGGCATCGCGCTGATGCCCTACGCGTGGATCCACGGGACGCCCATGGTGGGCTGGTTTCCGTTTGGCAAGTACGCGATCATGATTTTGACGGCTACCATGACTGGAACTGTCCTGCTCTATGCCAAACGCAATCCCGTCAAGGCTCATAAGTACGCGATTTGGCTGGGTGTTGCCCTGTGGATCGGATTGGCTGTCAATATCATGGAAGCCAATATCCGTGACTTGACGATCTACTTCAACGCCGACTCCTATTATGCGTGCGGTGCCGACTGGCAGTGCCTGAAGTCCGTCAATGACTCCCACACGATCGACATGATCGCGGGGTTGCCCGAGGCGCGGGGCGTCACTGCCGAGCTCCATTCGCAGCAGTGGTATCAGGAGGTTGCCGCCAACCTGTCTGCCCGGCACGTCGGCATCGACCCGGAGACCGGGTTCCGCACGATCGGCGGGGTCTGGAACCTCTTGTCGGCGGCGGCTGGCCTGCTCAACATCATCACGATCACGGGGCTCGGCAAAATCATCGTGACCTCACCGGGCAAGCAGAAGGTGCGCGGACTGATCTGGGTGGACATGGTGTGGCCGTGGGTCATCGCCTACGACCTGTGGAATCACGCGTTCCTCTACAATTCGCTGGCCGACTACACCTGGTATTGCACGCTGGCGCTGCTGCTGGCCTGCACGATCCCGGCATTCACGTGGGCGAAGGGCCAGTGGATCTGGTTCCGCTGTTTCACGCTGGTCTTTTGGATCTCGATGAACACCCTGCTGCCGGAGGTGCTGGTTCCGCCCTCGGACATCTTCAACTTTGCCACGATGGATCCGCGTGCGAACATCGCGTGCGCGGTCCTCGCGCTCGCGGCCAACGTCGCCCTCTTCGTCTATTGGGTGTACAAGATCGTTGCGTGGAAGAGGAACCCGATCACCGGCGTCCTGTACTGTGAGCTGAAGGAGTTCCGCACGATTGTGCGCGAACACTGCGACGACAGGGACAAGTACTTCCTGGTTGACCGTATCCCCGAGACCCCGGCCGATCTCGGCTTCCAGCCGGATGCGCCGACGCCCCCCGCGGATGGTTACGCCGCGTGGATGCCGTGGTGGCGGGGCGAGGACCGACGCCACCCCTCCAAGCGCGTGCCGGTGGGCGGCGGCGAGTGAGGGTGGCGGGTCTCCCCGGGGCTTTCCCCGAGGAGGCCCGCTTTGTTTTGGGGAGTCGCAGGCATGAGCCTGGTGTGCCGCGCGCATTTGTCGGTTTGTCGTGCGCGTACTTGTGGGTTTGTTGCGCGGCCCCTGGCGGATTGTGCGTGTTTGCGCGAGGCCACTTCCTGGATAGGTTGTTGCTACGTGGATAGGTTACGGCCATCTGGATAGCTTAGGTTCCTATCCACGAGTGCATAACCTATCCATGAACGCATAACCTATCCGCGAAGCCATTTCCTATCCACGAGTGCCCTGCGACCCGGCCGGTGTCACCGCCGGGCTGAGTTCACGTGCGCGAACAGGAAACGCATCTCGACGCCGAACGTCGAATCCGACAGGCACACTTCACCCAGCGAATAGGGTTTCGCAGAGCCGGACCCGTGCGGTGGGCGGTGAGCCAGCGTCGGGAACCGGGCCGCGCGCTTAGGGCTCACCCCCGGCGGCAGGTCCAGCACGGACGACAGGGCGGCGTGCAGCCGACGCGGCGTTGCCGGAACCCCTTCGGGTGCGTCGAAGCTCACGTAAATGGATGATGGCATCGGTGCCTCCCATCACTCGCGTGTGATTAGCGTCTATCGACCGTAGCACACATCCTCCGAAGAGTCATGTGAAACTGTCAAGCAGAGCGCTGGGTTGATATTTGGGCGAAAGGGTTCTGTTTCTGCGGTTTTGCTCGGTTTGCACCCGGCAAGTATTTCTATACTTGAACTAGTGTCTAATGAACTGGTCGGTTATTTTTGGGAGGTTGGGCGCTCGCGCTGCCTGCGTTCGCAACTCGCTCGTCTCGTCTCAGAGGGTGTGGGGCTCTCTGGCGAGCCCCTCGGCTCGTGGGCTGAGTGTCCCGATGTCTCGGTCAAGTATTTTCTACCCAAGGGTCAAGGTTTCTTAAAATGTGAAACCCTCTGGCAATTTAGTGACAAACCTTGACACGATGTGTAAACGGCGTACCCCGCGGATTGATCCGAAGGGTGCGTCCCCATCAATACAGAAACGAGGAATGATGATGCATCAACGCTCATGGAAAACCCTCATCGCGGGAGGAACCGCCCTCGCTGCGGGCTTGACGATCACCGCATTCGGTGCGCCCGCCCACGCGGCCGGTGTCCCTGGGATCACCTCCGAGGCGCGCGCCCAAGACGAGGTCATGAACTACGCCGTCAACCTGCCTGCCGACGCCTCGCGCTACGAATTCAACGCGGCCGTCTCCAAGGCCTCGGAAAGCGGCGTGCTCCTGGCCCAGTACCCCGAATTCAACGCCTTCTTCGTCCAGTCGGTGAAGGCGTCCTTCGCTCCGGCGCTCGGCAAGAGCCTGGTCGACGCGGGAATCTCCTATCACTCGATCGGCCCCACCCGCTACAAGACCGTCACCGGTGAAGAGGTCCGTACCGAGCAGCCGCAGGCCACCCCCGCTGAAGCGGCCGCCGTCTCCGAGGCCGCCGGCACCCACGTGACCGGCCTGTCCGCCGACTCCCAGCTCAACGACTTCACCCCCGACGTGGGAGACGCCAACGCGTGGGGTCTGACCGCGATCGGATCGATCGAAGCCCAGAAGGTTGACGTGCCCCGCGAAAAGGTGACCGTCGCCGTCATGGACACCGGCATCGACCCCGACCACAAGGACCTCAAGGACAGGATCGACACCTCCCTGTCCGTCGGTTGCCAGGTGAATGGCATCCCGAACCAGGATCCCTCAGCGTGGAAGGACGACCACTACCACGGCACGCACGTCGCCGGCACGATTGCCGCCGCACACAACGCCTACGGCGTGGATGGCGTGGCCCCCGATGCGACGCTCGTCGCCATCAAGACCTCGAACCTGGCCGGTTCCTTTTACCCCGAGTACGTGGCCTGCGCCTTTGACTGGGCAGCCGACCACGGCATCGACGTGACAAACTCCAGCTACTACATGGACCCCTACGCCTTCTGGATGCCGGGCGAGAGCTCCCAGGCTGCGGGTCTCGAGGCCGCGTCCCGCGCGGTCCGATACTCGAAGGCCCAGGGCGTGGTGAACATCGCCGCCGAGGGCAACAGCAACGACGACCACGACAATCCGACGAAGGACAGCGACTCCCCGAATGACGTCGAGGGAGCCGCGCGCGAGCGTGACGTTCGAGGCGGCATCGACGTTCCCTCCATGCTGAACGATTCGGTCGTGTCCGTGGCCGCTCTGGCCCTGCCCGGTGGCGCCGATCCCGCGACCGCCACCCTCAATCGCTCGAAGTTCTCGAACTACGGCAAGAACTCCGTTGACGTGGCAGCCCCGGGCAGCCGCATCTGGTCGACGGTTCCCACGTGGAAGCAGAACCCTCCCTTTGCCTACCTGTCCGGCACCTCCATGGCCTCCCCGCACGTGGCTGGAGTCGCCGCGCTGATCAAGGAGATCCACCCGGACTACACTGCCGATCAGACGATCAACTTGCTCAAGAAGCAGGCCGGCTACACCTATAATCGACTGGCCGCCCCCGAGGACGGCAAGGAATATCGCGGTGCGGGCCTGGCGAACGCGCTGGCGGCCGTCCTGGAAGATCAGCCCAAGCCGACCATCGGCGTGGTGGAGTACTCGCGAGACGGCCTCACCGACTGGAAGCCGCTGGCCGGCGCGCGCGTGTCCGGCACGATCCACGTGCGCGTGACCGCCTCCGGTCCGGTCACCGCCGTGACCCTCAACGTCGCGGGCCTCGCCTTCGCACGAGGCGCCGGTGACGGCTCTTTCACCGGCAACGAGGTCACCGTCACCGCCGGCCCCATCGACCTGTCCCCCCTCGTGGGCACCTCCGCACACGCCACCGTCGCCGCCGAAGGTCGGAACAAGGATATTCGTGCCGACGATGACGTGACGGAACCCGCCCACTTCCACGTCGACAAATACGTGCGCGAGGGCGGGGCCTGGTCCAACGGCGCTAACGGTTGGAGCTACTGCTACGACGACGGCTCCTGCGCGAAGAGCGAGCACCTGAGGATCGGCGACGGTGACTACTACTTCGACGAGGACGGCATCATGGTCACCGGCTGGGCTTACTACGACGGCGCGTGGCACTGGATGAACGCCTCCGGCCGCGCCACGACCGGCTGGGTCAACGACCGCGGCTCCTGGTACTACATGGATGCCTCCAGCAAGATGGCCACCGGCTGGCTGAAAGACGGCGACTCCTGGTACTACTTGGATGCCTCCGGCAAGATGGCCACCGGATGGACCAACCTGGACGGTTCCTGGTACTACCTGGACGGCTCTGGCAAGATGGCCACCGGCTGGCTGAAGGACGGCGACACCTGGTACTACCTGGACACCGCGACCGGCAAGATGGCCACCGGATGGGTCCGCATCAACGGATCCTGGTTCCACTTCAGTCCCTCGGGCGCGTGGCTCGGATGAGCGCCACTGACCAGGCCGTGGCACCCCCACGTCCCCAGTAGGGCGCCGCGCTGAGGCAACAACACGCGGGTGGGCCAGAACAATCGTTCTGGCCCACCCGCGTCTGTGGAGGGGCCGAGGTCAGCCCAGCGAGTCGAAGAGGACCTGCAGGCCCTCCGCCATGGTCGGGTGCGCCACGGGCAGGAAACGCAGCTGCTCGTAGGTGAGGCCCCCGGCCATCGCCACCTGCACGGCGGTGATGACCTCGGAGACGTTCGGACCGATCAACGTCGCACCCAGGATCTCGTGGGTGCGACCATCCACGACCGCCTTCCAGAAGCCCTCTCCCGCGTGGCGCAGCGTCTTCGCGCGGGGAATGGCCGATGTCGGAACCTGAGCGATCAGCACGTCCAGACCCAGGCCACGGGCCTCCTCCTCGGAAAGGCCGATGCGGGCCAGCTCGGGGGTGGCGAAGACGGCGTAGGGGATCGTGCGGCCGCGCGTGGAGGTGATCGGATCGTCCAGGGAAACACCTGTCAGCTGGGCGCGGATAATGCGGAAGTCCGACCAGGACGCGTGCGTGAACATGAGTGTTCCGGCGCAGTCGCCGGCCGCCCACACGCCCTGAGCGCTCGTACGCAAATGCTCATCCACCGCAACGAAGCCGCGCTGGTCCAGGGCCACCCCGGCCTGGTCCAATCCGATCCCATCCGTGTTCGGCACCCGGCCGGCCGCAACCAGGACGGCCTGGGCGGCCACCGTGGAACCATCCGACAAGGTCAGCGTCGTAACAAGGCCAGACCGCGACGCCGCCGACGCACGAACCCCACGCAGGATGGTCACGCCTGCGCCCTCCAGGCCCGCCTCGACGACGCGCGCGGCGTCCGCATCCTCCCGCGGTAGCACGTGCTCGTCCGAGGCAATGAGGGTCACGTCGACGCCAAAGGTCGCCATCATCGACGCGAACTCCACGCCGATGTAGCTGGCCCCAATGATCGCCAGGGAAGAGGGCAGCTCCTCAAGGCGCAGAATGTCCTCGCTGGTCCATGCTCCCGATTCCCACAGGCCCGGGATCTGGGGGCGCGCGGGGCGCGAACCGAGGTTGATGAGGACGCGCTCGCCGCGAATCGTTCGCTCGCCCCCGTTCCCGAGCGCCACCGTCACCGTGCGCTCGCCCGTGAAACGGGCCTCGCCGCGCACGAAATCCAGGCCGGGGGCCGTAAACATCTGCTCGTGTGCGTCCACCATGGCCCCCACGATGCCCTCCTTGTGGGCGCGCAGCTTCGCCAGGTCCACGCGCGCGCGATCCGTGCCGACGACGCCGAACACGTCGTCGGTGCGCGCGTCGATAAGGCGACGGGCGGAATTGACCAGCGACTTCGTGGGGATGCACGCGACGTTGATGCAGGTGCCGCCGACGAAGCGGCGCTCAACCATCGCGACGCGCCAGCCCGCCTTCGCGCGCTCCATCGCCAGGGATTTACCGGCCTTGCCGCCGCCGACGACCAGCAGGTCAACCTCTTCGATTACGTTCGTGGACATGTTGCTCCTTCATATCGGGAAAGTTCTCCTCTCTCAACGCGCAGCGACGGCGTCTATTCCACCGGGTGAGTGCTTTTCCAGTGCGGATTCTCACGCGATAGCTGTGGTATGACGCTCGTTTGGCCGGTGTGCCGGTGCCGTGTGTCATATGGTGACCGCGCGGTTCGTTGAAAGTGCCTCCGGCATGCTTAGATAGGGGTATGAGGGCTCTAGATATTGGTGATTTCAAACAGGATGTGGGTGCCGCGCTCGCGCGAGCCTCTTCCGGGGAAGTCGTCACGCTCACACAGGGGGGTCAGCCCGTCGCCGAGCTGGGTCCGGTGCGCATGTCGACTTACGCGCGGCTGCGTGAAATGGGTCTCGAACGTCCCGCGATCTCGGACATCGACGCCTACCACATGCCATCAAAAAACCTGCCTGACGGGCGGCGAGTGATCAGCAAGCTGAGGGACTGACGCGGCTTTTATTGCGCCGCAATCCCCGGCGCGTTAGCTCCGCCTCTTCGCCCTGTTCGTCGGCTCCGCGCGCAGCGGATCCTCGGGCCACGGGTGCTTCGGGTAGCGCCCGCGCAGCTGCGCGCGCACGTCCCGGTACGGGCCCTGCCAAAACGACGTCAAATCCGAGGTGACCGCCGCCGGGCGCCCGGCCGGATCGGTCAGGTGCAGCACCAGGGGCATACGCCCGTCCAGCAGGCGGGGCGTGCGCGTCCAACCGAAGGCCTGCTGGACACGCAGGGTGAGTACCGGGTGCTCCCCGCTCCAATCGATCGGCCGGGTTCCGCCGGACGGAATCGGCAGCTTGTCGGGAGCCAGCTCGTCCAGGCGTGCCGCGTGTGGCCAGGGCAGCAGAGAGCGCAGGACCTCCACCATGGGAACGGACGCCAGGGGAGTGCCCGATGCCAGACGCTGCCCCCACGGGGCCAGCCACGTTCGCGCGTTTGCGGCGAGCCCCTCGTCCGACACGTCGGGCCAGGGGGCGCCGAAAGCCCGGTGCAGGGCGCGCATCCTCTCCCTCAGGGATGAGGCCTCCTTCCCCCAGCCCAGTTCGCCCAGTCCGCGGGATGCCACGTGATCCGCCGCCAGGGCGGTGGCTTCCTCGCCGCGCAGGGTGCGCGCCGGAGCGGTAGACAGCGGGATTGTGCCGAGGGTTCGCGTGCGCGTGGCACGTAATCTCCCTTTGTCTATCGATGCCTGGGTGCGCTCGGCGATCATCGCCGCTCCGGCCGCCAGCGCGTCCTCCTCCGGCAGGGGAACGGCGGCCAGGATGCGCGCGTGTCGAGACGCGGGTGCGCGGTCGATCGACGACACCGCCAGCCACTCCTGCCCCTCGAGCGGGGAACCGTTCGGCAGTTCGGCACCGACGCCGCCTGCGAGGATGTACGCGGCCGAGCCCGGGCGTTTACGGGCGATCCACTGCGGGTGGGCCAGCGCGCACGTCAGCGCCAGCTCATCCTCGCGCGAACGCCCCCGCCCGGGACGCGGGTCGCCGCCGGGCACGGCCTCCCTTCCCTCCCACGCCTTCACGCTCGGCAGGCGCGACGCCAGGCGCTTCAATCGCGCTTCCGTCTCGCGCACCCGCGCGGCCTGCGCCCGATCGCCGCCCTCGCGGCCACCCCTGCGCTCCACGCCACCCAGATCCGCGCCGGGAGCGCGAACATCCTCCGACAGCAGAGCCACGCAGCGCGCCGCCCGGGGCACCCCCAGGACTCCGCTGGCCGCCAGGAGCGCCCTGCCCAGCGGCGGATCCAGGGGCAGCGCCGCCAACGTGCGGCCGAGGGCGGTGACCGCCCCGTCCCGGTCAATTGCGCCCAGGGACGCGAGGCGCTGCCCCGCCGCCTCCCACGTGCCGGTCGGGGGAGCGTCCAACAGGGCCAGGTCCGTCACGGGAGTGCCCCACGAGGCCACCTGCAGGCGCGCGTTAGCAAGGTCCTGCGTGGCGATACCCGGCGCGGACTGGGCGGGCCTGCGCGCGACGTCCACGGGGTCCATGACGCGTACGGCCATGCCCGGCCCGGTGCGAGCAGCGCGCCCCGCCCTCTGATCCATGCGGGCCAACGACGCCGGCACGGTCACCAGGGACGACAGGCACCGACCGGCATCGAAACGCGGCTCCCTGGCCAGGCCCGCATCGACCACGACGGACACGCCGGGAACAGTCAGCGATGATTCGGCGATGGACGTGGACAAGATGACGCGGCGCCCGGTCGCGGGGGATAGGGCTCGGTCCTGGTCGGTGGCGCTCAGCTGACCGTGCAGGGCAAGGATGGGCAGGCCCGGCAGACGCAGGCTGCGGCGCACCGCCTCGATCTCTGTGACCCCCGGCAGGAACACCAGGACGGAGCCCGACGTTCCCGTTACCGTGTCCTCGATCGTGCGCGCCACGTGCGCCAGGTACTCCCGGCGCACGCCCACGCGGTCGCGGCTGATCGCGCCCACTGCGTCCACACCGCGAGGCGGGGGAGCGTAACGCACGTCGAGCGGATAAATCTCCCCCGGGATATCAACCAACGCGGGCTCTTGTCCCGTCGCGCCCCGCAGCAGCCGCACCGCGGAAGACGCCTCCAGAGTGGCTGACGTGAGCGCGATGAACAGATCCTCGCGCAGCGCCGCGCGCACATCCAGCGCGAACGCCAGCGCCAGGTCGGTGTCCAGATCGCGTTCGTGGAACTCGTCAATGATCAGCGCGGCCACGCCGGGCAACTCCGGGTCGCGCTGGAGGCGGCGTAGTGCAACGCCCGGGGTCACCATCTCCACCCGTGTCCGCTCACTCACGCGCGAGTCAGCGCGCACCGAGTAACCGACCTGCCCGCCCACGTCCTCCCCGAGGAGGCGAGCAATCCTGCGGGCTGCGGCCCGGGCGGCGACGCGGCGCGGCTGGGTAACGATCACCCTCATCGGCGAGCCACCCGATTTACTCCCCGCGCCCCCCGCACCAGGTCCCGCCAGCGCCACCGCGACGGCGGGAGGCAGCAGCGTCGTCTTGCCTGTGCCCGGGGGAGCCGTGACGACCGCGCAGCCGCCGGGGCAAACAGCCGCCGCGATATCGCCCAGCGCGCGCGTGACTGGCAGGTCGGGCGGGCAGGAGAGCAGATCCTCAAGGGCAGGCATGGCTTCATTGTGCGTGCTCCCAGGGCGCGGCCGCATCCCGGGACGGAGCGCCCCGGCGCCAATGCGGCCGGGGTCACTGCGGCGGGCATCCCCACGCCGCAGTGACCCCGGGGAGGTGAGAGTAAACTGAGGACCGATATGACTACGGAGAACACAGCGCCGACGCTTGCGGCGGCCACCCTCGCACACACCACGGGGCGCGTCACTATCCCCGCAGACACGGATCCCATTACAGTCCTCGGCGTCGCCGACCAAGTACTGCGTGCCCTCGAGAGGGGCTTTCCCCACGTACGCTTTCTCGTCACTGGCCGGGAGATCTCTCTGGTCGGCACCCAGGTCGACATAGACGTGGCGGCCGGGCTGCTCAAGGAACTTATCGGCATGGCCCGGCGCGGCACCGCCCTGGACGCGGCCGCCGTCGAACAGGCGATCCGCCTGCTCGGACGCTTGGCCTCGGGCGAAGCCCCCACCGAGGAAATCCTGTCGGCGCGCGGGCGATCCATCCGCCCCAAGACGCCCGGACAAAAGGCCTACGCGGACGCAATCGACCGCGCGACCGTCGTATTTGGCATCGGGCCCGCGGGCACGGGCAAAACCTACCTGGCCATGGCCCAGGCCGTGCGTCGCCTGCTGTCCGGCGAGGTGCGACGCATCGTGCTTACGCGTCCGGCCGTTGAGGCGGGCGAAAGCCTGGGGTTTTTGCCGGGCTCCCTGACGGATAAAATCGACCCCTACCTGCGTCCCCTCTACGACGCGCTGGGCGACATGCTGGACCCCGAGGCCCTGCCCAAGCTCATGGCCGCGGGCACCATCGAGGTGGCTCCGCTGGCGTACATGCGAGGGCGCACCCTCAACGACTCTTTCATCATCTTGGACGAGGCACAAAACACGACGCTCGGCCAAATGAAGATGTTTCTCACGCGCCTGGGCTTCGGGTCGAAGGTCGTCGTCACCGGCGACGCCTCGCAGGTGGATCTGCCAGGCAGCCAGACCAGCGGACTGGCTCTCAGCGAATCCATCCTGGGCGGCATCGACGACATCGATTTTTGCCATTTGACCAGCGCGGACGTCGTGCGTCACGAGCTGGTGGGGACCATCATTGACGCCTACCAGCGCTTCGACGATCGGACAGCCGCACGCCGCGCGCGATCGCGCCGCCACAACACAGCACGCAGGGAGTACGTGTCATGACCGAGGTCATTAATGAGACCGACTACGAGATCAACGTCGCCGAGTTTTCCGCGCTGGCCGACTACGTGCTCGACCAGATGCACGTCAGCTCGGACGCCGAGGTCAACATCATCTTCATCGAACCAAAACCCATGGAAGAGCTGCACGTGCGCTGGCTCAACCTGCCCGGACCGACGGACGTGATGAGCTTCCCCATGGACGAACTCAAGCCGGGCACGGCCGACCACCCCACGCCCCCCGGCATGCTCGGCGACATCTGCATCTGCCCGCAGGTCGCCGCCCGCCAGGCGGCCGAATCCGGCCACAGTGCGGCCGAGGAAATGCTGCTCCTGGCCACACACGGCATGCTCCATCTCCTGGGCTACGATCACGCGCAGGACGCCGAGCGCGAGGTTATGTTTGCGCTCCAACGCAAGCTGCTGCTCACCTTCCTGGCCACCCGATGACCCCTGTTTTGCCCCTGGAGGCGGCCCCGGCCTCGTCGCTTCCGGGCGTGCCCTCCCTGGCGCTGCTGGTCCTCGCCCTCATCGCGCTGGCCGCCGCCTCCCTGGCCCAGTGCGTCGAACAATCCGTCCAGCGCCTGACCCTGGCCGGGGTAGAGGACCTCATCGAGGCAAAACGTAAGAACGCGCAGCTCCTGTACGCGCTGGTCGACCGTCGTCGGCGCACGCTGCTGTCCCTGCGGGCCTTCCGCACCTTCTGGCAGGTCGTTTACGCCGTCATGGTCACGATCGTCCTGGTGAGCACGGGACTGCCCTGGTGGGCGGTCGCCCTGATCGCGGTCCTGGGCATCTCCGCACTCCAGCTCCTGTTCGTCTCATACATCCCCGCCCGGTGGGGGGCAGCCAACCCCGAAGGCATCGCGCTGGCGGGAACGGGCTTCGCCTCCTATCTGTCGCGCCTCAGCCACCTGGCCGACCCCGCGCTGCGGCGCCTGCGCTCCTTACGGCCAGCCCCGGCCCCCACGGAGGCGCAGGTGCGCGCCGAGGTGATCTTAGACCTGCGCGAGATCGTCGACGAGGTCGGCGAACCCGAGAGTTTCGAGGAAGAGGACCGGGACATGGTGCGATCCGTCCTGGACCTGGGACACACCCTGGTGCGCGAGGTCATGGTGCCGCGCACCGACATGGTGACGATTGACGCGGACACGCCCGCGCCCTCCGCGCTGCGCCTCTTCGTGCGCTCGGGCTTCTCGCGCGTGCCCGTCGTCGGAGACGACGTGGACGACATCCGCGGCATCCTCTATTTCAAGGACGTCGTTTCCCGCTGGGAAGCGCACGGCGGCCAGCTGGACATGCGCGCCGAACAGATGATGCGCCCCGCCGAATACGCCGTCGAAATGAAGCCGGCCGACGACATGCTCCGCCAGATGCAGGCCCAGCGCTTTCACATGGCCATCGTCATCGACGAGTACGGGGGCGTCGCCGGACTGGTCACCCTCGAAGATATCATTGAGGAGGTCGTCGGAGAGCTCACCGACGAACACGACCGCCACAGCGTGGAACCCGAAGAAACGGAGCCCGGCACGTGGCGTGTTCCCGCGCGCTATCCGATCTCTGAACTGGGCGAGCTGCTGGGCCGGGACATCGAGGACACGGACGTGGACTCCGTCGGTGGACTGCTGGCCAAGGCCATCGGCAAGGTTCCCCTGCCCGGTGCTACGGGCACGCTCGCGGGCGTCACCATGACCGCCGAAGAGGCGCGCGGGCGCCGCCGCCAGGTCTCCACCATCGTCTGCCGCCTCGACCCCGACTATCCCGCCCTGACCCCCGACCAAAACCCCGCCGACGACAAGGACAACTGACATGCGATTCCCCTCCGACCACGAACTCATGGCCGGCCCCAACGCCCTGGACGACGCGCGCATCGAGGTGGCCCCCGACGCCGCCGACCCGGAAGCCGACGCGCGCGCGCAGATAGGCCGAGGCGTCGGTGACGTTAACCGGGATGGGGCTGGGGATGAGCTCGGCGATGACTCCGAGGATGGGTCCGACGCCGATTTCGGTGACACCGAGGCCGGTGATGACATCGGCGACTGTGACGCCGAGGACGGCCTGGCGGGCGAGGAGGACGCGGACCTGGGTGCCTTCGAGGCGATGACTTCAGTGGCATCGCTGCGGCGGGACGCGGTGGCCACGATCGATATCCCCGATTTTCCTGAGGACTTTCGCGCGGGCTTTATCTCCGTCGTCGGGCGCCCCAACGTCGGCAAATCCACCCTGACGAACGCCCTGGTCGGGCGCAAGATCGCGATCACGTCGGGGCGCCCCGAGACCACGCGCCACAACATCCGAGGCATCGTCCACGGCGAGGGGTATCAGCTGGTCCTCGTGGACACGCCCGGATACCACCGCCCCCGCACCCTGCTGGGCAAACGGCTCAACGACATGGTGCGCGAGGCCCTCTCCGAGGTGGACGTCGTCCTCTTTTGCCTGCCCGCGAACCAGCGCATCGGCCCCGGCGACCAGTTCATCGCCCGCGAACTGCGCGCCGTGAAACGTCCGATCGTCGCTGTGGCCACCAAGTGCGACGCCGTTCCGCGTGAGCGCGTCATGAAGCACCTGCTCTCGATTGAGGCGCTGGGGAATTGGGCGGCCATCGTTCCCGTTTCCTCCGTGGAAGGCAAAGGCATCGACCACCTGCGCGACGTGCTCGCCCAGACGGTGCCGCTCTCGCCCCCGCTGTATCCCGAAGGGGATGTTACGGACGAATCACGGGACACCCTGATCGCCGAGTTCATCCGCGAGGCCGCCCTCGAGGGCGTGCGCGACGAGCTGCCCCACTCCCTGGCCGTCCAGGTCGAGGAGATTATCGAGCGCCCCCGGCGCGAGGGCGACGAGCGAGCGCCCATGCTGGACATCCACGTCAACGTCTACGTGGAGCGCGACTCCCAGAAGGCCATCATCATCGGCCGCAAGGGTTCGCGCCTGAAGCAGATCGGCACGCGCTCTCGCGCCCACATCGAGGAGCTGCTGGGGCGGCGCGTCTACCTGGACCTGCACGTGCGTACGGCGAAGGACTGGCAGTCCGACCCGAAGATGCTGGGGCGCCTGGGGTTCTGACGTGCCCAGCGTCATACGCGTGCGCGGCGCCCGCGTCCACAACCTGAAGAACGTAGACGTCGATGTTCCCCTGAACCGGTTTGTCGCCATCGCGGGCGTGTCTGGGTCGGGCAAGTCCTCCCTGGCCCTGGGCACGCTCTACGCGGAAGGCTCTCGCCGCTACCTGGAGTCCCTGGCGACCTACACGCGCAGGCGCATCTCCCAGGCGGCCAAGGCCTCGGTCGACGAGGTCATCCACGTCCCCGCTGCCCTCGCTCTGCGCCAGCGCCCGGGCGCGCCCGGCGTGCGCTCCACATTCGGTACGGCTACGGAGCTGGCGAACCACCTGCGCCTGCTGTTCTCGCGCGTGGGCTCCTACCTGTGCCCCAGCGGGCACCGCGTGCCCCCGTCGCGCAACGTGGCTCTGGAAGTGCCGCTCGTGTGCCCGCAGTGCTCCGAGTCCTTCTACGGGCTGGGCGCCGAGGAGATGGCCTTCAATTCCGCCGGCGCGTGCCCCGTGTGCGAGGGGACCGGGATCCAGCGTGTCGTCGACCGCGCCGCGCTCGTGCCAGACGAGTCCCGATCGATCGACGAGGGGGCAGTGTCCCCGTGGGGTTCCCTCATGTGGAAGCTCATGAAGGACGTCGCCAGAGAGATGGGCGTGCGCACCGACGTGCCCTTCCGTGATCTGAGCGAGGCGGAGAAGGCCATCGTCTACGAGGGACCCGCCGAGAAACACCACATTGTCGTTGCCACGAAGACGGGTGGCGCGGAGCTGGACTTCACGTATTTCAACGCGGTCGCGACCGTGGAGAACGCGCTCGCCAAGGCCAAGGATGAGAAGGCCCTCGCCCGCGTCGGCAAGTACCTCATCACGCGCACCTGCCCCGCCTGCGAGGGCACGCGCCTGGGGGAGCGGGTGCGCTCGACCCTGATCGACGGCATCGACCTGGGCCAGGCCTCGCGCCTGTCCCTGGCCGAGCTGCGCGAGTGGGTGGCGCGCGTGCCCGGCCTCGTCCCCGGCGAGGTCGCGCCCATGGCCCGCGTCATCGTCGATGAGATGGCAGAGCCGATGAAGCGCCTGGCGGACCTGGGCCTGTCCTACCTGTCGCTGGACCGGGCCTCCTCCACGCTGTCCAACGGCGAGCGCCAGCGTGTGCAGTTGGCTCGGGCGGTCCGCAACCGTACGACCGGCGTCCTCTACGTCCTGGACGAGCCGACCATCGGCCTGCACCCCTCCAACGTCGACGGGGTCCTGGGCATCGTCCGCGATCTCATCGCGGACGGGAACTCGGCCGTCGTGGTTGACCACGACACCCGCGTGCTGGCTGCCGCCGACCATCTGATCGAGATCGGACCGGGCGCGGGCGCTGACGGCGGCCGCGTCATCTTCCAGGGACCGATCGACGAGGCATGCCGAGCACCCGCTTCTCGCATCGGCCCGTACCTGGCCGGGAGTCGCCGTGTGGAGCGGCCGGCGGGGTCGGGGCGGCGAGCCTTAAAGGCGCAGGGACACGGTGCGTCGGGCGCGGACGGGCGCGGCGCCATCCACCTGGAGACTGAGCGGATCCACACCGTCCACCCCCTGAACGTTGATATCCCGGTGGGGGCACTCACGGCGGTGACGGGGGTCAGCGGATCGGGTAAGACGACGATGGTCCTGGAGTCCCTGGTGCCCGCCCTGCGGGCCGCCCTGGCGGGGGAGGCGCTGCCCGGTCACGTGCGGGACGTGGACGCGGCGGGCATCTCGCGCGTCCACTTGATCGACGCGACGCCGATCGGCGTGAACGTGCGCTCCACCGTGGCCACGTACTGCGGGGTCCTGGACGAGCTGCGCCGGGCCTTCGCACGCACGGAGGCGGCGCGGGCGGCTGGGCTGAAGGCCGGGGCCTTCTCCTACAACACGGGGTCGCTGCGATGCCCCACGTGCGAGGGGACCGGCCAGATCACCTTGGACGTGCAGTTCCTGCCTGACGTTGATGTCGAGTGCGCGCACTGCCGGGGCAGCAGGTACAGCCAGGATGCGGGGCAGATTCGTCGCGATGGACTCAGCCTGCCCGACATCATGGCGATGAGCGTGGACGACGCGCGGGGCGCGGTGCGAGGCCTGAGGAAGGCTGGGGCGCTGCTCGACACCCTCTCGGGCTTGGGACTGGGCTACCTGACGCTCGGCGAGGCCACGCCCGCCCTGTCGGGAGGCGAGGCCCAGCGGCTCAAGCTCGCCTCGGAGATGGGCAGGCGCCAGGAGGGTGCGCTCTTCGTGTTCGACGAACCGACGATCGGCCTGCACCCGGAGGACGTGCAGGTCCTCCTCGACGTCCTCCAGCGTCTCATCGACCGCGGTGCCACCGTCGTCGTCATCGAGCACGACCTGGATGTCATCGCCAACTCCGACTGGGTGATCGACATGGGGCCGGGCGGCGGTGCCCTGGGCGGGCGCGTCGTCGCCTGCGGAACTGCCCGCGATATCGCCGCCGAAGCTGATTCGGTGACGGGACGATACCTGCGCTGATGCCGCCGTTTGCTCAGGGGATTGTATTCTTCCTCGCGATCGTCGGAATGTAGCTGCTTGTCTGCCGTGCGTCCTCGCCAATGCTGCCGACACATAAACGCTGTGCCCGACTGCCGCAGTGGCAGTCGGGCACAGCGTTGCGCGTTGCAGCCGCGTCGCTCAGGAGGCGATGACGACCCGCAGGTTGCGGGGGCCGTGCACGCCGTTGACTCGCACGAGCTCAATGTCGGAGGTCGCCGAACCGCCGGCGATCCACGTCATGGGACGGGTCGGGTTCTTGCCGAGGATGTCGACCGCCTGGGGGACCGTGGGAACGATGTCCGCGCGGTTTAGGACGACGACGTGCGTGTCGGGCACGAGGGAGATTGCGCGACGCCCCTGGTCGGGTTCGCCGTCCAGGACGATGGTTCCCGAGATGGAGATGGCGACGCGGCTGCGGGTGACGACCGCGTCGATCTCGTCCAGCTCCAGGGTGGAGATGGCCTTCTCGCGGCTGTCTTCGCTCACCTTGCGCCCGTCGCGGGCGGCCGCCTTCTTGAAGGCCTCGTCCAGGCCGGTGGGAACGACGACCGAGGTGGCCTTCTGATCGGCCAGGAACGTGGCGACGGCGTCGGCGACGGCATCCTCTCCCGAAACGACGACAACCTGCGCGGAGTAGTCCTCGAGTTTCTCGATCATTTCCTCAACGACGGCGTCCGAACCGGGCGCGTGCTCGGTGGAGCGGATGTAGTCGCGAGGGATCGGTCGCACGGGGCGTCCCTGCTGTGAATGGGAGATGGCGTCGCGTGCGCGCGCCAGGATCGCGGTCTTTGCGTCCATCGTGGTCTTGCTCATGTCACGCCTCCTCGGGGGTCGTGCGGGTGGTCATGCCATGCTCGGATGCGAGCGGGAGCCCCGTGGCGGGGGTGTCCGTGCGGGGCGCGTTTGCGTCGGAGTCCGCGTGGGTGCGCTTCCACCACTGCCGGAATGTTTCCTTGGGCACCACCGGCAGGTCGCGCGCGCGGGTCCACAGCGAAGCCGGGAACGGCAGCGCGCCGATCGCCCCCTTCTTGGCGAACAGGCGGGTGGTCTTGGTGGACATGCCTGCGGCCTTCCACAGCGTCGCGTTCGACATGACGGGGGTGGCAACGCCCATCGCCAGGTCCCACACATCGGGCACGATGTTGCGCTTGATGTCCACCGTGCGCGCGCGCATATGGATGAGGATCGTGGGGATGTCGATCTTGACGGGGCAAACCTCGCCGCACGCACCGCACAGAGAGGAGGCGAAGGGGAGGGTGTGCACAGGATCCTTCTCGCCCAGGCCCTGGGTGAGCTGCGGGGTGAGGATCGCACCGATGGGCCCGGGGTAGACAGAGCCGTAGGCGTGACCGGATGTGTGCTGGTAGACGGGGCAGATGTTCATGCAGGAGCCGCAGCGAATACAGGCGAGGGCCTGTCGTCCGATGGGGTCCGCGAGTACCTTGGTGCGCCCGTTGTCCATGAGGATCAGGTGGAACTCCTGGGGGCCATCGCCGGGGGTGACGCCCGTCCACAGGGAAGTGTAGGGGTTCATGCGCTCGCCGGTCGCGGAACGGGGCAGCAGCTGGGAAAAGATCTCGATGTCCTGGAAGCGGGGCACCAGCTTCTCGATGCCCATCAGGGTGATGAGCGTGTCCGGCAGGGTCAGGCACATGCGACCGTTGCCCTCGGATTCGTAGACGGAGACGGTGCCGGTTTCCGCGATGCCCATGTTGGTGCCGGAGACGGCGACCTTGGCGTGCAGGAACTTTTTGCGCAGGTGGGCGCGGGCGGCGCCCGTGAGCTCGGTCGGGTCATCCGAGAGATCGCGCGGCGCGTCCTCCATGCGATCCAGGAAGATGCCGCGCACTTCGGAGCGGTTGCGGTGGATCGCGGGGACCACGATGTGGCTGGGCATGTCGTCGGCCAGCTGGACGATCATCTCGGCCAGGTCGGTTTCCAGCGCGGAGATCCCCTGACCCTTCAGGTACTCGTTGAGGTTGGTTTCCTGGGTGGCCATGGACTTGATCTTGACGACCTCGTCGACGCCCTTGGACTTGATGATGTCCGCGACGATGCGGTTGGCCTCGTGCTTGTCGCGCGCCCAGTGGACGATGCCGCCGCGAGCGGTGACGTTGCGCTCGAACTCTTCGAGCAGCTCGGGCATGCGCGATTCGACTTCGAATTTGACGGCCTCGGCGGCGCTGCGCAGGTCCTCCCAGTCCGGCATTTCGGCGACGCGCTGCCCGCGCTTGGTGCGGATGGTGCGGGTGGCGTGGCCGAGGTTACGGCGCATCTGGGTGTTGGCCAGTGTCTTGTGTGCGCCCTCGGGGAAGGTGTGGCCCCAGCGGAGGGTGTCTTCGGGGATGGTGACGGTGGTGCGCCAGCCGCCGGTGTGGGATTCGGGGGTGGAGGGCATTCCGATGAACGTTGCGGTCATGTCAGATCACCTGTGCGCTTTCGGGTGCGAAGGAGATGTTGCCCTGGAAGGGCTGGTCCTTGGTGGATGCCAGGATTTCGGCGAGGTGTATGGGGCGGATACCGGAGTTGAGGCGGGAGAGGCCGCCGCCGACGTGCAGGAGGCAGGAGTAGTCGCCCATGACCAGGACCTCTGCGCGCGTGGACATGACGTTGGCGACTTTGTCGGCCAGCATCGACGTGGAAGTTTCGGAGTTCTTCATGGAGAAGGTGCCGCCGAATCCGCAGCAGACCTCGGCGTCCGGCAGGTCGATGAGGGTCAGTCCTTCGACCTGGCGCAGCAGGCGGTAGGGGCGGTCGCCGACCCTGGCGATGCGCAGGGAGTGGCAGGTCGGGTGGTAGGTGACGGTGTGGGGGAAGTATGCGCCCACGTCTTCCAGGCCCAGGACGTCGGTGAGGAGTTCGGTGAGGTCGTAGGTGTGCTGGGCGATGCGCTGGGACTGCTTGGCCAGCTCTGTGTCTCCAACGTGTTCGGCGACGACCTTCTGTTCGTGGCGTGCTGCGCCGGTGCAGGAGCCGGAGGGAACGACGATGGCGTCCCATAGTCCGTCCAGGACGGGCTCGAAGGCCTTGACGTGGTTACGGGTGATCTTCGCTGCGTCTTCAAAATAGCCGGTGTTGGCGTGCATCTGGCCGCAGCAGACCTGGCCTTCGGGGAAGACGACCTCATGGCCGAGGCGTTCGAGCAGGGTCACTGTCGCCTGGGCCGCCTGGGGGAACATGACGTCTGCTAGGCAGGTGGAAAAGAGAGCGATGCGCACGGGGGATCCTTCCTCGTAGGTGCTGTCAGTCTCAGGTTATGACTAGGTCGGAGGTCCCGGGGTGTATTCTCGTGTCCGCTGTGTGGAGGATGGCGCGTGAGCGGCGAATTCTCGCGGAAAACTAAAGAAAAATCATCGTCGAAAAATCCCTTGTATCCGAAAGAAATGAGGCGCATGGAAGGCGACTTAGCTCAGGGTGAGTTTTCGTTTTTCATTTTTGCGATGGTCGCGAGTGAGCGCACTGGCACCTCGGCCTCGACAATGGACGAGGCCCGGGCCGGGGATTGTGGGTGAGTTGCTATCCCATCACTCCCTCTCCCGTCACGACGACGAGGTGGCAGTCCGCGGAAACGGCGAGCTCCTGGACCTTGAACGAGCCGAAGGGAGAGGAAGACTTGGTCGTCTTCGTCTCGAGGGTCTCATTGGCGTGGTCGGCGGGGATCATGGAGAAGTGGCAGTCCTGGGGCACGTATTGGTAGAGGCCCGGATAGATGCCGGGCTGGAGGGTATTCGTATTGTCTGTCTTGACGCTGAGCATCTCGATTGCTTCATCGGAAATGGTCGGGACGCCAGTCATCCAAAATTCGGGTTCGATGTTGACGTCACAGAAGCCAGTGCGAGAGTACGCGAGGGTGAGGTGAGTCTCCGTCGCCTCCAGGTCTGACCAATGCTCGTTGAGAATGTCAACCATTTCTTGAATCTCCGGTTTTTCTTGAAGGTGTGTTGAAACTCAGCGAATCGGGGATCTATCTTCGATGCAGCGGGTTTGGTGTTGTGGCTGGACGAACGCCCGGAGGAGGACGGGAGGCACGCGGAGACCAGAGCGATAACTGCGAGAGTTGGAGCGAGAATCTTGAGTGGGAGCTTAATATGTGTCGTTAAGGTCGGTGTGCTAGCCCTGGAGGCCATCGCCGGTGACAAGGATGAGGTTACAGTCGGCAGAGAACACGAACTCGCGGATCTCGAACGAGCCCCATTCCGAATAAAACTCGTTACGAGCGGTATCGAGGACCTTGTTGGCGACGTCGGGGTCAACGGTCGTGAAAGAGCATTCCTCGGGCACGTACTGGTAGAGGTCGGGGTGGATGCCGGGCAGCAACGAGGATTCGCCGATGTTGTCGTCGACGAGCATAGCGATCGTCGTATCGGGGACTGTGGCGACGCCGGTCAGCCAGAATTGGCGGTCGGGCGTCGGCTGCCAGGATGCGCCATCCCGGAAATGGGCTACGACGACGTGTCCTTCGGTCGCTCCCAGTTCGGGCATACGCTCGTTAAATGAATCGATGCGCTCCTGTACCTTCAGCTCGTCATCGGTCTCATACGTGAACTCGGCGAAGCGCGGGTCGTGGGGGAGATGCACCTTGGGTTTTCTTGGCACAAAAGGGTAGCAAGCCGCGCTCAGCGCCGCGACGATGACCAACGGTACGAGAGTGCGAAATAAGAGTTTCATGCCTACCTTACGTAAGAGAACCATCGCTGATGGACAGAAACAAGCCCTCCTAGCCGCGCCTGATCTCGCCGACTACCAGGACCAGGTGACAGTCCATCGAGGCGGCGAACTCCTTGATTGTGAGGGAACCATACTTGCTGTTCATGCTTGTCTTGTTGGTTTCAAGGACCTTGTTCGCATGGTCCGATGGAATGGTTGGGAAATGACAGTCCTGAGGCACGTACTGGTAGAGCTCAGGGTAAATTCCGGGCAGTGTCTTCGCGTCACCGCTCGCACCGGCCTGGAGTCTCTTGATCGTCTCGTCGGGGACTGTGGCAACCCCGGTGTACCAGTGCTGCCGATCCGGGGTGGGCAAGAGACTCCAACCGGTGGGAATCAAACCTGCTGCGAAATGGCCCTCGGTTGCCCCGAGAGCGGGCATACGTTCATTGAAGGAATCCAGCTGGTCGCCGAGCTTTGGGTCGCCCTCGGTCTTTGACGTGAATTTTGTGAAGCGCGGGTCGTGGGGGAGCTGCACCCGAGGGTTCCTAGGTGCAAAGGGGCTGCATGCGGTGAGCGCCACGACGACGACCAACGGGGCAAGAATGCGGAGGGAAAGTTTCAAGGTCACGCTCCAATGCACATGGAGACGTAGTTGAAGTTCCACTTGTCTTTGGCGTGAACCGTGACCGTGGCGGTGACTGTGTCTCCCGAGACCTGGACATTCGTTTCGGTGTAGCTGCTGTAGCCGCCGACAGTCTTCTGCCAGTTTTCCGTCTCGGGGTAGTAGCCGCTGTTCGTGCGCATCGGCGAGTGAAGGGTGACGTTTGTGTTCCCCGATTTCACGGCCTCGTTGGCTGCCTGCAGAGACCCATTCAGTTCGTCATTGACAAAGTTGCGAATGCCAGCATCTTCCCGGTACGCCTTGTCGTAGTCGAAACGCATGGGGGTTCCTTTTCCTTCTCGGAAATGACGATACATTTTGCATGCGTCGGGCATGCCTCCGATTGCTTCCGCCCCCTCGAGCTTGAGCCCCCATTTTGCCCAGTTAGCGCGGTCCTCCAACGTCTCTTTTCCCTTCTTGGAGCCGTATGGAAAATCGTCGTCGAAATTGATCGTTCTGTCGGGTTGGCTGGTTGAGTAGCCTGACGAGGACACGAACGAGGGAGCGGTGCTGACTCCTGCGATGGGTGCCTCGTATTCGTATTGCTCAAACATCCTGACGAGGGCATGCAGACGTTTCGTTACCTGTGCAGCTAGGATGAATGCCCCGCCGACAGATGCGGCAGCCATCAGCGCAATATTTGGACGAACCTGCCAGTCATCGGTGACAGTCATCTGGAGTGTCTTAAGCTCCGCAATGAACGCCAGGATGTGGGCTTGCCGTAATTTCTTTGCCTCGACGTAGGTCGTGACGGTCTTTTTCATCGCCTCGAGATCATCGATGTGCTTCTGGGTCTGCTCCTGGATGTGAGAGAGCCTGCTCTGTGCGGCATTGCTGCTCTCACCTTCCCACCCGGATACGATGTGTGACGTTGCTTTTTCGATATCGGAGATTTTGTCTTTGTTGGATTGGATGGACATCCGGATCTGTTGGAGCAGTGGGTCGAACGCGAGGACGTCCAACCCTTCGAGTTGGGATCTGGTGATCATGATGTACTTTAGCTTTTCTGCAGACTGCTGAGGGATTGAGAAATCTGGGCTTCGGTGGCCTCGAAAATCTCGATGGTTGTCCGTAGGTTCTGGCGAGCATCACTGATGTTGCTTCTCACATGGTCTTCCTCTTTGTTGAGCTCTTCAAGAGGGCGGTGAAGCCTGCCGATGTACGTGTTGCAGCAGGGCTGTGCTGGGGGATCGGATAGACCAAATCCGATGCTTGCACCGCGACCCAGACAGTCAATCGCCGCCCTGATTTCTTCGCTCGAGAAACGCAAGTTTGCCACGCTAATCTCCTTCGTTGGGATGTATGCAGCGAGACTACTCGGGGGTGCCCTCGGAAGCAAATCCCCCCGAGAGCGCGGGGATCAGGCCGGCATGTACGCGCCGAGCCAGCCCTGCGAGGAGACGAACACGAGGATGCACAGGACCAGGAGCAGGCCGATTGAGTAGGGAGCGGCCTTCTTGAGGATCTCCGCGTCCGAGCCCTCGGAGTCCACGGAAGTCGCCGCGATCGCCAGGTTCTGGGGGGAAACGATCTTGCCGATGCCGCCGCCGATGGTGTTGGCGGCCAAAAGGATGCGCGGATCCAGGCCCGCCCCGGTGGCCGCGGTGGACTGGAGGTTCGCGAAGAGCGCGCCCGCTGAGGTCGCGGAACCGGCGACTGCCGTGCCGATCCATCCCAGGATCGGGGAAAGGAAGGCGAATGCCGCCCCCGTCGTGGCCAGCGCGGCACCGATGGAGGTGGTCTGCCCGGACAGGTTCATAACGAAGGCCAGGGCCATGACGGAGGCGATCGTCAGGATCGCCATGCGCAGCGAGTAGATGGTGCGCGGCAGGACCGCGAACATCTGGGGAATGGAGGTAGCGAAGCGTCCGCCCGAGGAGTTCGATCCGTACACGATCGCCACGATGATGCCGGTGACGAAGATCCACGTGCCGGGGTTGGACAGGATCTGCAACGTGTAGATCGCAGCGGTTGAGGGCTGCCCGTCGGCGCCCAGCAGGGAGCCGTAAATGCCGGGCCAGGGGATGTCGCGGTCTGTTGATTTCAGCAGATCAGGCAGGCTTACGCCGATCCTCCACAGCTTGGTGATCGCGATGATCACGACGACCAGGACGTAGGGCATGAGAGCCAGCGCGATGCGGGATCCGGAGGGCTTATCCGACTCGTCCGCGCTGGTCGCACAGTCCTGGGGGGTCGTGGGGCTCCACACGAGCAGGAACACGTAGCAGGCCGCAAATCCCAGGAGGGAGGCGACGACGGCGGTCAGCTCGTAGGAAACGGAGGGGGTCACGAAGTGGCCCACGCCGGCGGCGGCACCGGCGACGAGGGCGAGGGGCCAGAGCTGACGAACGCCGCGGCCGCCGTCCAGGATGAAGAGCAGGAGGAGGGGGATGAAGAGGCAGAAGATCCAGGTCAGGTGACCCATGTTGGCGGCCACGGCCGTTGCGTCGGCGCCACCCAGGCGACCGGCTGTCGTCGTGGGGATCGCCATGGCACCGAAGCCGACGTTGATCGCGTTGCCGACGACGGTGACGACGGCGGCCTTGATCTTCGGCACCCCCAGGGTGACGAGCATCGCGCAGGTGATGGCAACGGGAGCGCCGAAGCCAGCCAGTCCCTCGAGAAGGCCGCAGAAGCAGAAGGCGACGATCAGGGCCTGAGCGCGCTGGTCGCCACGCCCGATCGTGTTAAACACGGCCTTCAGGTCGGCGCTGCGGCCCGATTTCTCGGTCAGGTTGTACAGCCACACGGCCGCGATGATGATGTAGATGATCGGCATGAAGCCCATTGCCGCCCCCTGCGTGCCCGCCAGGAGTGCCATGCCTATCGGCATCTGGAAGGCGAAGATCGCGATGACGAGGGAGAGTACGAGCGCGATGATCGAACACCAGTGGGTCGCGACCTTGAACACGCCCATGAGGACGAAGAAGACAGCGAGGGGGAGGAGGCCCACGACAGCGGTCAGGAAGACATTTCCTGCCACGGCCGTCGTCGACGGGGTAAAGGTTTGGGCTACGAATAGGGGGGTCATTGATGCTCCGCGCGTCGGTGTGTGGGACATTGGACCTAATTATCATGACATACGAGTGGGCATATGCACATATTTTGAGCATATTTAAGTGTGCGAAGGTCCGCCCCTGCCCGCACTGCCCCCGCTTCCACTGCGCGCCCCGCTCGAAGCGTCTCGAAGCATCGGGAGCGCCGATAGACTACACAATGTGAAGACTACATCCCGCGTCCCCATCCCCTCGGGGGTGCGCATGCCGATCCGTAAGTACCGGGCGTTCCTGGACAAAAACCCTATCGAGCTGCCGGATCGCCAGTGGCCTTCTAAGCGCATCACGAAGGCTCCGCGTTGGATGTCAACCGACCTGCGCGACGGTAACCAGGCGCTGATCGAGCCAATGGACCCGGCACGCAAACGTCGTATGTTCGATCTGCTGATTACGCTGGGGTACAAGGAAATTGAGATTGGTTTCCCCGCGGCATCGCAGGCCGACTACGATTTCGTGCGCGCGCTGATCGAGGACGACGCGGTGCCCGAGGACGTGACGATTTCGGTGCTCACCCAGTCGCGCCCGGAGTTGATCGAG
Organism: Schaalia meyeri; assembly: GCF_900105015.1. Lineage (GTDB taxonomy): Bacteria > Actinomycetota > Actinomycetes > Actinomycetales > Actinomycetaceae > Pauljensenia > Pauljensenia meyeri. The sequence goes on along the minus strand of NZ_FNLK01000008.1, from coordinate 35,074 downwards.
CGCACGGTCGAGGCCATGGTGGGCTTCCCGCGCGCAACGGTCCACCTGTACAACGCGACGGCGCCCGTGTTTCGGGAGGTGGTCTTCCACGCGGATAAGGCGCAAACAATCGAGCTGGCCCAGTCGGGTGCACGCGAGGTGATCGCTCAGGCGGAAAAGCGTCTGGGGGACGAGACGATCTTTGGATTGGAGTATTCGCCCGAGATTTTCGTCGATACCGAGCTGGATTTCGCGCTCGAGGTGTGCGAGTCGGTCATGGACGTGTGGGAACCCGGACGTGGTCGCGAGATCGTTTTGAACCTGCCCGCCACGGTGGAGCGTTCGACGCCGAACGTGTTCGCGGATCAGATTGAGTGGATGAGCCGGAACCTGTCGCGTCGCCAGTATGTGGCGCTCAGCGTCCACCCGCACAATGATCGCGGTACCGGCGTCGCCACGGCTGAGCTGGCGCTCCTGGCCGGTGCGGATCGTATCGAGGGCTGCCTGCTGGGGCATGGCGAGCGCACAGGAAACGCGGATCTGGTGACGTTGGGCCTAAACCTGTTCAGCCAGGGCATCGATCCGGGTATCGATTTTTCGGACGTGGACGCGATACGCCGCACGGTGGAGCACTGCACGCAGATGGATACGTCCCCGCGCGCGCCCTACGTGGGCGACCTGGTGTACACGAGCTTCTCGGGTTCTCACCAGGACGCGATCAAAAAGGGATTTGCGGCCAGAAAGAGTGCGGTCGACGCCGCGGGTGGCGATGAGGAAGCGGTCATCTGGGAGCTTCCGTATCTGCCGATCGACCCGCATGACGTGGGCCGCTCCTACGAGGCCGTGGTGCGAGTGAATTCGCAGTCCGGCAAGGGAGGGGTCGCTTATCTGATGTCGACGGCACACTCCCTGGAGCTGCCCCGCCGTCTGCAGGTGGAGTTTTCCCGCATCGTGCAGCGTCACACGGACACCTACAGCGGCGAAGTCAACCCCACCACGCTGTGGCAAACCTTTGCGGACGAGTACCTGCCGACCAGCGCGGCGCCGGGCTTGGAGTCGTGGGGGCGTTTCGAGCTGCGCTCCTCGCAGGTGCGCACGGCCGACGATGAGCTGGTCGAGCTCACGGCGGTCTTGGTCGATAGCGGTGTGCCGACGAACGTTCGAGCTTCGGGCAGCGGCCCTGTTGACGCTTTCGTGTCGGCGCTGCACCGCTTCGACCTGGACGTGCGCATCCTGGATTACTCGGAGCATGCGATGAGCCAGGGGCGCGATGCCCGCGCCGCCGCCTACGTGGAGGCCGCGGTGGACGGCCAGATCGTGTGGGGCGTGGGCATCGACCCGTCAATTACGCGCGCCTCGTACAAGGCCGTTATTTCGGCGGTGAATCGAGCTCTGCGCTGATTTGTCCCCTCGCTCACGCGCGCCTCGTTACGTGCGCGTCAAGGAGTCGGTTGGGTTATCCGAAAAGACGGTGAGCGCGCGCCGGATCTGCCCGTGCAGGATCCGAGAGATTCTTTCGGTCAGGATGTGGGGGTCGGTGCTCATGCCGGTCGCGAGCCATTGGGACACGTGCCCCAGCACGGAGAGCGTGAAGTGATCGGTCACGAAGAGCCGGTCGTCTTCGGTGACGTTCAGGCCATCGCTGAAGTGGTCAACGATGGGTTCCATGACGGTGCGCAGCTGCTTGTGGAGGAAGATCTGGAGTTCCTCCATGGTGAGGGTAGAGACGGCGGAGCGGGTTTCCTCCGGGTGCGTCTGCATCCACACGAACATCGACAGCAGGCCGTCTGGCCAGTTTTCGTGGGTTGATTGGGCGGCGATCTGGTTGGCAACCTCGCGCTTGAAGACCCACACGGTCAGGTCGCGGATGCCGGAGAAGTGGTAGTAGAAGGCCTGGCGGGTGACGCCGGCGGCGCGCGTGAGCCCGGAGACCGTCACCTTTGACAGGGGCACGGTCGTGAGCGCCTCGCGCAGGGCGTGGGCGAGCGTTGTTTTCGCATCGGTATGGGCCATGGGGGATCCTCGTCGACAGCAAAAGGGGGGCGTGCGAACTGTACATGTCTGAGTGTGGAACTGTTAAATCCCACCTCTAGGCATGGTCAAATAATTGTATAACGTGGCGAGCCTCGCGGTCGCGTTCTGCCGGTCGTGAGGATCGCGCGCGCCCGACGTAGCGCGCCGCCCGGAGGGCGCGGTGTCCGCTGATTTTCTTGCGAACCGGTTCGGGAGAATGCCTGAATGCGGGCGGAGATAGCGTAACCCCGGCCTCGTTAACGTTCGCGAGGCCGGGGGCGGTGGCGCGTCTGTCTGAACGCGGTTGGTGGGAGTGTGCGTTACTTGGCCAGACGGGCCAGGGCGGGGGTGGTCTGGGCGGTCATGAGGATCCTCATGCGTGCGATCGCACGCGAGGGGTTGACTTCGAGGCCGGAGAGCATCCACTGCGCCATGTGGGCGGTGGTGGCCAGGGCGAAGTGCTGGGCGACGGCGTCGCGCGCCGTGGCCGAGGCCGAGGCGGGCAGGCGGGATTCGATGAGCTCCTGGATGTTCGAGGCCAGGAAGGCCCACAGGTCGTTTGCTTCGATGGTCTTCATGGCGGATGAGGTCTCGTCGCGATGGTCATGCATCCACATCATCGTCGCCTCAATGGCGTCCAGCCATTCCTCCGAACTGTCGGTCAGTCGTGATGTGATTTCCTCGCGGAAAATCCATGCGTTGAGGTCGCTGAGGGAGTTGAAGTGGTAGTAGAACGCTTGACGGGTGACCCCTGCGGAGCGTGTCAGTGCGCTGACAGAGATCTTTGACAGGGACGTCTGGGTGAGGGCCTGACGCAGTGCAGTGCCAAGCTTTTCTCGGGCATCGATCGGGGGTGCCATCTGTATCCTTCCTTCAATGGTTGCGGATAAACTATAATCAGTTACGAGAAAACTATCTATTTGAAAACTATCTGTCGCGTGTGCAATCGACCACGCTGTCAGTTTCTCATACTATGTTGACGTCGCGCGCGACGATATTTGTCGGTGGGCGTGACAGCGCACTTCACAGACGGTTTCGCGCGGCGCGATGCGAGGCGTCGGCCAACGCCCCGGCCCGGTCCCCGTGACACAATGATGCCGTGATGAAGTCCTACCGAGACGAGGCGATCGTCCTGCGCACCCACAAGCTGGGTGAAGCGGATCGCATCATCACGCTGCTCACCGCTGAACACGGTCAGATCCGAGTCGTGGCCAAGGGCGTACGGAGAACGACCTCCAAGTTCGGTGCGCGCGTCGAACCCTTCTGCGTCATCGACGCGCAACTTCATCGCGGGCGCACCCTCGACACCCTGACGCAGGTTGTCTCCATCGCCCAATACGGCGACGCGATCGCGGCGAACTACGACCTCTATCTGGCAGCCACCGTCATCGTTGAAACCGCCGAACGTCTCACGGCTGACGCCACCGACGGCACCCACTCGCAGTACCTCCTGCTCCTGGGTGCCCTCAACGCCATGGCGCGCCGCAGGCACGATCCGACCCTGATCCGAACCTCCTACACCCTGCGTGCGCTCGCCCTGGCGGGGTGGGCGCCCTCGTGCTTCGACTGCGCCGTCTGCGGGAAGGCGGGGCCGCACGCGTCTTTCTCGATCCCGGAAGGCGGTACCGTCTGCGACGCGTGCCGTCCCCCCGGCGCTTCCTCCCCGGCGCCCGATACGCTCGCCCTGCTCGGCCACCTTCTCAGCGGAGACTGGGAATTCGCGGACCGGTGCGAATCCTACGCGCGAGATGAGGCCACGGGCCTCATCTCGTCGTACACTCAATGGCACCTCGAACGTCGCCTCCGCTCACTGACCCTCATCGACAGGAGCCACCCATGACCCACGCGCGCCCCACCCCCATGGACCGCGCCCCCACCGACCCCTCGGCGCCGCTGCTGGGACCCGGTCAATGGCATCGCAGCGCGCCCGACTTTGGGCGCGGCGAGATCCCCGACCACGTCGCCCTCATCATGGATGGAAACGGCCGGTGGGCTAACGGCCGCGGCCTGGCCCGAACCGAAGGCCATCGGGCGGGGGAGTACGCCCTCATGGACACGATTGCCGGGGCAATCGACGTCGGCGTGCGGTACCTGAGCGTCTACACCTTCTCGACCGAAAACTGGAAGCGTTCGCCCGCCGAGGTCTCTTTCATCATGAACTACGCTTCCGACGTGCTCGCGAGGCGGACCGACCAGCTCGCCGAGTGGGGGGTCCACGTCCGGTGGAGCGGGCGACGCCCGAGGCTCTGGAAGAGCGTCATCAACGCCCTGGAGAAGGCGGACCGAGCCACGTCGCACTGCTCCACTCTGGACCTCGTCATGTGCGTCAACTATGGAGGCAGGGCCGAGCTGGTCGATGCTGCGCGCTCGATCGCCGGGGAGGTGGCTTCCGGCCGACTCAGCCCCCGCGGTGTCACCGAGAAGACGCTGGCGCGTCACCTCTACCTGCCCGATGTGCCCAACGTAGACCTCATGATTCGGACCTCGGGCGAGCTAAGGATCTCCAACTACCTGCTGTGGCAGATGGCGTACGCCGAGATGATGTTCGTCGACACCCCCTGGCCCGCGTTTGACCGCGAGGAACTGTGGGGGTGCCTGGAGGAGTTTACCGGACGCGAGCGGCGCTTCGGCGGGGCAGTCGAGCGCGCGTCCAGGGCCTAGGCGTTTTCTGTTTGCAGCGCCGGTTCGGATGAGTGGCGCCTGCGACGACTGTAGGCGATCTTGGCGGCGATCATCCCGGCGATCAGCGCCAGCCCCGCCCAGCCCCACGGAGAACCGGCCACCGCGCGGACCGCGGCCGCAAATACCGCCAGCATGCCGAGGCCGTACAGGAGTGCCCAGATGACGCACCCCGGCACCATGGCGACCGTGTAGGTGCTCCAGCGCATGCGCACCAGCCCGGCGCCCGCATTGACCGCCGTTTGCACGCCGACCGTCAGGAAACACAGGGGAATGATGATCAGGCCCCACCGGTCGAGCATCTTCGCGCCCTTGCGGGGGATCGGGCCGTCGAACCAGTTGGCGATGCCCCCCAGGAGGCCCCCGCGTCCCGAGGCTCGCAGTGCCCCGGATGCCGCGCCGCGCGCGAGCCAATAAGTCAGCTGCGCGCGTGAGAAGACGACGAAGAAGAGGAAGACGAAAAGCCAGATGCCGTCCCGGGCGAAGGCCGGGACCAAGGAATCGATACCCGCAGTGTGCACGTAACCCCCAGAGGATGACAAACGAAACGAAGCCTATCCTAATACGATTGTGGTCGGCGGTGAAGTTTCGTTTGTCTCAGCCGTCAGCGGGTTGCGTGCCTGCCCTGGCACGACGAGCACACTCCGAACAGCTCGAAGGAGTGTTCGACGTCGCTGAATCCGGTGGCAGCCGCGATGCTGTCCACCCAGGATTCGATCTGTGACGGTTCGATCTCTTCCGCGAATCCGCACTCTCGGCACACCAGGTGGTGGTGATGGTGGCGGGTCGTGCAGGATCGATAGAGGGTCTCGCCGTCGGAGGAACGCAGCGTATCAACCCTGCCGTCCTCCGCGAGGCCCTGTAGCGAACGGTACACGGTCGCCAGCCCCACCCGGTGTCCTCGGACGTGCAGGTCCTCGAATATCTGTTGGGCGCTGCGGAAATCGCTGATGCGCGTCAGCTCATCCAGGACGGCCTGGCGCTGCTTAGTCATCCGTTGCATGTATTTTCCCTCTCCCGTGGTGCCCTCAGTGAGGGGTGTGTTGGTGCTCGGGGTGCTGGTTGTGGGCGCGGGCTTGGCGAACCCTGCGACACCTGCGGACACGGTCGATGACCGCCCTGATGACGAACCCGATCGCGTACAGGCCGATCGCCCCGACGACGATGGTTGCGCCAGGCGACAGGTCGACGAAGTACGTCAGGGATAGTCCACATGTGCAGATTATGACGCCGATTGCCATCGCGATGCCCATCGTGGAACGGAATGATCGCGCTGCCAGCTGTGCGATCGCCACGGGAATCACCATCAGCGCGCTCACCAAAAGCGAGCCGACGACGCGCATCGCGACCGCGACGGTGAGGGCTGACAGGGCGGCAATGAGCAGCGACAGCGTACGCACCGGCAGGCCGGTCGAGCGGGCAAAGTCCTCGTCGTTCGTCACTGAAAAGAGCGCGGGTGCCAGCCCGAGGCCGAGCGCCACGATAGCGATCCCGAGGATCGTGATGAGGGTGATGTCGCTCCACCGCACGGTCGAGATTGACCCGAACAGGTAGGAGTTCAGCTGTGCGGATGTGCCGCCCGCCAGGCCGATGAGCAGGACGCCTCCGGCGATGCCCCCGTAAAAGAGCATGGCCAGTGCCGTGTCCCCGGAGGTGCGGCCGCTTTGGCGAACCAGCTCGATTGCGACGGCGCCGAGGAGTGAGACGACGATCGCTCCGGGAACCGCCCACGAGTTGGCGGGAGAGACGTTCGCAACGGCGCCGAGCAGCCAGCCCAGGGCGACACCGGTCAGCGAGATGTGTCCGATTCCGTCGCCGAGCATCGCGAGCCTGCGGTGCACCAGGTAGGTGCCGATGATCGGAGCCGTCAGGCCGACGATCAGAGCGGCGAGCAGGGAACGCTGCATCAGGGGAGAGGACAGGAGGGGGCTCAGCGCGTCAATCATGGTTCTCCGTCCAGATCCCACCGACGAGGCCGCGGTCTGCCCGCGCTGCCGGAGATTGCCCGGTGGGGTGGCAGTGATCGCCGCCCGCGTGGTGTTGCTGGCGATCCTCGGTGATGTGCGGTGGCCCATCGTAAGAGACGTGTCCGGCGCTGAGGTGCAGTTCTCGGTCGAGGAGGGGGCCCAGCTGGCCCAGCTCGTGCAGCACGATGATGATCGTGGTTCCGGCTTCCCGCGCGTCGGCGACGATGGAGGACAGCCTGGCGCGTGATGCGGCGTCGATGCCCGCCATCGGTTCGTCCATGATGAGCAGTTCGGGGGAGCGTACGAGAGCGCGAGCGATGAGGACGCGTTGGGCCTGCCCGCCCGAGAGGATGCTCATGGGGGTGCGGGCGCGGTGGGCCATGCCCACGCGCTCGAGCGCCTCCATGGCGCGAGCGGTGTCTCCGGGCAGCGCCCACAGGCGCGTCGGCCCGAGCAAGCCGGATCGTACGACCTCGATCGCGCTGGAACTGACCGCGCCGCCCGAGGAGACACGCTGGGGAACGTAGCCGATCTTCTTCCACGGGACGTGCCGCCGAGAGGCGATGGAGCGTCCGAAGAGCTGGGCGTCTCCGCTCGTGATGGGGGCGTTGCCCAGGAGCGCCTGTAACGTGGTGGATTTGCCCGAACCGTTGGAGCCGGTGATGGCGACGGTTTGGCCGGCGGTGATATCGAGCGTGATTCCGTGCAGGATCAGGTCCGTGTCCCACGCCACGTGCAGGTTATTGAGACGCACGACGGCGGTCGCCTCCGCGATGGAGACTCCCGCCGTCGAATCGACCTTCGCCGTCGTCACTGACACTTGAGCGCTTTCGTCAGTGCGTCAATGTTATCGTTCATGGTCGCTGCGTAATCCTTGGATGCGTCGGTCTGAGACTCGATGGGATCCAGGACGGCAGTCGTGATTCCTAGGTCGTCGGCAAGGGTCTGGGCAACCTTCGGGTCAATGAGGGCCTCGGTGAAGATGGTCGTCACGCCTCGTTCCTTGGCGATCTGGGCGATCTGCGCCAGGCGCGCCTGGGAGGGGGAAGAGTCGGGATCTAGGCCGGAGATTCCGACCTGGGTCAGGCCCGCTCGGTCGGCCAGGTAGCCGAATGCGGTGTGGGCGGTGACGAAGGTCTTCACCTGGCAGGAGGAGGTCTTGGACACGAGTGTATCCCCGAGGGCGGTCATCTGTTGGGCGAGGGCCTTCGCGTTTGCCTTATAGGCATCGGCGTGGGCGGCATCGGCTTCGGCGAGCTTGTCGCCCACCAGGGTCGCGGCGCTTGCCATGCGCACCGGGTCCAACCAGAAGTGAGGGTCCGTCGTCATGTCGTGATCGTGACCCGCATGGTCGTGCCCCTCGTGGTCGTGGTCATGTCCCTCGTGGTCGTGGGTATCGCCGGACTGTCCCTCCTCGTTTTCTGCCTCGGCGGGGTGGTTGGCGTCGGCGCCGGCTTCGACCAGCTTGGCGGCGGAAGAGACGTCAATGACGGTCTTGGGGCCCTGCTGCTCGATGGCTTCGTCAACCGCGCTCTGGAACCCCGCGAGGTAGACGACTGCGTCGGAGGAGGACAGGGCGCCAACCATCTTGGGGGAGAGCTCGAGGTCGTGCGGCTCCGCGCCGTCGGGGGTCAGCGAGGTGACGGTGACGTGCTCGCCACCGATCTGCTCGGTCAGGTACTTCAGGGGATAGAAGGAAGCCATGACGGCCAGGGTGCCGTCCGTGCCGGTGCCAGAGCTGCCTGTAGACGAGGCCGTGGAGGAGCATGCGGACAGGGCGAGCGCTGTGGTGGCCGCGCAGGCGGCGGCAAGGACTTTCTTTAACATGAGAATCTTTCTCATTGCGGCTGAGAATATTTGTCAAGTCATTCTGAGTGGGCGTCCCACGCGCCAGCGGGCGCTACCGGGCGCGCGCGGTCGATCCTCTCACGATTAAATCAGGGGAAAAGACGTAGTCAGCGTGCACCGGGGGAACGCCCGGTGTGGCCAACGCCTCGAAGAGGCCGCGCACCGCCGACGTGACGATTGCCTGCACGGGCTGATGGATCGTCGTCAGCGCCGGATCGAGGTGGCTGATCAGGAACGAATCGTCGAAACCGATCACGGAGATATCGTCGGGCACGGACAGCCCCATCGAGGAGATCGTGCGGACCGCGCCCAATGCCTGCAAGTCCGATCCGGCGATAATCGCGGTGGCGCCCCGCTCGATGAGCGCGTGCGTGCGGGCCGCCGCGGCCTCGTAGGTGTAGAAGGTTTCCTCGATGATGGGGGAGGGATCCCCGACAAGCTCGCTCATCACCTGAGTAAAGGCCTCGGCCTTGCGCAGCGCTGGGACGATGTGCGTGCGGCCCGTCAGCAGCGCGATGCGCGAATGACCGAGCTCGTGCAGGTGGGTAATGGCTGCGCGGATGCCCAGAGCGTCCCCCGTGGAAAAATCGGGCGCGGGGACCTCGGAGCGCGCGCCGTTGATCGTTGCGAAGGGGATGGCGCGCTGGGCGATATCCTTATACGGGCTCAGGTCCGCCAGGAGGTCAGCGTGTCTGCCCGAGACGAAAATGAGGCCGCTGATCCGGCGCTCGATGAGGGAGATGAGGTGGTCGACCTCGGAGGTGGCACCCGGGGTCTGGGAACAAATCAGCGAGATGCCCCCGGCTCGCGACACCTCCTCCTGAAGATGGTGCGTAAAGGTGGCGAAGATTGGGTTTGTCAGCTCGGGAACGATGATGCCGATCGTCGGCGTGTCGCTCGTGTGCTCGGGAGTCGGGCGGTCGTAGCCCAGCTCGTCGATGGCGGTGAGGACCCTGCGGCGCGTGTCGGCGGACACCTGGCCGACCCCGTTGAAAACGCGTGAAACTGTTGCGGTCGATACGCCGGCGTGAGATGCAATGTCTGCCATGCTCGTGCGATTCTTCGTCATCGACTCAGCTCTCCTTTGGATGCTCGCGCGCGACCGATTCCACGACAAATGTAACAGCTTGCACACAATTCGGAAAATTGTTGCAGAAACAAAATGAGGCGTTTACAGTGGCTCATGTAGCGGGTCGCTGATGGAGGCGACCGGCCCGATCAACACAGGAGTAACAATGCGACGTGGCATCGCAGCACTCGGCGTCTTCGTGGCGGCTACCGCCCTGGCCGCCTGCAACAACGGTACGACCCCCTCTTCCTCATCGTCCTCTGACGGCTCGCGCGAGGGCTCCGGGGCGACCCTGACGATCTGGGCGGACGACACCCGCTTCTCCCAGGTGCAGGAGCTCTCCAAGAGCTTCACCGCGTCCTCCGGGGTGGAGGTTTCCGTTGTACAAAAGTCCCAATCCGACATGGACACCGAGTTCACCACCCAGGTTCCCACCGGCAATGGTCCCGACCTGATCGTCATGGCACACGACAAGCTGGGTGCGCTGGTTTCTAACGGCGTCATTGCGCCGGTCGACCTGGGCGAGGCCAAGTCCCAGTTCTCCGACGTGGCCGTCAAGGGCGTGACCTACAACGGCCAGACCTACGGTGTTCCCTACGCCATCGAGTCCGTCGCCCTGGTGCGTAACAACGCGCTGACGAAGGACAGCCCCTCGAACTACGACGACATGATCTCCTCCGGCAAGGGCACGGGCGCCGAATACCCCTTCCTCGTCCAGATGGGCGAGAAGGGTGACGCCTACCACTTCTATGCGTTCCAGAACTCCTTCGGTGCGCCCGTCTTCAAGACCAACTCTGACGGCGAGTACACCTCCGAACTGGCCATGGGCGGCAGCGGCGGCACCGACTTCGCCAAGTGGCTGAAGGCTCAGGGCGACGCGGGCATCGTTTCCCCGTCGATCACCTCCGATATCGCCAAGCAGGCATTCCTTGACGGCAAGGCCGCCTACACGGTGACCGGCCCGTGGAACGTCGCGGCCTTCCGTGAGGCCGGCATGGACGTCTCCGTCCTGCCTGTCCCCGCCGCCGGCTCCGAGGCCGCGCAGCCCTTCGTCGGCGTCCAGATGTTCTACCAGAGCTCCAAGGCCGCCAACCCGATCGTCGCCAAGCAGTTCTTCTCCTTCCTGGCCACCCCCGAGGCGCAGACCAAGATGCAGGACCTGGGCGGACGTGCCTCCGCGATGCCATCCGTCGCCGAGGCCTCAAGCAAGCAGGACATCAAGGACTTCTCGAAGGTCGCTCAGTCCGGCGCTCTGACCCCCGCGATCCCCGCGATGGGTTCCGTGTGGAAGTTCTGGGGCCAGACCGAGGCCAACATCGTCACGGGCGCCGAGGCGCCCGACACCGGTTGGACCACGATGATCACCAACATCGAGAACTCAATCGGCTCCAAGTGAGCTGCCTCGCCGGGCGATAGCAGCCCGCGCGTGGCGCCTTGTCCGTACGAACGAGTAGCCCCACACCCGCCTTCCCGCGCGGCGGGCGGGTGTGGGGCATACTGATAGAGAGCGCCGAGGCTCGGCGCATCGGCACCGACGGTGCCCCCTGACCCGTCGCCCGGCGGGATCTGTCGCAATGACGCGCAAACGCGCACGTGTGGAGGACACAATGTCTGAACCCGCAAAGGCTGCGGAAAAGAAAAAAGAGGGCTACGCACCCTCGCACGCTCGTGAAGTGATGAGGCCAGGTTTTTTCATCAAACTGGCCCTGATGATGGCCATTGATGCCCTGGGGCTGTATGGCATCTTTACGGCGTACATGGTCAAGTCGTGGGCGGTGCTGGTCATTATGGCCCTGCTGCTCCTCGCGGTGAACTGGGTGTACTTCTCCAAGCGGATGATTCCCGCCAAGTACCTGGTTCCCGGCATGGTTTTCCTGCTCATCTACCAGGTTTTTGTCATGGGGTACACGGGCTACGTGTCCTTCACCAACTACGGGCAGGGCCACAACTCAACGAAGGATGACGCGATCGCGTCCATCCTGAAGGCATCCGAACAACGCGCGCCCGGTGCCGTGAACGTCCCGGCCGCGATCGTCCAGGAGGGTTCCGGGCTGGGGCTGGTCGTCGCCGACCCTGCGACGGGAACCCTCAAGGAAGGCAACGCCGACACGCCCCTGCGCGAGGTGAAGGGCACCGTGTCCGGCGGCATGATCTCCGAGGTCGACGGCTACACGATCCTGAAACTCAACGAGATCCTCAATCGTCAGAGCGAGGTCGCGAAGCTGACCGTTCCCGTCTCCTCCGACCCCAACGACGGGTACTACAAGAGCGACGACGGCTCCACCGCCTACCTGGCGAAGTCGACCTACAGCTACGACTCGGCGGCTGATACGCTGACCGACTCCGCGACCGGGACGGTCTACACCGCCGACAACAAGACGGGCGTGTTCGTCGATTCGGCCGGTAACCAGCTGAACCCGGGTTGGCGAGTCTTCATCGGCTTTGATAACTACCGCAACATGGTCACCAGTTCCGACCTGGCCGGCCCCTTCTTCAAGGCGCTCGTCTGGTCCTTCATCTTCGCGGTTCTCTCGGTCCTGTCGACCTTCGCCTTCGGTCTCATCCTGGCCTTGGTTTTCTCCGACAAGCGCATCAAGGGACGCAAGATCTACCAGTCGCTGATGATCCTGCCCTACGCCTTCCCCGCGTTCCTGGCCACCCTGGTCTGGCGGGGCATGTTGAACACGGACTTCGGCTTCATTAACAACGTCTTCCTGGGCGGGGCAAACATCCCGTGGCTGACGAACGGTCTGCTGGCCAAGGTCTCGATCCTGGGCGTCAACCTGTGGCTGGGCTTCCCCTACATGTTCCTCGTCTGCCTGGGCGCCCTGCAATCCCTGCCGGGCGACATCGAGGAGGCCGCAAAGATCGACGGCGCCTCCGGGTTGCGCACGGTGATGTCTATCAAGCTGCCTCTCGTTTTGCAGGCAACGGTCCCGCTTTTGATCGCGTCCTTCGCCTTCAACTTCAACAACTTCTCGCTCATCTACATGCTGACCGGCGGCGGCCCCAACTACCCGGGCCTGTCCGTCCCCGTGGGTGAGTCGGACATCCTGATCTCGATGGTGTACAAGATCGCCATCGACTCCGGTGCCCCGAACTACGGCCTGGCCTCGGCCATGTCCATCGTCATTTTCATCGTCGTGGGCGTGATCGCGTGGCTTGGCTTCCGCCAGACGAAGACCCTTGAGGAGCTGTGATGAGCGCTGCAACCGTGACGAAGAAAAAGAGCGGAACCACCCTCAAAGGGACGCGGTGGTGGAAAGAGGTCGGCTGGCGTCACATCGTCGCCATCCTGACCATCATCTACTGCCTGATCCCGCTGCTGTACGTCCTGTCCGTGTCCCTGAACCCGGGGGCGACGCTGACTGGCTCGAACTCGCTGTTCTCAAAGATCTCCTTCGAGAATTTCACATCCCTGGGCACCGGTAAGTACGCGATGTACTGGTCGTGGGTCCTCAACTCCCTGATCGTCTCCGCGGCCACCGCGATCGGCACCGTGCTGATGGGAGCTGCGGCCGCCTACGCCTTCAGCCGATTCCGCTTCAAGGGCCGCCGCGGTACCCTTACCGGCCTGCTGCTGGTGCAGATGTTCCCCCAGATGCTGGCCTTCGTCGCCCTGTTCCTGCTGCTCCTGGGCATCCAGGACATCTTCCCGGTGCTGGGTCTGAACTCGAAGCTGGGCCTCATCTGCGTCTACCTGGGCGGTGCGCTTGGGTCGAACACCTTCCTGCTGTACGGGTTCTTTAACTCGATCCCGCGCTCGCTGGACGAGGCAGCCATGATCGACGGTGCAACCCACGCGCAGACGTTCTGGACCATCATCATGCCCCTGGTGCGCCCCGTGCTGGCGGTCGTTGGCCTGCTGAGCTTCATCTCCTCGCTCGGTGACTTCGTCATCGCGAAGGTGGTCCTGCAGGACCAGAGCCAGTTCACGCTGGCGGTCGGCATGTACATGTGGGCGTCGGATTCGCGTACCGCGCCGTGGGGCATCTTCGCGGCCGGCTCCGTGATCGCCGCGATTCCCGTGATCCTGCTGTTCCAGTACCTGCAAAAGTACATCGTGTCCGGACTGACCTCCGGCGCGGTCAAGGAGTGAGCTGACCGGGCTCGCTCGTTAGACCAGCCCCGGCCTCGTCCCGTATCCCCGTGGGACGAGGCCGGGGCTTTTTGTGTGCGCGGGCGCGGGGTGCCCGGTGGCTTGGCGCAGGCGATGGTGTCCCTGGCGCTTTTGTGCTTGTGGGTGGGTGTCTCAAGCCGCCATGAGTGCGATCTGTGACTCAATAATGTAGAGATGCTTGACGAGTGTGTTGGTTCAGTGGTTAATTAGTCATGTAATGAACCGCTGAACGGAAAGGGGGAGTGCAGATGCCTCCAATGTTCGTTTCGGGGATACCGATCTACGTGCAGATCGCCAACGACATCCGCTCCCAGATCCTCCGGGGTGCACTTCGTGACGGAGACCAGCTCACGTCGACCACGGAATACGCCACGACCTACCGCATCAACCCAGCCACGGCCGGGAAGGCATTCGCCATCCTCGTTGACGAGGGATTGGTCGAAAAGCGTCGCGGCATTGGAATGTTCGTCGCGCAAGGAGCCCACGCCTCACTGGTCGAGAAGGGGCTCACGACCTACGTTGACGACACCCTCTACCCGGCCGTCGAGGCTGGCCTCGCCCTCGGCCTCGACATCGACTCCATCGCCGACCATGTTCGCGCCTACACCGCCAACCTTCGCACCAAGGAAGACTCATGATTACCTTCAACGCCATCAACCACGCCTATCCGGGAGAGGCGGAGCAAGCCCTCACCAATCTCTCCCTTCATTGTGGTGAATCCACCGTCACCGCGCTCGTGGGCCCTAACGGTTCGGGTAAGACCACCCTCATGCGGATTCTGGCAGGCCTGCTTCCACCCACCTCTGGAAGTGTGACCCTCAACGGAACGGACATGCGCCCCAACGACCTGCTCGGATACTCGGTCATGGCCTCCTCCGACAGGGACTTCGACAACTCCTCGGCGGCCGCACTGGTCGCCTACGCCTCTCTGCGCTCGACCTGGGATCAGAAGCTCTTCGACCACTACGCCCAGCGCTTCGGCTTCCAGATGAGGTGCCGTAAGAAGCTGCGCAAGGTCTCCTCGGGTCAGGCCGCCATCCTCACCGGCGCCGTTGCGCTGGCCTCGGGTGCCCCCATCACTATCCTCGACGAAATCCAGGCTCCCCTGGACGTGCCCACCCGCTACGCCTTCTACGAGGAGCTGCTCACCCTAGCCGCCGACGCCATGGAGGGGCGCCGTCCCCGGCGCACCTTCCTCATCTCCTCACACATGGTCTCCGAACTCGAAAACGTTGCCGAAGATGTCGTTGCGCTCAAGGGTGGACGCCTTCTCGCCCACGAGAGCGTCGAGACGTTCACCTCCCGCATTTGCTCCATCACCGGCAACGCCGCCGACGTGGAACGCTTCCTGGCCGACCACCCCACCATCGGCGTCATCACCTCGCGCACGCTTGGATCCGCCCGCGAGATTGTCGTAGACCTGCGCGACCACGGCGTCACCGACCGCGAGATCGACTCCCACTGCCTCACACTCGCGCCCTGTTCCTTCCAGGACGCCTTCGCCTACCTCATCCAGGAGAACGACCAATGAGCACCACAACCCCCGACCTCATCAAATCCTCCCCCTCGCCCCTGCGCGTCGGGCTCGTCGACTCGCGCTACACGGTGGTGCTCTACCTGCTGATCGTGACCTTCCAGTTCCTGGTCAACTTTGGTATACACTCCATCGTCTACTACTGGGACCCCAGCGTTGGCCAGCAGTACAACAGGGCTGCGCTCAACTCGGCAGCCGTCACAGGTATCTTCGTCTTCATCTGCGGGGTCCTCAGCTCGACCATCGACATGCGTGCCTCCACCCTGAGCGGCGGCTCGCGCCCCATACTCACTGCGGCGAGCTACGTGCACTCCATCATCATCATCGGTCTGGGATCCCTCATCTGGGGGCTTCTCATCGCCATCCATCCCCTGCTCTTCGTCGTGGGACGCGATTCCTTCCCCCTCGGCGTCGACTCGTGGCTCTTCGTCGTGCTCGCCTGGGTCGCCAGCGACGGAGCCGGACGTTTCATCGGAGGGCTCTCCCGCTGCATCGGCTCAACCTGGAAGAGGGCATTCGTGCTCATGGTCGCGATCCCGCTAGGCATCTGCGGCATCGGCGCGCCGATCACGTGGCTGGTCCTCAGTCTCGTTCACAAGAGTGGTTACCTGCCCCCGATGCACCCCGCCTTCTGGCTGCTCGGCCTCATCCCCTTGGCGGTCGTGGCCGCGGGTTGGCCCCTGACGGCCGCGGGCCACATCCGTCGCGTCGGCTGACGCTAGGCGATCCGGGAGGGAACGACACCGAACACACCCGGCCCCGGCCAGGTTCCCGATTCGCGTCGGGGCGGGCCGGGGCTCTTGTGCCCCTTTGGCCAAGCCGCGCGGGGTCCTCATCGGCGCGCGGGGTCTCGGCCCCCTGCGCGCGGGTAGTTTCGGCTAGTATCGATCGCAACACGACAGCCAGTCGTGCCCCTCGTATCAAGGAGTTACAAGTGGCTAAGGGACCCTCCCGCCTCGACAACGTCATCAGCCTGGCCAAGCGTCGCGGCTTCGTCTTCCCCTGCGGAGAAATCTACGGCGGCACCCGCTCCGCCTGGGATTACGGGCCGCTGGGCGTGGAGCTGAAGGAAAACATCAAGCGCGCCTGGTGGAACTACATGGTGCGCCGCCGCGCGGACGTCGTGGGCCTGGACTCTTCCGTCATCCTGCCGCGCGAAGTGTGGGTCGCCTCCGGTCACGTCAAAGCCTTTACAGACCCGCTCATTGAATGCCTCAACTGCCACAAGCGCTCCCGCGAGGACCAGCTCATCGAAGAACTGGCCGAGAAGAAGGGCGTGGAGGAAACCTCCCTGACCCTGGCCGACGTGGCGTGCCCGACCTGTGGCGTGCGCGGCCAGTGGACCGAGCCCCGCGCGTTCTCCGGCCTGCTCAAGACCTACCTGGGCCCCGTCGACGACGAGGCCGGCCTGCACTACCTGCGCCCCGAAACCGCGCAGGGCATCTTCGTCAACTACGCGAACGTCATGACGGCCGCGCGTAAGAAGCCGCCGTTTGGCATCGGCCAGATCGGCAAATCCTTCCGCAACGAGATCACGCCGGGCAACTTCATCTTCCGTACCCGCGAGTTCGAACAGATGGAGCTGGAGTTCTTCTGCGAGCCGGGCACGGACGAGGAATGGCACCAGTACTGGATCGACTACCGCAAAGCCTGGTACGTCGACCTGGGTATCGACCCGGAGAACCTGCGCGAGTACGAGCACCCGACCGAGAAGCTCTCCCACTACTCCAAGCGCACGGTCGACCTGGAGTACCGTTTCGGCTTCCAGGGCGGGCAGTGGGGCGAGCTTGAGGGCATCGCCAACCGTACCGACTACGACCTGTCCGTTCACGCGCAGTCCTCCGGCGCCAAGCTCGACTACTTCGACCCGAACACGAAGGAACGCTGGACCCCCTACGTCATCGAGCCCAGCGCCGGACTGACCCGCTCACTCATGGCTTTCCTGATCGAGGCCTACCACGAGGACGAGGCCCCCAACGCCAAGGGCGGCGTCGACAAGCGCGTCGTCCTCAAGCTGGACCCGCGACTGGCCCCCGTCAAGGCCGCCGTCCTTCCCCTGTCCCGCAAGCCCGAACTGACCGGCCCCGCCGCGCAGCTGGCCGACCAGCTGCGCGACCTGTGGAACGTCGACTACGACGATGCCGGGGCGGTCGGACGCCGCTACCGTCGCCAGGATGAGATCGGTACGCCGTATTGCATCACCTACGACTTCGATTCCACCAACGACTACGCGGTGACCATCCGCGAACGCGATTCGATGGAGCAGGTGCGCATCCCCCTTGAGGGCGTCAAATCCTACCTCGTCGAACGCCTGGGCTGCTGACTTGACCCAGGGCCCTTCGACCGTGGCGGCCCCGCTTGAAGTGGGGCCGCTGCGCCTGTGGACGCCCGTCGTCCTGGCCCCCATGGCCGGGGTGACGGACATTCCCTTCCGGCGGTTGTGCCGCATCATGGGAGAGTCGGGCCTGCCCGACGCCCTGCGGCCGACCGGCGTGCCCCGGTGGGCCGCCGAATCCGGCAGGGGAGCCCAGGCTTCGTCCCGCAAGACCCCCGCGGGAGGGGAGCCGCGACGCGTGGCGATCCCGCGCGTTGACGCCCCCGCGGGCCTGTACGTGACCGAGATGGTGACCAGCCGCGCCCTGGTCGAAGGCAACGAACGCACCCTGGACATGGTGCGCCCCGATCCCGCCGAGCGTGTCCGCTCGCTGCAGCTGTACGGCGTGGACCCCGCCGTCATGGCGCGCGCGGCCACCGTGCTCGTTGAACGCGACCTCACCGACCACGTTGACCTGAACTTCGGGTGCCCCGTCCCCAAGGTGACGAAGAAGGGCGGGGGAGCTGCCCTGCCGTGGAAGCGCGACCTTTTCACCGATCTCGTGGGCGCGGTCGTCCGCGCCTGCGAGCGGGTCGGCGAGCGAGTCGGTCGGCAGATCCCCGTCACCGTGAAGATCCGCATCGGCATCGACTCTGCGCACGAGACCGCCACCGACGCCGCGTTGACCGCCCAGCGGCTCGGCGCGGCAGCGCTGACGCTGCACGCGCGCACCCAGACCCAGCACTACGCGGGGAGAGCCCACTGGGAGGAGATCGCGCGGTTGACGGAGCTGCTCGACATTCCCGTCTTTGGCAACGGCGACGTCTTCGAGGCGGCGGATGCCCTGGCCATGCTGGAGCGTACCGGATGCGACGGGGTCAGCGTGGGGCGCGGGGCGCAGGGGCGGCCGTGGCTCTTTCGCGATATCGTCGCCGCCTACCACGGCGCGCCCATTCCGGACGGCCCCACGCTGGCCCAGGTGGTCAGCGTGATCGAGCGGCACGCGGCCTGGTGTGTCGTCGACCAGGGTGACGAGGCCCGCGCGTTGCGAGAGATGCGCAAACACATTGGCTGGTACCTGAGGGGTTTCGCCGTCGGCGGCGCCCAGCGCCACGCCCTGTCCATGGTCTCCACCCTGCAGGAGCTGCACGAACGCCTGGGGGAGCTGGACGCGGACCAGCCGTTTCCGCCCGCGGCGCGCGGTCCGCGCGGGCGAGCGGGCGGCGAGAAGACGCCCCACCTGCCCGATGGCTGGCTGGACCACCCCCACCTGACCGAGGCCGAGCGTTCTCGCCTGCACCTGGCAGAAGTCGGATACTAGAGCGAAGGAATCATGTCGCACCCATCAATGCCCGGCCCCGATCACGCGCCCGGAGTCGCAACCATCGGGCGAGCAGCAAAAACGGCAACGCTCGGCGGGCGCACCCAGGTGATCGTTCCCATCATTGGGGGCGCCGACGTATTGGCGAAACAGGTAGCTGCGCTGGCCGCGTGCCGCGCCGACATCGCCGAGTGGAGGGCCGATACGTTCCTGTCGTCGCTGGTCGGCCCCCGCTTCGTGGCGGCCGAGGACGTGGAAACCGACCTGGCGGGGATGGCCCGCTACGTCGCCGACGCCTCGCCCGTACCCGTGTTGGCGACCATCCGCACCTGGGCGGAGGGGGGAGAGGCGTACCTGGACGACGAACAGTATTGTGCGCTCGTGCGGGGAATCGCACCCCTGGCGGGCGGCGTCGACGTCGAGATTTTGCGCGACGGGGCTGGCGAACTCATCGACGATGCGCACGACGCCGGTGCACTGGTCGTCTCCTCCTTCCACGATTTCGAGGGGACTCCCGGCGACGAGCAGCTCGCAGAGGTGCTGGCGGCCATGAATTATGCTGGTGCCGACGTCCTGAAGTTCGCCTGCATGGCGCACAGTGCCACCGACGCCGCCCGTGTTCTGGCGGCGCAGGCATGGGCGCGCGAGGCCTATGACCGCCCCGTCATCGGCATCGCCATGGGATCCAGCGGTACACCCACGCGCCTTGTCGGCTCCGCACTGGGGAGCGCCGCGACCTTCGCGAGCCTGCCAGGCTGGGAGGGGATTGCCCCCGGGCAATTTACCGTGCCCCAGGCGCGAGCGGTCCTCGACGTGGTGGAAGGACCCCATGTCGAGGTGTAGCGGCGCGCGTGACGAGGGGGAGGGGCCTGTGCTCCGGCGCCTCCCCCTCGTCACGCGCGCCGCTACTTGGAGTGGTAGCGCGGGCTCGTGCCCAGGTGGACCGGGGTGTAAGAACAGCTCGGGGTAAGGGAATGGGCCTTGTCGAGGTGGCCCGATGCGTCCATACGGGTGGGGGCGGGACCAGATCCATGAGGCCCGCCCCCACCTCGAATCAGGAAACTACTGAGCGGATGCTTCCTTCGGGCTCACCGTCACGATGGTGTCGCCGAAGGTGACGGGACCCGGCTGTGCGGGCGTCACCTCGCCGAACTTCTTCTTGTTCGTCACGACCATCGGGGTGATCGTGTCGTAACCGGCGTCACGGATGACCTGCCAGTCGACCTCGGCCAGCACGTCCCCGCGGCGCACGACGTCACCTTTTGCGACGCGGGGCGTAAACCCGCGGCCCTCCAGCTTCACTGTGTCCATGCCGATGTGGATCAGGACCTGAATGCCGGACGCCGACTTGATGCCGTAGGCGTGACCCGTAGGGAACGCCACCGACACCTTACCGTCGCACGGAGCCACGACCGTGCCGCCCGAGGGGGACACGGCGATACCGGGGCCGAGAGCCCCTGCGGAGAAGGCCTCGTCGGCCACGTCGGACAGCGCGACCAGCGTGCCCTCCAGGGGAGAGGTCAGCGTCAGGTCGGCCACGGCCTCGTCGCTGAAGGACGGAGCGGGGGAGGGGGCGGCCTTCGCGGCAGCCTCCGGAGCGGGAGCAGCCTCCGCGGCCGCCACGGGTGCCTTGCCTTCCTTCAGGAGGGCCTTCTTGGCGCGAGCCTCCTTGCGTTGCTCCTTCGTGCGGTAGTCGAAGAAGACGATCATCAGGAACGCCGTGAAGAACGCGACGGCGATCGCCAGGCTGTACAGGGCCGTGGGGGAGAACACGGGGATCGACAGCAGGGACGTGAACACGAAGGTGTGGGTGATCGCGCCGCCACCGATCCCGATGACCAGGCCGCCCGCGACGCAGCCGGTCAGCATGAGCGGGTAGATCCGCTTGAAACGCAGGTGGATGCCGTACAGGGATGGCTCGGAGATGCCGCCGAACAGGCCCGCGGCCAGGGCGCCGAAAGCGGTCTGACGCATCTCGGTGTCGCGGTCGCGCAGCGACAGGAAGAGCACGCCGGCCGTGGCGCCGAAGCACGCGAAGTTCCACGTACCCATCGGACCCTGAATGAAGTCGGAACCGGTCGCGGCGATGTTCGCCAGCTGCAGGGCGTTGAGCGGCCAGTGCAGCCCCAGCGGAACCAGGAACGGGTAGATGATCGGAATGATGATCGCGAAGACGATGGGTGCGTGCCCGTTGAGCCACGCCAGGCCGGATCCCAGGCCGTTACCGATCCAGATGCTCAATGGGCCGATCAGGAAAGCCGTCAGCGGCATGATGACGACGAAGGAAATGAAGGGGACGAACACCATCTGCACGTTCGCGGGCACGATCTTCTTCAAGGCCTTATACAAGAGAGCCAGGATCGGCACCATCAGCAGGGGCACGAACACCTGGCCGCCGTAGTCGCTCAACTGCAGAGGCAGGCCCCACACGTGGGCGACGCACTGTTTGGCACCCAGCGCGGTCTCGGTGCACGTCGTGTCCGGGAAGGCGGTGGTGTTATTCAGGCTCAGGAAGTTGGGGGTGAGCAGCGACAGCATGACGGTCGTGCCGACCCACGGGTCAATGTCCAGCTTCTTGGAGGCGTTGTAAGCGACCATCGCCGGCAGGAAATAGAAGACCGCGCGCCACATGGAGTTGACGTAGCCCAGCCACGCGGGGATGGTCTCCGCGCGCGTGTCGACCAATCCGCGGGCGTCCAGGACCGCCAAGAACGCCAGGATCAGGGACGCACCCAGCAGCACGGGCAGCAGGGGGCGGAAGGAATCGGAGAGGTATTCAAAGAACGCATCGACGATGGCGTTCTTACCGCGCGCCTTCGCGCGGGCCGCCGCCTTGACGTCCTCGTTGGACGCCGATGCGCCGGATGACATGGAGGGCAGGTTCATGATGTCGTTGTAGACGGACTGGACAGCTCCGCCGATGACGATCTGGTAGCGATCGCCCGACTGCGGGACGGCCCCGAGGACGCCGTCGATGGATTCGACCGTGTCCTTGTCGATGACGGAGGCGTCGCGCAGTTCGAAGCGCAGACGCGTTGCGCAGTGGGTGAAGTGGGTGATGTTGTCGGGTCCTCCGACCGCATCGAGGATTGCCTGTGCCGTGTCGGACACGGGAGACTCCTTCCGTGATGGGATTCAACGCTGAATGCGACACTTGAGAAATAGCATGTCCGTATAGGTCGTTAAAGGGGCATCGCACTATCTCACAGTGAGGCGTCCGTCGCCGTAGGCCCCTCGGGGAGCGGCCGCCCGGGGCGCGCCCATCGTAAGATGGTCGCGTGAATGAGTTTTCTGTGGCCATCCCGGGAGTCGACGGCGGCGACGCGCGGCTGCCCTACGCGGCAGCTGATTCACAGCGCTGGGTGCCGGAGGACCACAAGTCCTCCGAACGCACGCAGTTCGAGCGCGATCGCGCTCGCATCCTGCACTCCTCCGCCCTGCGCAGGCTGGGCGAAAAGACGCAGGTCTTGGGGCCGATCTCGGACGATTTCATCCGCACGCGCCTGACCCACTCCCTCGAGGTCGCGCAGGTGGGGCGCGAACTGGGAAAGGAGCTGGGTGCGGACCCGGACGTGGTGGACGCGGCGTGCCTGTCGCACGACCTGGGGCACCCGCCGTTTGGCCACAACGGCGAGCGCGCACTGGACGCGGCCGCGGCTGCGATTGGCGGATTCGAGGGCAATGCGCAGACCCTGCGCGTCGTGACGCGCCTGGAACCGAAAGTGATCGGCGCGGGCGGCGTGCCCGCGGGACTGAACCTGACGCGCGCGACGTTGGACGCGATCTGCAAGTACCCGTGGGTGAAGTCGGGCGGCCCAGACCCGGTGAAGTCGGCGCGCAAGTACTCGGTGTACCCCGACGATGCCCCGGTGTTTGCGTGGATGCGTCTGGGAGCCCCCGCCTCCAGACGCTGCCTGGAGGCCCAGATCATGGACCTGTCGGATGACATCGCCTACTCTGTGCACGACGTGGAGGACGCGGTGGCCACGCGGAAGCTGGATCCCGCGGATCTGTACGACGACGCGCACGCGGAGGCCGTCATCGCCTCCACGCTCGACTGGTACGGCGCGTCGGTGGCGCGTGCGGACCTGGAGGAGGCCCTGGAGAGGATCGTGTCCATGCCGGTGTGGCTGCGTTCCTTCGACGGCTCCTACTCGTCACTGGCGCACCTCAAGGACGCGACAAGCGAGCTGATCGGGCGTTTTAGTTCGGCGACGGTTCTGGCCACGCGCGAGGCCTTCGGCGCCGAACCAGTGGGCCGATACCGCGCGGATCTGGTGGTGCCGCGACGGATTCGTGCCGAGATACAGATCCTCAAAGGCATGGCCGTTCACTATGTGATGAGCCCGCGAGAGACCGAGCCGGTGTACTACCAGCAGCGCACGCTTCTCGCCGACCTGGTTGACGCCCTGTACGAGGCCGGGGAACGCGCCCTGGAACCCGTGTTCGCGGCGCAGTGGCGGGCCGCCTCCGATGACGGTGTGCGCCTGCGCGCGGTTATCGACCAGGTTGCCTCGCTCACCGACGTGTCGGCCTCCACCTGGCACGCCCGCTGGTGCGGCATGCTGTCCTCGCAGCTCTGAGTGCGGTTGCTCCGCATCCGAAGGCACGCGTCGGTAGACTGAAGATCATGGCGGGTCTGATTCGCAAGGACGACATCGAAGCGGTACGTAACGCGCTGAAGATCGACGAGATCATCGGCGAACACGTAACGCTGCGTCCCGCGGGCGTCGGTTCCCTCAAAGGCCTGTGTCCCTTCCACGACGAGCGAACCCCCTCGTTCAATGTTCGCCCCCACCTGGGCATGTTCCATTGCTTCGGGTGCGGAGAGAGTGGCGACGTCATCTCCTTCGTGCAAAAGATCGACCACCTGCCTTTTACCGAGGCCGTGGAGATACTGGCCGCCAAAGCCGGGATCACCCTGCACTACGAGGAGGGCGGCGCGCGGGTGCGCACCGAGGAGCCGGGTAAACGCCAGCGCCTGCTGGACGCGCACCGCGTGGCTGAAGAGTTCTATCAGGCGCAGCTGGCCACCCCGGATGCACACAGAGGGCGCCAATTTCTCGCGGATCGAGGCTTCACCCAGGCGATGTGCGCGCACTTCGGGGTCGGCTATGCCCCGGCCTCGTGGGACGCGCTGACACGCCACCTGCGGTCCAAGGGCTTCACGGACCAGGAGATCCAGGTCGCCGGCCTGGGGTCGCAGGGCAGCCGCGGTATCTATGACCGTTTCCGAGGCCGCCTGGTGTGGCCGATCCGAGACATCACGGGGGCGACGGTCGGTTTCGGCGCGCGCAGGCTGGACGAGACGGAGAAGGATTCACCGAAGTACCTGAACACCCCCGAGACCCCCATCTATAAGAAGTCGCAGCTCCTGTACGGCCTGGACCTGGCGAAGAAATCGATCGCGACGGATCACAGGGTGGTCATCGTCGAAGGCTACACCGACGTCATGGCCGCCCACGTCGCGGGCGTGACCAACGCCGTGGCCACGTGCGGCACGGCGTTCGGTTCCGAGCACGTCAGGGTGATTCGCCGTCTCCTGGGCGATCACGCGGACCCCGCCGCAGGAGTCGTCTTGTCCAGTGGTCGCGCGCACGGCTCCGAGGTGATCTTCACCTTCGACGGTGACAGCGCTGGGCGCAAGGCCGCGCTGCGCGCCTACGGCGAGGACCAGAACTTCGCGGCGCAGACCTTCGTGGCGGTCGCACCGGGCGGGCAGGACCCGTGCGAGCTGCGCCTGTCGGCGGGGGACCAGGCGGTTATCGACCTGGTGGACTCGCGCATCCCGCTGTTTGAGTTCGCGATTCGTTCCGTCCTGTCTCAGATGGACCTGCGCAGCGCCGAGGGGCGAGTGGCGGGCTTGCGCGCCTCCGCCGGAATCGTCGCCCACATCAAGGACCGGGCGCTGCGCACGGAGTACACGCGGGCGCTCGCCGGGTGGCTGGGCATGGACACGCGCACGGTCGAGCAGGCGATCCGCGCCGCTGCCCGCGCGCAGGTGAGCGAACGCGAGGCGCGCCCCGGCACCGTCGAGATGGCGGGCGCGGGTCGCCCCGGTCCCGTCCCCGAGCGCAGGGGGAACGAGGACCCGGTTAGCCGTGTGGAACGGCAGGCGCTGGAGGCGGTGCTCCAGAACCCGCTCGCCGTCGTCGGCTCCGGGTTTGAGGAACTGGACGGCCAATCGTTCACGGTTCCCACGCACCGGGCGGTCCACGACGTGATTCGAGCGGCCGGAGGACTGGACGCGTTCACCCAGATGATGCGCCAGGCCGAGGCCCACTTCGGCCCGGGCGAGGACGCCACCCGGGCCGCGTCCCGCCACTTCGTGCAGGTCATCCTGGAGACCGCCGGCGAGTTCCTCGCCCCGGAAGTGACGGAGCTCGCCGTGGCGCCGCTGCCCGTCGCGGGCGAAGCAGACCTGCGCTCCTACTGCCGCGGCGTGGTAGCCGCAATGGTGCGCATGGACCTGACCCGCAAGCTGGGGGAAGCCCGCGCAAACCTCGCTCGCATGAGCGAGGAAGATCCCCAATATTCCGAGACCTTCCGGTCGCTCATGCGCCTGGAGCAACGCAGGCAAAACTACACAGAAAGGCACTGACCGATGGCCGAAGTGGAGAGTTTCACCCTGGATCACACCGCCGTCAAGGCGCCCTACGTGCGCCTCATTAACGTGGAGATGGGCCCGCGGGGGGACCAGATTTCAAATTTCGACGTGCGCCTGGTCCAGCCAAACAGCGGCACGATCCCAACCTCGGGCCTGCACACGATCGAGCACCTGCTGGCCTCTTTGCTGCGCGACCGTATCGACGGCGTCATCGACTGCTCGCCCTTCGGATGCCGCACGGGCTTCCACCTCATCATGTGGGGCACCCCCACGGTTGAGGAGGTAGCCGCCGCGCTGGTCTCCTCCCTGCGAGCAATCGCCGAGGACGTGACGTGGGAGGACGTGCCCGGAACGGACGTGTATTCCTGCGGCAACTACCGCGACCACTCTCTGTTCAGCGCCCGCGAATGGAGTCGGACGATCCTCGACCAGGGCGTCTCTATCGACCCCTTCGACCGTCGACTGCTGCCGCAGTAGCGCCCCGGCATGGGGGCAGTCCCCCGGTACTTTCCCCGGGGAGGGACGGGGATACACCAGGGTGGCCCCCGATGGAACCGGACCGGCGTGTTCGGCGACACTGGGAGTGTCCTTATTGAGCAACGAGAAAGCACTCCAATGTCCGCACACGCACTGTCCGCCCCCGCTCACGTCGCTCCCCGTTCGCGACTGGGCGTCAACCAGTACTGGATCAAGCTGGCGATGGCGGCGCTCATGGTCCTCGACCATCTCCCGCACGTACCCGGCCTGGTTCCGGTCATCTGGGCGGATATCTTCCACGTCGTCACCAGGTGCGTGGGAGTCTGGTTCGCCTACGGAGCGGTCGAGGGGGTGCTCTACACCTCGAACATGCGCAAATACTTAACGCGTCTGTGGGGTGCCGCGGCCATCATGGCCGTCGGTAACCTGGCGCTCGGCCAGCTGCTGGCCACCCGCGACGTGCACATGTACGACAACAACATCTTCCTCACCTTGGCCGTGGGCACAGCGCTTCTTGCCCTCGTGAAGCGGGCCGCCGGCACGAAGCGGCACAGGGCCGCCACCGTCGGCGCGCTGCTGGGCTCCATCGTCCTGTCCATTTTGCCCATTGAGGGCGGCCTGCCGATCCTGCCCTTCATGGTCATCACTTACGCGCTCTACTCCCGTGTCGTGTGGCGCGACCTGGCCTACCTGGCTCTCGCCGCGGGGATGTTCGCCCTGGTGTGGCAGCCCTACGACACGTGGCAGGCCACGGTGTCCATGCTCGCGGAGAATTCGGACTTCATGCTGGTCCTGGTGATCCCGGTCCTGCACCTGTACAACGGCGAGCACGGCCCCCACACGCGCTTCTCGAAGTACTTCTTCTACGTGTTCTACCCCGCGCACCTGTGGCTGCTGGCACTCATCGCCTATTTCCAGGCCGCCTGAAGTTTCCGTGCCCCAACCGGCGCCCCCGCGTCCCGCTGCACCAAGCGGGTTGCGGGGGCGCCTCGCTCAGTCGAGGCCGACCGCCTCGCGCACGCTCGTCTCGAGCGCGTCCGCCGCTCGGCGGCCTGCGGCGTCCAGCGAACCGTCGGCCGTGAGGACCGAGAAGAGCCCCTCCTCGCCGCGGCGCACCCACGCGGTGATGGTCGTCCCGCCCGGGGCCTCCACCTGGGTGTGCAGCACGATCGAGTGGTTCACGTACTCGCTCGCGTGACGCATGAACTGAGCGGGGTCTCCCTCGGTTTTCCCCGTCAGGGGCCGCCTGGAGGGATCCACCCATTCCAGTGCGAAGAGCTGCCCATCGGCCTCCCAGCGCGCCCGCGCCACGTCGTACCACGGGAAACGCGCGGGCTCGTTCTTGCCTGTACTCCCGCCTGATCCCTCCTCGGCGGCCGCGGGGGAGGGGAACACGTAGAGTCCCGCCTGCGCGGCGGCGAGCCAGCGCCCGTCGGCCAGAGCCAGGCCGGGGGAGCGGCGCTCGCGGGCGGGCAGGGCTGTGATCAGGGAGTCGGGTAGTGTCGTCATACGTCGATCGTATCCGGTTGCCGTGGGAGGCACGGGCGCGATCGCAGGATCAACACCCGGCACGTATCGCCCGACGAGGCATTCGGAGAGGACCACTTCGTGCGCGTCCTTCGGATGCAAACTCGCTGGGAGCGTGGCGGACGCGGCGCGCGAAGGCGGGAATGGACCACAGAAAATGGGCGGCTTTCGTGAGCCAAATCGGGCGTGAAAACTTCCACACGAGCGCGCGTCGGCCACATGCCGAAATGTGGCGGCCGCGACGCTCACCGCGGGCATATCCTGTCCTCACATGTGCGTCGCACCACCACAGGAGGTCTCATGGCATCAATCCAGCATATTCCCACGGAGCTTGAGGCGTCCGCGGACCTGGCGCTGCCCGCAGCCGACGAGCTGGCCGGTCGTTTCCCGCTGACCCCCAACCCGGCCCCCGCCTCGCCAGAAACCTACGAGGACATCATGTCGACGCTGGCCTTTGGTAGGAAGTTCACGGACCACATGGCCCACATGCGTTGGACCCGCGAGGTCGGCTGGACCGATCACGGCGTCATCGCCTACGGCCCGCTGAACCTGGTGCCCGGCGCCTCCGTGTTCCACTACAGCCAATCCGTCTTTGAGGGCATCAAGGCCTACAAGCGCGCGGACGGTTCCGTGTGGACCTTTCGCCCCGGCTACAACGCGGCCCGCATCAACCACTCGGCGCGCCGCCTGGCCCTGCCCGAGATGCGCCGCGAGGATTTCGTGGCCTCCCTGGTGGATTACGTGCGCGCGGACCTGAAGTGGGTGCCCGAGGCCGAGGGGGCCTCCCTGTACCTGCGTCCCTTCATGTTCGCCTCGGAGGAGTTCGTGGGCATTCACCCCGCCGGCGTCGTCGACTACTACGTCATCGGGTCTCCTTCCGGACGCTACTTTAAGAACGGACTGTCGGGCGTGGCGATCTGGGTAGAACACGAGTACCACCGCGCCGGTCCCGGCGGCACGGGCAGCGCCAAGACGGGCGGCAACTACGCCGCGTCCCTGCTCCCGCAGATCCGGGCAGAGGCGAGAGGATTTTCCCAGGTTTGCTTCCTGGATACCTGGGAGGGGAGGTACCTGGAGGAGCTGGGCGGCATGAACATGTTCGTCGTCATGGCTGACGGCACGGTTCGCACGCCCGAGCTTTCCGGCGTCATCCTCGAAGGCTGCACGCGCAGTGCCATCTTGCGGATGCTTCGTGAGGAGGGCGGTGATGTCCGCGAAGAAAAGATCGTCCTCGCCGATGTCATCGAGGGCATTTGCTCGGGCGCTGTCGCCGAGGTCTTCGCGTGCGGCACGGCCGCCATGGTTACGCCGATCACGCGCCTGGGCAGCGATGACTTCGACGTGGAGCTTCCCGTGGGGGACAAGACCCGCCAGATTCACCGTCGGCTGACTGACATCCAGTGGGGGCGCGCGGCCGACCCCTACGGGTGGACGTACCGCCTGGCCTGAGCGGATGCGCACGTGGGCGCCTGTGCCTCGTTCATGGGGCACAGGCACCCGTTTTGTGTATGGAAACAGGTAACATCACACGTTGGTGACAGCGTGTCAGAACGCAACTAAGGGTATCCTTCGCAGTGTGGTCGTGTGCATCCTCATGATGGGAGAACGATGAAACCCGTGATCGTCGTCCTGAGCTCCTGGGCTACGGCCCTCGCCCTGGCCCTCGCCTACCTGTCAGTCGGCTGGGGCATCGACGAGGCGGTCCGGGGCCATGCCTGGTCGTCGTGGTGGCTCGCCCTCGCCGGAGCCGCCTGCTCCGGCTTCTTCGCCTGGGCGGTGAGCGCCCTGGGCGGCGCCCAGATGACCCAACTGG
The DNA here is from genome assembly GCF_900105015.1 of Schaalia meyeri. Classification (GTDB taxonomy): domain Bacteria; phylum Actinomycetota; class Actinomycetes; order Actinomycetales; family Actinomycetaceae; genus Pauljensenia; species Pauljensenia meyeri. The sequence goes on along the minus strand of NZ_FNLK01000008.1, from coordinate 5,806 downwards.
AACCCACCCTGCGCCACTCGATGATCCGCCAGGTCTTTGCCCTGGGTCCCTCGCAACGCACCAGCGAGCGCGCCGGGCGCATCGTCAATTCCGCGACCGACGGCGTGGAACGGTCCGCCGCGTACAAGGGAATCTTCCTGATGCCCATGATCGCCTCGCTGACCACACCCATCCTGGTCGTCGTCTTCGTCGCGCTCACCCTCGACCCCATCTCCGGTGCCTTCCTGGCCGTCGCCATCCCCCTGGTCCCCGCCGCCGTCTTGGGATTCCGCAAGGCCTTCAAGCCGGTCTCCGCGCGCTACCGCGGAGCCTCGCGCCAGCTGGCAGCGAAGGAACTCGACGCCATACAGGGCCTGGGCGACCTGGCCCTGATGAACGCGGGGCGCGAGATGGGCAGCCGCCTCGCCGATGCCGCCGAAGAGGTGCGCTCCAAAGTCATGCGGTACCTGGCCGGAAACCAGCTGATCCTGCTGGTCATCGACTCCGTTTTCTCGCTCGGCATGATCACCGGCGCCATGTCGCTGGCGCTCATCCGCCAGGAACAGGGCGCCATCACCGTCGGACAGGGCGTATCCCTGGTCCTACTCTCGTCCATCATGCTGGACCCCCTGGACCGCATCGGACAATTTTTTTACATCGGCATGGGCGGCATCGCCGCGACCAAGGAAATCAAGAAGTTCACGTCGCAGCCCCCGCCCGTCAGCGATCCCCGGGGGCCTCTGCTCCCGCGATCCCGCCCGCGCCCGGCCAGATCCGCCTGCGGGACGTGTGCTTCGCCTACCGGTCCAACACCCCCGTCCTGCGGGGCGCCGACCTGACCGTCTCCCCTGGCGAACACGTCGCACTGGCCGGCCCCTCGGGCGCCGGTAAGTCCACCATCTCGGCCCTGTTGCAGGGATTCCTGCGGCCCGCGCGCGGAAGCGTGAGCCTCAACGGCGTCGACCTCGCCGACGCGCCCCTGTCCTGGGCGCGCGCCCAGGTGGCGGTCGTCGAACAGAGCACCTACCTCTTTTCCGGGACCCTGCGTGACAACCTCCTCCTGGCTTCCCCCACGGCGACCGATCCTCAGCTCATCAACGCCCTGCGCGCCGCGCACCTGGGTGAGTTCATTGAACGCCTGCCCGGCGGGCTGAACGCCCGCGTGGGCGCGCGAGGCCTGGCCGTATCCGGCGGGGAGGCCCAGCGCATCGCGATCGCCCGCGCGATTTTAAAGAACGCGTCGATCATGATCCTGGACGAGCCGACCGCGCACGTGGACCTGGCCTCCGAACGCGAGATCCTGGCATCCCTGGATACCGTGTGTGCCGGTCGCACCACCCTGACGATCTCTCACAGGGAGGCGACGATCAAGGGCGCCGAGCGCACCGTTCGACTGCAGGAGGGAAAGATCCGATGAACCGCAGGCAACTTGCCCTCCGTCTCCTTTCGATCACGCGGCGCGTCCTGCTCCCGCTGGCGGCCTCCATCGCGGCGCGCATCGTCTTCCTCATGCTCGGCGTCGCGCTGTTTGCCCTGGGCGGTTGGGCTGTCGCAGGCCTGGCGTCGGGGGAGCAGACGTGGCGCATCGACCCGGTCATCGCGTGCGCCGTGGCTCTTAGCCTCCTGAAAGGCCTGGCCCGCTACCTGGAGCAGTTCGCCGGGCATTTCGTGGCCTTTCACTCCCTGGCGATGCTGCGCAACTACTTCTACGATCGGCTTGAACCGCAGGCCCCCGCGGGCACGGATCGCCTGGATTCGGGCGACATCATGAACCGGGTGACGAAGGACATCGATCGAGTAGAGGTCTTCTTCGCTCACACGCTGGGCCCCGCCACCACCGCCCTGATCGTTCCGATTCTCTCCCTCGCGTGGATGGGTGCCGCCACCTCCTGGACGCTCGCTGCGGTGCTGGCACCCTTCCTCCTCGTCGTCGGAGCCGTCGTCCCCTTCCTCGGGTCGGCCTCGACCGCCCGCGCCGCGCGCGAAGTGCGCGAGGGACGCGGGGCTCTCGCGGCCCACGTCACCGACTCCGTGCAGGGCGTGCGTGAGGTCCTCAGCTTTGGGGCGCAGGAGCACCGTGAGGCCGAGATGAGAGCCATCGAGGAGCGCGTCAGCGAGGCGATGGGCACGCAGGGCCGGTGGATCGCCTTGCGCCGAGGCCTCAACCAGGCCGCCGTGGCCCTGGGTGTCGTAACCGTGGCCCTGGTCGCAGGCTCCGACGTCATCGCCGAGTCCCTGACCCTGCCCCAGGCCGGGGTGGCCCTGGGCATCGCGATGGGTTCGTTCGGGCCGGTTCTGGCCGTCGAGGAGTTCGCCGCCGACCTCGACCAGGCCTTCGCTTCGGCCGCCCGGGTCTTTACGATCACCGACCGCGTTCCCGCCGTTGCGGAGCCGAGGCGTCCCCTGCCCCTCACCCCCGGCGACATCCTCTTCGAGGACGTCAGTTTCTCCTACCCGGCCGAGGGGGACCGGGCCGCTGCGGGCCCCGTCGCCCTGGACGGCGTTAACATCCGCATCCCCGCGGGCAAGCGAACAGCCATCGTCGGCGCGTCCGGATCCGGCAAATCGACCCTCGCCGCGCTCATCACGCGCACCTGGGATCCCGCTGGCGGGAAGGTAAAAATCGGGGGCACCAGCGTCGCCGACGTGGCGCTGCACGACCTGCGATCCACCGTCGCCTCCGCCTCCCAACGCCCCTACCTGTTCAACGACACGCTGCGCGCCAACCTCCTCCTCGCGGCGCCGGACGCGTCCGGAGAGGACCTGGACCGCGTCCTGGCCGCCGTCGATCTCACGGACTGGATCGCCACCGAAAAGGACGGCCTGGACACGGTGGTCGGCGACATGGGCGAACGCCTCTCGGGCGGACAGCGCCAGCGACTGGCCCTGGCCCGCGCGCTCGCCCGCGACGCGGCGATCTACGTGTTCGACGAGGCCACCAGCCAGGTAGACCCCGACACGGAGAAACGAGTGCGTGAGGGGATCGCGCGCCTGTGCGCCGGGCGGACCATCGTGGAGATCGCGCATCGCATCAGCGCCGTGCGCGACGCGGACCTGATTATCGTCATGGACTCCGGCCGCATTGTCCAGTCCGGCACGTACGTCGAGCTGCACGCGATTCCGGGCGCTTTCGCGGCCCTTGAGGCGCGCGAGAACATTACCCGGCCCGGCGCCTGAGACCGCCGCGAAGCGGGGAAGGGGACCGGCCTGGTCCCCCGCGCCGCTAACCCGATAGGATTCCACCTATGGAAAGACTGATCGGCTGGACGAAAGCTGACGCGTGGGGATCCACGAACGCTATCCCCGAGTTTCTGGGCGCTGCCGCCGGGGACAACCCGGTGTCCGAGGTGTGGTTTGGAGCCCACCCCGACGGGCCAACGCTGCTGGCGGACGGGCAGACCCTCTCGGAGCACATCGGGCGTGACCCGAAGCGCGCGCTCGGCGGGGGGCTGCTGTACGCCTTTGGGCCCACTCTGCCCTACCTGGCGAAGATTATCGCCCCCGCCCAGACCCTCTCGCTGCAGGTGCACCCGACGAAGGAAATCGCGCGCGAGGGATACCTGCGTGAGGAAGTCCTGGGTATCGAACGCACGGACACGCGCCGCGTCTACCGGGACATGAACCACAAGCCGGAGATGATCTACGCGCTCACCGAATTTCATGCGCTGGTCGGATTCCGCGTGCCGCGCAAAGCCCGACAGCTGCTGGTGGGTTTGGACGGGGACCTAGCGGAACGGCTGCGCCACCGCCTGAAGCTGTCGACCGTGCGCGGTGGCCTGCGGTCGCTGGCCACCTGGCTCTTCGACGAGGATTCCCCGGCGACCCCCGAGCGCGTCGCGGAGTTCGTCGCAGCCTGCCGCGTGCGCCTGGCGTCGGGCGCCTCGCCGTCACCGCGCACGGACGAGCTGGTGAGCGTCCTGTGGGAGAAGCACCCGGGGGACCCGGGCATCATCGTCGCCTTCCTCATGAACCCCGTGTCGCTGCGACCCGGCGAGGCTGTGTACATTCCTCCGCGCCAGATCCACGCCTACCAGTCGGGTCTGGGCATCGAAGTCATGGCCTCCTCGGATAACGTGGTGCGCGCGGGTCTGACCCGCAAGTACGTGGATTCCGCGCAGCTCGTGGAGATCACCGAGTTCTCGGCGCTGCCGCCCGTGCGCGTGGCCCCCGAGCACCCCTCGCAGACCACGGACCGTTTCCTGGCTCCCGCCCAGGAGTTCGAGCTGTCCGTGACGACGCTGGCCCCGGGCGCGCACGCTTCCCGCGGTGACGAGGTCGTGGTGCCGGGCGAGGGGCCGCGCATCGTGATCGCAACGTCGGGTGCGGTGTGTCTGCACGTGAGCGAGGAACAGGGGGGCGACAGCATCGAGTTGACCCGCGGCCAGGCGGCGTTTATCTCGGCGGCCGAGCGGCGCGTCTGGGCGCAGGGCACCGGATCCTTTGTGCAGGTCGCGGCCCCCTGAACGCCCTTTTCCGGTGCAACGGTGCCGTGGATGCCAGGGCTGTCACGGTCTCCCGCACGACGGGAGTGGTTGGTGAAAAAGTCTTGTTATTCGTGGCGTATGCCCTAGAATGAGGGTCGGACCTCATCTCCATCGCTGCGACGAGGCCCGATGGTTGGTCGTGGTGCGGGTACCGCGTGGGGGTGCCCGCACCACGATTCTTGAGTGTTTAGAAGACCCCCGACACCCATTCAGCCAGCGTCTTACACGTCGAGGCCAGCTCACCCTCGTGGGCGTCATAGCCGGCGACGATATCCTCCGTGTCAACGACGTCGTTATTCGACGCCCAGACGATCGCGATCTCGCGCGTGACCTCGGGGTGGAACTGGACGCCCAGCGCGGTGCCGAAGGAAAAGATCTGCGTGTATTTGTCCGACCGGGCCCACTCGCGCGCGCCCGGGGGGAGCGCGACGATCGCGTCCTCGTGATCCGCGAAGACGACATGCGTGGAGGCCAGGGCCATGCGCAGCGGGACGGCGCCCCCGCCACCCGCTTGGTCGTTCGTGCCCCACATCAGGGGCAAGGCTCCGTACTCCGGTCCCGCCATATCCCCCACGCTCACGCGCCCGCCGAAGGTCTGGGCGATCAGCTGAGCGCCCAGGCAGATGCCGAGGACCCGTACGCCCGCGCACACGCAGCGGCGCATCAGCTTTCGCTCGTCTTCCAACCAGGGGCAGCCGGCGTCGTCGTAGCAATTCGCGCGGCCGCCCAATAGGACCAGCGCGCCGGGCAGGGGCGCGCGGGACAGTTCGCGGATGTGCGCCGGATCCTCCCAGGCGCGCACCACCTCGTGGCCGCCCAGGAAGGCGGATAGTTGACCCGCCGGGACGATCGGGTCGTTCTGAATCACGAGGATACCCATGCGTCAATTGTAAGCGTGTTCACGTACGCACACCGATAGTTCGGCGGAGAACGGGGCAGTCGCGCACCAAAACTGGACGTACCCGGATCCGGACGTACCGCAGCCCCCGGTCCCGGGACCTGACGCGGCGTGCGATCCCCACCGCGCTCGGCCAGCCCGAGACGAGGGGCTGCAACACGCTCCCATTGTGAAAAGCAAAGCTCAAAAATCAACGGGGGTCACCTGAGAAACCCCTGAGAATGGCAGCGGCCGGGCAGCCAGCGCCGCCAATTTCAGGGGACACGCGTCGACACGCTGAACCTATGCACGCGGGAGACCACCGGGGCGAGAACGAATCCGGCAGGCGTATTCACGAGCCGTCGATCGATGGGCCGCCGACCCCTATTTCACGCACCCGCCCTTGCGTTTTCAGCTTTTTGCGGCCGTGCGCGTCCACGCGCTGGTACGCGCACGCCACCCGTCG
>NZ_FNLK01000006.1 GCF_900105015.1 Schaalia meyeri | reverse complement strand
TGCTCGACCTCGTGACCCTGCCCATAGGCCCTCACCGACACGAGGCGACGCGCGCCGCGAGCTGGCGAGCGCCGCCCCCGCCCTGGATCCCCGTTCCAGGGCGGGCCGCCACGTGGATGGATCATCCACGAGGTCAACCATCGTCAGCGGGACCGGCGCGTCCTTGTCGCCGGATACCTGGGCGGCCAGGGCGCGCTCGGCGTTGAGCCTGCGCAGGATGCGGCGGACGGCCAGGGGGTCGGCTCCCACGAGGGGCGAGGGCAGGAGGCGCTCGGCCAGCTCGCGGCGCGCGTCGGCCTCGGTGTCGGTGAGGCCTATGGGCAGGGTCACGAGGTCGAGCAGGAGCCGCGTCGTGGGCTGGGCGGCGAAGTCGAAGGCGTGCCCGCCCCCGGCCAGGGGAACGCCGCCGCGAGCGAGGTAGCGGCGCGTGTCGGCGACCATCGACGCGCTGCGCACGATGACGACCTGGTCCGTGAAGTCAATGCCGTCGTGCAGGTGGTGCGCGCGAATCGCCCGCGCGATCAGCGCCCCCATCTGTGAGGGCGTGGCCCCCAGGTGCGTGACGAGCCGCCCCGCCTGCGCTCCGGCCGCAACGTCGGCATCGCGTCGGGCGGGCGAACCCGACTGGGCGATGCGCGAGCATGCGGCGCGCGCCACGGTGCGCACCGCGCGCGAGGTTCTATACACCTGCCCCAGTTCCGAGATCTCGACGCCGAGGAGGGAGGCGAGGCGGCGGTCCAGGTGCGGCTCGCCCCCTCGGTATCCGGCGACCGCCACGTCGGAGTCCGAGAAGGCGACGATGCGCGCGCCCGCGCGCCTACAGGATTCCAGTAGCGTGAGGGTCGAGGGAGTGCAGTCCTGCAGGTCATCCACAATGACGACGTCGGGCACCGGGAGGGGCGCCTCAACGCCGAGCGCCGGACCATCCGTCTCCCACCTGCGGATCAGGTCGGCGGCGAGGGACTGGATGCGCGACAGGTCCACGCGCAGGGCCAGTGGATACTCTATGGAACGCTCGGGTCCCTCCTCCAGGGCGGCCACGATCGCGCCCGCCCCCTCCCACTCGGGCCTGCCGAACCTGATCCCCGCTCGCGTCAGGTCAGCAGCGTTCATCCCGGCCTCGCCCACGCGGGCCACCAGGTCACGCAGCTCCGCACGGAAAGCCGGCATGGCGCGCATCTGCGGGCCGATTTCTGGCGGCCACGGCGCGCGTACGGAGTCGAGCAGTTCCGCCAGCATCTGATCCTGGGCGGCTCCCGTCACCAGCTCGACCCCATGGAGCGGCGCGGCGCGCTGGGTGCGCCACGTGGCCACGACCTGATACGCGAAAGAGGCGGGCGTGCGCACCGGGCGCACCACGGACGGCCCGAGGGCCTGGGCTTGAGGCGTCAGGGCATCGGCGCGCGTACGGTCGGGCGTCACAATCAGGGCGGAGAGGCCGTCGCCCACCGCGCGCTCAAACACCGCGAGCGCACAGGTGCTGCGCCCCGAGGACGGGGCGCCCCGGGCGATCACGTCACCCGCCCGCGCGGCCTCGCAAATCGCCTTCTGCTCCCGGTTCAGTTCGGGCAGACGCCACCAACCGGCGGGCCGACTCCGCAATCTGACCTCGATTTCGCTCATGACGCAATACTGGCAGACCCCACCCGCATCTGTGGCACATATGATGGCCACGACGATTTTTCCCGGCAAGGAGCAAACATGGAGATCTTTATCGGCATTCGAGGGGGCGCGCGCCAGCTCAGCCTCGACGTCAACCTGACCGAGGAGCAGCTCATCTCGAGAGTGGACGAGGCCGTCTCCCAGAACGCCCTCCTTCACCTCACCGACACCAAGGGACAGCGCGTCCTGGTCCCCGCCCACGCGATCGGATACGTGCAGATCGCCAGCAAGGCCGAGCGCCGCGTCGGCTTCGCGATCGGCTAACCCACGCAACGAACCGGGCCGGGCAGCCTCGGCGGTTTGCCGACCGCGGCAGCCCCGGCCCACTGTGTGCTCTCGGCGCTACGCCTTCAGGTGGATGTCGCGCATGCGCTCCCCGTGACGCGCGATCACGTACTCCGTGATCTCGTCCACGTTCTCCGGGGATGTGGCCAGCGTCGGGTAGGTGAACAGGGTTGCTCGCACCAGGCCCAGCGCCTCGCCGGCGACGCGGCGGCCCCACAGCGACAGGCGCGCCGCCAGCTGCGGGTCCTTCTCAATCTGGGGTCCCAGGTGCGCGCGCACCCAGTGTCCCTGCTCGAACGGCCACACGTCCTCCATGCCCTCGAACAGACCGTGCGACTGAGCGACTCGCAGCAGCATGTCGCCCAGCATGCCGCGCGTGATGAAGGTCTTGACGCTGCGCTCGGCGAAGGTCGTGGGGCGCGTGCGCGCATCCAGATCATCGTAGGTCCCGGAGAAGACCTCGGCGGCAGCCATCAGATCGAACCCGCGATGCCGGCTCCACACCTCCAGCTGCTGATACAGCGCGAAGCACTGGGCGGACATGCGGGCGTGCTCGACGTGGGCCTCGAAGGTGGGCGCCTGCTCGCCGTCCTTCGCCAGGCGAGTCATGAACGCCAGCGAGGAATAGGCGAGAATACCGACGACGTCGGCGTCTTCGGCGGGAACGGAAACGTAGTCGTGTGCCATGACTCCAGCATAGTGCCTGGCAGCGCCCCATGAGCCCCGTTCCATTCCCGTTCCCACTCCACGAAACAACGCGCTGTGACCAGCCCCTCCCTCGCTATCGACGTCAGCACCGTTACACTGAAAAGCGACCAAAAAGAGACCGGTCGCATTCTTGACACATACCACGTACGCGCGGACGTGTATCCCCGCGCCAGACAATGCGCGATCGGCACCGACCCCGACCCCGGAAATGCCCGGGAGACAAGGCAGATCGTGACTACCACGAGCAGTGAGGCAGCCGTGCCCGCCCCCGACAACGACAATAACGAACAGGCCGCGCAGGTCCCGGCCTCGCCCGTCGAATACTCCGCGGGCGTTGTCCGCCTCGGCAACATTCACCCGGTCGTCTCAAAGGAACAGGAAGCCACCCCCGACATCACCGACAGGGGGGACGAGGACCTGGACAAGAAATCCTTCGCGGACTTCGGCGTCACCGACCCGATCGTCGATGCTCTCGAGGACAAGGGCATCACGCATCCCTTCCCCATCCAGGCGCTGACGCTGGGCCCGGCGCTGGAACGCCACGACATCATCGGGCAGGCAAAGACCGGCACCGGCAAGACCCTCGGCTTCGGCATCCCCGTCCTCGAAGACGTCATCGCGCCCGACGAAGAGGGCTACGAGCAGCTGCTCAACCCGAATCAGCCGCAGGCCCTCATCATCCTGCCGACCCGCGAGCTCACCAAGCAGGTAGCCCAGGACCTGCGCGGCGCCTCCAAGTACCTGTCTACCCGCATCGTGGAGATCTACGGCGGTGTCGCCTTCGAGCCCCAGATCGACGCCCTCACGCGCGGCGCTGACATCGTCGTGGGCACGCCCGGCCGCCTCATCGACCTGCTGCGCAAGGGTCACCTGCACCTGTCCGGCGTCGAAACCGTCGTCCTTGACGAGGCCGACGAGATGCTCGACCTCGGCTTCCTGCCGGACGTGGAAACCCTGCTCGCGCGCGTCCCCGAGAACCGCCACACCATGCTGTTCTCGGCGACCATGCCCGGACCGGTCGTGGCCCTCGCGCGCCGCTTCATGGTCCACCCCACGCACATTCGCGCCCAGGACCCCGACGACCAGAACCAGACGGTCAACACCGTCAAGCAAGTGATCTACCGCGTTCACTCCATGAACAAGGTCGAGGTTCTCTCCCGCATCCTGCAGTCCCAGGGACGCGGCCGGACCGTCATCTTCTGCCGCACCAAGCGCACCGCCGCGCGCCTCGGCGAGGATCTGACCGCCCGCGGCTTCGCCGTTGGCGCGCTGCACGGCGACCTGGGCCAGGGCGCGCGCGAACAGGCACTGCGCGCGTTCCGTAACGGCAAGGTCGACGTCCTGGTTGCGACGGACGTCGCCGCGCGCGGCATCGACGTCACGCACGTCACGCACGTCATCAACTACCAGTGCCCCGAAGACGAGAAGATCTACATCCACCGCATCGGGCGCACGGGCCGCGCCGGCAACTCGGGGACGGCCGTGACCTTCGTGGACTGGGATGACACGCCGCGCTGGTCCCTCATCTCCAAGGCCCTGGGCCTGGGTGTACCGGATCCGCTCGAAACCTACCACACCTCCCCTCACCTGTTCACCGACCTGGACATCCCCGAGGGCACGACGGGCCGCCTGCCGCGCGCCAAGCGCACGCGCCCCGGCCTGGACGCCGAGTTCCTCGAGGATCTGGGAGGCTCCTCACCCCGCTCTGAGCGACGAGGCCGCGGCTCACGCGGCGGGTCGCGTTCCTCGCGCGGCGGGCGTGGGCGGTCGGCGAAGTCCTCTGATCCCTCGCGCTCAACCCGCGGGTCCCGGTCGCGCGGCTCCCAGGACGGTGATCGCACGCTGAACGCCGGCAAGGGTGGCCGCTCCGATCGCGGCACGAGGGGCCGCGGACGCGGTGAACACTCGCCGCGTTCTGGCGGCACCGAGGGCGGCCCCTCAGCCGGTGGTGAGCGCGCGCCTCGCGCCCGCAAGCGCATCCGTCGCCGCAAGGGCGGCGAGTGAGGCGTTCGCGTGCCGCGCGCCGTGTGCATTGGTCGGCGGCGAAAACCCGCTGGGGCGCGTGTGGGCAGCTCGATCGGCGTGTACCCCGGCGGGTGAACGTGCGAGATCGCCGGGCAACATCACCGGGCGACAGGCTCACGTGAGAGGTAACAGCGGCCAGGAACTGCTTCGGCAACGCTGAGGAGCTGCGCCCTCAGTTGATGCCGCCGTTGTCATAGACCTCGTATCCGACTTCCCCCGCGGGTCATTCGCCCTCGGATGCGGGAATCTCGCCGCTCCCACCCTCGGCGAGCACGCGCTGTACGACGCCCGGCAGGCGCGTGGGCGTCTCGCGGTGGCGCAGCGTCATGAACAGCCTCACGCGCGTCAGGGGGGACACTCGCACGCTTTCGGGCCAGCGAAGCGACACGTATTGCACCGCGTCGACCACCTCAAGGCGCCGCGTCGAATTGCCGACACGCACCCACAGCTCCGCTTCCCCCTTGCCTTTGGCCCCCCTCAGGTAGACGGGACGAGGCGAGGGCGGGATGGTGACCCGACACACCTCCTGGCGCTCGTAGCCCTCCTGTGGCTGCGAGGCCTCCGCGAAATCGAGCCGGGGCAACGCGGCCGCGTTGGTCCCCAGGCGCTGCCTCCACAGGTCGCGAATCCACAGCTCGAAGCGGTCGGCGTCCGGAGTCTTGAGGGTCGCGTAATCGGGGCCGAGGCCGATGAGCCGACCGTCGTCGTCGACGCCGATCAGGAGTGTGCCGCCGCCGGAGTTCATGAACGCGGCGACGGTCTTGGCGATGACGGTTTCGATCGCTTCGTCGCGCTTGCCCGTCCGCATGTTCCACCGGGCGCTGGACTTGAACTCGCGGGAGTCGGATTCTCCACGCCGGGCAACTTCGGCGATTGGTTCGAGGCCGGGGCGCGGGTGCAGGTAAGCGGTGACCAGGGCGACCACCACCACGACGACGAGGGCAACCAGCGCGGCGACACCGATCATGTCCGGTTTCCACAGGTCGCCCGAGTCGAAAATCCACCCCGCGATGACCAGCCCACCCCACAGCCCGGCCAGTCCGGCCAGGGTCGCCGATGCCGTCGACATCGTCATGCGGTTCTTGAGCACGCGGCGCACAACGAGGCCGATGACCCATGCGATAAGGACGAGCACCTGTTGTATGAACACCATCCAGATCAGATCCGGGCTCGCAGGGACGAATGACTCGGTCGCTGGTTCCACAGGTTTCCTTTCGAGGATTCATCGCGCAATGCTCTTACACCATCATAAGAGCCTGCATGATTCCTCAATGCCCGGTGTGCGTTTCCTGAGGACCCGGCACAGGCACAACCCGACCAGCGGCATAACCCCGGCAGAGGCAACGCCACCAGCGACCCGCGCGTCGCTGGTGGCGTCGGGTTTCAGGCCAGTAGGTTGAAGGCGGTTCCAAGTCCGACGATCAGGTTGGCCGTCGCGTGCAGCAACCAGCCCGGAATGATTGATCCCTCCGCCCCCTTTTCGTTGATCCACCCCGTCATCCACCCGCTGGCAGCTGTTGCGGCGCCGATCAGGACGACCTGTATCGGGCCCGCGATGGAGGCGAACAGGGCGACGTGGAGCAGACCGAAGACCACGGCTTGCACCGCGTTTCCGACCCCGAATCCCCATCTGGCGATGAGCCGTTTTCCGAGGAAGCCTCGGAAGAAGATCTCCTCGGCGAGGGAGGTCTGGATGATCGCGAAGAGCAGGACCGGAACAACCCCGGCAAGGCCGCTTCCAGCGAAACGCGAGGCGGGCTCACCGCGTGAGAGCGATTGCAGCAGCACAATCGAAACCAGCCCGACGAATACCCACGACAGCGCTGCGCACGCGAGCTGCGGCGCGCTGGCGCGCCACGTCGGTCTGCGCAGACCGATCCACGTGAGAAAGGCAACGGTCCGGCGCGCGGCCAGCGCCCACCACGCGAGGGGAAGCACGAGGACCAGGCCAAGTTGGACGAAGGCGCTGATCGCTGACGATAAGTAGGACATCGAAACCTCCTGTGCTCGGTCCTGGCAAACGCGCGTTGGGGGCCTCGCCTCCTTTCGTCGACGCTGCCATCGTCCTCGCGCGCTCGCGGTGCGGGCGGACGCTGGGCTCGCGCGCGAGGACGGGTGACTAGCGCAGGGACGTGTGCTTCTCGATGGAGCGAGAGGCCCAGATCCCCAGGGCGAGAGCGAACAGCGGGAAGAGTACGTATGCCCCCACCCCAATGACGTTTGGCGACTCATCAGTATTGATCGTGGAGATGAACGAGGTCCACATGATCTCGGTACTCAATCGCCCGGTCGTGATGTTCACGGACAGCGGGGAGAAGAGGGTACCGACGCCGCTGAGCACTTGGTTGATGAGGTAAAGGATGATGAAACCTATTATCGGCGCACCGAAGCCCATGTGGTTGAAGCGTCCCTCAGCCCCGATCGTCATGACGGCGCAGGCTTGCACGATGAGGCCGAACGTCGAAACGATCTGCCCGATCGCCAGCATGACCAGGACCGAGGTGGGGAAGATTGCGAAGGCGGCGCGAAAATTGGCGGTGTACTCGGTCAGGGTCAATCCGTTACGCCAGGCCGTCACGGAGGCAGTAGCAATGATGCCTCCGATGGTGAAAATGAGGGCGACGAGTGATTCGAGGAAAATCCGGGTGACCTTTGCCCAGAAGATCGACGCCCCCGAAGTCGGCAGGCTCATCGTGAAGTAGCCGCGTTGGCCGTAGAGGGTCTTCCAGTAGTCGCTCATCCCGATCACCGCGAACCCGACGGGGGTCGCGATACATATGATGTAGGCAAGTGTCGTGGCGGAACCGCTCAGGCCGGGGATACCGAGGGCGATGACGCCGAGGGTGGCCGCGGCGACCGCGGCGAGCGCCGCGAGGATGCGCGCGTCGGCGCAGGCTCGGGAGCGGATTTCATATGACAGCAGTGTCGGGTACATCAGCGGTACTCCTTTCGGAAGATTGCGTCGAGGGAGTCCCCCCGCGTGGCACGCAGGTCGTCGGCGTCGCCTTGGAGGAAGATGCTCCCCCCTTTCATGAAGAGCGCGTAGTCGACGAAGTGTTCGATGTCGGAGATGAGGTGGGTGGACATGATGAGCAGCGAGGAGGGGTCGAACTCGCGCAGGATCCCCTCGAGGATGACGTCGCGGGTGGCGGGATCGACGCCGCTGATGGGCTCGTCCAGCAGGAACACGCGGGCGCGCCGGGACATGATGAGGCTGATCTGGAGCTTCTCACCCATGCCCTTGCTCATTTCGCGCAGTGGCCGCCCCTGCGGCAGGCCGTAGAAGTCGACCATGGCGGCCGCCTTGTCGGCGTCGAAGTCGGCAAAAAACCGGGAGTATTCGGCGATGACCTTGCGCGCGGTCCATTCCACGTTGAGGAAGTCGGCGTCGGGCAGGTAGGAGACGATGGACTTGGAGACGGGTCCGGGGCGGTGCCCGTTGATGGCGACGGTGCCGTCGTAGTCGGACAGGACGCCGGCCAGGATCTTCAACAGCGTGGTCTTGCCACAGCCGTTGGGTCCCATGAGGCCGACGATGTGGCCGGCGTCGAGGGTCAGGTGAAAGTCCTGCAGGGCGGTCGTCGCGCGGTAGCGCTTGGTCAGGCCGTCGATGTGAACGAGGCCAGGGGACGCCGTTGTGGCGCCCGGGGATTGGGTGGTCATGAGGGGATGCCTCCTGTGTGCTATGAGTCGGAGTTCCAATGCTCATCGACGAGACTGTGGGCGCTTTCCCGGTCGATTCCGAGCGCCAGGCAGGTGCGGACGTAGGTGTCTGCCGCTGCCCGCGCGTCGTCCCTTCGCAGGGCATGCAGGGCCTTGTCGTCAGTGGCGACGAATCGCCCGGCGGTTCGCTTCGGGATCGTGAGTCCTTCGTCGTCGAGGGTGGCGAGGGCTCGTTGGACGGTATTGGGGTTCGTGCCGGCCTCGATGGCGAGGTCTCGGACGGATGGGATCTTCGCTCCGGGCTTCCACGTGCCGTTCATGATGCGGGCGCGAAAGGCGTCGGCCAGCTGGATCCAGATGGGGCGGGTGTCATCGATGCGCATCAATGTACCCCTCCTGTCTTGCTGTATTAATACAGTAATACAATGACAGCCTTTCCCAACTGTGTCAACACAGTAATACAGCTATCTCGGAAAACGAGACACAGATCACAAGAGCATCAATGAGTGAGGCCCGGGACCGCTCGGTCCCGGGCCTCACTCACGCGCACGCGTCAGGCGATCGGCTCACCCTCGATGCGCCAGACCTCGCGCGCATAGTCGGAGATCGTGCGGTCGGAGGAGAAACGACCGGAGCGGGAGATGTTCGCCCACACGCGCGCGTTCCAGGCCGAGCGGTCGCGGTAATCCGCGGCCATGCGATCCTTGGTCTCGCGGTAGGATGCGAAGTCACCCAGGACGTAGTAGACGTCGGCCGGATCGAATCCACCTTCGAGGAGCGAGTGGCGGATGTCGTGGAACCAGCCGGAACCCGAGTCGCACAGCGTACCGTCAGTCAGGGCGTCGATGACACGCTTGAGGCCAGGGACGTTCTCATAGTGCCAACGCGGATCGTAGTAGCGACGCAGCTCGGGCAGCTGCTCGTCCGTCGCGCCGAAGATATAGGCGTTCTCCTCGCCCACGGCCTCGAGAATCTCCACGTTCGCCCCGTCCAGGGTGCCCAGGGTCAGCGCGCCGTTCATCATGAACTTCATGTTCGACGTGCCCGATGCCTCCTTGCCGGCCATCGAGATCTGCTCGGAGACGTCGGCGGCGGGGATGATGTGCTCGGCGGGCGAGACGTTGTAGTTGTGAACGAAAACGACCTTGATGCGGCCGTTGATGTCCGCGTCATTGTTCACCAGCTCGGCGATAGCGTTGATGAGCTTGATGATGGCCTTGGCGCGGATGTAACCGGGGGCCGCCTTCGCTCCAAAAATGAAGACGCGGCTGGGGGTGTCCAGGGTCGGGTCGTCCTTGAGCCTGAAATACAGGTCCAGGACGTAGAACGCGTTGAGCAGCTGGCGCTTGTACTCGTGCAGGCGCTTGATCTGAACGTCGAAGATCGCGGTGGGGTCGATGTCGACGCCCTCGCGTTCCTTCACCCAGGCGGCGAAGTCCACCTTGTTCTCATACTTGATTCGGTCGAGACGCTCGAGAACCGCCTCGGATCCGGCGGAGGTAAACTTGGCCAGCTCCGTGAGGTCGCGAACCCACGCATCGGAGCCGGTGACCTCGTCGAGGAGGGCGGCCAGGCGCGGGTTGCACTGCTTGAGCCAGCGACGCGGGGTGACGCCGTTGGTCTTGTTGTTGAAGCGCTCGGGCCAGATGGCGTGCCACTCCTTGAGGGTGTCGCGCTTGATGATCTCCGTGTGCAGGGCGGCGACACCATTGATGGAGTAGGAGGCGTAGCAGGCGATCCACGCCATGCGCACGGAGTTGCCCGCGACGGGGGCCATGTAGTCGATGGTTCCCTGGTCGAGGCCGCGGCCGGCCATGTCGATACGGAAGCGACGGTCGATCTCGCGCACGATCTCGGAGATGCGCGGGAACAGTCGGTCGAAGATGTGAATGTCCCAGGTCTCCAGGGCCTCGGCCAGGACCGTGTGGTTCGTGTAGGCGAAGGTCTTGGAGACGACAGCCCACGCGTCCTCCCAGCCCAAGCCGTGCTGGTCCATGAGGATGCGCATGAGCTCGGGGATGGCCAGGACGGGGTGGGTGTCATTGAGCTGGACGGCGTTGTAGCGCGCGAAGCCGGTCAGGTCGGTGCCGTGGTGACGCACGTAGTTTTCGACGATCTCCTGCAGCGAGGCGGAGCAGAAGAAGTACTGCTGGCGGACGCGCAGGACCTTGCCCTCGAACGTAGTGTCGTTGGGGTACAGGACACGGGAGATGTCCATGGTGCGCTCGCGATCAACGATCGCGTCGGTGAAACGCTGGGAGTTGAAAGCGTCGTAGTCGAATTCCTCGATGGGCTCGGCCTTCCACAGGCGCAGGGTACCCACGTTCTTGGTGCCATATCCGGTGATCGCGATGTCGCAGGGGACGGCGCGCACGGTCAGATCCGCGTAGGAAACAATGCGGGCGAGCTCCTCGCGGCGCGTCACGAAGGGGTAGCCGTCTTCCATCCACGGGTCGGGATGCTCGGTCTGGAAGCCGTTGTCGAAGAGCTGCTTGAACAGGCCGTAGCGGTAAAGAATGCCGTAGCCGCGAACGGGCAGGTCGAGGGTGACACAGGAGTCCAGGAAGCAGGCGGCCAGGCGGCCGAGGCCGCCGTTGCCGAGGGCCGCATCGGGTTCTTCCTCGAGGACCTGCCCCAGGTCCAGGCCGTAGCGGGCCAGAGCCTCGCGCGCCTCATCGACGAGGCCGAGATTCGACAGGTTGTTCAGCAGGGCTCGCCCCATGAGGAACTCCGCTGAGAAGTAGTGTTCCTGACGACCCTTAGCATAGCGCTCAGTAGTGGCGGCCCAGTTGTCAGCAATCTGATCGACGATGGCGGCGGACAGTCCCTGCCACACCTCCATCAGGGTCGAATCTTCAACGGGGCGTCCCGAGGTCGCGCGCACGTGTGAGGGCAGCGACTGCGTCAGATCCAGCGTCATTCGTCTTCCTTTTTTGTAACTGCGCCACTCTCGCCGGGGCGAGCACCCCGAGGGCGGGGTCGGGCCTCATGTTCTAGAGGGTAGCGATAGCTGCGCTCTTTTCCCCACTCGGACGCGCCTGTGGGATATTCACCACCCCGACACGCGTGATGGAACACACCCTTGCCGCGAACTCACGCGACCAAATGCACACGTCACGGTGCCCCCGATCGACCTTTCTCCACCGTCCCCTCTCCGGCCTCCCGCTGCTCACGCGGCCACAAAAAGGTGCGCCCCTGCGGGGGCACTGTCCGCAGGGACGCATAACAGGAAAGTGGCACCCCTCGTTTAAGCGATGCCACTTCCCATCACCGATTCATCATGAGGGCTCAGTTCATGGTGACATTCGGTACTTCCATTGTGCCTACGTCGCGCGCATCGATTCAAGGCGAACGAGCCACTTTTCAGTGCAAGTTCACCGTTTTAACGTGCACGTTCGTGCACAAATAGCCGACGATCTGCACAAACCAGACAGATCGCGGACCCGCCCTCATCGAGCGGGTCCGCGATATTTGTCAGGCCGAAACGCCTCAGTGACGCTTACGCGCAATCACCAGGCTCACGCCACCAGCCAGGGCGATCACACCGGCACCGGCGGCGAGCGACGCGGTAGAACCGGTATTAGCCAGCGCCGAACCCTGAGGGGAGGAGTTTCGGATACCACCGCGGGCAGAAACGGGGGCCGGACCATTGCCGGTCGAGATCTGGCCGCGGGTGCTCACGCCGGATCCGCCAACGGCACCGGAGGAACCGCCAGCGCCCTGGTCGCCGCCGGGGGCGGGCGTCTGGTTATCGCCGGGGGGCGGAGTCTGACCGCCACCGGGAGGCGGAGTCTGGCCACCACCGGGGGGCGGGGTCTGGCCACCACCGGGGGGCGGGGTCTGACCGCCACCGGGAGGCGGAGTCTGGCCACCACCGGGAGGCGGAGTCTGCTTGTCGCCGGGGGCCGGCTCCTGCTTACCATCGGGGGCGGTGGTAGCGGGGGACGAGGGCTGCTTGTCAGCGGGGGTCTCGGCAGCGAAAGCAGCACCGGCCGAAGCAACGATCAAACCGAGCACCGCGGTTGCGGCGAGCAGAGACGAACTCGTCTTCTTCATTAGTTTCTCCTGATACGGATGCTGAGAGGGATGAATGCGTGACCCTGACCGGTGCGAACCGCGTCGCGCCACGGCGTTCACGCCCACCTTACAATACTTCCTGACCGAAATGAACAGATTTCCCAGAATCACACATCGGCGTGCCGCCCGGCGCCACGACAGCGCCACACCAACGAACACAAAGCAGGCCCATCAGGCCAGGTCAGGAGAGGTGCGAGGCCGCGATGAACTGGAAAATCCCCTCCATGATGAGCTGGGTCGCAATCGCCGCCAACAGCAGACCCGAAATCTTGGTCAGCAGCATGATGCCTCCGGGTCCGAGGAGCCGCGAGAGCATCAACGAGAAACGCATGGTCAGCCACATGACAACGTGCGCCAGGACGACGGCAAGCAGCACCGCGACCCACGACCCGACGTTGCTGCCCGCCTGACCGACGGCGACCATGACGGCCACAATCGAACCGGGACCCGCCAAGAGCGGCGTTCCCAGCGGTACGAGCGCGACATTCACGCTCTCATCGCCCGTATCGGGGGACGAGGATTCCGTGCCCATCAGGAGCTCCATGGCGACCAGGAACAGCAGGACGCCTCCGGAGAGCTGCAGAGCCTCCACGGAAATGTGGAGCAGCTGCAGGATCTGCCCGCCCAGGATCGCGAAGGTAACGATGACCCCGAAAGACACGGAGGTCGCCTGGATTGCCGCGCGGCGTTGTTTCAGCGGGGAGTACCGGCTGGTCAAGCCCAGGAACACCGGGACGGTGCCGATGGGATCCATGATGACCATCAGCGTCGCGAACGTCGCCGTAAAGAGAGTGACATCGAAAACGCTCACGGCTCAACCACCCCGATGCGCCCCCGCTCGATCACCTCGGCGATCGTGCGCGGATCCGTCATGTTCTCTCCGATGCGGTTGGGTTTGCCCGTCCCGTGATAGTCAGAGGACCCGAAAATCGCCAGCCCCAGCTCCCCCGCGATGCGATCGACGTCCGCGCGATCCTCTGCCTCGTGATCGCGGTGATCGCGCTCGATACCAAAGAGCCCGGCATCGGCCATGTCCCCGATCACGGTCTCGGGCAGCAGGCGCGAACGCGCGCGCGCGCGAGGGTGAGCCAGGACAGGGACTCCCCCGGCCTCGAGCACGAGGCGCACGGCATCGACTGGATCGGGAGCCCAGTGGTGCACGTAGTACGGGCCGGAGGGGTGCAGCGCCTGGATAAACGCTGCGCTGCGGTCGGGGAAACAGCCGGCCGCAACCAGGGCGTCGGCGATGTGTGGACGCCCCACGGGCCCACCGTCGGGGGCGAAGGCTCGCACGTCCTCCCACGAGATCGGATAGTCGGCCTCGAGCCTACCCACCATGCGCTGCGCGCGGGTCTCGCGGTCCTCGCGCGTGCGCCGGAAAACATCGACGAGGCCGGGGTCTTCCGGATCGAAGAGGTACCCCAGCAGGTGCACGGAAATGCCCGAGGTGGAGCAAGAGATCTCGGCGCCTCGGATGAGATTCACGCCGACGCCCGGGACGGCGGACGCGGCCTGGTCCCACCCGGCGGTCGTATCGTGATCGGTCAGCGCAATCGCATCCAACCCGGCGCGCGCGGCGAACGCGAGCAGCTGCGCGGGGGTATCCGTCCCGTCGGAATAGGCACTGTGGGTATGGGGGTCGATTCGCTTCACCATCTGAGATTACCCCATGAACCCACTCATACAACCGTTCTCAGTGTCGGCACCCGCCAGCACCAGGCGGGCATGAGAGACGTTGACTATGCTTGAGTCTTGTCTCGCCCCCGTAAAGTTGCGCGGGGCGCGAACATCGATCCGCACACGGCGACAAACGGAGGTCCCCAGGCAACTGACGCCTATCCGCCTCTTAGCCACTATTAACATTGATCGGAGTACATGCGTGTCACACAACGAGCACGACCGGAAACTCGCTGCGACGGACGCGGGAGACGCCGGATATAACAAGGCCCTGCAAAACCGACACATCCAGATGATCGCCATCGGCGGCTCTATCGGCACCGGCCTCTTCCTGGGAGCCGGCGGCCGCCTGGCGCAGGGTGGCCCCGCCCTGGCCTTCGCCTACGCGGTGTGCGGCTTTTTCGCTTTCCTCATGGTCCGAGCCCTGGGCGAGCTCGCCGTTCGGCGCCCCTCTTCCGGCGCCTTCGTGTCCTACGCTCGCGAGTTCCTGGGTGAGAAGGGCGCCTTCGTCACCGGCTGGTTCTTCTTCCTGGACTGGGCCGTCACCGTCATGGCCGATATCACCGCCGTCGCGCTCTACATGCACTACTGGAAGATGTTCCAGAGCGTCCCACAGTGGGTCATCGCGCTGATCGCGCTGGCGCTCGTGTTCGTCCTCAACATGATGTCCGTCAAGGCCTTCGGCGAGGCCGAGTTCTGGTTCGCCATGATCAAGGTCGCGACCATCCTCATCTTCATGGCCGTCGCCATCTGGGCGATCATTACCCAGGCGCCGATCTCCGAATACACCGCCGGAGTGCACAACATTTCCAAATCCGGCGGCTGGTTCCCCGAGGGCCTGAGCCCCGTCTTCGCGCTCACCCTCGGCGTCGTCTTCGCCTTCGGCGGCACCGAGATGGTCGGCGTCGCCGCCGGCGAAGCAAAGGACGCCGCGAAGATCCTGCCCAAGGCCGTCAACTCGATGGTCATCCGCATTTTCTTCTTCTACGTCGGCTCGGTCGTCCTCTTTGCCCTCGCCCTGCCCTACAACGCGTACTCCTCCAGCGAGTCTCCGTTCACGACCTTCTTCTCTGGCCTGGGGGTGCCCCACGCGGGCGACATCATGCAGGTAGTCGTCCTGACCGCCGCCCTGTCCTCCCTCAACGCGGGCCTATACGCCACCGGGCGCACGCTGCGCTCCATGGCGCTCGTCGGCGAGGGGCCGCGCTTCGCCGCCCGCCTCAACAAGCACCACGTTCCCTACGGCGGCATCGTCGTCACCGCGTCCCTGGGGTTGCTGGGCGTCCTCATCAACGCTTTCGTGCCGGAGAAAGCGTTCAACATCGTCATGGATCTGGCGGGCATCGGCATCGCCGGCACCTGGGCTATGATCCTCATCTCGCACCTGGCCTTCATGCGTAAGGTCAAGCGTGGCGAGGACGAGCGCCCCGAGTTCCGTATGCCCGGAGCCCCCTACACGAACTACCTGGCGCTGCTGTTCTTCACCGTGGTCGTCGGCTCGAACGTCACCTCCGAGTCGGGCCGCTGGACCCTGGCGCTCTTCGGCGTCGTCGTCATCCTCATGGTCGTCGGCTGGTACTTCGTGCGAGGCCGCGTCGGCAGCCTGACCGACGAGGCGGCCGCCTCCCTGCAGGGCGAAGAAACCCTGGTCTCGGGCGACTGACGGCACCCGGAAAGGAAAAACCGTGCGTCTTCACGTTACCTACGCCGGCGGAACGATCGGCATGGTCGACTCCCCCGAGGGCCTGCGCCCCGGCGCCGACCTGCAGGGGTGGTTTGGTTCCCAGCTGGAGGGCATCGAGCTAGCATCGAACATTTCGATGTCCACGCTGGATCCCCTGATCGACTCCTCTCAGGCCACACCCGAGGACTGGCAGGCCATCATCGACGACATCAACGCGCACGCCGAGGAGGCCGACGCCTTCCTGGTCCTTCACGGCACGGACACGATGGCCTATACGTCCGCCGCCTTGTCCTTCGCGTTGGCAAACCTGGGCAAGCCCGTCGTCGTCACCGGGTCGCAGTATCCCCTGGGGGTCGTCGGTTCGGATGCCTCCGCGAACGTCACGGGCGCCCTGCGCGCCGCAATCTCTCGCCACGCCAGAGGCGTCATGCTGTTCTTTGGGCACAAGCTCCTGGCGGGCAACCGCGCCACCAAGACCTCGTCGTGGGCGTTCCGCGGCTTCGAGTCACCCTCCGTGTCCCCCATGGCGCGCACGGGTGCCCCCTGGCGCTGGTACGGCGCCCCCAGCCCGGGCACCGGGTGGCAGGCGCCTGGCGCCTACACGCGCCAAGACGTGGCCGTCATCGACGTGGTACCGGGCATGACCGCCGCCCGGCTGCGCGCGTCGATCACCCCGCCCCCCGACGCGCTCATCCTGCGCACCTTCGGCGTGGGCAACATTCCCGCCGACGAACCGGGCTTCGTCGACGTGTTGGCCCAGCTGGCGGAGGCGGGGGTGCCGATCATCGTCGCCTCCCAGTGCTACCAGGCCGAGGTCATGCTGGGCCATTACGAGGCCGGCGATGCCCTGGCCAAGCTGGGCGCGATCGGCGCGCACGACATGACGCTTGAGGCCCTGTACGCAAAGACCGTGTTCCTGCTGTCCCAGGGCAAGCGGGGCGAGGATTTCAGACGGTGGATGGACCTGTCGATCGCGGGCGAACTCACCCTCCAGGGCTGAGCCGCTCCGCCCGCCCCGGCCTCGTCCCGCGCGCATTGTGAGCCGTGGGACGAGGCCGGGTTTTCGTGTGCTCATCGGCGTCCCCACGTCCGCCCTGCCGCCGTAGAATGGGAGCCATGAGTGAAGAAGCTTCCCCGTCCATGGCCGAGCGCGGCGAAAGCCGGTCGCGTCAGCCCCAGTCCTCAGCTTTCCGTGATTTCATCGGCACCGGGTGGGGGCCGCGCCCCACGGAGCTGCCGCCCCGCGAGCGCGTTGCTGACTTTCTCCCCGCACGCGCGATCGCGGCTGGCGCCCCCTTCCCGGGCGAACGCCTGGTGGTGCCCGCCGGCCCCTACAAGGTCCGTTCCAACGACTGCGACTACCGTTTCCGCGCCCACTCCGCTTTCGCACACCTGTCGGGCCTGGGCGGTGAGAAAGAGCCGGATGCGGTGGTGGTCCTGGAACCGAACGAGGACGGCACCCATACTCCCCTGCTGTTCTTCAAACCTCGCGCCTCACGTTCGTCCAAGGAGTTCTACGCGAACCCCCGTTACGGCGAGTTCTGGGTGGGCGCACGCCCCTCGCTGGAGGAGGTGTCCGCCGCCACGGGACTGGAAACCCGACACATCGACACGCTGCGCGACGCGCTGGCAAAGGATGCGGGTCAGGTGAACCTGCGGATCGTGCGCAACGTCGATTCCGCGATCGAAAACATGGTTAACGAGATCCGCATCCAGTCGGGCCTGCCCTCCAGGGACGACGCGCGGGAAGAAGACGAACGTTTCGAGGAGCGCCTCTCCGAAATCCGCCTGACCAAGGATCGCTTCGAGATCGAGGAGATGACCCGAGCGGTCGAGGTCACCAAGGCCGGTTTCGAGGACATCATCCGCGTATTGCCGCGCGCCGTCGGGCACCGCAGGGGCGAACGCGTCATCGAGGGAGCGTTCGCCGCGAACGCCCGCGAAGAGGGAAATGGCCTGGGCTACGACACGATCGCCGCGTCCGGCAATCACGCGAACACGCTGCACTGGATTGACAACGACGGCGCGGTGCGCGAGGGTGACCTGGTGCTCGTGGACGCTGGCGTCGAGGTCGACTCTTTATACACCGCCGACATCACGCGTACGCTGCCCGTGAATGGGCGTTTCACGCGGGTGCAGGCCCGCGTCTACCAGGGTGTGCTGGACGCCGCCGAGGCCGCCCTGGCCCGCGCGAATCAGCCGGGCGTGCGCTTCAAGGACGTGCACGACGCCGCCATGGAGGTGATCGCGGCTCGCCTGGAAGAGTGGGGCATCCTGCCCGTGTCGGCCGCCGAGTCCCTCAGTCCCACCGGCCAGCAGCACCGCCGCTGGATGCCGCACGGCACCAGCCACCACCTGGGCCTGGACGTGCACGACTGCGCGCGCGCCCGTTCCGAGCTCTACCAGGGCGCCCTGCTGGAGCCCGGCATGGTGTTCACGATCGAGCCGGGGCTGTATTTTCGCGCCGACGACCTGCTGATCCCCGAGGAGTACCGGGGCATCGGCGTGCGCATCGAGGACGACGTGGTCGTGGAGGCAAACGGGTCGGTGCGCCGCATCTCGGAGGACATCCCGCGCACGATCGCGGGCGTCGAGGAATGGATCGCGACCATTCAGTCGCGCTGAGGTGCGCCCGGTCGCACCTCATGCCTCGGTCTGGCCCCCTCGGGGGGCGAGGAAGGGGCGTCCTCGCGAGAGTCGGGCGCGCCCTGTCCCCCCGGGACGTCGCCGTCTTTCGTGGCCGCCCCGAACCGGGGGCGTCCGTCCGGGAAGAAGCCAACGGAGTTGGCCTGCGAGCGCTTCTCTTCCTGGCGCGGACGCACGACGCGCGCCCGGTTGCCGGGCGTGCGTTGCAGGAGGGCGTAGGCGCGGTCGATGTCGGCTGACGCCAGAACCGCATAGCGCAGAGCAACGACCTGCTGGGAGGACACCAGATCGCGGCCGCGCCCGCGAATGATGAAAGCCAGGGCAGACAGCGCCATGCCGATAAGCGCGCCGACGATGATCCCGCCCGCGACCCACGTTCCCGTGCCGCCCACGTTCTGGCCGGCGGACATGAGCATGCCGGCCAGCGCCCCCCACAGCGCGCCGCTGGACGCCCCGGATATCGAGGCGCGGGCGATCGTGAGGCGCCCCCTGACTCGTTCCACCAGGTGCAGGTCCGTCCCCACGATCGTGATCGACGAGACGTCGAAGCCGTTGTCGGACAGGTAATCGACCCCGGCGCGCGCCTGCGCGTAGGTCTGGTAGGAGGCAACCTCCGTGCCGGTGGGCATGAGAGGTTCCATCGCAGTGGGCATTCCGTCTCCTTACGTCGCGGTCTCGGTGGCATGGAACGCATTGTCCACCCCGCACCCAGCTCGCTGTTACGCTTCCTTAGTCCACAGCCTAAGATGATTAAGTGGGCATCGCATCTATTGAACTAGGCACCAAGGGTCGTCGCGTCTACATCGGAAAGCTCGCTGGCACCGGTGTTTTCGACCCTTTGGGCGACCAGGTCGGCAAGATTCACGATGTCGTTGTCATCTTTCGGCTGAAATCCGCCGCCAACGTGATCGGCTTCGTCGTCGAGGTCGGCCCGCGTAAACGCGTCTTCCTGCCGCTCACCCGCGTGACCGCCATCGAGTCGGGATCGGTCATCACGACGGGCTTGCTCAACATTCGTTCCTTCACGCTGCGCCCCATCGAAACCCTGGTGCTCTCCGAGCTTTTCGACCGCGTTGTCACCATGAATGACGGCTCCGGTCAGGTGCGCATCCTCGACGTCGCGATGCGCCAGCGCCGCCCGAAGGACTGGGTTATCTCCACCCTGCACGTCCAGCGCGTACGCACATCGTCCCTTGGGTTCACGCGCAGCGGCGAAACCCTGACGGTGGATGTCTCCGATGTGTCGGGGCTGCTTAAAACGGACTCGAACCAGGCGGCCACCGCGCTCCTGCAGCACACGGAGGACATGCGACCCGCCGACCTGGCGGACTTCATGCATAATCTCCCTCAGGACCGAAAGATGGCGGTCGCCATGCAGCTCACCGACGCGCGCCTGGCAGACGTGCTCGAGGAGCTGGGCGATGACGACCGCGTTGCCATCGTCTCCGGCCTCGAAGCGGCACGCGCCGCCGACGTCCTTGACGTCATGCAGCCCGACGACGCCGCCGACCTGGTGGCCGAGCTGCCCGACGCCCAAGCACAATCGCTCCTCGCGCTCATGGAGCCCGAGGAGGCCGAGGACGTTCGACGCCTCATGACCTACGACGAGTCCACAGCCGGTTCTCTCATGACCACGGAGCCCGTCGTCTTCGGCCCCAACGCGACCGTCGCGCAGATGCTTGCGGCGGTGCGACGCGAGGACATTCCCGCCTCCATCGCCACCGTCGCATTCATCGCCCGTCCACCTCAGGAGACGCCGACAGGGCAGTACCTGGGCATGGTGCACATCCAGCGCGCCCTGAGGGAACCCCCGCAGACGCTGCTCGGCACCATCCTGGACCGCAGCATCGAGTCGGTGGAACCCAACGCGCACATCGCCACCGTTACGCGACTGCTGGCCACCTACAACCTGACGGTCCTGCCGGTGGTCGACGAGGACGGGCACCTCCACGGCGCCGTTTCGGTCGACGACGTCCTGGACGAGCTGCTGCCCGACGACTGGCGCGACTTCGACGACGACGTCACCGACCGCATGATGGCAAGGAGCATCGATGGCTGATCGCTTGGATAACCCGCTCGAAAAGCGCCGCTCGTTCTTCCGCCGCTCCAGCGGGAGCGGCGACGGCTTCGGTCGCTTCGCGGAGGCCACCGCGCGCTTCATGGGATCCCCCAAGTTCGTGCTCTACATGACCGTCTTTGTCGTCGCATGGATCGGTGCGAACCTGGTTCTCGCGGGAATTAGCGCCACAGCAGCGTGGGACCCCTATCCCTTCATCCTCCTGAACCTCGCGTTCTCCACCCAGGCCTCGTATTCGGCCCCCCTCATCATGCTCGCGCAGAACCGCCAGGACGCCCGCGATCGTGTCCAGGCCGAGCAGGACCGTCTGCGCGCCGAACGCAACCTCGCCGACACCGAGTATCTCACCCGCGAGATCGCCGGCCTGCGCCTGGCACTCCAGGACACGGCCACGCGCGACTTCGTGCGCTCCGAGCTGCGCGACATGCTCGACGAGCTGCGCGCCGAGCTGGCGGCGGATGCGGCCGCCGCCTCGCCCGACGAGAAGGACACCGTGGAACCTGGGGGCGCGGACGATGCGGGCGCCGCCGGGCAACGCCCCCTAGAAGATGGGTATCCCGGCCAGTAGAGTAGAGGGCATGCCAGTCACGCTTGATTCCGTCATGGACGCTCTCGGCCAGGTCATTGACCCCGAGATCCGTCGTCCTATCACCGACCTCAACATGGTGACCCCCGATCTGGTTGCGATTGACGGTTCTTCCGTCACCGTCACTGTTTTGCTCACGACCACCGGTTGTCCCCTGCGCACGACCATCTCACAGGACGTCACCGAACGCGTCGGAGCCATTGAGGGAGTCCAGAAGGTCGCCGTCGAGATGGGCGTCATGAACGACGAGCAGAAGAAGGCTCTGCGCGAGAAACTCAACGGCGGACGCCCCGAGCGCGAGATTCCCTTCTCACGCCCCGACTCCCTCACTCGCGTCATCGCCGTTACCTCCGGAAAGGGCGGCGTGGGCAAGTCTTCCGTGACCGCAAACCTGGCCGCCGCGTTGGCCTCCCGGGGGCTCAAGGTCGGCGTCATGGACGCGGACATCTACGGTTTTTCGATCCCCCGCATGCTCGGCGTGGACCGCGACCCGCAGGTCATCGACGGGATGATGATCCCACCGATTGGCGCCGGCGGCGTCAAGGTCATCTCCATCGGCATGTTCGTTCCCGACGGCCAGGCCGTCATCTGGCGCGGCCCCATGCTCCACCGTGCCCTCCAGCAGTTCCTGGCGGACGTGTTCTGGGGCGACCTGGACGTCCTGCTCATCGACATGCCTCCCGGCACGGGAGACGTCGCGATCTCGATCGCGCAGCTGCTTCCCACCTCCGAGATCCTGGTCGTCACGACCCCGCAGGTCGCTGCCGCGGAGGTCGCCGAGCGCGCCGGATCGATCGCCTCCCAGACGAACCAGAAGGTCATCGGCGTCGTCGAAAACATGTCCTTCCTGCCCCAGCCCGACGGTTCCCGCCTGGAGCTCTTCGGCTCCGGGGGCGGCCAGTCCGTTTCCGAGCGACTGAGCGCCCAGCTGGGCTACAGGGTTGCCCTCCTCGCGCAGGTCCCGCTCGACATCGCGCTGCGCGAAGGCGGCGACCGGGGTACGCCCGTGTCCGTCGAGTCCGGCCCCGCCGCCGAGGTACTCGCCGCCCTGGGCAAGAAGCTGGCCTCAACGAACCGCGGCCTCGCCGGCCGCCCGCTGGGGGTCTCCCCCATCCAGCGTTGACGCTCACGTCCGCTCAGTGGCCTCGTCCCGATCGGCGAGGACACGCTTTCGATGCGGGCCGGGACCCCTGCTTTTCTTCACGTGCCGGAGCGCCATCACGACCTCCCAGCGCCTCGCCTGTACCCTGGTGCGTGGGGAGGCGCGGGCGCGTATGCGCCTCGCCGAGCATACGGAACGACGTGAGGATCAGGCGATGGCCGACAAAGCCCAGACGTGGGTGTACACCGAGGATTACGCGGCGGAGAGCGACGCGCTGACCGCCGCGCGGGCCGTCGCATCCGAGCTGGGGGCCGCCCCCGTGTCTCCTGGAACCGGCGCCGCACTGCGCATGCTCGCCGCCGTGTCCGGCGCGCGCGCCGTCCTTGAGGTGGGAACGGGCGTCGGCGTTTCCGGGCTGTGGCTCCTGGACGGAATGGCCTCCGACGGCGTCTTGACGACGATCGACGTGGAATCCGAGCTGCTGGGGCACGCTCGTCGCAACTTCGCCGCCGCCGACGTCTCCTCTCACCGTACGCGCCTCATCGCCGGGCGCGCACTGGACGTGCTGCCACGCATGGCCGCGCGCGGCTACGACATGGTTGTCTTGGACGGTGACTTGGATGAAACCCCCCAGTACCTCGACCATGCGGTGCGCATCCTGCGTCCGGGCGGCACCATCGCCTTCGTGCATGCCCTGTGGCACGACCAGGTCGCCGACCCCGCCCGGCGCGACGCTCGCACCGTCGTCGCACGCGAGGTTGTGAACTACCTGCGCGACTGCGATGAGTTCGCGGCGACACTCCTGCCCGTCGGAGACGGGCTGGCGGTTGCCGTCAAGCGCTGAACCGCTACCTTGCGGATACGGCAAAGCGGTGGGACGGGTTCATTCCCGATCCCACCGCTCGCGCTTATGGATTCAGATGACCTCACCGAGCGCGTCGGCGAGTTCGGCCGCTTCCTCCGTGCTCATCTCGATGACGAGACGACCGCCCCCCTCGGTGGGGATCCGCACGACGACGTCGCGGCCTTCCGCGCTGACTTCCAGGGGCCCATCCCCCGTGCGAGGTTTCATTGCTGCCATGTGTGCACTCCTTCTGAGAGTTACGCCCGAGCCTCCTCCGGCGGGGCACCACCCCCATCTTACCGGATAAGCGCCTTTTCCATGGACAGATCGTAAAGAACAAACAAAGAAAACGGGAGACGGTCAGTAGCGGGTAACGCGGCGGCGTTCAGGGCACGGGAAACCAGCGCGCAAAAGACTTAGTGCTGGGTACCCGTCGCCAAACGAACAGCTTCCTGCGGATCATCGACCACGTGAAGCAGGCCAACATCGTCAGGAGAGATCATGTCGGCATCGACCATGGCGGAACGAATCCAGTCAACCAATCCTGACCAATAGTTTGCGCCCACGAGCACCAGCGGGAAGGAACGAATCTTGCCCGTCTGCACGAGGGTCGCGGACTCGAAGAGCTCGTCCATGGTCCCAAACCCGCCGGGCATGACGATGAAGCCCTGAGAGTACTTCACGAACATCGTCTTGCGGGCGAAAAAGTATCGGAAGTTCACGCCCAGGTTCACCCACTGGTTGAGGCCCTGCTCGTGCGGAAGCTCAATGCCCAGGCCCACCGAGGTGCCGCCGGCCTCCCACGCACCGCGGTTCGCGGCCTCCATCATGCCCGGTCCCCCGCCCGTGATGACCCCGTAACCGCGCTGCACCAGCAGCTCGCCGATGCGCTGCGCGCTCCGATACAGCGGATCCTCCGGGAGGGTGCGCGCGGAACCGAACACGGAAACAGCGGGTCCCACTTTTGCGAGCGCTTCAAAACCCTCGACGAATTCGGACTGGATGCGCAGGACCCTCCACGGGTCCGTGTGCTTCCAATCCATGCTCGGCTCCGGTTGGAGCAGCGACGCGTCCGCCGTCAGCCGCGGGATCTGCGCCCCGCGCAGGACGACGGATCCCCGACGATAGGCGTTGTCTGGCTTGCTCATGGTCATGCCTCCCTGGTTGATTCTGGGCCGCAAAGCGCCCGCTACAGCGCGAGCACGAAGGCGCGCAGCGTATCGTACACCCTGACGATATCCGATGCTGGCACGTGTTCGTCGCGCGTGTGCGCCAGCAGCGGATCCCCGGGGCCAAAGTTCATGGCGGGCACCCCCGCCTGGGAAAAGCGAGCGACGTCCGTCCACCCGACCTTGGCGCCGATCCGCAGCTCACAGCCCCTCTCGGCCGCGACTGAGCGAGCGACCGCCAGGAAACGCTCGGCGATGGGCGAATGAGCGCCGGGGAGCGCGCCCTCGCACAGGTCGTCGACCTCGATTCGCGCTCCCGTCCCCTCAAAGAGCCCCCGCACCCACGCCAGCGCGTCCGACGCGCGGGTGGAGGGCGCGAAGCGGTAGTTGACCGTCATCGAGGCGGCCTCGGGGATCACGTTGTTGGCGGCCCCGCCCCGCACGCGCACGACCGACAGGGACTCGCGGAAGTCCAGCCCGTCGATGTCGACGACGGGGTTCCCGTAGGCGGCGATTCGCATAATGACGGGGGCCATCGCGTGGATCGCGTTGTGGCCCATCCAGGCGCGCGCGGAGTGCGCGGCCCGGCCCGGGAAGTGTGCGATGACGCGCAGCGTCCCGTTGCACCCGCCCTCCACGTGCCCGGCGGTGGGTTCCCCCAGCAACGCCAGGTCACCCGCGAGCCAATCGGGGTGATTGCGTTGGACGCGCCCCAGGCCATTGAGGTGGGCGGCAACCTCCTCGTGGTCATAAAAGATCCACGTAACGTCCGATGTCAGCACGCTGAACGCTCCCCCGCGTACCGCTTTCCCGGCCTCGCAGGCGAGCGCCAGGGCAGCCGCGCACCCGCCGAGCATGTCGACCGAGCCGCGGCCCCACAACACCTCCACACCGTCACGCTCCTCGGTGCGGCCGGGCACGTTATCCGCGATGGGCACGGTGTCCAGGTGCCCAGCCAGGACGACGCGCTGGCCGAGTCCCAGCTGGGTTCGCGCCAACACAGCGTCCCCGTCGCGCAGGATCTGAAGGGGCGGCACCGACCCGAAGCCCGCATCGCGCAGCGCGGATTCGACCGCGTCCGCCAGTGGGCCTTCCTGATCCGACACCGAGGGGATGTCGATCATTTGGCGAGTCAGCGCGAGCACATCCGTCACGTTCGTCAGCTGCATGTTTCCTCCTGCATCGCTTCCCCCAGGATAGCGGCGCCCCGGATGATCCGTGCCCGTCTTGAAGCCTGCGGTGAGGCTCCAGGTCCGCGCAGGGGCGCCGGCTTCCGTTTGGTCCTGGCTATCATCAACGAGGCCGTGGCTGCGCGGCGATGAGTCGAGTTTCCGCGCTCGTGCGGCGGGCGGGAGTCTCGGCGGGGAAATGATCGGCGCGTGGCGCCTCAACTCACGCGTCGAAAGGCGTGGACACCACCATGCCGCCGGTTTCTATCTGGCCCGCCATGTCGGACAGCCCAAGCTTGAGGTCGGAAGACAGCATCGGCGTGTAGGCGCCGAAGCCCGTGAGGATCACACCACCCGATGCCAGCGAGACGGACACAGTTGACGCGTCTGCCCCCGCGGTTGCATCGGAAATCAGCGTCTCCATGGCCTTCGCGTAGTCAACGACGATGCCGGTCAGGACGGGCGCGCCGATGGCGGCGCGAACCTGATCGGAGATCTGGATGTAGCTGAATGCGTCCGCGAAGGACTGGGTATCGACCCGTTGGGGCGCGCTTGCCCCGGACTGCCCGGACATGGGCACGTCGCCCTGCGACTGGGCTTCGTCGCGGGTCAGGCCCTTCAGATCCGCCTTGGTCAGCCCGGACCACACCAGGCGCACCAGCGGGTTTGCGGCCGCGGTGACGGCGCGCGCCGCACCCATGTTCGCTTCGCCCGCCAGCGGCACGATGATGTCCGCTCCGCGGGAAATGAAGTCTGCGGCAGCGCTTTGAACCTGATCGGTGCTCTCGGCGTAGGTTCCGTCATTGGTCGCGGTGTTCCATCCGAGCACGCTGATGGATGTGCCGTTCGCGCGGTTGTAGGCGTCGACCCCCTGTGAGAAGGCGGACATCTGCGCGCTCGTAACGTTGTCGCGCACGCCGCCGATGACGCCGAGGGTGCCGGTGGTCGTCATGCCGGCGGAGGCGTACCCGGCGAGGTAGGCGGCCTGCGAGGCGGCAACGTTGACGACAGAGCCGTTCTTCAGCGAGGTCGCGGATCCCTTGCCATTGACGAACGAGGCGCCGACCAGGGCGAACCTGACTCGCGGATTGTTTCTGGCGGCCTCCGACACGGACTGGGCCATGGTCGAGTCCGCACCGACGATGAGGGTGCAGCCCGATGCCGCGAGCGAAGCGGGCGCCCCCTGGCCGGATGCCGCCTCGTAGGCGATGGCCGCACCGTCGGCTGCGCCTTTAAGAGCGGTCGCCACGGGATCCGTCGACGCGTCCCCGTGTGCCCCCGAGATGGCGGCGCACACCTTCGCGTCCGCGGAGGACACGGCGGAGGGCGTGGTCGAGCACGAGCCGAGGGCCAGTGCGGCCGCTGTCACGGTGGTTGCGAGGGCGGCGATAGTCCGCTTGTTCACGTCGAATGCCTTTCGTCGGGGCGCCTTACTGCCCATCACGGTAGCAGCCGCGCCCGGCTGGAGGCCGGGCGGACGGCACACCTCACCGCACTAACGGCGTGAAACGGCCGTGAAACCACACCTGTCGGAGGCCATCTCGGGCCCATTCAGAGCAGGTCGGTTCGCCCGCCTGCCGCCAGTTCCTCGACGATCGCTTTGACCGCCTGCGCCCGGTCCCGTCGGGTGACGAGGATGGCGTCGGGGGTGAGAGCGAGTGCGATGTCAGGGACCCCGACGAGCGCGACGAGCGGCCCGTCCTCTGCTTCTCCCACCGTAGAGCCGTAGACGGCGGCACCGTCGGATTCGACGCGCAGCGCCTCACCCAGGTGCCCGGTGGTGGTGGCGATGGCGGTCAGCGCGTCGAAGTCGCCCAGGTCGGTCCATCCCAGGTCGGCGTCGGCGGGGACGACGGCCACTCCCCCGTCGGCCGCGACGGGTTCCGCGATGGCGTGGTCGATCGCGATCTTCGTCAGGTGCGGCCAGTTTTCCTCCAGAGTGTGCTCGAAGTCGGGGGTGTCCCACGCGCGCGCGATGGTTTCCAGGCGCGCATGCATGTCGGGCAGGAGGCGGGCCAGGTGGTGGGCCAGCTGACCGGCGGAGACGATGAACATGCCGGCGTTCCACAGGTACCCCTCGCTCACGTAGCGCGCTGCCGTGGCCGCGTCTGGCTTCTCCACGAACTCGGCGACCGTTCGGGTTTGCCCGGCGGCGCCGGGATCCGCCGCCCGGTCCCCGGCTCCCGAGGCCGGGCCCGGCGCGATGTACCCGTAGGCGGTCGAAGCCTCCGTGGGCGTCAGGCCGATCGTCACGACGTATCCGGCTGCCGCGGCGGTGCAGGCCGCCTCGACGGCGCCGCGGAGCAGCTCGGGCCGGGCGATCAGGTGGTCGGCAGCAAAGGAGCCGACGATGGCGTCGTCCCCGAAGCGTTCGCGAACCACGTAGGCGGCCAGGCCGATCGCGGCCATGGAGTCGCGCCCGGAGGGCTCAATGAGGACGGTACGCTCCCGGGATGCGGCAAATTCGGGCAGCTGGGCGAGCACGCCGTCGCGGTGGTCTCGCCCCGTCACGATCGTCACCGTCGAGGCTACCTCCTCCAGCCGGTCAACCGTTCCCTGCAGGAGCGAGCGCCCCGTCCCCGCCAGATCCAGCAGGAACTTCGGGCGGCGGCGGCGGGACAGCGGCCACAGGCGGGTGCCGGCACCGCCGGCGGGGATGATCACGTGGAGGTCACTCATGCCTCAAGTATCGCAGATAGGCGGAAGGGGCGAGGCCACAGCCTCGCCCCTTCACAGAGCGTCAGTAAGCGCGTGTCACTCGGCGTCGGCCTCCGCGTCGGCCTCGGCTGCTTCTTCTTTCTGCTCAGCGGCGGCTTCCTGGACGGACACGATCACCGTCTCGGGGTCGAGCTCGACCTCAACGTCGGTGGGCAGGACCAGGTCGGCGACGCGCACGGCGGAACCGGCCTCGACACCTTCGATGGAGACCTCCAGGCTCTCGGGGATGGCGGTGGCGGGAGCCTTGACCAAGATGGTGAACTCCTCGACGGTGTGGACGGTGCCGGGAGCGGGCTCGCCGGTGACGATGACGGCGACCTCAACGTCGACCTTCTCGTCGGCCTTGACGGCCAGGAAGTCGGCGTGCAGGATGTTGCGGCGCACGGGGTGAACCTGAACCTCCTTGACCAGGGCCAGCTGGGACTTTCCCTCGATCTTCAGCTCAACGAGCGCGTTCTTGGTGCCGCGCACGATGAGGAAGAGGTCGTGGGCGGGCACGTCCAGGTGACGGGGCTCGGCGCCGTGGCCGTAGAGGACAGTGGGGACCTTGGCGGCGCGGCGGGTGCGGCGCGCCGCACCCTTACCGAACTCGGTGCGCTCTTCAGCCAGCAGGACGGGGTTGTCGCTCATGTTATTCCTTCGTTTCTCAGGTCCGGCTGCGGTGTCGGCAAAGCGAAGGACACGCGTCGCGCATCAATTCGGGCCCTGTCGATAACGGCGGACACGGATCCGCCCTCGCCGGAGCAACCCCAACAGGGTACCCCACGGGGAGGGCGGATGTGAAGCGGGAGCCGGTCAGTTAAACAGCGATGTGACCGAACCGTCTTCGAAAACCTCGCGAATGGCGCGGGCCAGCAGCGGCGCGATGGAGAGCACCGTCAACTGCGCGAAGCGTTTCTCCGAGGCGATCGGCAGCGTGTCGGTGATGACCACCTCGGCCGCGCCGGACTCGGAGAGACGACGCGTGGCCGGATCGGAGAGGATGCCGTGAGTGGCCGCGACGATGACCTTCTTCGCCCCGGCGCCGTTGAGGACCTTGATGGCCTCGGTGATCGTGCCGGCGGTGTCGATCATGTCGTCCACCAGGACGCATTCCTTGCCCGCGACATCGCCCACGACGCGGTTCGCGACGGCAACATTCGGCCGGGTCGTGTCGCGCGTCTTGTGGACGAACGCCAGGGGGGCGCCGCCCAGCTTCGTTGACCACTTTTCGGCGACGCGGATGCGGCCTGCGTCAGGAGAAACGATGGCCGTGTTGGACATGTCCACGCGGCCGCGCACGTACTCGACCAGGACGGGCATGGCAAAGAGGTGGTCGACCGGGCCGTCAAAGAAGCCCTGTTCCTGTGAGGCGTGCAGGTCGACGCTCATGATGCGGTCGGCGCCGGCCGCGCGGTACAGGTCGGCCATGAGGCGCGCCGAGATGGGTTCGCGGCCCTGATGCTTCTTATCCTGACGCGAATAGGGATAGAAGGGGGCGACCACGGTGATGCGCTTCGCAGAGGCGCGCTTGGCGGCATCAATCATGATGAACTGCTCCATGAGCCACTTGTTAATGTCGCCCGCAATGGACTGCAGGACGAACACGTCGGCGCCGCGAACGGATTCGTTGAAGCGCACGTAAATCTCGCCGGAGGCGAAGTCGTAGGCCGTCACCGGCGAGACCCCACATCCGATTTCCTCACCCACTGCGTGAGCCAGGTCCATGTGAGCTCGTCCGGAAACGAGGACGAGGTTCTTCTCTCCGGTGGTCACCAATCCGCTCATGCGGTTGTCTCTCCTTGCGTTGGATCAGGCGCGACGCGCCGTGATCAGTGTGCCGATGGTGGTGTATGGCTTCACCATCGTATCGGCTGCGACGCAGCCCTTACCGACCCACGCGGAGGGGACCACGCAGCGATCCCCGACTTCCGCATCAATCAGCGTCGCGTTGGGACCGATTTCACAGGCGGCCCCAACGACGGTCTGGCCCCGCAGGCTCGTGCCCGGGTAAATGGTAGTGTCCGCGCCGACCCGGGCGTCGACATCGATCCACGTGGAGGCGGGGTCGACGATGGTCACGCCGGAGCGCATGTGCTCCCGGCAGATGCGGCGGTTCAGCTCGGCACCGAGTTCGGCCAACTGGACGCGGTCGTTTGCACCCGCGCTCTGCCAGTGGTCAGCGAGATCCAGGGCTCCGGCGCTGCGCCCGGCGGGCGCTGCGGCTGCCAGGACATCGGTCAGGTACACCTCGCCCTGGTCATTGTTGCTTCCAAGGGTGGCCAGCGAGGCGCGCAAGAACTCCGCGTCGAACGCGTAGATGCCCGCGTTGATCTCGTTGATGCGCGCCTGTGCTTCGGTCGCGTCGCGTTGTTCGACGATGGCGGTGACGGTGCCGGATTCGTCGCGAATGATGCGGCCGTAGCCGGTGGGGTCCTCGACGCGCGAGGTCAGGACGGTGACCGCGTGGCCGTCGCGCTCGTGGGTATCGACCAGATCGGCCAGTGTGGCCGACGACAGGAGAGGGACGTCGCCGTAGGTGACGATAATCGTGCCCGAGGCGGGGGTGACGGCGGCGTCCAGGGCTTCCAGCCCGCACTGGACGGCGCGGCCGGTGCCGGGAATATCGTCCTGGTCGGCGATGATTGCACGGGGGCTGACGCGCTCGATTTCGGCGGCAACCACGTCGCGCTGGTGGCGCACGACGGCGACCAGGTTGAGGGGATCAAGCCCTTGAGCGGCCCGCAGCGCGTGTCCGATCATGGACAGGCCCGCCAGGGGGTGAACGACCTTCGGGAGGGCCGATTTCATACGCGTTCCCTGACCGGCGGCCAGGACGATGACGGCGGCGGGGCGAGACATGTTCCTCCTCAGGGGTTAACGGTCCCATCGGGACCGGTCGCTCCGCCCCTAGGATTCGAACCTAGACTAAAGGCACCAAAAACCTCTGTGCTGCCGTTACACCAAGGCGGAATGCGTCCACCGCGATGATACCCGCACCCCGCTGCGCCTTTCAAACGGGCCACGCGCGCGGCAAAGAGCCCTCATGGGCCTCGTCGCTGCCTGGTCCCGTGTGATACTGGGGGCATGGCTGAGAAGAGGACACGGATGAGTGGGTTCGCTCGTCGCGAGCAGCTGGTGGCCGTTGGGCGCTCCCTGTTCGCCGAAAAGGGTTTTGGTGCGACCAGCGTCGAAGAGATCGCCGCCCGCGCGAAGGTCTCCAAGCCCGTGGTTTACGAGCATTTCGGGGGCAAGGAAGGCCTGTACGCCGTGATCGTCGACCGTGAGGTCCAGGCGCTGATCATGTCCCTGCAGTCCTCCCTGGAGTCCTCTAAGCGTCCGCGCCTGATCCTCGAGAACGCGACACTGGGGCTGCTGGATTACATTGAGAGAAACACGGACGGGTTCCGGGTCCTGGTGCGCGACGCCCCGTCGGACCGCAGGGCCGGGTCTTTTTCTTCGATCATGGGGGACGTCGCGACACGCGTCGAACACATCATCGCCGAGCAGTTCAAGCGCTCCAATTTCGACACCACCTGGTCTCCCCTGTACGCGCAGATGCTCGTCGGATTGATCGCACAGGTCGGCCAGTGGTGGCTGGATGACCGACGCATGGATAAGGACGAGGTGGCCGCCCACGTCGTCAACCTCATTTGGAATGGCCAGCGTGGCCTGCGACCCCACCCGACGCTGCGGGTTCGCGCCTGCTGATGGGGAAAACGAACGAGGCCGCGGCGGGTTTGCCCGTCGCGGCCTCGTTGGTCGTAAGCGTCAGCGCGCCTCGAAGGAGAGGCAGTCCGCCGTGCCGGCGCCGACCGAGATGGAGGCGGCGGTGCACTCGAGGGCGGAGTTGTGGACGCAGTCGGCCTTCTGGCAGGCTCCCACGAAGGGCTTCGCAGTGGCCAGGCCGCCCTTGACGGTCAGGGGGATGAAGGTCGTGCAGGACGTGGAGTAGCCGACGGTGATGGCGGCGGCTCCACAGTTCTTGTCCTTGTTGTAGGAGCAGGAGGTGACGGAGCAATCGAGGATGCGGGGCATGTCTGCCATTGGAGTTTCCTTTACAACGTGGCCCCTAGGGGCCTTTCACTGGGCCGGTCGCGACCGGGTGGCCGCGCTGTTGACTCCAGTGATACTCCTTTTTGCAACGCGTTCCAAACGACCTGAGTTTTCATTGCAATTCCAACGCTCCATCCCGGGTTATCGGACCCTATTTTCGCACTCACACCATCACTAATTACGCAATTTTAACGGGTATTTCTTTTGCGTAATTCGGGTAGGTGAGCCTGGGTTTTGCTTCTTTGGCAAACCGGCCCTGAACGAGGTCGCAGGGGTCCTTCCGAGTGCTTCGGCGACCGTCGCGGCCGGGAGGCAGGGACTCGCAGGAGGGTGCTGACCGCGCAGAGCGTGGGGTTACTGGCCTCAACGTCAGCTCCGTGCCATTGGCCGGTCTGGGGCCCAACGTCCGACACGGCTTGTATTCCCTTGGCCTTCGGACGCCAGAAGCACCTCAAGACCCTGCCGCTAAGGCATCCACGCAACCCAGACTTCCCCCGTGTCCCGGCCACCAGTGCCACCATGAAACCAAGACCGCCCCAGTCTCCCGACGCTCACGCCTTCACGAAACCGACACCGCCCCTGCTTGCTCACAATCGGCCGAAAACACCGTTTGGCAGGCAGCAGGGCGGTGAAAGTTTCAGTCGCACCAACTGCAAAAGGCAGCGACACCAGCGGTAGACCATGTGTTCGGGCGGGTCGCCAATCGCAGGCACCGCTTTTTGGGCGATGTTGACAGCAGCCCTGCATCTGGATTAGGAAACAGACATGCGGGGAAACAGTATCTGGGAGATAGTGCTGGGCCGTCGTCGTGGCGGACAGGGAGCAGGCACACGGAGAAACAGACACCTGGATAGGAAACGGCTTCGTGGATAGGTTACGAGCTTCTGGATAGGTTAATAACCTATCCACGAGCGCATAACCTATCCAGCA
The DNA here is from genome assembly GCF_900105015.1 of Schaalia meyeri. GTDB lineage: Bacteria > Actinomycetota > Actinomycetes > Actinomycetales > Actinomycetaceae > Pauljensenia > Pauljensenia meyeri. The sequence goes on along the minus strand of NZ_FNLK01000006.1, from coordinate 74,422 downwards.
ACACGCTTCCTATCCAGAAACGCACTTCCTATCAGTGGTGTTCTGCGTGGTGGTGTGACCGTGTGGTGGTTGGCTTGTTGGTTGTTGTGGGTGTGGTCGCTGTGTGTTCTTTCGAGAGAGTTCTCTGGTTCTGACTTGGATTCGCTCGGGGGCGCGACGATGCTTGTTTCTCATGTTGTTGGCTCTGCTGGCCTTTTTGGCGGGGCGTTGTTCCAGGCCGTCCCTGGATGTGGTGCGTTCGCTGCTCCGGCACGTGGTCAATGCGTTGTTGTCAGCTGATGCTGACGCGGTGTGTGGGGCCCAGTGGGACCACACAAGACCCCGAGCCTCACGCCCAACGCAACGGGTATCGCCACCAGCCCCCCTTGGACACCAGGGCAGGCACGATTGACGTCGCGATCCCTAAGCTGTACACAGGCATGTACTTCCCGCAATGGCTTCTCCAGCGCCGCAAACGCGCTTGACCATGAAAGTCGGGGAAGGAGGACGCGTCGTCTCGTGCGCGGTCCTGGTTGCCACCGGGCTCAACAACGATGGACACCGCGAAGTACTGGGCGTACGCGTGTCCACCAGCCAGACCGCTCCAGCCTGGAAGGAGTTCTTCGCTGACCTGGTCGCCCGAGGCCTCACCGGCGTGCGCCTGGTGACCAGCGACACCCACCCTGGCCTGATCGACGCCACCGCCAACATGCCCGGAGCCACCTGGCAGAGGTGCCGCACCCACTACGCCGCCAACCTCATGCTGGTCACCCCCAAAAGCACTATGGCCCGCCATCAAAGCGATGCTGCACTCGGTGTACGACCAGCCCGACGCCACCCCCTGTCAACGGCCAATACGACCGGCTCTTGGACTACGTCCAAGACAAACTCCCCACCGTCTTTGAACACCTCAACCAAGCTAGAGCAGACACCCTCACCTCCGCTGCCTCCCAACGGGGTCTGGACCCAGATCAGGTCCAACAACCCCAACAAGCGCCTCAACCGAGAAATCCACCAACACACAAACCCTGTGGGGATCTCCCCCAACCACCAACCCATCATCCACCCCATCGGAGCAGTCCTCACCAAACAAAAGAATGAATGAACCAAAGACCAACGCCACCCCAGCCCCCACAACCCCACCAAAACCCAACCCACACCCCAACCCACCCAACAGAACTTGACCCTTCACGTTTCTGCCCTATAGAGGCGCGTGCATCTTTCGATATTGACACAGGGGAGAACCAACGTCAGCGAGTGACTGGGTAACATGCTTCGTTCGTCATCGATTGTGCACGCCGACTAGAGTTCCAAGTGCGCAGACCCTTCACCCGCGAGAGAACATCGTCGCAGGGTAGCGCATTGCAGCCCACGCGTCGATAGCGCACGGGACGGGCAAACCGTTTCCTATACGGTCGGAACGTTCCGTTATGCCCCCGCTAGTCACGCTCTTTCTGTGCCCCGTTACCAAATCCCTGCGGCAACCTTAGTTCACCCACTGCCGCAGCAGTTCACCTCCCGAGGGGTCCCTGTAGGCGGCCAGGAGGGCATCAAAGTCCATCTGCATGACGTGCGACAGCTGATTGAGTTCGGGGTGGGCGGGAAAGATGGTGCGCAGCTCCATCGGGATATAGCCGCTGTCCAGGGCGAGTCGGCCGGTGATGGGGGTCAGCTGCTCGAAGCCCCACTGGGGGTCCACGCTGGCGGTGTCTGCGGGCACGTCGATGCGTGGCCAGCGCCTGCGCCAGCGTGCTTTTTCTCCAATACGCATGATGGCCCACTTCAGCATGATCTCGCCGTAGTCGCTGATCATGGTGGGCACGCGCGACTCCAGGTATTCGCTTTCTCCGTAGAATGCTTGGGGGCGGGGCGAATTCTTTGTGTCCCACACGTGCTGCCAGCTGCGCCCGGCGTCCCAGGTCAGGGCGATCCCGTTGCCGTTGTAGACGGAGGAGATGGCTCCGCTGTCGCGCGCGAAGTCGATGAGGTCGGCGGTGACGGACATCAGTTCTGCCCCTTTCCTTCGAGGATGCTCAGCTGCAGGCATTCGTTGGCGGTCAGCACGTAGTCGCCCGCCAGGAATTGGACTTGCCGCGCGCCTCCGGGCAGGGAGAACTGCGGGATATTGATGCCGGTGCGGATGGAGAATCCTGTCGGCAGCGTGAGGATGCGGTACTGGTAGTAGGGATCGTTCAGCGCGTAGATGTCGAGGGCTCGCTGTTCCAGCGTGAAGGGCGTTCCCTGGGCGGGGAGCTGCCAGAAGTATTTGCCACCGGGGTCCCCCAGCCGGTCTACGTGGGGGCCGTAGGTGTGCGTGTAGGCCAGGTAGCTGGTGTAGGTGGTGACGGTGGCTCGATCCATGTTCGCCAGGACGGTCGGACCGTCCGGGGTCCACTTGAGCACGCTCGTGTTGGGGAAGTCCGGCGAGTGCACGTCGGGGATCTGACTGTTATCCATGCTGTGCTTCCTTCGTTGGGGCAATCTCAGTGTAGGGGGTGATGGCCCCGGCTGCTTCACTGTCTCCGGGCCGGTGTCACGTTTGTCCTCACCGCCAGTAGGGACGCCCCAGCCACCGGCGCAGCAAGGGGCCACCATCGGGCAACATGTACGTATGCAACAACTCGGAGGGAGAAACATCGTAGAGCCATGCTAACGGAACACAGAAACGCTCACCAGAAGTCTCAAAATCCAAATGCTCACCATTGGGGCCATCAAGAGCAACATAACGCCATATTGGGGCTTCTTGAAGCCGCCAACCGTTTGGCAATTCATCTTCCTCCATCGGCAACCCCAGCGACTCAAACCCAAGAGCGTGTCGCAAGATCGACACCGTGTAGTTCAGCATCACCTTCTGCGTCAAATCGATCGAAGGCGAATTGAACATCCCCCCCTCCGCACCTCCCCACGCTCCTCCTCATCAAAACAATAAACACCATCCTCCAACCACAACATATCCCGCAAAGCAAAACCATACGTTATCGACAGGCCCGTGTACCCCCTCTTAAAATCGTTATACACCTCCGTCTTTGTGTACTTGTTCATCACTTCCGCATACTCATCCATGAAGTCCAATAGGATTCTCCTTTCCTTTAAGAATTCCTTCCTTAAGGAGGTCTTCAACCTTTGCGACACTTCCGTCGTCTTTAAAAACCTGCAGCCGCGTAGCCCCACCCGGCTGCTGACCCCAGGGAGCGACCTTCCCCGACTTGATGGTCCACCCCTCAGGCAGCTGCTGCCCCGTAAAATCGCACCGACAGCAACAGCAACGTTGAGCGAAGAAGAGTCGCACACCCCCACACGCGGAGCGCACGTACCCCGCCAAAACTACGCACCCCCTACCTCACGTAGGGGCGCCCCAGCCACCGGCGCAGCAAGGGGCCACCATCGGGTAACATGTACGCGTGCAACAACTCGGAGGGAGAAACATCGTAGAGCCATGCTAACGGAACACATAGGCGCTCGTCAGAAGTCTCAAAATCCAAATGCTCACCATTGGGGCCATCAAGGGCAACATAGCGCCATACTGGGGCTTCTTGAAGCCGCCAACCGTTTGGCAATTCATCTTCCTCCATCGGCAACCCCAGCGACTCAAACCCAAGAGCGTGTCGCAAGATCGACACCGTGTAGTTCAGCATCACCTTCTGCGTCAAATCGATCGAAGGCGAATTGAACATCCCCCCCCTCCGCACCTCCCCACGCTCCTCTATATCAAAACAATAAACACCGTGATCATACCAGAAGCGCATATAAGAACAGTTACCATAATCAATATGATATTCATACACCTTCCTATACGCATTCACAAACACTTTCAAGCCAGCATACTTCTCCATGACAGGCTTGTATTCATCAAGAAAATCCAACGGGACTCCCCTTTCCTTTAAGAATCTTATGCTTAATCAAGTCATTGACTGACGCAAAACTACCGTCGTCCTTAATCACCTGCAGCTGCGTAGCCCCACCCGGCTGCTGACCCCAGGGGGCAACCTTGCCGGACTTAATGGTCCACCCCTCGGGCAGCTGCTGCCCCGTGAACTCGTACTGGTAGTAGTGGTCGTTCACCGAGTCCGGGCGCAGGGCGCGTTCCTCGAAGGAGGCGGGGTGACCGTCCTCGATGGCACCCAGGTAGTTGCCGTCAGGATGCCCAATACGGTCCACGTCCCCGCCGAAGTCCCGGACGTATTCCTCGACCGAGGAATACACGGTCGGCTCCCCGTCGTACCCGCCGTTCGGGGGCCAATCAATGATTCGTTTCTCAGTTCCATCGGGCATCACTTCGATATGTGAGTGCGCTTCCTCCCATTCGGCATACGTGCGCGAACTCCCATCCGGATTCACACCCAAGACCAGCTCGCGCCGGCGGGCCATGTCCGCCCCCATCACGTCATCTACCAGCCCTTCAGGCGGCGGGGGTTTACCGTCCGACTGGTATCTGTTCAGCGGCACCCTCGATGCCAGGTCCTCCGCGCTGTCGGGCAGCGCGCGCATGTGGTATTCGTCGCGCTTGATCTTCCACGCGTCGGCCAGTTCCTCCATCCCGTGCGAACGCAGATAGTCGTCTAAACGCTCGGACAGGCGCCCCATGGAACCTTCCGCACCCATGCCGAGGCGATCCGCACCCCGCAGCGCAAGCGTACCAAGCCCACGCCCCATGTCCCGCAGCATCGCGCCCTCCCCGATGACGGGAAGTGACTCGATCGCTGCCGCCAGGCGGGCACCGCGCCCACCTGCGCCTGCGCCCGCGCCCGCGGTCAAGGCAGCAAGTACCGCGCCTGGAACCAGCTCCCCCAGAGCAGCGCCCGGATCGTCGGCCCAGCCGTCCACGTTCACAAGAGCCGCTGCCATCTTCTGTGCGAAACCCTTCGGATCCGCGAGAATCGCGTCGCGCAGCGCCAACATGTCCCGCCTGGGCAGCACACGCCGTTTCGCATCAAGCTCCTCCCACGATATCCACCCCAACATGTAGCGGCCGTAGTCCCACAAAGCCTCGACTGACATACCGTAGGTCATCGTGAGCATGCCCCACACGCCGTCAAAGATGCCCGCCACCGTACGCCGAGCGAAATGCACGGGAGCCCACGAGGGATCGGGTGAACGATCCGATAGCCCGTAAAGGGTCTGCGCCAACGCCTCACCTGCGGCATCGGTGTCACTCACCGCCGCGGCGAACTCGGCGATAGCCTGCGCCTTCGCCGCCTCCCCGATACCGGTGTCGCGTTCGGGGTGATACGACAGGTCCAGGATTTCCAACCCAAAGACATCGCGTTGGGGGTGCTCGGAAGCCCAACGCTGCTCCGCGAGTGCCGCCTCGACGGAGGCAACCCCAGCCTCGTACGCGGCCTTGGCCGCAGCGGCACGCGCCTGTGCACCTTCCAACGCAACGGCATAGGTCTCCCACGCATCCGCCGCGCGCCCAAAAGTCGCGGACGCGCACCACCACTTATCGGGCTGCACAGTGAAATGCTCGTGAAAACGATCCGCCGCACGTCCCACCCAGCCGGGGGCTGAAATCTCCTGAAGAGACCACGCGATGGATTCGCAATCCGAGGCACGATCACGCATCACCGCGATGCGCCCCCGAATGGCCGCCGCATCCCCCTTGATCTCAAAGTCAGGGGCACCCTTATGCAACACGCCCACGCTAGGATCCCGCCACCATCTGATCGGTCGACACGGACCCCGCCACATCACGCGCCCGCTTCATCGCATCCTCGCATGTGGTCATGTAGTCCCCGTAAATGCCCGCGACCTTGCCCAAACGCCCCGCGGCCTCAGACACGTCGCGAAGCATACCGTTAAGCCCCTGATCCCAGGCGGTATTAAATCGTTCCAGGGCCCCTACAACAACCGGGTCTCGGACCATCGCGGAGTTCGGGGTGTAATCCGCCACGTCGTACGTCCTGTTGCGCCCCTGCAGATCCGCCAACTCCGATGCCGCCTTTGTCAGCGCCTCGATATCGACCTCAAAATCATGATTTCCCATATTCGCCTCCTAATCCACCGCCGCAAAAGCCAGGGTTTCCGCCTCGATACCAGCCTGGCGAATATCCTCGAACGCCTGTTTCAGCGCATCCAAGGCGGCCGCCAGGTCTTCAGCTCGCGCATCCAGACGCTGCGCACACGCTTGCTGCGCCTGCCTGGCCTCGGAGGTATCCGTCCATTCCACGAGTTCGTGCTCCACGAGATCCGACATCTCTGCGCTCCCCTCGCGTATTTTCGCAACCGCACAGGCAATGTCGTCCATCATGTAGTTCACGGCCGTTTCACGAAAAACCAGGTCCCGATTGCTCATACCGCGCCCCCAAAGCCTGAGGCGGCATCGCGCAGAGCTGTGACGGCATCCTCCTCTGCCGCCAGGACCGACTCATCCACCGCGACGAGAGCCTGTGTGTAGCGCCCCAAGTCGGCCACGTGTGCGCCCACGCCCTCCTCCCACGTGTCCAGCGTCTCACGCAATACGGACAAGTAGGGGCCCGTCACTCGTGACAATTCCCCCGACACGTCAGAGTCCAAGTTGCGCGCAATACCCACCAGGGCATCAGCACAGTCCACGACGTAGCTTGCTGCCTTCGTTTGTGCCCCGACAACAAGCCCAAAACCTGGTCCACTCACACCGTCATCCTTCCCTCAGTTCACATGCGACCACCCATTGCTGGTCGCCCACCGCTGATCCTAGCGAACGGGAAGGCCCGGCGGCAAAAATCTACTCCACCCGCTCCGCCGCCTCCAGCCATGCATCCTCCAGTTCCTCGATCTCGCCCAGGATGCCCTGGTGCGACGCCGAAACCTTCGTCAGTTCCGACACGGCCAGGGCATCGGAGGCGGCCCTGATCGACAGGGCTTCCAGCCGCTCCTCCAGGGCCGAGGCCTCACTGCGCAGGCGGTCCAGCTTGCGCTCGATGCGGGCCAGCTCCTTCTTCGCCGCGCGCCTCGCCGCGGCGTCGCTCACCCCACCGCGCGCAACACCGGAGCACGACGCACCAGCGCCCGCGTCCGCACCGGAGGCGGAACCCACCGGGGAGGGCGGCGCGTGGGAGGGCACCGGCGATCGCAACGCGTCGGCCGCCTCGCGATCGGTAGGCGCGCGCATCTGAAGATACTGTTCGACGCCGCCCGGCAGGGCACGGATCTGCCCGTCGCCGAGCAACGCCACCTGGTGGTCGGTGACGCGCTCGAGCAGGTAGCGGTCGTGCGAGACGACGACCAGGGTGCCGGGGAACGTGTCGAGCAGGTCCTCCATGGATGCCAGGGTGTCCGTATCGAGGTCGTTCGTGGGCTCGTCCAGGAGCAGCACGTTCGGCTGGCCCATGAGCAGGCGCATGAGCTGGAGGCGTCGTCGCTCGCCGCCGGATATCTCGCTGATGCGCGTGTACGCGCGCGCCCGCGTGAACCCCATGCGTTCACTCATCTGCGAGGCGCTGACCTCCCTGCCGTCGATGACGACGCTTTGGGCGACGTCCGCCACGGCCTCGACGACGCGCATGTCGGCCAGGGCATCGAGCTCGTGGGTGTCCTGGGATAGGGTGGCGACCTGCACGGTCTTGCCGCGCTTGACGCGTCCCGAGTCGGGGGTAAGGTCACCGCGCAACAGGTTGAGAATCGTCGTCTTACCGGCGCCGTTGACGCCGACGATGCCGACGCGCTCGGCGGGCGCCAGTCGCCATGTGACGCCTGTAAGGACGCTCAGGCGCGTCCCGTCGGGTCGCGGAAAGGAAACGGACACGTCCTCCAGGTCGATGACGTCCTTGCCCAGGCGCGAGGTCGCCATCCGCACCAGCTCAACGGTGTCGCGTGGCGGCGGCACGTCGGCGATGAGGGCTTCGGCCGCGGCGACGTGAAACTTTGGCTTGGAGGTGCGGGCGGGGGCACCGCGACGCAGCCACGCCAGTTCCTTCGTCAGCAGGTTGGCGCGCTTGGCGGCCGCCACGTCGGCATGCCGGACGCGTTCGGCACGGGCCAGCGTGTAGGCGGCGTAGGATCCGTCGTATATCTCGACGCGGCCGGGGATCTGCGGGCGGTCGCCGCCCGGGTCCACGCCGGGCACGACCTCCCAGATGTGTTCGCACACGGCGTCCAGGAACCAGCGGTCGTGGGTGACGCACAGCAGCGCACCGCTCGCACCCGGCCGGGCAAAGCGCGCGTTCAGGTGGGCGGCCAGCCAGGCGACCCCCTCGACGTCCAGGTGGTTCGTGGGCTCATCCAGGCATACGATGTCCGCTGCGGAGGCCAGGACCCTGGCCAGGGCGACGCGACGCCGCGACCCGCCCGACAGCGTTCCGACGAGCGCCTCGGGGTCAATGCCGGCGAGCAGTCCGGCGTGAATGTCGCGCACGCGCGCGTCCGAGGCCCACTCGTACTCTTCCAGGCCCGGGTGGACGGAGCGAACCACGGTTTCCGCGGGATCCAGGGAGTCGGCCTGGGTGAGGAGGGCGACGCGCACGCCGTCGCGCCGGGTCACCACTCCCCCGTCGGGTTCCTGCGTGCCGACGACGATGCGCAGCAGCGTGGACTTTCCTGCGCCGTTGGGGCCGAGGATTCCGACCCGGGAGCCGTCGTCCAGGCCGACGGTCACGCCCGCGAGGAGCTTGCGCGATCCTGCGAGCGCGCCGACGTTTTGCGTTCCGAGCAGGTGCGCCATCAGCTGGCCTCCATCTCTTCGAGGCGGGCGCCGCTGGCGGGGCCGACGGCTGGGATGGCGCGGGCGACCGTCGGAGCGCCCTCGAGAGAGCTCGCGAGTTCCCGGGCGTGCGCGGCGTCGCGGGCCAGGGCCGCGACGGTCGGCCCCGACCCCGACAGGATCACGGCAAGGGCCCCGGCCTGCCGGGCGGCGTCCATCGTGCGCGCCAGCTCGGGGCGCAGCCGCAGGGCGGGGGCCTGCAGGTCGTTGACGAGGCGGTGGCTGAGTTCTTCAGGCCCCGCGCACAGGGCGCGAATTTCCTCGGCTGTGGGCTCGCACAGGCCGTGGGCGCTTACGGCACCGCATCGGTCGAACTCGCAGAAGACCTCGGGGGTGGACAGCCCCTCGCGGGCGAGGAGCATGACCCAGTGGTGCCCAGAGGCGGCCGATGCCTCGGGCCGCGCGGGGAGGAGGGGATGCATGTGGTCCCCGCGCCCGGTTCCCAGGGCGATGCCGCCCGCCAGGCAGGCTGGCACGTCCGCGCCCAGGCCTCGCCCGATGGCCTGAAGCTGGTCGGCGCTAAGGCCGAGCTCCCACAGCTGATTGCACGCGACCAGCGTGGCGGCCGCGTCGGCGGAGCCGCCGGCCATGCCTCCCGCGACGGGGACGCGCTTATCGACGCGGATGCTCACTCCGGCGGCGGTGGACGCCCAGGGACCGGCGGCGGCGAGCCGTCGCAGGACGCGGGCCGCGCGCACGGCCAGGTGATCGCCAGGATCCAGGGCCGCCATAGCCCGCGTCGTGTCCTCATCGACGCTGCCATCGCTTCGGTAGGCGGTCGTCTCCACGCTCACGCCAGGGGCCTTCGTCGTGCGCACGGTGACGGTTTCACGCAGGGACAGCGCCTCGAACACCGTGACCAGCGGGTGGTAGCCATCGGGGGTGGGCGGCCCGACTCTCAGCGTCAGGTTGACTTTTCCGGGCGCGCTGGCGCGCACTTCACGCATGACATTCCTTTCGTTTCGGCGCGTCAGCGGACAGCGTCCGAGGGGGCGAGGATCCCGCCTTCTCGCGCCTGGAGGACAGCGCGGCCAAGCCGAACGAATTCATCGATCGAAAGCGTCTCGCCCCTGCGCGTCGGGTCGATTCCGGCATCGCGCAGCAGGGCCTCTGAGGGGTCGGGGCCTCCCGCCCAGTCCTTCAGGGCGGCGCGCAGGGTCTTGCGACGTTGGCCAAAGGCCACGTCGGTGACCTCGAAGGTCGCGCGACGCAGCTCGTCGTCCCCGCGCGGCGAGGCCAGGCGGGTGAGGCGCACGAGGGCGCTGTCCACGCCGGGCACGGGCCAAAATACGGAGCGACCGATCGTGCCCGCACGTTCGACCGTGCCGTACCAGGAGGCCTTCACGGAGGGGACGCCGTAGGTGCGCGAGCCGGGGTCGGCGGCCAGGCGGTCGGCCACCTCGGCCTGGACCATGACGACGACGCCCCGAATCGAGGGGAACGCCTCAAGCATGTTGAGCAGCACGGGGACCGCCACGTTGTACGGCAGGTTCGCGACCAGCTTCGTGGGCGGCGGCCAGTCGACGCCGAAGTCGCTGGTTCCGGTGATCTCTGTGGCGTCCATGGTGACGACGTGGAAGCGTTCGGCCGCCTCGCCCATGCGCGATCGCACCGTCTCGGGTAGGGCCGAGGCCAGGGGCGGGTCGATCTCGACGGCGCGCACGCGCGCGCCAACCTCAAGGAGGGCCAGGGTCAGGGAGCCGAGCCCGGGCCCGACCTCGACGACCTCGTCCCCGGCGTGCACGTCGCCGGCCGCGACGATCTTGCGCACCGTCCCGGCGTCGTGGACGAAGTTCTGTCCCAGCACCTTCGTGGGGCGGATGCCGAGCGCCTCGGAGATTGCCCGCACCTCGAGGGGCCCCAGGAGGCCCGTGTCGGAGGGGACGGCCCCCTCGGGCAGGGTCGGGTCAATGCGGCGGCGCGCGTCGCGCTGGCTACGGGAAGATTGGGATCGTGTCACGCTGGTCAGTGTAGTCCACGGCACCGGCGAGTCCGGGTTCGGGCAGCACGCGAGGCGACCGGCCTCACAGTGCGGGTGCCTCGACCGGGTCGACGCGCAGCTGTCCCCGACCAACGTCACACAGGAGTGCACTTCGATTGTCTAGTTTCGTGTCGCAACAGAGCAACAATCGCGTGTAATTCATTGGCACTTGTGAGAAGCGCAAGAACGAAGCTCGGGGTCTGCTGTTCAACAGCAAACCCCGAGCATTTACACGTTTCTTTGGCTCAAATATCGTTGATTGTAGCAGTGTTTCTGCATGACTTAACGAAACTGTGCCACTATGGCCCCTTCAAGGCATCACTTCCTCACGATAGTCGCGCACTGCGAGCACTTGAGCTGATTAGTCGTATACGCCTGAAGCGTGTACTGCTCACACGTGGGGCACTTGTATCCTTTAGCCACGGCGTTCACCTCCTCTCATTTGTCGGGTAACGGGACACTGCCAACGATAGCACGCTCAGTACCAGCCAACCGCGTTCGAGTGCGCCCAGGCGGAACAGGGCGTGCCGTAGCGACCCTTGATGTAGCCGATACCCCAGTTGATCTGCGTGACGGGGTTCGTCCGCCAGTCGGCACCGGCCGAGGCCATCTTGGATCCGGGCAGCGCCTGCGGGATGCCGTACGCACCCGAAGAGGCGTTCTCGGCGTACGGGTTCCACTGGGATTCGCGGTTCCACAGCTGGATCAGGCACTGGTATTCGCTGGCGCCCCACCCCTGCGCCTCAACGAGCGGCTTGGCCAACGAACGCGGATCCTCGCCCGAGTAGTTGGAGGGCACGCTGCCAGACCCGGTCGAGCCTGCGTTGTTGGACTCAGCCTTGATGGCGGCAATCTCCGCCTTCGAGGAGATCGTGCCCAGCTTCGCGCGGTAACGCACCGAGGTGGTGCCGTTGGACTCCGTAGCCTCCTCAAGGGTGGCCTTGGGGTCGATACCCGCAGCGACGAGCGCGGCCGGGGTGGCTTCCTTGGTCCCCTCCGAACGCACCTGAGTGACGGGCTGGGACGTGGAGTGCTCGGTAATCGGCACCGAGGTCAGAACCTCGTCGCCGTTCTTTTCCTGCCACACCGTCCACGTGGTCACGCCCTTCGCGCCGAGCGTCGTGACCTGGGATTCGCCGACGAACATGTCGCTGCTGGTCGCGGTCGTTTCGTTAAAGGGAATCTCGACGGTCGCGGTGGCTTGTCCTCGGGTCACGCGACTGACGTTGATCGTGAGCTCACCGGTGGATCCATTCATCACGTTCACGCGGTCGAGGGGGTGGACCGACACGCCGGCTGCTTCGAGGATCGCGCGCGCGTCCTGGCCGGGCCGCGCTGCCACTTCGCGGCTGGTGCCGTCAACCGTGACGGCAACGTTGCGGGGCCGAGACACCAACGGGGTGAGCTCGTCGCGGGAAGCGGAACGGTCCGCGGCCAGCGTGATGGTCGAACCGAGCGGCGCCGCGTCGGCGAGGATTCCGTCGGCGGAAGAAGCGGTGGTCCACAGGGTGCGCGTCGCCCCGTCGACGGTGACCGCGTACGCCTTGGAGGTGCGAACGACGATGGTGTCGCCGTCGCGGACCGCCTCGCCGGTGCCGGGCTGAACCAGGTCGTTGTTGCCGACGCTCACACCGGCGACGCCCAGGGCATCGCCCACGGTGTTACCCCACAGGGCCACCGGTCGGGATACGCCATCCACCTCGACGATGACGGAGGTGTAGGAGGAGGCAACTCCGACTCCCGCGATACCGAGGACCCCCGCGGAGGCCAGGGCAGCTACGCTAAGGACCGCACGCGGAGAGGGCGCGAAGGATCGCAGGTGGGCGCCGAGGACGTGCAGGGCGCTGGCGGCGGAGGCGCTCAGGGAGGTGCTCAGATGGTTGCTCACGATTCTCCAGTTACTCGCTATCGGTACTGCTGGTCAGCTTAGCGCGACCGCCCGCGGGCGCGCCACGAGTGTGGCCGGCCCGCGGGTAATGTCACGTCAGACGAGGCCGAGCTTGTATGCGCAGCCCCACTGGCCCCAGCCGGAACGCTGCTGGAGCATGCGCGCCCGCATGGTCTGCTCCTCAGCCGAAGCGTCGGAGGGCAGGCCGGTGCCGCCAACGCTGCGCCACGTGGGCAGCGAGAACTGGTACATGCCGTAGTAGCCGTTGCCGGTGTTGGTGGACGGGTTGCCGCCGGACTCGCACTGGGCGATGGCCGCCCAGATGGCAGCGTCGTCGCCGGTGATGCCACCCGAACCGGACGAGGAGGAACCGGAGCGAGAACCGGAGGAATCCTGCGCCTTCTTGGGCTTCGTTCCCTTAGAAACGATGCGCGTCGCGGGTTCCGTGCGGGTCGTGGACACCACGGCGGAGACGGTCACGTTGCCGTCGATGGTCTCCTGATAAGCCTGCGTGGTCTCGCTGCCTGCCGCGCCTTCCTGCACGGTGGTTTCGGTGCCCTCTTCGGCCTCGGCATCCTCGCGTTCCTCGGTCTCGTAGGGGATCTCCGTCGTGGTGGTGACGTTGCCGCGCGCGACGCGGGCGACGCGCAGGGTGGTCTGGCCGTCATTGCTTTCCAGGGTGACACGGTCGATCGGACCGGCGGTTATGCCCGCCTTTGAGAGGATCGCGGTCGTGCCTTCGGCGGGCGAGGCAACGACGTCGGTGGTGTGTGCGTCGGCGACGACGTGGATGGTTTCGCCGCCCTCGCCGATCGGCATTTCGGCGCGCGTGTGGGAGCGGTCGGCGGCCATGGACGAGGAGGTGGCGGGCAGGGCGGAGAGCACGCCGGAGATCGACGAGGCCGTGGACCACGCGGTGGTTTCGTTTCCGTCGGCAGTCACGTCGTAGCGCGTCGCCGTGCGCACGACCACGGTGTCGCCGTTGGAGACGCTGTGATCGGCGCTGGGGGCAACGAGATCGTGGTCGCCAACATTTACCCCGGCGCTGCTCAGGGCGTCGCCCGCGGTGGTAAAGAAGCCTGACACGTCGCGGCTGACACCGTCTACTTCGAGGGTGACGTGGCGATAGGAGCTCCCGACGGCTGTGGCGGCGGTGCCGACCACCAGGAGGGCGGTTGCGGAGGCGACGGAAATGACGACTGTGCGGGAGGGCTTAACGCTCACGGGTCTCCAGACCTTGTAGGTTCCGCTTCGAGGCCGCACCCGACCATCCGCCGGCTGGGAGCGGCGCTGTTCGATGGGTAGCCCGAATCGGACTGACTCATCCACCGTAACCAATTTGTTACCGTTTCGCGACTACTTTGACGCAAGTCACGCGAGCGGAGAAGTCCGCCGAGCGGGTTCCGGCGCCTGAGCGACGCCCGAAAACCGGCGCTTTTCCCTCACCAGGAGCCGTAGACCGCCCGGGTGTTCGCCCGCAGCTGCTCGCACGCCGCTTCCTCGCTGACTCCCCACTGATCCGCGATAAAACGCACCGTGTGCGCCATGACGTAGGAGGCGTTGGGGCACCCGCGCCAGGGAGCCGGCGTCAGGTACGGGGCGTCGGTCTCAACCAGGACGAGTTCGCGCGGCAGGGCGGCCAGGGCCCGGCGCAGGTCCTCGTTCGCCGGATAGGTGATCGGCCCGGCAAACGATGCGAACCATCCGCGCCTGGCCAGGCGGGTGGCCATGTTGGCGTCGCCCGAAAAGCAGTGGAACACGATCCTCTGGTCGGCCCCGGCACTGTTCCCCAGGATCTCCAGCGTGTCCTCGTGTGCGTCGCGGTCGTGGATCTGCAGGGGCAGGTCCGCCGTCCGCGCCATCTCGATGTGGGCGCGGAAGGATTCTTTCTGAGCCTCGCGCCCGGGGTCCGCGGTACGGAAATAGTCGAGGCCGCTCTCGCCCACCGCCACGACCATCGGGTCGCCAAGGCGCGCCTCCACCGCGGCGAGCGCCTGGGTGAGGGGCACGTGGTGTTCCCGCACGGTCGGGGTCAATCCGTCGGGCGAAGGCTGCGCGCAGCCGGCGTGCAGGGCGGCTTCGTTCGGATGAATCGCCAGCGCCACGCGCACCCCCGAGTGGGAGCAGGCGAGTGTCAGCATGGGATCGAAGTCCGGCAGCTCGCACGCGCTCGAAATCACCCAGGGCACGCCGACGGCGCGGGCACGATCCAGCTGCTCCTCCAGGCTGAGCGCCACGCCGTCCGCCCTGGGGATCTCGCCGGCATGGGTGGGCAGGTGCGTGTGGTTATCCACCACGGGCGCCGCCAGGGGCGCGGGCACGTCAGGCCAGGGACGAGGCTTGCGCCGACTCATGCCAGTTGTGCTTCCTTTCGCGACTCATCGAGGACTTGGCCAGCTCAGAGGGGGCGCACGATCCCTCGGGCGACCTCACCGGCGGCCTTATCGCCCACGAGCACTCGGACGATCTCGAGGCCCAGCTCCAGCGAGGTGCCCGCGCCTCGGCTGGTCATCACCGCGCCGTCGACCACGACGGGCTCCTCCTTAACGATCGCGCCACCGGCGGCGATGGAGGCGATGAAGGCGGGGTTCGCGGTCGCGCGGCGCCCGTCCAGGACGCCCAGTTCCGCCAGGAAGGAGGGGGCCGCGCAGATCGCCGCGATGAGTTGGCCCGCGTCGGCGCGACGCAGCACCTCCTCCCGGATCGCGGGCGTGCCCTTGAGCCCCAGGGTGCCCGGCATGCCACCGGGCAGGAACAGCAGGGTGTAGGCGGACAGGTCCGCCTCCCCCAGCACGGCATCCGCGACCACGCGGATGCCGTGAGAGCTGGTCACGTGTCGCGCGTCGGTCACGGAGATCAGGTCTGCGCGCACCCCGGCGCGGTACAGGACGTCGGCGACGGCCAGGGCCTCCACTTCTTCGAAGCCATCCGCCAGCGTGATGGCGACGGTGGCGTCCGTGGCGAGCTTGTCGGGTGTGGGCATGATTCCTCTTTTCCTCGCGCCATATAAATATAAAAGGGCGTTGCCTTCAGCCTAGCGTAGGCCGCGGCGAAGGCGCGTCGGATCCGCGGCCGCCTCAGCGGCGGCGCGGCGCCCCTCACTCCGCGCGCAGCGCCTCGACGGGATCCTGACGGGAGGCCCGCGCCGCGGGGATGATGCCGGCGACGACGGTGAGGGCGATGGACACGGCGATCAGCGTCAGCGCCGTGAGCGGCGAGAGCTGAGCGATGTTCTCCACCTGGAAGGAGGCGGAAACAACCGCGTTGGCTATCGCGCACAGGCCGTAGGTGGCGCCCACGCCGATCAGGCCCGCCAACAACCCTTCGATGACGGTCTCCGCGTTGAATACGCGGGACACATCCCCCTTGGAGGCGCCGATCGAGCGCAGGATGCCGATCTCTTTGCGACGTTCGAGGACAGAGATGTAGGTGATGATCGCGATCATGATCGAGGAGACCACGAGCGAGATGGACACGAAGGCGATGAGCAGCCACGAGATGATGTTGACGATCTTGGTCACCGAGCTCATGAGCGCACCCATGACGTCGGAGTAGGCGATGACCTTGCCCGTCTCGCCGGCGGCCTTGTTGTCGGCGTTGTACGCGTCGAGCGCGGCCTTCACCCCGTCCTTGTCCGCGAAGGACTTCGGGTAGAGCGAAATGTTCGACGGCGACGCGATATCCGCCCACCCGAGTTTCTTCAGGTTCGTGTCCAGGGTCGGAACGTTCGTGGAAAACATGGTCGCCATCAGGGCAGCCAGAGATTTCTCGTCCACGTTCGCTTTAAAGGCCTGGGCCAAAGCTTCGGGGTCGATCGCAAAAGCGCTGGACAGGTTCGCGGCGAATTGCTCCATGGTCCTGCTCATCTGTTCCCCAATGGCGCCAGAAAGCTGCGTCATCATCGCACTCATCGCGCTCGTCATGGCTTCCTGCATGACCCGGCTGATTGCGGCGCTCACCCCCTGGATCAGGTTCGCGCCGAGTCGCGCGGCGATCTGCTGGGAGATCGCCTTCATGACCTGCGCGGACACCTCGGCCCCGATCCGAGACAGCGCCGGGTCGTTACCGAGCGCTTTCATCAGGTTGGCCGTCAGCTTTTCCGCGTCTATCACCTGGTCGGAGGTGATTGCCCTGCGCAGCTGTTCGATCACCTCGGGCTGGGAGAAGTACGCCGCGGCCAGGGTCGGGAAGTCGGTCGGACCGCCCTGTTCAATCTGTCGGCGCGCGTAATCCTGGAAGCCCTGGGCGATCTGCGCTGCCTGGGCGCTCAGGTACTCCGCAGCCCCTTCCTTGATGGCGCCGTCGGCCAGGGCCGAGCGGATGATCGTCGGGAAATCAACGTTCGCCAGCTGAGGCAGGTACTTGCTCAGGTCCCCGAGGTTAAGGTCGGACAGGTCCAGCCCCTCGCCCGACTGCGCGGCGAGGGCCGACAGGTCCAGGTTCGACAGATCCATGCCCGACATGTCGAGCTTGGAGAAGTCCAATCCGGAAAGGTCCATGCTGGAAAAGTCCATGCCCGACAGGTCCATCTGGAGCTTCGACGGGTCGATCCGGAAGGCGGCCTGCAGCTTTTCTTCGTCCACGGTGAACAGGGAGGACATGTCGAAGCCTTTGCCGCGGTTCTTCGAGCTATCGGCCAGCTCCTGAAAGGTCTTGCCCGTGAACACGTCCACCTCGGGTTTGGCCCGCTGATCCTTGACGATTGGGCTGGCCGCGGCCTCCTCGATGATCTGGTAGGTCAGGGCGGGCGTGTAGGCGAACCCCTGACGCAGCGCCCCGCCACGCGATGAGTTGGGCTTGACGATGCCGGAGATGGTCAGCTGCTGGCCGCCCTCCACGAGCTTCTTCATGTATTCCGTGTCAGAGGAATGATCGGTCCACACCTGGTAGTTCTCGTCCCACGTGTACTTGTCGAAGGCGTTAACGCGCCGGAACGTGGTGTTCAGGATCGTCGAGTAGTCGTAGGATCTCTCGCTCCCCTGCGCCGCGCCCGACTGGGTACCCGACTGGCCGGTGTTTCCCGACCCGACCGCGCCCGCGTAGTACTTGCGCATCAGGTCGTCGAACTCCTTGTGGTCCTTGAGCCCCAGCGTGTATTCGAAGATGTTCGGGACGTTGCCGTTCGCGTCCAGGACCATGACAATCTGGTTGGGCCCAGTCGGCCACGACCCGGCCACCACGTCGTACGCGGAGGAATACAACGAGGCCGTCGCGGGCATCTGGTAAAAGGCGTTGGTCTGCATCATGGAGGAGAACGCGCCCGCTCCGAAGCCTGCTTCCATCTGCGTCAGCGACTGGTCGGGGCTGACCTGGACGGTCGACTTGGAGGTGTCGGACTGAAAGATCTGCGGGACCACGTCGTAGGAGTACTCGGTCCCGTTCACCATCGCGTCGATTCCACCACCGCCATTGTCCAGGTAGGTCTTCAGCGATGCCAGGTCGTTCGTCTTTGCGTCCCGGATGCTGTCCGCGATGGTGCGCATCTGAGAGATGCCGACCTTGCCGTCGGGGGCACCCTTCGTATTCTTCGCGTCGTTATTGCCCATCGACAGGGCATCGGCCATGTCGAGGCCGCTCTTTCGGATCGTCAGAGGATAGGAGCCCAGGGTCTCCTCTTCGGTCTTCGCGATGTAAGCGTTCGTCCCGTTGGCCAGCGCCAGGATCGCGGCGATGCCGATGATGCCGATCGACCCCGCGAAGGAGGTCATCAGCGTGCGCCCCTTCTTGGTCATCAGGTTGTTGAACGACAGGGACAGGGCCGTCAGGAACCCCATCGACGTGCGTCGCACGGCCCTGGCGACGCGCCGGTCCTGAGCGGCAGGCGCGAAGGGCGCGGAGTCGGAAATGATGGCCCCGTCGGCCAGCTCAACGATTCGGGTCGCGTACTGGTGCGCCAGGTCGGGATTGTGGGTCACCATGATGACCAGGCGATCGTGCGCCACGTCGCGCAGCAGATCCATCACCTGGACGCTGGTCTTGGAATCCAGCGCCCCCGTCGGCTCATCGGCCAGCAGGATCTCCGGGTCGTTGATAAGCGCCCGGGCGATGGCCACGCGCTGCATCTGCCCGCCCGACAGCTGCGAGGGCTTCTTATGAACGTGATCCCCCAGGCCCACGCGCTCCAGGGCCTCCAACGCCCGCGCGCGGCGCTCCGAACGCGACACGCCCGAGAGGGTCAGGGCCAGTTCGACGTTGGAGAGCACGCTCTGGTGCGGGATCAGGTTGTAGGACTGGAAGACGAATCCGATTCGGTTGTTGCGGTAGGCGTCCCAGTCGCGGGCCTTGTAATCCTTCGTGGAGATGCCATCGATAACCAGGTCACCGCTTTGGAAACGGTCCAGGCCACCAATGACGTTGAGCATCGTGGTCTTACCCGAGCCCGACTGCCCCAGGACGGCCACGAACTCGTTGTCCCGGAAGGCGACGGAGACCCTGTTGAGCGCGACCTGCACCAGGTTTGCCGTCTCATAGGCCTTGACGATCCCCTTGAGTTCAAGCACGCTTCCTCCTCGCTCGCGTTTTCCCTGTTCACACCAGCCTAACCGAACGCGCGGTCGCATAAAATACCATTCTCACCAAACAACCCCCTGAACATACCCTGATTGTTCCCCACATGTGACCCTCCGTATCCGGGGAAAGCACCCGAAACACCGCCCGGCCTCATGGCCGTCGCGATCCGGGACCCATCGGCGAACGGGTACAATCTGTCCCATGACCGACCTCGCCCCAATCCCCGTGCCCGTCAAGGGGCCGATCACCGACAGGATCCGGGAGATCTACGAGCGTTCCTTCCCGGCCGAAGAGCGCATCCCGCTCCCCGACCTCTTCCAGGCGTGCGAAAAACCCGGGGTGTCCTTCGATGCGTGGACAAACGCCGCGCTCCCCGTCGAAGAGACCGGGGCAAGCCACGTCATCGGCCTGACTTTTTCCCTGGCCCTGCCGGACCTGTTTTTCCTGGGTTTCCTGGCGATCGACGGGCGCACGCGCGGCGCGGGCTACGGGTCGCGCATCCTCACCTACATCCGCGAGCGCCACCCGCACGTGCCCCATCTGCTCGAGATCGAACCGGTCACGCGCGAGGCCCCGAACTACCAGCAGCGCGTGCGCCGCCTGGCGTTCTACGAGCGCAACGGCTTTACGACGACGAACATGATCACCCACGAGGCCGGCCAGACCTACCGGGTGCTGGCCCGCGGGGGCGTGGTGTCCCCCGCCCGCTTGGAGGAGGCGCTGAACTCTATGGGGGGCGACCCCGCGTACGCCTCGAGGGTCACGACGGACTGAGGCGCCGACCGTGCCGGTCTTCGACGGTGCCTGCGGGTCGGTGCTCCCCTCGCCGTCGTCCCCGTTGACGCCGGCCACCGGCCCCGTTCCCATCGCGTTGCCCGGGGAAAGAGGAACAGCGGTGTTTTCCCGCGGGACCCCGGCGGCGTTCCCGTCTCATTTTGCGGCGCGGACGATTCCTGGACTCGCGCGGCACGCATCGCCGTGACAGTGTGGATCCATGCCCACTACGACCCCAGCCAGTTCAAACGTGACGCTGGCCGCCTACGATTCTCCGATCGCGCGCATCACCCTGGCGGCGCTCGACGGCGCCCTCGTGGGGATATGGGCGCACGGGCAGCGATTCTTCGGCCACCCCTACGGCGTCTGCCAGACCGAGGCAGCCTTGATGCCACCCCCGGGCTCCCGGTGTCAAGGGGAGGACGGCGGGCATGTGCGAGCAGAGGCCCGCGCAGGCGACGCGGCCGCGCTGAACGCCGCCGCGCTCTGGCTCGATGACTATTTTGCGGGCCGCAATCCCACCGTGGATCGCGTGCCCATCGCGCCACGGGGAAGCGATTTTCAGCGGCGCGTCTGGGCCGCCATGGGTTCCATCCCATACGGGACCACGCTCACCTACGGGCGCCTGGCGAAGCTCCTGCGCGAGGGCGGCGTGCTGGCGTCCCCGCGCGCGGTCGGCGGGGCCGTAGCACGCAATCCCCTACTGCTGATCCTGCCCTGCCACCGCGTCGTCGCCGCCGGCGGCACGGGCGGCTACGCTGCCGGAGCGCGGCGCAAACGGTGGCTTTTAGAGTTCGAGGCAGCCACTGCCTCGTCGAGTAGCGCCGCTCAGGATTCGCCGCGCTCAGCGCCGAGCGCCTCGGCGACCAGGGCCTCGTTGACGGGAAGCACGGCACTGACGTAGGCCGCGGCATCGTCTTGCGTGACGACGATTTCCTGGGCGATCGAGCTGGCGTCGCGGCGCAGTTCCACCCCGCCTACGACGGAGGCGCGAGCGAGAGTGCGCACCTGGGCGCGATGCTCGTCGGTGTATTCCAGCTCGTCGGCGTGCTTGCGCACCAGGACGCGAATCAGTTTGCGACGCAGGTTCTCCTCGCGCAAAACGGAGGACCGCTCGCGCAGCCACCCGAAGGCCAGGACCGCCAGGAGGGCGATGCCCAGGTAACCGATGATCGGGTACATGCCCCCGATGAGCTTCTTGAAGCCCATGAGCGAAGCCCCGTAGCCGACCAGGACCACGCCCGTGAGCACCAGGCGCATACGCGAGGTGGAACCGCCGGAAAAGCGGCGCGCCGTGGAGTAAAACAGGGAGAAGACGGTGTTGTAGATCAGCGCGAAAATGATGAGCGTGTAGACCAGGGCGAAGGCCGGATGGACGCTGCGCGCGACCTCCAGGGCCGGCACGTCCACGTCCCAGATGCGGTCCATGTTCAGGTACAGGCTCACAGCGTCGGCACCGATCACCAGGGCAATGATCGTGCCGCCGATGCGACCCGCGCGCCTGGCCTCACCGATGCGCAGCACGGACCCGCCCAGCACGAAGGCCATCGCGATGCCGTTGACGACGCACAGCGCGAAATAGTTGATCGTCGACAGCCACAGGTTCGGCAGCGCCGGGGTAATCCGGGTCGCGACGGCGCTCAGCTCGGACACGCCGGGGTGCGGGCGCGTCACCGAGTAGACTGTGAGGACCGCGATGGCACCGATGATCATGGGGGTGAAGACGCCGATGACCTGCATGATCCGGTCGAAGTCCAGGAAGGCCGTGAGGATCACCAGCGCGGCGCACAGGGCGCTGCCCGCCCACGCCGGCAGACCGAACTGCTGCTCAAGGTTCGCCCCGGCGCCCGCCAGCATCACGAATCCCATGGCGAATCCTGAGAACACCAGAACCGCGTCAATGATGCGCCTGAAGGCGGGGTGGGTAATGCGCTCGAACACCTCGTCGTGGTGGCCCGAACGGTAGTAGGAGCCCAGCTGCAGGGCAACGGCGCCGAAAATGACGTTGAGCACCCCCAGGGCCGCGATGCCCACCAGGCCGGGCGCCCCGAAGGACAGGAAGTACTGCAACAGATCCTGGCCGCTGGCCAGTCCCGCGCCGACGATGACGCCGACGTAGGCGAAGGCGACAGAGAGGTACCTCTGGGACACGTGGGGTCCTTCCGATTGCGAACAACTGCCGGGGCCGTAGCCCCACCCCACGGTAGCGCTCACCCGTCAGGCGGGCGCGTCTGTGCGTGATTGTTCACGAAAAGGTAAAGAATCCCGCCCGCTTACTTCCCTTCCAGGAGCTGGATGGGCGGCCGGGGCGCGGCCATCGAGTTGACGGGCGCACCCGCATCCGCGTAGCCCAGGGCAAAGCCGGTGATGAGCTTATAGTGCTCGGGGACCTCGAACTCGTCATCGACGGGGCTGCGCCACGTGGAGAGCAGCCCGACCGCGCAGGAGTCCACGCCTCGGGACTTGGCGGAGAGGAAGAGGGTCTGCAGCATGAAGCCCACGTCCATGGCGCTCCACGGCAGCATCTCTTCGTGGACGAACACGAAGCCCATGACGGGCGCATCGAAGGCGACGACGTTGCGGCGGTTAACGCGGTCGCGCCCCTCATAGTCGTGCCGCTCGACGCCGCAGATCCCGTAGAGGAGCTTGGCGACCTCAATCTGGGCCGGTCGCACCTCCTCCGGGTATCGCTTCCACACGGGGAAGTCGCCGTCCGGCAGCCCGCTGCGCTGATCCTTCGGGGCGGCAGCTGCGTCCTTGTTGCGCTGTGCTTCCAGGCTCTGGTCAAAGAGTCGCACGTATTCGGCGCGAAGGCGCCGCGCCCGCTCCCCGGTGGCCAGCGCGACGCGGAAGGCGCGGGTGTTGGACCAGCTGGGCGCGGTCGCCGCATCCGCGAGGATGGCCTCCAAAACGTCGGCGGGGATCTCGCGGTCTACATAGGCGCGGATCGACCTCCTGGACGATGCCAGGGCTGAAAAATCCTTCATCTCTTCGTTGAGTACCATGCGACCAGGATAGCCGCCGCCCGTCCCCCGGGTCAATGGTCCCGGTAGCGAGTGCGACGCGAGAGGGGCCGACGCGCCTTTGCCCGCGCGATAGCCCGGGCGGGGCCTCTGGTCGATTGGCCGCGACCAGAGCCACCTGCCTGCTCAGGCCAGCGCTTCCTCGAAGGCGGCCACCGCCTGTTCTAAGGTGGCCCAGGAGGTGCCCAGGCGAGCAAGCAGGCGCCCGTCGGGCAGCGTCTCCCAGATGCCGTAGCTAACCTTGCGGGACAGGCGATCGTGCCCGGCCTGGTCCAGGGCGACAAAGGTCAGGTTCGTGGGAGAGTTCATGGTAACGACGTACCCGGCGCGTATGAGGGAGGCGCGGATCCGCGCGGTGGCCTGGACCGCGGGCGCGCCGATCGTCAGGTAGAGGTCGTCCTCGAAGAGGGCCTCGAACTGGACGCCGAGCAGGCGCCCCTTTGCCAGGAGCGCGCCGTGCTGCTTCATCTGCGTGACGAACTGACGGATCGAACCACTGTTCGGAATGACCACGGCTTCGCCGAAGAGGGCTCCGCACTTGGTGCCGCCGATGTAGAACACGTCCGTCAGGCGCGCCAGGTCGGCCAGCGTCACGTCGTTGGCGGGCGAGGCCAGCGCGTATGCCAGGCGCGCCCCGTCGACGAAGAGCTTGAGGCCGCGCGCCCGGCACACGCGCGAGAGGCCCTCCAGTTCACGGCGTGTGTACAGGGTGCCGTATTCGGTGGGCTGGGAGATGTAGACCAGCGCGGGGGCGATCATGTGGTCGCGCGCGCCGTCGCCCTCCCACGCGGAGCAGATACGCTCTACGTCGGCAGCGTTGATCTTGCCGTCGAGGGCAGGAACGTCCAGGATCTTGTGGCCTCCGCGCTCAACGATGCCCGCCTCGTGCATGTTGATGTGGCCCGTGTTCGGGGCAATGACGCCCTGCCAGGGCAGCAGGATCGCGTCAATGACGGTCGCGTTCGTCTGCGTTCCGCCGACCAGGAAGTACACGTCGGCGTCGGGGGCCTCGCATGCGGCACGGATCAGGTCGCGCGCACGCGCGCAGTGGGCGTCGGTGCCGTAGCCGCTGGTTTGTTCCATGTTTGTCGCGACGAGGGCGTCCAGCACGCGCTGGTGTGCGCCCTCCTGGTAATCGCTGGAGAAATTGGGCAGCCCGGGAGAAAACGTCATTGCGCCATTATCGCACGCGCAGCGCTCAGTGGTTCCTGTTACACCGTCAGGACTGTTTGCCCCGCGGGGAGCGCGTTTCGCGCCCCGCCAGGCGCGCTCTCCCCGCGCCCGTCAGGCCGATGCCCCGTGCGCGTCACTGCTCCCGCTGCGCACGCGATCCCCGTTGCAAAGGCTCCGCTTTCCACGCGGATCGTCAATGGGGACGTAACATATCGGGAGTCGGGCGCCACCGCCCGGCCTGGACAGGAAAATCAAGGGGCACCGGCCAATGCCAACACGCAGCAGCAACCGCACAGACTCGAACAACCACGATTCCAGGGAATACTGGAATAAGCGAGCCGCCAGATTCACCCGCGTCGCCACCAGCGCCTACGAAAGCTGGCTCCTGGAACTCCTCGCGCTCGAGGAGGCGGACACGGTGCTCGACATGGGCTGCGCGACCGGCACGCTGGCGGTCCCCCTGGCGAAACGGGGCCACCGCGTGCACGCCTGCGATTTCGCCCAGGCGATGCTAACCATCCTCGACGAGCGCACCGCCCAGGAGCGCCTCCCCATTTCCTCGCACCTGCTCGCGTGGGACGACGACTGGGAGGCGGCGGGCCTGGGCGAGAACAGCGTGGACGTCGCCTTCGCCTCGCGCTCCCTGGTGGCCGATGGGGTGCAGGCCCACGTCACCAAGCTCGACCGGGCTGCCCGCTCGAAGGCGGCGGTCGTCGTGTCCGCCAGCGCCCTGCCCTCCTGCGACCCGCGCCTGCTGAACTACCTGGGGCGCGCCGCACGGAGGCCCCGCATCGTCCGGGACGTGGAGCGGGCGCTGTCGGCCATGGGCCGGGTTCCCTTCTCCGCGACCACCAGGACGTTTCGTCCGATGCGCTTCCCCTCTTTTGACGAGGCCCGGGCCGACCTGAGGCGCCTGGCTGGCCCTGAGCCCTTCACCGCGCGGGAACAGCGGCTTTTCGACGCCTACGCCGCGGACCATGTTGCGCGCGTGCCGCGCTCGGAGACTGACGATGCTTCTTCGGAGTATTGGACGCTGGACTACAGGCTTCCCGTGACCTGGACATTCATCGGCTGGCGCACGGACGGGGACCAGTGGGGGGAGGTGCGGTAGCAGCGGGGGCTGCGTGGGGCGCGACCGGGCGGGCCACCGCGCGCGGCGGAGAGGGCTCGGCGGGCGCGATGCCCGGGGTGTGCCCGAGAGGATTGCGGCCGACGTGTCCCTCAACAGATCGCGCGACGCCCAGGGTTCGTGCCCAAGGCTCGGGGGTCACTCCGCGTCGGGGCGGCGTCGGCGCGCCTTGACCTCGGCGCGTTTTTTCTTGTCCGCCAGGCGGCGCAGCTTGGATCCGTGGGGCGGCTTGGTGGGGCGGCGAGGCCTGGGCGGTGCCAGCGAGCCGCGCAGGAGTGCCGCCAGCCGTTCGCGCGCGGCCACGCGGTTGCGCCGCTGGGAGCGGTGCTCGGTGGCCACGATGGTGAGGACGGTGCCCGCCAGGCGCTCGCGCAGGCGGGTCAGCGCCCGCTCGCGCTGACCGCCGTCCAGGGCGGTGGTCGTGGCCAGGTCCAGGCTGAGTTGCACGCGCGAGTCCGCGGTGTTCACGCCCTGTCCGCCGGGACCCGAGGCGTGGGAGAAGCGCTCCCCCAGCTCGCCTGCGGGCACGACCAATCCGCGCGGGCAGCCGGGGCCGGGCGGGATGCGCAGGTCGTC
This sequence comes from Schaalia meyeri, assembly GCF_900105015.1. GTDB lineage: Bacteria > Actinomycetota > Actinomycetes > Actinomycetales > Actinomycetaceae > Pauljensenia > Pauljensenia meyeri. Next base: position 48,712 of record NZ_FNLK01000006.1, on the reverse strand, counting down.
CATGGCATCCAGTGTGCCATCAAGTCGGCCACGGCTGCGACCCTGTCAGGCGAGCAGCACTCCGACCCGATCCTTAAGCTCCGGCAGTACATCGGCGGCGAACCAGGGGTTCTTCTTCATCCATATTTGGTTGCGGGGCGAGGGGTGGACCAGGGGGAAGTAAGCGGGCAGGTAGTCGCGATAGCCGCGCACGATCTGGGTGAGCGAGGCGGATGATGGCAGGTGCAGGTAGCGCCTGGCCGCGTAGGCACCGACGAGGATCGTCAGGTCCAGGCGTGGCATGAGTTCGAGGATACGCGGGTGCCATTTCTCGGCGAAGCCCTTGCGCGGGGGCAGGTCGCCGCTTCTTCCAGTGCCGGGGAAGTAGAAGTCCATGGGGACGATCGCGATCTTGCCCGAGTCGTAGAACGCCTCCCGGTCGACACCCATCCAGTCGCGCAGCCGGTCGCCGCTGCGGTCATTCCACGCGATGCCGCTCTCTTCGGCGACGCGCCCAGGAGCCTGGCCGACGATCATGACGCGACATCGCGGGTCCGCGTAGAACAGCGGTTTCACCCCACGCGCTGTGTACGAGGCGTTGGCCGGGTCGGCGGCGATCGCGTCGGCGATCGCTCGGATGGCAGGGTTGGTGATCTCGGGGGTCATGCCTTCAGGGTAGGCCCGCCGCGCGCGAATGCACCCCCTCGGTTTGCCACCGCCGCCCACTAACGCTGAGGAAGCGGCAACTGCACGCGAAGGCAGTGGATCCTCGCCTATGCCCCTCGCGCCGCAGGCAGAGACTGAGAGCGGTTACGCCTCTCGCGTACCAAAGGCGGGACATCCCACACTCGTTAGCGTCTGCGGGGGTACAGGAACTACAGTGGAGGCCATGAAGGCAAAGGACGAGGGGGGACGCGAGGTGCATGCGATGAACACCAGATTACTCAGGTCACCGGTCAGGAGGACCGCCCTGATCGGCGCGACGCTCGCCATCGTCCTTCCCCTCCTGGGCATCGCCTCGTACACCTTCGACCAGGCGGTGCGCGCACTGAACTACGTGGACGACGAGGAGAGCGCCCTGTCGGTGTTTGTGCCCTTCTCGGCCATGGCATCGGAGCTGTACGGCTCCATTGACACGGTGGCCTACCAGCAGACCTACCGGGGTGTCACTTACGACAAGGAAGCGTACGTCTACGTTCCCAGCACCTACTCGCCGGACACTCCCGCGAACATCGTCTACCTGACGCACGGCTGGCGGGGCAGCGCCGACGGGCTGGCGGAGGTGCTTGCCCCCGTCGTCGACAACCTCACGACCTCGGACCAGCTCTCTCCGACGCTCGTCGTTTTCACGACCTACTATCCGGATCGCTCCTTCGCGGGAGATGATTACGAGGACGATTACGAGCTCAATCGTTTCTTCGCAACCACCGAGATCGACACGATCACCGACCGCGTTGAATCGCGCTACACGACGTTCGCCCACGGCGACACCTCGGATCAGTCCTTGCAGGCTTCCCGCACGCACCGCGCCTTCGGTGGTTTCTCGATGGGAGCGACCACCACGTGGGACGTCTTTTCCATGCGCCCGCAGCATTTCTACGGGTACATGCCGATGGCCGGCGAGTCATGGATCGGACGCGATACGGACGCGGACCTCGATCAGCTCGCGCAGCTCATTACCGCCGGTTCCGAGAGCGCGGACTACGGGCCTGACGACTTCCAGATCCTGGCTTCCGTCGGATCGAAAGACCCGGCCCTGTGGGACATGAGTCTTCAAGTGGACGAGCTCCGCATGGACTACCCGAACCTGATGACCCCGGAGAGCCTGCAGGTGTGGATCGACGAGGGAGAGACCCACTCCATGGCCTCCGTCCAAAATCAGGTGGCACACAACCTGCCGCGCCTGTTTCCGTCGGCCTAGGCGTATCCTCCCGGCAAAATAGGCTCGCGACATACCAGAACCGTACGGCTGGCGACGCGTTTACCGCCATCTGTCCTTCGCCCCTGTCAACATCCACGCCCCACGCGGGACACAGACGAGGGCGGGCGGTCCTACCCTGGAGACAGACGCGAGCCACGCGAGGCGGCCCGCGCCCCACGCAGGAGGGACGGTCCATGTCTGGCGTTCAACAGCGCTCTTTGTTCGAGGATTCCGGTGAGGAGGCACGCCCCCTCGCCGACCGCATGCGCCCAACTTCTCTCGCCGAGGTCGTGGGGCAATCCCACCAGCTCGGGCCCGGCAAGGCCCTGCGCTCTATGATCGAGGCCGACCGCACCCCCTCCATGATCTTCTGGGGGCCTCCCGGGGTCGGCAAGACCACCCTCGCACGCGTGATCGCCCGCCACACCTGCGCCTCGTTCATCGATTTTTCCGCGGTGACCAGCGGCATCAAAGAGATCCGCGAGGTGATGAAGCAGGCTGACGCGCAGGCGTCCATGGGCAGGCGCACCATCGTCTTCGTCGATGAGATCCACCGCTTCAACAAGGCGCAGCAGGACGCTTTCTTGCCCTTCGTGGAGAAGGGGTCGATCATCCTGATCGGCGCGACCACCGAGAACCCCTCCTTCGAGGTCAACAACGCGCTCCTGTCACGCTGCAAGGTGTTCGTCCTCAACACCCTGGCCGAGGACGACATCACCGCCTTGCTGCGCCGCGCCCTGGCCGACCCCCGCGGCTTCGGCGAGCAGAAGGTGCGCATTGAGGAGAACCTGCTGCACGCCATCGCGGTGTTCAGCAACGGGGACGCACGCGTGGCCCTGTCCACCCTGGAAATGGCGGTCCTCAACGGCGACGAGCACGGCAGGGCGACCACGGTCAGCGCCGAGACGGTCCAGCAGTGCACCTCGCGCAAGAGCCTGCTCTACGACAAGGACGGCGAGGAACACTACAACATCATCTCGGCCCTGCACAAGTCGATGCGCAACTCGGACCCGGACGCGGCCGTGTACTGGCTGGCCCGCATGCTCGAGGGCGGCGAGGATCCCCTGTACGTGGCGCGGCGCATCACGCGCTTCGCCTCCGAGGACGTGGGCCTGGCGGACACGAACGCGCTGGGCGTGGCGATCAACGCCTTCCAAGCGGCGCATTTCATCGGCATGCCCGAGTGCTCGGTCCACCTGGCCGAGGCCGTCATCTACCTGTCGCTGGCGCCGAAGTCGAACAGCTCCTACGTCGCCTACGAGAGGGCAAAGAAGGACGCGCTGCGCACCCAGGCCGACCCTGTCCCCCTCGCCATCCGCAACGCCCCGACCCACCTCATGAGGAACCTGGGATACGGGCAGGGGTACCGGCTGGCCCACCACGAGGCGGATAAGGTGGCCGCCGACATGCGGTGCCTGCCCGACTCGCTCGCGGGCGCCGAGTACTACAGGCCCACCGAGCAGGGCAACGAGAGGCGCTTCAAGGAACGCCTGGCGTGGCTGCGCGGCTTGCGCGATCGGGCGCGAGCAGCCGCACCCCGCGGCACATCTGGCGGCGCGAACCCGGCGTAACCAAAGGCAAGCCGGGCGATTCATTCCTTTTCTCTCGGGCTTGCAACCCTAAGTTAACACTGTTAACCTATCAACCGTCAGAACAAGTTAACAGCGTCAACTTATGGAGGGCTGTCACATGCCTAGATCAAAAACGAACGCGTCGGCGCTGCGCCTGCGTTCGGTGCACAAGAGTTACGGGGACCACGAGGTCCTGCGCGGAGTGAACCTCGACGTCGCGCGGGGCCAAGTGCTCGGCCTCCTCGGGCGCAACGGCGCCGGGAAGTCAACCCTCATCGAGGTCATGTGCGGACTGAGGAGCGCCGACTCGGGAACGGTGTCCGTGTGCGGCGCAGACCCCGCCAAAGAGCGAGTCGGCCAGCACATCGGGTACGCCCCGCAGGACCTCGGCGTCTACCCCGACCTCACCGTCGCCCAGAACCTCTCGTTCTACGGGCAGCTCGGGGGCGTTCCCCGGAAACAGGCCAGGGCCAGGACCGACGAGGTCATGGAGCTCCTCGGCCTGAAGGAGCAGTGCTCCAAGCGGGCGAAGCACCTGTCCGGCGGCCAGCGGCGCAGGCTGCACGCGGGCATGGCGATCATGCACCGCCCGGAGGTGGTCTTCATGGACGAGCCAACGGTCGGCGCTGACGTCGAGGCCCGGAGCCAGATTCTTCGCGCGGTGCGCTCACTCGCCCAATCGGGCGCTGCCGTCATCTACACCTCGCACTACCTCGCTGAGTTCGAGGAGCTCGGGGCGGACATCGCCATCCTCTATGGCGGGCGCATCGTCGTGTCGGGGACACTCGACCGCATTATCGCCGACCACGCCCGCGCCTCCATCGCCCTGAGTTTCGCCCACACGCCCCCACCCCTGGACGGCTGGAGGATCCAGGACGGGTGGCTTTATCAAGAAGGCGACATCCCCAATCCCGGTGCGCTCATCGCACAGGCCCTGGCCTCCCCAGCACTGAAGGACAACCACCTGGAGGACATCCACATCGGGCAGGCGGGCATACAGAGCGCCTATCTCTCCATCGTCGGAAAGGAAGAAGAGGACAATGCTTAAGAAACTATCGGCCGTCATCCGGCTCAACATCCGCCTCCAGCTCACGGACCCAGCCTCCACACTCATCCTCACGGTCATCCCCCTGATCCTCATCCCCTTCATGACCCCCGCGTTCAAATCCATGCTGGTAGCGGACGGGTACGTGGACGCGACCGGGGCGGAGCAGGCGGTACCATCGATGGCGGTGCTCTTCTCGTTCCTGTCCGTGCAGACCATCATCAACTCCTTCATCAACGAGCACGCGTGGGGGACGTGGCCCAGGCTGGCCGCCTCGGCCACTCCACGCGGCGCCGTGCTCGCCGGTAAGGCACTGGTCGCCTACCTCCTACAGTTCGTCCAGGTGCTCGCCGTGCTCGCCCTCGGTGCACTCATCTTCGGGTACAGGCCGAAAGGATCGGTGACCGCGCTCCTGCTGGCGATACTCGCCTTCTCCGCCGTCCTGGCCGCGCTGGGCGTGGCGATCGCCCTGTGGGCGCCCTCCCACGATGTTGCGCTCTCCCTGTCGAACATCATCGGCATGCTCGCCGCCGGAATCGGTGGGGCGTTCTGCACGGTGTCGAGCTTCCCCGACTGGGCGCAGCGCGCCGCGCGCTTCTCCCCCGCGTACTGGGCAATCGACGCCATCCACTCGGTGAGTCTGGACGGGGCGGGCGTCGTCGGCGTGCTCCCAGCCGTTGGCGTCCTCGCGGCGTTCTTCGTCGGCCTGGCCACGCTGGCGATGGTACGATTCGCGGTAAAGAAGGAGTAAACTTTTCACGCGAAGCCAGGGAGGAGAGGCCATGCCCGGTGGCGCGCCCAGAACACGGACGCTCACGAGGGGGAAGATCCTCGCGGCGGCGCTCACGCTCGTCGACGAGGAGGGCCTGCCCTCCCTGTCGTTGCGCGCCCTCGGCAAACGCCTCGGCGTGTCCCAAACGGCTTTCTACCGACACGTGCCCGACAAGGCCGCATTGCTTGAGGGCGTCGCCGAGGAGGTGCTGCGGATCGCCTTCGATTCTTTCCTCGCGCGCGTCGAAGACGGCCTAGCGGACGGCGACTGGCGGAGTTTCGCGCGCGAATACGCCATCGCCCTCCACACGACCCTCCTGGCCCACCCGGGCACCGTGATCCTGGTGCTCACGCACCCCGTTTCGACGCCGGGCCAGTTCGCGCTTCTCGCCAAAGTCATGGCGCGCCTGACGGAGGCTGGTTTCGAGGCGCCCCTGGACATACTCGCCGTCATCTCCGCTGTCTCCGTGTACACCACGGGATTCGCGGCGGCCGAGGTCGTTCCTCCGGTCGGCGGCGCGTCGGGCAAACCCGACGATGGCCTCGCCGATGCGATAGCGACCCTGCCTGAGGGCGACCTGGCCGCCCTCAGGGGCCTCATAGGCGACATGATGGAGGGGAACTGGGACTTCAACGCCCAATTCGAACGAGGCCTCGACGCCTTCCTGAGGGGATGGCGCTGAGGGGAACCCCCTCACTACCTCTGAATATCGATGGTGGTCATGAACACCATGCGGAACAGGTCGGAGATACGCATGGCGGCCCTGGTCGACAGTCTCGTCCCGCGCACGTGGATGTCCCGGTAGTAGGGGGTGTGTTCGATCAGGCGCGCCTGATCGATGAGCCTGTCGGCGAACGCGTGGGGGTCATCGATCGAAAAGCGCATGACCGAGGCGTTTTTCAAATGCTTCACGTAGCGCTGCGACATCTTCAGGCCCCTCGACGAGGTCACATCGAAGATCACTCGCACGTCGTCGAAAGCGGCCAGATGGTTGATGAAGTCGACGACGCGTTCCTCTTCGAAGAAGTGGAAGACGCCCGAGACGACGACAATGGTGGGGCGCTCACCGTGCTCCTTCACCCGTTCGATCCACGAGTAGTCGAACATGTCCCCCGGGATCAGGAACTGCCGATCGCCGGGCTTGAGGAGTTCCCTGCGCACGTCAATGACCTCGGGCAGGTCCAGTTCGAACCAGAGTGCGCGACCGTTGTCGCAGCGCCAGTACGTCGTCTCCAGGCCACATCCGACGTTCACGACCGTCGCGTCAGCGTGCGCCGCGAGGAACTCCCGGATCCGGCGGTCCATGTTGACGGAACGCGCGACGCTCGAGAGCATCGTGTATTCATTTTGCGCGTCGCACATCTTCGCGGCGTCCGAGGGCAGGGCAGGTTCGAGGTCCAGCACCTTGGAGTCGGCGATCATATCGGGATAGTGTTTCGACGCATAGATGCGCCCCACGAGGGGAATGTACAGGGTCATCGACAGCTCGCTCAGTTCGGCCATGGCCTTTCTCTCCTTTGCATCGCAGGAACGGTCACTGCTCACAGGGAACACCATCGGGCGCCAACTCGCAAGGTGTCAAGGTCCCGGCCACAATGCCGCGAGGCTGGCCGTTCCGATTGCGGCGAGGTGACCTGGCCGCTGGGCCAAATCAGCCGGGCGCGGGCGCGGGCCTTCTGGATCATCAGCGAGGGCGGCGCCCGAGACGAGGCGAAGCGAGGCCGCACCGAGGATCATACTTCCTTACCGACCGGGGATTTTATCGGTGAGCCCCTGCGATGCAAACCCGATTTTTCCTTGTGTTGACGGGATTTTTTCTCACCGCTATCGTGAGTGAAGGGCTGAGTGAGCACCGACCGCTCCCCTGGCCACCGGCCGCAGTCATTCTGTCTCCGGGGGCGAGCGAGGGCGCATCGCGGCTTGTCCCTCCACGATTCCGGGATTGACCGGTACGGATCGATCCCATACGCGCAGAAAGCGAGGCGAACGCATGAGCCTGTACTTCGGAGACGTGTCGCTGTGCTACACCAACTCCCTGGCGATGGCCCTGGATTCTTACGGGTTTCCCGTGCGGCCCGAGCGCCTGGAGGCACTCATGGTCATGGGCAACGGCGCGAGCGTCATGGAAGACGACCCTCGGCATCCGCTCGTCTTCTTCGACAACGGGGAGCCCGACGTGTCCATCAGTAACTGCCTGCGCATGCTCGGCTTCGAATGGGAGGACTTCTTCGCCGAAGAACCCGGCTGCGATCTCGCCGAGGTCCGGGATCGGCTCGCGGGCATGCTGGAGAGCGGCCCCGTGGTGGTGGGCCCCCTGGACATGGGACTGCTCACCTACAACCCGAACTTTCAGGGCCTGGGCGGGGTCGACCACTTCGTCTGCGTCTTCGGCCTTACCGGCGGCCGGATCCACCTGCACGATCCGGCGGGATTCCCCTGTATGAGCATGGAGTTCCAGGCCTTCGCGAAGGCCTGGGAAGCGCGGGCAATCTCCTACAAGAGGGGTGCCTTCTCCATGTGGGGCAACTTCACGCGGGTGAGGGAGCCGGGGCGCGAGGAGGTCTACCGGGAGGTCTCGTCGATCATGAGGAAGCGCTACGAGCAGGGCGAGTCGGGCGTCATCCGCGCCTACGCCGAGGCCATCGGCAGCAACGGAATGAGCTCGCAGCAAAAGCAGATGCACCAGTACTTCAGTTTCCGACTGGCTGCGGCGAGGAGCATCTACGCTGCCCGTTTCCTGGCCGAACACGACGCGGAGCGGGCAGAGCTCAAGGAGCGGATCGCCTCCCTGTTTGGGCAGGCGCACCTGCACACCCTGACGGAGGACAACGAGGCCCTGGCGGACACGCTGGAGGGAATCGCCGAGCTCGACGACCGCTTCAGGGAGTTGTGCATCCTGAGAGGGTGACCGGGAGGAGCCGGGCGGGGACATGACACACTCATCCAGGGCCTGGGCTCCGATGCGGAAGGGATAGTGAGAGACGATGACACGAGTTCGCGTGGTTCACGAGGCCGACCTGCCCTGGTCGGTATCCCAGGTGTGGCGTGTTGTCACCGATGTCGGTCAGTGGCGGTGGCGTTCGGATCTGGAGCGATGCGAGAGGGTCGGCGAGCACGACTTCATCGAGTATCCCAAGGGCGGCACGCCCATTCGTTTCACGACCGTGCGCCGGGAGGAGGAGCAGGTGTGGGAGTTCTCCATCGACGGGGAGGCCCTGGAGGGATCATGGCGAGGCGTCTTCACGCGGACGGGTTCCGGGTGCCACCTGCAGTTCACGGAGGACGTGGATGTGCGGGGCAGGTTTGTCCCCGGCTGGCTTGCCAGACTGTTCCTGCGCTCATACCAGGCCCGATACTTCAGGGATCTGCGCGCGCAGTTGCGTCGGCGCTACGGCGAGGCCGAGGTGTGAGGCTCCCCCCTGCGCGGACGATCCACACGCCGGACCTCGCACTTCCCTGCCGGATCAGCAGGCCTTCCTCTTTCAGTTCCGCGACGATCCGCTCGGCGCTCCGCTTCGAGCACCCGAGGATTTCCGAGAGCTGGGTGAGCGTGCCCCTGCTGTTCTGCCGGAAGAAGTCAAGCACGCGGGTCCGAGCCGCATCGCTCTTGCTCGGCGGCCTCGCGAACGGAAGAATCGACTCCCTGACCACCTCAAGCATGAACTCGACGAAACGCCCGCTTGAGCCGCTTGCGCCCGACTCAGCGAGGGCCTCGTAGTACACCGCCTGCCTCCTCCTGATCGCACTCTCGATGGGCAGCCACGCCAGCACAGGCCGCCACCTCGACAAAAGCAGGGTATGCCAGAGCCTGCCCACCCTGCCGTTACCGTCAGAGAAGGGGTGACAGAACTCGAACTCGAAGTGAAAGACGCACGAGGCGAGCAGGGGATGCATGCGCGTGGCGCGCAACCAGCCAAAGACATCTGCCATCACCTCCGGCACGTAGGCCGCCGGCGTTCCCGCGTGAATGAGGACATCTGCGTCGAATACTCCGACGTTACCGGAACGGAAACGCCCGGCATCAGGCACGAGTCCGTCCATCATCGCGCGATGAGCGCGAAGCAGATCCTCCACCGAATACGGATCCAAGCCGGGGATGAGATCGTAGGCACGACGCGCATTCTCAACTTCCAGGATGTCTCTGCGGTCACCGAGCACTCGTTTTCCGTCGAGGATTGCGGTCACCGCCCGCTCGTCGAGCCTATTTCCCTCTATCACGAGGGATGAGTGAATCGTCTCGATCCTCAGCTTTCGATGCAGCGTCGGGCTGGTCGCCAATGGAGCGTGAGGGGTAAGCATGCCCACGAGTTCCGCAATCTCCATGCACAGCGCATCGATCGCGTCGTTGCGTTCGATTGACGGTTCCAAGGGCATGGGCGGTCCTTTCATTACCGCCATAATTATACCGCCACTGGCGGTAATCCGGCTGCGCCACAAGGGGTGCCTCCCGCATCGGCGCCCACCCGGCCTCGTCGCGAAAAGCGAAGCCCCGCGGGCGCCTGAGCGCGAGGGGCCGCCCGTGGGAGCGAGACCCGCGCGTACACCCAGGCTCGGCTAGGCGCGCCTCGCGCATGCCCTTCGGTGGGCGCAAAGTTTCTTGAGCGCCCAGTCGTAGTGGGAACTCGTGGCGCTCACGAAGTAAGAGCCCAGCGTCGTGGTCCCCGTCCAGTCGAATCGTCCTTTATGGAACAGTTCCTCGTCGGAGAACCCCGCCGCCAGGGCCATGACCGCGTTGTGGGACTCTTCTAGCAGCCCGCGGGCCTTCTCCAGGGGCGTCTCCTGGTGTTTTCGCCACAGGGCGACGTTCATGTCGCCGTAGGTCCGCCACGTGTAGGGTTTGGGCAGGAACGGCCGTTTCTCCCCGGCCGCGTTGGCACCCGCCCAGTCCAGCAGAAGCAGGTGCCACTCGTGGAGATGGGCCAGGACGTCGCGCAGGTTCTCATCCCGGCTCCAGTGCGCCTCCTTCCGGCCCGTATCAGCAGAGAAGTCGAAGGGGGCCGCCAGCTCACCCTCGGTCATGGAGGCAATAAACTCCGTGAGTTTCCCGTATCCGCGCGCGGACGCGGCGATCAGCTCGTCTTTGCTCGTCGGGCGGGCCATGAAAGGGCCTCCTTATACCAATAGGACCACATTGTTCCGGACCCCTCGCGATCTCAGCTGCCCCGCGGCGTCTCTCGCTGCGCGAGTTTAGCGGCCTTCGAGAAAGGCACGACCTCAAGCTTACCGTCAACCAGCTCGCCCAGGAAGACCTGCTTGACCGAGGAATAGCCCTGCGCCTTCAGCTGTTCCTTCACCCACGCGGCATCCCTGCCCGCGAGCGCAAGGCCATCGGATACCATCTGCCCATCGCTCACCAGCGGCAGGAGCGAACGCCTGGCACCATCATCACGCGCCCGAATCGTGAGGCTTCCATTGGTTTCCATGATGGCCGCCTCAATGTCTGCCACGCTGGAGACGCCGTGCTCGCGAAGGCTCCTGCTCAGCCCCTGGGCCGTCAGCCCGACTTTCGCGCATCGGGCGATGTCCACTTTTCCGTCGCGGATGAGCAGCTCGGGCTGGCAAGCCGCGAGCTTCTTGAACGTCTTGCTGGTATCAATGAGGATCTTCGTGGCCACAACAACGAGCGACCAGATGAGGATGATGATCAGGAACTGCAGCAGCGTGATCGACGAGTTGTAGATGACTCCGCCGATGATGCCGCCCAGCACATAGTTCTGGACCTGGTTGAGCGGGGTATTGAGCGAGAAGTCTCGCTTACCGAGAATGTTGATCTGGAAGATCATCATGAGGATCCCCAGCGCGAACTTGATGGCCGTCAGCGTGTAGAAATCCATGTCAGTGTTTCCCGTTCACATAGACGTTGTGATCAATGATGTGGGTTCGCTCAAGCGTGTAGGAGTTGTTATCGTCGCCCAGGTGGACCAGGTAGTCCTCCTCGTTGAAACGCACGATGATACCGTCTTGCAGAGACGTCGAGTTCACCAAGACCTCGCTGGCTGGGACGTCATGGTCTGTGGCGACGCCCTCTATGAAGTGCACGAGCAGCTGGGACTGGGAAAGCTGATTGCTCAATCGGAAGAACTGCTCGGTCTGGATACCCAGCAGCACGAGGGAGAGAACAAGGAGGCCCACCCCGGCGTCACGCCAACGGGTCCGCGCTCTGTCACGCAGGTAGAGAACACTGAAAACGAGAGCAACCAGAAGCAGGACGATGATCGCCGCCACGCGCCGCGTCGAATCAGCACTCTGATGGGAGACGATGTAATCGAGGGTGTAGAAGTCCATGCGCGTCCAGTCTCGTTTCCGATTGGCTTTGAACGACGACAGCGTACCACCACGTGATTCATCGCCACCTCAGGGTTCCGGGAACTCGGCGAGCACATCGTCTCCTTTTCGCACGCCACTGGCCTTGTCCTCGTCAATGGACGAGCCCCCGGAGCCCTGCGAGCTGGCCCCGTCGCCCGTCACGCCCAGGTTTCCGAGTTGCCGATGGCGTACAGGGGGATGTCGCGCATCGCTCAGCGGCGGCGCGCATGGAACGCCCAGCCCTGGCCTGCCGCGCGATGCAGGAGGAAGCTGACCCCGGCCAGGGCGAGGGCGAGGCCCAGGCCCGTGTAGAAGAAGGCTACGAACCACTCAGGGATGAGCCCGACCGCCCTCATCCCAAAGCCGATAGACATCATGACCGCCATCGTCGCGTAGCTCCGCGCGTCAAGGAATCGAAGGGGATTGTGCCTCTCGCCCTCAAGCCCCCTGATTCGCTCGGAGTTCTTTGCCACGAGCCTGCTGAACATCGCGTGAAACGCGCAGAAAATCACGATTGACCCCGCGGCCAGGGCGAGGGCAACGAGTAGCGCCGCACCGCTCATGTGAATGGCCGCGCGCACGCCCAGGATGGCGACGTTAACCCCGGCGACCAGCCACACCACGCCGGCCACGACGATGAGGTTTTCTTTCCTGATGCGGAGCCTTTTCATCGCGCGGCTTCCTTTCCGTTGGCGTGCGGTGCGGCGTCGTATAGGGCCACGTCCAGCAGGGCAAAGAGCGTCTCGCAGTCGGCCCCCTCGATCAGCGAGGCAAAGACGCTTCGGAGGGTAAAGCGACAGAGGGACTCTGGGCGAAGAGAGCCGACGAGCCGCGCGCGAACCACCGCCTGGTCGGCCTCAAGAACCCGTCGGAGTCCCGCCTCCATGTGGGCCATCACGGGGGCGCGCGCGGCTTCCAGGGCACTGCGCTCACTGTCGGGCAGGCGCCGCATCTGGGCGAACCAGTCGATATCCATTGCTGCGACCGCGCCGCTCAAGGCGTCGCGGAAGCGCCTGGCGTAGGAGGTGAAGCACTCGCCGGGATGCACGGCGCACAGCTCCTCGGAGAGGTTCTCCTCAAAGAAGCGTGTCAGCACGGCGGCGGTGAGGTCGGCCTTCGTCGGGAAATAGACGTACACCGAGCCGACCGCGATTCCGCACGCCGCGGCGAGTTTCCGCACGGAGAGCGCGGAGACCCCTTCGCGCGCGGCGATAGCATAGGCCTCGTCGATCAACCTCTCCTTGTCAATCACTTGCTTTGGCACGCGAATCCGCCGCCTCCCCACGCACATCAACCTACAATGAACGGTGTTCAGTATAGGCGCGTCTCGCGCCTCGTCAAGAGGGATAAAGGTGAGTTCGCGCATCACCTCCGTTATGGCTCCGTGCTACATTTGCCTGTGAGCACGTGTTGTCCGTTTGTTCGTCGGACCTCCGCAACGTTGCCGAGGTCTAACGAAGACGGGACACAATTTGCCCCAGAAAGAAGGCCACTCATGCCCACGGTCGTACGCATCGCAGCGCCCCTCCTGTTCGTCGTCGTAACTTACTGCGGCTGGCCCCTCCACCCCCTTATCGGTTACATGTCGGATGCGATACCAACGAGCGCGTGGACCGCATTGATGTTCGCCACCGGCGCGGCGAACCTGGCGTGCGCACTCTGGCTTCGACGCGAGGATCAGCCACGCGCCCTGGCATTTTGGGATCTACTCCTGAAGCTATGCTTGCTTCCCATCTTTCTTGAGACGCTCCTCTTTGCGCAGTGGGCGGGACGGTATATCTTCGTCGACATCGGTCGTTTCATCATGGGATTCATCTTGATGTTTCCAACGTTCGCGGCGGCCTACTTTCTCATGCTCATCACCTCCTCCTACGGATTCGCAGCGGCACGTCGCGCACGCGAACAAGGGCTCATCAGCGCCGACGTCGCAAAGACCTACATCAAGAGGCACGCTCTGCCCATCGCCGACCTGATCTCAGCCGCCAAACTGTACGCGCTTCTACGGGATGCTGACAGCACCCACGGGGAGCCCCCCAGGGAGGCCTAGGACCGCTCCCCTACCCTTCACGCGCGCATGCGCCACTTTCGCTGACCGACTCCTTCCTGACCGGTCCAGCACCCCCGCGCACAAGCATAACCCCGGCCTCGTCCCCGTTTCTTGGGACGAGGCCAGGGCTAGTCAATCAGCGCGGCCCTGGAAGCGCCTCACTCCCATTCGATGGTGGCCGGGGGCTTGGAGGTGACGTCGAGGACCACGCGGTTGACCTCGGGCACGGAGTTCGTGATGCGCGTCGAGATACGGGCCAGGACGTCGTAGGGCAGGCGCGTCCAGTCGGCCGTCATCGCGTCCTCGGAGGACACGGGGCGCAGCACGATCGGGTGACCGTAGGTGCGCCCGTCGCCCTGCACGCCCACGCTGCGCACGTCCGCCAGCAACACCACGGGGCACTGCCAGATCTGCTGGTCCAACCCCGCAGCGGTCAGCTCCTGGCGGGCGATCAGGTCGGCGGCGCGCAGGATGTCCAGGCGCTCGCGCGTCACCTCGCCGATGATGCGGATCCCCAGGCCCGGGCCCGGGAAGGGCTGGCGATTCACCAGGTAGTCCGGCAGGCCCAGCTCGCGGCCGACCGCGCGCACCTCGTCCTTGAACAGGGTACGCAGCGGCTCCACCAGCTCGAAGGCCATGTCCTCGGGCAGGCCGCCCACGTTGTGATGGCTCTTGATGTTGGCGGCACCCTCGCCGCCGCCGGATTCGACGACATCGGGGTACAGGGTGCCCTGCACCAGGAACTTCACCTCGCCGCCAGACGCGCCCACCTGTTCGACGACCTGCTTCTGTGCGGCCTCGAAGGAGCGGATGAATTCGCGGCCGATGATCTTGCGCTTCGCCTCGGGCTCGGTCACGCCCGCCAGCGCGCCGAGGAAACGATCCGTTTCGTCACACGTGATGACGCGGATGCCCATGCCGCGCGCGTAGTCGCCCTCCACCTGCTCGCGCTCGCCCGCGCGCAGCAGGCCGTGGTCGATAAAGAAGCAGGTCAGCTGGTCGCCGACGGCCTTGTGCACCAGCGCCGCGGCCACGGAAGAGTCCACGCCGCCCGACAGCGCGCAGATGACCTGCGCGTCGCCGACCTGCTCGCGGATCCTCGCGACCTGCTCATCGACGATGGAGCCGGCCGTCCACGTAGGCTCGATCCCGGCACCCTCGTACAGGAAGTTCCGCAGCGCGTCCTGGCCGAAGCGCGAGTGCCCCACCTCGGGGTGCCACTGCAGGCCGAAAAGGCGACGCCCCCGGTCCTCGAAGGCGGCGACCGGGGTTTCGGCGGTGGACGCCGTGACGGTGAACCCCTCGGGCGCTCCCTGAACGGCGTCGCCGTGACTCATCCACACGATCTGTTCCTCCGGCGTTCCCGCGAACAGGCAGGAATCGCCCGCGACCGCGGCCTCGGTGTGCCCGTACTCGCGGGTGCCCGTACGGCCCACCGTGCCCCCCAGGGCGTGGGCCATCGTCTGGAAGCCGTAGCAGATCCCCAGGACCGGCACCCCGGCCTCGAAAATCGCGGGATCCACGGAGGGGGCGCCCGCCTCGTACACGGAGGAGGGGCCGCCGGACAGGATGATCGCGGTCGGCGCCTTGGCCAGCATGTCCGCCACGCTCATCGTGTGGGGGACGATCTCAGAGTAGACGCTGGCCTCGCGCACGCGGCGGGCGATCAGCTGGGCATACTGCGCGCCAAAATCGACGACGAGGACGGGATGCATGTCGGTAGCGTTCACCCTGCCAATAGTACCCGCGCGCCCCACCCGTCGCGCCCCACTGCGCATGTCACCAAGCGAAAGAGCCTCCACGCGGAGGCTCAGGTCTGCGGCATCGCAGCACGCCGACCGCTGTCACGCCGGAGCATCTCGACGCTCGCGTGCCCAGGCTTGATGTGAGATCACCGCAGGCTGCTGGCGTGGGATTCGGGGCCCGCTTCGCGGGGGCGCTCACGTATCTGAAACCAACACGCGTCCCCGCCTCAGCAAAACAGCCGATTCAGCGGCAATCCACCACAGCAGGGGTGGCCCCGGTTTCACCCAGCCACAGCAACCCACCAGCCACGAGCTCACCGTCGTCAACGAGGCGCGCCCGCGGCAACACACACGCAGGGACAGGTGTCCACAGAGACACACACGCCGGTGGCAACAGACGCCCGCCTGTACAGGAAAGCGGCCTCACCCCCGACTGGGGACGAGGCCGCTTCTCTTCGCGCTCGGACGCGTGCGCTCAGCGGGTCAGCGAACGCAGGACGGGGAAGAGACCGGATGCCACCGCCGCCTTAAGGAGGTCGCCGATGATGAAGGGGACCAAGCCCTTGGCCAGGCCATCGGC
This sequence comes from Schaalia meyeri, assembly GCF_900105015.1. GTDB lineage: Bacteria > Actinomycetota > Actinomycetes > Actinomycetales > Actinomycetaceae > Pauljensenia > Pauljensenia meyeri. Next base: position 32,746 of record NZ_FNLK01000006.1, on the reverse strand, counting down.
CAGGGTCATGTGGGCAAACGGGATCATCCAGGCCAGCCCCGCGACGTACACGGAGGCCAGGGAGGCCAGCGCGGTGGGGACCATCGTCACCACGCGGCGATCAGCGCCGCGCTGGGCGGAAAGCCCCGAGATCAGGGCAACCAGGAAGTAACCGAGGACGTAGCCGAAGGACGCGAAGGCCCAGCCGACATTCGTGCCCGTAAAGACGGGAGCGCCCGCCACGCCCAAAACCACGTAGGCCAGGACGCTAACCAGGCCTCGGCGAGCGCCCAGGACCGTGCCCACGGAGAGCGCGCCGAGCGTGCCCAGGGAGACGGGGACCGGCGTAAAGGGCAGAGGGACCGACACGCGGGCCAGGAGAATCAGCGCGAGCGTTCCGGCGGCCACGAGCACGACCTCGCGCAGAATGGTTCCGCCGAAGCGATCGGCGAGGACACGATTGGGGTGCGCGGAGGCGGCGGGGTTAACGGTCAGCGTGGTCATGGGGAGCCTTTCGACGGGAACAACAGTTTAATTCAATACTTGAATTAAACACCGCCGCAACTCACCCGTCAACCGCACGCGAAACCGATCGCCCGAGGGAACGCGCTCACTCCTCCAGCCCCGCCAGTCGCGCCCCCCTCGGTCTAGTCGAGGCCCTCGCCAGTCGCGGCCTCCGCCCACGGCTCGTCCTCGCCTCCCTGGCCTTCGGCACCCTCCTGGACCGTCGACGAGGCCGCGGCCGCCTTCCGGTCGCGGCTCTCGCTTCGGCGCCGACGCAACGCCTCGCCCCCATGGCGCACGCGCCCCACCCCCTCGCCGAGAAGCGCCAGCGTGGTCGGGTGCGTGGCCAGTGTAACGAGCACGGCGGGCAGCGCGATCTCGACAACCAGGGCCAGGGTCACCCAGCCGACGCGCGGGCCCATCGCCGCCAGACGCACGGCCCCCAGGCTCATGGTCGCACTCCACATCCACAGCGCCGTGACGCCCGCGAACACGACCGCGGCCAGGAGGCCCTGAGCGGCCTGGTGGAGCAGGTGCTCGCGTCGAAAAGTCAGCGCAAGCACGAAGCCGAACGCCAGGCCGAGGGCACATGGCACGAGGACCAGCCACAGCCCGGGAGCCGTCGTGGGGACCGCCCCGAGGAGGGGGATCGGGGGGATCGGCCCCTCAGCCGCGACCGTGGGCGAATGCAGCGCGTCGGTGGCCGTCAGGAAACCCGCGCCCGACCACCAGGCGGCCGCCCACGCCATGACCGTCGGGGTAAACAGGACCTGAGCCCCCACGATGAACGCCGTGTCGATGCTTGAGGAAGCGCCCAGGAGCTCCTGGATGCCGCTCATCCGTCCCCACGCCAGCACGAGGGCCACGACAGAGGCAACCGCCGAGGCGGACGCGAGCACGACCACGAGCAGCCCTGCCATCTTGAAGCCCCCCGAAATCCAGTGCTGCATCGAGGGCGCCGCATCGTCGCGCGAGTATCCCGAGGCGAAGAACCAGACGGAGCCGATCAGCGGAATGAGGATCGCGCCCAGCGTGCCCGTCCACCAGTGAGAGTTCTGGCCCGACGCGCCCGCCAGCAGCCACGACGTCAGCAGGAAACCGGGCACGGCAAAAAACGCGCAAGAGCGGGGAAAGCCTGCGGTCGTTCGCAGCAGGATACGCACGAGCACGATCAGCAGCGCGCCCGCGAGCGTCGGTATCGCCCGATACGACACTCCCCCAACCATCGTGGTGCCGCCCACGACGGCCGACCACAGATCGCCGCCGAGGCCGAGCGCGTCGCGGGGAGTCGTGTCGTTCATCCACGAGTTGGAGCGCAGCGTCAGGTAGGCGACCATGGTGAGCACCGTGACGGACGCCCAGCCGGCGAAGGCCGCCTCCACGCCCGCGAGAACGCCGCGGGCCCAGCCCTTGGGCACGGCGACGCGGATCGTCGCCCGGTCCGGCACGTAGGTGGTCGTGGTTCGCCGGAGGTTAGCTTCTTCTCTCATGTGCTCGCTCACAGCCCCATAGTGTCAGAATCGCCCCGGGGCCGCGACGCTGCACGCCGCCCCGGGCTGAATCGCCGCGACGTTACCGGGTCAGCCACGCGCGCGCGATCTGCGCGGTCTGCGTGGGGGTGCGGCCCACGCAAACGCCCACGGCCTCGAGCGCGGCAGCCTTCGCGGCGGCCGTGCCGGAGGAACCGGACACGATCGCGCCCGCGTGCCCCATAGTCTTTCCCTCGGGAGCCGTGAAGCCCGCGATATAGGCGACGACCGGCTTCGTCATGTTCTGGCAGATCCACTCGGCCGCGCGCTCTTCGGCGTCGCCGCCGATCTCGCCGATCATGATGACCAGATCGGTGTGCGGGTCCTGCTCGAAGGCGGCCAGCGCGTCGATGTGGGTGGTACCCACAACCGGGTCGCCGCCGATGCCCAGGCACGTCGTGAACCCGCAGTCGCGCAGCTCGTACATGAGCTGGTAGGTCAGGGTGCCCGACTTGGAGACGAGGCCCAACCGCCCCGGGCCCGTGATGTTTGCCGGCGTGATGCCCAGGTTCGCCTGCCCGGGCGAGATGATGCCGGGGCAGTTGGGGCCGATCAGGCGCACGCCCGCCTCCAGGGCGCGTTCGACGATGATCGTCGAGTCCTGCACGGGGATGCCTTCGGTGATGAGCACGACGGTCTGAATGCCCGCGTCGATGGCCTCCAGGGCGGCCCCCTTGGCAAAAGCCGGGGGCACAAAGATGACGGAGGCGTTCGCTCCCGTGGCCTCGCGGGCATCCGCGACCGTCCCAAAGACGGGAATCTCGACCGGGCCTTCCGGGACGCGGCCGGCGGCAGGGCCGTATCCGTGCACGTCGAAGGTCACCATCTGGCCGGCCTTGCGGGGGTTCGTACCACCCACGACGGCGGTGCCAGCGCTGAGCATGCGCTGGGTGTGCTTGCGCCCCTCGGCACCCGTCATGCCCTGGACGATAACCCGGGTATCAGAGTTGACGAAGATAGTCATGATGTGTCTCCTGCGCTGATCGGGCCGTTACTTCGAGGGGGTCTGGGCGGCGAGCTCGGCCGCGCGCCGGGCGGCGCCGTCCATCGTTTCTTCCATGTGCACGAGCGGGTGAGCGGCCTGGGCGAGGATCGCGCGCCCCTCCTCCACCCTGTTGCCGTCAAGACGCACGACGATCGGCTTGGACGCCGCCTCCCCCAGCTTCTCCAGCGCGGCGACGATGCCGCGGGCGACCTGATCGCAAGCCGTAATGCCGCCGAACACGTTGACGAACACGGAGCGCACCTGGTCATCCCCCAGGATGATGTCGAGGCCGCGAGCCATGACCGCATCGGAGGCGCCGCCGCCGATGTCCAGGAAGTTCGCGGGCTTCACCCCGCCAAACTCCCGGCCGGCCATCGCCACCACGTCGAGCGTGGACATGACCAGGCCCGCGCCGTTGCCGATGACGCCGACCTGGCCATCCAGGCGCACGTAGTTCAGTCCCGCGTCCTTCGCCGCCGCCTCGCGGGGATCCTGCGCGTCCGCGTCCACCAGCTCCGCGTGAGCGGGGTGACGGAAGCGCGCGTTATCGTCCAGGGTGACCTTTCCGTCGACGGCCCAGATGGAACCGTCGGGGCTGGCAACCAGCGGGTTGACCTCCACGAGGGTGGCGTCCTCGCCGCGGTACACCTCCCACAGGGCCTGCGCCACGGGGACGATGGCCTCGCCCGTGGCCTGGTCGAAACCGGCCTGGCTCACGATGCGGCGGGCCACGTCGGCGTCGATGCCGCGCCCGGGGTCCAAGGGCACGCATGCGAGCGCCTCGGGGCGCTCCTTGGCGAGGGTCTCGATGTCCATCCCGCCCTCGCGCGAACACATCGCCAGGTGGCGGCGGTTCGAGCGGTCGAGCAGGATCGAGAAATAGTACTCGGCCGCGATGTTCGCACCGGAAGCGATCATGACGCGCCTGACGACGTGGCCCTTGATATCGAGGCCGAGGATCGCCCGCGCCAACTCGGCCGCCTCGTCGGCCGTGTGGGCCAGTTTCACGCCACCGGCCTTGCCGCGCCCACCGGTCTTGACCTGCGCCTTGACGACCAGCAGCGAGGCGCCCGCCGCCAGGAGCTCGCGCGCCCCCTCGCGCGCCTCGTCGGGGGTCGAGGCCAGCCGGTAGTCCAGCACGGGCACGCCGTACTCCTTAAACACCTGCCGGGCCTGATACTCGTAGAGATCCACCTTATTCCCTCCGTTGAGCGTGGTGCGGTCAGCGCAATAATTCTAGCGCGCGTCAGCGCGGGACACGGCCATCCTCCCCGCGCTATCGGGGTGTTGCACAGCCGACAAACGCGCGGTATCCCCCAATGCTCTAGGAGATCTTCTCCATCGGGGCCATGCGCACCAGGAGGCGTTTCTCTGCCCCACCAAAGCGAATGCGGGCCACCGTGCGCGGCCCCTCACCCTCGACGCCCGTGACGGTCCCCGCCCCCAGGGTCGCGTGCTTGATGCGATCCCCGACGCTGAGCGCCAGCACGGGCTTGTCGTCCGCCGCCTTCGCCGCGGGCGCGACGCCCATGCGCGTCACCTTGCGCACCCCGCCGGGCTGGGCTCCCCCACCGCGCCCGGAGCCAAACGCCCCACAGTCGCGCTCGCCCCACGGGTCGTACCCATCGCGACTCCCGCGCCCCCGCCCGTAGGAGGCGCGCATGCGCTCGCCGGATGTAGCCGCACGCCGCACGTCCAACAGCTCGGCCGGAATGTCATCCAGGAAACGCGAAGGAGGCATCTCTTGGGGCGTCCCCCACGCGCTGCGCACAGCCGCGCGCGTCAGGTACAGGCGCTCACGCGCGCGGGTGATCGCCACGTAGGCCAGGCGGCGCTCCTCCTCCAGCTCGCTCTCGTCACCGAGGCTGCGCTGGTGCGGGAACGTCCCGTCCTCCATCCCGGTGACGAACACCGCGGGAAACTCCAGTCCTTTCGCGGTGTGCACCGTCATCAGGGTCACCGAACCGCCACGCTCGCCCAGCGATGGCACCTGGTCCGAGTCCGCCACGAGGGCCACCCGCTCCAGGAAGTCCGCGAGGCTACCGCCCGGGGCGTCGGCCGCGAAAGCGCCCGCCACCGAGTGCAGCTCCGCCAGGTTCTCCACGCGCGAGGCGTCCTGCGGATCCTCGCTGCGGCGCAGCTGCGCCAGGTAGCCCGTGCGATCCAACACCTCCTCCAGGATGTCAGCCTGGGAGGCGCCGCGTGAGTCCGCGTCTCGCAGCGCCTCGATGAGTCCCCAGAAGGCGGCCGCCGACTTCGCGGCACGAGGGGTAATGCCCCGGACCTCCGGTGCACCCTCGGTCCCTGCCGGGGGCGCCGCGTCCGGGCTCTTCTCCCTGGCGCCGTCCGCCATCGCCGCGGCAGCGGACGAGCCAGCCCCGGTCTCGCCGGCGGGGCGGGCGAGAGCCTCCACGTCGATGCCGGCTCCCTCTCCGGCGGGGGATCCGGCGCGTTGCCACAGGTGGCGCAGCGCCGCCCCGAAGGAGATGCCGTGGCGTGCGGCGTGTGCGGCAATCGCTTCCTCGGCCTTCGCACCGATGCCGCGCTTGGGGACGTTCAGGATTCGGCGGGCGGCAACCGTGTCGTCCGGGTTGGCGATGACCTGCAGGTACGCCAGCGCGTCCTTGATTTCGCGGCGCTCGTAAAATCGCGTGCCACCAACCACGCGGTACGGGATGCCCTGGCGCACCAGCAGCTCCTCAAGGGCGCGCGACTGGGCGTTCGTGCGATAAAAGACCGCGATGTCCCCCCACTCGACCCCCGCGTCCGCCAGGCGATCGAGCTCGCCGACGACGAAACGCGCCTCGTCATGCTCGGAATCCGCGGCGTCCAGGGTGATGAGCGCGCCGTCACCCGAGGCCGTCCACAGGTTCTTCGCCCGCCTGCCCGCGTTGCGGGCGATCACCGCGTTCGCGGCCGACAAAATGTTCTGCGTCGAGCGATAGTTCTGTTCCAGCAGGATCGTGCGGGCGCCGACAAAATCGCGCTCGAACTCCTCGATGTTACGGATCGTGGCCCCGCGGAACGCGTAAATCGACTGGTCCGAATCGCCCACGACCGTCAGCTCGCCGGGCTCAACGCCGTCGGCCCCGTCCCCCACCAGGGCGCGCACCAGCACGTATTGGGCGTGGTTCGTGTCCTGGTACTCGTCCACCAGAATGTGGCGGAAACGCCGGTGATAGTGCTCGGCGATCAGCGGATTATCGCGCAGCAGTTCGACCGTGCGCATGATCAGGTCGTCGAAATCCAGCGCGTTCGAGGCGCGCATCCGCTTGTCGTACTCGACGTAAGCGTCGGCGACGACGCGCGACACCGGGTCTTTGCCGGCGGTCTCGGCGTAGCGTGCCGGACCGATCAGCTCGTTCTTCGCGTCCGAGATGCGTGCGGCGACCATCTTTGGCGTGAAACGCTTAATGTCCACGTCCGCGGACTTGAGCACCATCTGGATGAGACGCTGGCTGTCCTGCGCGTCGTAGATCGTGAACGACGAGGACAGGCCCGCCGCCTGGTGTTCGTAGCGCAGCAGCCGCACGCACGCCGAGTGAAAAGTGGACACCCACATGCGCCGCGCGTCCGCCCCCACGAGGGCACCCGCCCGCTCGCGCATCTCCGCCGCCGCCTTGTTCGTGAAGGTGATCGCCAGGATCTGGCCCGCGCGGGCGCGTCCCGTCGCCAGCAGGTACGCGATCCTGTGCGTGAGCACGCGCGTCTTTCCAGAGCCCGCACCCGCCAGAATCAACAGCGGCGAACCCGCGTGCACAACCGCCTCGCGCTGACGGTCATTCAACCCGCGCGTCAGCGACTCCGGGTCCACGCCGCCCCCGTGTCCCTCCCGCGGCGGCGCGAAGCCGATGCCGGGCTCTGCCCACGCCGACGGCTCCCCCGCCGCCCCGCCGGGAACGGCGATCTCGGGCCACGCGTCGGCCCCCAGTGCATCCTCCACGTCGAAGGCGGGTGCCTGCGGCGGCACATAGTCGTCCTGGCGGCCCCCATCCGGGCCGATCAGGAAACCAAGGTCGGGCAAAGAAGTCGCGTCACTCATCGCTTCCAAGGGTAGACCGACCCGCCCACACCTGCCCGCCCCGCCCGAGGTGGCGCCAACCACGCGGCGCGCGACCGGGCCGGGTCCTCCCCACGCACCCCTCGCGGGCGGGAACAGCCCGGCTCAGCCCGTTACTTCTTGCGATACAGGGACTTCGTCGCGTACACCGGCTCGGTCGTCACCTGGATGCCCAGGGAACGGAAGATCCCCTCGTCCACCGGGCCCAAGATGACCGACTCATGCACGTCGCACCCACGCAGGGCGCTCAGCTTATCCAGCGCGCGGCGGGCGTTATCGTCGCCGTTAGCACTGACGGCCAGGGCGATCAGAACCTCGTCAGTGTGCAGACGGGGGTTGCGCGATCCCAGGTCGGCGGTCTTGAGCCGCTGGATCGGCTCGATCGACTGCGGCGCCAGGACCTTCACGTCGTCTGGAATCCCCGCCAGCTTCTTCAGCGCATTAAGCAGCATCGCCGACGAGCACCCCAGCAGGGCGGAGGTCTTACCCGTGACGATCTGGCCGTCAGGCAACTCGATCGCCGCGGCGGGCTCGCCCGTGGCCTCGGCCAACAAGAGGGCCGGGCGAACGACGGGACGGTCCATTCGTCCGACCCCGACCCTGCCCATGAGCAAGGAGATACGGCCCGACTGAATCGGTTCGCTCATCTCCTTCTTCTCGGTCACGAGAGCCTTGTAGTAGCGCCGAATGATCTCCTGACGCGACGCCTCCACGCAGGCCTCGTCGTCGACGATGCAGTGACCCGCCATGTTCACGCCCATGTCCGTGGGGCTCTTGTACGGCGAAGCACCCAGGATCTTTTCGAACAGGCGCCCCAACACCGGGAAGATCTCCACGTCCCGGTTGTAGTTCACCGTCTTCACCCCGTAGGCCTCCAGGTGGAAGGGATCGATCATGTTGACATCATCGAGGTCGGCTGTGGCCGCCTCGTACGCGATATTCACCGGGTGATCCAACGCAATGTTCCAGATCGGGAACGTCTCCCACTTCGCGTACCCGGACTCGATGCCACGCACGTGGTCGTGGTACAGCTGCGACAGGCAGGTCGCCATCTTGCCAGAACCCGGCCCGGGGGCGGTAACGACGATCAGATTGCGGCTGGTCTCCACGTACTCGTTGGCTCCATACCCCTTGCTCGACACAATGCGCTCCACGTCGGAGGGATACCCGGGGATCGGGAAGTGACGATACACGCGAATCCCGAGCTTCTCGAAACGCTCCTTGACCTCCAGGGCCGCCCGGTTCTCGTCGGTCCACTGCGTGATGACGACGGAACCGACGTACAGCCCGCGCTCGCGGAACTCGTCGATCTGGCGCAGCACCTCGTCGTCGTAGGTGGTGCCCACGTCGGCGCGAATCTTACGGCGCGCGAAATCCTTGGCGTTGACGGCGACGATAATCTCTACCTCGTCGGCCAACTCACGCAGCATGCGCACCTTGTTGTCGGGTGTAAAACCGGGGAGCACGCGCGAGGCGTGCATGTCGTCGATCAGCTTGCCGCCGAACTCCAAATACAGCTTGCCGCCGAACTCTCTGCGCCGCCTGGCAATGTGTCGAGACTGCATCTCAACGTAAGTATCACTGTCAAAACCGATGCGGTGCATGCATCCTCCGAGGTCGCGGTTTCAATGGGGCCACCCGCGGGGAGCGGCCAGGCGCTTTCACGCTCTCGGGGTTCCATTGTAGGCACGCGCGCTCCAGCCATTCCGGGTGAGCGTGCAAAGCTGGTTCGACCTCACACGATATGGCGCTGCATGGCCCAGCGCGTCAGCTCGTTCCGATTGGACAGCTGGAGCTTACGCAGGACAGCGCTGACGTGGGTTTCGACCGTCTTGATCGAGATATACAGGTCGTGGGCGACCTCCTTGTACGTGTAACCACGGGCAATGAGCCGCATCACCTCCTGCTCGCGGGCGGAGAGCAGATCCAGTTCGGTGTCGGTCGTGGAGACCTCGCCGGTGCCGAAGGCATCCAGGACGAAACCGGCCAGGCGCGGGCTGAAGGCGGCGTCCCCGGCGGCCACGCGGCCGATGGCCTCAACCAGGTCCGGGGTGGAGATCGACTTGGTGACGTATCCGCGAGCGCCCGCGCGGATCACCTGAACCACGTCCTCGGCGGAATCCGAGACGGACAGGGCCAGGAAGTTAAGCCCCTCGATGTCGCGGCACGAGCTGGCCACCTCGGCCCCGCCACCGCCGTTGCCTCCGGGCAGGTGCACGTCAAGGAGGGCGACGTCGGGAGTGAGGGCGCGGCACGCGGCGATGGCGCCCTCGACGTCGGAGGCGTCCCCAACGATTTCCAGGTCGGCCCCGGAGTTTTCGAGCTCGGCTCGTACCCCCGCGCGAACCATGGGGTGATCGTCGATGACGAGGATGCGGATGGTCACTGTGTCCTCCCGTTGGGCGCTGTTTCTCCCAGGATATCGGAACGGGGCATGCTCAGGGCGATTTCGGTGCCGCGTGAGCGCGAATGGATCGACCCTTCGCCACCGGCGCGCCGCATGCGCCCCAGGATCGAGTCCCGCACGCCGTGTCGGTCGGGCGCAATGAGGGCGGGGTCGAATCCCTTTCCGTTGTCCTTGACGAAGGCCTCGACGACGCGGGGACGCACCTCGACGTACACGGAGACGGGTGGGGCACCGTGTCTAACGGCGTTTTGACACGCCTCCGCCAGGGCCGCCACCAGCGCCAGTTCCCCGGGGCCGGGCCGCATGTCGCCGACCACGACGACGCTGATGGGAACGCCGTACCGGCTTTCGACGCCCACGACGGCCTCCGTCACCGCGGCTTCGAGGGAGTCGGCGGCCTGGGCATGGCCGGTGTAGAGCCATGCGCGCAGCTCGCGTTCCTCGGTGAGGGCGATCGCCCGCACGCGCGTGGGGTCTTCCGCGGAGGCGCGAATAAGGGTGAGGGTCTGCAGGACGGAATCGTGCAGGTGTGCGGCGATGTCGGCGCGCTCGGATTCGCGCACGCGTTGGGCCTCCGATTCAGAAAGCTCCTTCGTGGTGCGCAGCCACATGGGGATCAGCGCGAAAAGGATGCCGGCAACCAGGGCGGCCCCGATGAGCCCGCCGCGAAGCAGGATGATCAGCGGGTTGTCCCGCGATGCGACCATGACGACGCCCAGGCTGAGCAGGCCGATCCCACCGACGACGGCGCCGATGAAGCGGATGGAACGCCAGTTGCGCACCTGTCGGCTCTGGCTCCACACCAGGGCGATGCCGGTGACGATCGTCATGACGGCTCCAATATCGCGCCAGTCGATCGTTCCGGACGCGTTCAAGATGACGCCCACGAAGGCGGCAACCAACAGGGCCACTCCGGTGGCGATCAGCCGGTTGCGCGATACCTGCGCGGCGCGCTCCTCGCGCAGGCGGACGAGGCCGGGGCTCAGCGTGTCCGATCCGGTTGCCTCGGGCGCGTCCTCAGGGACCGTCACCCACAGCCACAGGTACGCAATGATACCGACGCCGATGACGGAAAGGGCTGTGAGCGCGGCGCGCATCAGCAGGACGGGCACCCCCAGGTGCACGGCCAACCCCGAGCACACGCCGCCCATCCAGGGGGTCGGCATGTCCGGGCTGAAGGAGGTCGCGCGCACGAGCGGAGGCCGAACGGGGGGTGCCGGGATGGGCGGCGTCCACCCCGGCCGGGGGTAGTCAGGTCTGCTCACCCTCCTATTGTCGCACGTCGTGCGGGTGGTCCCGGGCTACCCCGAACACAATCAGGGGGCGTTCAGGGGGTCCCCTACTATCGCGAAAGCCTCCCCCTTTGATTGAGTAGTGGTATCGATCCGCACACCGCGGATCCCATCGAAAGGATGTGCACCATGAGTTGGTCGAACGGTCCTTCGGACCCCAACGGGGCGTACCAGCAGCGTTCGCCCCACGGCGGTTTCTTCGACTCCCTACGCAATTCGGGTTGGTACCGTGCGTACCCGCGCGTGATTGGCGGCGTGTGCTCGGGCGTCGCGGCGCGCACCGGATGGGACCTGTCGCTCATACGTGTGCTCACCGTTCTGGCAGCTTTCTTCGCGCCCGTCGTGCTTGTCGCCTACTCCCTGGCGTGGCTCTTCCTGCCCGAGGCCGCCGACGGTCGCATCCACGCGGAAGAAACCACCCAGGGGCGCTTCGATATCGCCTTCCTCGGTGGCGTCTTCATGGCCGTCGTGGGCTTGTCCTCCGTGGTCCCATCGGTCAGCATCTTCGGCGGTTTCGCCCTCGGGTGGGGGGCGTTTACGACCCTGGTCATTGTGGGCGTGTGCATCGCCGCAGCGGCCGCCGCCCGTGCCAAGAACCCCCAGGGCGCGCCGATGCCCGGTCCGACCAACCCGCGGTACGGCACCCCCCAGTATGGAAACCCCCAGTACGGCAATCCGCAGTACGGGACCCCGCAGTACGGCACGCCCGGTGCCGGCCCCCAGGGGGGAGCATCCGGCCCTTTTGGGCAGGGGGCCTCAACCGCGAGGAATAGGGAAACACCCGCACCGGGAGGCCAGCCCACGAACGCGGCCGGGGGATTGCCCTCCCACGGCGCCTCTTTTGCCACCTCCCCCGCGGGGGTGTACAGCCAGCAGGCCGGGGGCGGCCCGGCGTCCCCCTCCCAGCCCCACCCCGGCTGGACCCCTCCTCCCGCGAGCGCGCCCAGGCCTCGTACCTGGAATGCCCCGCCCGCGCCGACGCACCGGCCGCGCACGGTGTCCTCCCGCGTGAACCTGGCGATCACGGGCCTGATCATCCTGGTGTTCGCCGCCGTGTTTGGGGCCATGTACGTGGCCAGCGAAGGCCACACGATCCCCTTCGTGGCGGGGGCGGACATCACCCAAACGCACTCGCGCATCATCGTGATCGGCGGGGGCGTGTGCCTGCTCATCGTCGGCTTCTCCCTGGCGATCGCCGCCCTGCGCGACCGCAGCGCCGGCTGGCTGATGACCCTGTCCATCATCGGCATGATCCTCGCACTGCCCACGGCGGCAATCGGCACAGAGGCCGCCCACGAGCGCATCACCCAAGCGGGGCCTTCGCTGCCGGGCACCTCCGCGAACACGACGCTCGATTGGAAGACCGATTCCGTGCAAGGTGGCAACCCGACGGGAAGCACCACGCTCGACCTGAGAGGGGCGCCCGTGGGAACCACCAAGACGATCACCGTCGGATGGCGTGCCTGGTCCAATCTGAGCATCCTGATCACGGAGGGCCAACCCATACAGATCGTCTGCAAGTCGGATATCGGCTCAGTTTCCACGAACATGAAGGATGACGGCTGGGTGGCTCCCATCAGGATGTGCTCGGAAGGGACGAGGGCGTCTTCCCCCTCGTGGGGGAACTCCGCGCTCGGAGGGATCACCATCCTGATCGACGACAGCGCGACCCTCGATACGCTGAGCGTCATGCAGTCGCCGGATACGTCGAACACGTGGGGTTCCACCCCGTCGACGTCAAGCCCCTCGACCACCCCCAGCGCGTCCCCCTCCGCACCCCCCTCCGACGCCTCTCAGTCGGGCAACTAAGGAGTACGAACATGACTACCTCTAACGACGACGCGACCACTCAGCTCCCCGAATCGAAGGCGGCCACGTCTCCCGCTGCCCCCGCGCCGAGCGTGGGAGCCTCGCAGGATGCGACGCGGGAGATGCCTACCTCGGATCCTGGCCTGTCCTCGGATCCGCTGGCGATATTCCGCGAAGCCCCGACCACCCAGATGCCCTCAGATCCCTTTCGGACAGACGCTGACGCTTCGGGCGCGGCGGGCAGGCAGGGTGAGGCGGGCTCGCCAACGCAGGCGGCTCCCAATTCCACTCCCCTAGGTTCCACGCGCACGGCGTTTGACCCCGCCTCCACGGGCGAATCGACGCCGCCACCCCGCGATGCAGGAGCGGGCCTCGGCGGTCAGGGTCCTGCGGGTGGCAATGGAGAGCCGACGTGGAGCGCACAGCGCGGCCCGATCGACATGCGAACGCTGCCCGAGGCCCCCAGCAGAGGCGTGAGAGTCGGCACTTTCGTGTGGGCCTGCCTGGTCTGCATGGTTGGCCTCTTCCTCATCGCCGAGGCCTTTATACCGTCCTTCAACCTGCCGCTCCTCGGGATCGGCGCGATTGCCGCCCTGGGAATCGTCCTGATCCTCACTGCGCTCTTCTCGGGTCACTCGAAGAAGCGCGCGAACGGCACGGCGGGCGGAACGAACGCGAACCGCGAGGGCTGAGGAATCCGCACCTCAATCCCAGCGCGGCGGGGGCGGGAACCTGTTGGTTCCCGCCCCCGCCGTTTGGCTCAGCGCCGCCTGATCAGAGCAGATCCAGCATCGCCGGAGCCACCAGCTTCACGACGTTTTCTCGGCCCTCCTGCGCGTTGGGCGCATCCACCGCGAAGGCCGCCATCTGCTGGCAGGTCGCCAGGTCGTGCATACGCAGGGCCGCACGAACGGCGTTGACCTTCGTCGGGGCCATCGACAGGGAGGCCACCCCCAGGCCGGTGAGAACCAGGGCCAGCAGGGGATCGCCGCCGGCCTCGCCGCACACGCCGATGGGTTTGCCCGTCGCGCGCCCGCCGTTGCATGCGTGGCGGATCATCTCGAGGACCGCGGGCTGCCAGGGATCCAGGAGGGACGCCAGGTTGCCGTCCAAGCGGTCCGCCGCCATTGTGTACTGCGTCAGGTCGTTCGTGCCGATGGATGCGAAGTCGACGATCGACAGGAGCTGCTCGGCGCGCAGCGCCGCAGCGGGCACCTCGATCATGATGCCGACCTTGGGCAGGCCCAGGGCGCGCGCCTTGTCCGTGAACCACGTCGCCTCGTCGGCCGTGGCAACCATGGGAGCCATGACCCACAGGTCCGCACCCGTGGCCCGGTGGGCGGCAGCGAGCGCCTGCAGCTGTGTGTCGATGAGATCCTCACGCACCTGGCACAGGCGCAGGCCACGCCGCCCCAGGGCGGGGTTCTCCTCGCCCCCAAGATCCGCGAAGCTCAGCGGCTTGTCCGCACCGGCATCCAGGGTGCGCACGACGACGCGGCGCGACCCAAAGGACTGGAGGACCTTCGTGTACGTCTCGGTCTGTTCCTCCAGGGACGGGGCCTGCGCTCGCTCCAGGAACAGGAACTCCGTGCGGAACAGCCCGGAACCCTCCAGGTCGAACTTCGAGGCTTTAAGGGCGTCATCGACCGTGCCGATATTGGCCAGGAGCTTCACGCGGTAGCCATCGTAAGTGGCCCCTTCGCCGGTCGAACCTGCCAGGGCCAGCGCGCGGCGACGCGAGCGTTCCTTGAGCAGATCAACCTCCTCGTCGGTGGGGGCGACGATCACCTCGCCGACGCCACCGTCGATAGCCAGCATCGTCCCTTCCGCAACGTCCAGGATGCCCACAGCCTTCACGATCGCGGGAATACCCAGCTGGGCGGCCAAGATCGCCGTGTGCGACGTCGGCCCGCCGACCTCGGTGATGATCCCCAGGACGGTGCGCGGGTCCAGCGTCGCGGTCTCAGCGGGCGCCAGATCGCGGGCCACCAGGACGACGGGGCCGTCGAACGCGGGGACGCCGGGCTCGGGCAGGCCGCGCAGCTCACAAATCACGCGGTCGCGCACGTCGTACAGGTCGGTCGCGCGCTCCGCCATGTAGCCGCCGAGACCACGCAGCATCTGCGCGTAGTCCTCAACGGCATCTTGAACCGACTGGGTCAGCCCCAGGCCCTTCTTCAGCTTCTTGTCGATGGCCTTCGCCAAGCCGCGGTCGCCCGCGAGCTGGGCGGTCGCCTTCAGGACGGCCTTCGTCTCTTCCGGCGCCCTCTCGACGCGTTCGCTCAGACGAGCGGAAACGGCCGCGAGCGCCTCTCTGACGCGGCCACCGTCGGCGGCGGCGTCAACGCTACCCGGCTCGGACGTGTCGACACCGGGCGCGGGCTGAACGATCGCGGCGGGAGCAGCAGCGGTCCCAGCGGAGACGCCGATCCCGTGCAGGACGTCGTGTGTCGTCATCGGCTCACTCCTGATCGAGGTCGCGGGACAGCAGCGTCACGAGGGAATCGAGAACCTCCCCCGCGGAATCGTCCTCGGTGGACAGGGTGACGACGTCGCCGTGCTTGGCGCCCAGCGTCATGATCTCGAGGAGCGAAGCAGCGTCGGCCTCCTCACCGTCAAACTCGATGGTCACCTCGACGCCGGAATCATCAACGGCTTCGGCGAGGACGGCTGCGGGACGTGCGTGGAGGCCAACGGAGGAACCAATAGCAACAGTGCGAGAAATCAAGGTCGTTCCTTTCAAACGCGGGTATGCCCATCGTGGGACACAGGTGCCCGTAAGCCCCATCGTATGGGGTCGGGCGCGCGTTTGAAACCCGATATCACGCACGCCCCACATGGAATACATCACCCTGATACATGCCGAAAAACCATCGCGCGACGCCCTGGCCACCCGGGACAAAAAGAGGCTGCGCGCGGCGGCCCACGGCCTCGTCACCGTGACGCCCGGCTCGTCGCCCGCGCGCCGACTACAATGGAGCGGTACCAACGAAAGGAAAGCGCGCATGAGTTCCCGCGAACCCACGCTGGCCGATGTCGCTGAGCTGGCCGGAGTGAGCCTGACGACCGTCTCGCGGGTGTTAAACAACCGGGGGTACCTGTCGGAAAAGACGAAGAAGCGCGTCAAAGACGCGATCGAAGCGCTGGGGTACCGCCCGAACTCACTGGCTCGGGCGCTGCACGGGATGCGGACCCAAACGGTCGGGCTCATCGTGCCCACGGTGTCGCTGCCGTTCTTCGGGGAACTCGCCGTCGAGGTCGAGAACGCGCTGGCCGAGGCGGGATATCGCATCCTCATCTGCAATTCGTTGGGGCGGGCGGATCGCGAACGCGAATACCTGTCCCTCCTGGTGGGCAACCGCGTGGACGGCATCATCTCGGGCGCGCACAACGAGGGTCTCGGCGAGTACGACACGATCCGCATGCCGCTGGTGACGATCGATCGCGAGCTGAGCCCGTCGATCCCGAACGTGCGCTGCGCGAACGAGAACGCAGGCGCGATGGCCACGCGCGCGCTTCTCGAGGCGGGTTCACGTCATCCGCTGCTGCTCACGTCCCGCTCGGGGCCTCGTAACCTGCGCGAGGCTGGCTACCGCGCCGAGGTCGAGCGCGCGGGGCTGCACGCTCGGGTAGTGACCGTCCCCTTCGACACCCCCGCGCCGCAGCGCTTCGCGATGGTGCGCGACGCCCTGGATGCCGCTCACGGCGACGAAGCCATCGACGGCGTTTTCGCCACGGATGACCTGGCGGGTGCCGAGGTGCTGGAGTGGGCACGCATGCGCGATCTGTCGGTGCCCGGCGACCTGTCCGTCATCGGCTTCGACGGGACGGAGACGATGCGCCGCGCTCTGCCGCACCTGGCGACGATTCGCCAGCCCATTGAGCAGATCGCACGGGCGGCGGTCGCGATCCTGCTCGGGCAGATCGAGGGCACCGAGCCACGCTCCCCCATCGACCAGGACGGGGCGGGGCGCGCTCGCACCGTGGAGTTCCCGGGAACGCTGCTGCGGGGACGGTCGCTGACGCTCTGAGCCGGTTTGACGGGTGGGCGGCACCGGCATTGCGCCGGTGCCGCCCACCCGCTGGGTCGCCCGAGTCTCAGGCTTCCTTGGGGCTCACCTGGAGCAGCGCGTCGCCGCGCCGGATCTGGCCGCTCGCGACGGGGGCTACGGCCGCGAACTTCTTCTTGTTCGTCACCACCACCGGGGTGATGGTCTCGTAGCCGGCCGCCCGAATGACATCAAGGTCGACCTCGGCGAGCACGTCACCGCGACGCACGACATCGCCCTTGGCCACGCGGGGCGTGAAGCCCTTGCCGTCCAGCTTGACGGTGTCCATGCCGACGTGGATGAGGACCTGCACACCGGAGGCGGACTTCAGGCCGTAGGCGTGTCCAGTGGGGAACGCGACGGTCACGGTCCCGTCGAAGGGGGCGACAACCACGCCGTCGGCGGGGTCGATGCCGATGCCGGGGCCCAGCATTCCCTTGGCGAAGGATTCGTCCTTGACCTGTTCGAGCGGGACCACGGCGCCCGCCAGGGGCGATCCAACGGACAGGTCGGCGACGGCCTCGTCGCTGAAGGAAGGGGCAGTGGCGGGGGCGGACGCGGTCGAAGCGGACGAGGCGGGGGCGGCGGCAACTGCGGGAGCCTTCGCGGGAGCGGCCGCCGCGCGCCCGGCCATGTCGGCCTTGCCACGCGTCACGGCGTAGGCGAAGGTCACCCCGAAGGAGAGGGCGAAGACCAGGACCTCAAGCGCGACGTAGGCGGGGATTGACTTGGGGACGATCGAGACGAAACCGACGAAGCCCGCGGCGCCGAGGGCCTGTCCGCGCACGTTCAGCAGGGCGACGCCCACCGAGCCGATGGCCGAGGCGCCCATCGCGATGAAGAAGGGCCATCGCAGGCGCAGGTTGACGCCGAAGATCGCCGGCTCGGTGATGCCGAAGACGGCGGAGACGCCGCCGGCACCAGCCAGGCCCTTGAGCTTGCCGTCGCGGGTCTTGAAGAAGACGGCCAGGGCGGCCGCGCCCTGAGCGACGTTCGCCATGGAGGCGACCGGGAAGATGAAGTCGCCGACGCCGCCGTTGACGGGCAGCAGCGGGATCTCGATGGCGGGGAAGGACTGGTGCAGGCCGGTGACCACGATGGCGCTGTAGAAGAAGCCGAAGATCAGGCCGCCGAAGAGGCCGAGCGAGGTGTAGAGCCAGTTGACGCCGTCGGTTAAGTGGTTGGAAACCTCGCGGGTGAAGGGCCCGACGACCACGAATGCGAGGAAGCCGGTGACGAGCAGCGTGATGAGCGGGGTGAGCAGGAAGTCCGCGGTTCCCTTGAGGACCTTGTGCAGGCTCTTTTCAATGAGGCACATGATCCAGGTGACGACCAGGGTGGGGATGACCATCGCCTGGTAGCCGACCTTAGTGACCTCAAGGCCAAAGAGGGTCCACACGGAGGACTGGTCCGTGTATGCCCAGAAGCCGGCCGCCACCTCGGGTTTCGCCACGGAGTATGCGGACAGCAGCGACGGGGAGACCATGGCGGCACCCATGGCGGCACCCAGGTAGGTGTTGCCGCCGAAGCGCTTGGCGGCGGAGAAGCCGACGAGGACCGGCAGGGAGGCGAAGGCCGCGGAGGACACCAGGTTGATGAGCGAGTCGTAGTCTTCCAGCCACGGGTACATCTTGACGACGGGCTGCTCCGCGAACAGGCCCTCGGCCGTCAGGATCGAGTGGAGGGCCATGAGGAGACCGCCGGCGATCAGGGCCGGGAGGATGGGAACGAAGATGTCGGCGATCATCTTGATGAAGCGAGAAAAGAGATTGCCGCCCGACTCGGCTTCTTCCTTCGCCTCGTCCTTGGATACCTCGCGCACGCCGTGGTCCGAGACCATGTGGGCGTACACCTGGTCGACGTCGCCGGGTCCGACGATGATCTGGAACATGCCGCCGGCGGCGAACGTCCCCTTCAGGTCTTCGTTGTCGTCGAGGGCCTGCTGGTTGATCGTGGACTCGTCCGCAATCACCAGGCGAAGCCGCGTTGCGCAGTGCGCTGCCGCACTGATGTTCGAGGCACCGCCGACGGCGTCGACGACCTCTCCTGCCACCTTGGCGTGATCCATTGCCGACCACGTTCCTTTCTCATGATTCCACGCGCGACGTCATCGTCACGCAGCGCGCTGGGCTGTGTGTAGCAATCGATTGACATATTAGGGCCTGCAAGCTCGCAGGCGCAAGGCCTTTCGGACGTATTCTCAGGTCAGAGGGTGAGAGTCGGCCCACACGGGCGAAGCGATGGCCGCCGAAGCGCCCCCGTCCTCGCCCCGCGTCAGTCGGCGCGCGCGGCGCGCAGGTTCGTCACTAAAGCTCCGCCGGCGAGCGTCACTCCGGCCCCCGCTCCACGCAGGAAGCTGCGCGTCGTGAAGACGCGGGAACCATCGCCCAGGTAGACCTCGGTGATTGAGCGGTCGTGGAGGATCTCGACGCGGGACGCCTCGCCCGGGGCAAGGGAGACGACTCGGCGCCCGCCGTGGGGGTAACGCGTGCCCGTCAGGTCCACGACCAGGCGTTCCTCCTCCAGGGTGATCTCCAGCCCCGAGCCTGCGCCGATGCGCACCGATAAAGGCGCACCCCCGTAGGACGCATCGAAGGCCAGGCGCCACGAACGAGAATCCGCCAGCTGCGCGATGGCCGCCCCGGCCTCGGCCCCCACCGCTCCGCTTAGCTGCGCGGGGGCCAGCGGCAGGCCGGGAAGGTGAGGCCGAGCGATCAGCCGACCGCCGCGCAGGCCGAGGGCGCGCGGCGCGGTGAGGCAGTGCACCCACCCGCCCGACGCGATCGACGGCTGCTCGTCCTCGCCCGCGTTTCCCGCCCACCCGAGGAGGATGGTCGGCTCACCGGTGGCCGACGATAAAGAGCGTGCCATGATCTGGGGCGCGTAGAACTCCGTCCCCCTATCGATTTCCTCGAAGGAACCGTCCGCCCGGCGAAACTCGGTGCCGACCAGCTCGCCGACGACGGCGACGCACGGAAAGACGTTCTCGAAGCCCTCACGCTCCGGGGCGATGCCCTGGGGGCAGAAGATGAGGACGTCGCGAGCCAGCCCGGTCTGCTCGTCCGTGAGGCGCACGAGGTTCGGGCACTCCCACATGTATCCGAAGCTCTCGAAGGCCCCGCAGGCATCGGGGAAGCTCATCTCCCCCTCGCACTCCCACGAGCGCAGGTCCGTCGAACGATAGAGCAGGGCCGCGCCCGTAAGGTTCTCGCGCTGGACCCCCAGCAGCATCCGGTAGGAACCATCACAGTCGCGCCACACCTGCGGGTCACGGAAGTGCGCGGTGTAGCCCGGCGGCTGACGCTCAATGATCGGGGGCACCTGCTTGTCGAAGTGGACCATGTCGCGGGTCGTGACGACGCACTGACTCGCCTCACGCTCCCCCGTCTGCGCGTCCTTGTAGTTGCCCGTGTACCACAGTTCCACGTGGTCGCCGACGTCGATCGCGGTGCCGGAGTAGGCTCCGTTGCGGTCCTGGCGTTCATCGGGCAGGATCGCTGGATCGTGGTAGTCCCAGCGGGTCAGGTCCGTGGAGGTGGCGTGCCCCCAATAGACGAGCTTGCGCGGGTGCTGGGGGGTGTATTGGAAGAACGCGTGGTACGTACCACCCACCTCGATGAGCCCGTTGGGGTCGTTGAGGCGCCCCACAGGTGGGGCGACGTGAAAGAGCGGGTAGTCGGGATCCTGGCGGGCGCGTGATGCAGCCTCGGCTTCGAGGGCGGACGCGAGAAAATCTTCGACCATGCATTCAACCTAACACCCTCTGCCACATGCGCGCGGGGCGGGACCGGCCAGTCCCACCCCGCGAACAGCCCGCCCCCTGCCTCGACAGGAGGGGTGGCGTCTTTACGCGCCCGTGACGTCGTCGGGGCGCGCGTTCGCATAGCGCGCCAGCTCCTCCTCGACGATGGCCTCGTCCAGTTTGACAAAGACGGGCGTGGGCTTGGCGATCGGGGTGCCCACGGTGATCGGATGGCGCCCCCAGGTGGGGACGCTCGCGTAGTCTCCCGTGATGATCGGGTACGTGGACCGGCCCGTAAAGTCGGCGGGCAACACCTGGGGGTCCAGCTCCTCCACCTCCTCGATGCGAGGCATGGGCGCGATCCGCCCCTCGCCTCCCATGACGCGGTCCACGTCGTTAGCGGCGTGGGGCAGGAACGGTGAGAGCATGAGGTTGAGGTCGGCGACCGCCTGAGCCAGGGTCCACAGGACGGTGGCCAGGCGTTCGCGCTGCTCGGGCGCCTTGAGCTTGAAGGGCTCCGTGTCGGTCACATACTTGTTGGCCTCGCCAACCAGGCGCATCGCCTCGGACAGGGCGGCCTTCTGGCGGTGGCGGCGGATCAGGTCGCCGACCGTGGCGAATCCGGCGTCAACGGCATCCAGCAGGGCGCGGTCAATGTCCTCCAGTTCGCCCGGGGCGGGGATCTGTGCGAACTTCTTGGCGATCATGGAGGCCGTTCGGTTGACCAGGTTGCCCCATCCGGCAACCAGTTCGCCGTTCGTTCGGCGCACGAACTCCGCCCACGTGAAGTCTGCGTCCGAAGCCTCCGGGCCCGCCGCGCTGATGAAGTAGCGCAGGGCGTCGGCCTGGTAGCGCTCCAGGAAGTCGCGCACGTAGATGACGATGCCGTGGGAGGAAGAGAACTTCTTGCCCTCCATGGTGAGGAACTCGGAGGAGACCACCTCGGTGGGCAGGTTGAGGACGCCCAGGTCCCCGGCCTGCCCGCCCTTCGCACCCTGCCCGTTGTATCCGAGCAGCTCGGCGGGCCAGATCTGGGAGTGGAAGACGATGTTGTCCTTGCCCATGAAATAGTAGGACAGCGCCTCCGGGTCGTTCCACCAGGCCCGCCATGCCTCGGGGTCGCCGGTGCGCCTCGCCCACTCGATGGAGGCGCTGAGGTATCCGATGACGGCGTCGAACCACACGTACAGGCGCTTGGTGGGCTGGTCCTCCCAGCCGGGAACCGGGATACCCCAGTCGATGTCGCGCGTCATGGCGCGCGGGCGGATGTCGCTCAGGAAGTTCTGGGAGAACTTGATGACGTTGGGGCGCCACGTGCCCGAGCGCTCGCGCTGGTCCAGCCACTGCGAGAGGGCCCCCGCCAGGGCGGGCAGATCCAGGAAGTAGTGGGTGGACTCCACGAACTGCGGGGTTTCGCCGTTAATGCGCGAATGCGGGTCAATGAGTTCGGTGGGATCCATCTGGTTGCCGCAGTTGTCGCACTGGTCGCCTCGCGCACCCTCGGCGGAGCAGATCGGGCAGGTGCCCTCGATGTAGCGGTCGGGCAGGGTGCGGCCGGTCGACGGCGAGATGGCGGCGCGCGTGACCTGTTCGATCATGTAGCCGTTGTCGCGCACGGTCACGAACATGTCCTGGACAACGCGGTAGTGGTTGCCGGCCGTCGTGCGGGTGAAAAGGTCGTAGGAGAGACCCAGGGCCACCAGGTCCTCGACGATGAGCCGGTTGTTGCGGTCTGCCAGCTCGCGAGCGCTGACTCCCGCGCCGTCCGCGGCCACCAGGATGGGCGTGCCGTGCTCGTCCGTGCCGGACACCATGAGAACGTCGTGCCCGGCCATGCGCATGTACCGGGAGAAAACATCGGAGGGGACACCGAACCCCGCGACGTGGCCAATATGACGGGGGCCGTTGGCGTAGGGCCATGCGACGGCGGACAGAATACGACTCATAGCCACTAACAATACTGCCTGCCTGCCACAAACGGGGAACCGTCCGATCCCACCGGGATTCGATCCGCCCTTATCGGGGTGTGACCGAAGTGATATCCTGGGGAAAATGCCGAATTATCCGGGAGGATGCATGCCCCGCGCGCTCATTATCGTCGATGTCCAGCCCACCTTCTGCGAGGGGGGTGCTCTGCCCGTTGAGGGCGGCAACGCCGTCGCCCAGGCCGTGGCCCGCTTCGTGGACGACCACCGAGGCGACTACGCGCTCATCGCGACCACGCAGGATTGGCACATCGACCCGGGCGCGCATTTTTCCGACACCCCCGACTTCGTGGACACCTGGCCCCCGCACGGCGTGGCGGGCACGGCCCAGGCCGAGCTGCACCCGGCGCTGGCGCGGGTGGGCGCGGACGTGACCGTCAAGAAGGGGCAGTACCAGGCCGCTTACTCGGGCTTCGAGGGCACCTGCCAGGACGGTTCGACGCTGGAGCAGGCGCTGACCGCCGCCGGAATCACCGAGGTGGATGTCGTGGGCCTGGCAGAGTCTCACTGCGTGGCGTGCACGGCGATCGACGCGGCGCACGCGGGCTTTGCCACGCGTGTCCTGCGCGACCTGACGGCTCCCGTGACCGAGGAGCTGGGTGTGGCCGCCCGCGAGAAGATGCGCGCGGAGGGAGTCGTCCTCGCCTGAGGCTCCCCTGGCCCGGCGCGGGCGGCGCACGTTGCACGACCCTGTTACCTGTCGATGCGCGCAGGCCGCGGTGTCGTGAGCATCGCCGACGACGCTGAACGCTTCTGGATAGGTTGTGCTGTTCTGGATAGGAAACAGGGCATTTGGATAGGTTATTAACCTATCCAGAACGCGATAACCTATCCAGTTCATCGTTTCCTATCCACGCGCGCAGCGAGATTATGCCCTTCGGCATCCCCCACGGGGTTCCAGCGCACGTTGCGCTCCAGCCCCAGCCTCGCGCCGCCGCGCCTCTACCGCGCGGCGAGGGCCGCCTTGTAGAGGTCGTTCTTGCGCGCGCCGGTAGCCGCAGCCACCTCGGCCGCGGCGTCCTTGAGGCGCATGCCCTCGGCCGCCAGCGCGAGGACCGCACCAACGTGGTCCTGGGCGCGGGTCGATTTCTCATACCCGGCCACGACGATGGTGACCTCGCCGAGGATCTCACCGTCGCTGGCGGCCAGGGTCGCGAGCGTTCCGCGACGCACCTCCTCGTGTTCCTTGGTGAGCTCGCGGCACATTGCGGCACATCGATCACCACCGAACACGTCGGCCATTCGCGCCAGCGTTGAGGCGGCCCGCCGGGGCGACTCGAAGAAGATCAGCGTGTGCGGATCGGTGGCCAATTCCTGCAGGTAACGCCGCGCTTCACCATCCTTGCGGGGCAAGAACCCCTCGAACGCGAAACGATCCGAGGGCAGCCCCGACAGTGCGAGCGCCACGAGCGGCGCGGAGGGGCCGGGCAAAGCGGACAGGGGTACGCCTGCGTCAATGGCGGCGCGGGCGAGACGGAATCCGGGGTCCGACACGGTCGGCATGCCAGCGTCAGAGACGTAGACGACGCGCGCCCCTCCTCTCGCCGCATCGACTATTCCCGCGGCTTTCTCTGCCTCGTTGTGGTCGTGCAGGGCGATCGCGCGCCCACCGATCCGGATCCCCAGGCGCGCGGCCAGCGCGAAGGCACGACGGGTATCCTCCGCAGCAACGATGTCGGCGCCTTCGAGCGCGGACACCAGGCGCGCCGACGCGTCGCGCGCATCCCCTATCGGCGTGGCTGCCAGCAGGATCGATCCGCGCTCCTGGCGGTAGCGCCCCGGCGAGGGCGTCACGGGGGACACGCCCGCAGGCCCGGGGGCAGGGGGCGCGTCGGTGGTGTCACCCATTGGCACCGCCTCACGCCCAGCGTCTGCGCGCACGACGAGCGCGAGGGACGCGGGCGATCCACGCCGGAACTCGTGAGACGAAGACGCTCACCGCGCAAAGGAGCGCGATCGTCCCTCCGGCGCTCAGGCGCGCGGGGACGGCGATTGCCAGTCCCGCGAGTCCCAGGAAGGCGCCGAGCAGCGGGCTGCCGATGAGGAAAGCCCGCGAGCTGGAGACGATGGGGGCCAAGGAGGCGGCGGGGGCCGCTACGAGCGCGATGGATAAAACCGTTCCGACGGCGGGGATCGCGACCGTGACTGCGGCGAGGATGATCGTCAGGATGATGTGTTCGTTGCGCGCGGTATGAGAAGCAGCGGCTGGCGCCGAAGGATCGAAGCAGTGGGCCAGCAGGTGCCTGTGTCCCACGCTGACGGTCACCGTCGTGAGCACCAGGATGGCCGCCGCCCATACGACGTCCGCGGGTGAGACGGTAATGACGGAGCCGGTCAGGAAGGAGTTGACGGCGAGGGGCAGGGGTTTGAACCAGGTTGCCAGGAAGTAGCCCGCTGCGAATCCGGCGGTGAGGACGATGCCCGCCGCCCCCTGGGAGGAAATGCCGGGGATCTTGGCCAGGGCGCGCATGAGCGCGACCAGCGGGATCGTTCCGAGGAACGCGCCGATGTACAGGGCGGTGGACCTGCCCGAGTGTCCCAGCCCGACCGCCGCCGCGATGACGACGCCCAGCACCGCTCCGGGGAACGTGCCGTGCGTGACGGATTCTGCGAAGAAGATTCTCCGATCGAGGTAGGCGAACGCGCCGACCAGCCCGCCGAGGGCGCCGATCAGCGCCACATGGAGCGCGGGAAGGACGAGGAGGCTGGCGATCATTGCGCGCCCCCCACCTGCGCGACCGTCGTCGTTTCACGCTGTGTTTCACGCGCGGCGCGCGCCAATCGTGCAGGTCGATCACGCCGCGCACCGAACTGTCGCGCCGCGCACCCGAGGGCGAAACAGATGAGCACACCGAGGGCGACGCACGCCTGCGGAGACAGCGGCCTGGGTGCGCGCAAGAGGGAGACGGCGAAGCCGCTCCATCCTCCGACCAGCGCGCAGCCGATCGCGAGCAAGGCCATGGATCGTGTTCCCGGCGCCAAAAGGCGACCGAACGCGCCGGGCACGATGAGGTAGCCGACGACCAGCAGGACTCCGACGGCCGTCGAGGCAGCGACCACGATGGCCCCGAGAGCGGCGTTGAAGACGACATCGACCAGCAGCGTGGGAACACCTCCGACGCGCGCGGCCTCCCGGTCGAAGGCGACCGCGATCTGGGCGCGCCACATAGCGATGAGGAAGAGTCCAGCGACGACCAGCACCACCGCGCTGACCCACATACGTGAGGTCGTGATGTCCAGAAGGCGGCCAAACATGAGGGCCTCAAGCTGTCCAGACAAATCGCCGACGCGCAGGGAGATAACAATTCCCAGGGAGAAGAAGGCGGTCAGGACGACGGCCGTCGTCGCCTCTGAGGAATGTTGACGGCGCGAGGTGATCGTCAGGGCGGCTGCGACGAATGCCGCGCACAGCGCGCCGCCGGGGATGATCGCGTCGCGGCCACCGACGGCCATCCCGACGACGATGCCGGGGAAGACGCCGTGCACCATCGTTTCGGCGCCGAACTCCGCTCGCCGCAGGTTGACCAGGGTCGAGGCCGGGCCGACGGCCAGGGCGAGCAGCCCGAGGATGATGATCGGACGCAGCAGATAGGGCGCGATCATGACAGTGCCGCTATCGCTTCGTCCGCCCCGGAACCGTAGGCGCGTGCCAGGTGGGAGGGCACCAGGGTATCGGCGACGGGGCCGAGGGCGATCTGATGCGAGGCGAGGATGCAGGCATCCGAGCATACGTCGCGCGCGAGGGAGAGGTCGTGTGTGGACACGACAATGCCGACGCCGCCCGCGGTGAGCTCCGTGATGAGGCGGGTGATGATGTCGCGGCTGGGCGCGTCGAGCCCGTTGAAGGGCTCATCCATCATGACCAGCTGCGGCCGGGCAACGAGGGCGCGCGCGACCAGGACGCGCTGGCGCTGGCCGCCGCTGAGGGTGCCGAAGCGGTGGGACGCCCGATCTATCAGGTTGACGCGCTCCAGCGCCTCGTCGACTCGGCGTCGCATGTCGGCGGTGATACGCCTGCCCCACCCGGCTTCTGCGATGAGCCCCATCGTGACCACTTCGGAGGCGTTGACGGGGAAGGTCAGATCGAGGTCGGCGCTCTGGGGTACCAGACCGATGCGTTTCGCATTCACCTCAACGCTGCCGGACAGGAGCGTGCAGCCGCCGGCGATGCCACGCATGAGCGTGGTTTTTCCGCCGCCGTTGGGGCCGACGAGGGCGAGGGCCTGACCCTCGTCAACGTCGAGGGTCAGGCCACTCAACGCCGGGGTTGTCGCATAACCCAGCGTTGCGTCACGGAAGGAGACGAGATGCGTCATCACTTATCCTGGAGGCGTTCTGGCAGCTGCGGGGCATTACCTCCCCACGCATCAGTCACAGCGCGCACGTTGTGGATGATCGATCCCACGTAGGTGGCTCCCTCGCTGCCGTCGGGTCCCAGCGAGTCGCCGTAGAGGGCGTCATCACCGATGACTGGCTTCACGCCGGCGGCCCGGGCGATCGCCTCGATGGACTTGGAGTTGTTGGAGTTCTCAGCGAAGATGGCGACTGCGCCGGATTCCTGAACCTGCTTCACGGCGTTCGCGATGTGCTCGGCCGTGGCGTCCTGCTGTTCGTTGAAGTCGCTCAGCGCGGCGCCGACGAATCGGATGCCGTAGTCAGAGGAGAAGTATCCGAAGGCGTCGTGCGAGGTGAAGAGGACGCGCTGGGAGGAGGGAACGGTCTCGATGGAGTTGGCAACTCATGTGCTGAGGGCGTCCAGGTCCTCCAGGTACGCAGCCGTGGCCTTCTTGATCGACGATGCGGCCTCGGGAGAGGCGGCGGCGAGGCCAGCGCCGAGGTTACTCACCTGGATGCGCGCACGCTTGGGCGACGTCCACACGTGAGGATCGAAGCGGAACTCGGGTTCTTCCTCGCCGTCCTCGGGCGGGAAGGGCCAGGGGGCGACCTCAACGCGCTCATCGCCTCGGTCGATCGTATAGGGGTGGTCGCCGTCCCCGGCGCTCGGGTCATCAATGTCGGAAGCAGTCAGGACGCCGGAGGTGACGACCATGCGCCCGTGGAAGCCGGAAGAGGTAACAGCGTCGTCCAGGAAGTGTTCGAGGTCAACACCGGAGACCGCCATGACGTCCGCCTCAGCGAGCGCGCCCGCCTGCGCCGGCGTCATCTCGTGCTCGTGCGCGGAAGCGTTGGGGGCGAGCAGGCAGGTCAGGCTCATCGCGAGGGCGGCGCCCTTGGAGTCCGCGCCGACATGGCTCTTGGCGCCGGAGGCGTCCGTCTTATCGAGGGAGATGTCGCTGGAGGCGGCCGCAATCTGGGTCACGTAATCGCAAATCTGAGTGGTCGTGGCGACGACCTTGAGGCCGTGGGCCGAAGGTGAGGGGGCACATGCGCCCAGCGAAAGAAGAGCCAAGCTGAAGACTGCGGCGGTCGCGCCGCGAGCTGTGGAGGGGATCACTGATACTCCTAATGGTATTTTCGGGTACACGAAATTATAACAACAGGCGAGAACTATTCTCAACACACTCTCTTTGTGTCCTCGCCCATGTGCCCGATCAGGTTTGCGAGCAATGCTGCCGGAGGCATTTTGCCCGCTACACTCACTCATGATGGATACAGCGAACGCACACCAGTCCCCCGCCGGCGAGGCGCCACAGGCCGACCCGGGCCCCGAGACCGTCGACGCCTGTCACGAGCAGACTTTCGCGGACCCAACCGCCAGCGCCGCACGCACCAGCAGCGCGCGCAGTTGGACCGATTCACTCGGAACGCCCGCCGCCGGATGGGTAGCCACCGCGATCGCGACGCTGGTTGCGGCAGCCATCCGCCTCCCGGGCCTCGATAATGTCCGCACGCTCATCTTCGACGAAACCTACTACGTCAAAGATGCCTGGTCACTCCTCACCCTTGGATACGAGGGGACCTGGCCCAAGGAATACGACGCTTCCTTCGTGGCCGGCGACGTCTCCGGGCTGTCCATGGTGGGCGGTTATCCGGTCCACCCGCCCACCGGCAAATGGCTCGTCGCCCTGGGCATAAAGCTCTTCGGGCAGGCCAACCCCGTCGGCTGGCGCATCGCCGCGGCGATATGCGGCGTCATCACGGTGTTCCTGCTGTGCCGCCTCGCCCAGAATCTCTTCCGTTCGCCCGCGCTGACCCTGCTCGCTGGACTCTTCTTGGCCACCGACGGCATGGCGATCGTCATGAGCCGCACTTCCATCCTCGACGGCTTCCTCGCGATGTTTGTGCTAGGGGCGTTCCTGTGCGTCGTGAAAGACCAACAGATGGTGCAGCCCATGCTGGAGCGCAAGCTATCCGAGTGGGACGGCCTGGGCAGCCCCAGAGTGGGCCTGACGGCTCTGCGCGCCTCCCTCACGCTGCACGACCGGCGTCCTTTCGCGATCGGCCCTAACGCGGGCAACCGCCCGTGGCTGCTGGCCGCCGGCTTCCTCGCAGGCCTCGCCTGTTCCGTGAAGTGGTCCGGGATCTACGCGCTGGCTGCCCTGGGCATTTTCGTCGCCATCCGCGAGGTTACCGTCCGGTGGCGGGCCGGACACCCCGCGCCCGTGCGCGGTGCGCTCCTCGCCGACATCTGGTGGGCGTTCATCCTCATGGTCCCCACCGCCGTCCTGACCTACATCGCCTCCTGGTTCGGATGGTTCGCACATCCGGCCGCGCACGGACATGGGCGCTCGGGCATCCACGGTTTCGGTGGCGCCCTGGCCGACCTGTGGCTGTACCACAAAGAGATGTGGACGTTCCACAACGGATTGGAAACGCCGCACAAGTATCAGTCCAACCCTTTTACGTGGCTCTTCCAGTACCGCGCCACGTCGTTCCACTGGGCTAACGGCGACGCAATCACGGGATGCGCCTCCGGCAAGTGTGCGAGCGACGTCGTCGCGCTCGGTAATCCCCTCCTCTGGTGGATTGGCATCGGCGCCCTGCTGCTCCTCCTGTGGGCGACCTGCTACTACCGATCCTGGCGGACGGGAGTCATCGTGCTGGGCTACATTGCCCTCTACGTGCCGTGGCTGGGATACGCCCATCGGACGATCTTCACCTTCTACACCGTTGCCTTTGCTCCCTTCGTCGCGCTTACGGTCGCCTGGATGGTCGCGTTGCTGGCCGGATGGGTCACCGCGGACGGGGCTCCCGCCGCGGCACCCCTCCCCCGCCACACTCGGATTACCGGGTGGGTTCTCGCCGCGCTCCTCACAGTCGCGGTCCTGGGCTGCGCAGCATACTTTATGCCGCTGTGGCGCGGGGACGTCGTCGACTACGACTTCTGGCGCGCACACATGTGGCTTCCCTCCTGGATCTAGCGCCGCCACGAAAACGCGTGTGGGACCGGCAGCTCACTGCCTGTCCCACACGCGTCATGTCCACATCACGCCAGGGCCGCGTCGGCCCATGCGGATGCGGGCGGCTATATGAGTCCCCTATTAGACGAGGGAGGCCAGGAGACGACGAACCTGCCCGCGAGCATCATCATCAGGGCTAAGAACACCGTCTGCGAAGTCGGAGCCGAGGTTCAACCCGACCTGTTGGTCGCGAATCGCAGTGCCAAAAGTACCCAGGATTTCTCGCAAGTGCTGAAGGGGCTTGCTCGCTCCAGACCACGAGTAGCCCACCAGGCCGACCGACTTGTCCTTCAACGTTGACGGAGGCAGGTAGTCAATGGCGTTCTTCAGGCCCCCGGGAATCGAGTGGTTGTACTCGGGGGTCACGAAGATGACGGCGTCGCGCGCCTCGAGGGCCTGGCGGAAACGGACGCCTTCCGGCTGAGTCGGCGCCTCTATCGACGGGGCCATCTCCTCGGCGAAGACGGGCAGATCGAAGTCCCTCAGGTCGATGATCGTAGCTTCAAAACCCGCCTCCTGGGCGCTCCCCTGAACCCAGTTTGCAACCTGTTCGCCCCAGCGACCGGGGCGAACGGAGCCAAGAACGATAGCAACAGACGTCATGATGTTCCCTTTCAAGTAATCGTTGAAACATCAACTACTCTAGTGGGGGACTAACCTCCGATCAAGCTCACCACGTATCTCTTAGAACACAGGTCCACGCACAACGGATAGCTTCTTAAGTGTTGTCGCGCGTATTTGGTTGGTGGGTGTTGGGGGTTGGTGTCGTTGTTGAGGGTGTCCCTTGTGTTACCGTGCGCGTTCGCGTGCGTGCGTGCGCGTGTGTGCGTGTTGTGGTTGTGCGCCCGCTGGTGTTGTGTTGTGTGTGCTCTGGGTTCGCTGTGTTGTGTTGTGTGCGCTCTGGGTGCGCGTGTTGGTGTGTGTGGGTATGCGGGTGCCCCCCACCCTGGTCTCCTGGCTGGGAGGGGGGGTGGGGGGCGTGTTGTTTTTGTGTGGTTGTGTTGTGGCGGTGTCCTACTCTCCCACGACCTGTCGATCGCAGTACCATTGGCGTTACCGGGCTTAGCTTCCAGGTTCGGAATGTTGCTGGGCGTTTCCCCGGTGCTATGACCACCACAAACTTTGTGTCCAACCTTACCGATCCCGCACGCCACCAACGCTCGCGCGCGTGCGTGGGTGTGCGTGGGGGGGTGGGTTGATCGTGGTTTGCATAGTGGTTGCGAACAGTTCGCGTATGTGTGTCCCACACGCGCTCCCGCCCCCCCTTTTTTTTCTGGTGTTCCAGGTGGGGGTGGGTGTGTGGGGTTTTGTTTAGTGTCGGCCGTAATTAGTACCAGTCGGCTCGCGAGCACCTCGCGGTGCTTCCACCTCTGGCCTATCAACCCGCTAGTCTGGCGGGGGCCTCTCACCCCCCAGGGGGGGCGTGGAAACCTCATCTTAGAGCAGGCTTCCCGCTTAGATGCTTTCAGCGGTTATCCCTTCCGAACGTAGCTAACCAGCCATGCACCTGGCGGTACAACTGGCACACCAGAGGTTCGTCCATCCCGGTCCTCTCGTACTAGGGACGGCCCTCCATCAAGTTTCCTGCGCGCGCAGAGGATAGGGACCGAACTGTCTCACGACGTTCTGAACCCAGCTCGCGTACCGCTTTAATGGGCGAACAGCCCAACCCTTGGGACCAACTCCAGCCCCAGGATGCGACGAGCCGACATCGAGGTGCCAAACCATGCCGTCGATATGGACTCTTGGGCAAGATCAGCCTGTTATCCCCGGGGTACCTTTTATCCGTTGAGCGACCACGCACCCACGTGCCATGGCCGGATCACTAGTTCCTGCTTTCGCACCTGCTCGACCCGTCGGTCTCACAGTCAAGCTCCCTTGTACACTTGCACTCGCCACCTGATGACCAACCAGGCTGAGGGAACCTTTGAGCGCCTCCGTTACTTTTTAGGAGGCAACCGCCCCAGTTAAACTACCCACCAGGCACTGTCCCCAACCCGGATCACGGGCCAAGGTTAAGGTGACCGCTTGAACCAGAATGGTATTTCAACGACGACTCCACCACGGCTGGCGCCATGGTTTCACAGTCTCCCACCTATCCTACACAAGCCCAAGCGAACACCAATACCAAGCTATAGTAAAGGTCCCGGGGTCTTTCCGTCCTTCTGCGCGAAACGAGCATCTTTACTCGTACTGCAATTTCACCGAGTTCACGGTCGAGACAGCGGAGAAGTCGTTACGCCATTCGTGCAGGTCGGAACTTACCCGACAAGGAATTTCGCTACCTTAGGATGGTTATAGTTACCACCGCCGTTTACTGGGGCTTAAATTCACCGCTTCACACCCCGCGGGGGGTGTTAACAGTTCCTCTTAACCTTCCAGCACCGGGCAGGCGTCAGTGCGTATACATCGCCTTACGGCTTCGCACGCACCTGTGTTTTTGATAAACAGTCGCTTCTCCCTATTCTCTGCGACCCCACAGCCCCCACCCCACGCACGGCAGGGAGAAACCACGGGGTCCTCCTTATCCCGAAGTTACGGAGGAATTTTGCCGAGTTCCTTAACCATGATTCACTCGAACGCCTCGGTATACTCTACCTGACCACCTGAGTCGGTTTCGGGTACGGGCGCGTTATGCCCTCACGTCGAGGCTTTTCTTGGCAGCATAGGATCACCACAAGTCCACACACGCGTGTGTCCCTCATCAGTTCTCACCCACAAGCCCCCTCGGATTTACCTAAGAGAACGGGCCACAACCTTAAATACGCACAACCATCGGCGCACTGCAGCTACCTTCCTGCGTCACCCCTGTTAACACGCTTGCCTACCATCACCGGGACCCCGACCCACACCCGCGCGCTCACCACACCACAAAAGCGCAGCAAACACACAAGGAAGCAGGACCGGTTAGCACAATGACTTCAACACGGGCGGTCACAACGCGGTACCAGAATATCAACTGGTTATCCATCGACTACGCCTGTCGGCCTCGCCTTAGGACCCGACTAACCCAGGGCGGATAAACCTAGCCCTGGAACCCTTAG
>NZ_FNLK01000007.1 GCF_900105015.1 Schaalia meyeri | reverse complement strand
CGCCGCATCGTCGACATGTGCCGCGCCTACTACGAGGGTGACGACGACTCCGTGCTGCCCCGCTCGATCGCCACCAAGCATGCCTTTGAGAACGCCATGAGCCTGGACGTGGCCATGGGGGGTTCCACCAACACCGTCCTGCACATCCTCGCCGTCGCAAACGAGGCGCGCGTCGACTTTACCCTGGACGACATTGACGCGATCTCTCGCCGCGTGCCCTGCCTGTGCAAGGTAGCCCCCAACTCCACGACCTACCACATTGAGCACGTCCACCGCGCCGGCGGAATCCCCGCCCTGCTGGGCGAGCTCGACCGCGCCGGGCTGCTCAACCGTGACGTCCGTTCCGTCCATTCCGCCTCCCTGAGCGAGTGGCTAGGGCAGTGGGACGTGCGCGGCGGAAGCGCCACTGACGAGGCGCGCCACCGCTTTCTGGCCGCCCCGGGGGGCGTGCGAACCACCCGCGCCTTCTCGAGCACCAACTTCTTCGATTCCCTGGACACGGACGCCCAGGCAGGCTGCATCCGCTCCACGGCCCACGCCTACACCCGCGACGGTGGCCTGGCGGTGCTCTACGGGAACATCGCCGAAGGCGGCGCCATCATCAAGTCCGCAGGCATCGACGAGTCCCTCTTCCACTTCGTCGGGCGCGCCTTCGTGGTCGAATCCCAGGAGGAAGCCGTCGAGGCCATCCTCGGCAGGCGGGTGAAGGAAGGCGATGTCGTTGTCATCCAGTACGAGGGCCCCAAGGGCGGCCCCGGCATGCAGGAGATGCTTTACCCGACCTCGTACCTGAAAGGCCTGGGGCTGGGTAAGCGGTGCGCCCTCATCACCGATGGCCGATTCTCGGGGGGAACCTCCGGCATCTCCATCGGGCATATCTCGCCCGAGGCAGCGGCCGGCGGCCCGATCGGCCTGGTTCGCACCGGCGACGAGATCGAAATCGACGTCAACAACCGCGTGCTGCGTGCGAATGTCAGCGAGGCGGAGCTGCAGCGCCGCCGCGCCGAGAAGGGCGCCGCCCCGTGGAAGCCCTCAAAGCCGCGCCCGCGCCAGGTCTCCGACGCGCTTCGCGTCTATGGGATGCTGGCCGCGTCCGCCGACAGGGGAGGCGTGCGCGTTTTGCCCGACTGGGCGTGAGAGGAACGCCTACAATCGGGGGCATGCATGGAGAGTACAAAGTCCCCGGAGGAAAGCTTGTCGTCGTTGATACGGACGTGGTGGAGGACCGCCTCGCCCGCGTGAGCGTGTCCGGCGACTTCTTCCTTGACCCCGACGACGCGCTCACCCGGATGACCGCCTCCCTGGAGGGCGCCCCGGCCTCGTTGGGCGCGAAAGAACTGGCCGCGCGCGTCCAGGCCGCCCTGCACCAGGAGGACACCCTCATGGGCGTCACCCCCGAAGCGGTCGGCATCGCCGTACGCCGGGCGCTGGGGGCCGCCCTGTCGTGGGACGACATCGACTTCGACGTCATCCACGGCCCCGTCGTCGATCCGATGATCAATGTCGCCATGGACGAAACCCTGGTCGAGGACGTGGCCGCCGGGCGCCGCAAGCCCTTCATGCGCCTGTGGGAATGGAATGGGCCGCAGGTGGTGATCGGCTCCTTCCAGTCCTACCAGAACGAGATCCAGCCCGACGGGGTGGAGCGCTACGGAATCACCGTGTCGCGGCGCGTCACCGGCGGCGGCGCCATGTTTATGGAGCCCGGCAACTGCATCACCTATTCGCTGGTCATCCCCACGGCTCTGGTGGACGGAATGAGCTTCGAGCAGGCCTACCCGTACCTGGACCAGTGGGTCATGGAGGTCCTGGCCAAGCTGGGCATCAAAGCGACCTACGTGCCCCTCAACGACATCGCGTCCGAGGCGGGCAAGATTGGTGGGGCCGCGCAGAAGCGCTGGGCGAACGGATACATGGTGCACCACGTGACCATGGCCTATGACATCGATGCCACCAAGATGAACGAGGTCCTGCGCATCGGCATGGAGAAGATCCGCGACAAGGGCACCAGGTCCGCCGTCAAGCGCGTCGACCCGATGCGCTCGCAGACGGGGCTGCCCCGCGAAGAAGTCCTGCGGGCGTTCTTTAACCACTTCAAGGACAAGTACAACGCCACCGTCGGCACCATCACCGAGGAGGACCTGAGTATCGCACGGGAGCGCTGCGAGACCAAGTTCGCCCGCCCCGAGTGGGTGCACCGCATCCCCTGAGGCTCCGGATCGAAGGGGCGAGGCCTCCTTTGTCTCGCGCCGCCCAGTTGCCCCTAGGCGCGCCTGGCCCCGAAGATCGCCGTCCCCAGGCGCACGATCGTCGCGCCCTCGGCGACGGCCCACTCCAGGTCGCGGCTCATCCCCATCGACAGCGCCAGGGCGTCCTCCCCGGTGCCCAGGTCGCGGGCGGCCTGGTCGCGTAAGTCCCGCAGCCGCGCGTACGCGGCGCGCACGTCCACCTCGACGGGTGAGTTCAGGCCCACCGTCATGAAGCCCGCCAGCTCCAGGTGCGAGGAGGCGGCCACGGCCTCGACGAGCGGGCGGACATCGCAGGGCGCGCACCCGTGCTTGGTGGGCTCCCCCGAGACGTTAACCTCGACGAAGACTGGAAGGCTGCCGGTTGCTCGCGCGTCTATCTTTGCCGCCAGGTCGGCCGAGTCCAGGGATTCGATCACGTCCACGCAGGACAGGGCATGGTTGATCTTGTTGGACTGCAGGGGGCCGATCAGGTGGACACGTGCCCCCGCGACCTCGCGGATCGCTTCGGCGCTCGCGCGGGCCTCCTGGACGCGGTTGTGCCCCAGCAGGATCGGCGCTCCGGCGTCGGCCAGGGCGCGCGCCGCCTCGCGGCACTCCTCGGGCGTACGCGTCTTGACAGCCAGCTCCAGCGTCACCGACTCGGTTCGCCCCCGCGCCGCCGATGCGGCATCGATACGCTGCCGGGCGGTGGCGATGGCCTCCGAGATACTCATGGATTTTATGGTACGCGCGGGCATCTTTCGGGGTTCAATCAGGGGCGCATCAGGGCGTGTCGGACCCGTGGGCGTGGAACACTGGGATAGCCACCGGTCAACTAAAGGAGTCGCTCGTGCGGACACTGCTTAACATCATCTGGTTCTTCTTCGGCGGAATGCCGCTGTTTCTCGGCTACATCATGGCCGGGCTGGTCTCCTTCATCTTTATCGTGACCATCCCCGCGGGCATCGCCTGCTTCCGCATCGCTGGGTACGTGCTGTGGCCCTTTGGCAAGTGCGTCGTCGACAAACCCACGGCCGGCGTCGGATCGGCGCTCATGAACATCATCTGGTTCCTGATCGCCGGACTGTGGCTCGCGATCGGACACGTGGCGACGGCCGCCGTCCAGGCCGTGACGATCATCGGCATCCCGTTGGCCATCGCGAACCTCAAGATGATACCGATCACCTGCTTCCCCTTCGGCAAAGTCGTCGTTTCCTCCCCCTCGGCCTCCATCCTCTGAGGCCGTAGGCTGGGAGCCATGGCTCGCAAACACGCGAAGGAACGCGGAGGTGGACCCACCCGCGCCATCGAGGAACTGACGGCGGCGGGCGTGCCCTTCACCGTTCACGAGTACGAGCACGACCCCGCCGCCCGCGCATTCGGCCAGGAGACCGTGGAGAAGCTGGGGATCGACCCCACCAGGGTCTTCAAGACGCTCATGGTGCGATTGGCGCCGTCCGGCGAGTTCGTCGTCGGCTGCGTGCCCGCCCTGACGCACCTGTCCATGAAGCTCATCGCCAGGGCCGCCGGGGCGAAGAGCGCGGCCATGGCAGATCCCGCGCTCGCCCAGCGCCGCACCGGATACGTCGTCGGCGGCATTAGTCCGCTGGGACAAACCACCTCCCACCGCACGTTCATCGACTCCTCGTGCCTGGACCACGAGACCGTGATCGTCTCGGGAGGTCGCCGCGGTCTCAGTGTCGAACTGAGCCCCCTCGACCTGGCCGACCTAGCAGGCGCACAGGTCGCCGACCTGGCGGCGCTCGCCTGAGGCAGCCCGCAACGTCCTCGCGGCTGCGGGGACCGGGTTGATGTAACCGGGACCGCCCTTGCTCGGCGTCTTTCGGCGTATTCGAGGGCTTTTGGTGGAGCTGGGGTAGTGCGGGTTTCACGCGGCGCCTATGAAAGGAGTGACGAAATGAAGAGGGGCCCATCAAGGAGCTTGCAGCGTCATTGATATGATTCTTCTCGGCCAACAGTGGCCGCCCCAAAGGCGTGATCATCTCCTGACGGGTGACTATGCCGGTTTGTGCGAGTGTCACACTCGACCGGATTGGCTATTGATCTGCCTGGATGAGCCGGAGAACTGCGTGGTGACAGCAATTCGAGCGGGCTCCCCGCAGACCTACTTCAGTGGTCATCCAGTACGGCGTTGAGAGGATCAGAGAAACATTGGCTGATATGACTGAACTGGGCGCTCGCGGGCGCACCGCGTACTGGGTGGTGGCCACCCTGGCGTGGGCGGGCGTCGCATCGACGATCATCATCAGTACCCTGGGCGGGTATGCACCGCCCACGTACTACGAGGAGGGGCTCTTCGGGGGTGCCGCATCCGGCTGGGCGGGCGCGCCTCAACGCCTCGTCGAGTGCCTGTCCTACTTCACCGAACTCTCCAACATTATGGTCGCACTCATCTCGACGATCCTGGCCCGCAGCGGCCGTGTGGGCCGCTGGGGGAGGGCAGCCCACCTGTGCGCCCTCATGATGATCACGGTGACCGCGATCGTGTACGCGACCCTCATCGGCCCCTACGAGGTCCTCTCCGGGTACGCCCTCGTCACGAACCCGCTGCAGCACATTATCGTCCCGGCGGTCTTCGTGGGTGTCGCGGCCATCGCGGGACCGCGCGGAGGCATCACGTGGGGGACACTGGGCCGCGCTCTGCTGATCCCGATCGCCTGGGTCGCCTACACGCTCGCGCGCGGCGCTCTGGTCCACCAGTACCCCTACGGTTTCGTCAACGTGTGGCGCATCGGCTACGCGCAGGTCGGGGTCAACATCGTCGCCATCCTCATCGGGGCCCTGGTCTTCATGGGCTTCTTCGCGGCCATCGACTGGGCGATCCGCAAAACCGTGCGGACCGAGACGAGCTCCTCCGAAGACGCCTAGAGGGGCGATGAGCTTCCACTGTACGCCACGGTCTCGCGACGACAGGTCCTTGTGTCGTCTAACCGACGGGTATACAGTTGAAACGGGTGCATGACAGCGAAGGAGCCATCGTGAAGATTCTTGTCATTCAGGGCAGCCCCGACTCCGGCAGCTATTCACACGAGCTGGCAACCGCCTACGCCGAGGAGGCAAGCAAAGCGGGTCACCAGGTGCGCATGATCGACCTCGCCGCCGAGGACTTCGACCCGAACTTGCGATACGGTTACCGCAAACACATGGAGGACGAAAGCGCCCCCGATCGCTACCAGGAAGAAATCGCGTGGGCGGACCACCTGGTCTTCAGCTTCCCGATCTGGTGGTCGGCAGAGCCTGCCATCCTCAAGGGGTTCCTTGACCGCACCTTCACCCCGCGCTTCGCATACCGATTCGCCGACGGAAAGAGCCAGGCGCTGCTCACAGGCAAGACGGCAGCGCTCATCCTCACCTCTCGCGCACCCGCGTTCTTCTACCGCATCTTTGGGGGGCCGATCACGCGCTGGAAGCGCATGATCCTGGGATTTGTCGGCATCCGATTGACGGACGTCCTCATCCTCGGCAAGATCGATCACCCGCAGGACACCCCGGTCTACCGTGCCGAGTTCGTCGAGAAGGTTCGCCGCTACGCCCGCCGCTAGAGCTCGCGGCCCAGGACTGCCCTACCGCGGCCCGACCGTGAGCGTCGCCAGGGCGACCCGGCCCGCCTCGTCGGAGGCGGGAATGTCCACGAGGGCGACGATGCGCCAGTCCATGTCCTCCTCCGGGTCCAACAGGTTCTGCGTGGCCAGCCAGACCGACCCGGACGGAGCCTGATCAACCTCCTCCGCCAGCTCCTCGATTCGCTCCGCCTGGGCGCGCAGCATCTGGGACGAGGCGGTGGCGGGTGCGAGCTCCAATACGTCCTCCCGGGTGGGCGCCTCGTTCAGCGCGCACAGCGACGTGCCTCGGGCGCGCTGGTCGATGCCGATCCAGTCGTGCTCCGCCCAGTAGCGCTCCAGCGCCGCGTCCCACTCGTCCTCGCCCCACGGGGCGACAAGGAGGGTGCGCGAGGCCTCGTCCAGGCGCGTCAGGGCCTGGACGTTGTCCCGGCTCATGGCCTCCACCCTCTCGAACAGCGCGCGGCGAATCGCCGTGCGGAACGCGTGCCGGTTTGCGCTGAAGGTGACCCGCCCGTCCTCGGTAGCGCCAAACGCCAGCTCCGCGCCCTGCGTGCCGTCCCCCTCGGCGCCCGGGGACAGGGCGCGGCCGGAGGACAGCGCCTCCCACTCGTCCAACAGCGAGGAATCCACCGCGCGGATCAGCGAAGACAACCACGAGATGATCGAGCGCAGCTCGTTCGTCATCAGTTCGTCTGGCACGATCTGGCGCAGCGCCCGATACGCGTCCGTCAGGTAACGCAGCACGATCCCCTCGGAACGCCCCACGTCGTAGCGCCCCACGATTCCCGTAAAGGTCAGCGCGTTCTCGATCATCTCGCGCACAACCGACTTCGGCGAAATCTCCTCGGCACCGATCCACGGATTCGCGCGCACGTACACGGCGAAGGCCTCGTCCAGCAGGGAAGCCAACGGACGCGGCCAGGTCACCTCCTCAAGCGCTGCCATGCGATCGTCGTACTCCATGCCCTCCGCCTTCATGGCGGCCACCGCCTCGGCGCGGGCGGCCTTCTCCTGTGCGAACAGCAGGGGGCGCGGATCCTCCAGCACCGACTCGATCACGGAAACCACGTCGAGCGCGAATGTGGGGGAGTCCGGGTCCAGCAGCTCCAGAGCGGCCAGCGCGAAGGGGGACAGCGGCTGGTTGAGCGCGAAATCGTCGGGCAGGTCGGTGGCGGCGCGCAGGCGCGGCTGACCGGAGGCCGAGGCCTGCGCGGACGACACGTGCTCCACCACCCCGGCCTGCTTCATTGACGTATAGATTTCGCCGAGCCTGCGCAGGTGCGGGTTGGCCTCCGTGGGCGCGTCGTCGTTGTATCGGGCCAGCCACACCAGGTGCTCACCCGGATCACGCCCGGCCGTGGGCGCGCCAGCCAGGACGTTGAGCACCATCGCGTGGGTCATCTCGAAGCGGCTGGGCAACTGTTCGGGCGCCGCGTTGACCAGGCGATCGAAGGTCGAGCGCGTCCACGAGATCTCGCCCGCGCCCGGCCCCTTGCGTTTCTTCGCCGACTTTTTTGCCGCCCGCTTCGCCTCCCGGGCGTCGCGCGCCGCCTCTTGCGCGGCGCTCAGTCGCGCACGCTCGCGCGCCGCCTCCACCTCGTGTTCGGGCGCTAGGACCCGCACGAACCCCACCGTGTCGAAGCCTGCGCGGCCCGCGCGGCCCGCGATCTGGTGGAACTCGCGCGCCGAGAGGTGACGCATGCGCCTCCCGTCGTACTTGACCAGTGACGTCATGAGGACCGTACGGATCGGCACGTTGATGCCCACGCCGAGCGTGTCAGTGCCGCACACGATGGGCAGCAGCCCGGCCTGGGTGAGGCGCTCCACCAGGCGACGGTAGCGGGGCAGCATGCCGGCGTGGTGGACGCCGATCCCCTGGGAAAGCAGCGATTTGAGGGTCTGGCCGAAACCCTTCGCGAACGACACCCCCGCCAGCTGGGCGCTGATTGCGCGCTTCTTCTCGGCCGAAATCAGGGGGGTCCGGTCGAAGGACTGCGCCGTGGTTACCGCGTCGCGCTGCGAAAAGTGCACGATGTACACGGGCCAGCGGCCCTCGCCCAGCAGCCGCTCAACCGTGTCTGGCAGGCGGTCAACGACGTATTCAAACTCGAGTGGCACGGGCCTCTTGGCGTCGTCCACCAGCGCCACGTCGCGTCCGGTGCGCTCCTTCCAGCTGCGCTCAAAGCGCGACGTGTCACCCAGGGTGGCGCTCATGGCGACCACCTGAGGCGAGGTTAGCTCCAGGAGCGGCACCTGCCACGCCCACCCGCGCTGGCGGTCCCCGTAAAAGTGAAACTCGTCCATGACAATCATGTCCGCGTCCAGCGATGGCCCCTCGCGCAGGGACTGGTTCGCCAGGATTTCCGCCGTGCAGCAGATGATCGGCGCATCCGCGTTCAGGGATACGTCTCCCGTGATCATGCCGACGTTATCAGCCCCGAAGAGCGAAACCAGGTCAAAGAATTTCTCCGACACGAGTGCCTTGAGCGGAGCCGTGTAATAGGAGCGGCCCCCGTGGGCCATCGAGACGAAGTGAGCGGCCAGCGCGATCATCGACTTCCCAGACCCCGTGGGGGTGGCCGCGATGACGTGGTTTCCCGCCAGGATATGCATCAGAGCCTCCTCCTGGTGGGGGTAGAGCGGCCGCCCGGTCGACTCCGCCCAGGACGTGAAGGCCTGGTATAAGGCGTCGTCTTCCCGCAGCCGCCCCTCATCCTCCAGGTCGTCCAGGATCTCGTTCAGTGTCGCGCTCATGCCTGTATTGTCCCAGACCTCGCCCGCCTTCGTCTCGGCTCGCTCGCCGACGACACCCCCATCGATCAGGCTGCGCTCACGCGCTGTCCCGACATCCGTGCGCGCGGCGAGACGCCGCCTGCCTGCGTCACTGCCCTGTGGCAAGATGAGGGGGTCCCATCAACGCGCGGGCGCGGCCCGCCAAGCGCACGAGGCCCCGCGAGCGATCCCCGGCCTCGTCTTTCGACACCCCGGGAGGCCCCTGTGGAACAGATTGCCCAGATCGAGCAGCAGATTGCCGACTGGATCACGATGCACCTTACGATCGTCATCCTGATCGGCGTGGGCCTGATCCTCACCGTGATCTCCCGCGCGGTGCAGGTGCGTCTCTTTCCAGAGATGGTCCGCGCGAGCCTGGGGTCGCGTCAGGGGGCCAAAGGCGGTATCTCCTCCTTCCAGGCTTTCGCTATTTCGCTGGCCGCGCGCGTCGGCGTCGGCAACGTGTTCGGCGTGGCGGCGGCGCTCATGTTTGGTGGCCCCGGCGCGATCTTCTGGATGTGGGTCGTCGCTCTGGTGGGCATGGCGACCGCGTTCTTTGAGGCGACGCTCGCACAGATCTTCAAGGTCCGGCACTCGGACGGCTCCTACCGCGGCGGCCCGGCGTATTATATCAGGCGGGGAATGAAGAACCGTCTGCTCGCCAACGTGTTCGCGGTCATCACCGTGGTCACCTGCGGTATCGTCATCACATCCGTGCAATCCAACGCGATTGCGGGAACGCTCACGAGCGCCTTCGGCGAGGCCGCCAAGCAGCCGCTTCCGGGCGCGGGTGACTTCTCGGCCGCGCAGCTCACCGTCGCGGGCCTGGTGTTCGTGTTTTCGGCGATGGTTATTTTCGGCGGCATCCGCACAGTCGCCCGCGTGACGGAGTGGATGGCCCCGATCATGGCGCTCATCTACGTGGTCATGGTCGCCATCATCTGTCTGATGAACCTGTCGCAGTTCGGCGCGGTGCTCGGACAGATCTTTTCCTCGGCGTTCTCGGTGGACTCCACGGTCGGCGGCCTGGGTGGTGGCATCCTCGCCGCGATGATCAACGGCACGAAGCGCGGACTGTTCTCCAACGAGGCCGGGCAGGGAACCGCCCCGAACGCCGCCGCGACGGCGACCGTGTCGCACCCGGTCCGCCAGGGCCTCATCCAGTCCCTCGGCGTCTTCATCGACACGATCATCGTGTGCACGGCGACCGCGTTCGTTATCCTCATCGCGGGCGGCGACGTGTGGGGCGGTGCGGACGTGAACCCGTCGAACCTGACCACGCTGGCCGTCGCGCACGAGCTGGGCGCGTGGACGATCGTCCCGATGGCGATCCTGATCTTCGTGCTCGCCTACTCCTCGATCATTGCCGCGTACGTGTACTCGGATACGAACATGTCGTTTGTCTTCGGTGACGCCCCGTGGGCGACGTGGACCGTGCGCGTCGTCTGTGTTGCGTCGGCGACTGTCGGCGCCCTGCTGACCCTGGACGTCGTGTGGAACGCCGTCGACATCGCGATGGCGATCATGACGATCACGAACCTGGTGGCGCTGGTGTTCCTCGCCCGGTG
Organism: Schaalia meyeri; assembly: GCF_900105015.1. Taxonomy (GTDB): domain Bacteria; phylum Actinomycetota; class Actinomycetes; order Actinomycetales; family Actinomycetaceae; genus Pauljensenia; species Pauljensenia meyeri. The sequence goes on along the minus strand of NZ_FNLK01000007.1, from coordinate 24,907 downwards.
GGTCCTGGGCGCGCTGCGCGACTACGAGGCCCAGCGGCGCGACGGCATCGCGGATCCCGTGTTCGTGGGAGAGAAGAATCCCATGCTGCCAGGAGACGTTCCAGGACACGTGTGGGGGCGTGCCAAGAAGAGGCGACGGGGTGGCGCCGCGGGCGCATCCTCGCGCTGAGACCTGGCGCCGCGGGCGGTTCGTGAATTAGACTACAGGCATGAGAATCGCGCGTTTTTCCGATGGAACGAACCCGGTGTACGGCGCCCTCGAAGAGGGATCGAATAGGATTGTGGGTCTCAAGGGGGACCCGCTGTTTTCGCCCGTCGAGCCTTCCGGCCAGATCTACGAGCTGGACGAGGTGCGCCTGCTGTCCCCGGTGATCCCGCGCTCGAAGGTCGTGGGCATCGGCAACAACTATTCGGATACCCCGATTCCCCCCGAGGAGAGGAAAGAGCCGCCGATCTTTATCAAGCCGAACACCTGCGTGATCGGCCCGGACGATCCGATCGTGATCCCCGCCTGGTCGGACGACGTCATCTTCGAGGGCGAGCTCGCCATCGTGATTAAGTCCCTGGCCAAGGACGTGAGCCTCAAGGACGCCCCCCACATGATCCTGGGCTACACGGTCGCTAATGACGCGACGGCTCGCGACGCGATGACTGGGGGCCCGTGGGCGCGCGGCAAGTCGTTCGATACGGCATGCCCCCTGGGGCCGTGGATCACGGTCGACCCCGAGTTGGACGTAGACAACCTGTCCATTTGTTCCTTCGTGAACGGCGAACCTGGGCAGGACGGGTGCACGTCGGACATGATCTGGAAAGCCTACGAGCTGGTGTCCTACGCGTCGCATCAAATGACGCTGCTGCCCGGTGACGTGATCGTCACCGGCGCTCCCGCCGGGTGCGGTCGCATTGACGTGGGGGATCGCGTCGAGATCGAGATCGAGGGCATCGGCCGCCTGTCGAATCCCGTCGTGCGAGCCTGAGAATGTGACCTATGCGGTAAAATGGAGGTGTTTGAACGACACTTTCGCCATAGGAGCACATTGTGAGCGAACCCCAGTCCTCGGGCGCGCTGGCCGTCGAGATGGCCGGCCTGGACGTCATTCCTGAATCCGATCGTAAGGGCAGGCCTGCCGACCTGTTCATGCCGTGGTTCGCAGCGAATATCTCGGTTCTGGGAATCTCCTGGGGGTCGTGGGTGCTGGGTTTTGGCCTCTCCCTGGCTCAGGCGGTCGTCGTGTCGGTCGTCGGGGTGACCCTGTCGTTCCTGGTCTGCGGCCTGGTCGCGCTTGCGGGCAAGCGCGGGTCCGCGCCGACGCTGGTCCTGTCGCGTGCCGCCTTCGGTTTTAACGGCAACCGCGTGTCTGCGGCTATCTCGTGGATTCTGACGGTGGGGTGGGAGACCTTCCTGGCGATCATAGCGGTCCAGGCCACGGCCACCGTCATGGGTGCCATGGGGTTTTCAAACCACCTCCTCGCCCAGGTGATATCCCTGGTTCTCGTCGTGGTCCTGGCAGCCGGTTCGGGCATCCTCGGCTTCGAGGCGATCATGAAGGTGCAGACGTGGATCACGTGGGCGAGCGCCGCCCTGACGCTCGTGTACCTGGTCCTGGTTGCTCCGACGATCAACTTTTCGGTGCTGGCCTCGCGGCCTGGGGCGCCCGTGGCCGCCGTCTTAGGTGCCGGCTGTATGCTCCTCGTGGGTTTTGGTTTCGGCTGGATTAATGCGGCCGCCGACTACTCGCGCTACTTGCCGCGCGCCGCGTCGACGCGAGGAGTCGTCGGGTGGACGACGCTGGGCGCGGCGCTGCCCACGGTCGTCCTGGTGTTCTTCGGTATCCTCCTGGTTGGCTCGGCCGACGAATCCCTGTCGGAGGCGATCGGCGCCGATCCGATCGGAGCGCTTACGACGCTGCTGCCCACGTGGTTCCTCATTCCCTTCGCCATCGTCGCGATCCTGGGGCTGATCGGCGGAATCGTCATGGACATCTACTCTTCGGGCCTGTCTCTGCTGGCCGTGGGGGTGCCCGTGTCACGCCCGGTCGCCACGGCCATCGACGGCACGATCATGACGGTCGGAACCATCGTCGTCGTGTTCTTCGCCGACTCCTTCCTGACTCCTTTCACCGCTTTCCTTACCACCCTCGGCGTCGTGATCGCCGCGTGGGGCGGCGTCATGCTCGCCGATATCGCGCTGCGCCGTAAGGACTACGACGAGCCCTCGCTCTTTACCCCGTCGGGCCGCTACGGGTCAGTGAACTGGGGTGCCGTCGCATCGCTGGCGGTCGGTTCCCTCGGGGGGTGGGGCCTGGTCGTGAACTCGAACGCGTCGTGGCTCTCCTGGCAGGGCTACCTGCTGGGTCCCCTCGGTGGGCGCGAGGGAGACTGGGCGGGCGCCAACATCGGCATCCTCCTGGCCATGGTCGTGGGTTTCGTCGGCTACTGGGCGACCAGCGCGGGCCGCGTACGCGCCCAGGAGACGCTTTCCTCGCGCACCTACGCGCAGGGCCTCGAAGGGGGCGGTGAGTGAGCACCGACCCACGCTTTGCGCGCGCCCTTTTGGATGAGGAGGCCAGGGCCGCCGGGGCGCTCCTCGCCGGGCTCACGGGTACCCCGCACGCGCTCGTCGTCCTGGGGTCGGGATTGGCGGACGCGCTCGACCAGGCGTGGGGTGAACCCGCCTTCGCCGTGTCCCTGGGAAGTATCCCCGGCCTGGTTGCTCCGGTGGCCGACGGCCACGGCGGCGAGCTGCGGGCCTATGCGGGCGCCCGCGGAACCGTGCTGGTCGCGACGGGACGCACCCACCTGTACGAGGGCAGAGGAGTGCGCGCCGTGACCGCGTTGGCTCGCGCGGCGGCCGCCGCCGGGGTGGAGCGGGCTGTCCTCACGAACGCGAACGGGTGCCTGCGCTCGTGGCGCCTCGGAGACGTCATGGCCATCACCGATCACGTGAACCTCAGCGGCGTCTCGCCGTTTACCGGGCCGCTGTTCCTGGACGTGTCGGCCGTGTGGGACCGGGCCATGACCCGCGCTCTGTGCGGTCCCTGCCAGCGTGAGGGCGTTTACGCGATCCTGCGCGGCCCGGAGTATCAGACGCTGGCGGAGGCGCGCGTCCTGGCGGGACTCGGTATCGACTGCGTGGGCATGTCGACCGTCATGGAGGCGCTGACGCTGCACGCCCTGGGCGTACGGGTCGCCGGGATGTCCGTCGTTTCCGACCTGTCTTTCGCTAAAGCGCCCACTGATCCCGGCGCCGTCGTGGAGGCGGCGTCGGCGGCCCGGGGACTCGTCGTCGCCGGCATTGAGGCTGCCCTGGGGGCATGAGTTTTCACGAGCGAGGCCGTGGCCCGGGAAACCCCGGGCGTCGCGCAGACCCCCTTCGTCAGCGGATCAGAGCAACGCTAAGACGCGCTCCACGATTCGCTCCGCCACGTCGGGCGCGCACGCCAGGTTGATGCGCGCCCACTCGCGGTAGTCGGCGCCCAGCGTCATCCCCTCGTTGGTGGCGATGCCCGCCTTGTCGCGCAGGACGGCGCAGGGGGAGAGGCGCCCCAGGTCGGTGCGCGCAAAGCCCCACCACGTCAGGTATGTGCCTTCCGGGCGCACGAAGTCGATGGGGGAGCCTGACAGGCGGGACTCCACGAGGTCCACGTTCGCGCGGATCAGGTCCTTGACTTCTCGCTGCCACGCATCGCCGTGCTGGTAGGCGGTGATCGTGCCCACCGCGCCGATGACGGTCGCACCGTGGCGCACCTGCGCCCCGAACTCGTCCCAGCGGCCGCGCAGCTCCTCGTCCGGGAGGATCACCTGGGCGCAGGGCAGACCCGCGATGTTCCATCCCTTTGACGCGGCGGTCGCCGTGACCGTGTGGGACGCGTAGGAGGGCCCGAGCGATGCATAGGAGACGAAGGGGATCGATTCGTCGAGCACCAGCGAAGAGTGGATTTCGTCGGCAAACACGAGGGCGTCGTAGCGGCTAACGAGGTCGTGCAACGCCCGCAGCTCCTCTTCGCGCAGCACCCGTCCCACCGGGTTCCACGGGTTGCACAGGATCACGAGCCCGGCGCCGGACTCGAGCCCGGCGCGAATCCCCTCCAGGTCCAGCGCCCATCCGTGGCCGCCTGCGCGCGTGCCCCGCAGCGAGGGAACCTCGATCACCGGGTGATCGAACTTTCCGGGGATCGACAGGAACGGCATGTACGCGGGAGTGGGGACGATGACCGGCGCCCCCGGACGGACGAGGTGGTTGATCGTGGCCTCCAGAGCCGGCAGCACCGACGCCACCAGGCGCACGTGCGAGGCGTCGACGTCCCACCCGAAGCGCCTGTCGTGAAACTCCGCGGTCGCCGCGGCAACGGAAGGCGCCAGCCACGTGGGCTGATAGCCGAGCAAGCCGTTATCGATCGCCCTCTTCATCGCGTCAGCCACCTCGGGCGCCGTGCCAAAGTCCATCTCCGCAACCCACGCTCCGATCGTCGGATCCCCGTTTGACCGCGTGATCCCCGTCCACTTGAGGGACCCCGTGCGGTACAGCTGGGTGTCGGAATAGAGACGGACGGGCATGTGATCCTCCTGCGCTGTTTCCTGGCTCGCGCGTGCCGCGGCCTTTCACACCCACAGAGTATCCCCGTGCGCTGTTGCAGGCCCAGCGCGCCCATGCAACAGGCAAATACAACGGCTTCGCCTGGAGTAGGATTGGGGAATCATGAGTGAAACAACTGCCACCTGCGCCGACGTGCGCGTCCGCTTCTGTCCCTCGCCCACAGGAACCCCCCACGTCGGGATGGTCCGCACGTGCCTGTTCAACTGGGCGTACGCCCGCCATGCGGGAGGGACCTTCGTCTTTCGCGTCGAAGACACGGACGCCGCCCGCGATTCCCAGGAATCCTTCGACCAGATCATCGAATCGCTGCGGTGGCTGGGCCTCGACTGGGATGAGGGAGTCGACAAGGGAGGACCCCACGGCCCCTACCGTCAGAGCCAGCGCATGGACATCTACCGTGACGTTGCCGCCCGCCTGCTTCAGGTCGGCTATGCCTACGAATCTTACTCGACGCCCGAGGAAGTCGAAGAGCGCCACCGCGCGAGGGGCGAGGACCCCAAGCTGGGCTACGACGGCTTTGATCGCGACCTGAGCGAGGAACAGATCGCGGCCTACCGCGCCGAGGGGCGCCAGCCGGTGCTGCGCCTGCGCATGCCCGACGAGGACATTACGTTCACGGACCTGATCCGCGGCGAAATCACCTTTAAGGCGGGTTCCATTCCCGACTATGTCATCGTTCGCGCCAACGGGCACCCGCTGTACACGCTGGTCAACCCCATCGATGATGCGCTCATGGGGATCACGCACGTCCTGCGCGGCGAGGACCTGCTCTCTTCGACGCCTCGCCAGATCGTTCTGTACCGCGCGCTTCAGGCCATCGGCGTCGCGACGTTTATGCCCCGCTTCGGGCACCTGCCCTACGTCATGGGCGAGGGCAACAAGAAGCTGTCCAAGCGCGACCCGGAATCGAACCTGCTCCTGCACAAGGCGGCGGGCATGATCCCCGAGGGCCTGAACAACTACCTCGCCCTGCTGGGCTGGTCGATCGCCCCCGACCGCGACATTTTCTCCATGCAAGAGATGGCGCGGGCCTTCGACATTTCGGACGTGAACCCGAACCCGGCGCGCTTCGATCAGAAGAAGGCCATCGCGATTAACGCCGAGCAGATCCGTCTGCTCGATGGCATTGACTTCCGTGACCGCCTGGTGCCCTTCCTGCATCGCGACCACCTGGTGTCCGCCGAGTCTTTCGGTGAGCTGACCGAGCGCGAGCGCGAGATCCTCACGGAGGCCGCGCCCCTCATCCAGACGCGCATTCAGCTGCTGGGTGAGGCCACGGCCATGCTTGGCTTCCTTTTCGTCGCCGACGATGCGCTGGAGATGGACGAGAAGGCCGTCTCGAAGCTGAAGGACAACGCCGGTGACGTGCTGGATGCCGCCATCGAGACGGTGGAAGGCCTGGGTGAATTCACGACCGCCTCCCTCGAGGCTTCGCTGCGCGAACGCATCGTTGACCACATGGGTGTCAAGCCTCGCCTGGCTTTTGGTCCGCTGCGCGTTGCCGTAACGGGCCGCCAGGTGTCGCCTCCGCTGTTTGAGTCGATGGAGATTCTGGGGCGCGTCTCCTCGCTGGCTCGCCTGAGGGCGCTGCGCCAGTCGCTGGCCTGAGTCGTGCATCGCCCAGCCCCCGCACCGCGAGGGTGGGGCGGGCGAGAAGCGCGTGACGGGCGCCACGGGCGCTCGATTTGGCACCCGGGTTGTTGTCCGCTACAGTTATCTCTCGTCGCCAGCGACGCGAGAGCGAAGCGGGAGACACCCAGTGGGGTATGGTGTAATTGGCAACACAGCTGATTCTGGTTCAGCCATTCTAGGTTCGAGTCCTGGTACCCCAGCGATCTGAAGCGATAGTTTCAGGCGGCCCCCATCGTCTAGCGGCCTAGGACGACGCCCTCTCACGGCGTTAACACCGGTTCAAATCCGGTTGGGGGTACGGATTCAATGTGAATCAAGGCCCCCATCGTCTAGCGGCCTAGGACGACGCCCTCTCACGGCGTTAACACCGGTTCAAATCCGGTTGGGGGTACGAACGGCCTCGTCACCGCGGTGGTGACGGGGCTTTTGTTTACCCTCTTACCGCAAAAGTGCTTGTCCTTTGCAGAAAAGTTTCCATTGCGTTGCAGTGTGTCTAACCTAGGACCATCCCCCGCAGGAGGGGACCGTTTATGGACGAGGGAGTCTATCGTGACACACCGATATAACAGAACGTTGCTGCGTCGAGCCCTGGGTGTGGGCGCGGTGCTGGCGCTGATGGGGGGTGCGCTTCCCGCGGCGTGGGCTGCCCCCGAGGCGGAAGCGTCATACCAAAGTGCGGGCGCGCGAGCCGCCGAGGCCGGTGAGAATACCGCAGATGAGAACCTGCTGGTGACAATCCCCGGCAGTCATAACAAGGCCATGGGGTGCGACGCCGATTGGGCGCCCGGCTGCGCCAAGGCCGCGCTCACGCGCGATAGGACCGGCGTCTACTCCGCAACGTTCACCCTGCCCGCGGGCGACTACGAGTACAAGGTCGCGGAGGGTGGCTCGTGGGACGTTTCCTACGGGCGCGGCGGCGTGGCCGGGGGAGCGAATATCGCATACTCCCTGAAGGAACAAACGGACGTCACCTTCTACTACAACCGCGTGACTCATCGCGTGTGGAACACGGTGACCGACCAGATGGTGACCCTGCCAGGCTCCCTGCAAAAGGCGCTGGGCTGCTCGGACAACTGGAAACCGGACTGCCTGGCGCCGCTGATGGAACCGGTGGGGGACGGCACCTACACGTTCCAGACAGCGGCCCTGCCCGAAGGCTCCTACGAGGTCAAGGTCGCCATCGGTGGTTCGTGGAATGAGAATTACGGGCGCGACGGCGTGCCCGGTGGCGCCAACTATCAGTTTGCGACGAAAGCGAACAAGCTCGTGACCTTCACCTACGATTCTTCGTCCCACAAGCTCGAGATCGCGGCATCGGATGCGCCGGTCGCCGGTTCCGGTGAGCAGCGCGCCTACTGGGTCAGCGCGAACGTGCTGGCCTGGCCCACGTCGCTGCTGCCACAGGGAGTGACGCGCGCGCAGGTGCTTGACGGTTCCGCGAATCTCACCTACGAACTGGTGACCGCCCCGGAGGGCGGGGCAGGCCTGAAGGACGGGGCGATCACTGGAGGCACGGTCGTGCCCCTTACCATCGAGGGGGACCTGAGCGGCGATGTGACGATGGCTCATCCGAACCTCAGCGGATACATCGCTCTGCGCGCTGACATTGACCAGGCAAAGGCCCGAGAGGCCCTGACGGGCCAGATCGCGGTTGCCCAAAAGAGCGGCGGCACTATCAACGCATTCACAGGCGTGCAGATCGCTCCCGTGCTGGACTCCATCTATGCGGCTAAGGCCACCCAGGCCTCGTTCGGTGTGGGCTGGCGGGACGACGGGAAACCGACTTTCGCGCTGTGGGCACCCACGGCGAAGAACGTGACTTTGCTGTCGTGGAACACGAAGACCCCCGGGGGCGCCGACGATGAGGTGTCGGGCGACGCCGTGCGCACGCCCGCCCAGCGAGGCGACGACGGCCGCTGGAGCGTCGATAACGCCGACGGCGCGATCCACGAAGGGGCGCAGTACCTGTGGGAGGTCCGAGTGTACGTGCCCTCTACGGGCGCTGTGGAGACGAACACGGTGACGGACCCGTACTCGGTGGGCCTGACGGTTGATTCGACCAGGTCGGTGGCCGTCAACATGAACGACCCGTCGATCGCCCCCTCGGAATGGAAGAACACCGCGGCGCCGGTGCTGCAGGACGACGCGCAGCGCTCCATCTACGAGCTGCACGTGCGCGACTTTTCGGCGAAGGATGAATCGGTCCCCGAGGAGATGCGCGGGACATACATGGCGTTTACGCAGCACCAGTCGGGCGGCATGCGTCACCTGAGCGAGCTGGCGAAAGCCGGCATGAACACGGTGCACCTGCTGCCCACGTTCGACATCGCGACCATCCCTGAGAAGCGCAGCGACCAAAAGGTGCCGGACATTCCGCAGGACGCGGGCCCGGCGTCGGAGGCTCAGCAGGCCGCGGTGGCCGCCGTTGCCGACCAGGACGCCTACAACTGGGGATACGATCCGTTCCACTGGATGGCTCCCGAGGGCTCTTACGCGACCGAGTCTCACCAAAACGGTGGCGCACGCGTTCGCGAGTTCCGCTCCATGGTGGGCGGCCTGCATTCGATTGGCATGCAGGTGGTGCTCGACCAGGTGTACAACCACACTCCGGCCGCCGGCCAGGACGCGCATTCGGTGCTGGACCGGGTCGTGCCCGGCTACTACCAGCGCTTGAACGCCGCCGGCGCGGTGGAGACCTCAACGTGCTGCTCGAACGTGGCAACCGAGAACGCGATGAGCGAGCGCCTGATGATCGATTCGATGATCCACTGGGCAAAGCACTATCACGTTGACGGTTTCCGTTTCGACCTGATGGGTCACCATCCCGCCGATGGGATGAAGCGCGCGAAGGAAGCGCTGAAGTCTTTGACGCTGGACAAGGACGGAGTGGACGGCTCGCGCCTGTACATCTACGGCGAGGGCTGGAACTTCGGTGAGGTCGCGAATAACGCGCTGTTCAGGCAGGCCACACAGGGGCAGCTGGACGGCACGGGCATCGGTGCGTTCAATGATCGCCTGCGCGACGCGGTCCACGGCGGCGGCCCCTTCGACGAGGACCACCGCGTGTTCCAGGGGCTGGGTTCGGGCGCGTTCTCTGACGCAAACGGACTGGATACACGCTCCGCCGATGAACGCCGTGCGGACTATCTGCACCGGGTGGACCTGGTGAAGCTGGGCCTGGCGGGCAACCTGAAGGACTACCCGCTCACGACCTACGACGGCCGAAGCATCCTGGGCGCGCAGCTGGACTACAACGGCCACGGTGCTGGTTTCGCGTCTCAGCCGGTTGAGAACGTGAACTACGTGGACGCCCACGACAACGAGACCCTGTTCGACCTGGTGACGTACAAGATGCCGACGAACGCTCCGATGGACAATCGTGTGCGCATGTCGTTGCTGAGCCAGGCATCGGTGTCCCTGTCGCAGTCGCCGGCGCTGTGGGCATCGGGCACGGAGATGCTGCGCTCGAAGTCCCTGGACCGCGACTCCTACAACTCGGGCGACCACTTCAACGCCATCGACTGGACGATGCGCGACAACGGTTTCGGCCGCGGCCTGCCAATGAAGTCCAAGAACGGCGCGGCCTGGGACCACATGCGGCCTCTGTTGGAAAACCCCGACTTGAAACCGTCCCCGGAGCAGATCGGCGCGTCCTCGAAGATCGCGATGGACTTCCTGCGCGTGCGTTCCTCCTCGCGCCTGTTCACGCTCGGCAGCGCGGATCTGGTTCGCTCGAAGGTGTCGTTCCCGAATTCGGGGTCTGCCGCCGTGGATGGGACGATCATGATGCTCATCAACGACGAAGCCGACTCCCGCGACGACATCGATCGCGAGCTTGACGGCGCCCTGGTCGTGTTCAACGCGACGGGAGAGGCCATCAAGCAGCGCGTTGATGGCCTGGCCGGGCGCGTGTTTAAGCTGCACGAGGCGCAGGCTGGCGGCGCGGACGAGGTGGTCAAGGGCGCGTCCTTTGATGGGAAGACGGGCACCGTTACCGTTCCCGCGCGCACTGTCGCGGTCTTTACACAGGCGGTCGGGGCTCGCGTGAATCCCGCGCCCGATCCGTCGGAGGGGAAGTGGATACAATCCAGCGACGGCCGTTGGTGGCTGCGCTACCCGGATGGTTCGTACCCCTTCAACGAGCGCATCAAGATCAATGGCATCACCTATTCTTTTGATTCCGAAGGGTGGATGAAGACCGGCTGGGAGTACGACGCCGGGCAGTGGCGCTACTACAAGGCGTCGGGCGCGATGGCCACGGGTTGGACGCTCGTGGGAGGCTCTTGGTTCTACCTGGATCCAGCGAGCGGCGTCATGGCGACGGGGTGGTTGCGCGACGGCGCGAACTGGTACTACCTGACCGGCAGCGGGGCGATGGCCACGGGCTGGACGTTCGTGGGTGGCTCCTGGTACTACCTGTCGGACAGCGGGGTGATGGCAACAGGCTGGTTGCCCTATGGTTCCAGCTGGTACTACCTGGATCCCGCAAGCGGCGCGATGGTCACGGGTCGCGTCGTTGTGGACGGCACCACCTACACCTTTGACTCATCAGGCCGCTGGATAGCCTGATCCGTCAGCTGCGAAACGCGGGTGGGCCGGGAGGATACGCAATCCCCCCGGCCCACCCGCCTCCGTGGAAAACAACGAGGCCTACAGGTCTGCGGCGTCCTCCACGGTGGCCAGGAACTCGGAGAGCTTGTTGGCCGCCGCCATGACCGAGGGGCCGTGCTGGCGTCCAGGCTGACGGCCCATGCGCTCAATGGGGCCGGAAATCGACAGGGCGGCCAGGACTCGACCGGAGGGGCCGCGAACGGGGGCGGAGACGGAGGCGACTCCGGGTTCGCGTTCGCCCACGGACTGGGCCCAGCCCCGGCGACGCACCTCCGAGAGCATGGTCGCGTTGAAGGAAGCGCCGTAGAGGCCTCGGTGCAGGCGGTCGGGTTCCTCCCAGGCCAACAGAATCTGGGCGGCCGAACCGGCGCTCATCGACAGCGTGGCACCCACGGGGATCGAGTCGCGCAGGCCCATCTCGCGTTCGGAGGCTGCCACGCACACGCGGTAGTCGCCCTGGCGGCGAAAGAGCTGGGAGGATTCCTTTGTGTGGTCGCGCAGGGCCTGAAGCACGGGCATGGAAGCTTGGAGCAGGCGGTCCTCTCCGGCAGCGGAGGACAGTTCCTGCAGGCGGGGACCGAGGATGAAACGGCCCTGCATGTCGCGGGCGACCATCCGGTGGTATTCGAGCGCTACAGCCAGCCGGTGGGCGGTTGGACGGGCAAGCCCGGTGCTGGAGACGAGTTGCGCGAGTGTCGCGGGTCCGGCCTCAAGGGCGTTTAGGACCAGGGCTGCTTTATCGAGAACGCCGACGCCACTGGATGTTTGCTCTTCCATACAACTATTCAATATCTCATCTTTTGAGATGGCAAGCTGTTGCATAGTGAAACGTGTCAAAGCGGCCTCTGAGACGTGAGGACGGCGGGGCCTTTCGAGAGAAGGCTTTTCCACTCGCGGGTATAGCGCGGGCTTCCACGCCGCCCCCAACGCGTGGAGTGGGCGCCGCGAGCCACTGAGGAACGGCGAGGGGAACCGCGACAAAAGTGGCGCGGCGTACCCCGTCATCTCCACAGAAACGACGCCTGTGACCCGCCGGGCACCTATCTGCGCCTGGTCCACGAGGCCGCCAGCCCCCAGCGCTTAAGGGAAGGCGATTGGCCGGGTGCCAGGGGCCCTGGCCCGATCTGACAATCGCCACCGAGGATTACACCGTACCCGCGGTCAGTTTCGGTCGGTCCATCGCTGACATCACCGGTTAAGCACAGCTTGACACCCGGGTGCGAACGCCGTAAACGCGGTGTCTATCGGCAGCTGTGCGAACGGGCCCATCGAGGAGGCCGGGTCCCGGTCAGGGACAGGCCGCCGCCCCGAGCCCGCCCGGCCCCGCGCCTCCATCGAAATACCTTCCCGAACGAGAGGCCGTGTCGGATCGCGACCGAAAGCGCTGCGCACGCAGGCCCCCGCCTGGCTAGAGTAGGGGCCAGTTACGCATATCCGAGGAGCACCCATGTCATCCATCCTGCAAGTCGAAGGCGGCCACCCGCTGAGCGGCGAGATCAGCGTACGCGGCGCCAAAAACTTCGTGCCCAAGGCAATGGTCGCCTCGCTGCTGGCCGACACGCCCTCCGAGCTGTACAACGTGCCGCTGATCCGCGATACCGATGTGGTGTCGAACCTGCTGAGCCTGCACGGCGTCGCCATCGACTTTGATCAGGACCGCGGCACGCTGCGCATGGACCCCTCCAACGTCAAGGTTGCCTCCCGCTCCGACATCGACACGCTCGCGGGCGCATCGCGCATCCCGATCCTGTTCTGCGGTCCGCTCCTCCATCAGCTTGGCGAGGCCTTCATCCCCGAGCTGGGGGGATGCGCGATCGGCGGCCGTCCCATCGACTTTCACTTGGATACGCTGCGCAAGTTCGGCGCGATCATCGACAAACAGCCCGACGGCGTGCACATTAGACGCCCCGCCGCGGGCCTGCACGGCGCCATCATCGAGCTGCCCTTCCCCTCCGTGGGTGCGACCGAACAGACGCTGCTGACCGCCGTGCGTAACGAAGGCATCACGACCCTTCGGGGCGCAGCCATCGAACCCGAGATCCTGGACCTGATCAACGTCCTGCAAAAGATGGGCGCGATCATCTCCGTGGATACGGATCGCACGATCCGCATCGAGGGTGTGTCCAAGCTGGTCGGCTACCGTCATACCGCCCTCCCGGACCGTATCGAGGCCGCCTCGTGGGCCGCCGCCGCCCTGGCCACCCACGGCGACATCTACGTGCGCGGTGCCCACCAGCCCGACATGACGACCTTCCTCAACACTTTCCGCAAGGTCGGTGGCGCCTTCGATATCGACGCAGACGGGATCCGCTTCTACCATCCGGGTGGGGAACTGCACTCGATCGCGTTGGAGACCGCTGTCCACCCGGGCTTCATGACGGACTGGCAGCAGCCCCTCGTCGTGGCGCTCACGCAGGCGCAGGGCTTGTCGATCGTGCATGAAACCGTGTACGAGAACCGCTTCGGCTTTACCTCGGCCCTGCGTAAGATGGGCGCGAACATACAGGTCTATCGCGAGTGTCTGGGCGGGACGCCGTGCCGCTTCGGCCAAAAAAACTACTACCATTCGGCCGTCATCTCGGGTCCGACGCCGCTGCACAGCGCGGATATTGAGGTCCCGGACCTGCGCGGAGGTTTCTCGCACCTGATCGCCGCGCTGGCCGCATCGGGCACCTCGACGGTGTCGGGTATCGACGTCATTTCGCGCGGCTACGAGCACTTCACGCGCAAGCTTCACCAGCTGGATGCGCGCGTGCGTTACCTGGACTGAGATCGTGGGCGGGCGAGGGGAGCGGCGCAGCATCTTTGTGCTGGTTTCGTCAATGTCGGCGGGCGGGCGCAGCGTTCGCCTGGGTCCGCGCATCGTGCGCATCCTGCGCGGCGGCGGCTGGGAGGTCGCGGTTCGGCTGACCACGCCGGGCGACGACCCGGCGTTGATCGCAGCCCACGTTTCTCCCGGCACAGTCGTCGCGGCCCTCGGCGGCGACGGGTATCTGAGCGCCGTCGCCCGCGGCTGCCACGAGTCGGGCGCCCGCTTCGCTCCCATGCCTGGCGGCCGCGGCAACGATCTGTGTCGGGCGCTGGGCATTGGCACGGATCCGCTGGCCCGAGCCCGTAACCTGGCTCGGCTGGGTATGGTGCCCGCGCGGCGCGCAGGCGGGGACATCGTGGGATCGATCGGCCCGGGCGCGCTCGATGCTCGGGTGCGCCCCCTGGATGGAATGTGGGTGCGTTCGCGCGAGGGCCTTCGCCTCGCGCTGGGCATCGTCTCGATCGGCCTGGACGCGCGCGCGAATATCCTGGCGAACGAATCGTCGCTGACGTCGGGCCCCCTGGCCTACGGGTATGGGGCGTTCGCGGCCCTGGCCTCGCACGAACCCACCGGCGTGAGCGCTACCGTCGATGGGCGCGAACGTAACATGAGCGGGTGGATCGCGTCCGTGTCGAACTCGGGTCGCTTCGGCGGCGGCATCACCCTGGTTGATTCCTCCGACATGAGCGACGGAATCCTCGAGGTCTGCCACGTGGGACCCCTTCCTCTCTCCCGTGCGCTCGTCGTTCTGGCTAGCATCGTTGCGGGGCGAGCGAAAGCTCACCCGGCGATCGACATCGAGAGCGCCAAGGCCGTGTCCTTTACCGCCCCCGAGGGCGTTGTCGCGATGGCGGACGGGGACCGGATCGCGTCGGTTCCATTCACCGTGGATGTCGCCCCCGGCGTCGTGTCGGTCCTCGTGTGAGGTGGCCCGCGTGCTTTGCATCCCGGGGGAATAATAATCTCTCGTAGAATTGTCCCATGAGTCCTGTCTCCGGCTTTTACGCCTTCGCAAAGGGCGTGCTGACGCCCCTCATGACGCCCTGGGTGAAGATTACTGCTACCGGTGAAGAAAACCTGCCCGCCGACGGGGGCTTCCTGCTGGTATCCAACCACCTGTCGAGCGTCGACCCGCTGTGCCTGTGCTGGTACTTCATGAAGCGTGACACGGCGGTGCGCTTTCTGGCAAAAAAATCGATGTTCTCCGTGCCGGTCTTCGGCTGGATCATCAGGGGCATGGGCCTGATTCCCGTGAACCGCGACTCGGATCCCGCGGCCGTGCTGGCGCCCGCGCGTGCCGCTTTGGAGGGTGGCGAGGTCGTTGGCATCTACCCGGAGGGGACGCTGACCCGTGACCCCGACGAATGGCCCATGCAGTTCAAGTCGGGAGCAGCACGCCTGGCTCTGGACACGGGCGTCCCCGTCATCCCCCTGTCCCAGTGGGGCGCGCAGGACATCCTGGCCCCCTACAACGCCAAGAAGGTCGACATGCGCCCCGGGCGGGCCCTGTCCTATCACTTCGGGACGCCGGTGGACCTGTCCGATCTGATCGGACCACGGGGGTCACAGGACCGCGAAGCGGTGCGTGAGGCGACGCGGCGCATCAGCGACGCCGTGCGCGCCGGGGTGGGTCAGCTGCGCGATCTGCCCGTCCCTGAGCAGGTGTGGGACCCCGTCACCCAGGCCGGCCCGTGGTGGGAAGAGGAACAAGCCAAGCGGGCGAAAAAAGCCAAGAAACGGCGATAGTGCCAGAGCCTGTGGCCTCGTGCACCCTGGTGGCCAGGAAGTCGGTGAGCGGTTGCATGCGGCCCTGCTTCCCTTTCCTGCTCGGGGCAGGACGGTTGTATCCGTCCTAGTAGAATGTGTCTGACAGGGAGGTTTCGATGAATATTTCAACAGCAGCGGTCCTGGGGACGGGAGCGTGGGGAACGACGTTCGCTCAGGTCCTTGCCGACGCGGGCGTATCGGTCACCATGTGGGGCAGAAACCCCGGCACGATCGCCTTCATTAATGGACACGAGAATCCGACGTATCTGCCGGGGATTACCCTGTCGGATCGTATCGACGCGACAGAGGACATCGCGAGCGCCGTGGCGGGTCGCCAGCTCGTCGTCGTCGCCGTCCCGGTCAAGGCGGTCCGCCCCACGCTGGAGGCGGTTACGGGCGCGTTTATCGATGACGTTGCGCTCCTGTCCCTGGCGAAGGGGCTTGAGCTGGGGTCCCTCAAGCGGGTGGGTCAGATCATGGCCGAGGCTTCCGGTGTGCCCGAGGGGCGCATCGCCGTCCTTTCGGGCCCCAACCTGTCACGCGAGATCGCGGACCGGAATCCGACCGCGACGGTCGTTGCCGCCAGCGACGTGGAGCTGGCCAAGGACATTGCGCGGGCCTGCCACAATTCCTATTTCCGGCCCTACGTGTCCGCGGATGTCGTGGGAACGGAGATGGCCGGCGCCACGAAGAACGTGATCGCGGTGGCGATCGGCGCCGCCGAGGGGATGGGACTGGGCATTAACACTCGCTCGACGCTGATCACCCGGGGGCTGGCGGAGATGACCAGGCTCGGTATCGCGCTCGGCGCTGACGCCGCGACCTTCGCGGGGCTGGCGGGTATTGGCGACCTGGTGGCCACCTGTTCCTCGCGGCTGTCGCGCAACTTTTCGCTGGGGCATCGCCTCGGCGCCGGCATGAGCCTGGCCGAGGCCGTGGCGCTGTCTCCGGGCGTCGTCGAGGGGGTCACCTCTGCCGGTCCGATCCTGCAGGTCGCGGCTTCCGTCGGCGTCGACATGCCCATCACTGGGGCGGTCGTCGAGGTCGTCGAGGGACGTGCCACCATCGAGGACATGGGCCGTATGCTGCTCTCCCGCCCGCAAAAGATGGACGGGTGGAAGATCGAGCTGGTCTAGGGGTCACCCGCTGGGGCGAGGGGCGACTTTGGCGGTAGTCTTGGACCTATGACTGCGATTTCTCGTCCCCGCGTCCTCATCGTCTTCGGTGGGCGCTCCTGCGAGCACGAAGTTTCCTGCGCGACTGCCGCCGGAATCCTGACCGCCATCGACCGTTCCAAGTGGGACGTGATCCCGCTGGGAATCACGCGGGATGGCCAGTGGGTGCGCGTTGCCGACGACCCCTCGGCGCTGGCGTTCAAGGACGGGAAGGGCCAGTCCGTCACGCCCGGGTCGACCCGCGTGGCGCTCACCCCGGGAGAGGGTAACCTCGTTGAGCTCACCTACGAGGGGGATCCTAACGCCCCCGGTTCGCGCGTCGTGGGCGTGGAGGACCTCGGTCACGTCGATATTGTTTTCCCTCTCCTGCACGGCCCGTACGGTGAGGACGGCACCATCCAGGGGCTGTTCGAGATGGCCGGCGTGCGGTACGTCGGATGCGGCGTCACCTCCTCGGCCATCGCCATGGACAAGCACTTGACGAAGACCGTCCTGGCTGCCGCCGGCATCAACGTCGGCCGGTGGGAGCTGGTTACCGCTCGCCAGTGGGATGCGGATCCCGCCGCGTGCGTGCAGCGCATTGAGCGCCTGGGCTTCCCCGTCTTCGTGAAGCCCTGCCGTGCCGGTTCCTCCGTCGGGATCTCGCGAGTGACCTGCCGTGAGGACCTGCCCGTCGCCATCAAGGAGGCGGCCAACCTCGACCCGCGCGTCATCGTCGAAGCCTCCATCAGCGGCCGAGAGATCGAATGCGGCGTCCTCGGTTCCCGTTCCGACTGGAGTACCGGCACCGCGCCGCTGGGCGAGATCGCTCTGCCCGAGGGGGAGTTCTACGACTACGAACACAAGTACGTGGACGACGTCGTCGGATTGTGCTGCCCGGCCGAGGTCAGCCCCGCTTACGCTCAGCGTATCCGCGAAACCGCGTGGCGTGCGTTCGACGCCCTCGAATGCGAAGGCCTGGCCCGCGTCGACTTCTTCCTGGACGAGGCCACCGACGCGGTGATCATCAACGAAGTCAACACGATGCCCGGATTCACCCCCATCTCGATGTATCGGCAGATGTGGGCCGCGGCCGGGCTGAACTACTCTGACCTGCTGAGCGAACTACTCACCGAGGCTTCGGGGCGTCCCCTCGGCCTGCGTTAGGTTTTCCGACTGCTCCAAGGCCGCGTCCCTGCGTTCCCTCCCCACGACACCGAAGGACATTCATGTCGACACACCCTAAAGTCACCCTGGTTACCTGCAAGTCCCTGCCCACCCTCTTCCACGGCGAGGAAGGCCTCCTCGACGAGTTGGCTGCGCGCGGCTGTGACCCGCAGATCAAGGTGTGGAACGATCCCGACGTCGACTGGTCCCGGGCGGGCATGGTCGTCGTGCGCTCCGTGTCCGACTACGCCCAGGACCGCGCGGCGTTCCTGGAGTGGACCCGAGGGCTGCGTCGCGTGCAGAACTCTGTCGACGTGCTGGACTGGAACAGCGACAAGCACTACCTCAAGGATCTGGCCGCCCTGGGGATGCCCACGATTCTAACGAGCTGGCTCGAGCCGGAACAGAAGCTGTCCAAGCACCAGATTCACACCCGTTTCCCGGCCTTCGGCGAGTTCGTCGTCAAACCGGCGGTCTCCTCCGGCGTGCGCGACATCGGCCGCTACACGACCGTCGACATACGCCAGCGTCAGGCGGCGATGCGTCAGGTCCAGGGGCTGTTGGGCGAGGGGCGCTCCGTCATGATCCAGCGCTACGTGGAGGAGATCGATCTGCACGGTGAAATATCGCTTGTCTTCTTCAACGGTCTGGTCTCTCATGCTGTCGAGAAACGCTCCGCCCTGCATCCCGCGTCCATCACCGACCCAACGGTCCACGAGGCCGTGGTGACCGCCGAGCCTGCCGACTCCGTTGCATGGAAGTGGGGCCAGGAGATTCGCCGGGTCCTGCACGACTACGTGCGTTCGCGCCTGGGGCACGACGAGCAGTTCCTGTTCAACCGAGTGGACCTCGTGCCCGACGGCAGGGGCTCGTTCCTGGTCATGGAGGTATCCCTGGTGGACGCCGACCTGTACCTGGGGGCGACGCCCAATGCGCTGGGTAACTTTGCCGACGCGATCTCCGCGCGCGCACACTGGTGACGCACGCCACCGCCGTGGTGTTATGCTCGAGTTTTCAAGCTCGCGCGGGTAATGCTAAGCTCTATCCGTTGCCTTCAGGGCAACCATGGTGGCTGTAGTTCAGTTGGTAGAGCACCTGGTTGTGGTCCAGGACGTCGCGGGTTCGAGTCCCGTCAGCCACCCCACTGGCCCCGGCTTGCCCGCCGGGGGTTTTTCTTGGCGCCGTGGGTGAGGAGCCCTCAGCGCTCATCTGGCGTTGGCAGCGGGCCTCTTTGTGTCGTCGTGAGACCGTCGAGGCAGTATTCACTATCGCAGCAAGCGGCCATGAACTCGTTGTCGTGCGTGATAACCAGGATGCTTTTCTCCTCTCGCGCGGCCGCGGCCAGTTCTCGGGCGATGATTGTCATGTTCGCATCGTCCACCCCGCTCGTCGGTTCATCGAATATGAGCACGTTGCGGTTTGAGAGCAGGGCGCAGGCGATGGCGAGCCGCTGACGCTGGCCTCCCGAGAGGGACGCGGGGTGCGCCTCCCTGAACTCGTAGAGCCCCAGTCGCTTGAGCATCGCACGCGTGCGTTCCCTGGTCTGATCGGTCGGCTCCGCATCCACCAGCAGCTCGTCCGTCACCGAGCTCGTGAAGAATTGCGTGCCGGTGTCGTTTGAACAGAACCACACGGACCTGCGTCGCCGCGCGCCGCGCAGCTTCTTTCCTCCCACGAAGACGCTCCCTTTGCTCGGGCGCGAAAGCCCCGCGAAAATTGTTCCCAGACTCGTCTTCCCCACGCCGTTACCCCCGGTAATGGCGGTTATGCGACCCGGAAAAAAGCGCAGGTTGAGCCCCTCCCAAATGGTGCGTGTGCCTCTTTTGCACGCGAGCTCCACCGTATGGATCGAGGGAGCGATGCCGTGGGGAGGGGGCAATTTGGGTGTGCAAACGGGCGTCGGCGAGCGCAGGCCGCGTCGTTGGCGCTCACGCACGCTCATCGAACGCATGGTGTGCCGCGTCAATTCCTCCAGAATACGTCCGTTCTCGAGTCGGACATAGAGGTCGGCTACGCCGTCGAGCCAGGCAAGGCGGTGCTCGGCGATGATCTGGGTGAACCCTTCGTCTTTGAAACGCCTCACGATGCGCGCGAGTCGGCGCTCGCCTTCTGCGTCGAGGTTTGCGGTGGGCTCGTCGAATACGAGGGTCTTTGGCGCCGGGGCGCAGACCGAGGCGATGGCAACCCGCTGCTTTTCGCCGCTCGAGAGACAGTCGAGCGGGTGGTCGCGGATGCACTCGAGCGCCATCGTGGCGATTGCGGCATCGGTGCGGCGACGCACCTCGTCCTGGGGCATCCCCAGATTTTCGCAGGCGAAGGCCACCTCGCCGGGCAGCTCCGACGAAAAGAACTGGCTCGAGGGATCCTGGAATACGCTGCCCACGCGTGCGGTTATCTCCCACGAGGGGGTGCGGGGCACCTCTTTGCCCCCGACTCTTACCGCCCCTTCGAGCGTCCCCCGGTAGAAACGAGGTGCGAGGCCGTTGATCAGCCGTGTCAGTGTGGTTTTCCCGCAGCCCGATGCTCCGCACAGCACCACGCACGCGCCCGGGGGCACACGCAGGTTGATGTCGGTGACACCGTAGTCGCCGCCCCGGTAATGGAACGAAACGTGTTCGAGGCGAATCATGGTTTCGTTCCCGCCGCGAAAAGAAAGGCCACGGTTCCCGTTATCCAAACGGAGAGCCAGATCCAATCCCTCACCAGGTAGGGACGTCCGTAATAGCTGCCCCGAATGCCGTTTCTTTGTGCCCCGCGCGCAACGGCGGACACGGTGAGCTGGTCGGCTATCTGGAGGCACCGCAGCATGAGGGGCACGATGATGTACTCGCAGCTCGCGGCGGGGTGGGCAATCATGCGCGTGGGAGCGGTGAGAGCACGGTTGCGCATGGATTGGACGATGCGTGCGAGCTGGGCCGCCATGGTGGGGAAGAAACGGAACGCGACGAGCACTCCCAGGATGAGGGGCGCGGGTGCACGTAGCCTGGAGAGAAACGCCGAAAGATCACCCGGCGGGGTGGTGACGAGATCCCATCCCATCACAATGGCGGGCGACATGGTCCACAGCAGCAGGACATGGAATTCCGAGAACACGATCATGTGCAGGCCGTGGAATCGGATCAGGCAGAGCAGGAGTGCGATCACGGCATAGGTGGCCGCAAAGGACAGCGCCAAGCGTCCCCTGCCCTGCATTGCCACGCAAAGCAGCGACAGCAGGGTGGGGAAGCCGAGCATGACCGGGTTGGTCGTCAGCGCCGAGCAGGCCAGCACGCATGCGAAGGCACAGAGCTTGACGGGTACCTTCAACGAGCGGCCGTCCGACACCCTACAGCACACCCGCCTTCCCAAAATGCTTGTTCATGAGCCTTGCGCCGACAAGAGCGCCGAGAAAGGCCAGCACTAGGGTAAGGATTGTGATGAACACGATCCAGGACGGGGTGGTGTAGTAGTACAGGTAGGAGTCCACGTAGCTCTGTTCCATTCCCGATTGCATGGCGAAGGCGTAGTACGTGTCCCAGAAGAACAGGATGGGCAGGAAGTTGGTGCCTTGGTGCAGGAGCCCGTTGACGGACCACGAGGCGATGACCCTCTTGTTGCTGTGATACGAGCCCTTTTTGATCAGGATGAGCTCACAGATCAGGCCCACGATGATGAACCACGGGGTCAGGTACCAGTTCCCTGATATCAGGTAGACGATTCCCAGCAATGTGGTGTAGATGAGGGTGCAGCCGTGTTTGCCCACGCGCGTCGCCAACAGCATGTACACCACTCCGCAAAAGAACGCGGCGAACGCTGTTGACAGCACCATGCTCACGAAATTGTTGGGCATGCACACAAGGGTGATCACGACGTGAATGACGATCATGAACATGGAGATGAGCATCGTCGAGATGACGTCTTTGATCGTCCATTTTCCGTCTTCCACGTTCACTTCCTCCTTTGGAAATTGGAGGGCGCGTTCTTTCCGTCCGCTTTGCTGGGAATCTTCCAGCCGATGGCGCTTCGGCGCGTCTCAACGAGGCGGCGGTATAACCCCTCTTGCGCCATGAGCTCAGAATGCGTGCCGCTTTGCGCGATGCGCCCCTCGTCAAGCACGATGATGCGCTCGGCGTCGCGCACCGTAGATAGGTGATGCGCGATCAGGATGATGGTCCTGTCGCGCGTGAGCTCGGCTATCGCACGCTGAAGCTCCCGCTCGTTCTCGGGATCCACGCTGGCCGTCGCTTCGTCGAGAATCACGAGGGGGGCGTCTTTGAGCAGCGCGCGGGCGATGGATATGCGCTGCTTCTCCCCTCCGGAAAGCGAGGCTCCGCCCTCGCCCACCATGGTCTTGTAACCGTTTGGCAGCTGCGAAATAAACGCGTGACAGCGGGCTTTGCGCGCGGCCTCGCGCACCTTTTCGTCACTCGCGTCCGGGCACCCGAAGCGGATGTTGTTCTCTATCGTGTCATTGAACAGATAGACGTCTTGGAAAACGATGGCAAAATTGGCCAGCAGGCTGTCACACGTGTAATCGCGCACGTCCACCCCGCCTAAGGTGATCCGACCCTCATCCACATCCCAAAAGCGTGCGATCAGGCTGCACAGCGTGGTTTTCCCGGATCCCGACAGCCCCACGATGGCGCAGGTCGTTCCCTGCGGGACCGCGAAGCTCACGCTGTCTATGACCTTTTTGCCCGGGGAGTAGCAGAAGGTGATGTTTTCGACGGAAATATCGAACGTCTCCGGCACAATATCCGCGCCGTCTTCGTCGATGAGCGGCATGCGCATGACCCCATCTATGCGGTCGAGCGACACGTTGATAACACGCGCCAGAGAGGCCACGCTGCCGGCGACCTCCACGGCGGAGTACACCATGAAGCTGGCCACGATGAGAAGCAGGCATTTTTCGGGCGATACCTCCCCGTCTAACAACAGATAGGGGGTCACGATGAGGAACGCCGAGCGGATGATGCGAAAAACCGTCTGGTAGACGGAGGCCACGGCAGAAAAGGCACGTTCCAGCGCGATGTTGGCGGCCGAGCTTTCGGCAATGGCCTCGTCGATCCTGCGATTCGTGCGCGTGCCCAGGCCGAACGCCTTGACGACCGCCATGCCCTGGATATGCTCGAGGAGTGATGCGACCAGATTCGCCTGCGCGGCCTGACGGCGCGGGGAATAGGCGTCGCCGACGCGCTGCGCCAGCATGTAGACCAGCAAGGCCGCGGCGAGCCCGGTCAGTGCGAGCAGCCCCATGCGCCACTCGTAGGCCAGCAGCCAGGTGGAGATTACCGCGGCCTGGAGGAAACCGCCGGCCAGGATCTCCATGACGGTCACGGCATTGTTCTCCACGTCGTCGAGCGTCGTTGTTGTCGCCGCGGTGATATCGCCCAGGCGCTTTTCGTCAAAATAGCCCATGGGCACGCGCTTGAGTCGCTCGCCTATCTCGAGCCGCTTTCCTGCGCACATCGAGAAGCTTCCGAAGACGCGGCGGGATGACGCGAGGTTCGTGGATACTATCTGCCCGATGACGGCGGCACCCATGATGCAAAGCGAGGCCCATACGGGCGTCGCCGTGAGAGGCTTGCCCGCGAGCCCGTCGAGCACCTCCACCAGCACCACGAGCACGGCGAGCAGGGGCAAGACCTCAAAGAAGGCGTTCACAACAGTGAACAGGAACGAGAGGAGCAGCGGTTTCCTCTGAGTTCCCGAGAACGCGAGGAGTCTGTTGATGAGCCGTATCATGCCCCCACCCCGCATTCCTCGTCGCGGCTGTCGCTTTGGGCCTCCCACAGGCTGCGATAGAGCGGGCTGGTTTCCAGCAGCTCCGTGTGCGTTCCCTGGGCGCTCACCCTGCCGTCGTCGAGGACGATGATGGTCTTCGCATTCACGATGGTGGACAGGTGATGTGCGATAACGATGAGAATCTTGTCCTCGACGAGCTCGGATATGGATTGCTGGATAGCCACCTCGTTGAGCGGGTCCGTGAAGGCAGTTGCTTCATCCAGCAGCACGATCGGGCTGTCCTTGAGGATGGCGCGCGCGATGGCCACGCGCTGGCGCTCTCCGCCGGACAATCGGCCGCCCGCATCTCCTGCAAGGGTGTCGTAGCCGCCTGGCAGGTTGGATATGAAGTCGTGGCAGCGGGCTTTGCGCGCGGCCTCGCGCACCTCTTCGTCGGTCGCATCGGGTCGGCCCATGCGAATGCTTTCCGCGAGGGGCACGTTGAACAGGTAGTTGTCCTGGGTTACGTATGAGACGGTATCCATCACCTGTTCCAGGGTCATGTTGCGAACGTCTACGCCACCGATGGAAACAGTGCCTCCGCTTGCCTCCCAAAACGATGCGATCAGTCGCGCCACGGTCGACTTTCCCGATCCGCTCGGTCCCACCAGTGCGGTGATGCCCGTGGGTGCGGCCGCAAACGTTACATCGTGGAGCACCTCGACGCTGCCGTATCCGAACGACACGTGATCGAATGCGATGCGGTAATCCGGAATCGCAGCGGGGGCACTGGGCCTGTCCATCTCCTCGATTTCGAGCAGCGAAGACACCTCTTTCACGGTTGAGTCGACCATGGCCAGGCTGTCGGTATAGCGCAATGCCTGGATGAGGGGTGTGACCATGCCGAGCGATAGGATGATGCAGGTGATGAGGGTGGAAGCGGCCATGTCTGCGTTCATGTATAGGTAGGCGCCCAGCGGCAGCACGCTCAGCAGCGATGCCGGCGTGACAATTACCCCCAGCACGTAGTACTTGTTCGTCTGGGAGAACCACGTGGCCTTGGTGTCCCTGCTCTCCTTTACGGCATTCATGTACTTCTCATACGAACGCGCGTTCTGATTGAACGTCTTGATAACCTGAATGCCGCCGACGTATTCGACCACGGCGGCGTCCATATTCTTGTTGGCCGCCAGCACGCGGGCGTAGCGCACCTCGTAGTCCTTGAGCATGCCCATGTAACACGCGATCCCCAGGGGGATGGTGACGAGCGAAACAAGCGCGATGCGCCAGTCCAGGTAGAACATGTAGACGAATATCAGTATGGGCGCGAGCAGATTGGCGGTCAGCTCTGGAATCATGTGCGCGAGAGGCAGCTCGAGCTTTTCCACCGTGTCCATGATCAGGGTCTTGAAACTCCCGGAGGGCCTTCCCGTGACGACGCCCAGAGGCACGCGCGAGAGCTTG
>NZ_FNLK01000005.1 GCF_900105015.1 Schaalia meyeri | reverse complement strand
TGCGGAACGTGAATCTGACGTGTTCATCGTGGTCCTATCTAACTTAAGTTTTCTTCCTACTCGATGATAGGCGTAGTCCCCGCGCCACTTGGTCGCGGGGACGAGCTCTGCGCTGAGGGTGAAACTCAGCCCGGGCTGCTGGAGGAATCCAGGCTGACCGAGACGATGGTTCGTTCTCCCCCGACGACTGGATGGTTCCGCCGGCGCTCTGCGACGGATGCGCATGAGGACGGTCGCCAGGTAGTCCACTGTCGCTGATCCCTCCACGCTCGTGCTGAGGAGCTGAGCGCCGCCGTATTCCCGGCGAGGCTCATGGTCGCCCCCGCGACTGTCCTCTGGTAGGTGAGGGTGTACTTGAAGTTGGCGGCCACCAGTGCCGATCCATCCTGCAAGACCAGGCCCGAGATCGGGTAGTCCGACGCTGTCGCGGCAGCCGTCACGGTGCCGGCCGCGCTGACGGACGAATTAATGTCCGCCACGTTCGACAGGTACAACTTCGTGAACTCATCCGCGACGAATTGAGTGGTGTCTTGGCTGCCGGAGTTCAGCATCGTAATGTACTGCGCCAGAGCCGTGTCGGGGCTCACGGTGAAGCCGTCGGAGGTGCCGGTGACGTACGCCGATCCGGTGCCGACGGGCGGCAGCGTCAGCTGGGTGCCGCCCAGGAGGCGAGCGTAGTTGGTCAGCTGATAGTCGGAACGAGCCGAGTCCTGCACGTACACCTGCAGGACCGGCAGGGCTGTAGAGGACGATCCAGAGATGTTGAAGATCGCACGGGGCCACGATTCAGAGTTCGTGATCGCCAGCGAGGTGGGGGTGAAGTCGAGGGTCTGCGGAGTCTGCCCCGTCGCACTCGCGAGCGCGTACTGCGCGGTCCGGGTCGCCAGGGCGCCCTGCGAAACACGCCCAGACAGGTCGGAGGCGTTCAGTGAGCCGTCCGCCTTCGTCATAGCCGTACCGGCCTCACCAAGCACGGAAGAGATGCGCTCCAGGTCAAGGTTCGCCGCGCTCTGGGCGTCAGCCTCCGACTGGGCGACAATCTCGCCGAGCACGCGCTGATCCCGAGGGTAGAGGCCAAGAGCAGGGTGGCGGTTGCCGTCGCCAGTGTCCGTCGTTTCATCGCCTATCCTCTTCGCCCTCTGTGAGCCAGCCGGACATGATCGACGTCCAGCCTCCGGTCGCCGAAGCGTCATCGTCGGGGGCCGAGGTCGGTGCGGGTGTCTGCTCGGAGTTTTGGGGACGGGTCACGGGGATCAATCCAGTGTTGAATTCCTGGCCGTCCACCACGACAATGTGCTCGCCGTTATTGCGGGCTTCGCGCAGTGCGCGACGCGACGGCAGGGTGCGCCCACCCCGAATACCAGACAGATCGATGACGCCGGTGTCCGTCGTGGCGCGCTCGGGCGGATCCTGATCGATCGGCCCCTGCTCCAGGCCGTGACGACCGCGACGCTTCAGGGTGTCCGTTAACGGATCGGGGACGTAATCGTCTTGGCCGCGCTCGGCGACGTCCGGATCGATCGCGCGCTCCGGGTCGTGATGGCCGCGACGCTTCACGGTGTCCCTCAATGGATCGGGAACGTAGGCGTCCTGACCGACGGCCTCGGTGCCCGGATCGGGGGTCGCTAACCGCTCGGCCGCTTCCCTCCTGTCCTGATACGAGGCCGGGGGAACGTCGCGAATTGCCGTGTCTTCTATGGAAGGCTCCAGGGGTACCACATCCTCGGGGACGCCGCTAAGCCAGCGGCTGCCCACTCATCACTTTGTTCGGTCTTGTGCTGCGCGCCCGACGGGCCGCTCATATTTTCTCGCTCCGCTGCCCCGTCGGTATCGGGGGCGGGAGATGATCCACGGTCGGCGGCGACGCGCTCGGCGACTGCCGCGGAGTTGATCGAGGCGGTTTCAAGGGAATCGGCCTTACGGCGTTCCTCGATGCGCGCGGCACGAATCCTGCGCAAGCGCAGCAGCTGCCAACGCGTCAGGAACAGCGCGAGCGCGATCAGGGCAAACACGCAGGCGGCAAGGAAGGCGATGATCGCCAGCGGTTCGTCTGCTCAACCTTCCACGTGAGCGTGAGCGTCAGGTCGCCCGCGCCGGCCGCGGACACCGCCAGGGCGGACTTTCCGGCCGACACGTTCTCCAGGTCCAAGCTCACGGTTCCTCGCCGCTGGCCTTCTTGAACCACATGTCGGAGGAGGCCAGCTGCGACACCAGATCCGCGGACGTGGGTTCCTTCAGGGCTGGGCGCCCGACTGCACGCCGGACTGCGACGGCCCGGTCGGTGTCGTATTTCCCGACGAAACGGCCTCGTGTGACTCGGCTTTCAGCTTCTTGCGATCCGACTCCACGCCGATGACCTCGGTGTAGGCCGCGTCGCCGATCCACCCTTGACGTCCTGCGTCGTACCGATGCCCAGCGTCACGGCTGCACCCGACTTCGACGTCGCAGTGACTGTCACGTCATCCTTCACGATCGACAGCACGTTGCCGCGCGTCATGATCAGATCCGTCGCCGATTCGACCGACGAGACCTGTTGCGTCGGGGGTCGGAGTACGGTCACGCCGAGCAGCCCGACGAGGACGCATACGAGAGAGACAACGCCCATCGACGCTGCCACCACGTATCGCTTAAGAAATTCCACGGTTGCTCCTCATCTCCATGCCCACGCTGAGGGCATTATTCAGTCCCCACTCTACGTGCTAACCACAGCAACGACCGTGTTCGCACGCGAGGCAGTGATACATCACATCCATAGCTACACCGGTCGAAGCCCGCGCCGCCAGCATTCGGAGTGCCAGTGGCGGCGCCCATTCACCCCTGAGGCAGCCCGAAGGGGGTCTCCTCCGGCCATGCCACCACGTGAGCGGTACCCTTCAGGATCGGGCGCAGGCAGGCCGGACACGTGTACTCCTTGGAGGCACTGGGCAAATGGCGCACTTGGTAGTCCCCGCCGTCGGGACCGCGTTCCGTGCGCGCCGCAGAGGCGAGGCGGTCCATCTGCAGGGGGCGCGCCTCACCCCACGGTCGCTTCTTGCTGCGTTTACCTCTCACGCGACTACAGTGCCACGGCGCCACACGCGGTGCACGTTCAGCTGCGCGTCAACCTCGACGACGTCCGCCTTCTTACCGGCGGCGAGCGAACCGATCGTGTCGTCGCCCAGTATGGTGGCACCCTGGGCGGACGCCATGTAGACGGCATCCACCAGAGGGATGCCGCCGCGGGTGACGGCGACGCGCACGCAGTCCAGCAGGTGCGCAGTGCCTCCAGCGATCGCGTTGCCCTGGGCGAGGCGCGCAACGCCGTCCCTGACGACGACGTCCTGAGGCCCCAGCGTGTACTCGCCGTCGGGCATGCCCGCGGCGGCCATCGCGTCGGTAACGAACACGACGTGCTCGCGCCCCACCATCTCGTACACGTCACGCACCAGCGTCGGGTCGACGTGGATCGAATCGCAGATCAGCTCGACGACCGCGCCGCCGCGCGCCGCGTCCGACAAAAACTCGGCGACCGGACCCGTGTCACGGTGGTGCAGGGGCCGCATGCCATTGAACAGGTGCGTGATCGTTGCCCGAGGGCCACGCTTTGTCTTCACCTCCGCGAATCGCTCGCGGGAGTATTCCAGCGCCTGGCGCGCCATGACCGAATTGGAGTCCGTGTGGCCCCACGAGGGCAGCGCTCCCCCATCGATGAGCGCTTCGGCCACAGAACCCGGGCCGTACGCTCCGGGTTTTTCCGGGGCGAGCGTCATCGACAGCGCGTGTCCCTGGCAGTCCTTGAGCAGTGTCAGCGTTAGGGAAGGATCGGGGTCGATGATGTAGGTCGGATCCTGTGCTCCGCAGCGCTCGTGGGAGACGAAGGGGCCCTCAAAGTGGATGCCCGCAATCTCGGAATCGTTCGCCAGCTGGGCCAGCGTCGCGGCACGTCTGCGCAGCACGTCCGCCGAAGCGGTCACGCAGGAGGCAACCAGGGAAGTCGTCCCGTGGCGGCGATGCTCCATGACGGCCACGAGGGCGGCCTCGGCAGTCTCGGCGTTCGGGAAGGATTCACCGCCTCCGCCGTGGCAGTGAACGTCCACCAGGCCGGGCAGGAAGGTCGAATCCGATGCCTCGGGCAGCGCAGCGTCGTAGTTTGACACGGGGCAGATGCGGGTAATGGTAGAGCCGTCGATCTCAATAATTCCGTCGTCGACAACGGAATCTTCCAGCACCAGGCGGCCACGCAGCACACAATCAGTCATGTCCTCATTGTGGCACACCTGACAGTTCAGCGCCGCTTCTCAAACAACCAATCTCCCCAGCGCGCCATTTCACGCTGAGCTTCTTCCGCATAGGAGGAGCCTCCCTCGGTGAAGGTAAGGTCACCGCCGGGAGAACGCGCCGCAACGACCCGTCCGTTCGCAACGACGATGGGGCGGAACATCCCATTCGCCCCAGGACAGATGAGGGCCTCACCAGCCCGGTCGGTCAGGCACGAACGGTCACGATACCCAACATGCAGCTCGTCGAAGGAGGGCAGCGCAAACACTGCCCGGGCCTCGTCGCGGCTACGTTCGACAAGGTCATCAATATCGGCCCGCGCGACGCGCCCCTCACGCGAGATGAGCGGCCGACCGATACTCTCGCCGATCTGGGCCGAACCCGCCAGCGCACGACGCGCCTCGGTGAGCGTCAGCCCCGCCCACCGAGCAAGGTCCGCAGCATCCACGGGGCCGTGTCCCCACGCGTAGCGGGCGGCCAGGAGCGCGAGCGCCTCCTCGTGCCCGGACTCCCCCTTCGCGACGCCCGGAGCGCCCGGCAGCTGCCGGGCATCAACGATCAGGTGCTCCCCGCCCCGGAGCGGACCAGAGACGAGCACGCCGTCGAGGAAAAGCCTCTTGACCAGATGACGTTGCCGCACCCCGCCTACAGCTCCCGAGGTGACGGTTGCGATACCAGCCTCATCCCAGGCGCGGATGACCTCGCTGCGGCTCACACCCGAGGGGTTCTCTCCCAGCAGCTCGAACACCGCCGCCGCGGCGTTCTCGACGAGAGCATCGCTGAGCCCCAACCCCGTCGATTGACGAATCCACGAAGCGTATCGGTGGCGCAGCAACCGACGCAGCCAGTGATGATCGCGCGCGCTTGTCACATGCAACGTGTCGCGCATCGGCCAGGATCGGACGAGCTCACCCGAATGGAAGGACTCGGCGACCTGAGCGCGCGTGACCGCGGTGCAGCGCGCGCCGATCGCCCACGGGATCGCACGCACCATCTGGCCTTGGACAGCGAGCAGCAACTCGACGGCGGCCACGGGATCGCTGCCGCGTGTGAGCGGCACCAGCCCCTGGGCGACGATGCGCGCCAGGCTGGTATCGGCCACCGCCACCATCAGAACAGCCTGGAGGATGGATCGTCAAAACCGCGCATCGCGTCGTAGTCCAGCACCACGCAGCGAATCCCACGGTCCTCGGCCAGCGTGCGCGCCTGCTTCGTGATCTCCTGCGCCGCAAAGATCCCCGTCACGTCCCCTAAAAGCGCGTCTCGCCCCAGCAGGGACAGGTAGCGCGTCAGCTGCTCGACGCCGTCGATGCCGCCCCGACGCTTCACCTCGATCGCCACGTGCCCTCCTTGAGCATCGCGCACCATCAGGTCTACCGGTCCGACCGGCGTCGGGTACTCACGGCGCACCAGCTCCCACCCCTCGCCGAGGACCTGAGGAACCTGCTCCGCCAGCAGCTCCTGTAGGTGGCCTCCACGCCGTCCTTGATCAGCCCGGATCCACGCCCAGGTTCTCCGACACGTCAGCGATCACGTCGTGGATGCGGATCACCAGCTTGTGTCGTCGTGTCTTGTTCACGCTTGACAAGCAGGTCACAGACCGCCTGCGTGATCCGCATCCACGACGTGATCGCTGACGTGTCGGAGAACCTGGGCGTGGATCCGGGGCTGATCAAGGACGGCGTGGAGGCCCACCTACAGGAGCTGCTGGCGGAGCAGGTTCCTCAGGTCCTCGGCGAGGGGTGGGAGCTGGTGCGCCGTGAGTACCCGACGCCGGTCGGACCGGTAGACCTGATGGTGCGCGATGCTCAAGGAGGGCACGTGGCGATCGAGGTGAAGCGTCGGGGCGGCATCGACGGCGTCGAGCAGCTGACGCGCTACCTGTCCCTGCTGGGGCGAGACGCGCTTTTAGGGGACGTGACGGGGATCTTTGCGGCGCAGGAGATCACGAAGCAGGCGCGCACGCTGGCCGAGGACCGTGGGATTCGCTGCGTGGTGCTGGACTACGACGCGATGCGCGGTTTTGACGATCCATCCTCCAGGCTGTTCTGATGGTGGCGGTGGCCGATACCAGCCTGGCGCGCATCGTCGCCCAGGGGCTGGTGCCGCTCACACGCGGCAGCGATCCCGTGGCCGCCGTCGAGTTGCTGCTCGCTGTCCAAGGCCAGATGGTGCGTGCGATCCCGTGGGCGATCGGCGCGCGCTGCACCGCGGTCACGCGCGCTCAGGTCGCCGAGTCCTTCCATTCGGGTGAGCTCGTCCGATCCTGGCCGATGCGCGACACGTTGCATGTGACAAGCGCGCGCGATCATCACTGGCTGCGTCGGTTGCTGCGCCACCGATACGCTTCGTGGATTCGTCAATCGACGGGGTTGGGGCTCAGCGATGCTCTCGTCGAGAACGCCGCGGCGGCGGTGTTCGAGCTGCTGGGAGAGAACCCTCGGGTGTGAGCCGCAGCGAGGTCATCCGCGCCTGGGATGAGGCTGGTATCGCAACCGTCACCTCGGGAGCTGTAGGCGGGGTGCGGCAACGTCATCTGGTCAAGAGGCTTTTCCTCGACGGCGTGCTCGTCTCTGGTCCGCTCCGGGGCGGGGAGCACCTGATCGTTGATGCCCGGCAGCTGCCGGGCGCTCCGGGCGTCGCGAAGGGGGAGTCCGGGCACGAGGAGGCGCTCGCGCTCCTGGCCGCCCGCTACGCGTGGGGACACGGCCCCGTGGATGCTGCGGACCTTGCTCGGTGGGCGGGGCTGACGCTCACCGAGGCGCGTCGTGCGCTGGCGGGTTCGGCCCAGATCGGCGAGAGTATCGGTCGGCCGCTCATCTCGCGTGAGGGGCGCGTCGCGCGGGCCGATATTGATGACCTTGTCGAACGTAGCCGCGACGAGGCCCGGGCAGTGTTTGCGCTGCCCTCCTTCGACGAGCTGCATGTTGGGTATCGTGACCGTTCGTGCCTGACCGACCGGGCTGGTGAGGCCCTCATCTGTCCTGGGGCGAATGGGATGTTCCGCCCCATCGTCGTTGCGAACGGACGGGTCGTTGCGGCGCGTTCTCCCGGCGGTGACCTTACCTTCACCGAGGGAGGCTCCTCCTATGCGGAAGAAGCTCAGCGTGAAATGGCGCGCTGGGGAGATTGGTTGTTTGAGAAGCGGCGCTGAACTGTCAGGTGTGCCACAATGAGGACATGACTGATTGTGTGCTGCGTGGCCGCCTGGTGCTGGAAGATTCCGTTGTCGACGACGGAATTATTGAGATCGACGGCTCTACCATTACCCGCATCTGCCCCGTGTCAAACTACGACGCTGCGCTGCCCGAGGCATCGGATTCGACCTTCCTGCCCGGCCTGGTGGACGTTCACTGCCACGGCGGAGGCGGTGAATCCTTCCCGAACGCCGAGACTGCCGAGGCCGCCCTCGTGGCCGTCATGGAGCATCGCCGCCACGGGACGACTTCCCTGGTTGCCTCCTGCGTGACCGCTTCGGCGGACGTGCTGCGCAGACGTGCCGCGACGCTGGCCCAGCTGGCGAACGATTCCGAGATTGCGGGCATCCACTTTGAGGGCCCCTTCGTCTCCCACGAGCGCTGCGGAGCACAGGATCCGACCTACATCATCGACCCCGATCCTTCCCTAACGCTGACACTGCTCAAGGACTGCCAGGGACACGCGCTGTCGATGACGCTCGCCCCGGAAAAACCCGGAGCGTACGGCCCGGGTTCTGTGGCCGAAGCGCTCATCGATGGGGGAGCGCTGCCCTCGTGGGGCCACACGGACTCCAATTCGGTCATGGCGCGCCAGGCGCTGGAATACTCCCGCGAGCGATTCGCGGAGGTGAAGACAAAGCGTGGCCCTCGGGCAACGATCACGCACCTGTTCAATGGCATGCGGCCCCTGCACCACCGTGACACGGGTCCGGTCGCCGAGTTTTTGTCGGACGCGGCGCGCGGCGGCGCGGTCGTCGAGCTGATCTGCGATTCGATCCACGTCGACCCGACGCTGGTGCGTGACGTGTACGAGATGGTGGGGCGCGAGCACGTCGTGTTCGTTACCGACGCGATGGCCGCCGCGGGCATGCCCGACGGCGAGTACACGCTGGGGCCTCAGGACGTCGTCGTCAGGGACGGCGTTGCGCGCCTCGCCCAGGGCAACGCGATCGCTGGAGGCACTGCGCACCTGCTGGACTGCGTGCGCGTCGCCGTCACCCGCGGCGGCATCCCTCTGGTGGATGCCGTCTACATGGCGTCCGCCCAGGGTGCCACCATACTGGGCGACGACACGATCGGTTCGCTCGCCGCCGGTAAGAAGGCGGACGTCGTCGAGGTTGACGCGCAGCTGAACGTGCACCGCGTGTGGCGCCGTGGCACTGTAGTCGCGTGAGAGGTAAACGCAGCAAGAAGCGACCGTGGGGTGAGGCGCGCCCCCTGCAGATGGACCGCCTCGCCTCTGCGGCGCGCACGGAACGCGGTCCCGACGGCGGGGACTACCAAGTGCGCCATTTGCCCAGTGCCTCCAAGGAGTACACGTGTCCGGCCTGCCTGCGCCCGATCCTGAAGGGTACCGCTCACGTGGTGGCATGGCCGGAGGAGACCCCCTTCGGGCTGCCTCAGGGGGTGAATGGGCGCCGCCACTGGCACTCCGAATGCTGGCGGCGCGGGCTTCGACCGGTGTAGCTATGGATGTGATGTATCACTGCCTCGCGTGCGAACACGGTCGTTGCTGTGGTTAGCACGTAGAGTGGGGACTGAATAATGCCCTCAGCGTGGGCATGGAGATGAGGAGCAACCGTGGAATTTCTTAAGCGATACGTGGTGGCAGCGTCGATGGGCGTTGTCTCTCTCGTATGCGTCCTCGTCGGGCTGCTCGGCGTGACCGTACTCCGACCCCCGACGCAACAGGTCTCGTCGGTCGAATCGGCGACGGATCTGATCATGACGCGCGGCAACGTGCTGTCGATCGTGAAGGATGACGTGACAGTCACTGCGACGTCGAAGTCGGGTGCAGCCGTGACGCTGGGCATCGGTACGACGCAGGACGTCAAGGGGTGGATCGGCGACGCGGCCTACACCGAGGTCATCGGCGTGGAGTCGGATCGCAAGAAGCTGAAAGCCGAGTCACACGAGGCCGTTTCGTCGGGAAATACGACACCGACCGGGCCGTCGCAGTCCGGCGTGCAGTCGGGCGCCCAGCCCCTGAAGGAACCCACGTCCGCGGATCTGGTGTCGCAGCTGGCCTCCTCCGACATGTGGTTCAAGAAGGCCAGCGGCGAGGGAACCGTGAGCTTGGACCTGGAGAACGTGTCGGCCGGAAAGTCCGCCCTGGCGGTGTCCGCGGCCGGCGCGGGCGACCTGACGCTCACGCTCACGTGGAAGGTTGAGCAGACGAACACGCTGGCGATCATCGCCTTCCTTGCCGCCTGCGTGTTTGCCCTGATCGCGCTCGCGCTGTTCCTGACGCGTTGGCAGCTGCTGCGCTTGCGCAGGATTCGTGCCGCGCGCATCGAGGAACGCCGTAAGGCCGATTCCCTTGAAACCGCCTCGATCAACTCCGCGGCAGTCGCCGAGCGCGTCGCCGCCGACCGTGGATCATCTCCCGCCCCCGATACCGACGGGGCAGCGGAGCGAGAAAATATGAGCGGCCCGTCGGGCGCGCAGCACAAGACCGAACAAAGTGATGAGTGGGCAGCCGCTGGCTTAGCGGCGTCCCCCGAGGATGTGGTACCCCTGGAGCCTTCCATAGAAGACACGGCAATTCGCGACGTTCCCCCGGCCTCGTATCAGGACAGGAGGGAAGCGGCCGAGCGGTTAGCGACCCCCGATCCGGGCACCGAGGCCGTCGGTCAGGACGCCTACGTTCCCGATCCATTGAGGGACACCGTGAAGCGTCGCGGCCATCACGACCCGGAGCGCGCGATCGATCCGGACGTCGCCGAGCGCGGCCAAGACGATTACGTCCCCGATCCGTTAACGGACACCCTGAAGCGTCGCGGTCGTCACGGCCTGGAGCAGGGGCCGATCGATCAGGATCCGCCCGAGCGCGCCACGACGGACACCGGCGTCATCGATCTGTCTGGTATTCGGGGTGGGCGCACCCTGCCGTCGCGTCGCGCACTGCGCGAAGCCCGCAATAACGGCGAGCACATTGTCGTGGTGGACGGCCAGGAATTCAACACTGGATTGATCCCCGTGACCCGTCCCCAAAACTCCGAGCAGACACCCGCACCGACCTCGGCCCCCGACGATGACGCTTCGGCGACCGGAGGCTGGACGTCGATCATGTCCGGCTGGCTCACAGAGGGCGAAGAGGATAGGCGATGAAACGACGGACACTGGCGACGGCAACCGCCACCCTGCTCTTGGCCTCTACCCTCGGGATCAGCGCGTGCTCGGGCGAGATTGTCGCCCAGTCGGAGGCTGACGCCCAGAGCGCGGCGAACCTTGACCTGGAGCGCATCTCTTCCGTGCTTGGTGAGGCCGGTACGGCTATGACGAAGGCGGACGGCTCACTGAACGCCTCCGACCTGTCTGGGCGTGTTTCGCAGGGCGCCCTGGCGACCCGGACCGCGCAGTACGCGCTCGCGAGTGCGACGGGGCAGACTCCGCAGACCCTCGACTTCACCCCCACCTCGCTGGCGATCACGAACTCTGAATCGTGGCCCCGTGCGATCTTCAACATCTCTGGATCGTCCTCTACAGCCCTGCCGGTCCTGCAGGTGTACGTGCAGGACTCGGCTCGTTCCGACTATCAGCTGACCAACTACGCTCGCCTCCTGGGCGGCACCCAGCTGACGCTGCCGCCCGTCGGCACCGGATCGGCGTACGTCACCGGCACCTCCGACGGCTTCACCGTGAGCCCCGAC
Source organism: Schaalia meyeri (assembly GCF_900105015.1). Lineage (GTDB taxonomy): Bacteria > Actinomycetota > Actinomycetes > Actinomycetales > Actinomycetaceae > Pauljensenia > Pauljensenia meyeri. The sequence continues at coordinate 448,353 of NZ_FNLK01000005.1, read as the reverse complement.
ACGGCTCTGGCGCAGTACATTACGATGCTGAACTCCGGCAGCCAAGACACCACTCAATTCGTCGCGGATGAGTTCACGAAGTTGTACCTGTCGAACGTGGCGGACATTAATTCGTCCGTCAGCGCGGCCGGCACCGTGACGGCTGCCGCGACAGCGTCGGACTACCCGATCTCGGGCCTGGTCTTGCAGGATGGATCGGCACTGGTGGCCGCCAACTTCAAGTACACCCTCACCTACCAGAGGACAGTCGCGGGGGCGACCATGAGCCTCGCCGGGAATACGGCGGCGCTCAGCTCCTCAGGCACGAGCGTGGAGGGATCAGCGACAGTGGACTACCTGGCGACCGTCCTCATGCGCATCCCGTCGCAGAGCGCCGGCGGAACCATCCAGGTCGTCGGGGGAGAACGAACCATCGTCTCGGTCAGCCTGGATTCCTCCAGCAGCCCGGGCTGAGTTTCACCCTCAGCGCAGAGCTCGTCCCCGCGACCAAGTGGCGCGGGGACTACGCCTATCATCGAGTAGGAAGAAAACTTAAGTTAGATAGGACCACGATGAACACGTCAGATTCACGTTCCGCAGCGCCCGAGGCGGCCCCGACTCCCGCCGATTCGCACGGAGCTATCGATCTGTCGGCGCGCGCGACCGCGCTCACCCGGGAGGACACGCCCACGGCACCTCCGGCCGGAGAGGGGTTGCACCTGCCACTCATCACATCTATAGGCGAGGCCGATTTTGAGGGAGTCCTGTCAACGTCGCAGACCGTCCCGGTCGTCCTCGTCATGTGGTCCTCCCGATCCCTGGAGTCGAAGCCGACCCTGGCCATGCTGGAGGCGATAACGCGCGAGCAGGCGGGCGCGTTCCAGCTGGTCGAGATCGACATCGACCAGGCCCCGCAGATCGCACAGGCCTTCCAAATCCAGGCCGTTCCCACGGTCGTCGCCCTGGTGGGTGGACGCCCCGTTCCGCTCTTCCAGGGGAGCGCGGCGAAGGAACAGGTGCTTCCCGTTATTGCACAGGTTCTCGAGGCCGCCGCTCAGATGGGCGTAACGGCGCGCATCGCCGTTGCCGCGGCGGATACGGTGGCCCCGATCCCTCCCGAACACGAGGCACCGCTCTCCGCCGAGGCCGAGGGACGCCTGGACGAAGCGATCGCGGGCTGGGAGAAGGTCATCGAGCTGAACCCGCGTGACGAAGCCGCCAAGGCGCACCTGTCTCGCGTGCGCCTCGCGGCGCGCAGCGCCGACGCCGACCGCTCGGATCCCGCCGCGCGCGCCGACGCCCTCTTCGCGGCGGGCGACGCCGCCGTAGCCTTCGATGCGCTGCTCAACCTGATCGGATCGGCCACCGACGACCGGGAACGCGACGCTCTGCGCCTGCGCCTGCTCGACCTCTTCCGCGTCGCCGGATCGACCCCCGAGGTGACAAAAGCGCGCACGCGCCTGGCGATGCTGCTCATGTGAGAATGCAGCCGCGAGGGGCCCCGACGCGAACTCATCGGGTCGCAAGTGCTACCATCGGAACGGTCTAACAGACCGGGGACGAGCGGATTTCTTGCAAGCCCGACGGCGTTTACCCGCGCACGACACGCGATGATCGCGAACGAGGCCGGAGCTGTTTTCCCAGCCCCGGCCTCGTCCCTGATAACGGAAGGAAGCGGTCAGCGCACCTGCGAGGCGGGCGCCAGCCATACGGCACCCAGTGGCGGGACGCGCAGCTGAGCGGACACCGGGCGGCCGTTCCACGGGGTGTCCTCGGCGATAATCGTACCGACGTTGACCACTCCCGAACCGCCGAACTCTTCGGCATCGGTGTTCATAATCTCCACCCATTCGCCGCCGAAAGGCAGGCCGACCCGGTAGCCCTCGTGCGGATTACCCGCAAAGTTGGACACGCACACCACGACCTCGCGGTTGCCGTCGGCGTCCGACCCCTTACGCAGGTAAGAGATCAGGTTGTGGTCGCCGTCGGAGGCGTCGATCCACTCGAATCCCGTGTAGTCGTCGTCCCACATGGCGGGGGAGGAGGTGTAGATCCGGTTGAGGCGCTCAACCAGGTGCGCCACCCCCGCGTGCCCCTCCTGATCCATGAGCCACCAGTCCAGGGAGTAGGATTCGTTCCACTCCTGTTCCTGGCCGATCTCCTGGCCCATGAAGATGAGCTGCTTGCCCGGGTGGCTCCACTGGTAGGCGTAGAGGGAACGCAGGCCGGCGAGACGCTGCCACTTATCGCCCGGCATCTTCGAGATGAGCGATCCCTTGCCGTGCACGACCTCGTCGTGCGACAGCGGCAGCACGTAGTTCTCGGAGAACGCGTACACCAGCGAGAAGGTCAGCTCGCCGTGATGCCACCGACGATTCACCGGATCCTCGCTCAGGTAACGCAGGGTGTCGTTCATCCACCCCATGTTCCACTTCATGCCGTAACCTAGGCCACCGCCGCTGGTCGGAGCGGTCACGCCCGGCCACGCCGTGGACTCCTCGGCGATCATCACGATGCCTGGGTGGCGGCGGTACGCGGTCGCGTTCGCCTCCTGGATGAAATCGATGGCCTCCAGGTTCTCGCGCCCGCCGTACTGGTTCGGACGCCACTGGCCGTCCTTGCGCGAGTAGTCCAGGTAGAGCATCGAGGCGACCGCGTCGACGCGCAGGCCATCAATGTGGAAGTCTTCCAGCCAGTACAGGGCGTTCGCGACCAGGAAGTTGCGCACCTCGCGGCGGCCGAAATTGAACACGTAGGTGCCCCAGTCCGGGTGCTCGCCACGCAGCGGGTCGGGGTCCTCGTACAGCGGGGTGCCGTCGAAGCGGGCCAGCGCGAAATCGTCCTTCGGGAAGTGTGCGGGCACCCAGTCGAGGATGACGCCGATGCCCTCGCGGTGGAAGGCATCAACCAGGTAACGGAAGTCGTCCGGCGTTCCGTAGCGCGACGTGGGAGCAAAATACGAGGTCACCTGGTATCCCCACGAGCCGCCGAAGGGGTGCTCGGCCAGCGGCATGAACTCTACGTGCGTGAATCCCATCTGCTTGACGTAGGGGACCAGCTCGTCGGCCAGCTCGCGATAGCCCAGTCCCTGACGCCACGAACCGGCGTGCACCTCGTAGACGGACATGGGGCCGCCGTGGACGTTGCCATCCTTCCTGGAATCCATCCATTCCTGGTCGGTCCACGTGTGGAAATAGTCGGTTACGACCGAGGCCGTGGCCGGGGGAATCTCCGTGGCGCGGGCCAAAGGATCGGCCTTTTGGAACCAGTTGCCGCCGGGACCTTGGAGCTCGAACTTGTAGCGAGCGCCCACGCCGACCTCGGGGACGAAGATCTCCCACACGCCGGAGGAACCGAGCGAACGCATGGAGGTGGCTGTGCCATCCCAGTAGTTAAACTCTCCGACGACGCGCACGGCGCGCGCGTTGGGCGCCCACACGGCAAACGCCGTGCCGGTGGTCTCGCCCAGCTCGTCGGTGTAGGTCTTCACGTGCGCGCCCAAGACCTTCCAGAGGTTCTCGTGGCGTCCCTCGGAGATCAGGTAAGTGTCCATCTCGCCCAGGGTGGGCAGATAGCGGTAGGGGTCGTCGCGGACAGTAGTGTCCTCCCCGTAGGTGACGGACACGCGGTAGGCGGGAACCTCCTTGCCGGGCAGGGCTGCAACCCACACGCCTCCGTATTCGTGGGAGGCGGCGTAGGCCCCGGTGGGCGTGATGATGTCGACGGCGTCAGCCAGGTGGGCGACCGTGCGAATCGTGACCCCCGTGTCGCCAAGGTGCGCGCCGAGCACGGAGTGCGGCGAGTAGTAGGAGCCTGAGGCAACGGCGTCGAGGATGTCGTCATTGACCGGGATCGGCGTAAGTTCGCAGCTCATGGATTTTCCTTACTCCAGGTGGTGTGAACCGCTCAGTTCACTGGTGTCTGTAGTCTAACGTCTGGCCGGCGAAATCGGGAGCCGGTCTCAGATCGATGGGCGAATAGGGCGCAGTGTACGGCGCGCCGTACACCGCGCGGGCGTCAGGCCTGCGCCCAGGGCGATGAGTGGGCGGGCTCCACCTTGAATACGTGGCCGATGCGGGTCACGGGGGACAACGACACCCAGTTAGAGGACCCCCACACGTAGGAGCGCCCATCCAGCTCATCGACGACCGTGATGTGTCCGCCGGGCGTGGCCAGGCCCATGGCCTCCAAGTCGAGCTCGACCGAGCCATCCACGCCGTTGTGCGGATCCAGGGAGATCACGCAGATGACGGTATCGGGTGTGCCGTCGTCCGTGAACTTGCCCGACACCTGACGAGAGAACGCGATCAGGCGATCCGAGGAGGTGGGGTGGATGCGGATCTGGTGGAGCTGGCGCAGCGCGGGGTGCTTGGCGCGCGCCGCATTGAGCAGGGTGAATAGGCGCGAGATGCCGATGTCGTCGGCCAGCTCCCACCGGCGGGGGCGGAACTCGTACTTTTCGTTGTCATTCGGCTCCTGGAAGGCGCCGCGCGGCTCGTTCTCGACAAACTCGTAGCCCGAATAGATTCCCCAGGTGGGCGACCCCAGCGCGGCGAGCATCGCGCGGATCGCAAAGATCGCGGTACCGCCATCCCACATCTGCGGGGTGAGAATGTCGTGCGTGGTCGGCCAGAACGCGGGTCGCATAAGGTGCGCGGTGTCCTGGGAGACCTCAAGCAGGTACTCCTCGATCTCCCGCTTGGCAGTCCGCCACGCAAAGTAGGTGTAGGACTGGTCGAAGCCGACCGCTCCGAGAGTGCGCATCATCGCGGGGCGGGTGAATGCCTCGGCCAGGAAGAGCGTGCCCGGGTGGGCACCCTTAACGTCGGCGAGCATGCGCTCCCAGAAAGGGATGGGCTTCGTGTGCGGGTTGTCCACGCGGAAAATCGTCACGCCGTGGCGGATCCACACCTCAATGACGTCTCGGATGGCGTTGTAGATGCCCTCCGGGTCGTTGTCGAAATTCAGCGGGTAGATATCCTGGTACTTCTTCGGGGGGTTCTCCGCGTACGCGATGGTGCCGTCGGCGCGCGTGGTAAACCATTCGGGGTGGTCGGTCACCCACGGGTGGTCGGGCGAACACTGGAGGGCCAGGTCCAGGGCGACCTCCAGGCCCAGGTGGCGGGCGCGCGCGACAAAGCGGTCGAAGTCGCCGAAGTCACCCAGGTCCGGGTGAATGGCGTCGTGCCCGCCCTCGGGGGAGCCGATGCCGTAGGGGGAACCGGGATCGCCGGGTGCGGCGGTCAGCGAGTTGTTCTTGCCCTTTCGATAAGTGGTACCGATCGGGTGAATCGGGGTCAGGTACACCACGTCGAAGCCCATGTCCGCGATGCGCGGGAGATCCTCGGCCGCATGCTCCAGGGTGCCGGACACCCAGGAACCGTCGGGGCGCTGGAAAGCGCCAGCGGAGCGCGGGAAAATCTCGTACCACGCTCCCGCCAGGGCCTTCGTGCGGGCGACATCCAGCCGGTAGATCCGCGAGGAACCGATGAGGTCTCGCAGCGGGTGGTCACGGAAGGTGAGGCGAACGCGAGAGGAGATGCCCGCGGAGAGGCGCTGCTGCGCGGAGTGCGTGGTGTCGCGCAACCGGCGCGCAGCATCGTTCAAGATATCAATGTCCGAGGGGGACGGGCGCTCCTGGGATGCGTTTGCGTGGGCGCTGCCCGCGGCCGCGCGTTCCATGAGGCGGGCGCCCTCTTCCAGCATGAGCTCCACGTCGACGCCCGCGCCCACCTTGACGGTTGCGCTCTGGCGCCACGTCGCGTAGGGGTCCGCCCACGAGTCCACGCGGAACGACCAGGCGCCGGGGGCGTCGGCGGCCACCCATGCCTCGTAACGGTCCAGGCCGGGCGCAATGTCGACCATGCGCGTACGGGAGTGCTCACCCCCGTCAGGACGCAACAGGACGGCCTCGGCGGCGAAAGCGTCGTGCCCTTCGCGGAAAACGGTCGCGCGAATGGGGAAAGGCTCGCCTTCGGTCGCCTTGGCGGCAAGTGTGCCGTCTTCGACGACGGGAAACACCTCAATGATCGGGATACGGGGCAGCAGGTTCTCGCTCACGCTTCTCACACTAGCCTATGGGTACGCCCAGGCGAAAGTGCTGGTTGGCCATGAAATTTCAGCCGGTTCCTCCTCGACGTGAAAGTAGGCGTGCGGCGGAGCGGGGCTGCCCACCGTCCCGCTCAAAAGGTGCGGGGTGGCACCCATATGGGTGCCACCCCGCGAGATCCTGCGGCGCTCTAGTGCACGCCGTTTTGCAGGGCGGCCCAGATTGCGGTTCCGAAAAGAACGAACAAGATGATCGTGACGACGGCACCGATGATCTGCCAGATAAACAGGGCCCGGGCAAAGTTTCTCTTGGAGGGGGAACCGCCGGAGGAGAAGGCCAACACCAGCAGGTAGATGAAACCGACCAGCGGGATGGTTGTGATGAAGAGGGTGAGCATCCACCCGCCGACGCTGTCGTCCGGATGCTCGGGGAAGTTTCCGTAAGCCATGAGGCCTCCAATCGTGTGTGAGGGATTAGTAGTTCATCCGCATGGCCGTACGAACGTCAGACAGCGTCTGATTCGCCTGCTCGTTGGCGCGGTCGTTGCCCTCATGCAGGACGGACAGCAGGTAATCTTCGTGAGCGATCAGCTCGGCGCGGCGCGCTCGCAGGGGGGCGAGCATCTCGTTAAGGGATTCGGTGACGAGGGACTTCAGCGCGCCCGCGCCGGCGTCGCCGACGCGCTCGGCGATGGCCGCCGGATCTTCGTCCGTCGCCAGGGAGGCGAGCATGAGCAGGTTGGAGACCTCGGGGCGCCCCTCGGGGTCGAAGGTGATGCGACGCTCGGCGTCCGTCTTTGCCTTCTTCAGGATCTTCGCGGTCTCGTCCGCGCTCATACGCAGCTCGATCGTGTTTCCGCGAGACTTGGACATTTTCTGTCCGTCCGTGCCCAGCAGCAGCGGCACCTTGGACAGGAGGGCCTCGGGACGGGGGAACACGGGGCGCTCGGGCGTTGCGCGACCGTAGCGCTTGTCGAAACGCTGCGCGATCAGGCGAGCCTGCTCCAGGTGGGGCAGCTGGTCCTGGCCCACGGGAACGATGTTCGCCTTGCAAAACAGGATGTCCGCCGCCTGGTGAACGGGGTAGGTCAGCATGAGGCCGGTCATCGCTCGCCCCTCGACCGCCTCCAGTTCCGCCTTCACAGTGGGATTGCGGTGCAGTTCCGACTCGGTGACGAGCGAGAGGAAGGGCAGCATCAGCTGGTTGAGCGCCGGCACCGCCGAGTGATTGAAGATCGTCGAGCGTCCCGGGTCAATCCCCGCGGCGAGGTAGTCGGCAACCAGGCCGAGAACCCGCTCGCGAATGGGGCCCATGCCGTCGCGGTCCGTGATGACCTGGTAGTCGGCGACCAACACCCAGGTCTCGACGCCGCGGTCCTGGAGGAGAACGCGGTTCCGCAGGGTGCCGAAGTAGTGGCCCAGATGCAGGTGTCCCGTGGGGCGGTCGCCCGTCAGGATACGGAAACGCGAGGGATCACGGTCGATGGCCAGGTCGATCTCGGCGCTGCGAGCTTTCGAGCGGGCCAGGGAAGCATCGGAGGTGGCTGTTTCCAGGGCATCTTCACTGCGAGTCATGCCTCGATCCTAACCAGTGAGTGGGGCGAAAGCGAAACGGTGGGGTGCGGGCGATCAGTTCTCTGGCCGGAAGGAGACATCCGAGAGCAGGATGGACACGGAGAGCGCCTCGACTGTGAGCGTGGAGCGTGGGGTGACGTGCTCAACCTCGAGTGAGAGCTCGCCCGGGTTGCGCGAGGAACCGACGCCCCCCTGCGCGGGGGAATCCCACACGGTTGAATAGGCGATCAACCAATCCAGGTCGTGGCCCGCCGGGAGTGTCACCTCCGCGTCGTCCAGGTTCGCGTTAATGATGATCAAGGCGTCGCGGTCTCCCCACTTCAGGCCCGAGCGCAGCATCTGGAACGTTCGGTGACGAGAGTCCGTCCACCCGTAGTCCGGCATTGGCGTGCCCTGGGCCGTGTACCACGAGAGGTCGGGGATCGTGTCCCCGCCGAAAGGCTGACCCGTGGCGAAACGGTCGGGTCGCAGCACCGGGTGGGCCTTGCGCAGAGCGATCAGCCAGGACACGGCGTCGATCTGTGCCTGCTGCCCCTCGGCCAGGTCCCAGTCGATCCACGAAATCGGGTCGTCCTGACAGTAGGCGTTGTTGTTGCCGTACTGGGTGCGCCCGAATTCGTCGCCACCCAGCAACATCGGCGTGCCAGAGGAGACGAACATCGTGGCCAGGATGTTGCGTTGGGAGCGGGCGCGCAGGTCGGCGATCGTCATGTCCGAGAGGATCGCATAGGGCGTGAGCGCGTTCGGGGGAGTGCCATTTGACGCCAGCGTTCCTTCGACGCCGTGGTTCCACGAGCGATTGTCGTTGGACCCGTCGCGATTGTTTTCCAGGTTCGCCGTGTTGTGCTTATGGTCGTAGGCGCTCAGATCCGCCAGCGTGAAGCCGTCGTGGGCGGTCACGAAGTTGACGGAGGCGCGCGGCCCCCGAAGACGCCCGAGCCCGTGCTCGAAAACATCCTGGGAGCCTGACAAGCGGGTCGCCAGATCGTTGGGGCCCGAAACGACGTGTCCCGAGGCCTGGGCGCGCACGTCCGCGAGCCAGAAGTTACGCAGGGCACCCCGGTAGTGGTCGTTCCACTCAGAGAAGGGCACGGGGAAATTGCCCGTCTGCCAGCCGCCGGGACCCACGTCCCACGGCTCTGCGATCAGTTTCGCATGGGCCAGCACGTCGTCGGTGGCCATGGCGATGAGGAGTGGATGCATGGGGCTGAAGCCGGTCGCGAAACGCCCCAGCGTGGCGGCCAGGTCGAAACGGAAGCCGTCCACACCCATGTCGCGGGCCCAGTAGCGCAGGGAGTCCAGCACCATCTGGATGGTCTTCGGGTGATCCACGTTCACCGTGTTGCCCGTGCCGGTCACGTCGATGGTCTGCACCGGTCGCGTGGACGTGTGGCGGTAGTACATGTCGGAGTCCAGGCCGCGCCACGACAGGGAGGGCCCCGCGTCACCGCCCTCGCAGGTGTGGTTGTAGACGACGTCCAGAATGACCTCGATGCCGGCCTGATGCAGCAGGGACACCATGCCGCGGAACTCGTCAACTATGGCCTGCGCGCCGCGGGCGCGCGAGTCGGCGGTCGCGTAGGAGGGCTCCGGGGCGAAGAAGGACAGGGTGGAGTATCCCCAGTAGTTCGTCAGGCCTCGTTCCGTGAGGAAGGGCTCATCGCACTTGGCGTGCACGGGCAGCAGCTCGACGGCCGTGATGCCCAGGTCCTTGAGGTAGGACACGGAGGCCGGGTGGGCCAGGCCGGCGTAGGTGCCGCGCAGCTGGGGGGGCACGCCGGGCATGTTCTTGGTGAAACCCTTAACGTGGATTTCGTAGATGACCGTCGTCTCCCACGGCGTGCGAGGATTGGGCGCGATGGGGAAGGACGGATCGACGACGACCGAGCGCGGCATGTGCGGGGCCGAGTCGAGGGGGGAGCGGCGCATCGGGTACTCCAAGGGGTACAGTTCCTCGTCCACGCAGTGTGCGTACACCGCGGGCCTGAGGTCCACGACCCCCTCGAGGCCTCTGCCGTACGGATCCAGCAGCAGCTTGTGGGAGTTAAAGAACAAGCCGCCGTCCGGGTCCCACGGCCCGTGCGCGCGGAATCCGTAGCGAGTACCCGGACCGAAGCCGGGGATATGCCCGTGCCACACGCCCGCGTGCGGGCCGAGCAGAGAAAAACGCGTCTCAGCCCCCGCCTGGTCGAAGATGCACATGTCCACGCCGTGGGCCTCCCGCGCGACCACGGCGACGTCAAGCCCGTCCCCCGATGGGTAGACGCCCAGGCGGGTGGGCACCGGATTGGGTGCGGTGACGCGCACGGTGGGGACGCGGGACGAGCCTGAGCGCTCGGACATAAAACGTGCCTCCTCCTGACGAACGACTGGCCGTGCCCTAGCCTGATGGGCACAGGCGCCCCCATCATACGTGACCGTTAACTGGGTGGGCGGATCGGAGGGGGCCGCGCATCCGTGACGGGCGGAACGGGCCGGTGAGGGAACCCTCATATGGGCGCGGGGCGCGGAATGTGGCACGCTAGAAGGCATGAGAATTGTCGTGTGTGTGAAGCATGTCCCGGATGTGCAGTCCGAACGCCGCTTTGAGGGCGGCCGCCTGGTGCGCGGTGAGGACGATGTTTTGAACGAGCTGGACGAGAACGCTGTCGAGGCCGCCGTCGGCTTGAAGGAAGCGGAAGAGGAAGCGGGGCGCGAGGCCGAGGTCATCGCCCTGACGATGGGGCCCGAGGACGCCGAGGATGCGCTCATGCGCGCCCTGCAGATGGGTGCCGACCGCGCCTACCTGGTCTCCGATGATTTCCTTGAGGGATCCGACGTCATCACGACGGCCTCCGTGCTTTCCGTCGCGATTGCCAAGATTGCTGACGAAGACGGGCCTATCGATCTGGTGATCACCGGCATGGCCTCGCTGGATGCGATGACCTCCATGCTGCCCGCGGCCCTCGCAGCCAAAGCCCACCTGCCGATGCTGGGGCTGGCGCGCACCCTGCGCATTCAAGACGGCACCGTCACGATCGAGCGCGCCGTGGACGGCTACACAGAGACGCTGCGCGCACCCCTGCCCGCTGTTGTCTCCGTCACCGACCAGATCAACGAGCCCCGCTATCCGGCTTTCGCCGCCATGAAGGCCGCCCGAAAGAAGCCGATGGAGCAGTGGGGGATCGACGACCTCGTGGAGGTTCCTGGCGGACAGGCGCTGACGCTGCGCCGCGCGCTGACCGCCGTCACCCACGGCGAAGAGAACACGCGCGATGGCTCCGGCACGATCATTCAGGACTCCGGCGAAGGCGGGCGCGCGCTGGCCGACTACATTCTCACGGTGGTGAAGTGACATGACACAGCAGATGACCTCCCCCATCCTGGTCCTGGCCGATCAGGCGGGTGACCGCCTGACGCCCCTGGCTCGCCAGGCGGTCACCCTGGCCGCTTCCCTGACGTCTGGCGACGTCGTCGCCCTGTCCGTCGCGGCCGCGCCCGACAAGCGCTCCCTGTCCGAGCTGGGTGCGACCCGCGTGCTGCACGCGTGCATGGGTGATGCGGCGCGTTCCTCGGTCGTCGCCTCCGACGCGATTATCGCCGCCCTGGAGACCGACTCCTTTGGCCTGGTGCTGCTGGGTTCGGATTACCGGGGCCGTGAGATCGCCGGTCGTGTCGGCGCGATCACCGAGGCCGGCGTGGTCTCCGGCGCGTCGTCCGTCTCCTTCGACGGCGGGATCCTGCAGGTCGGCAAGACCGCCCTGGGGGGTTCCTGGTCGATGCGCGTCGTCCTCGACGGGATAACCCCGATCGTGGGTGTCTCCTCGGGCGTCATCGACGAGGCCGTGGTTCCCTCGCCCGTCGCCCTGACCCCGCAGGAGCTGCCCGTCCCGCTAAGCGCGGAGGCCTCCTCGATTGAGGTCGTGTCCTGTGTGCCGGACGACGCCGATGGCGTGTCTCTTCAGGACGCGTCGACCGTCGTTTGTGGCGGGCGCGGCGTGGACGGCGACTTCGAGCTGGTCCGTTCTCTGGCCAGCGCCCTCGGCGGCGCCGTTGGGGCTACCCGCGTCGCGTGCGACGAGGGTTGGGCGCCGCGCGGCGAACAGATCGGCCAGACCGGATTGACGCTGACCCCGAACCTGTACATCGGCCTGGGCGTGTCCGGGGCCATCCACCATACGGTGGGCATGCAGTCCGCCGCCCACATCGTGGCCGTGTGCGACGACCCGGACGCACCGATCTTCGACATCGCGGACTTCGGCGTGGTCGGAGACGTCGCGAAGGTCGTGCCCGCTGCGCTGGCCGCGATCGAGGAGGCGCGCGCCCAGGCGTGAGCGTCTACCTCGATCACGCGGCCACGACCCCGTTGCGCGCGTGCGCCCTCGAGGCGTGGACTCGTGCACAGCGCGACCTGGCCGCCTCTCCCGGCAACCCCGCCGCCCTCCACTTTGGGGGGCGGCGGACCCGTCGCATGCTTGAAGACGCCCGTGAGGAAGTCGGAGACGCCCTGGGCGCCGATATTCACGAGGTCATCTTTACTTCGGGCGCCACCGAGTCGGACGCGCTGGGGATCATGGCCGGCGCCCGCGGGATGCGTTCTCGCGATGCGCGGCGCAACCTCATCGCGGTCTCCAGCGTCGAACACGACGCCGTCGCCCACCAGCGCGAGGTCGCGCAGCGCGAGTCCTTTAGCTGGATCGAGCTCGGCGTTAACCGGGAGGGGATCAGCGTCCTGCCGGACGCAACCGATCACGGCGATTATCAGCCGCTATTCGGCGGGCGCCTGGCGCTCGGTTCCATGACCCTCGTCTCCTCCGAAATCGGCACGATCCAGCCCGTTGAGGGCTTCGCCTCGCGTGTGCGCACGGCCGGCGGGCTGACGCACAGCGATGCGGCGCAGGCCGTGGCCACGATGGACGTGTCATTTGCCCGATTGGGCGTGGACCTCATGAGCGTCGGTGGCCACAAAGTCGGTGCACCCGTCGGAATCGGCGTTCTGCTGGCCAAGCGCGGCATACCGATGGTCACCGACAGGCCGGGCGGCGGCCACGAGCGTTCGATTCGGTCGGGCACCCCCGACGTGGCGGGGGCATGCGCCCTCGCGGCGGCGCTCACCGAAGTTGTCGCCGAGCGCGCAGCCTTCGCGCGACGGTCCCGCGACCTGCGGGCGCACCTGCTGAACCATTTGCCCCACGGCGTTGAGCCGACGGTGGGGGCTTTGGCCTCGTCCAGTGCAATCATCCACCTGTCCCTGCCGACCGCCCGCCCCGAGGCCGTCCTCATGGCCTTCGACATGGCCGGAATCGCGGTGTCCGCGGGATCGGCGTGTCACGCGGGCGTCACCCGGCCCTCTGCCATCATGATGGCCATGGGGCACAGCGAGGATTCTGCTCTGGGCGTCCTGCGCGTCTCGCTCGGACATGACACGACGCGCGCCGACATTGACGCCTTTCTGTCGGCCCTGCCCGCGGCGATCCGGGCGGGCGCGGCCCTGGACGGGGTCACCCGCGTGCGCAACGAGCGAAACGAGGAGGGCTAAGCATGCGCGTTCTGGCAGCGCTCTCCGGCGGCGTCGATTCCGCCGTCGCCGCCGCAAAGGCCGTCGAGGCCGGTCACGACGTAGTTGGCGTTCACATGGCCCTGTCCTCCCAGCCTCAGGAGTGTCGGATCGGGTCGCGCGGCTGCTGTTCGGTCGAGGACGCGACGGACGCGGCGCGCGCCGCGCAGATCATCGGCGTCCCCTTTTACGTGTGGGACCTGGCCGAGGAGTTCGAGCAGACCGTCATCACCGACTTTATCGCCCAGTACCGCGCCGGCCGCACCCCCAACCCATGCGTGCGCTGCAACGAGTTCGTGAAGTTTCGCGAGCTGGCGAGCCGGGCGCGGGCCCTCGGTTTCGACGCGGTGTGCACCGGGCACTACGCGGCCATCGTGGAGGGGGAGAGCGGACCCGAGCTGCACCGGGGTACCGATAACTTGAAGGACCAGTCTTACGTGCTGGCCGTCATGGGCTCGGACGAGCTCGGTCGCGTCGTCTTGCCCCTCGGGGATGCCCCCTCCAAGGCATGGGTGCGTTCCGAGGCCGAGCGCCTGGGCCTGGGCGTGTCCAACAAGCCCGACTCCTACGACATTTGCTTCATCCCCGACGGGGACACCCAGGGGTTCCTGCGCGCCCACCTGGGGTCCGCTGAGGGCGAGATTGTCACGCCCGACGGGCAGGTCCTCGGCCACCACGGCGGCTACTGGAACTACACGGTCGGCCAGCGCAAGGGCCTGCGGATCGGGGAACCCGCGCCCGACGGGCGCCCCCGATACGTGCTTCAGACCAGGCCCGAGACGAACCAGGTGGTCGTAGGCGCCTCCGAGCTGCTGTCTATCTCGCGAATACGTGCGACCGATGCAGTGTGGCTCGCCGCCGACGACGACGGTGTAAAGACGGCGGATCTGTTCGTCCAGCTGCGCGCACACGGCGCGCCCATCCCCGTTGCAGCCCTGACCCGCGACGAGGACGCCGCTACGATCAGCGTCACCCTCGAGGGCAGCGCGCGCGGCGTCGCCCGTGGGCAGTCCATGGTTGTCTATCGGGGAAGTCGCGTGCTGGGCGAGGGCACGATCGAGCGCGCCGATCGCTGAGGGGCGCTTGGCACCCCCCAGGGGGCGTCGATCCACGCCCCAGGTGCCCTGTTCACCGGGCGCGCGGTGCTCCATGTCCCGAGCGATCCGTTCACCGGAGGTACGGCGACGCGGCCGCACCCATCGGTTACACTTAGGGGCGCGCGCGAGTGGCGGAATTGGCAGACGCGCTGGATTTAGGTTCCAGTGTCTATGACGTGTGGGTTCGAGTCCCATCTCGCGCACCGGCTCCACCCCGGTCGCACCGGGTGAGGGTGCCCCGATAGACTGGCTTGCATGAGCGCTGTGCAGATCGGCCAGAAGGCCCCAGATTTCACTCTCGAAACCACGCAGGGGACGGTCACCCTGTCCCGTGAACTAGCGTCATCCTCGCGTGGCGTCATCATCTATTTCTACCCGAAGGCATCGACCCCCGGCTGCACGAAGCAGGCTTGCGACTTCCGCGACTCCCTGGCCTCCCTGCAGGCCGCTGGCTACTCGGTCATCGGCGTGTCCGCCGATTCTATGGTCGCCCTGACGCGCTTCGCTGAGAAGCGCTCCCTGACCTTCCCGCTGGCCTCCGACCCCGAGCATCGTGTTCTCGAGGCCTACGGCGCGTGGGGAGAGAAGAAAAACTACGGGTACACCTACGTCGGCATCATTCGATCGACCGTTGTCGTGGCGCCGGACGGCACGGTTGCCCTGGCCCAGTACAACGTGAAGGCGACCGGCCACGTCCAGCGCCTGCGTCGGGAGCTGGGCATCGACTAACGGTATTTCGTGGCCTCTAGACGCGGCGCCACGCAGCCTGAGCGGATCAGGGGTTGGTGTCCGTTCCCCGAGAATTCCTTATGGACGCCGAAGTTTTCCCCGTAAGATTTCAGAGGTATTTCGATCAGCGAAGGAG
The DNA here is from genome assembly GCF_900105015.1 of Schaalia meyeri. GTDB lineage: Bacteria > Actinomycetota > Actinomycetes > Actinomycetales > Actinomycetaceae > Pauljensenia > Pauljensenia meyeri. The sequence goes on along the minus strand of NZ_FNLK01000005.1, from coordinate 433,253 downwards.
TATCTCGTGTCCGAATCACCGTCCGCCGCTCCCGTTGGGGACGATATCGCCCTGGCGATCCGAGGCCTCGTCAAGATCTACGGCAACCTCATCGCCGTCGCCGACCTCTCGCTCGATATCCCCACCGGCTCTTTCTACGGGATCGTCGGCCCTAACGGCGCGGGCAAGACCACGACCCTGACCATGGTCACCGGCCTGCTTACCCCCGATCGCGGCACAGCGCTCGTGCACGGGGTTGACGTGTGGAAAGACGTCAATCGGGCCCGCTCCCTTCTCGGTGTCATGCCCGACGGGATGCGCCTGCTCGACCGACTCTCCGGTCCCGACTTCCTCGTTCACGTCGCCATGCTCCGCGGCCTGGACGCGGACACGGCTCGAGTGCGCTCCCAGGAGCTGCTGGCCGCCCTGGATCTGACCGAGGCCGGGAAGAAACTCATCGCCGACTACTCGGCCGGCATGACAAAGAAGATCGCGCTGGCCGCCGCACTCATTCACTCTCCGCGCATCCTCGTCCTAGACGAACCCTTCGAGGCGGTGGACCCCGTCTCCGCCACGAATATTCGCCAGATCCTCACGGAGTACACGAAGCGCGGCGGGACCGTGATTCTGTCCTCCCACGTCATGGCCACCGTTCAGCAGCTGTGCACCCACGTCGCGATCATCGACAAGGGGCGGGTGCTTGTGGCGGGAACGACCGACGAGGTCGCGCAGGGCAAAGACTTGGGCGAACGCTTCACCTCCCTGGTTGGTGGCGTTCACGAGGAGGAGGGCCTGTCGTGGTTGGGCAGCTGATCCGCCTGAAGTTCCAGCTCATCTGGAACACGATCCGTCGCCAGACCGCCATCCTCGTCCTGTCGATCATTGGGACGCTCTATATGGCCTTCTTGGGGGTGAGCGCCTTTGCGGGTGTCGCCTTCCTGGCGCGCTCAGACGAGGCAGCGAGCATGGCTCCGCTCTTCGCCTTCGTCGGCCCTCTCGTCGCCGCCGCGTGGCTCGTGTTCCCGATTCTGTTTGCGTCGATGGATAACTCGGTGGACCCGGTGCGCCTCTCGCCCTACGTCGGACCGAGCAAACGATTGGCAGCGGCCCTGGGGGTGGCGACCGCCGTCGGCCCGGGAGGCGTCGTCTCCGCTGTCCTGCTCTTCCTGCCCACCTGGTTCGCCCTGTGGCGCGCGCAGTGGGTTGAGGCCCTCGGCTGGCTGGTCGCTTCCGTCGTGACCCTCGGCATCGCGGTCCTGTGGGCTCGCGCGGCCGGAACATGGTTCGCCGTGCGACTTAACACCTCGGGTAAGAAAGACCTGATCACGCTCATCGGCGTCACCGTCTTCATGGTGGTCCTCACGCCGATGGGCTACTGGCTCAGCGTCCTTGCCCACAACTTCTCGTTCGACACTTTCGAGGCCGGGGTGGTGATCGCCCTGTGGACCCCCTTCGGTGCCCCCTTCGGCGTCGTCGCTTCCCTCGTCGAGGGAGTCTGGGTGGAGGCAGCGATCCGCGCAGCCATTAGCGTCGTCACCGCTTACCTGGGATGGCGCGCGTGGCTGACGGTCCTGGGCCCCGTCATGACCGGGTACGCCGGTCACATCTCGGCCGACGCACAGCGAGCCATGGACGAGGGACGTCACCTGATCGATGACTCCATCGACGTTGCCCAGCGCACTCAGCGCGTCGCACAAGCCCGCTCCGCGGGGCTGCACAGCGTCGATTGGTTCACCCGGCTCGGCCTCGGCCCCCGCAGCGCGTCGCTCGCAGCACGCACCCTGCGCTACTGGATCGTGGACCCGCGCCTGAACATGAACCTCGTTCTCGCCCTTCTTTTCCCGATCATGGCGATCCTCATGGGACGAATCGACATCGGCGGACAGACCATGGTGTTCTCGGGTGTCTTCTTGTATCTGGTGCCGATCACGACTGGCCTGGCCACCGGCTCGCTCATGCAGTACGACTCAACGGGCGCCTGGATCGTCGTTTCATCGGGCATGAGCGGGTGCGAGGAACGTCGGGGCCGCCTCGTTGGTTCCCTGCCGGTCCTGCTTCCCCAGGTTGTCGGCTACCTGATCCACGACACGGTGGTACACGCGAGCGCCGCTGACTTTGTGTACCACCAGGTGATGGGTATCGTGTTCTTCTCCGGGGCGGCCGCCACGACTCTGGTCGTGAACGCGCGCTGGGTCTACCCGGTTCAGCCTCCGGGTACGTCGCCCCTGGCGACCAAGGGCACGGGGTCGTTCCTGATGACGATGTTGCTGCAGCTCATCGGTTTTGTCGGCACCGCGGTGCTGCAGCTTCCCTCTTACGTGCTGCTGGTCCTGGCGAGCTTTGGCGTCGTCCCGCAGTGGGTGGCCTTCATCGTCGCCCTCGCGTGGTCTGTCGTCGTCCTAGAAACGGCAGTGCGCATCGGCGGCCGCACATGGGACCGCTATTGCGTGGCTGCGCTTACGACGATCCGCAGCTGGCCGGGGCACTAAGCGGTGCCGGTCCGAACGGGTCAGGCCGGGTCGCTCGAGAGGGCGCCCCGGCCTGGCGTGCGAGCTGCTATTGCCCCGCTCGCGTTAGTCCCCTGGCTGGGGCGCGCGTTAACGCGCTGAGATGCGCGTGAGCGGCCCCGCCCACGCGTGGCCAAGGGGGCCAGCGTGCAACCTGGCGGGTTCGCGTGCGATTGGTGGGCTATCACAAAACGTGGGTGTGGGGCTCCCCGGGTATTGTGCGTGGTAGGGACGGGGCATCAAAGCCGCGGGGGCACCACAGTAAAAAACCGGCGACCCACGAGCCGCCGGTTATTCGCTGTGCGTCATGGGGGACTTGAACCCTCAACCCGCTGATTAAGAGTCAGCTGCTCTGCCAATTGAGCTAATGACGCGGGACTTTCGCCGGCCGTCGGGCCGGGAAAGCTGTGCGTCATGGGGGACTTGAACCCTCAACCCGCTGATTAAGAGTCAGCTGCTCTGCCAATTGAGCTAATGACGCGGGGGTTTTGCAACCAAGAGATAAATGTACATGGGTGGGGGCTTGTCTGCAAGTCACCGTCCCTGCTCGTGTCATATGTCGCAGGCGGGGGAGGGCCCGGGCCTACAATGAGACTGGAGACGGAAGGGGCTGCCATGGCGGAAGCATCGAGCGCGCATTCCGCGGTCGCCGAGGACATCTTGAAACTCGTGTGGAGCGCGGAGGAAGCCGGACGCGACGGCGTCAAACCGAAGGACATAGCCAAACACATGGGCGTTGTTCCGTCGACGGCGACGGAGAACGTGCAGCGCCTGACGCGTCGGGGCATGGTGGTTCATGAGCGCTACGGGCGCGTGCGGCTGACCGAGCAGGGGCGAACGGTTGCGCTCGGAATGGTTCGACGCCACAGGCTGCTGGAGACGTATCTCCACGAGGCGCTCGGTTTCTCGTGGGATGAAGTGCACGAGGAAGCGGAGATCCTCGAACACGCGGTCTCGCAGCGCCTGCTCGACCGTCTAGACCGGGTGCTCGGCTATCCAACGCGCGACCCGCACGGGGATCCGATTCCGCGCGCCGACGGGTCGAGCGAGAGCGTGCCCGGTGTGCCCCTGGCCTCCCTCCCCGTCGGAAGTGGCGGGGAGATTGAGCGCCTGCCGGACCGTGACCCGTGTGCGTTGCGCGCCTGGGAACGGTCGGGACTGATCCTCGGAGCGCGCGTGAGTGTCGTCGCAAGCGGCCTGGAGATCACGGTCGCCCTCAGCGACGGACAGACGGTGCGCTTGGAGCCTTCCCAGGCCTCGGAAATTATCGTGCGCGACTGACACGGTGGGCCACTGGCACGACCGACCGGAAACGAGGCTGGCCGCCCCGACCCCTGACTTCCGTGGTCGAGCTGGGAGAACCCCGGGAGGTCGCGGCGTGGCGTGATGAGGGTCAGGCGAGCGCCGCGGAGCTCATGTCGGTCGGCACGTGAGCGGTGTGCCCGGCCGCGCAAAGAGCGCCGCGCAGGGCCGTCATCGTGGAATCGAGCTCCTCATCGGATGCGGGAGCGGCCTTGGACAGGGCGAGGTCCGTCTCGTCGCGCAGAGGGATGACGTGCAGGTGCGTGTGGGGGACCTCGAAACCAGCGATGGCCAGGCCGGCGCGCGGGACGTCGAAGGCCGCTTTCTGGGCGAGGCCGATCGTGCGGGCCACCGTCATGAGGTGGGCGGCCACATCGGCGGGGGCGTCCGTCCACGCCTCGTAGGGGGTGCGGGGCACGACGAGGACATGCCCGGGTGAGGTAGGTTCGATCGTTGCGAAAGCGACGCACAGGTCGTCAGCCCACACGAAGCGTCCCGCCCAGGCGCCCGAGATGATGTTTTCAAAGACTGTGCTCATGCGACTATTGTCACCTATCCGGGTGCGCTGCGGTAGCCGTTGGCGGTATGACGTGAACGATGGCGGGCTCCACACCTATTCGCGCGCAGCGGCAGGCGGGCGCGCGAAGCGGCTCGGGCGGCGGTGAATTACCCTTGTTGGGAGCAATGTTACGTGACCCATCCAAGCAGAGGAACGCACAGATGAGCGAAAATCCGCACGGTGCCCCGGCCCAGCGCTACACCGCCGAGCTCGCCGGTCAGATCGAGACGAAGTGGCAGGACCGTTGGGAGGAGCTGGGCACGTTCCACGCGGATAATCCGACCGGCTCGCTGGCCGGACCCCTGGCGTCCCGCGACCCCTACTTCATTCTCGATATGTTCCCCTACCCGTCGGGCAAGGGACTGCACGTGGGGCACCCGCTGGGCTACATCGCGACGGACACGCTGGCGCGCTTCCGCCGCATGTTGGGCGACAACGTCCTATACACGATGGGCTACGACGCCTTCGGGTTGCCGGCCGAACAATACGCCGTGCAGACCGGCCAACACCCGGCGGTCACCACGAACCAGAACATCGCGAACATGCGCCGTCAGCTGCGCCGTATGGGTCTGTCTCATGACTCTCGCCGCTCGCTCGCGACGACCGACATCCAGTACGTGCACTGGACGCAGTGGATCTTCCTGCAGATCTTCAACTCGTGGTTCGACCCCGCCGCCACGGCCCCGGACGGGTCGATGGGCGCCGCGCGGCCCATCGCCGAACTGGAGGAGCAACTGGCCGACGGGCGCGTGAAAACACACGACGGTCGCCCGTGGGCGGAGCTGTCGAAGAAGGAGCGTGCCGCCGAGGTCGACTCACGTCGGCTGGCCTACGTGTCCGAGGCGCCCGTGAACTGGTGCCCCGGCCTGGGCACGGTCCTGGCGAACGAAGAAGTCACGGCGGACGGGCGCTCCGAACGCGGCAACTACCCCGTCTTTCAGCGCAAGTTGCGCCAGTGGATGATGCGCATCACCGCCTACGGCAAGCGCCTCGAGGATGACCTGGAGGCGATCGACTGGCCGGAAAAGGTGCGCGCGATGCAGCGCAACTGGATCAGCCGATCCGAGGGCGCCACGGTCCGCTTCGACGTGCCCGGCGTGCGCGAGGCGGGGGCCTCCCTGTCCGAGCTGGAGGTCTACACGACGCGCCCCGACACCCTCTTCGGCGCGACCTTCATGGTCGTGGCCCCCGAGCATCCGATCCTCGGCGGCGACGCGAATGACGAAGCCGCCCTCACCCTGCCCGAGGCGTGGCCCGAGGGAACGAAGGCCGCGTGGACGGGCGGTGCCGCTACCCCGAAGGCCGCGGTGAGCGCCTACCGTGCCCAGGCCTCGGCGAAATCTGAGGCCGAGCGAACCGACGACGAGCGCGCCAAGACCGGCGTATTCACTGGGCTCTTCGGCATCGACCCCGTCAACGGACGCCGGGTGCCCATCTTTGTCGCCGACTACGTCCTGTGGGGCTATGGCACCGGTGCCATCATGGCCGTGCCCGCCCACGACGACCGCGACTGGGCCTTCGCCCGAGCCTACGACCTGGACGTCGTGCGCACGATCGGACCGGCCGACGACCCGTACGGACACGACCTTGAGGTCTGCGCATACACGGGCGACGGCGTAGCCGTGGACTCGGCGAACGGCGAGATTGACCTCAACGGCCTGGGAAAGGACGAGGCCAAGGCCGCGATGATCGCCTGGCTGACCGAGAAGGGGCTGGGGTATGGCACCGTCACCTACCGCCTGCGCGACTGGCTGTTCAGCCGCCAGCGCTACTGGGGTGAACCCTTCCCGATCGTATGGGACGAGGACGGCGTGGCACACGCGCTGCCCGAAGAGATGCTGCCCGTCGAACTGCCCGAGGTCAGCGACTACAGCCCGCGCACCTTCGACGCCGACGATGCCTCCTCACAGCCCGAGGCGCCGCTGGGGCGCGCCGAGGAATGGGCGAACGTCACCCTGGATCTGGGGGATGGCCCCAAGCGTTACCGCCGCGAAACCAACACGATGCCGCAGTGGGCGGGGTCGTGCTGGTACGAGATGCGCTATACGGACCCGACGAACACCGACCGTTTCGCCGGTGAGGAGAACCTGGCGTACTGGATGGGCCCACGTGAGGGCAAGGCCAGCGGCGGCACCGACATGTACGTGGGCGGCGTGGAGCACGCGGTTTTGCACCTGCTGTACGCGCGCTTCTGGCAGAAGGTCCTCTTCGACCTGGGCCACGTGCCCGACTCCGAGCCCTATCACACGCTCTTCAACCAGGGATACGTCCAGGCCTACGCCTACACTGACGCTCGCGGCCAGTACGTGCCCGCCGATGAGGTCGAGGGGGACGAGGCAGGCGGCTTCACCTACCGCGGCGAACCCGTTGCCCGCGAGTACGGCAAGATGGGCAAATCGCTGAAGAACATCGTGACGCCCGATGAGATGTATGACGCCTACGGCGCGGACGTGTTCCGCGTTTACGAGATGAGCATGGGCCCCCTGGACCTGTCGCGCCCGTGGGAGACCCGCGCGGTGGTCGGCTCGCAGCGTTTCCTGCAGCGACTGTGGCGCAACACGGTCGACGAGCAGACAGGCGAGCCCACGGTTAGCGAGGAGGGGGCCGACGACGGGACGCGGCGCCTGGTGGCCCGCACGATCACGGAGGTCACCGAGGAATACGAGAACCTGCGCATCAACACGGCGCTATCCAAGCTCATCGTCTTGAACAATCACCTGACCGGCCTGGAGACTGTGCCGCGAGGCGCCATCGAGCCGCTGATCCTCATGCTGGCCCCGGTTGCCCCTCACATCTGCGAGGAGCTGTGGAGCAGGCTCGGCCACCCGGAATCCCTGGCCCGCGAGCCCTTCCCGGTGGTCGAGGACGCCTCGCTGCTGGTCGAGGATACGGTTACGGCTATCGTCCAGGTGAATGGCAAGGTGAAGGCGCGCGTCGAGGTATCGCCTTCGATCTCGCAGGACGATCTGACCGCTGCCGCGCTGGCCGAGGCGCCCATCGTCAAGGCGCTGGGTGGCGCCGAGCCTCTGAAGGTTATCGTGCGCGCACCGAAGCTGGTCAACGTCGTTGTGAAGAAGTGAGGATGTATGCCTGAAGGCGATGCGATTCGTCGCCTAGCCGGTACCCTCGACGAGCTCTTCGTCGGGGGCACCGTCTCGGCTTCGTCCCCGCAGGGACGCTTCGCGTCCTCCGCGGCCCACCTGGACGGCTGGGTGATGCAGAGGGTGCGCGTCCACGGCAAACACATGTTCATCGGTTTCGTCCCGCCGGTTCCCGGCCAGACGTACGAGGCCGGGGTGGCCCTCCTGGAGGGAGCCGCGGCAGGCAGCGGGGAACCCATCCTGGGGGAGGACGCGCCCTGGCCCGAGCGCTGGGTGCACATCCACCTGGGCCTGTACGGGTGGTGGCGTTTCAACGGCGACGAAACCGTGGTCGATGAGGGCCACGGCGTCGCCCGCCGCATTCCCAACGTCCCACGCGGGCAGTGGAACGGCCACTCGGAGACCCGATGGGGCGCAGGCTTCGGCGAGGCGAGGGCGGGGGAGTGGGAACCCCCGGAGCCTGTCGGAGCTGTGCGGCTGCGCCTTTTTAACGACCACGCCGTCGCGGACCTGGTGGGTCCCAACCGCTGCGAGCTGGTCACCGACGAGGAGCGCCGCGTTGCCGAGGCGAAGCTCGGGCCAGACCCCCTCGACGCGGGGGCTCGCGCCGACGCGGACGCGATGGAACGCTTCGCCCAGGTGGCGCACGCCAAGCGGCGCGCGATAGGCGAGATCGTCATGGATCAGTCCATCATCGCCGGGGTAGGGAACATATACCGTGCGGATGCGCTGTTCCTGGCGGGCATTTCGCCGCACCGGAAGGGCGCCAACGTCTCGCTTAAGCGCCTGCGTGACCTGTGGGTCCTCGTCTGCGACCTCATGAACCGAGGTCTGGCCGCGGGGCGGCTGGACACGATGGATCCCGACGAGGCGCCGAACCCGCCCATCGAGGGGGACGAGGAAGCCTCGCGGTGGTACGTGTACCACCGGACGGATCGGCCGTGCCTGCGGTGTGGGACGCCGATCCGCGAGGCCCTCATGCAGAGTCGGCGCCTTTTCTGGTGCCCGTCTTGCCAGCGCTGAGGGCGCGCGGCACCGGGAGAGGCGCGCGGGCAAGGGGCGCGCGCCCGCGCGTCCTTACGCGATCTCCTCGAATCCGAGGACCGAGTAGAGTTCGTTTGCTCCGCCGTGGTGCGGATCGAGGCGCAGCGCGAGGTTGTCGAAGCCCCAGGACGCGCAGCGGGAGGCGACCTCCGCGACGAGCGTGGTTGCGATGCCACGCCTGCGGTAGTCGGGAGCGACGATCAGGTCCACCACGAAGGGACCGTCCGGCGCGTCGTCCCAGGGAGATTCGCGTACGACGAGGATCGCGCCGACGAGCGTCCCCCCATCCCACGCGCCGATGAAGGAATCCTCCGTGGTTGCGCCGAAGGCGCCCTCGAAGGTGAGGCGGAGCTCCTCAGAAGTTTCCATGAGGGCCTCGGGCGTGACGGCGTCGCCGTAGGCCTCGAGGGTGAGCACCGCGAGCGCGGGGATGTCGAATGTTGTGAGCGTGGCGATCTCGATACCCTGGGGGCGATTCGCCGCTGACAACGCATCCAGTGGGGCATGTAGAGTTCGAGCTTCCATAAACCAACTATAGGTGAGGGTGCTCACTTTGTCACGGATCGTGAAGCTGTTTCCTGACGGCGTGCGCGGGCGGATCAGATGTAGAGCGCAGGCTCCTCGAAGAAATGGTTCGGGTCGACGATGAGGTCGCGGTCGCGCGTGTCCTTGTGCGGCTTGGGCAGCAGGCGTGCCGGAACGCCGATCGCAACGTTTCCGCAGGGCACGTCCTTCACGACGACGGCGTTTGCGCCGATCTTGACCCCGGTTCCCACGGTGATGGGCCCCAGGACCTTGGCGCCCGCGCCGATCATGACGTGGTTGCCCACGGTGGGGTGGCGCTTCCCGGGGGTCATCGCCACGCCGCCGAGCGTGACGCCGTGGAAGATAACGACGTCATCTCCCACCTCGGCGGTCTGTCCGATGACGACGCCCGTCGCGTGGTCGATAAAGACCCGCCTGCCGATCTGCGCCTCCGGGTGGATATCGACCCCGGTTACCGCCCTGGCAGCGGAGGACAGGACGCGGGCGGGCGTGTGCGCGCCTCGCCGCCACAGGGCGTTCGAGACGCGGTGGGTCCACAGGGCGTGAACGCCCGGATACGTGAGCGCGATCTCCAGGCAGGACGTGGCCGCCGGGTCACGACGGCGGGCAGTCGCAAGGTCTTCGCGAAACAGGCCGAGCGCCCTCGTGGGCAGGGCACGCCGCAGGGCGTGAGACAGGGCGCGCACGGTGAGCTTCACGGGATCCTCCTGGATGGTCGACTGGTTCGAAAACGCTGCGGTGGCCCCGAATATTCCACCCGGGGCCACCGCGGGGATTCCGTTTGATTACTCCGCGAGGTCGGCGAAGAGGGCGGTCGACAGGTAACGCTCACCCGTGTCGGGCAGGAGCGTCACGATCTTCTTGCCGGCCATCTCGGGGCGGGCCGCGACGGCGGCGACTGCGGCAAGCGCGGCACCCGAGGAGATGCCGACGAGAAGCCCCTCTTCGGCGGCGGAGCGGCGAGCGAATTCCAGCGCCCGCGCGGTCTCGACGGAGATGACCTCGTCGACGACGGAGGCGTCGTAGGTGTCGGGCACGAAGTTAGGCATGAGGCCCTGCATGCCGTGGGGGCCGGGAGTACCGCCGGTCAGCAGGGGAGACTCGGCGGGCTGGGCCGCGATGATACGAATGTTCGGGTTCTTTTCCTTGAGGACCTTGCCGACGCCCGAGATGGTGCCGCCCGTACCCACGCCGGCGACGAAGACGTCAACCTGACCGTCAGTGTCCGCCCAGATTTCCTCGCCCGTGTGTGCGACGTGCGCCGCGGGATTCGCGGGGTTGGTGAACTGAGAGGCGATGATCGCGCCGGGACGCTCGGAGGCGATGCGCTCCGCCTCCTCGACCGCGGCCAGGACTCCTCCTTTGGGGTCTGTCAGCACGAGCTCGGCGCCGAAAGCCCGCACGATTGATCGGCGCTCCATGGACATGGAGGCGGGCATGACGATGACGACCTTGTAGCCGCGCGCTGCGCCCACCATGGACAGGGCGATACCCGTGTTGCCGGACGTCGCCTCGACAATAGTGCCCCCGGGCCCCAGCGCTCCCGACGCCTCCGCGGCGTCGATGATCGAACGGGCGATGCGGTCCTTCACGGAGGACGCGGGGTTGAAGGACTCGACCTTTGCGACCACGTCGACCCCTTCACCGGTGACGTGGTGGATGCGGACGAGAGGGGTTTTGCCGATCAGGTCGGCGACGGTAGAGGCGATGCGTGCCATGAGAGCTCCTTCCATTAGCGTTAGCAACCACGATTGTTAGCCTGCGCGAGGGGCCTCGTCCAGTTCAATTCGGCGCGTTTCCACGTAGCGAAATTGTTTCTCGCCCGACGAGGCCTGGGCCAGGCACGCATCAAAGGCCTCGCGTTGCGCCGGAGCGATTGCGATTGTGAGGGTGACCGTCGACGACCACTGGGCATCCAAGATCGCGGCACCCTTCCCGCGAAGCTCGGCCTCGATGCGTCCGGCGTCGCCCGGCCGCAGCTGAGTTCGCAGAACGTCGCGGTCTGCGAGGTAGGCGATGGGGGCGGCGGCCACGGCCTGCGACACGGAGGTTGAATACGCGCGCACGAGGCCGCCTGTGCCCAGCAGGATTCCCCCGAAGTATCGCGTGACGACGGCCGTCGCATTCCACGTGTTGGAGGCGCGCAGGGCTTCAAGCATCGGTGTTCCCGCGGTGCCCGGGGGCTCACCGTCGTCCGAGGAATGCTGGAGGGGCGCGGCATCTTGGGGGGCAATGAGGTAGGCGGAGCAGTTGTGACGAGCCTGCGGGTGTTCGGCTTTCACCATATCGATCACGTCGCGCGCCTCAGTGGGTGTATCCGTCCTGGCCAGCGTCGTTATGAAACGCGAACGCTTGATCTCGATCTGGTGGGTCAGGAGAGTGCCTGTGGCCAGCGTGCGAAGAACGGACATGCGATCAGTCTAGGTGAGGCCGCCTCCAGTGGGTCTGTAACCAGAATCGCAGGACCGTGCGGGCGCGCGATGTGCCCAAAGCCGCGGTCCGTGGTAGCCTGGTCGGGTTGTCGCCGTGCGCCCGCGTGGCGCACCAGAATAGTCGTCGAGAAAGAAGAGGAGCGGTAAGACATGGCAGTTCCTAAGCGCAAGATGTCCCGTGCGAACACCCGCACACGCCGGTCTACCTGGAAGGCTGATCTTACCGAGCTGAACACCGTCAAGGTCGCCGGCCGTGAGATCCGCGTGCCCCGCCGCCTGGCCAAGGCCTACAAGAACGGCCTCCTGGACGTCGAGGACTGACCTCACTTCCACGCACGGGCCCGGGACGAGCGTCCCGGGCCTTTGTCATGCCCGCCGCCGCGGCCTTACACCCGGTTTCCAGCCATCGCGGAGGCCTGCGCCCCATCCATTCGGTTCCTCCCGCGCTCCGCGTCCCCCATCGGAGGCGCCGTTGGAAAGCGCGGGGAACCTCCGCTAGTCTTACACACGGCGCGCAAGCGCTACGCCTCCGTAGCTCAATGGATAGAGCAAGGGCCTTCTAATCCCGAGGTTGCAGGTTCGAGTCCTGTCGGGGGCGCCACGGGTAACGAGGCGGCGCGCCTGCGCCTCGTGGGCGATCTTAGCGGCATCCGCGAGACGGTCGCCGTTACACAATCTCAGAGTGTGAACATGGTGTTGCCGCCCGCGATTCCGACGAACAAACTAGTGTCATGACGACCTTCGCGAACCCCATGTGCTGCCCCGCGGGCGGCATGATGTCGCGAATGTGTATGTGATTGGCACCCCGTTTACCCCTGTCAATCACCGCCGCAGTGATATGCCCACGCTGATCCTGGGAATGCGGCCCCGAAGAATCGGATACACCCATGACCCTCGTCAACACCCCCACTGTCTTGGCCCGTGCCAGCGACGACGCCCCCACGACCTACAAGGAATTCCTCGATGTCCTCGCCGACTTAAGGCTGAGCTCCTCCCGCATCAACATCGACCTCGACCTCGGCCAGGTCACCCTGGATGGAAAGGACGCGGGCCTGTCCGCTAAGGAACACGACCTGCTGGCACACCTGGCAGCCAACGCCGACCGATCCGTCACCCGCGAGGAGCTCTTTGCCTCCGTCTGGGCCGGAAGCGAACTCGGGGCCAACTCGCGCACCGTTGACGCCCACATCCGCCGCCTCCGCAAGAAGCTCTCAGTCCTGCCCGACGTCATCTCCACCGTCCGCGGCGAAGGCTACCGTTTCAACTCCACGCCCGCGGTCCGCGTGCGCCTCACCCGACCCGTTACCCTCGCCGCCTGACGCGCCACGCGGCGCCCTCAATCACCGCGTGGCGCAGCCAACGCGCACCCAGACCACTACCCGCTCGCGTCGGACTGGTGCTGCGCCTGGCCCCTGGGAAGACTCTCGTCGGTCATATCACGAGCCGGGTGATCTCCGAATCGAGTGGCAGCTCCTCAACGTGTAGAGGCGAGGACTCCATGCGGTGACGCAACCCGTTGATGTCGTCCCGGTTGGACAGGTCGATTCCCACCAGCGCGGGACCGAGCTCGCGGTTGTTCTTCTTCGTGTATTCGAAGTGCACGATGTCGTCCGCAGGCCCCAACACGTCCTCCAGGAACATGCGTAGCATGCCCGGCTGCTGCGGGAAGGTCACCAGGAAGTAGTGGCGCAGCCCCTCGTGACGCAGCGAGCGTTCCATGACCTCCGCGTAGCGCGTTAGGTCGTTGTTGCCGCCCGACACGACGCACACGATCGCGTCGTCCGGGCGTCCCAGGAGAGAATGACGATCCGCGGGATCCGTCAAAAAGACGTGCGCCGCGGTCGAGGCGAGCGCCCCGGCTGGCTCCGCGATGACCCCATCGGACTGGTACAGCTCCAGCATCTCCGTGCACACGGCGCCCTCGGGGACAACCAGGATGGAATCGACAAACCGTGAGGCGACACGAAATGGCAGCGCCCCCGCGCGCCCCACCGCCGTGCCATCCACGAAGGGATCGACCCTGGCCAGCGTGACCGGCTCGCCGCCCTCGAAGGCCGCGCGCATCGAGGCGGCGCCCGCGGGCTCGACGCCGATGATCGTCACCTCCGGCCGGTTGGCACGCAGCCACGTCGCTATGCCCGCCACGAGGCCGCCGCCACCCGCGGGGACCAGAATCGCGGCCGTGTCGCGGGGCATCTGGGACTCCAGCTCGACGCCAATCGTGCCCTGCCCGGCGATCGTGAAAGGATCGTCGTAGGGGTGAACGTACGTGTGGTTTGCCGTGCGCGCCGCCTCCTGAGCGAGCGCATTCGCGCGATCAAACGTTCCATCCACGATGACCTGCTCGACCCAACCTCCACCGATAGTCGCGATCCGGCGGCGCTTCTGGCGGGGCGTGTTCGACGGCAGATAAATGGTGCCGCGTACGCCCAGGTGAGCGCACGCGTACGCCACGCCCTGGGCGTGGTTGCCCGCGGACGCGCACACGACGCCGCGCTCACGCTCAGACGGGGACAGCAGGAACATGCGCGAATAGGCGCCTCGTACCTTGAACGAGCGGCACTTTTGCTGGTCCTCACGCTTGAGCAAGACATCCACGCCCGCCTCGGCAGACAAGCGCTCCGAGCGCTCGAGGTTCGTATGAACGGCCACCCCCTTCCAGGGCCGCGGCCGCCTGACGAATATCCCTTGGCGACGTCACGTGAGGGCTCGCGGGCATGAAAACTCCTTCCGACGCCTCCCAGTGTAGTGTGACCACCATCTGCGCCCCATGCGACCCTATCCAGGAGCGCACTAAAATGGAGGGCGTGAAAACTCTGAAAGACCCCCTGGTCTGGATTGACTGTGAAATGACCGGCCTGGACGTCGCTCGCGACGCCCTCATCGAAGTGTCCGTCGTGGTCACCGACGGCGATCTGATGATTGTGGACCCCGGAATTGACGTGCTCATCACGCCGCCCGCGTCCGCACTGGATGGCATGAGCGACTTCGTGCGCAACATGCACACCGCCTCCGGGCTGCTCGATGAGCTGGCCACCTCCGGGGTGTCCATGGAGGAAGCGACCGATCGGGTCCTGTCCTACATCAAGCGTTTCGTGCCGCAGCAGGGGAAAGCACTCTTGGCGGGCAATTCCGTGGGCACCGACAAGATGTTCCTCGAGGCGAACATGCCCTCCGTGGTTGAACACCTGCACTATCGCTTGGTCGACGTGTCTTCCGTTAAAGAGCTGGCTAAACGGTGGTACCGTGCGGCTTTCGCCGAGTCGCCCGTCAAGAATGGGGGACACCGCGCGCTGGCGGATATCCTCGAGTCCATCCAGGAGCTGGAATACTACCGTCGCGTGCTCTTCCCGGCGCAGCCCGTCACCACCGAGAAAGCACGTGCGGTCGCCCGTGAGGTCGTCGCGCTGGGCATCGCATCGCTTGGCGAGGACACCCAGGCCTAGGCTTTTCTCTTCCACGAGGCGCCGTCCCGCCTATGCACAGGGGCATGCGTCGTGTCGTGCGTATCCACAGGGGGATAAGCGATCGTTTGAAGCCGCCGGGGCGCGCGGTGTTTGCTGGTTGCATCCGGCCCGTGCCGGCCACACCCGAGCAAAGGACGCAACGATGCAGGACATATCGACGACCCTCAAGGGGCGTATCGGATCGGATCCGCTCATGAAGCACGTCAAAGGAAACACGTGCGTGACCACGTTCCGGCTGGCGATCACCCGCTGGCGTTTCAGGAGCGAGGCCCAGCCGGGCTCTGCCTCCTACGTGGAGGACGGAGCCTACTGGTACACGATCGAAACGTGGGACACGCTCGCCGAAAACGTGTTCCGCAGCTGCCGCAAGGGCGACCCCGTCGTGGTGGTTGCCCGACCCGTGCCCAATGGGTGGATTGACGCGGGCGGACAGATCCGATCCTCTATCGTGTTTCGCGCCAGCGCGGTTGGCCACGACCTGGCCAGGGGGACCGCGCAATTCAGCAAGAATCAGGTACACGGCCTCGCCGAACAACCGGCTGCGGGCTCGCAGGGCGACCCCTTCTCGACCAGGCCGGGGAGGGGAACGCAGGACCGGGACGATACATCCGGGACGCAGGCGGGTGCCCCTTTCCCCGCGGGAGAGGACTGTGGGGAGGAAGAAAAACCACGCCCGCTCCGGGAGGCGAATCTGGCGACCCACGGCGTCGAGGGCACCGCCGAGCACGCCGAGGCGTCCGCGTGGAACCCGGAACACGGCCTGGCGTGGGATCCTCGGAAAGAACCCGACGAGTGCGGCCCGCACGAGCCGACGCAGGGGGAGAGCGGCGCGAACAGCCACGAGGTCCCAGAGGTGTGCGAGGCAGGCGAGGACGACGCCTCGGATCGCGGTCCCGAAAACGGGATGCGTTTTGACTACGCGGCGACCTCGGCGTCTCAGGTCGTCTAATCGCAGGCATCGGCGATGATGACCTGCGCGACCGCGCACGGGCCATCATGGCTGATGGACACGAGCACCCTCCAGGAGGATGCCGGGCCCAGGCACGCCTCGCACGCCCGCGCGACATCGCCGTGCAGCGCGATTGCCGGGCGATCCCACTGATCGTGGATCACCTCTATCTCGCGCCAATTCACCTCGTCCGCTCCGATGGGGGGTGCTGCGGCGAACAGGGCTGAGGACCACGCCTTGATGAAGGCTTCCTTCGCAGCCCACAGCCCGCCCGCGTGGCGGGCCACGGCCTCGTCGTGGCGGGCGGTGGGGGATTGCGCGCCGCTGGTTGCGGCGGCGCGTGCGCGGACCCGGCGGGCCTCCCGCGGCGTGAGAACGCCGTCCAGGAAGGCCGATCCGGGTGCCCCCACCTGAGCGGCAAACTCAGGGAGGAACACCAGGTCAACGCCGAGCCCGCGCATGCGGCTTACTCGCCCGTGGGCAGGTGGTAGAAACCGTCCTGGCCCAGGCGCGCCGCAGGATCCAGCAGGATTGCGGACTCGACCTCGTGCGGGTCACCCGCGAGGCCGGCCGCCGGATCATCGGGCAGGCGGCGAGCCTCCACCGACGTGAACAGCGGTGCGTGGCCCAGCATACCCATCTCGATGTGACGCTGGCCGGAGCGCAGACGTCGATCCGAAGCGGCGCGCCAGGCGTCAAGCCGATCGCGACCGGCCTCGCGCTCCACGATGGCCTCGAAGGCGGCCGGGTTGACCAGCGCCAGGAAGCCGGATACGTGGCCGAACCCAAGCGACGTGGCGAACGCCGCGCGCACCGGGCCGCGAGCCGACAGATTCAGCGGGGAACGCAGCCACACGAGCGGGCTGAACTTTTCCATCGCGTCGTCGACGCAATCGAGCGCGACGTTCGCGGGGAGCACACCGGTGCGGAACACGTCGATGATGCCTCCGACCTGGAACACGCACGCGCCGCCCTTCGCGTGACCCGTCAGGGTCTTCTGCGAGATGACGAGGAGCGGGTTGCCGGGCGTACGGCCCAGCGCCTGACCGACGCGCGCGTGCAGGTCCGACTCGTTCGGGTCGTTGGCATTCGTCGAGGTATCGTGCTTGGACACGAACGCGACGTCGTCGATACCCACACCCAGCTCAGCCAGGTTGCGGGCAATCGCCGAGTCTTCTTTGCCGCGCGCGACCGCGAGGGCGCCCAGGCCGGGCGCCGGGATCGACGTGTGTGCGCCATCGCTGAAGGTCTGCGTGTGGGCCACGACAGCCAGGACCGGCAGGCCCATGTCGAGGGCCACCGACGCGCGGGTCAGCAGCACGGTGCCGCCCCCCTGTGCCTCGACGAAGCCGCCGCGACGGCGGTCGTTGGCGCGCGAGACGAAACGTGGGGAGATACCGCGATCCAGCAGCTCCTGCGAGTTCGCCGTCGCATTCATCGCGCCGAAGCCCACGATCGACTCCACCTGAATGTCGTCGATGGCGCCGGCCACGACGAAGTCGGCTTTACCGGCCTTGATCTTGTCCACTCCCTCTTCGATGGACACCGCAGCGGTCGCGCATGCTCCCACGGGGTTGATCATCGAACCGTATCCGCCGACGTAGGACTGCATGGTGTGTGCCGCGACCACGTTGGGCAGGGTCTCCTGCAGGATGTCCTGCGGGTATTCTTCGCCCAGGAAACGGTCGACGAACAGCTTGTGCATCGAGCGCATGCCGCCGAAGCCGGTGCCCTGCGTCGAGGCGACGGCTGCCGGGTGGACGACGCGCAGCAGCTCGGCCGGGCTAAAGCCTGCCGACACGAAAGCGTCTACCGCACTGACCAGGTTCCACACGGCGATCGGGTCGATCGAGTCCAGCATCGAGGCCGGGATTCCCCAGCGTGCCGGGTCGAGGTCCGTGGGGAACAGGCCACCGATGCGGCGGTTGAGCGTCGCGCGCCGCGGAACGCGGACCTTGGCGCCCAGCTTGCGCGTGACCTGCCACTCGCCGAACGCGGTTTGCTCGATCACGGTGAACTGCGGGTCTGCCTCCGCGTAGGAGCGGGCTTCGGCCTCGTCCTCGACCGTGAAGGTGATGTCGCGGTCCAGGAACACCAGCGCGGACTCCGGCGTGTAGCCGTCATGCAGCGGTCCGTCGTCATGGAAGAAACGCACGCCGGAACGGGCCACGACCTCGTCGCGGTAGCGGTCGAAGATCTCCGACTCGGGGACCAGCTGGTCGTCCTTGTCGTACCAGCCGCCCACGGGCGTGTCCGACCAGGTGAGCAGACCGGTCATCCACGCCAGCTCCAGGACGCCCGCAGGGGTGAGCTCCACGGAGCCGTCCGTGTGGATGCCGAGCTCCGCCTGGACGCGCGTGCGGGCACTGCCCCACGGGCCGACCTCGCCGTGACCGACGACGACGACCGTGTCGGCTAGCGGCGCAGATACCTCGCCCCACTGCGCGGGATCAACGTGAGGCACGGTGACTTGCGAGGGAGAGGGGAGAGCGGAGACGGTCGTGACCGGCTCGGGCTCCACCTCTTTTGCGGCGGACGCCGCAGCCTGGGCACGCAGGGCGCGCAGGTCGATCGACGAATCGAGGCCGCCCGTCAGGTCCGCGTCCACGGGAGCACAAGCGGCCTGGGCGCGAACCTCGGCACTCGAGAGCGCCAGGAGCTGTTCGGCCATCTCTTCGGTCGACCACGTGCGAACGCCAGCGGCTTCGACGGCCGCGACCATCGGATCGTTGCCCCCCATCAGCCCGGTGCCGCGCACCCAGCCGATACGCGGGTGAGCGATCGAGACGCGCGATCCCCAGACGGGTTCGGACGCCCAGCGGGCCGTGATGGCGTCGAAGGACGCCTTCGCCTCCGCGTAGGCTCCGTCGCCGCCAAAGATGCCGCGGTTCGGGGAACCGGGCAGGACAACGTGCACGCGGTGGTCCGCGTGCGTGTCGGAACCGATCGCCGCCAGGCCCGCGATGGAACGCTCGACGCTCCACAGAAGCAGGCGCAGCTGGTTCTCCGAGGCTGGGCCCGCATCAGCGAGCGTGCCCGAGACACGGGGAGCAGCGAACGGGTAGAACAGGGTGGGAACCAGGGCTTCCTTCGTCACCGTGACGTCGGCGCCCACGGACTTGGTCTGCTCCGTGCCGATCCACTCGACCAGGGCATCAACGTCGCGGTAGGAAGCCAGGTTGGCGGGAAGCAGCCACAGCTTCGCCCCACCGGCGGCGCGCGTCCGGTACAGCTCCTTTGCGAACGCCAGGCGGGAAGCCGAGATTGACGAGGAGGTCGCAATGACGGTCGCGCCGCCGGCGAGCAGAGCGCCGACGAGCGCGCCGCCGATGGAGGCCGGAGTCATGCCGGTCACCACCGCGACGTCGTTCGCGTAGGGAAGATCAGCGCTGGAAGCGAGGGCGTCGGAAGCGATCGCGTCGAGGCGTCCCGCGCGATCAGCGTCGCCCTCGGTGCGCAGGCGATCGGCCCAGTACGAGGCCTGCTCGGCCACCGCCCGCCCGGTGCCGACGAAGGATGCCCCCTCTGCGAGGTGCCCCTCGGCGGCAAAGCGTGCTACGTCCTCGCGGGCCGACGCCCACCGGTCGTCCAGCAGCACGGCGCGCGCGGCGTCGAAGCACGGCTTCACCAGGTCGACCCAGCCGGAACCGAGTTCGGCGGAAACCGCGTCCAGGACGCGGGCGTCATCGGTGGAGTCCTCGCCCGTGGGGGCGGGTTCGTTCAAGCCCAGCTCGGACAAGATCGTGCGGGCGGCCTTGGCCAGGACACCGTCCTCACCCGTGACGGACGCGGCGTAGGCGTCCAGGGCAGCCGAGTCGATCATGCCTCCGCCGGACGCGCCGCCGGCGCTGGGCAGGGACACGGACACGCCTTCTCGCGCGGCGACCGCGGCCACGGCGGCATCGATGAGGGCGTCGACGCCGGCGGCGTTCGTGGGAGCATCGAGCGGCAGGGTAGCCAGGTCACCGTCGCGAGTCGAGGCGCCCTCGCGCGTGCCCAGGACGATCTCGGCGGTCACGTGTTGCGCCCAGCCGACCCCCAGTTGCCACGTGCCCGTCACACGGTCGGCAATGCGGTTCGCTTTGACACCGGCGGCACCAAAAAGCTTGCGCGTGCGCTCCTTGACGGCCTCGGACAACACGGGACCGAAGGGCTTGTAGCCCTTGGCTGCCTTATCGACCGTGGCGGACAAGGTGGCCACGTCGGCTTCGCCGGCGCCGTCGATTGAGTTCAGTCCCAGCTCCGAGGACATGTCCATCAGCAGCTGGTTGCGGCGCGAGGAAACGCCGTTGGTCAGTGACTCGGTCGTGTCGCTCGCCCCGACCTCGTCGATGCGGATCTTTGCGGACAACGCCAGCAACGCCTTGATCGCGGAGGACGCCGTAAAAGGCAGGTCCGTGACATCTGCGCCCGAGGGGCCGCCGGTCGGCGCCGGAGCGGGGGTGGATTCGGCCGCGGCCGGTGCGGCAGCGGGGACGGCCTCGGGAGTCGGCGTGGCCGCCTCCGCAGCCTTTGCCACCTCCTCATCCTCGTCGTCCTCGATCACGGCGACATCGGTCGCGTAGACGCGAGCCTCGTCGCGCTGGACGTTGAGGACCTCCACGCGGGTCAGCGCAAACTCCGGCGCGGCCAGCGTTCGTGCGGCCAGGTTTGCCAGGGTCGGGGAGGCTCCCAGGCCGACCTCGATGACCTCTTCGACGCCCAGGCCCGCCACGCCGGGGGCGGCCTGGCCGTCGCCGAGCAGGACGCGCTGCGTCTCGATCCAACGCACCGGGGAAGCGAACTGCCAGCACAGGAGCTCGATGAGCAGCGTGCGAGCCAGCCTGCCCGGCCGCGACGCTGCCTCGTCCCACGCTCCCGGAGTCTCAAGGAGATCGCGCACCGGCTGCGAGGGGACAACATCCAGGATGGACTGGGCGAACTCGCGGGTCAGCTCGAAGGGGCGGGCAACCAAGTTCGGGATGTAGCGGCCCACGAGCTTGGACGGATCGATGTGCTCGGGCAAGCGCTCGTCAACCTTTGTGCGGAAGTCCGCGACGCCACCGCGCAGGACGGTCGAGTGGAAGGGGACGTCAATGCCGGGCACGTACATGAACGCGCGCTTGCCTCCGCGCGCGGCGGCGCGAGCGTTCGAGTCCTCTTCGAGGGCTGCGAGGCCCGCGACCGTGCCGGCGACCGCGTACTGCTGTCCGGCCAGGTTGAAGTTCACGATCTGCAAGAACTCGCCCGAGGACTCGGCGATGGAAGCGACATAGTCAACGACGTGTGAGTCGTCAACGCCGAACTGGCTGGGGCGCAGGGCACCCATCCTGTAGTTCGAGCGCCCCCTCTCGTCGCGCGGGACCAGCGAATGCATCGTGGAGCCGCGCTGGAAGACCAGGTCGAGCACCGTCTCCAGCGGGAACACGTCCGCGTAGGCGGCCAGAGCGTCGTACTCGCCCAGGGAGTGCCCGGCGAAGGCCGCCCCCGGAACCAGCACGCCTTCTTCGCGCAGTCGGGCCGTCTGGCCGATCGCGAGGGTAGCCAGAGCAACCTGCGTGAACTGCGTGAGGTTGAGGACGCCCTCTGGGTGACGGTAGGTGACGCCGCGGGCGACGATCTCGGTCGGGTTATCGCGGACGATCGCCAGGATGGAGAAGCCCATCGCCTCGCGCGTGTGAGCGTCGGCGCGTCGCCACACCTCGTCCACGGCCTTTGATTTGGCGCGCTCATCCAGGCCCATGCCCGCGGACTGGATGCCCTGGCCGGGATAGACGTAGGCGACCTTCGGGGCAAAGGTGTAGGCCGACGCGCGCGACACAACCTGCTTGTCGATACGGCAGGTCACCTCCAGCGACAGGCCCCCGCCGACGACGCGCCCGACGCGCTCGACGGTGATCTCGACCTCGTCGTTCAGGTCGACGGTACCGTACATGTAGTAGGTCCAGCCGGCGATCTGGGCGCCGCCCTGGGAGGCGACCACGGCCTCGGCCGCGTGCTGAGCGGTCGCAGACAGCCACATCCCGTGCACCAGCGGAGCGTCCATGCCCGCGACCTTGGCGGCCGCGTAGGACGTGTGGATCGGGTTGTAGTCGCCCGACACGATCGCGAAGGGCGTCATGTCATCGGGCGCCTGGACACTCACGCGGCGCAGCACCGATCGGGGCGTGTCAACGACCTCGATGGAGGCTCCGCCGAAGGGGGCGGCCTCGGAGGGGGCGCGGTTGCCGGTGGCGCGGCCGCGAATCGCGAAACGCTCTTGCGTGGCACCCACGTGCTCGCCGTTCGCCGTCAGTTCGAGGGCGACGGTGACGATGCGGCCGGACGAGGACTCGTCAACGGCTGCAACGTGACTGGTCACGTCGATCGTGTGGATCCCGCGGGCGAGCATCTCCTCGGGCGTGCGATCCAGGGTGATCGAGTGATCCAAGTGAACGGCGTTGAGCAGACCCTCAATGACCGGATAGTCGTTGTGGATCGCCGATCCGAGGGCCGCGTAGATGGCCGGCCAAGCCGGACCAAGCAGAGCGTCGGGAGCCCAGGAGGCCAACTCGTAGTCGGCGGGCAGCGCCGCACCTGTGGCCTCCGCATGGTCGAAACCGAGCGTGGGCGCCAGGGTGAAGGAGTAGTGTGCCTCGCCGAAAACGGACTTTGTGGAGGGAGCCATGACGGGCAGCGCGTCAACGGTGTCACCGGCAGCGGACACGGAGGTCACGCCGGCGGTCGCCGCGAGCATGGCGTACATGTGCTGGGGCAGCTTGGCTTCGTCGATGACGGGAACCGCGCCGTCCTCACCGCTGAGCACCAGCGGGAAAACCAGCTCACGGACAGCATGCTTCTCGTTGCCGCGCGGATCCCCATCCCACGCGGTATCCAGGTGGATCACCATGTCCACGCCGGTCTCGGTCTCCTTCAGCGACACCCGCTCGGCATCGAGGATGGCGGCGGGGTTGGTCATAAGGTGACCGGTCCACGAGATGAACGGCACCTTACGCAGCCACTCGTCGCGCGTGGCGGCCGGCGAGCCGTTGCCCAGGCGGGCGGCCACCGGGGTGGCAACCGCTCCGGAGGCGGCCAGACGACTCGCGGCGGCGGCTTCGAAGCGGCCCAACAGGGAGGCCACTGGCTCGTCAACGCGGTCGATGCCGGCGACGGAGACCGGGCCTGGGATGATACGCACCTGGTCCGCCGTGTAACGCTCGTCCTGCGCCTGCCAGAGGCAGTCCTGGCCCCACCAGCGGATCAGGTCGTCGTCCAGGATCGGAACGAACGGCATCGGCTTGGGATAGGAACGGCACAGGGCCGGGAACCAGGCGGCGTCGATCGGGGTGACGTGGGTAGTCGCGGCGTTCGGGTACGCGGACAGCAGGCGATTGGCGGCGGCGTGTGCGTCGGCCACGTCCGCGACCTCGGGGAACAGGGTTTCGACCTCGCCGTGGTCCACGGGGGCGAGGCGGGCCTCGACGCGCTGGAGCAGGTCGTGGTAGCGGATCTGCCACGTCGGGTCCACCCACGGGTAGGACAGGTCCGCGAAGCGGCGCACCCACGCCTCGTAGGTCATGTCTTTCAGGTCGCCAAAGTAGGGCTTGGCCGTGTGCGAGAGAATCTCGATGATCTCATCTTTGCGGGCGCGCACCTGGGCCCCGTCGGAACCGATCTCCGCAATGATGCGCGCGGCCGCCGCGGCGGCGTTGGACACCTCGTGCATGTCGGCGCGCAGGTGGGACAGGCCGGACGTCATGCCGCCGCGGCTCACGCCCTCACCGACCCAGCCGTCTTGGTCGTCGTCCGCCGGAACCCCGGGGGTGGCGACCAGCAGTTCCTTGACGGCCTTGGTCGTGTGCGCCTCCTTCGTGGTCATCGCGGCGGTGCCCACGAGAACACCGTCGACCGGCATGGGTGGACGGCCATAGCGGGCCGACCAATCGCCGGTGAGGAAGTCGGCGGCGCGCTCGGGCGTGCCGATGCCGCCGCCAACGGTCAGGACGATGTTCGACTGCGCTCGCAGCTGAGCGTAGGTGGCCAGCAGCAGGTCGGACAGGTCCTCCCAGGAGTGGTGGCCACCCGAGTGGCCGTCCTCGACCTGGACGATGATCTTGGTCGGCGCAGCCTCACGGGCAATGGCAATGACCTTGCGGATCTGGTCAACCGTTCCCGGCTTGAAAACCACGTAGGGGAAGCCGTCGGCGCGCAGCTGCTCAATGAGGGCCAGCGCCTCGTCCTGCTCGGGGATACCCGCGGAAATGACGACGCCGTCGATGGGGGCGCCGGAAGCGCGCGAGCGCGATACGATGCGGGCCTGTCCGAACTGCAGGTTCCACAGGTAACGGTCCAGGAACATGGAGTTGAACTCGGCGGTGTGGCCGGGGCGCAGCTGGGCGCGCAGGCCGGCCAGGTTTTCGTTGTACACCTCTTCGGTGACCTGGCCGCCGCCGGCCATTTCAGCCCAAAAACCGGCGTTAGCAGCGGCTGCGACGATCTCGGGGTCAACGGTCGTGGGGGTCATACCGGCCAACAGGATGGGGGAGCGACCGGTCAGGCGAGAGAAAGCGGTGTCGACGACGGTCTTGCCATCGGGGAGCGTCACCAGGCCGGGACGCAGGTTTGACCAGTCGGTTCCGGGTTCCGGCACCCAGCCGGGGGTGGCGGCCTTGTCGCGGTCCGCTGCGGTGCCTGCGGAGACGACGCCCACGCCGGTACCCTCCACGAGCGCGCGCGTCATGCGCACGGTCGTCGCACCAGGGCCCACATCGACGATCCAGGTGGCACCGGTGGCCGTCGCGGTTTGAATCTGCTCCGGCCAGTCGACCGGCGTGGTCAGGACAGCGGATGCGAGCGAGTGCGCCAGGGACGCGTCAATACCGCACTGAGCGGCCCACTCGTCGACCTGCGTCAGCGCATCCGCCAGCATGGGGGAGTGGAAGGGCACGTACACCGGCAGATACTCGCACACGGGCGACAGGGGACGACCGCCGCGCTCGTGCGCGTCGTGAGCCGCCTTGTCCTTTGCGGCCGCGCGCGTGACGGCGTTAACGAGGGCCGCCAGGTCGGCGGGAGCACCGGAAACAACGTGCGTGTCCGTGTCGTTTCGCAGGGCGATCGACAACGGGTGGGACGTGGAGGGCAGGGAATCCACGATGCGGGAAAGGAGTGCGTCCCCCACGCCGCGCACGGACACCATGTAGGTTGCGTCCCCGGCGTGGGGGGCGCGTGCACGACGCGTCACGCGGGCCGCCGCAGCGCCGATCAAACGAGCGAGCGCGAACACGGACGCCGCCCGGGCCTCGTCCCCGGCGATCCACGCCCGAGCGATCTCGACGCCCAGGACGCCCTGGGAATGCCCCTCGAAGGCCCTCGGCCGGTTCGCGGCGACGTTCAAGCCGGCGCGCGTCAGGTCGATGAGGGCACCCAGCTGCGCGGCGACGATGCCAGGAACGGACAGCGCCGCCTCGTCGGGTCCGGCAACAGCGCGGGTCACGGCCGCGGATCCGGACTCAGCAGGCAGATCGAAGGGCAGGGAGGCGACCGACTGCGTGGCCAGCGAGCGACGCACAGGCGACAGCACCGCGTCCGAGGCTTCGATCACGCCTGCCACAAGAGCGGCGATCTCGGGGTCGTGGGCTATCTCGTCGAGAGCCGAACGCCACGGGGTGGCCTGACCGGCGAAAGTGAGCGCGTAGGGAATCTCGTTTAAAGAGGAGACAAAAGACATGTTCTTGCTTTCCATCGGGGACATTACTTTCACACGGTGTCGGTCACAGGGGACCGTTGTCGTGACGCTTCACGTGGGGCGCACGCTGGTCTTTGGAGGCCAGCAGGTGCAGGGAATCGATAATGGTCTGACGCGTGTCGGCCGGTCGGATAATGCCGTCGAGCTGACCCGAGGCCACGGACACCTCGGGATTGACCGTCTCCTCCTCGTAGCGAGCAACCAGAGCGGCCTTCGTCTCTTCAAAGCTCCCGTCCTCGCGGGCGGCCGCCAGTTCGCGGCGGTACATGATCGACGCCGCGCCCTCCGCGCCCATGACGGCGATCTGCGCGTCGGGCCACGCGAACGCCAGATCCGCGCCAATAGACTTTGACCCCATGACGATGTAGGCGCCGCCGTAGGCCTTCCGCAGGATCACCGTCACCATCGGAACGGTTGCATTCGCGTAGGCAACGATCACCTTTGCTCCGCGGCGAATGATGCCCGCCTGCTCCTGCTCGGTCCCCGGACGATACCCGGGAACGTCCACAAAAGTCACGATCGGCAGCCCGAAGGCGTCACAGAATCGCACGAAACGCGCCGTCTTTTCCGACGCATCCACATCAAGGGTGCCCGCGTCATTCATCGGCTGGTTGGCGACGATACCGACAGAGGCGCCGTCAACGCACGCGAAACCAATCGTCACATTGGGGGCAAACAGGTCCTGAATCTCGACGTATTCCCCGTGATCCACCAGCGCGCGCACCACGTCGCGCACGTCGTAGGGCTGTCGAGCCGACGTCGGCACCAGATCCGCAACCGCGCGGGCAGCCTCCTCGTCTTCGGGGTTGGGAAGGTACTCGTAACGCGGGGGAGCAACCTCGCACGACGACGGCAGGTAGTCCAGGAGTGAGCGCACGTAATCGATGGCTTCCTCTTCCGTGTCGGCCATGTGGTGGGCGACGCCGGATTGGAAGTTGTGGATCGTCGCGCCACCCAATTCATCGAGCGTCACCTTCTCGCCCGTCGTCGCCGCGACCACGTCGGGTCCGGTGACGAACATATGCGAGTTTTCGCGCGTCATCACAATGAAATCGGTCAGGGCCGGCTGGTAGACGGCGCCACCCGCACACGGACCCAGGATGATTGAAATCTGGGGAACCAAACCGGAGGCTTCGCACGTCTTCTTAAAGATCCGACCGTACTGGGCCAGGGCAACAACGCCCTCCTGGATACGCGCGCCGCCCGAATCCTGGATCCCGACAATCGGGATACGCATGCGAATACCCAGGTCGATCAGGTCGACGATTTTATCGCCCTCGACCTTGCCCAGGGTCCCACCCAGCACCGAGAAGTCCTGCGCGTACGCGGCGACCATTCGCCCCTGCACGCGCCCGTACCCGGCAGCCACCGCCGAGCCGACCCGCCCAGCGCGAACGGACCCGCCGATGAACTGACCGACCTCGTGCCACACTCCGTCATCGAAGAACAGGGCCAGGCGCTCGCGGGCGGTGAGCTTGTGTTTGGCGTGCTGGCGCTGTGCCGCCTTCTCTTCGGCGGCGCTTGCCAGCGCGTCTTGTGCTTGGATAAAGCCGTCGCGAGTGAGCGGGTTGGGCGTGCTCATTGTGCCTCCTCGTCGGTGATGTGGGCGATGCGGCTACCCGCGGTCACGGTATCGCCCGGGCTGACCGTCAGGGCGGTGACGGTGCCTGCTCGCGGCGCTAGTAGCGGCTTTTCCATCTTCATCGCTTCGAGGACGGCCACGAGTTGGCCCTCCTCGACTCGTTCGCCTTCTCCCACTGCCAGAGCGACGACGATGGCCTGCATGGGGGCGATAATGTCACCGGGGGCGCCCTGGTGCGGGCCCACGTGGGGCGCGGCCGCGGCGGCGCGCCTCGAGGAGGAACGCAGCGGCTGCGGCGGGCGGGGGGCGGGTGCGGTCGGCGCGTTGAACATGCCGGCGGGAAGGGTGAGGCTGACGCGCCGCCCGTCCAATTCGATGATGTAGGTCTGGCGGGGAAGGTCAGCCGTCGACGAGGCCTCGGCGGGGATCGCGAGGTCTGAGTAGTCGTGGCGGGTCATGAAGGATGTTTCGAACCAGCGCGTGGAGACGTTGAATCCGCCGACCCCGCAGAAGTCGGGGTCGTTGATGATGTCCTGATAGACGGGGACGGGTGTGGCCACGCCTTGGACGGAGAACTCGGCGAGCGCGCGGCGCGAACGGGCGAGAGCCTGCTCGCGGTCGGCGCCGGTGACGATGATCTTGGCGATCATAGAGTCGAATGCGGTCTGAACCGTGTCTCCCTGGTCGATACCGAGCTCGAGGCGGATTCCGGGACCGAGGGGCCAGTGGACCTCGTCGAGGCGTCCGGCGGTGGGGGTGAGGTCCTGGGAAGGGTCCTCCGAGGTGATGCGGAACTCGAAGGAGTGTCCGCGCGGTTCGGGAGGCGTGGTGAGGGCGAGTCCCTGGGCGATACGGATCTGCTCGCGAACCAGGTCGATGCCGGTGACCTCTTCGGAGACGGGGTGCTCAACCTGCAGGCGGGGGTTGACTTCGAGGAACCAGATGTTGCCGTCGGGTTCGAGCAGGAATTCAACGGTGCCGACGCCGATGTAGTTCACGTGCTCAAAGAGAGCGCGGGAGGAGGCGATGAGGGTCTCGTGTGCTCCGTCCGGCAGGAACGGCGCGGGGGCTTCTTCGACGAGCTTCTGGTTGCGGCGCTGGACCGAGCAGTCGCGGGTCGAGATGACGTGGAAATTACCGAGCGCGTCGCGCGCGCACTGGGTTTCGACGTGGCGGGCGACCTCCACGAAGCGCTCGACGAAGTGGGCGCCCAGATCGGCGCTGTCGGCGTGGCGGGTAAAAAAGAGGTCCAGGTCTGAGGCGCAGCGGATGACGCTGATGCCGCGTCCGCCGCCGCCGTCGGCCCGCTTGAGGACGACGGGGTATCCGGCGGTCGCGATGAAGTCTTCGACCTCGGCGCGCGAGGTGACGGGCTGGGAGACGCCGGGGACGGGGGAAACGCCGCAGGCCTCGGCAACTCGGCGTGCCTTTATCTTGTCTCCGAGGGCGTCAATGACGGCGGAGGAGGGGCCGAGCCACGCGATGCCGGCGTCCTCGACAGCGCGCGCGAAGCTGGAGTTTTCGGAGAGGAAACCGTATCCGGGGTGGATGGCGTCGGCACCGGTTTCGATTCCGATGGCCAGGATCTTTTCGCTGTCCAGATAGGTCGATGCCGCGTCGTCTCCGCCAAGTGCAAGCGCCTCGTCGGCTTCGCGCGTGTGGGGCGCGGCCATGTCCTGGTCGGCGTACACGGCGATGGTTGAGATGCCCATGTCCGTGGCGGTGCGGCACACGCGCAGGGCGATCTCGCCTCGGTTGGCGACGAGGATTCGGTTAATTGTTCGCACGCTTCTCCTTGGTGTTGTGAGCGGTTCTCACGGGGGTCGTGGTGGCCAGGACGTCGCCGGCGTGGATCTCGTGGGTACGTCCGTCGTCGCTGCGCAGCAGGAGGGCTCCGGTGGAGCTGAGAGAGAGCGCGGTTCCTTCGAGCGCGGGTGTCCCCGTCGGGTCGGTGGGTTCGGCCACGGCGATCCGGCCTCCGATGAACGCCTGGGCGGCCATGGCCTCGTCCATGAGGCCGCTCGCCGCGGCGCTTCCGTGGGCGACCAGGGAGCGGATGCGCGCCTTCAGGCCTACCAGGATGTCGGTGAGTAGGGTGTGGGTGACGCCGACGGGGTCCGTTCCGGCCAGGGCGTCGCCCTCCGCGAGGAGGGAAGTCGCCTGCGGGGTGGGCAGGTCGGTGTCGCTTTGCGCGATGTTGATGCCGTAGCCGAGTATCGCGGTGGTCGTGAAGGGGGACGAGGCCGGGCTGAGCTGGGCGAGGATTCCACAGATCTTGCGCCGTTTGTCCACGAGGACGTCGTTGGGCCACTTGAGGAAGACCTCGTGGTTGAGCGGGGCGAGACGCTTGCGCAGGGCGTCTCGCACGCTGAGCGCGCACGCGTGGACGAGCCAGCCGAGAGCTTCGGTGGGCAGGGATGCCGGTACGGACACGATGGTCGAGGCCAGGAGCGCTTGTCCGCGGGGAGCGGCCCAGGTGCGTCCGAGTCGGCCCCGTCCGGCGCTTTGGTGATCGGCGATGACCGTCGTCATGTGGGGTGTGGGGATCGCGGTATCGGCGAGGAGCGCGGTGGCCAGATCGAGGGTCGAGGGGGCACTCGGGACGCGGTACACGGGGGCCTGTGCCCCGTCGATGGCGATGCGCGTGGGCGCGTCCATGTCCGCTCCTTCCTCGTGCTTTTACTGTGTCGATGGCTGGGGTCACCCCCGGTACTTCAAAGTTTGTCCTAAAAAGCGAAGATGCGCACAGGTTTCTTAAAAGATTGCAATAGTTGTCGGCAAATCGCTACGCTTCCGTAACCAAGCGAGATGCCCGCAAGCGTGCGGAAGGCGCGAAATCCGCGAAATTTCGGCCTGAGATGAGGATCACCGGCGGTGTTAGCGCATTGGCCTGCCCGCAGCCCGGTGCGGGGTCGCTACGATGGGGGAGAACGCGCGCGAAGGCGCGCCCCGAACCACCCGAACGGAGTAACGTGGCGGAGTTTATTTATCAAATGATCAAGGCCCGCAAGGCCATCGGTGACAAGGTCATCCTCGATGATGTCACCATGAGCTTCTTTCCGGGCGCAAAGATCGGCATGGTTGGCCCCAACGGTGCCGGTAAGTCTTCGATCCTCAAGATCATGGCCGGACTCGACGAGCCCAGCAACGGCGAGGCGCGCCTGACGCCCGGCTACAGCGTCGGCATACTCATGCAGGAGCCGATCCTGGACGATGACAAAACCGTCATCGAGAACGTGCGTATGGGCGCCGCTGATATCTTCGGCAAGATTGCCCGTTTCAACGAGATTTCGGAAGAGATGGCGAATCCGGATGCTGATTTTGATGCGCTCATGGATGAGATGGGCAAGCTGCAGACCGAGATTGACGCCGCCAATGCGTGGGACATTGATTCCCAACTGGAGCAGGCGATGGACGCGCTGCGCTGCCCGCCTTCGGATCAGCCCGTCTCCGTTCTCTCGGGCGGCGAGCGTCGTCGCGTGGCGCTGTGCAAGCTGCTCATCGAGGCGCCTGACCTGCTGCTCCTGGACGAGCCGACCAACCATCTCGACGCGGAGAGCGTGCTGTGGCTCGAGAAACACCTGGCCTCCTACCCGGGTGCCGTCATCGCCGTCACCCACGACCGATACTTCCTGGACCACGTCGCCGGATGGATCGCCGAGGTCGACCGCGGCCACCTCTACCCCTACGAGGGTAACTACTCGACCTACCTGGAGACCAAGGAGAAGCGCCTTGAGGTTCAGGGGCAGAAGGACGCCAAGCTGGCCAAGCGTCTGAAGGAAGAACTCGAGTGGGTTCGCTCTAACGCCAAGGGGCGTCAGGCCAAATCCAAGGCGCGTCTGGCTCGCTACGAGGAGATGGCGGCCGAGGCGGAGCGCACGCGCAAGCTCGACTTTGAAGAGATTCAGATCCCACCGGGTCCGCGCCTGGGCAGTGTCGTCATCGAGGCGAAGGATCTGAGCAAGGGGTTCGGCGATCGTTCGCTGATCAACGGATTGTCCTTCTCCCTGCCACGCAACGGCATCGTGGGTGTCATCGGCCCCAACGGCGTCGGCAAGACGACGCTGTTCAAGACGATCGTCGGCATGGAGCCCCTGGACGGCGGTGAGCTCACCATCGGTGAGACCGTGAAGATTAGCTACGTCGACCAGAGTCGCGCGGGCATCGACCCGGACAAGACACTCTGGCAGGTCGTCTCCGACGGGCTCGACTTTATCCAGGTGGGCAACGTCGAGATGCCCTCGCGCGCCTACGTGTCCGCCTTCGGCTTTAAGGGGCCGGACCAGCAAAAGCCCGCAGGCGTCCTCTCCGGCGGTGAGCGTAACCGCCTGAACCTGGCGCTCACCCTGAAGCAGGGAGGCAACCTCCTCCTGTTGGACGAGCCGACGAATGACCTGGACGTCGAGACGCTGGGGTCGCTCGAGAACGCCCTGCTCGCGTTCCCGGGCTGCGCGGTGGTCGTCACTCACGACCGCTGGTTCCTGGATCGCGTCGCCACGCACATCCTCGCCTGGGAAGGCACGGAGGAAGAGCCCGATAACTGGTACTGGTTCGAAGGGAACTTCGAGGCGTACGAGAAGAATAAGGTGGCCCGCCTGGGCGAGGCGGCCGCGACTCCGCATCGCGTCACGCACAGGAAGCTGACGCGGGACTGACAGTTGGACGAGGGGGGAGAGCCCAGGCTCTCCCCCCTCGTCCAATTCCGACGGATGCCGGCGTAGGGGGACTGAGGGCGGGACGAAGGCGGTGGCGCGGATGAGTGCGAGGTTTGACAATGTGGCCAATAGGCTGGCCTGCCGGGTTGTGATCTGGCGTTGAGGTCCTGGTGCCCCACTTGACAGGAGTTTCACACGCGCCGAGACATACATTTGCCTTTTGCGTAGGTCACATCTACTATGTGACTCGTATCGCAAAGAACCAACGGTGCGAAAGGGGCTCCGATGGCGATCGAGCAAACGCTCATTGATGCGCTGGGTGGATATCTCAATATTGTTGAGGTTGAACCCTGCACGATGCGTATCCGTATCCAGGTGAAATCTCAGCGGGCGGTCGACGAGGCCGCGCTGCGCGTCGACGGTGTGCTGGCCGTCGTGCGCTCCGGCAACGTCGTACAGATCGTCTGCGGAGCGCCCTCGGACGACATAGCGGCGGCGATGATTGCCCGCCTCGATAGCGTGTCTCATGACACTCCCGAGGCGGTTCTGCCGCAGCGGGCGCACGCCTAGACTTAACAGTGTTCTCAGCCCACAACGTAGAAGGCTCTTCCGTGGATATCCATGCCCCCGCATCCGACAACATTGATCAACTGCGCCGTATCGCCGATGCAAACGGTGTCGCTACCGGTTTTTGGGACTGGTACGGGAACTGGGTGGGGGTTGGCGCCCCGACCCTGCTGAAGGTCCTCGGTGCGCTGGGGCTTCCCCTTGACGAGTCATCGACGGTGGGCGACGTCGAGCGGGCGATGCGCCTGACCGACGAACGGCAATGGCGTCGCACCCTGCCGCCGACGATCGTCGCGCGACAGGGGGGCGGATACTTGTTCCCCGTTCATGTTCCCGACGGCTCGTGGGTGAACGTCCAGTGGGTGCTCGAAGACGGGCGCAAGGGGAGCTGTGAGCAGATTGACCACTATGTCCCCCCCCGCATGATCGATGGCGAACTCGTGGGTCGCGCGACCTTCGACGTGCCTCACTGGCTGCCCCTCGGTTGGCATCGTCTCGTGGCTACCGTCGAGGGCGGACGTGTTGAGTCTGCCACGCTGGTCATCGTTCCGAACTCGCTGTCGCTGCCGATCCTGGAGTCTTCTCGCCGCGCGTGGGGGGTCAACGCCCAGCTGTATTCGACGCG
This sequence comes from Schaalia meyeri, assembly GCF_900105015.1. Taxonomy (GTDB): domain Bacteria; phylum Actinomycetota; class Actinomycetes; order Actinomycetales; family Actinomycetaceae; genus Pauljensenia; species Pauljensenia meyeri. The sequence goes on along the minus strand of NZ_FNLK01000005.1, from coordinate 400,229 downwards.
TTCGGCGGGCTCGTGGGGGATCGGCGACGCCTCGGATCTGGCGGATCTGGCGGCCGTGTGCGCGGATAAGGGCGCGGACTTCCTCCTGGTTAATCCGGTGCACGCGTCTCAGCCGGTGTCGCCCCTCGAGAACTCGCCTTACCTGCCGGTGTCTCGCCGTTGGCTCAACCCGATCTACATCCGTCCCGAGGACATTGACGAGTACGCGGCCTTGCCGCAGGCCTCGCGCGACGCCATCGATCAACTGCGCGACGAGACCCGTCAATTCGACACCCGCGAGGACCTGGTCGATCGTGACTGCGCGTGGGAGGCAAAACGCAAGGCGCTGGAGGTCATCTTCTCCGCGCCCCGCCAATACCACCGGCAGTCGCAGTTCGAGCATTTCATTGAGCGCGGAGGATCCGAACTGTCCAACTACGCGCTGTGGTGCGCTCTTGTGGAGCGCGAGGGAACCATCGAGCTTCCCGACGACCTCGCGCGTTCGTCCGCCCCGCGCGTCGAGCTGGAGCGCCTCGAGCTGGCGGATCGCGTCGATTTCTATCAGTGGTGCCAGTGGATCGCAGCCGAACAGCTGGAGCACGCCCAGCAGGTGGCGCGCGAGGTCGGCATGGAGATCGGCATCATGGCGGACCTGGCCGTGGGCGTCCACGGCCGTGGCTCAGAAAAGTGGAGCCGACCCGAGCTCTTTGCTTCCGGTATGAGCGTGGGCGCCCCGCCGGACGTCTACTCCCAGCAGGGACAGAACTGGTCGCAGCCGCCGTGGTCCCCGCGCAGTCTCGCCGAGTCGGGGTACCTGCCCCTGCGCGATATGGTGCGGGCCGCCCTGGCTAACGCGGGTGCGATACGCATCGACCACATCCTGGGCATGTTCCGCCTGTGGTGGATTCCGGATGGGTGCAGTGCGACCGAGGGCACCTATGTGTACTACGATCACGAGGCCATGATGGGCGTGATCCTGCTGGAGGCACAGCGCGCCGGCGCGGTCGTCATCGGTGAGGATCTGGGCGTGGTCGAGCCGTGGGTGCGTGACTATCTGCGCGAGCGCGGGGTACTGGGCACCTCGGTCGTCTGGTTCGAAAAGGACGGCGGGGGATGGCCTCTGCGTCCCGAACACTACCGCGACCGCGCGCTCGCTGCGGTCAACATTCATGATCTACCGCCGACCCTCGGGTACATCCGCGGTATTCAGACGACGCTGCGCGCGGAGCTGGGCCTGCTCACCGACGATATCGAGACCGTCCGGGCAAAGGATCGACTCGAACGCGAACAGGTCGCGGCGCGACTGCACGAGTACGGCTGCATCGACGGTGCCGAGCCCAGTGAGCGTGAAATCGTCGAGGGCCTGTACCACTACGTCGCGAAGGCCCCGTCGAAGCTGGTCGTCGCCTCCCTCGTGGACGCCGTGGGGGACGTGCGTCCTCAAAACATGCCGGGCACGGGGGCCGAGCTGTACCCGAACTGGTGCGTGCCGCTGTGCGATTCGGACGGGGAGGAAGTCTTTGTCGAGGACCTGCCCGCCAACGAGCGGCTCTCCTCGCTGTTTGCGCTGCTGAGCGGGGCGGTGCGATAGCCGCTCGGGGCCACGCGCTGCGAGACTACAGCTGCTCGGCCGCGGTCACCGCGTACAGCGGCGCGAGCGCCGCGCACGCGCTTTCCCGAGCGTCCGGGGAGGGTACGACGGGTGCGTCCGGCGGGTTGACGACGATGACCGGCACGCAGGTGGGCAGCCGCGCGGCTCGGGAGGGCGCGAGATCCCAGTGGATCAGCGGATCCCCGGCGGTGACGACGTCGCCTTCGTCAACCAGCGCGGCGAAGCCCTTGCCCCGTAGGCTGACGGTGTCGATCCCGAGGTGAACGAGAATCGAGAAGCCACCGGTGGACGTCACGATGACCGCGTGCGGCTTCAGTTTGGTGACCACCCCGTTGACGGGGGAGCGGGCGGTCACGCACTGAGCATCGGATCGCGGCTCAAGGGCGATGCCGTGTCCGACGACGCCGCTGGCAAAAACGGGGTCGGGCACGTGTGCCAGGGGCAGGATGCTCGCGGCGAAGGGCGCGCGGACGACCAGAGTCACCGGCTCGCTTTCATCTGTGCGACAAGGTCCTCGGAGTCGGGTCCCATGACGACCTGGACGGCATCTCCTACGATGACGACGTCAAAGGCTCCCGCAGCACGCAGCTTCGCCTCGTCGATGAGGTCCGTGTTCGCGCAGTCGAGGCGGATACGCGTGATGCAGGCTTCGAGATTAGAGATGTTGTCCCACCCGCCCAGGGCATCGATGATGGTCGTTGCGGTGCTCATGGCGTCCTCCTTGGCTCATTTCACCGAAATCGTTGCGGTTTTCCTCACACTCATGGTATCGCGGAGCGACCATCGTCGGTGCGATTGCACGGCTGGTACGCGTCACATTGTGAGACGCCCGGGGCGGCGCTGCCCCCTCGGATGCGAGTCGCCGGCGTGAAAGCCATGGCGATACCCGCTGTGATGGCCGTCCCCGTGAAGACATACATGGCGGCCTCGACGCCCACCCACGTGGCGACGACGCCGGAGACGAATGACCCCAGCGGCATGACACCCCAGACGGCGAACCGGAATATCGCGTTCATCCGCCCGAGCATCTGCGGCGGGCAAATCTCTTGGCGCAGGCTCATCTGCGTGACGTTGTAGACGGTGAGGAAATAGGAGGAGATGACGCCCGCGCCGGCGATCACCCACGAGGCGACGTCGGGAACGTGGACGGAAGCAGGTTGGGCCATCAGGGAGGCGACACCGACGATGTTGGTGATGACAATGCAACGACCGATACCCAGGCGGGAAATCCACGCGGGGCGCGACAGCGCTCCCAGAATCCCGCCGACCGCTCCGGCACTCAGGAGCAGGCCCAGCTGCGTGGCGCTCATCCCCAGGGTTCGGAGCACGAGGATGGGCAACAGGGCCCGCACGCCCGCGCCAGCGAAGGCGGCGCAGGCGATACATGAAAAAAGAGGCAACAGCAGGGGCTGTCCTCGCACGAAGTTCAGCCCCTCGCGGATCTGGGCGAGAAGCGAGGAGTCGGAACGCTCGGGCCCCCGCTCCGGTGTCCGAATACGCCAGATCGCCCACGTGGAGAACGCGTAGGTTGACGCGGTGATCAGGTACGCCAGGGGAGGGGCGATGGCACCCAGGAGCCAGCCGCCCACGCCCGGTCCCCCCGCACGGCCCACCTGATACGAGGCTTCGAGCCGGCCGTTCGCGGCCCCGATGTAGCGCCGCGAGGCGATCGCGGGCACGTAGGACTGGTAGGCGACATCGAAGAAGACCGTCGACAGCCCCAAGAGCGCAGCGACGATCATCAGGTGAGTAAGAGTCAGCGAGAACCACGCGTAGGCCGCCGGTATCGACACGAGCGCCCCGATGCGCGCGAGGTTCGCGGCGATCATGACGCGGCGCTTCCGCCATCCGTCCACCCACGCCCCCGCCGGAAGCCCGACGAGCAAAAAGGCCAGGGTCTGCAGCCCCAAGAGTGCGCCGATCTGCGATTCGCTCGCATCCAGCACCGTGATGGCTATCGCCGAGGTGGCGAGCGTGCCGACCTGAAAGCCGACCTGCGCGGCGGTCTGTCCGGCCCACAGGTGCATAAACGCTGAGTTGCGCGTCAGCGGGTGACGCAACCACCGACGAACCGAAGCGCTCACTCCCGATCGCCGAGGCCTCGGCCCCCGTCCCAACCAGAGCCGACCAGTCCGGCGGCGGATAGCGCCCAGGAAAGCCCGTCCGACCCGACCGGCGGGGCGACGATGTCGGCGACCTCGACCAACGCCTGACACCCGCTGCCGATGCTGATGCCGATAGCGGCGGCCGCGACGGCCTCGACGTCGTTATTTGAATCCCCGATCGCGACGCTCCTCGACAGGGGGATTCCCACGTGCTCGCACACCGCGCGGATTCCCACGGCCTTCGACAGGTGCGTGGGGAGAACCTCGAAGGGGATGTACCCGCCCGCGCCAACCGACCCGACGATCGCGCGGTACCCCTCCGGCAGCGCCTCCTGCACGCCCTTCAGCGACGCGCGTGCGGGGGGAACGTAGGCGGTCACCTTCGTAAAGGAACCGGTTTCGATATCCACGATAAACGGCGTGACCGACTGGGCGTACTCCGCCCAGTCGTCGGGTTCCACGCCGGCTCCCGGCACGAAGAACTCCAGGTATCCGTCGCACGGTCCCATCTGATCGGGACCCTGCCACACGTACGCGGCATCCAGAGAGTCCCACAGCTGCGTCAGCGCTTCGATGTCGCGGCGGGGCATGCGCTGATCCAGCAGCACCTGTTCGCCGACGGCCGCGTAGCCTCCCGCGCCGCCCACCAGCCCTTCGAAGCCCAGCTCCCAAAAGCGCGGGTACACCTCCGGCACCGACCGACCGGTGCAGGCAAACAGTCGATGTCCGCGCTCGCGCACCTCGCGCAGCGCCCCCGCAGCCGAATCGGGAACACGCTGGCGGGAATCGCACACGGTCCCGTCAATGTCGACAAACACGGCGTGGGGCCAGGCGGCCCCGCTCTCACCGCACGAATAACCCGTTGTCTGGCTCATGCCAGCATCTTATCCCAGCCGATGCGTGGCCCAGGCGCGAATGGGGGTGCGTAACCGACGAATTACGCGTCCTCGCGAAAACGCTCCCACGCCCCGGTAAATGGAGGCGGCTGCCTCGCGCATCTCCTGGCACAGGAGCATTTCTCGGCCCTCTCTCCGTGGATCTTCTCCCCGTTCTCTCCGTGAGTGAAAAGCGGGAGCCCGGGGGAGACGCGCGGGTAAGCGACGCGCAGTAGACTACGGGGAGGCTATCGATAGGAGATCTCATGAGCGCGCCACTGCTGACCGTGATCGTGCCCGCATACAACTCCGAGGACTACCTCGATCGGGCGCTGACCACGCTCGTCGGATACGGTGACGAACTCGAGGCGATCATTGTCAACGATGGTTCGACGGACCGCACGGCTCAGATCGCCGACGACTGGGCCACCCGATACGACTCCGTTACCGTCATCCACCAGGAGAACAAAGGACACGGCGGCGCGGTCAACGCGGGTCTGGCGGCCGCCACGGGCACGCATGTGCGCGTCGTAGACTCCGATGACTGGCTGGACCGGCGCGCCGCCAACGCCGTCTTGGACGTGCTGCGCGAGGAACGCGAGGCCGGGCGTGACCTGGACCTGCTCGTCACCAACTACGTTTACGAAAAGCAGGGCAAGGCCCATAAGGTCGCCATCCGCTACCGCACCGTCCTGCCGCGCGGGCGTACCTTCGGGTGGGAGGAGCTCGGGCGCTGTCGCTACGACCAGTACCTCATGATGCACGCGCTGACCATGCGCACCGAGGTCGTGCGACGCTCGGGCCTAGTGATGCCCGAGCACACCTTCTACGTCGACTACCTGTACTCGTTCGTGCCCCTGCCATGCGTGCGCACGATCCGATACCTGGACGTTAACCTGTATCGCTACTTCATCGGGCGCGACGACCAATCCGTCAACGAGAAGGTCATGATCACTCGCCTGGATCAGCTGGCCAGGGTGAACCGCGCGATGACGGAGGCCCTGCCGGTGCGCGCCGAGGTGGAGGACAAGCTGTGGCGATACATGGTGCACTACCTACGCATCAATGCGGTCGTGTGCTCCGTCATGGCTCAGCTCTCGGGCACCCCCGAACACCTGGCGCTGAAGGAGGAGATCTGGGAGACGATGGACCAGATCAGCCCGGAGGCCACGCAGCGCCTGCGCAAAGATCTTCTGGCGGGCCTGGTGCGTCACGCCTCCCCCGCGGTCGTGCGCGCGGGCTATAAGGTCGCGGGAGCGGTTGTCGGATTCAACTGAGCGCGGCTACCGCTGGTCGGGCCGCAGCGCCATGCGATGGACGGAGGCGCCGGCCGCTGAGGGGCTGCTCTGCGTCTTGCTCGCGCTCCTCCTCGTGAATCCCGGTTTGTTCGCTGCCGCGCGACGGGTCGCTCCCCACGAGCTGACCCCCGCCCCCCGGGGGCGCCTCGTCCTCAACGATCCCGATCCGGGCTATCACAAGCCCCTCCCGCGCGCCGTCCCACGCCCTCGCAAGCATTCGCGTTGTTGGGCGACCGGATGCGCCGCCCGGCCTGGAAGGTAGCGGCAGCGCGTGAGCGTGCGGGGCCGGTAGGATGGGGGAAGGCAAACGGAAAGGGGAGCGGCGTGGATCTGCTCGTTGTTGGTTCGGGTTTCTTCGGCCTGACATTTGCCCGCGAGGCGGCGGAGCGTTTTGGCATGAATGTCACCGTCATCGAGCGCCGTGACCACATCGGAGGGAACGCGTACTCCTCGATCGATACGGCCACGGGGGTGGAGGTGCACCGCTATGGCACTCACCTCTTTCACACGTCGAACGAACGCGTGTGGAAGTACGTGAACCGCTTCACGGCGTTCAATGACTATCGTCATCGCGTCTACGCCAACTATCGGGGCGTCGTCTATCCGCTGCCAATCAACCTGGGCACCATCAATCAGTTCTTCGGTGCCGCCTACTCCCCGAGCGAGGCGCGCGCGTTGATCGCCGAGCAGGCCGCCGAGATCACGGGCGAACCGTCCAACCTCGAAGACAAAGGGGTCAGCCTCATCGGGCGTCCCCTCTACGACGCGTTCATCGCGGGATACACGGCGAAGCAGTGGCAGACCGATCCGTGCGACCTGGATGCCTCCATTATCACGCGACTGCCCGTGCGCTTCACCTACGAGAATCGCTACTTTCAGGACCGCTACGAGGGGCTGCCGCTTCGCGGCTACGGCGCGTGGATTGCAAACATGGTGGACCACCCGCGCATCACCGTACATACGGGCGTGGATTTCTTCGACGCCGCCTCGCCCTTCTCCAAGGCCGCGACCGTGGGCCAGGTGCCGGTCGTCTACACGGGCCCTATCGACCGCTACTTTGACTACGAGGCCGGGCAGTTGGGCTGGCGCACCCTCGATTTCGACACGGAGGTCGTGGACGTTCCCGACTACCAGGGGTGCTCGGTCATGAACTACTCCGATCGGGACGTTCCATTTACGCGCATCCACGAGTTTGCACACCTCCATCCTGAGCGGGATCGGCGCGGCGCGACCAACACGATCATTTCGCGCGAATACTCGCGATTCGCCCGCCCCGGCGACGAGCCGTACTATCCGATCTCCTCACCATCTGACCGCTCGACGCTGGCGGCCTACCGCGAGATGGCCGCCGGCGAGGACCGTGTTCTCTTCGGCGGAAGGCTCGGGTCATACCGGTACCTCGACATGCACATGGCGATCGCATCCGCACTGACGAAGGCGGACGAGGCCTGCGCGACCTGGCGCTGACGGGCCTCCTGCCGGGCGCGGCGACCCCTTGCACCGCGCAGGGGCGCTCCTCGTCGCAATCGACGCGCCGCTGCCCATCGTCTGAGGCGCCGCGCTCTTTCTCACCCCGGCCCGATGCCCCAGCCCTTCGGTGACGGCACCGCCGGGCCTCACGCGCGCTCCCCGTCCGTACCCGCCCGGATCCGGTCAAATAGAGGGCAAAAGCACGTTCTATATCGTGGACTTATGCTGACACCTGGGTGCGCGAGCCCTAGTCTGACTGGGAATTATCCCGAATAAAACGAATGCAAGGAACGTAGCCCATGTCATCCTCAGCGCCCCGGGCGCGCGACTCGTGGAGCGGCCAGACCGGCTTCCTGCTGGCGGCCATCGGCTCCGCGATCGGCCTGGGAAACATCTGGCGTTTCCCCGGCGTCGCATACTCCAACGGCGGTGGCGCCTTCCTGGTGCCCTACTTGGTTGCCCTGGTCTTCGTGGGCATCCCCATGCTCTGGCTCGACTACGCGGTCGGCCACAAGTTCCGCGGTTCACCGCCGTGGGCCCTGCGCAAGGTGATCGGAGGCGGCGAGTTCGTCGGGTGGTTCCAGACATTCGTGTGCTTCGTCATCATGGTCTACTACGGCGCGGTGCTCGCGTGGAGCGTGGAGTACACGATCTACTCCGTGAACACCGCTTGGGGTGAGGAGCCGACGTCCTTCTTTACCGATAGCTTCCTGCAGGTCGTGGACGGCACCACCTTCTCGTGGGCTCCCGCGTGGCCCGTCATGATTCCCCTGGCGCTGGTGTGGATCCTGGTGCTCCTGGTCATCGGCCGCGGCCTGTCCAAGGGGGTCGAGGCGGCCAACAAAATCTTCCTGCCGCTGCTGGTGGTGCTCTTCTTAGCCCTCGTCGTTCGTGCCCTCTTCCTGCCCGGCGCGACCGAGGGACTCAACGCGTTCTTCACCCCCAACTGGTCCTCTCTGGCCAACCCGCAGGTGTGGCTGGCCGCATTCGCCCAGATCTTCTACTCCCTGTCCGTGGGCTTCGGCATCATGCTGACCTACGCCTCCTACCTGAAGCCCAAGTCGAACCTGACGGGCACCGCGCTGGTCGCGGGATTCGCGAACTCCTCCTTCGAGATCCTCGCGGGCATCGGCGTGTTCAGCGCCGTCGGGTTCATGGCCCATCAGCGGGGCGTGGCCATGTCCGGGGTGGAGGGGCTGTCCGGCCCCATCTTGTCCTTCGTGACCTTCCCGAAGATCATCTCGATGATGCCGGGCGGCCCCATCTTCGGCGTTCTCTTCTTTTCGTCCCTGGTGCTGGCCGGCGTCACGTCGCTGCTGTCCCTGCTGCAGGTCGTGTCCGGAGGCCTCCAGGACAAGTTCGGCTGGTCGCCCCCACGGTCGGCGCTGGTCCTGGGCATTCCCGCCACGGTTATCTCGCTGGCGCTCTTTGGAACGCGCTCCGGGCTGAACAACCTGGATATCGTCGACAACTTCATCAACTCGATCGGCGTCGTTTCCTCCGCGATTCTTTTCGCCCTCTTGTGCGCGCTCGCAGGACCTGGGTTGAGCGGTCTGCGCGCCCACCTGAATTCGGTGTCCAGCGTGAAGGTTCCCAAGCTGTGGGAGCACCTCGTCGGCATCGTCATTCCCGTGGTTCTCTTCGTCATGATGACGATGTCCCTCGTCGCGCTGATCGCCGACGGTTACGGCTCGTACAGGCAGTCATTCGTGATGATTTTCGGCTGGGGTTCCGTGCTCGTCGCCATCCTCGCGGCTCTCGTCCTGACGTTCGTCCCGTGGAAGCACCGCCGGGTGAATCCGCATGCGACGGTCGCCCGGATCCTCGCGGATGAAGGCGCAGAATCCGCTCTTGGTGAAGGAGAGAACGAGTGAGTGCCCCCGCTATCGCCCTGATGGTCCTGACGATTCTGCTCGTGTGGGGCGGCCTGGTAGCATCCGTCGTGATGCTGCAGGTTCTGCCCGTCCCAACGGAAGAGGAAAATAAGGCCGCGCGCAGCACTGTCGATGACGGGCAGGCGGCGAGCCGGTAGGGTGTCATCCGTGAAGCTCGTTGCCTTTGATCTTGACGACACGCTGGCTCCATCGAAGTCGCCGTTGCCCGCCCCCATGGACGTCGCGCTGCGCTCGCTGCTGGATCACGTGGATGTGTGCATTATTTCCGGCGGACAGATGGGGCAGTTCCAAGCCCAGGTGCTGGACAACCTTCACGCCTCTCACCAGCAACTTTCGCGCCTTCACCTGATGCCGACGTGCGGTACGCGCTACTACCGTTTCGAGGGCGGCACCTGGGTGCAGCGCTACGCTTATGACCTGGAGCCCGAGGTTGCGGCACGCGCGGTCGCCTCGCTCGAACGCCACGCCCGCGAGCTCGGCCTGTGGGAGGAACGCCCGTGGGGACATATCATCGAGGACCGCGGTTCGCAGATCACGTTCTCGGCGCTGGGCCAGGAGGCCCCGCTCGACGCCAAGAGGGCGTGGGATCCGGATGGGTCGAAGAAGGCGGCGCTTCGCGATGCCGTGGCCCCCGACGTGCCCGAGCTTGACGTGCGCGGCGGCGGATCGACCTCGGTCGACATCACGACGCGCGGCATCGACAAGGCCTTTGGAATGGGGAAGCTGGTCGAGGAAACGGGCATTGGCGCCTCCCAGATGCTGTTCATCGGGGACCGCCTGGATCCGGCGGGAAACGATTATCCCGTCAAGGCCGCCGGCTACGCGACGCGCGCCGTGTCAGGCTGGCAAGAGTGCGTTGAGGTGATCGATCAGATCGTAGATTCGATGAGCTGAGGAGCTACGAAGAAGGAACGAGGCCGGGGCAAGGATGCCAGCTCCGGCACGCGCCCCGTGCGGGGAACGTGCCACTTCAGGCGCCGATGCCTCGCGTCGCCCAGAAGACGACCGCGGAGGCAGCGGCGACGTTCAGGGAGTCGACCCCGTGATCCATGGGGATCGTGACGGTGTAGTCGGAGGCCGCGATCGTGCGTTCGCCCAGCCCATCTCCTTCGGTACCCATGATCATCGCCAGGCGAGTGTCGGGGCCCCGCAGAACGGGAAGCGACACGAATTCGTCAAGGGACACGCAATCCGCGCTGAGTGCGAGTGAGGCGAGGGTGAAGCCAGCGTCGCGAAGGGTATCCATGTCGCCCGGCCATGACGTCAGCCGTGTCCACGGCACCTGGAACACGGTCCCCATCGACACTCTGACGGAACGACGGTACAGGGGATCCGCGCACGAAGGAGTCACCAGGACCGCGTCGACTCCGAGCGCCGCGGCGCTGCGGAAAGCGGCGCCCACGTTCGTGTGGTCGACCAGGTTCTCTAAGACGACGACGCGGCGTGCGGGGGCGCCCGCGCGGGCGGTCGCGAGCAGGCTAGACACGCTCGGCAGCTCGGGGCGTTGCATGGCGGCCAGGGCTCCCCGATGCAGGTGGAAGCCCGTCATCTGCTCCAGGAGGTCCTGTGGGGCGACGAAGATGGGAACGGTACCCCCGTCACTGCTCCCCGTCACGGCACCGATAAGGGGCTGCAACGAAGGCAACCAGCGGGCGGATACCAGGAAGGAACGGGGGGTGTGGCCCGCGCGAAGCGCGCGCTCAATTACGTTCGTCGACTCGGCCATGTACAGGCCACGTTCCGGCTCGATTACGGAGCGCAGCTTGACGTCTTTGAGGCGCGTGTAGTCGTCCAGGCGCGAATCCGCGCGAAGGTCCGAACTCGTCAGCTCGATGATCATGTCAACCTCAGAGGTGCTGCAGGGCGCGCGATGCCTCGCCCGGAAAGAAGATGACTGCTAAGAATGTTTCACTCCGGTCCGCTCCGGCACCGATCGTGAGCGGAACCTCGGCGCCGTCAACGGAGCGGGTGGGGTGACGGAACGCATCGAGGCGGCCGAGCGTGGGCCGCGTGAGTCCTCGTGTGGGGGCACAGCGTCCGGCCAGGGAGATGAGGCCCAGGCGGTGTGCTTTCTGAGGGGCGGATCGCGATAGGAGATGTGTGAAGGCCCAGTCATGCGCGCGTCGGATCATAGTTTCCAGGGTAGAGGATCAGTCCCACCATGCCCACAACCATCGCGCGGATGATGCGTCCCGCACCAGGAAGCGCATGTCGTCTGGAGGCGTTGCGTCTTGGTCCAGGCCGAGCACGTCGACGAGCCCGAGCCAGTGCTGGTAGCTCGGGCATGCTTCGTCGTCCAGCTGTTGACCCGTGCGGGTAAGGATTTGTGTCTCGGGCACGCACACCGTGTCGACGCTTATGCGCTCGTCCCATCGGGGAGCTCGAATCATGTAGCCTTCGAGCGTGAGCCCATCCGTTCTGGCGGCCGCACGCAGCAGATCGCAGATGCTCGGGGCGTTGTTCTGGCGGTCGCCTCGCGCGGGCGGAGGCAGCAGGCGGAGCAGGCGACGGGCGTCGCTGCCTCCAAGGTCGGCGAAGCGGGCGTAGTCGCCCAGATCCCACCCGCCACAGACGTAGGGGGCGAGGAGTGCTGTCACGTGGCGGTCGTCCAGCCAGTGCATGGGTCCGTACATCCCCTCTCGAATCGGCTCATCGGCGGCGAACGCGGTCGATGCCCCCGGGGAATCCGCGATCGCTTCCGATTCGCTTGTGCTGCCGGGCGTGTTCGCGGCCAAAGCCGTGTCGCCTCCGCCTTCGTACTCGGGGTCGTCCTCAACGTGGACGTCCGGTGTGGCGGTGAGCGTGACTGATACGTGCATGGTGTGTCCTTCCGTTTGCCGAGGCGCCGGTGCCACGACGCAACCAGCATGCAACGCATGGACAGGAAAGGACAGATATGGGCCAAGACCTGTGCGCGGCGCTCGGGCGCTCAGGTGCCCTGTGGACGCAACGAGTCGGCCCCGGCCCCCTGTGGATGGGGCCGGGGCCGACAATGCCAGCGCGGAAGCGGCTACTTGGGGAAGTCGCCGCGAGCGACCTGGGGCCGCGGGGAGCGCCAGCGGCGCGGCATGATCATGCGCGAGAAGGTGTAGTAGCCGGTGCCGCTCGGGATGTCCTCGCGGGGGTGGCGCTCCGTGAAGAGACGCTTGATCTTGCGCCAGATCAGGAACGCCTCGACCGCCGTCACGACAAAGGAACCGTACATGAGGACGGAGGACCCGTAGAGCATGTACGCCTGCCACTGCAGCGGGACCTGGTTACCCAGGACTGACAACAGCATGAGGAGGAGGATGGCAAGCATCATGACCGCCAGGATCCACTCGGAAAACGACCGGCGCGCGTCGACGTAGTCGCGCACGTAGCGGCGCGCGCGTCCCTTGTCGCGCGCGGGGAGGTATTTTTCTTCCCCGGTGATCAGCGCGCGTTGTTCGGCGTCGAATCGCGCGTTTCGTGCGGCCCGCGCGGCGCGCTTGGCCTCTTTGCGGTCAGCGGGCACCAGCGGGTGAATGCGGGCAGCTTCGGCCGCCTTGCGTTTTGGCGTGGGACGCCCCTTCTTGCCGGTCGGCGTCGTGGGGACGGCCTCGGTACGTGCCGATCCGTCCTCGCTTTTGTTCTTGCTTCGTCCAAACACGCTTCCAGGCTAGCGGAAAGCCCAGCCGCCTCGCACTCGCATGGTCTACCCTGGGCGTATGGCTGATACTTCACATGCTTTGTCGACGTCCGTTCTCAGGGAGCGCCTGGAGACCGCTTTTCCGTCTCTGCTGGATGAGCTAACGCAGCTCGTCGCGATCCCGTCCGTGTCTTCCGATCCGGCGCATGCAACCGACGTTGAGCGCAGCGCCCAGCACCTGCGCGGGCGCTTCGAGGCGCTCGGCCTGGAGGCGAAGGTGCTGCGCGAGAGAGCCGAGGACGGCACGGAGGGCAAGCCCGCCGTCGTCGCGCGAACCCCCCGGATTGAGGGCGCGCCAACCGTGCTCCTGTACGCGCATCACGACGTGCAGCCGGTGGGTGAGGTGGACCGGTGGACGATGGATCCGTACAAGGCGCAGGTGCGTGGGGACCGCATCTACGGGCGCGGAAGCTCCGACGACGGAGCGGGAGTGGTCGTGCACCTGGGATCCCTGTCGATTCTGGGTGACGACCTGCCCGTCAACGTCGTTGTCTACGTTGAGGGCGAAGAAGAGATCGGTTCCCCCTCCTTCACGGCGTTCCTGGACGCGCACAAGGAGGAGCTCGCCGCGGACGTCATCGTGGTGACGGATTCGTCGAACTGGAAGCCGGGAGAGCCGGCGGTCACCACGACCCTGCGAGGCAACGCGATTGTGACGGTCGACGTGACGGTTGCCGATCACGCGGTCCACTCGGGCGCTTTCGGTGGTCCGCTCCTGGACTCGGTCGCGATCTCGTCGATGCTGATTGCCTCCCTCTTCGATGAGCGGGGCGACGTGGCCGTTCCCGGACTGGGCGGCTCGGATCACGCGGATGTGGACTGGCCGGAGGAAGAGCTGCGGGAAGCCGCCGGGATGGTGGATGGCATGAAGCTGGCCGGTTCCGGCGATATCGCCGCTCGCATGTGGACCAAGCCCTCGATCTCGGTGATCGGTTTCGACGCGCGTCCTGTCTCCAACGCCTCGAACACGATCGCCCCGCACACGCGTTTCCGCCTGTCGATGCGCACCGTCCCCGGAGTGGATCCGAGCCAGGCACAGGACCGGCTTGTGGACTACCTGCTCTCTCACGCCCCCTTCGGCGCTCGGGTCGAAGTGACGCGGGAGGACGCTGGAGCCGGGTACCAGGCGGACATGGACTCGCCGGTCACCAGGGCCCTGCACGAGGCGCTGACCGAGGCCTGGGGGGTTCCCTCCGTCAACATCGGCGTGGGCGGATCGATCCCGTTCATCTCGGAGTTCCAGCGCATCTTTCCGGGCGCGCAGGTCGTCGTCACGGGGGTCGAGGACCCGCTGACGAACGCTCACTCGGAGGACGAGTCCCAATCCATCCCCGACCTGAAGGCAGCGATCCTCGCCGAGGCACTGCTCCTGGCGCGCGTGTCGCGCCTGTGAAGCGAGTCGTCGTCGCCGGTCACTGGGACGGGGAAGGGGACCATCCGGTCGGCCGGGCGCTGGACGCGATCCGTCGGGGGGTTCTTGCTGGCGCAAAGGGTGCCTCGGTCCTCACGCTTCCCTTCGGGGGCGGCCCCGCCTTTGACGAGGCCGTGGCCCCCTGCCGTTCGTCGGCTTCTTTCGTCAGAGTGCCGACGGAAGAAGCCTCGTCGCGGGCGTTCGGAGAGCGCGTAGCGCAGCTACTGCGCGGCGGCGGCACGGTCGTAGTCGAGGGGGGACACGGGCCATACCCGGACTGTGGCCTCGGTTTTCTCGCAGGCCTGCTGGGCGCGGACGATTCTACCGTGCAAGGTTCGTCGCTCGGAGAAGCGCTGACGCGGGCCGAGGGGCTCGTCCGGGAAACAGGCGTCGATCTCGTGTGCGCTGCCTCGACCGCGCGCCCGCTCCTGGGCCTCGACTCGGTGCTGGCGGTGGGGCCCGACCTGCAACCGATCAGGCGGCAGGAGCGGGCGCTGACGGCTCTTCTCACCCGCGCCTTTGCCCACAGGCCGCTGCACCGCCGCCCGCTCCTGGCCGGGCCGGACACTCACCCCGCGCGAGCGCGCGGCTCGGGCGCCGGCGGGGGCGTGGGTGGCGTCATCGCGGCGATTGGTGGGCGCATCGTCCCCACGGGTGAATTGCTCGCTCAGCTGACGCCCCTCGCAGATGCCCTTGACGGCGCTAACCTCGTGATCGTCGCCGAGCCCGAGCTCTCCTCGCCCCTCCTGTCGGAGTCCACGCTCGATTCCGTGACGGGCGCGGCCGCCCTGCGCGCCCTCCCCGTCGTCGGCGTCACGCCCCGCTCCTCTTTGTCCCACTTCGAGAGGGCGCAATGGGGGCTTCACGGCGTGTTCGAAACTAAGGGATCGATCACGCTTGAGGAGGCGGGGCGGCGGATCGCACGCACCTGGTTACGCTGAGCGCGCAGTCCACCCGTAGCGCTCGGTGCGGGCGGGGGAGTAGGGTGTCAAGCGCATACGTCTATTCGTGACCGTTAGGAGCGTCATGTCCGAGTCATCAACTCAGGCTCCCACCCACGAGGTTATCCTCACCGATGTCGCAGCCGCGAAGGTGAAAAGCCTGCTTCAGCAGGAGGGCCGCGACGACCTGCGCCTGCGCATCGCCGTCCAGCCGGGCGGCTGCTCCGGCCTGATTTACCAGCTGTACTTCGATGACCGCAGTCTCGATGGGGACGCCATTCGTTCCTTCGACGGCGTTGAGGTCGTCGTCGATCGCATGAGCGTGCCCTACCTGAGCGGTGCGACGATCGATTTTTCCGACACGATTGAACGCCAGGGTTTCACGATCGACAACCCGAACGCCCAGAACACCTGCGCCTGCGGCGAATCCTTCCACTGAGCCGAAAGTAACTCTCTTATGATGTCCTCCCTGCGCCGCCTCGGCGCACTTGCCGGTGTCGTCGCGCTTGCCCTCGGGTTGGCGGCTTGCTCCGACGCTTCCTCCCAGTCCTCGGGCTCCTCGTCTTCGATCGACTACTCCGCATGCTCCACCGATGATTCGGCCGAGCAGGACACGAACGTCGACCGCAGCGGCAAGGGGAGCTTCCCCGACGTGTCGGGCGACGACAAGCCCGTCATCGCGGCGGGAACGGGGACGGAACCAACATCGAAGGTTCTGGTTAAGACCCTGTCCCAGGGCGACGGCGAAGTGGTGTGCCCCGGCGCGAAGATCAAGGCAAACTACGTCGGTGCGCTGTGGAATGGGACGGTTTTCGACTCGTCCTACGAGCGTGGAGAAGCCGCCACGTTCTCTCTCACTCAGGTTGTTAAGGGCTGGACCTACGGTTTGGCTCACGCCCGCGTGGGTGACCGCGTTGAGCTGGTCATCCCCGCCTCCCTGGGATACGGAACCCAGGCCAAGGGCAGTATTCCCGCAAATTCGACCCTGGTCTTTGTCGTGGACATCGTGGGCGTGGCAAAACAGAACGTAGCGGACGAATCCATCCTCAGCAGCGGCGTTGCGACCGGCGAAGAGCTGCCTGAGGGCGTCACCGTCAACGGCGAACCCGGCGCCGAACCGACCCTGACGGTCGACGAGTCCGCGCCGGTCCCCACCGAACAAAAAATCTACACGATCTACAAGGGAGGCGGCGACGCGCTCGAGGACGGACAGAGCGTTTTATACAAGCAAGTCGTTGGTGGTTTTGGCGCCAAGGGACAAACGCAGTCCTCGTGGGGCCAAGCCCCGCTCGAGGCACCGGTCAAGTCGGTGGAGCTGAGTGGATACACGATCGGATCGCGCATCCTCGTTGTGGCACCGGTTCAGGGCAAGGGGGCGCAGTCGGGCCAGTCGGGTAACGCGGCCCAGGCGAACGTCTTCGTCGTCGACATCGTGGGCACTTCCTCGATGTAACGATGCGTCGTGCATCGCTGCTTGCGGGCGGCTCCCGGTGGGGGAGCTGCCCGCAAGCCGTTAGAATGGGGCCACCGCGTCGATTGTGCCGACATACGCAAGGAGATCTCATGAGCGACGATACCGTCAAGATCCTGGTGTTCAGCGACGACAAGGACAGGCGTCACGCCGTCATCAGCGGTATCGGGCTGCGCGCATCCAAGGATACCCCCCGCATCGAGTGGGTGGAGGCCGCCACCGCGTTCGGCGTGCGCGACACTTTCGACGGTGACGATTTCGCGGCGCTCATCCTGGATGCCGAAGCCAAGAAGGAAGGCGGCATGTCCGTCGCCCAGGATCTGCAGGAGACCCGTGACGACGTTCCCCCGATCATCTTTCTGACGGCGCGCGTCCAGGACGACTGGCTGGCCACGTGGGCCGGTGCCGCAGCAACCGTGGCGGATCCGATCGATCCGATTATCCTGCAGGAGACGCTTGCCGACGTTTTGCGCGGCGCCTAGCGAGTGGGGCGCGGCAGTGGCGATCACGCGCGTCGCCCGGTGCTGCGCCAGCGCTTGGGCTACGGGCGCTCGTATGGGCTCACGAGCCGGGTGATGAGCCGCGGCCTTTGCTGGCCTCGCCTGTTGGCGAAACGGAGGTCGGTGCCTGCGGTCGATGGGGCGGTGCCATCTCACTCAAAGCGACCAGGTCCTCCACGTCGGTTGCTCCCGCTCCCGCGAGCAGGGTAATGAAATCCAACAGGACCGTGGCCGTCGTGCGGGCGTCCCGAAGGGCGCGGTGGCGCGGCGTCGTCGCGATCCCGAAGTAGGCGGCCACCGTGGCGAGCTTATGGTTGCGCACGAGCGGATGCGGCAGCGCCAGGCGCGCGAGCGCGAGCGTATCGACGACGCGCATGGGCGGCCAGGGGCGCGAGGATACCCGCGCGGCGCGGCGCAGGAATCCCACGTCGAACGCGGCGTTGTGCGCGACAAAGACGGGCGGATTATCCCCCTCGAAACCCGCCCAGGAAATAAAGCGCTCCAGCGCAGGAGCGATCGGTTCCGCGTCTCGCACCATCTCGGGTGTAATTCCCGTCAGAGAGGTGATGAACGGGGGAATCAGGCGCGAGGGACGCACCAGCGTGTCGAACTCGTCGTCCAGCTGGCCGTCACGCACGCGGACCGCCCCGATCTCGGTGATCTCTGCGCCCGCGCCCAGCCCCGTCGTCTCCAGGTCGACGATCACCCAGCTGCCCCGCGTAGCAGGCGTCCCGACCGAGGACAGGCCGAGCTGAATCTCGGGTTTTGGCGCGCGCGATAGGGCCTTCGACACGATTTTGTGAGCGAAGGGGCGCGGTGACTCACCGGGCGACATGGTTTCCCCACAATTACGCACGGGAGTCTGTTTCGTCATAGAGTTGATACTAATTCGTCCGCGCTCGCGCGCGCCCGTCGACATTCGAGGAGTCACAGTGGCGTTCTATCAGGCTCTCAAAGCGACCGGCAGCCCCATTCTCAAGGCCGCCTACCATCCGTGGATCCGCGGCAAGGAGAACATCCCGTCTGAGGGGGCCGCCATCTTGGCTTCCAACCATAACGCCGTGTGGGACTCCGTCTTCCTGCCGATGATGATCAACCGCGAGGTTGTCTTCATGGGCAAGGCCGACTACTTCACGGGTACCGGCGTCAAGGGCTGGATGACCAAGGAATTTATGCGAGCCGTCGGAACCATCCCCGTTGATCGCACCGGCGGGCGCGCCTCCGAGGCGGCGCTCAATGCCGGGCTCAAACGCCTGCGAGACGGCGAACTCTTCGGGATTTACCCGGAAGGGACTCGAAGCCCCGACGGGCGCCTGTACCGGGGGAAGACCGGGGTCGCCCGCCTCGCGCTGCTCTCCGGTGCCCCCGTCATTCCCGTCGCCATGATCGGCACGCACGCGGCTCAACCGATCGGCCAGAAGATCCCGTCGCGTACCAATATCGGAATGGTGGTTGGCGAGCCCCTGGACTTTTCACGCTATAAGGGGCTGCACAAGGACAGGTATGTGCTTCGCGCCATCACCGACGAGATCATGTACAGCCTCATGCTTTTGTCGGGCCAGGAGTATGTCGACCTGTACGCGGCCGACGTGAAGGCTCAGCTGGCCGCCGAAGGCACGTTCGAGGGGCCCGTTCCCTCCAACGGGCGCGCGGCGCCGGGCGGTCGCACCGCTCCCGACGTGCCCGTTCCGACGGCGCCGCAGGAGCCTTCCGATGGGGAAGGCGGCGACGCAGCGGGGGAGCAGGCCGGGCAGTAGGTAACGGGGCGGGTCCGTCGACGCACCGGAGTTTGACCGGGAGGGCGTCCTTGGCGAAACGCTGTGCTGCGCGGGTAGAATGATCATGCCCTGCGCACGCGCGCGGGCCCGTACCTAACCAACCTGAGAAAGGTGACATTCATGTCGGTCCGTCGTGTTGCCCTGCTGACCGCAGGTGGCTTCGCCCCGTGCCTGTCCTCCGCCGTCGGTGGGCTCATCGAGCGCTACAACGAGATTGATCCCACCGTCGAGATTATCGCCTACCAGAACGGCTACCACGGCCTGCTCACCGGCAACTACGTGCTGGTGGATGAAAAGGCCCGCACCCGCGCCGCCGTCCTGCATCGTTTCGGTGGCTCCCCGATCGGTAACTCGCGCGTGAAGCTGACGAACAAGAAGAACCTCGTGGAGCGAGGCCTGGTCGGCGAAGACGAGGACCCGTTGCAAAAGGCTGCCGAGCAGCTGCGCACCGACGGCGTTGACGTGCTGCACACGATCGGCGGCGACGACACGAACACCACCGCTGCCGACCTGGCCGCCTACCTTGAGGAGCACGACTACCACCTGACCGTCGTGGGCCTGCCCAAGACGATCGACAATGACGTTGTACCGATCCGCCAGTCCCTGGGTGCATGGACCGCTGCCGAAGAGGTGTCGGAATACTCCCAGAACGTCATCGGCGAGCACCGCTCGAACCCGCGTATGCTCATCATTCACGAGATCATGGGCCGCCACTGCGGCTGGCTGACCGCCGCCGGCTCACAGCAGTACCACGAGTGGCTCAAGACCCAGGAATGGGTGCCTTCGGTCGGCCTGTCCAAGGAGCGCTGGGACATTCATGCCATCTTCCTGCCCGAGATGAAGATTGATCTGGAGGCCGAGGCCCGGCGCCTGAAAGCGATCATGGATGAGCAGGGCAACGTCAACATCTTCCTGTCCGAGGGGGCCGGCGTCCCCGAGATCATCGCGGAGATCGAGGCCGCTGGCGGCGAGGTTCAGCGCGATCCCTTCGGCCATGTCAAGCTGGACACGATCAACCCCGGCCAGTGGTTCGCCAAGCAGTTCGCCGAAAAGATCGACGCCGAGAAGGTCATGGTGCAAAAGTCCGGCTACTTCTCGCGTTCCTCGCGTGCCAATGCTGATGATCTGCGCCTCATTAAGTCGATGACGGACTTGGCCGTCGAGTGCGCCTTCAGGGGCGAGTCCGGCGTGATTGGTCATGACGAGGAGGACGGTGATCGCCTGAAGGCTATCCCGTTCCCACGTATCGCCGGCGGCAAACCCTTCGACATCACGGCCCCCTGGTTCGTCCAGATGATGGCCGAGATTGGCCAGAGCGTCGAGCCTGCTGGCGAGTGAGTCGCCTCGCGTGATTCCCTCTTTCACCCCCGGACGCGGCGGGGAGCCCGTGCGTAAGCCACGCTCCCGCCGCGTCCCCGAGCGTCTGTGGTCGCCGGACTCCGGGGAGCGCGCTCCGTGGGATACCTGGCGCACCCTGGACGCCGCTCAGCAGCCCGCGTACGCGGATGCGGATCGCGTGAATGAGGTGACCGCGCAGCTGCGCCGTCAGCCGCCACTCGTGTTCGCCGGGGAGGTCGATGATTTGCGCACGTGGATGGGCGCCGCCTCCCGCGGTGAGGCCTTTGTCCTCATGGGCGGTGACTGCGCCGAGACCTTCGCAGAAGCGACGGCCGATCACGTGCGCCTCAAGATTCAGACGCTGCTGCAGATGGCCGTCGTGTTGACCTATGGCGCGTCGCTGCCGGTCATCAAGGTGGGACGCATCGCGGGCCAGTATGCGAAGCCGCGATCATCCGACATGGAGACGCGCGACGGCGTGACGCTGCCCAGCTACCGTGGCGACGCTGTGAATTCCTTTGAGTTCACCCCCGATGCGCGCGAACCCGACCCGCAGCGCCTCCTGTCGCTGTACAACCGCGCGGCTTCGACGCTCAATTTGATTCGTGCCTTCACGAAGGGCGGTTACGCGGACCTGCGTCAGGTTCACCGCTGGAATCAGGGCTTCATGTCCAATCCCGCGTATGCTCGCTACGAGTCGCTGGCTAAGGACATTCACCGGGCCATCAAGTTCATGGGTGCCGCCGGAGTCGATTTCGAGACGTTGCGCGACGTCGACCTGTACTCGTCGCACGAGGCGCTGCTCCTCGAATACGAGTCGGCGATGACCCGCATCGATTCTCGAACGGGTGAACCCTACAACACCTCCGCTCATTTTCTGTGGGCGGGGGAGCGGACGCGCGAAGAGGAGGGCGCTCACATTGAGCTGTTGTCGCGCGTGCGCAATCCGATCGGGGTAAAGCTCGGTCCGTCGACCACGCCCGAGCAGATGCGCAGCCTCATTGACCGCCTTAACCCGGACGGCGAGGAAGGCCGACTGACGTTCATTACGCGCATGGGCGCCTCCCACATTCGTGAGGCGTTGCCTCCGCTGCTTGAGGCTGCGCGCGAGGACGGACGTCCGCTCACCTGGGTGACGGACCCGATGCACGGAAACACGATTACGTTGTCCACCGGCTGCAAGACGCGTCGCTTCGAGACGATCATGGACGAGGTTCGCGGGTTCTTTGAGGCTCACGAATCCTGCGGTACCGTCCCGGGAGGCCTGCACGTTGAGCTTACGGGCGATGACGTCACCGAGGTGATCGGCGGGAGTGAGCGCATCGATGAGAAATCCTTGCGCAAGCGCTACGAAACGCTGGTGGATCCCCGCCTGAACCACCAGCAGAGCCTGGAGATGGCCTTCCAAGTTGCGCAGTACCTGGAGGGTTCATCTCCCACGAAGGATGAAACTGCCTCGTGAGGATGCGCGGGTCGGTTTCACGGGGCTTGGGTGCTGGCGTGTCGAGCGGACTTTTGGTGTCGGTCTCACCCTAGACGATAGTGATCGTTACGACACTGCCTTTCTTGAGCATCGTGCCGCCGGCGGGATCGGTGGTGCGCACGGTGCCGAAAAAACCACCGAGGATCGTTTCCTCATGGACGGTGAATCCGGCTGCCTCGAGCGCGGAGCGGGCATCGTCTTTCTGGCGACCGACGACGTCGGGAACGGCAACCTTCTCGGGTCCTTTGGAGACCGTGTACGCGACCGAGTCGCCACGGTGCAAGATGGTGCCCTCCTGGGTCTGTTGGGAGATCACCTGGCCTTCGGCAACCGTGTCGGAGTAGGCGTTGGTCACGTTTGCAACCAGACCCAGGGACTCGACGGAGTTTTTCGCTGCCTCCTTGCTCATACCGGTAAGGCGAGGAACCGAGAGGGGTTTGCGTCCCTTAGAGAGGACGAGGTTGACGGCCGAATCGTGCCGCACGACTGAACCCGCCTGGGCCGCCTGAGAGATGACTTGTCCTTCGGGGACGTCTTCTGAATAATCCTCGGTGACCGCTCCGATCGTCAGGCCCGCCTCGGCCAACGCCCGAGCGGCGTCATCCCTGGTTTGTCGGGTGACGTCAGGAACGGTCTTCATGTCGACGCCCTTGGAGATGTAGACACGGACCTCGGCATTCTTGTGAACGGCCGCCCCTCCGTCCGGATCGGATCGCGTGACGGAACCGTTTGAAACATCGTCCGAGTACTCTTCATCGACCACACTGGACAAGCCGAGCGAGCGAAGATCCGCTTGAACATCCGCGAGGGGACGGCCCGTTGTGTGCGGCATTGTCAGATAGGAGCCCGGACCGTACTCCGTCCACCACCAGCGTCCCCCGATCCCGACGGCGACGAGCAGCAACGCGACGAGGCTGATCCACAGCGCGAGGTGCTTGTACGTCTTACCGGGCGCCCGGGTGGTGGGTTGTGGAATCGGCGTGGAAGTACGGACGGTGGCGACCGTCGTGGGTACGGCAGGAGGAAGCGGGCGGGTGAACTGGGGGGAAAGGACCTCGGTGTTCAGGGCGGAGGTCTTCGACGTGTCGCTTCGGTCCTCGGGGGCGAT
Source organism: Schaalia meyeri (assembly GCF_900105015.1). Taxonomy (GTDB): domain Bacteria; phylum Actinomycetota; class Actinomycetes; order Actinomycetales; family Actinomycetaceae; genus Pauljensenia; species Pauljensenia meyeri. The sequence goes on along the minus strand of NZ_FNLK01000005.1, from coordinate 377,295 downwards.
GTCGGCTCGGCGGCCCGCGATCTCCGCGGGGATAGTGGCGGCGGCGCGCGCGACCAGATCGATGGCGTCGGAGGCGGATGCGGTGCGCGATAGCGGATCGCGCGCGGTCAGTGCGGCGACCAGGTCGTCGATCTCGCGCGGAATCCAGGGCTGAGAGACCGAGGGGCTGGGGACGTCGTCGGCAACATGGTGCGAGGCGATCTGCAGCGGGGACTCCCCGGCCCATGGAACCGCGCCGGTGAGCATCTCGCAGAGCATGATGCCGACGGAATAGATGTCGGAGCGCGCGTCGGCGTCGGCGGTGATGGCGATCTCGGGCGCGATGTACGCCACCGTTCCCAGCATGTTGCCGGTGGAGGACATCGAGACTTCGGAGGCCGCGCGTGCCAGACCGAAGTCGGTGACCTTCGCGGGGCCGTCGGTGGGGACGAGTATGTTCTCGGGCTTAATGTCGCGATGAATGACTCCCATGCGGTGAGCCGCGCGCAGGGCCTCGAGAGTATCGGTGGTGTAGCGCAGCGCCTGGGGAATCGTGAATGCCCCCTGCGCCTTGAGAAGCTGACGCAGATTCGTTCCGTCAATCAACTCCATAACCAGGAAGCCCTGGCCGGTGACGACTCCCTGATCGAAGACGGAGACGACACCGGGGTGGACGATGCGCGCAGCAGAACGCGCTTCGCGCCGAAAGCGTGCGCCGAAATCCTGAGAATCAGCGAGGTGTGGGTGCATGACCTTCAGGGCGACGGGGCGGTCGAGACGCTCGTCCTGGGCGACGTACACGGTCGCCATGCCGCCCCGGGCGAGCCTGCGCGTGACCCGGTATCGCTCATCAACCAGGATCCCGATCAGCGGATCGCTTTGGTCGAATGTCTGTTCGTCGCTCACCTGGTTGATTCTATGGGAGTTTTCGCGAAAACAACGGAGGTATGCCTCACGGTGCCGCATATCCATGGGGTAACCTTACGGTCATGACCAGTGCTGATATGACCCTGTTGCCCACCGGTGAGGTATGCCGTCTTCTCGGCATCGAGGAGCGCCGCCTCAAGCAGCTGATCCGTGATCGCGTCCTTATCGACGCGCGCGGGGCGGACGGTGTGCGGGGGATCCCCGAAGAAATGGTGGTAAAGGGGGACAACGGCTGGGAGCCGCTCGCCGTGCTGCAGGGAACGCTGACTCTGCTGGCGGACGACGGATTCACGGCGGAGGAATCGCTCGACTGGCTGTATTCGGTTCAGGACGAGCTGGGCGAGCGCCCGATCGACGCGCTGGTTGACGGGCGCCACCATCGGGTAAACCGGATCGCGTCCACCTTGGCGTTCTAGCGGTTCGCGGCGCCTTGCCAGGCGCCCCAACTTATGCTCGGCGGGAGGTGAGGAGTGCGCATAGCTCGCGCAGTATTTCGCGGGCCGCTGCGTCCAATCCTGAGTTTTCGAGCGCGCTGTGTCCGTCGGCCACGAGCCGATCGATCTGGGCCTCGTGGGCGGCTCGCCCGTTGCGTTCGATGATCGCCGCGGCCGAGGAGATCTGATCCGCCGAGGCCGTGTCCGTCCCGAGGACGTCGGTGAGCGCGGCGCGCTCGCTGGGGGAGGACGCCGCCCAAGTGAGCGCCAGCAGCACGGTGCGCTTTCCCTCTCGTAAATCATCTCCGACGGGTTTGCCTGTCACCGTCGGATCTCCGAACACTCCCAGGTCGTCATCGCGCAGCTGGAAGGCCACGCCCCAGGGCGTAAGGATTCGTTCGAGGGCGGCGAGTAGGGTACGCCTGTCGCCCGGTGGGTTTGCCGCGCAGATCGCACCGAGTGCCGCAGGGTGCACGACTGAATAGTGCGCGGACTTGTGTCGGGCAACGACGAGGGCGTCGGCGGCGCTCACCGCGTCGTGTCGTTCAGGATCCAGGGGGGTTTGTTCGGCCACGATGTCGAGGTACTGCCCCAGGGCGACCTCGGCGTGCATGAGGGCGAAACGCTCGGTAAAGGAGCGTGCGCTCGCGCTGTTGAGGAGGAGCGCCTGCTCGGCAGCAGCGGCGGTTGCAGCCGAGAAGAGGAAGTCGCCCACCAGGATCGCCGCGTGGGTGCCAAAGTCTGAGGGGGTACCGATCCAACCGACGCGTCTGTGGTGATCCGCCAGGCGCCGATGCGGGGTGGGGGAGCCTCGTCGTTCGTCGGCCTTATCGATGATGTCGTCGTGAACCAGGGCGCTGGCCTGGTAGAGCTCGAGCGCCGCGCTCACGTGGGGCAGGGACACGTCCGTGAGCGGGCACGTCGCGCTCAGCGAGTAGCCGACGTGGGCCATGAGAGCCCGAAAGCGCTTTCCTCCCGACGCGGCCGCGAGCACAGAGCCCACGAATTCCTCGGAACGGCCGCTGGTGCCCGTGCGCTTCAGCAGGCGTGTCAGGCTGGCGGCCGTCGCCTCGTCAATGAGGGGACGCAGAACGGAGAAGCTATCGCTCAGACTCATGGGGCCACTCTATCCGACGCCGACGGGCGTGCGCGGGTATGGGCGGGGCAGGCTCACACCTACCGTCAGGAAAACTGCGAGGCGAGGCACTAGACTGGCGATGGCATGCCGATTTGCAATCGGCTCCGTTGTGCATGCCCATCAACGAAAGGGACCCGTGTGAGTGCATCGCGCGCCTCGGCAAAGGATTCCGCGACGACTGAGGATACCCCGGAGGTGACAACCGCCGCGAAGAAGACCGGGCGAGGCAAGAAGACTGCCTCTACGGCCGCCAAGGCTGATGCGGTCGCGTCCGTCGCGAAGGAGAAGAAATCCGACGCCAAGAAGCCCGCCGCGAAAAAAGGCCCCGCAAAGAAGGGAACCGCCAGGAAGACAACCAAGAAGGCTTCGATTTCGGATACTGAGGGCGCGGGTGAGAAAACCTCACAGAAAACCGCCGCGAAAAATGCGAAGAAAACGCGTGGCCGCAAGAAGAAGGACGTTGCGGCAGACGAGGGAACCGTAGCGGATACCGAGGCAACGGAGGATGAGGATTTCGAGCCTACTGGTGAGGACCTGAAGGACCCGGACCTCGAGACCGATGCCGAGGCCGAGGAAGAAGGCGAAGAAGAGCCCGAGGAAGAGGACCCGAAGGCCACTGAGGGGGCCGCCCTTCGCGAGCGAACGAACTCGGGCATCCACGTCAAGGGTGGCTTCGTCGTCTCAGATTCTGACGAAACCGACGAACCCGTCCAGCAAGTGACGGTCGCCGGCGCCACGGCTGACCCCGTCAAGGACTATCTCAAGCAGATCGGTAAAGTCTCGCTGCTGAACGCCGAGCAGGAGGTCGATCTGGCGCGCCGTATCGAGGCGGGCCTGTATGCCGAGTTTAAGTTGAAGAACCAGGCCGACGAGATGACCAGCCGCGAACGCCGCGAGCTGCACTTCCTCGCGCAGGACGGTCAGCAGGCGAAAAACCACCTGCTCGAGGCCAACCTGCGTCTGGTGGTATCACTGGCAAAGAGATACACCGGGCGCGGCATGCAGTTCCTCGATCTGATCCAGGAAGGCAACCTGGGACTCATTCGCGCGGTCGAGAAGTTCGACTACACGAAAGGCTATAAGTTCTCGACGTACGCCACGTGGTGGATACGTCAGGCGATCACGCGAGCGATGGCCGACCAGGCGCGCACCATTCGCATACCGGTCCACATGGTCGAGGTCATCAACAAGCTTGCACGCGTTCAGCGTCAGATGCTGCAGGACCTGGGGCGCGAACCCACGCCCGAGGAGCTGGCGAAGGAACTCGACATGACCGCCGAAAAGGTCGTCGAGGTTCAAAAGTACGGACGCGAGCCCATTTCGCTACACACGCCCCTGGGTGAGGACGGTGATTCCGAGTTCGGTGATCTGATCGAGGACTCGGAAGCAATCGTTCCCGCGGACGCCGTCTCCTTTACCCTGCTTCAAGAGCAGCTTCACCACGTGCTCGATACGCTGTCCGAGCGCGAGGCCGGGGTGGTCTCCATGCGCTTTGGGTTGGGCGATGGTCAACCCAAGACGCTTGACGAGATCGGTAAGGTGTACGGCGTGACGCGCGAGCGTATTCGGCAGATCGAATCGAAGACCATGTCGAAATTGCGTCACCCGTCGCGTTCACAGGTGCTGCGTGACTACCTTGACTGAATTGTTCGGTATCTTTGTCGATCGCGGGGACCAGAAGCAGCTGCTTTCGATCCCTCGTGGTCGTGCGGTCAGGAAGCGCCTGGGTTGCGTTGGATCCGTCGCGCTTGGTCGGGTCCTGTAGGGCGGGATGAAAGCATGCTTGAGGATTCACTGGTTCTTGTCTTGACTGTCGTCTTGGTTCTCGTTGTGGCGGGTGGCGTCGTTGTCACCTTGGCGCTTTCAAGACGGAGCGCTCGCGATTGGAAGGGCATCATCAGGCAGGAGAGCGAGGAAAAAGCTGACGAGGTGAAGAATCACTCGCTTTCGACACGCGCCAACGCCTCGGGGGATCGCCCCGTCGTTCCGCGAACGGAGTCTCTTCACTCGCTCCTGTTGAGCGCGGACTCCTCCAGCGCGTACTTCGATGCCGATCGGCTGCCGGGCGTTGAACGCCTCGAGACGGTGACCGAGCGGGTCACCGAGCGCCTCAACCGTGGGCGTCGGATGCCCGGAGCCGACAGCGGCAGCGAGCAGGGGTCGACGCCGCGCTGACGGCGCGTGGTACCACTCAGGTTTTAGCCCTGGCAGCGTCCATGGGGAATAATGGCCCCATGGACGCTTTTATTTCTTTCCTTCAGACGCCGTGGGCGGTCGTCGTCGCCCTGGCGATTGCCGTCATCATCGGTGTGGTGGTTCGCCTTGTTGTGAGCGCCCGGCGGCGCTCTACGGACGACGTGACCGTTGCGACTCAACAGCAAGAAGTCATCGCCGAGGATGCTGCCCGAGCTCTCGCGGTCGATGAAGAATCGACCGACCAGCCGCGCGCCTCCCCCGCCGCCCCGCTAGACGCCCAGCCATCAACCGACGTGGCGCCGACGACGCCAGCACCGGACTCGTCGGGCGATCGCCCCGAGCCCGCGGGCGGGCGCATGGAACGCCTGCGCGAGAGACTCGCCTCCTCGGGCGCCATCGGGCGCGCGATCCTGGGGGTACTCAGCCGCGGCAAGCTCAGCGAGGAGGACTGGGAGGAGATCGAGGAATCTTTGCTCATCGCGGACCTCGGGCTTGAGGCCACCGATTCCCTCATGGAGGCGCTGAAGCGCCGCGTGGCTGTCGAGTCGACGACCGACGAGATGCGCATCCGCCAGATCCTGCGCGAGGAACTGCTGGCCCTCGTCGGCCCAGATATGGACCGCTCCCTGGACCTGACCAGGGAACAGAGCAATGGATCGCCCAAACCCGCTGTCGTCCTCATGGTGGGGGTCAACGGTACGGGCAAGACGACCACCGTCGGGAAGCTCGCACGCATCCTGGTTGCGGATGACAAGTCCGTCCTCCTGGGCGCCGCCGACACCTTCCGCGCGGCTGCCGCCGACCAGCTGGCGACGTGGGGCCAGCGCGTCGGCGTTGACGTCGTGCGCTCCGACCGTGAAGGCGCGGATCCTGCGTCCGTCGCATTCGAGGCTGTGCGGCAGGGGATCGAACGCGACGTGGACGTCGTCCTCGTCGACACGGCAGGGCGGCTGCAGAACAAGTCGACCCTCATGGACGAGCTCGGCAAGATCAAGCGCGTGATGGCCAAGCAGGCTCCCGTCAGCGAGGTCCTCCTGGTCCTGGACGCAACCACCGGACAAAACGGCATGAAGCAGGCCGAGGTGTTCGCCAAGGCCACCGGCGTGACCGGCATCATTCTCACGAAGCTCGACGGATCCGCGAAGGGCGGCATCGTCGTGTCGGTCCAGCGCGAGCTGAGCGTCCCCGTCAAGTTCGTCGGTCTGGGTGAGGGAGCGGATGACCTCGCCCCCTTCGACCCCGACGACTTCGTCGACGCGATTGTTGGTCCCGCGCTAGGCTGACGGTCTGCCCCCTTCGCTTCCTCTTTGCCCCGGTGAGACGACTACCGGGGCAAAGGTGCGCTAACCTGTGCCTTGTATAGCCGCCGTCTTGGGAGTAAACACGTGTTTGGAAACCTGTCAGATCGCCTGACCCAATCTTTCCGCACCCTGCGCAGCCGCGGGGTCCTAACCGAGTCGGACGTCGATCATGCGATTTCCGACATTCGTCGAGCCCTCATCGACGCGGACGTGGCTCTCCCCGTTGTCCGCCAATTCACCAAGCAGGTGCGCGAAAAGGCTTACGGAGCGGCGCGGTCGAAGGCCCTGAATCCCGGCCAGCAGGTCGTGTCGATCGTTCACGGAGAACTCGTGGAGATCCTTGGCGGCGCCACGCGCGAACTGACCTTCGCGCAGTCGGGACCGACCGTTTTCATGCTGGCAGGCCTCCAGGGCGCCGGTAAGACGACGCTGGCCGGAAAGCTCGGCAAATGGCTGCACGCGGAGGGTAAGACCGTCCTGCTCGTGGCTTCGGACCTCCAGCGTCCGGGCGCCGTCCAACAGCTGCAGGTCGTCGGCGAGCGCGCCGGTGTCAAGGTGTGGGCACCCGAACCGGGCAACGGCGTTGGCAACCCGGTTGAAGTGGCGCGCTCGGGCGTGGAGTTCGCCCGTCAAAGCGGTATCGACGTCGTCGTCGTCGATACCGCCGGACGCCTCGGCGTTGACCAGGAGATGATGGATCAGGCGATCGCGATCCGCGAGGCAATCACCCCGCACGAGATCATGTTCGTGCTCGATGCGATGGTCGGTCAGGATGCGGTGTCCACGTCGGTGGCCTTCCGTGATGGCGTTGGTTTCACGGGCGTCGTCCTGTCCAAGCTGGACGGCGACGCGCGAGGTGGCGCCGCCCTGTCGGTGCGCGGCGTCACCGGTGCGCCGATTCTTTTCGCCTCCACGGGCGAAAGCCTGGACGACTTCGAGCGTTTCCACCCGGATCGCATGGCCGGGCGCATCCTCGACATGGGCGACATTCTCACGCTCATCGAGCAGGCCGAAAAGAAGATGGACGCCGAGGAATCCGAGAAGGTCGCGGCCAAGGCGATGGCCGGCGAGCTGACGCTCAGCGATTTCCTCAACCAGCTCCAGCAGATCAAGAAGCTGGGGTCGATGAAGAAGATGCTCGGGATGATCCCCGGTACCGCGCAGCTGCGCGATCAGATCGATAACTTCGACGAACGCGAGGTTGACCGCATCGAGGCCATCGTTCGTTCGATGACCCCCGCCGAACGCGAGGACGTGTCGATCCTCAACGGGTCGCGCCGCGCGCGTATCGCCCGAGGTGCGGGCACGACCGTTACCGAGGTCAACCAGCTGGTGCAGCGCTTCGAGGCCGCCCGGGAGATGATGGGCCAGATGGGTCAGATGAGCGGCGGGGTGCCCGGGATGGGCGCCCTGCCCGGTCGAGGCGGCAAGGCCAAGCAGAAGGCGAACGCCCGGAAGGCGCAGGCCCAGCGTGCGCGCATGAAGAAAAAGGCGCGCTCCGGTAACCCGGCGAAGCGCCGTCAGCAGGAACTCGAGGCAATGCTGCCCCCGTCGGAGCGCAGCGCGCCGCGGGGGGCCTCGTTCGGCGGATCGCAGGAGCAGCCCGCGCCTCGTCCGACGGTGGATGACCTGCCCGATGACGTCAAGCGCATGCTCGGGCAGCTCTAAGCTCATGCTCATCACGGGCGCCGGTCTATGGGCGGACGACGACCTCGTTCGTCCGCGGTGGGTGCGCGGAACCTGGAGCGTCGATAACGGAACAATCCGGCGCGTATCCGAGGAGCTGCGTGATCGCGCCAGGCTCGTCGGGTTCATCGTTGCGGGCATGGTCGATGCGCACTGCCACATCGGCCTCTCCGTCGATGGTCCTGTCACGGTTGCCGAGATGGCGCGCCAGGCGGCGGATACTGTCGCGAGCGGCGTCACGTTGGTCCGCGACTGCGGCGTTCCCGTTGACAACTCCGCAGTGAAGAGCCTGCACGGGCCGCGCCTGATCCGATGCGGGCGACACATCGCCTTGCCCAAGCGCTACATCCGCGGCATACCCATCAACGTCGAGGACCAACAGGCCCTGCCCGGCGTTGTCGCCGCGGAGGCAGCCCGGTCAGACGGCTGGGTGAAGCTGGTGGGTGATTGGATCGATCGGTCGCGTGGCGGGGATTCTGACCTGATGCCCCTCTGGGAGACCCCCGTTCTCGTTGACGCGGTGGCCGCCGCGCACGAGAGGGGAGTTCGCGTTGCCGTTCACGCGTTCTCCCATCGGGTTATCGATTCCCTCATTGAGGCCGGGGTGGACGATATTGAACACGGCAGCGGAATCGATTCCGACCAGGCCGCCGAGATCGCAGCCCGCGGAATAGCTGTGACGCCGACGCTTCGCCAGGTTGAGCTCTTTGCCGACTTCGCCGAGCAGGCCGGGGCGAAATACCCGGTGTATGCCGCGACGATGAACGGCATGTACGCTCGGCGCCGCGAACATTTCCAGATGCTCATGGACGCTGGTGTCCTGCTGCTCATGGGGACCGACTCGGGCGGCTATCAGGTACACGGGTCGATCACGGGCGAGCTGTCGCTGTGGTCGCAGTGGGGCGCCTCGCCCGGCTTCATCGTCGATGCTGCGACCTGGCTGTCCCGGCGGTTCCTGGGGAGCGCCGGGCTCGGCGACGGGGCAGCCGCCGACTTCCTCGTTCTGGATGAGGATCCGACGCAGGACCCGGCCTCGCTCGCACGGCCGCGCAGCGTTTATGTCGGCGGAGAATGCGTATGGCAACGCCCGTGAGCCGATCGCTCTTTGTGGTGATCGATCTTACCTTTTCGTTTGCGATGGCCCTGTGTTCTCGCTTGGGACATGAGCTCGAAGTATGGCATAATCGCTAGCTGTACCCGACGGGACGCGGACCCTCTCGCTGCGCCTCGTCGTGTCCCGGTCCGATGCGACCCCTGTGTTTCCCACCTCGGGACGCAAAGGTCCACACCAATTCTGAAATGGAGAGACCACTCAAGTGGCAGTTCGAATTCGCCTGAAGCGCGTGGGAAAAATCCACGCCGCCCAGTACCGCGTCGTCGTCGTCGATTCCCGAAAGAAGCGCGACGGTCGCGTCATTGAAGAGGTCGGCTACTACGATCCTCAGCCGAACCCGTCGATCATCCGCATCGACTCTGACCGTGCCCAGTATTGGCTCGGCGTTGGCGCCCAGCCTTCCGACCAGGTCCGCAAGCTGCTGGTCCTGACCGGTGACATCGCGAAGTTCAATGGCAAGGCCGACGCCGTCTCCCGCGTGCAGGTTTCCGAGGCCGACAAGGCCGCGCAGGCCGAGCAGGCCGTCAAGGATGCCGAGGCCGCAGCCGAGAAGTCTAAGGCCGCCGCTTCCGCAAAGAAGGCCGAGGAGAAGGCTGCTGCTGTCGAGGCTGAGAAGGCTTCCGAAGAGGCCGCCGGAGAGGATGCCTGAGCATGCTCGCCGACGCGTTGGAGCACCTGGTCAGCGGGATTGTTGACCATCCCGAGGACGTTGAGGTGACGCCTCGTTCGATGCGACGCGGGCAGCTGCTCGAGGTTCGGGTGAATCCCGAGGATCTGGGTCGCGTCATCGGACGTGGGGGGCGGACGGCTCGCGCGTTGCGCACCGTCATGGGTGCCCTGTCCGCGCGCGGCGCGATCCGCGTTGACGTCGTCGACACGGATCGCGAGTAGGACTCGCACACGTCGCGGAGGGGTCCGGCAGCGCCGGACCCCTCCGCTGTATCCTTTGGGAAGATCCCGTTCGTCAGGAGGAGAACACATGCGGCTCACAGCAGCGATCATCGGCCCGGCCCACGGCCTGCGTGGCGAGGCCATCGTGGATGTCCGTAGCGACGATCCCGCCGTCTTGGCTCCCGGATCGCGCCTGGAGGTCGCGGGGGGCGATCGTGTCCTGACGGTGCGCGGGCTTCGGGTTCACAAGGATCGTGTTCTCGCGTCATTCGAAGAATGCGCGAGCCGAGAGGAAGCTGAAGCTCTGCGGGGAGCTCGATTGCTGGTCGAGGAGCACCCGGAGGAAGATGCCTGGTACCCCCACCAGCTAAAGGGGCTTCAGGCGCGCACTCCCGGCGGCGACGTTCTTGGAACCGTGAGCGGATTGACCCCTGGTGCGGCGCAGGATCTACTGCTCGTGGCGACCCCGCGCGGCTCCGTCATGGTGCCATTCGTGACCGCCCTGGTGCCCACCGTTGACGTTGACTCCGGTTTCGTCGTCATCGATGCGCCGCCCGGACTATTCGACGACGATTCCGTCCAAGAACGCTGAGAAAGCGACCAGCGTGCGTTTCGACCTGATCTCGATCTTTCCCGACTACTTCACCCCGCTTGGCCTATCCCTCATGGGCAAGGCGACACAGGCGGGCCTCGTCAGCGTTGCTGTTCACGATCTGCGCCAATGGGCATCAGGCAGGCACCGCAGCGTCGACGATGCACCGTACGGCGGTGGGGCCGGCATGGTTATGCGGGCGGATGTGTGGGGCAAGGCCCTCGATCAGGTACTTGCCATGCCGCTTGGATCCGCAAACGCGGGGGAAATCGGTGCTGCTAAGAGGAGGATCCTCGCCATCCCGACCCCCTCGGGTACCCCGCTCACCCAGGCCCTCGTGGAGGACCTGGCCCACGCAAGCCAGATTGCCATCGCTTGTGGCCGTTACGAGGGAATTGACGCTCGCGTCGGCCAGCATTACAGCTCCCGCGATGTAGAGGTGCTCGAGTTCTCTATCGGGGACTACGTGCTCAACGGCGGCGAGGTGGCGGCCATGGTGCTGACCGAAGCGGTCGCGCGCCTGCTTGACGGTTTCATGGGCAATCCTGATTCACTCGTCGAAGAATCCCACTCTGGGGCCGGTTTGCTTGAGTATCCCGTCTACACGAGGCCTCGCGAGTTTCGATCGCTCGGAGTCCCCCAGGTACTCCTGGGTGGCAATCACGCGGCCATCGAACGGTGGCGGCGCGACCGCGCCATCGAGAAGACCGCGCGGGTTCGTCCCGACCTCGCTCTGGCCCTTCAGGCCGAGTCTCTGGATGATTCCGATCGCGCTGCCCTTGCCTCTTGCGGCATCGCTTACCCGTGCTCGGGAGCGGGTAAGCGAGTGCAGATTCGCGTGGCGAACGCTGGTGATGCGCTTGAACTGAGCGCGCTCGCCGCGCGCGCGTTCCCGGATGTGCTCTCCTTAGACCTGCCCGAAAAAGCCGCCTGTTCGCACGCCGAAACCCGGACGAGCCCCGACGAGTTCAAGGCGATGGCGGGGGACCCGTTGCGCTACCGGATCGTCGTCGCGCAGGTCCCTGAAGGTCTCGCCGGCTACGCCTTGACGCGTGTGAGCCCGGGCGCGCTCCCGGCCGACATGGTGCGCCCGGGGAGGGTGGATGCAGGCAGCGCGTACCTGTTAGAGTGCCGCGTTGATCAGTCGTGGCAGGGCAGCGGCATCGCCGACGCTCTCATCGAAAGAACATGTGCGGATGCCGCACGGTGCGGCCACCGCGCGATCGTTCTTTGTGCCAACCGGGCCAACAAGGCCGCGCAGGGCTTCTACAAGCGTCACGGTTTCCGCAAGCGCGCCACTCGCAGGTTCGATGGTGGGGGCGCCCGTAACGACGATGTCGTAATGGTGCGTGATCTCACCGATGCCTCGGGGCTTGGCGCTGGCTGAAGACGCCACACCTGTGGGAGAATACTAAAGATTGTGCGTGGTTCATCCTGCCGCAGGGGGACACCGAGGCGCACGGTCAACCGTCAACTGAGCGGGTTCACCCCGCCCAACCAGACGTCCCCGACCTGCGGCGAAGACGTCAAGGAGAAGAAATGCAGAAGCTGGACGCCGTTGATGCGGCATCGCTGCGCGATGACATTCCCTCGTTCCGAGCTGGCGACACCCTCAAGGTGCACGTCAAGGTCATCGAAGGCAACCGCTCTCGTATCCAGGTCTTCCAGGGTGTCGTGATCGCCCGTCGCGGTCACGGTGTGTCCGCCACGTTCACCATCCGCAAGATTTCCTTCGGCGTGGGCGTTGAGCGTACCTTCCCGGTCCACGCCCCCACGATCGACCACATTGAGGTCGTCACCAAGGGCGACGTGCGCCGCGCCAAGCTCTACTACCTGCGTGAGCGTCACGGTAAGGCCGCGAAGATCAAGGAACATCGTTCCGGAAAGGCTGAGTAAGGACAGCGTGCGCCTTGGCATTTTTCACGGAAGGGCCCGACACCGTGCCCCGGTGTCGGGCCTCGCCGTATCCTTGGAGGGATGAGTGATTTTAAAGGAGACCGTATGAGCCCGACTGCAGGCTCTACGCCCGGACCGGTGCATGCGCCTTCGCTGAAGGATCGCGACCGCGCGGAGGCGCGGACCCGGCGCAACCCCCTGGTGTGGTTGCGTGAAATCCTGGTGATCGTCGTCGTCGCGCTGGTCATTTCATCGCTTCTGCGCGCGTTCATCGTTCAGGTGTTTTGGATTCCATCGCCGTCGATGCGCAACACTCTGGTAGAGGACGATCGTATCGCGGTCTCTCGTGTCGATGCGCTGCGAACGAACATCCACAGGGGTGACGTCGTCGTCTTTGACGACACCCTCGGGTGGCTTGGGGCAAAGGAGAACTCTTCGCCGTCGGTGCTGCGTCGTTTGGGTCAGTTCACGGGCTTCGTGCCCGGGGGTGGAGAGCAGACCCTCGTCAAGCGCGTCATCGGCGTCGGCGGGGATCGCGTGACGTGCGCCACCGCGAACGGAAAAGTCAGCGTCAATGGTGTGGAGCTGGATGAGACCTACGTTCTCGGGGGACAGGTTCCCTGCGGCGAGCGCACGTTCGACGTTGTCGTCCCGGAGGGACACCTCTGGGTGATGGGTGATAATCGTTCGAACTCTGCGGATTCTCGCTACCACATGGGTTCTGGCCAGTCGCCCTACGTTCCCGTTTCCTCGGTCGTCGGCACGGTGCAGGCGATCATCTGGCCGCTGTCGCGTTGGTCCACGGATATTGCTCACCCGGAAGTATTCGCCTCCCTCCCGGCCTCCTCATGACTACCGCGTCGCGCGAGCTCGAGTGCTTGCTGGCGGACCGCTGGGGGATCGTCGCCGGAATGGACGAGGTCGGTCGCGGTGCTCTCGCGGGTCCCGTTGCCGTTGGCGTCGCTCTCATCGGCACCCACGCGCCGCCCGTTCCCGATGGCCTGACGGATTCCAAGGCGTTGACTCCACGGCGTCGCGAGGCACTGATCGACCCAATTCGATCGTGGGTCCTTACATCGTCCGTGGGGTACGCCTTTGCCCAGGAGATCGACCGTTGGGGAATCGTTTCTGCTCTTCGGCTGGCGGGTCGGCGTGCGCTGGCGGATGTGCGGGATGCCGGGTACGTGCCCGGCGGCGTGCTGCTGGACGGCTCCCATGACTGGTTGACGGAACCCGGTGACCTCTTCGGCTGCGCTGATGGGCCGGAGGATCCCTTTGGCGTGACGCTTCCGGTCCATATGCAGGTCAAGGCCGACGCTTCCTGCGCCGTGGTCGCGGCCGCGTCGGTGCTCGCCAAAGTCGCGCGGGATCGACTGATGCAAGAGGCGCCGGACCCGGGGTATGGTTGGGCCTCGAACAAGGGCTACGGATCCGCCTCACACGCGCGCGCAATCGCTCGGCTCGGGGTCAGCGATTTTCACCGGCGTTCGTGGAAGATGCCGGTGGCGCCCTCAAAGTAGGGCGCGCCGAGGCGGCTGGGCGCCCAGGAGGCCCTCGCCCGGCATGATTGGTTTGTGAACGAAGAGATCGAAGGCTACGAGAACAACCTGGAGCTGGAGCTTTTCAAGGAATACCGCGACGTCATAGGCCTGTTTAAGTACGTCGTGGAAACCGAGAGGCGCTTCTACCTGTGTAACCACGTTGACGTCCAGGCCCGTCCGGTGGGCGGCGATGTTTTCTTCGAGCTGACGCTTTCCGACGCGTGGGTGTGGGATATCTACCGGTCGTCGCGATTCGTGCGCTCGGTGCGCGTCATTACCTACAAGGACGTCAACGTAGAGGAGCTGTCCAAGCCGGAGCTCGATATTCCCTAGTCTGTCCCTCCCATAGCGTCCGCGCTTTCTCGGTTATCCACAGGGCGGCGCGCGTACCGTCATCCGTCCACAGGTGGCGGTTTTCGCGTTGAATGGCTGTGGTCGGGGGATCAGTGTGGTCGTGGAGGTGAGCTGACATGAACTGCTCAACACGACCCGCTCGCCGACTACTCGGTGCCGCTGGGGAATACACCGCGCGCCTGCTGATCGAAGAGGCTGGCCTGCGGATCATCGAATGCAATTGGCACGACGGTCGGCGCGGGGAAATCGATATCGTTGCGCGCGATGACACTGATCCGACTTGCCCGTGGACCGTCGTCGTTGAGGTGCGCACCAGGGTCGGGCGCCGACGCGGCAGTGCGATCGCATCAGTGGATGCGCAAAAGGTGATGCGGTTACGGGCGTTGACGGGATCGTGGTGCCGCGCTCACGGACCGCTGGGGTCCCGGGTTCGGATCGATGTCGTTGCCATTACCCTTGACGCACGGCACCTGGACCATTGGCCGAACGTGACGAGTGAGACCGTGGATCTGCGCGCTCTTGGCGCGCAAGTCCTGTGGTTGCGAGGTGTGCAATGAGCGGCCCGGGGCTCGCGCGAACCTACTCGATGAGCATCGTCGGCATCGAAGGACATCTGGTTGACGTAGAAACGTATGCGGGGTCGGGGCTCGTCGCCTTTACCCTGGTCGGGCTGCTGGATACGTCCGTGCGGGAGGCGCGCGATCGGGTCCGAGCGGCGTTCGAGTCGTGCGGACTAAACGTTTTGGATCAGCGCATCACCGTGAATCTCTCTCCCGCCGGCATCCCTAAATCCGGATCGGCTTTCGATCTGGCCATCGCGGCATCGGTCGCATTGGCGACGGGATTGGTTTCTCCTCTCGCGTTCGAGGACAGTGTGATCATCGGTGAACTTGCTCTCGACGGCAGCATTCAGCCGGTGCGCGGCGTCCTGCCAGCTGTGCTGGCGGCTCGCTCACGCGGGGTGCGTCGCGTTATCGTCCCAGCTGCTTGTGCGCAGGAGGCCACGCTGGTCAGCGGCATCGAGGTCCTGCCTTTCGCCCACTTCGCCGACCTGGTTGCGTGGGCGGGAGGAGAGGCGGTGAAGGCACCCTTCCACGGCCGTTTGGATACCAGGCAGTGCGCGGTTGACGACAGGGAGCCGACCACGCTGGACATGGTCGACGTGCGTGGACAGCCGGAGGCTGTAGCGGCCATGGAAGTCGCGGCAGCAGGCGGTCATCACGTGTTTCTCCTGGGCGAACCAGGCTCTGGAAAGACGATGCTGGCATCCCGCCTGCCGACGATCCTGCCGGATCTGGATCCGGATACCGCCCTGGTTACCACGTCGCTCCACTCGGTGGCTGGCTTGGTTCCCGCGGGTATGGCTCTGGTGACGCGGCCGCCCTTCCAGGCACCTCATCATTCGGTGACGATGCCCGCGCTGATCGGTGGCGGTTCGCGGATGCTGAGTCCCGGGGCCGCCTCGCTCGCGCACGGGGGCATCCTATTCTTGGACGAGGCCGCGGAGTTTGCGCCCTCTGTTCTCGATTCCTTGCGCGAGCCGCTCGAATCGGGAGTGATACACCTGCATCGGTCCGGAGTACGTACGATGTATCCAGCGTCATTCCAGCTAATCATGGCTTCCAATCCGTGTCCGTGTGGCGGACGACGCGGCGGACGCAGGTGTACGTGCTCCTCCGTGAGCAGGCGGCGCTATCTTGCACGCTTGTCGGGTCCTTTGCTGGATCGAATGGACATCAGGATCGACGTTCACACTCCCAGCAGGGCGGATATGGCTTCCGGACAGGTCCGCGACTCGGCGTCGATCCGCGAACGGGTGCTTGAGGCTCGTGAACGCACCCGTCGTCGACTCCGGGAGACACCGTGGACCCTCAACGCTCAGCTCCCGGGTTCCTGGATCCGCAGGCGCTCCGGGATCTCCCCCGAGCTTGTCACACAGCTTGATCGCCTCGTTGAGGCAGGCACCTCATCAATGCGTGGCATCGACCGCATGCTGCGTCTCGCGTGGACGCTGGCGGACCTTGAGGGCTGTGAGCGGGTCACCCTTGACCACATCGTTGCTGCACAGCAGCTGAGAAATGGACACGATCATGATGATTGACAGTGATACGCGAGAGGCCGCGTGGTGGTCGGCGATCGCCGAGCCGGCCGATCCTTGCGCCCGCATTGTTCGCACGACGCTGGGAGATCGGGAGGGGCGCCTCTGGCTCCAGGGGCGAGGGGGCTCGCTTCCCGCGCAATTGACCCTCCACTCCAACGTCGACTGGTTCCAGCAGTGGAATAGGTGGCGCGAGAGGGCACTGGCGGTCGATATTGACCGCGATTACGAACGCGTCGAACGGACGGGTGGCGGCTTCGTCACTGCGTCGGACCCGAGGTGGCCGACACAGCTGGGTTGCCTTGGCGACAACGAACCCCTGGGGCTGTGGTTTCTCGGGTCGCTTCCGACCCGCCCTTGCAGCGACTCTCACGTCTCGATCGTCGGGGCGCGCGCGTCGACGGGAGCGGGAGGACGATGCGCGCGGAACATGGCGTACTACCTGGCGGGCGCGGGATACTGCGTCGTATCGGGGGGCGCGATCGGCATTGACATCGAAGCGCACAGGGGAGCCATGGCAGGAGGGGGGAAGACGATTTGTGTCCTCGCTGGGGGAGTGTTAAACCCATATCCCTCCTGTCACGGGGAGGACTTTCGCGCGGTCATCCGCTCCGGCGGCGCTTTGGTTTCGGAGGTAGCGCCTACGGCCAGGCCGGCGAAGTGGCGTTTTCTTACTCGAAACAGGCTGATCGCGGCGTGGAGCGCAGCGACCATCGTCGTCGAGGCCGGGGCGCGCTCCGGCGCATTGGCGACCGCCAGGTGGGCCATGGAATGCGGGCGCCAGCTGGGGGCCGTACCCGGGTCGGTTGATGCACCGATGTCGGTGGGATGCCTCGAACTGGCACGGAACGGAGCGACGATTGTTCGCGATGGCCGCGATGCGGCGGAGCTAGCGGGGCCGATAGGGACTGATGAGAACGCACCGTTGTTTGGGATGCCCGTCGAACAAGACCACGGGGTCGACGCGTTGGAACCAGTTCAGCGCAGGGTGTGGGAAGCGCTGCCGCGTAACGCGCCAGCGGGCATCGGCTCGATCTGCGTCGCTGCGGGCCTTGGTCGCGACGAGGTGAACCGAGCGCTCATGGAATTGGCCGTCGCGGGACTGGTTGCCAGCTCAACGCGAGGATGGTCACGCAAGAGCAGGGGGGAGACCTTATGATGCTGACATGACCACATGTGCGGGCGATCGTTGGGGTGACTACCTGCGTCATAGTCGGCGGATGAGTGTCCACACCATCGAGGCGTATCTTGGTGATCTGCGTTTGCTCCTTGATTTCTTGGGGCCGGGGTGGCATGCCTCTGCCTCGCAGCTGCGAGTGTCTCTCACGCAACGAGGCATTCGGTCGTGGTTGGCGCATACGCTGGCGCGTGGCGGAGCCCGGTCAACGATCGCGCGCCATATAGCTGCGGTCCGTAACTTCACCGCGTGGGCGACACGCGAACAGATCCTTGCTGCGGACCCTGCGGCACTGCTGACGAGCCCGCGGGCAGATCAGCGGTTGCCGACGCCGCTGGACCAGTCGGATGCGCGAACGTTGCTCAACTATGCGCGCGATGAGGCACTCGACGCGGGCCCGTCCCAGGTACGCAGCTGGGCGATCCTCGAACTGACCTACGCGTGCGGTCTGAGGGTGTCCGAGGTGTGTGCGTTGGATGTGGCATCCCTCAATCGCGAGGCCCTCACCGTTCGCGTCATGGGTAAAGGGGGTAAGGAAAGGGTCGTGCCCTATGGTCCGCCAGCCGCTGACGCGCTCGATCATTGGTTGGAGTGTGCGCGGCCGCAGCTTACGGGGCCACTGAGCGGCGACGCGCTGTTCCTGGGGGACAAGGGCGGGCGCATCGACCCCCGGGTCGTTCGCTCTATGGTTCATAAGATGGCGGCGCGCGCGGGTGTACACGATATCGCTCCGCACGGGCTTCGGCACTCGACGGCGACACATCTCCTGCAAGGTGGTGCCGACTTACGGGCGGTACAGGAAATGCTCGGGCACGCCTCGCTGTCGACGACGCAGCGATACACCCACGTCGATAGTGCTCGATTGAGCGCGATCTACCAGCGGGCTCACCCGCGCGCGTGACGCAGATGCGCACGTCGCGGGCGGTAACGCGTCAGCGGGAGCCCTCCCAGGGCAGCAAGTGTGGGCGGTCGAGCGTAAGCCGCAGCGGATTGACGTACGTTTTGGGGCCGGTCTTGGCGCCCCAATGCAGCGTTGAAGAACCGTCTTCGACGACGCCGATAACCCCTCCCTTGTCGACCTGGTCGCCGACGCTGACGCTTGGGTTAATGGGGAGGTACGTGGACCAGAGCGTGCGCGCACCATCCGTGTGGCGGATCGAGACGACGCCGCGCCCAGCAATCGACCCCGCAAAGGAGACCGTGCCGGGGGCGCAGGCATAGACGGGGGAGCCCTCCGGGTAGGCGAGCGTGACGCCCCTGCGCCCGGGAAGCCAGTCCTGGGCGGGCGGAGCGAAGGAGGACACGACGGGCACGGGTGTCCCCGTTGGCCACTGCCACCGGCTTTCCCGGTCGGCGTGGCTGGTCGCAGGCGAGCAGGCAAGCATGAGGACGGACAGGAGGCAGGCGATGATCAGGCCGTGCGCGCGCAGAGCGCGAAGGGATAGCAGTCTCATAATCGTCACTGTGCGCGTCGCGATGACGACACGCGACGCGAATGGAGGGGCCTGTGGATACGGATCTATACCTGCGGAGGTCTGTGGAAAAGACCAGCCCGACGAACGCCCCGATCTACCCGGCGCGAGCACGGCCTCGGCGATTTTGCCAGCAGTCGGCAAACTCGCACCCGCCTCGTGCCTGACACGGTGACGGGTGTGAGGTAAAATGACCGGGCACTTGCCGTGCAAGTGACTTCGCGCGCCATTATCGCGTCCCGGGAGAAAACGCCGGGGATGCGAGGCGAGACAGCTTCGGTCCCTTCGGGGATGGTTGTCAGTCGTGGCGCCAGGGTGCGCTCAGCGCACAGCTAACCGATAACCTGGGGGAAACCCCACTGATCACTCGCGACTTGCGGGGGAAGGACGAACCATGGCCATCGTTACCATGCGTCAGCTCCTTGAGTCCGGTGTCCACTTCGGTCACCAGACTCGCCGTTGGAACCCGAAGATGAAGCGCTTCATCCTCACCGAGCGCAACGGCATTTACATCATCGACTTGCGCCAGACCATCGCTGACATCGACATTGCCTTCGATTTCGTCAAGCAGACGGTTGCCCACGGCGGCACCCTGCTGTTCGTCGGCACCAAGAAGCAGGCCCAGGAGGCCGTGGCCGAGCAGGCCCAGCGCGTGGGCATGCCCTATGTGAACCACCGTTGGCTCGGTGGCATGCTCACCAACTTCTCGACTGTTGCGAAGCGTCTGCAGCGCCTGAAGGAACTCGAGCAGATCGACTTCGATGACGTGGCCTCCTCCGGTCACACCAAGAAGGAACTGCTCATGATGCGTCGCGAGAAGGATAAGCTGGCCCGTACCCTGGGCGGTATCCGCGATATGACGAAGGTGCCCTCCGCGGTGTGGATCGTTGACCCCAAGAAGGAGCACCTCGCGGTTTCCGAGGCTCGCAAGCTGCGCATTCCGATCGTTGCCATCCTCGACACCAACGCCGATCCGGACGAGGTTGACTACCGCATTCCCGGCAACGATGATGCCATCCGCGCCGTCGCGCTGCTGACCCGTGTCATTGCCGATGCCGTCGCCGAGGGCCTGATCGCCCGCTCCGACGTCCGTAAGGGCAAGGGCGACGAGGCCGCCGCCGAACCGCTGGCCGAGTGGGAGCGCGAGCTCCTTGAGGGCGAGGTTAAGGCTGACGAGGCTGCCGCGGACCAGGCCACCGAAGAGTCCACCCCCAAGCAGGACTGAACGTTTAACTGAGAGGAATCATCCGATGGCGAATTTCACCGCTGCAGACGTGAAGGCGCTGCGTGAGCAGACCGGCGCCGGCATGATGGATGTGAAGAAGGCTCTGACCGAGGCAGACGGCGACGCCGAGAAGGCCTTGGAGATCATCCGCCTGAAGGGCCTGAAGTCCCTGTCGAAGCGCGAGGGGCGCCAGGCCTCCGCCGGCCTGCTGGCCGCCACCACCGACGGAACCGTCGGCGTGCTGGTCGAGGTCAACTCCGAGACGGATTTTGTGGCGAAGAACCAGAAGTTCATCGACTTCGCGAACGAGGTCCTGGCCGCGGCGGTTGCTTCCCGTGCGGCGGACCTGGATGCCCTGCTGGCCGCCCCCATGGGTGACGGTACCGTGAAGGAACGTCTGGACGCTTTCGCTGCGATCATCGGCGAGAAGCTCCAGGTCGGTCGCGTCATTCGCGTCGAGGGCGACAACGTTGACCTCTACCTGCACCAGACGAGCCCCGATCTGCCCCCGCAGGTCGGCGTCTTCGTCGTCACCGATGCGGCTGGCAAGGACGTCGCCCACGACATCGCTATGCACGTCGCCGCCTACATGCCGGCGTACCTGGATCGCGGAGCCGTCCCCGCCGATGTCCTTGACAAGGAGCGTGCCACACTCGAGAAGATCACGCTTGAGGAAGGCAAGCCGGCCAACATCGTCCCCAAGATCGTTGAGGGGCGTCTGAACGCGTTCTACAAGGACAACTGCCTGGTTGACCAGGCCTTCGCCCGCGACCCCTCGAAGTCCGTGGGGCAGGTGCTCAAGGAGGTCGGTGCCACGGTCACCAATTTCGTGCGCGTGCATGTCGGCGCCTGAGTTGGCTTGGTCGTCAGCTTGCTGACAGATGGGAGCGGCCCCGCAAAAAGGCGGGGCCGCTTTCCCGTTACCGGGTAGTATGGTTCCTGATCGTTCCGCCCGCGCAGGGCCGTCATATAAGGAGAAGCGTCATGTCGACGAACCGCCGCGTTTTGCTCAAGCTTTCCGGAGAGGCATTCGGAGGTGGGACGATCGGCTTGGATCCGTCGGTCGTGCGCAACATCGCTGAGCAGGTTGCCACGGCGGTACGCGAGGGGGTCCAGGTCGCCATCGTCGTTGGCGGTGGGAACTTCTTCCGCGGCGCGCAGCTGGCCCGCGAGGGGCTTGAGCGCTCACGCGCCGACTACATGGGGATGCTGGGCACGGTGATGAATGCCCTGGCCCTGCAGGACTTCATCGCTCAGTCTGGGGTGTCCGCGCGCGTCCAGACGGCGATCACGATGGCGCAGGTTGCCGAGCCGTACCTGCCGCTTCGCGCGATTCGCCATCTGGAAAAGGGGCGCGTTGTCGTCTTCGGCGCCGGTGCGGGCCTGCCGTACTTTTCGACGGATACCGTTTCTGCTCAGCGCGCTCTCGAGATCCACTGCGACGAGCTCCTGGTTGCCAAGAATGGCGTGGACGGCGTGTACGACGATGATCCGAATCAGAACCCCGATGCGCACCGCTTCGACACGTTGACGTATTCGGAAGCGCTACGCCGCGACCTGAAGGTCATCGATGGTTCCGCGTTGGCGCTGTGCCGCGAGAACGGTCTGACCACGCGCATCTTCGGGATGTCTGGTGAGCGCGCGGTCACCCGCGCGCTCACGGGCGATGAAATCGGTACCCTAGTCACAGCGTGATATAACCGTCAGAGACCACTTACGTTAAGGAGCACACAGTGATCGACGATATTCTCCTCGAAGCCGAGGAAAAGATGGACAAGGCCGTCGGCTCGGCCAGCAACGAGTTCGCCAACATTCGTACAGGGCGTGCGACGTCCTCGATGTTCGAGCAGCTCATGGTGGACTACTACGGCGCCCCCACCCCGATGCAGCAGCTCGCGAGCTTCCAGATCCCAGAGGCGCGTACCGTCCTGATCTCGCCGTTCGATCGAACGGCAACGCAGGAGATTATTCGGACGCTGCGCGAGTCCGACCTGGGCGTCAACCCCACGGACGACGGCAACGTCGTGCGCGTTGTTCTGCCCGCCTTGACCGAGGAACGCCGCAAGGAGTACGTGAAGCAGGCCAAGGCCAAGGCCGAAGAGGGACGTGTGTCGGTGCGCAGCGTACGCCGTAAGGCCAAGGACCAGCTGGACCGCCTGAAGAAGGATGGCGAGGCCTCGGAGGACGACGCCGCGCGCGCCGAGAAGTCCCTGGATGCGATGACCAAGGCCCACACCGAGCGGATCGATAAGATGCTCGCCGCGAAGGAAAGCGAACTGCTGACGGTCTGATGGCGTCAACGGATCGATCACTTCTGGCCCGCGTCTTTTCCCCGGGGCCCACTCTCGAAAAGCAGCCGACGAGCGGGGTGACGGGGAGAGCTGGGCGTAATCTTGCGCAGGCGATAACGACGGCGGTCGTGCTTATCGTTGCCGTTGCCGTTCCGCTTTTCACCTCGCTTCCTGCGTTCGTCGGGGTTATCGGCTTCGTTAGCCTGGTCGGCATCTGGGAACTGGCCGGTGCCTTCGCGCGCATGGGCATCACGCTGACGGTGACGCCGCTGTATGTCGGCGCAATCGGAATGGTGACCTGCGCGTGGTGGCTGGGCAGTGAGGGGATGCTTTTCGCCCTCTATATCACGGTTTTCGTGTGTGCCGCGTGGCGCCTTCTCGATTATCGAAAAGAATCACGAATGAGTGACGTCGTTTCCTCGACGTTTGTCGCCGTGTACGTGCCTTTCCTGGCGTCGTTCGTGGTGCTCATGTTGGCGGCGTGGCGCAATCCGTGGGTCTTTGCAGTTTTCGAGCTGATTGTGATCGCCAACGATACGGGTGGTTGGGCGCTCGGCGTGCTCTTCGGGAGGCATCCGATGGCACCGGCCCTGTCTCCGAAGAAATCGTGGGAGGGCTTCGTCGGGTCGGCTCTGACTGCGACGGCTGTCGGCGTCGGCGGCCTGTGGATGCTCGGCGCCTCCTGGTGGTGGGGCGTCGTTGCGGGCATTTCGATCGCCTTTGTGGGGACGATGGGGGACCTGACAGAGTCCCTTATTAAGCGCGAGGCGGGGCTGAAAGACACCTCGCAGATCCTTCCGGGTCACGGTGGTGTCCTTGACCGAGTGGACGCGCTGCTCATGAGCGCGCCGGTCGCCTACTTCATCTTCGCGTGGGCACTGCCGGGGATTTCATGGGAGTCTAGCCATTGAGCCAATCGACCAGGGGCCAAAGCCGCGGGGGTGACGCAAACAAAAAGGGGGCCGCCATGGACTCGTCGCCGCAGCGCCCGCGCCGCGAGGTGCGTCCCACGGACCAGCCCCCCGAGGGGGCGACCCATAAGAATGCCAGGCCCGTCTTGTCTTTTACGGCGAAACGGCGCGGCAAAGCGCCGTCTCATTTGGCGGATCTAGATGGCGCGGGACGTAAGCGGATCCTGAAGGATATGGGTTTTCCGCCGTTTCGAGCCGATCAACTCTCGCGCCAGTATTTCGCGCATTTTGAGGCGGATCCGGCGCGGATGAGCGATATTCCGGCCGGGATGCATGAGGCGGTGGCTCATGCGCTGCTGCCGCGGCTGGTGACGAAGGTCGTGTCGCTTGAGGCGGATGGTGGGCGCACGATCAAGGACCTGTGGCGCCTGTACGATGGAGCGCAGGTCGAGTCCGTCCTCATGCGCTATCCGCAGCGCACCACGCTCTGTGTGTCGTCTCAGGCGGGCTGCGGCATGGCGTGTCCGTTCTGCGCGACGGGTCAGATGGGGCTGACGCGTAATCTCTCGACGGCGGAGATTATCGATCAGGTCCGCGCCGCGCATGCCTCGTGCCGTGACGGCGCATTGGCGGGTGGACCGACTTCGCTGTCGAATGTTGTTTTTATGGGGATGGGGGAGCCGCTGGCCAACTACAAAACGGTGGTGGGTGCGCTGCACAGGCTGGTCGACCCCGCGCCCGAGGGCTTTGGAATGAGCGCGCGCAACATTACCGTGTCGACTGTCGGGCTCGTGCCCGCGATCAGGAAGCTCGCAGGGGAGCGCATGCCGGTTACGCTCGCGGTGTCGCTGCACGCCCCGGATGACGATCTGAGAGATGACCTCATTCCGATCAACTCGCGCTGGAAGGTCGGCGAACTTTTGGATGCCGCGCGCGGCTACTTTCTGGCCACGGGACGCCGGGTGTCGATCGAGTATGCGCTGATCAAGGACATGAACGACCAGGAGTGGCGCGCTCAGCTGCTGGCGGATGAGCTCAACAGGCGGGGGCATGGATGGGTTCACGTGAACCCGATTCCCCTGAATCCGACCCCCGGTTCGATCTGGACGGCGTCTACGCGGCGGGCGCAGGACGCTTTCGTGCGGCGGCTGCGCGAAGGCGGGATTGCGACGTCGATCCGGGATACGCGCGGATCGGATATCGATGGCGCGTGCGGCCAGCTGGCGACGGCGCACGCCGAGGGCACGCGTTGTGTGTCTTTACGGAAGGAAAAGCGTTGAGAGGGTTTCCGATCGTTGCGTGGTATCAGATCGGCTACGACAAGCGCGAGGTCGATGTGTTCATGGAGCGCGTTCGTCAGTGGCTGGACGGCGAAGAAGGCGCGCAACGTGTGAGCGTGGCCGACGTGCTGACTGTTCTTTTTTCGACCCGCTTTCGCGGATACGAGAGGGGCGCGGTGGACCGGAAGATCGATCGCCTGGTCAAGGAGGTGTACGAGCGTGAGATTGATGTCGCCTCGCGCGATGACACCGACGCGGGAGAAGCCCGTACCGAAACGGCCCTCGATCAGGTAGCCTCTGAGTTTGGGACTGCGGGCGCGGTCGATGAGATTCTTCGTGCCATGACAGAGAATAAGGAGTAGTCATGACTGAGTTTCCTACGGTGGGCATTTTTTCCAAGGGCTACGACCGCGCGCAGGTCGATGCCTTTTTTGAGGATGCGCGTCGCGCGTACGAGGGGGGTGTTCCTCCTGAGCAGTTCAGCGCGGAGCAGGTGCGCCTGGCGACCTTTGAACTCAAGAGTCGGGGATACAGCATCGAGGCCGTCGATGGCGCGATGAATCGCCTGGAGGCCGCGTTCGTGAATCGCGATCGGGCGGATTCCGTTGCCGCTGATGGCGAAGCGGCCTGGTACGACCGTGTTGCCGACCGCGCGACGACGCTGTATCCGCGCCTGCAGCGTCCACGCGGCGAGCGTTTCTCTCACCCCACGTCTGGACGGGGCTATGCGTGCGAGGAAGTCGACGATCTGCTGGATCGTATCGCCGCCTACTTTGACGAGGCCGGGGAGATGACCGCCGACGAGATTCGCAGCGTCACCTTCCGTCCAAAGCGCGGCAAGAAGGCGTATATGGAGGGGCCGGTGGACGCGTATCTGGGGCGCGCTGTCGAGATCCTGCTCGCGGTTGACTGATGAGCGTTTCAGGCGATCTTCGATCAAACCCGATTCCCGTCGTCCTCCTGGGATCGACGGGGTCGATCGGAACGCAGGCGCGCGAGGTGATCGAGGCTCACCCGGGGTGCTTCGACGTCGTGGGGGTGAGCGCTGGGGGGCACTCGGTCGGCGAGCTTGCGTCACAGATTGCCTCCCTGAAGCCGGCGTTTGTCGGCGTCGCGCGCGATGTGCGTGACGAACTGGCGGCGGCGGTGCGTGCCCTGGGGGGCGTATGCCCCGAGGTTTTCGTAGGTCCCGAGGCGTCTGTTGACGTCGTGCGCGCGTGCGTGCAGCACGCGGGGGAGTCCTCTGCCGACTCGACACCCGTCGTGCTGAACGGTATCACCGGGGGCGTGGGCCTGTCCTCCACGCTCGCGGCGCTTCAGTGCGGTGCGCGATTGGCCCTGGCCAATAAGGAGTCTCTTGTCGTTGGCGGTGCGCTCGTGAAGAAAGCGATGCGTTTCCCGGGCCAGATTGTGCCGGTTGATTCGGAGCACTCGGCGATCGCTCAGGCACTCTCTTCGGGTGTTCATGAACGCGGGCTGACGTCCCCGGTCGTGTCGGGGCGCTCGGAGGTGGCCGACCTTGTTCTGACGGCCTCGGGCGGGCCCTTTCGCGGCCGGACCCGCTCGCAGCTGCGCGGTGTCCGCGCGGAGCAGGCGCTGGCTCATCCGACGTGGCAGATGGGGCCGGTCGTCACGATCAATTCCTCGACGCTTATGAACAAGGGGCTGGAGCTGATTGAGGCGCACCTGCTGTTCGATGTTGCGCCGGAGCACATTGTTGCGACTGTTCATCCTCAGTCGATCGTGCATTCGATGGTGACGTGGTGCGATGGGGCGACGACGCTTCAGGCATCGCCTCCGGATATGCGCGTGCCGATCGCGTTGGGGTTGACGTGGCCGCAGCGCCTGGTCGGTGTTAAGAACCCGCTGACGTGGGGGAACGCCTCTCAGTGGTCCTTCGAGCCGATCGATAACGAAACGTTCCCGGCCGTTGACCTGGCGCGGTTCGCGGTGGCGGCGTCGGCGACCCACCCCGCCGTGCTGAACGCTGCGAACGAGGTTCTGGTCGACGCCTTTATCGCGGGAGAGGTGCCGTGGCTGGCAATCGTTGATACGGTGTCGGCGGTTGTACACGAGCACGAGGGCGTTAATGCTCCCTCGTTGGAAGACACTATTGCGGTACAGCGCTGGGCTAACCGGCGCGCGCGCGAACTGGTTCGCGCCAGCCGCTGGAAGGACATGTGAGCCGTGGGTTCGATCGTTGGTATCGTCGTCGTTGTCGTCGGCATTCTTGCCTCGGTGGCGCTGCACGAGGTGGGGCATATGCTCCCGGCAAAGAAATTCGGCGTTCTGGTGCCTGATTACGCGGTGGGTTTTGGACCCGCCCTGTGGAAGAAAAAGATTGGGGACACGACCTACGCGTTGCGAGCAATCCTGCTGGGTGGCTACGTCAAGATCGTCGGCATGTATGCGCCGGCGCGTCCGGGCACGCGCCTGGTGGGCCGCAGCGGGAAGCCGACCCTCGCCCAGGAGGCGCGAGAGGCGGCGATGGAGGAGATACCCGAGGGGCAGGAGTCGCGCGCCTTCTACCTGCTGAGCGCTCCGAAGAAGGTCGCTGTCATGCTCGGCGGTCCGCTCATGAACCTGCTGATCTGTTTCGTGCTTTCCGCGATCACCATGGTGGGTATCGGCGCTCCGACAGCGTCACGAATGATCGCTAGCGTGCCGACGACCGTCTCGAATGAGAGCGGCGACGTGGCTTCTCCCGCGTACGAGGCTGGGGTGCGTCCTGGGGACACTGTCGTAGCGTGGAACGGCCAGCCGGTGGCCACGTTCGCGGAGCTGCAGCGCGCGATCGCGGCGACGCCCGAGGGCGAGTCTGCAGCTTTGACCGTCGAGCGGGACGGTGCGACCGTGGATCTGACGGTGACCCCGGTGACGGGAGCGCAGGGGGCGCGCCTGATCGGAGTGACGGCCGCGTACGAGTACGTGTCGGCGTCGCTGCCGGACGTGGCGCGGGCGAATTGGCAGATGTTCACGGGCACCGTGTCCGTCATCGTTCGGCTCCCGCAGGCGGTGTGGCAGGTCGGCCGTTCGGTCTTTACCGATGAGCGCAGGGACTCTTCCGGTGTCGTGTCGGTCGTCGGTGTCGGTCGACTGGCCGGTGAGGTGACGGGGGACTCCAACGCCCTGGGGCTGCGCGATACTCGTCAGGTCGTGGCCGTGCTGCTGAGTCTGCTGGCGTCGCTGAATATGGCGCTCTTTGTCTTTAACCTCATACCGCTTCCGCCGCTTGACGGAGGCCACGTGCTGGGCGCCGTGTTTGAGGGGGCGCGTCGGCAGTTCGCGCGGTGGCGGGGCGCCCCTGATCCGGGTGCCGCGGACACGGCTCGGCTGGTTCCCCTCACGTGGGCGGTCGGCGGGTTGCTCGTCGCGATGAGTGTGATTCTGATCGTCGCAGACATTGTGAAGCCGGTTACTTTGAGTTGAGTGTGTCAGCTGTCCGCTCCTGGTGGTGCACGGTCGAAAGCGACGCGGGCCACGCGCGCACCTCCCGCGTGGGAAGGTTGGGGCACTGTGCGCGATAATGGGCCGGTGAGTGAAATCAATCTTGGTATGCCCGACGTTTTAGCCTCGCCCTTCCCGCGCAGGCAGACGCGCCAGATCATGGTCGGCGATAAGCCCGTGGGCGGCGGTGCCCCCGTTTCCGTCCAGTCCATGACGACGACGAAGACACACGACGTCGGTGCGACCCTCCAGCAGATCGCGGAGTTGACGGCGGCGGGTTGTGACATCGTTCGCGTCGCGTGTCCGACGGATAAGGACGCGGATGCGTTGCCGGTCATCGCGAAGCAGTCGCGTATCCCGGTGATTGCGGACATTCATTTCAAGCCGAAGTACGTGTTTCAGGCGATCGAGGCCGGGTGCGGCGCCGTACGCGTTAATCCGGGCAACATCCGTAAGTTCGACGATCAGGTCAAGGACATTTGTAAGGCGGCCTCGGATCACGGAACGTCCCTGCGCATTGGCGTGAACGCGGGCTCGCTGGATCCGCGCCTTTTGAAAAAGTACGGCCGCGCCACCCCCGAGGCATTGGTTGAGTCAGCGATGTGGGAGGCTTCTTTGTTCGAGGAGAATGACTTCCACGACTTCAAGATTTCCGTCAAGCATCATGATGTGCTCACGATGATCCAGGCCTATCGGATGCTGTCGGAGGCGGGGGACTGGCCGCTTCACCTCGGCGTGACCGAGGCGGGCCCGGCGTTTCAGGGCACCATCAAGTCCGTTTCCGCTTTCTCGGTCTTGCTCGCCGAGGGGATCGGTGACACAATCCGTGTTTCCCTGTCTGCTCCTCCGGTTGAGGAGATCAAGGTAGGGACGAAGATGCTTCAGTTCATGGGCCTGCGCGACAAGACGCTGGAGATCGTGTCCTGCCCCTCCTGCGGCAGGGCTCAGGTGGATGTGTGGACGCTGGCGGAGGACGTGACCGAGGGGTTGAAGGATCTGACTGTTCCTCTGCGCGTGGCCGTCATGGGATGCGTTGTGAACGGTCCCGGCGAGGCTCGCGAGGCCGACCTGGGCGTCGCCTCCGGTAATGGCAAGGGACAGATCTTCATCCGGGGCAAGGTCGTTGAGACCGTCCCCGAGGACCGGATTGTGGAAACGCTGATCCGTCGGGCGAATTTACTCGCCGAAGAGCTCGGTCTCGAGCCGGGTTCCGGCAGCGTTGAGGTCGCCCCAGTAACCGGCTCTAAGGCCAAGCTACCGGGCATCAGCCTCTGACTTTTTCGACGATAGGAGCCACATGCGTATTCGTAGTCTCGTTGGGCTGTCTCTCGTCGCTGGCGCGTGCGCGCTGGCGGCCTCGGGTTTTCCCCGGCGTATCGGTTTAACCGCGTCCCAAGCAGACGTGTCGTTGCCCGGTGACCTCGTGTTGCCCGGAGCAAATGTCGTTGTTGATCGCGGGGTCATGATCGATGCCCCCGCATCGGTGGTCTGGGATGTGTTGGGGCACGCGTTTGAACCGGATGACGAGTCCACGATCATCGAGATACGGGACGAGGACTACATTCTCATGAGAGTCGTGCCACCTGCCGCACCTAAGGGGGCCGAGGCATCGGGTACGTGCGTCATCGCGCTGGTGCCCCTGTCGCCATCTCGGACCCTGCTGCACATCCGTGAGAGGCACGAGGTTTATGGGCGCCATCGCGCGATCGTGTGGGCAGGCGTGGCTGCCGAGTCGCTATCGTCGCGTTCAATGCTGCGTGATGTGCGCGATGCGTGCATCGCCGGTGCGGTCGATGCTTGATTGATGGTTGTCTCCCTGTCGAATAGACAACGTACCCCAGCGGTGTTGTAGTATCGGGCTATACGCAACGCCAACGGGGATGTTGCGCTCGTCCAAAGGGGGATGGAATGAGTCTCGGCTCCACCACTCTACTCGCTGCCGTAGGCATCCTGGTCGCCCTCCTGTGGGCGTGGGCGTGGTTCGGCGTCGGAGCGACATCCAGGCGCGTCGCGATGCGCTTGGAGCTGAGCGGCGGGTCCGTGATGGGGGAGATGTCTCGTGTCGTGTGGCCCCTGATGCCCTTTCTGTCTCTGACGTGGTTCGTGGCGGCGGATATCGTTGGCCGCGAGGCGAGCGGCTTCGATGTCGTGGGGCCGTGCGCCCTCCTCGTTGCGCTGCTTGCGATCATGGTGTTGGTCGCGATCCGGTCTCTCTACTTGGGTGGCCTGCCCGAATGGGCCTACCCGGGATGGATGGCACGTCGTTACTACGCTGCGCACCCGACGAAGCGTGATCGCGAGCTTGGCGGGGCGCCTGTCGGGCTTGCGTGAAGGGCACTTCGAGGGGCCTCCAGTGCTGCGCCGGTGGCCCAGCGGCCGATGAGTGCCGTACTCTTGGAGCATGCTTCGAAATCTCTCGACTTTTTTTCTGCGGACCTTGCGTGAGGACCCTGCTGATGCCGAGGTTAACTCCCACAAGCTGCTGGTCCGCGCCGGTTACATCCGTCGCAGCGCCCCGGGTATTTACACGTGGCTGCCCCTGGGTTTGCGCACGCTGCGCAAGATCGAGGACATCGTCCGCCAGGAGATGGACGCGATGGGCGCGCAGGAGGTGCACTTCCCCGGCCTGATCCCCGCCGAGCCGTACAAGGCCACTAATCGCTGGGAAGAGTACGGTCCGACACTTTTTAAACTGATGGATCGTAAGGGCGGCGATTACCTGCTCGCGCCCACCCACGAGGAAATGTTTACGCTCTTGGTCAAGGACTTGTACTCCTCGTACAAGGATCTGCCGACGACCCTGTACCAGATCCAGACGAAGTACCGCGACGAGGCGCGCCCGCGTGCCGGGCTCATTCGCGGACGCGAATTCGTGATGAAGGATGCCTACTCCTTTGATATCGACGAGCCGGGACTCGACGCGTCCTATCAGGCCGAGCGGGACACCTACGAACGCATCTTCCAGCGCCTGGGCCTGCGCTACGTCATCGTCTCCGCGATGAGTGGCGCGATGGGGGGATCGCGTTCGGAAGAGTTCTTACATCCGTCTGCGATCGGCGAGGACACCTTTGTTGCCTCGCCGGGGGGCTACGCCGCAAACGCCGAGGCCGTCACCACTACCGTTCCCGATCCGCAAGACGCATCGCACGTTCCGGCGCCGACCGAGGTGCCGACTCCCGACGCGCCGACGATTGACTCGCTGGTCGACCTGCTGAACGCGAAATACCCGCGGCAGGACCGTCCCTGGTGCGCCGGCGACACGCTGAAGAACGTCGTCGTTGTGCTGACACACCCGGATGGTGAGCGCGAGCTGCTGGTCGTGGGCATCCCGGGCGATCGCGACATCGATATGAAGCGGCTCGAGGCTTCCGTTGCCCCCGCCGAGGTCGATATGGCCTCGGACGGCGACTTCGTCGGGCACCCCGAGCTGGTGCGCGGCTACATCGGGCCCCAGGTGCTGGGTCCGAATTTTGCGGGGCGCACGCCGGATGCGGAGGGAAACCGCTCCGGGGGCGTGCGCTACCTCGTGGATCCGCGCATCGTCGAGGGAACCGTGTGGGTCACGGGCGCAAACACCGACAAGCGACACGTCCTTAACCTCGTCATGGGCCGCGACTTCGCCGCTGATGGCACCATCGAGGCAGCGGAGATCCACGAGGGTGATCCCGCGCCCGACGGCTCCGGTCCCCTCCACCTCGAACGCGGTATCGAAATCGGCCACATCTTCCAGCTCGGCCGCAAATATGCTCAGGCGCTCGGTTTGACGGTGCTCGATGAGAATGGAAAGACCCAGGTCGTGACCATGGGTTCCTACGGAATCGGCGTGACCCGCGTGATGGCGGCGCTCGCAGAGGCCAATTGCGATGATAAGGGCCTGAACTGGCCCGTCGGCATCGCCCCCTTCGACGTCCATGTTCTGGCCACCGGTAAGGGCGATGAGGTCTTTGCGGCCGCCGCATCGCTGGGTGAACAGCTCGACGAAGCTGGCATGGACGTCCTGGTGGACGACCGGCGCAAGGTGAGCGCGGGCGTGAAGTTCAAGGACTTCGAGTTGGTCGGCGTTCCGTTTGGTCTCGTCGTCGGTCGGGCCCTGGCCGATGGGCGGGTGGAGATCCGTGTGCGCGCTACTGGCGAGGCCATCGTGGTGCCGGTTGAAGAAGCGGTGTCGCGTCTGCGACAGCTGCACGGCGCGGCACTGAGGGGGCAGTGACATGGCAATT
This sequence comes from Schaalia meyeri, assembly GCF_900105015.1. GTDB lineage: Bacteria > Actinomycetota > Actinomycetes > Actinomycetales > Actinomycetaceae > Pauljensenia > Pauljensenia meyeri. The sequence continues at coordinate 345,125 of NZ_FNLK01000005.1, read as the reverse complement.
CGTCCAATTCGAATCATCGGTGATCCGGTGCTGCGAACCGTGTGCGATCCGATCACGCAGATCACCCCGTCCGTGAAGTCCCTTGTTGACGACCTGCTTGAGGGCGTTGACATGGAAGGGCGTGCCGGGCTGGCCGCCAACCAGATCGGCGTGGGCCTGCGCGCCTTCTCGTGGAATATTGACGGCGAGATCGGCTATGTGCTGAACCCCCGCATCGTCGCACTGAGCGAGGACGAGTACCAGGACGGGGACGAGGGGTGCCTTTCCGTGCCCGACCTGTGGTACCCGACCGAGCGTTCGTGGTACGCCCGCTGTGAGGGGACGGATCTGGATGGCAAGAAGGTCGTCGTCGAAGGCGAGGAGCTGATGGCCCGGTGCATTCAGCATGAATGCGATCACCTCGATGGACACATCTATATCGACAGACTGGATCGGTCGACCCGCAAGAAGGCGCTGCGAGACATTCGTAAAGCCGGATTCTGAGCCGCCGATACCGTCGGGGTTACGCGAACGCGCCAGGGAGTGTCGTGCATTCCCCGGCGCGTTCGTCTATCCTGTAATCACATCGCTTGTGTTGTCGACACAGTGCTCAGCGTGACTCGTGGCAGATTAGGGCGTAGGGGAAGACGATCCTGACAAAGCCAACAGGAGGAACAATGAGAGGGACATACACCCGCGGTGTACTTTTTGTGCACTCAACACCGCCCGCTTTGTGTCCGCACATCGAGTGGGCGTTGGGCACCGCGCTCGGCCAGGAGGTTCACCTCCAGTGGTCGGATCAAGAAGCGGCGCCGGGCATGGTCCGCTGCGAGTTCTCGTGGGTCGGGCCCGTCGGCTCGGGCGCCCGTTTGGCGTCCGCTCTGCGCGGATGGGAACACTTGCGTTACGAGGTGACGGAAGAGGCCACGGGTACGAGCGATGGCGGCCGGTGGTGCCACACACCTTCGCTCGGTATCTTCCACTCGCAGATGGATACGGTGGGCAACGTCGTCGTCCCCGAGGATCGGATCCGCGCGGCCCTGGAGTCCGCGTCCTCCCACGAGGAGCTGCGCGAGGGGCTGGAGTTGGCGCTCGGGCAAGCGTGGGACGATGAGCTTGAGTCCTTCCGCTACGCCGGAGTTGGCGCGCCCGTGCGTTGGCTGAACAACAGGGTGGGTTGATGGGGTCCATCGCCGACCTGTTGGGCGATCAGTTGCGCGCAGGCTTAGCGCAAATGGTCGACCCCGCCTCCCGGGACGGTGCGTACGAGGACGCCCCGGCCTCGTTGGACCTCGCCCCCGGTGAATCGCGGAGCGCTGGGGAGCGCGCGCGAGAGATTGCCATGGAGGCCGTTCTTAACGAAAGCGGTTTGGAGCCAGCCAAGGCTCGTGGGGAGCTGACGCTGCGTGGCGATCTCGACATGGATGACGTGTCGCTCTATGCGGTGGTTGCGCGCATCGAACGCGAGGCGAAGCTGCGTATCACGGATGCTCAGATCGACTCTGCGGTGAGCCTCAAAGACCTGTTGGACGCGGTGGAAACAACCTCTCATCATGAATGACGCAAAACCTTGTTAAGGGAAGATCAACGGCTTGCCCAATGTTTGTAAAGTACCGGAAAGGCGGGCATACAGGGCCTACCATGGAGGCGCATCGCCGGGATATAACCGGCGCACAAACCAGTGGAAGGAACGACGTTGCCCCGCACCGAAGAGGATCTGCTCGGAACCCGTGAAGTACCCGATGACGCGTACTGGGGAATTCATACGCTGCGAGCGATCGAGAACTATCAGATTTCGGGTCACACAATCAACGAGGCGCCCGAGCTGATCCGCGCGTTTGCTCAGGTGAAGAAGGCTTGCGCGATGGCGAACATGCAGCTCAAAGCCATGGTGCCTTCGAAGGCCGAGGCGATTATCGCGGCATGCGACGCGATCATTGAGGACGGCAAGTGCATGGATCAGTTCCCCGTTGATCAGTTCCAGGGAGGCGCCGGTACCTCCGTGAACATGAACGCGAACGAGGTTATTGCGAACCTGGCTCTCGAGATTATGGGTGAGGAAAAAGGCCGCTACGACATCATTAACCCCAACGATCATGTGAACCACTCGCAGTCCACGAATGACGCCTATCCGACGGCTTTCCGCATCGCACTGTGGCGCAAGGTTGCTCGCCTGCGGGAGGCGATGGAAGAGTTGGCGGACGCTTTCGACGAGAAGGGCAGCGAGTTTCGCAACGTCCTGACCATGGGCCGCACGCAGCTTCAGGACGCGGTTCCCATGTCGCTGGGCGGCGAGTTCGCGGCCTTCGGCCACACCCTGCGCGAGGAGGACGAGCGCCTGGTGAACAACGCGGAGCTGCTCTTGGAGACGAACCTGGGAGCAACGGCGATCGGCACGGGACTCAACACGCCCGACGGCTACCAGGAGGTCGTGGTGCGCTGTCTGCGCCGAATCACGGGGGCGCGCGTCGTTGCGTCCCCGAACCTGCTTGAGGCGACGTCGGATACGGGCGCGTACGTGTCGATGCACGCCACGATTAAGCGCAGCGCCGTCAAGCTGTCTAAGATCTGCAACGATCTGCGTTTGCTCGCCTCCGGTCCTCGCGCCGGCCTGAACGAGATCAACCTGCCGAAGATGGCGGCCGGATCGTCGATTATGCCGGCGAAGGTAAATCCAGTGATCCCCGAGGTCGTGAACCAGGTGTGCTTCAAGGTAATCGGTAACGATCAGACGGTCACGGCGGCCGCCGAGGCGGGCCAGCTCCAGCTCAACGTGATGGAGCCGGTGATTGCCCAGGCCCTGATCGAATCGATCAACCTGCTGGTGAACGCGTGCGACACGTTGCGCGAGCGCTGCGTCAACGGCATCACGGCGAATAAGCAGGTATGCCGCGGCTACGTGGAGAACTCGATCGGCATCGTCACGTACTTCAACGACGTAATCGGCCATCACCTGGGCGACGTCGTCGGAAAGCGTGCCGCAGCGGAGGACAAGACTGTCCGCGAGGTCATTCACGACATGGAACTGCTGTCGGAGGACGAGGTCGAACGTATCCTTTCGCCCGAGAATCTGGCGCACCCAAAGTATGCCGGCGCCGAAGAGGATTGAGCGCGTCGGGTAGGTGAACGAGGCCGGGGAAGTCCTGTGGGATTCCCCGGCCTCGTCATTAGCGGTCAGGCGTCGCGTCTAGGGGGGAACGAGCCTAGTTCACTCCTCGCCTACGTGGTCGCCGTCTCGGACCGAGCAGTCGAACAGGTTGTACTTGGCGATGGCCTGTTCGACCAGCGACGGGTCGATCTGGCCCTTGTCAGCCAGCGCGGCCAGCGTGCGCACGACCATCGACTCGGCATCGATGTGGAACCAGCGGCGCGCGGCGCGGCGCGTGTCGGAGAGACCGAATCCATCCGCGCCCAGCACGTGGTAGTCGCCCGGCACCCACTGCCGGATCTGGTCGGGCAGCATGCGGTCGAAGTCGGAGGAGGCGATGAAAGGGCCTTCGCGCCCTGCGAGCTTGGCGGACACGAAGGGCGTACGGCTGGGCTGGGAGGGATGCAGGTAGTTGTACTCGTCAGCATCGAGGCCGTCGCGGCGCAGCTCGTTCCATGAGGTGACCGACCACACGGCGGCGTCCACGCCCCAGTCGCGGGCCAGCAGCTGGCGGGCCTCGCGAGCCCAGGGGACCCCCACGCCGGAGGCGAGGAGCTGGGCCTTGGGGCCGCCGAAGTTGGCGTGCTCGTCAAGGTTGTAGATGCCCTTGATGATGCCCTCGGTATCCACGTTCTTTGGCTCGGCCGGCTGGTGGATCGGTTCGTTGTACACGGTGATGTAGTACATGACGTTCGGATCGCGGTCGCCGGCGTCGCCGTACATGCGTTCCAGGCCGTCCGCCATGATGTGGCGGATTTCGTAGGCATAAGCAGGATCGTAGGAGACGAATGCGTGGTTGGTGGCCGCCAGGACCTGCGAGTGGCCGTCCATGTGCTGCAGCCCCTCGCCGGCCAGCGTCGTGCGGCCCGCGGTCGCACCGATGACGAATCCCTTGGATAGCTGGTCACCCGCCGCCCAGAACTGGTCGCCCGTGCGTTGGAAGCCGAACATCGAATAGAGGATGTAGATGGGTACCATCGGGAGGTCGTGCGTGGCGTACGCCGTGCCCACGACCTGGAAGGCTGCGGCAGAGCCGGCCTCGGTGATGCCCGTGTGCATGATTCGGCCGCGCTCGGACTCCCGGTAGGACAGCATCATATCCGCGTCCACGGGCGTGTATGACTGGCCGGTTGTGTTGAAGATCTTCGCCGACGGGAAGATCGCGTCCAGGCCAAAGGTCCGCGCCTCGTCGGGAATGATCGGCACGAAGTACTTGCCGACCTCCCTGTCTTTGATGAGGTCCTTGATCAAGCGCACGAGGGCCATCGTCGAGGCGACCTCCAGCTTGCCCGAACCCTTCGACAGCGCCTCAAAGGGGCGTGTGGGCAAGGGGGGCAGCTTGGGCTGGCGGTCGGCGCGGCGCTCGGGCACCCACCCGCCCAGCACCTCGCGGCGCTCCTTCATGTACTGCAGGGCCGGGTGGTCGGCGGGCGGCATGTAGTAGGGCGGCTGGTAGGGATCGCGCTCCAGCTCCTCGTCCGTGATCGGGATCTGGAGGCGGTCGCGCAGCTGCTTGGCGTCCTCAAGGGTCAGCTTCTTCATCTGGTGCGTCGAATTGCGGCCCGCAAAGTGGCTGCCCAGCGCGTAGCCCTTGATCGTGTGCGCCAGGATGACGGTGGGTTGCCCCGTGTGCTCCATGGCGGCCCTGTAGGCGGCGTAGACCTTGCGGTAGTCGTGGCCGCCGCGCTTGAGCCCCCAGATCTGGTCGTCGGTCCAGTTCCTCACCATCTCCTTCGTGCGCGGGTCGCGGCCAAAGAAGTGCTCGCGGACGAACCCGCCGTCGTTCGCGCGGAAGGTCTGGTAGTCGCCGTCGAGTGTCTCGTTCATCAGGTGGACCAGGGCGTCGTCCTTGTCGGCCGCGAGCAGCTGGTCCCAGCCGCGTCCCCAGATCACCTTGATGACGTTCCAGCCGGCCCCTTTGAAGAATGCCTCCAGCTCCTGAATGATCTTTCCGTTGCCGCGGACGGGTCCGTCGAGACGTTGCAGGTTGCAGTTGATGACGAAAGTCAGATTGTCCAGGCGCTGCTGGGCGGCGAGCTGCAGCATACCGCGCGACTCGGGCTCGTCCATCTCGCCGTCGCCGATGAACGCCCACGTGTGCTGCTGGGAGGTGTCCTTGATGCCGCCCAGGTGCAGGTAGCGATCGAACCACGCTTGGTAGATGGCCTCGGCGGGCCCCAGCCCCAGGGAGACCGTGGGGAACTCCCAGAAGCGATTCAGCTGGCGAGGGTGTGGGTAGGAGGGCAGGCCGTGGTGGGTGGAGGCTTGCTGGCGGAAGCCGTCCATTTCCTCTTCGGAGAGGCGTCCTTCGAGGAAGGCGCGCGCGTAGGGGCCGGGCGAGGCGTGGCCCTGGAAGAACACGTGGTCGCCGCCGCCGGGGTGGTCCTTGCCACGGAAGAAGTGGTTGAGGCCGACCTCGTAGAGGGTGGCCACGGAGGCGTAGGAGGAGATGTGTCCGCCGACCTTGACGCCGGGGCGCTGAGCGCGGGTCACCTGGACGGCTGCATTCCAACGAATCCAGCGGCGGTACTCGCGTTCCATGGCCTCGTCGCCGGGGAAGTACGGCTCCTGGTCAACGCTGATCGTGTTGACGTAGGGGGTGGTGTATTCCCGGGGGAGTTGAACGCCGTTGCGGCGCGCCTCATCGAGCATGTGCAGCAGGATGTAGCGCGCTCGGGGACCGCCCTTTTCGTTGATAAGCCCGGACAGGGACTCGACCCATTCGGCGGTCTCCTGGGGGTCGTTGTCGGGGACCTGCGGGATCAGTCCGTTGACGACGGGGTGGGGCTCGGGGAGTTGGCTCACGGTGTACCTTCTCGCTTGACTTGGTGCTGCTCGTACAGCATGTGTGGGCGATGCCCTGTGGCGACACCGCGCATATTAGGACTATTGTCCCACTAATGGAGATGGTTTGCGAGTGTTTGATTTCGTTGTGCGGTATGAGGTGCGTATCATCGCGTGGTCGAGTTGGTGGGGATATACCTGCTGGTCAGCTTAGTGTCGCGCGAGCTGTTCATCATTGTCCTGAGAACCTCTTGCATTCCACCGGGTAAAATGCCCTAGGATGAAGGCGTGAACGTTGATATGACACTGAGCAACAGCTCGACGAGGGGCGGTGCTGCGCGATGGCAGTGAGCCTGGGGTTTGCGTCCGATGCAATTGTGCAGGAGTTTTACGTCGACGACGACGTGGATCAGTCCGTGCGCGCGTCCGTGGAGGCCCAGACCGGTCAGCCATTGGTTGATGTTGACTACGGGGACGTCGTTGATGGGGCCATCGTGTGGTGGCGCTCAGACGACGCCGAGGAGGAAGACCTGGCGGACGTCCTGGTGGATGCCATGAGTAACCTGGATGACGGAGGGTTGATCTGGGTGCTGATCCCCAAGGCTGGACGTCCCAATTCCATTGACGTCGCCGATGTTGAGGAAGCGGCGAAGATCGCGGGCCTGCACGCGACGACGACGACGGCGCTGGGGGAGCGTTGGGGGGGAGTGCGGCTCACGGCGCGTCCCCGTTCGCGCCGCTGACCAATCGCCGAGGCAAGGGCGGGGCGCGCGGGCGCGCTTCTGCTCAGGTGTGAGGTGCCCGCGGGCACCTAATCTGGTAGATTGGCGCGTGCGTGGGGGCCTTTAGCTCAGTTGGCTAGAGCGTCTGGTTTACACCCAGAAGGTCATCGGTTCGAGCCCGGTAGGGCCCACGAAACGTCCGGGGCCGGAAGCGAGCGCTTCCGGCCCCTCGGCGTGTCTATGCGCGGGGGTGTGCGCCTCGCATGTCACTGCTCGGAGGAGAGTTCCTCAACGACGTGTTGGCCCGCGACGAGCTTTCCGGAGGCGCCCGCCCCCAGTTGCTCCATGGCCAGTCGGGCCACCAGCTGCTGGTTCGTGGTCGTGCGCTGGGAACGCGCGCCCGAGAGGAAACTGAAAAACCAGTTCACCAGTGTGCCCACCTGCGACTTGAAACCGACGATATAGAGCAGGTGCAGGAAGCACCACGACACCCACGCAGAAAAGCCCGTTAGGTGCACGTTTCCCATCTTGACGACGGCCCTAAAGCGGGCGATCGTCGCCATCGATCCCTTGTCGAAGTAGGTGAACTCGGTGGCCCTGGGCGGGCGACCCGCCAGGCGCGCCTTGATCGTATCTGCGGCGAAGCGCGCTGACTGGATTGCTCCCTGAGCGACGCCGGGCACGCCTGGGAAGGCCATCATGTCGCCCAGGACGAAGATCTCCGGATGATCCGGCAGGGTCAAATCCGCCTTGACGCTCACGCGTCCCGCACGATCCACCTCGGCACCCGTGGCCTCGCCCAGCAGGCGACCCAGCGGACTCGCGGACACGCCCGCCGCCCACACCTTGCACACGGCATTGATCGTCTCGACCTCGCCGGAGGCGTATTTCAGGGTGACACCCTCCGCGTCAACGTCGGTGACGAAGGCGTCCATCTTCATCTCGACGCCCATCTTCTCCAGCGCACGCTGAGTCTTGAGTCCGAGCTTTTCGCCGAAGGGGGGAAGCGGGTGGGATGCTCCGTCGACCAGGATGACGCGTGCCTTCGTCGGGTCGATGCGACGGAACTCGCCCCGAAGAGTCTTGGATGCGAGTTCGCGGATCTGTCCGGCCATCTCTACGCCGGTGGGGCCGGCACCCACGACGACAAAGGTCAGCAGGCGCTCGACATCAGCCTGGTCGGTGGCGATCTCGGCCTGCTCGAACGCTCCGAAGATGCGCGCGCGCAGTTCGAGTGCGTCGTCGATCGTCTTCATGCCGGGAGCGAAAACAGCGAAGTGGTCGTTGCCGAAGTAGGATTGTCCCGCACCGGCGGCGACGATGAGCGTGTCGTAGGGCGTCTGGGCGTATTCATTGTGGTTGCGCCACTTCACGATGCGCGCGTCGATGTCGATGTCCTCGACGAGGGCCTGCAGTACGGTTGCGTTCTTCTGTCCGCGCAGAATCTCACGCGTGGTGGGGGCGATGTCGCCCTCGGAGAGGATGCCCGTGGCCACCTGGTAGAGCAGGGGCTGGAAGAGGTGGTGGGAGGTGCGAGCCAGGATGGTGATGTCGGCGTCGGCCTTCCTCAGGCGACGGGCGGCCGCAAGCCCTGCGAAACCGGAACCGATGATGACAATGCGATGGCGGGACATAAGACTCTCCTTCAATTTAGCAAGGTTAATCTTACTAATTTATGACGCAAGAGCATTGTGAGGTAAGGCACGCCTAAGTATATTTGTTTCAATGCGACCACGAGCTGGCCGCCGCGAGCGGATCGAAGAATTGTCTTCGAATCCCGCCACAAGACCTCGTGCGTCAGCTTCACGGCGCGAGGGGTAGTGGCGCAGCGCGACGCGAATAACGCGGACGCGCCACGCCGGTTAGGGCGAGGCGATCGGGGCCGGGGTGCTTCGCCAACACCGACGCTGGCGCGGGCGAATAGTCGGGATTACGACGCGGATTGTGCCCTGGTTGCCGCCAATGCCGAACGCCGCTCCGAACGCTGCCTGAGGCGTTCCAGAACAGAACCCGCTTCCTGCAGGGTCGAACCCGAGTCCGCGATGTGGCGCAGCTGGCTCGGAATCTCAAACCTGCGGGCACGCATGCCCTTGGCCCACAGCAGTCCGGCGCGATACGACGAGCGCACCAGCGGTCCGGCCATCACACCGGCAAAGCCCCTCTCCTCGGCCTCGGCGGCCATCTCCAAAAACTCCTCGGGGTGAAGCCAACGATCGATCGGGTGATGCAGAGGAGAGGGACGCAGGTACTGCGTGAGTGTCAGCAGGTCGCAACCCGCGTCGTGCAGGTCACCCATGGCCGCGCTGATCTCCTCGCGCGTCTCGCCCAATCCCAGGATCAGGTTCGACTTCGTCACCATGCCCCCGTCATGGGCGCGCCGAATCATCGCCAGCGACCGCTCATAATCAAAGGCGGGGCGGATCTGCTTGAAGATGCGCGGAACAGTCTCCAGGTTATGAGCAAACACCTGCGGGGCGGCCTCGATCACCATGTCGATCGATTCGCTTCGTCCTCGGAAGTCGTCGACCAGGAGCTCGACGCCCGTCCCCGGGTTCAGCTCGTGGATGAGACGGCATGTTTGCGCGTAGAGCCTAGCCGCCCCGTCCGGCAGGTCGTCTCGAGCCACGCCCGTGATTGTCACGTAGCGCAGTTCCAGGTCCCGCACCGACTCGGCGATACGGCATGGCTCGTCCTCGTCATACTTGCTTGGGCGTCCCGTCGCGATGTCACAGAAGTCGCAGCGCCTAGTACACAGGGCGCCGCCAAGCAGGAACGTCGCTTCGCGATCCTGCCAGCATTCGTAGATATTGGGACAACCCGCCTCCGCGCACACCGTATGCAGGCCCTTCGCGTGCGACAGTGAGCGCATATCCCGGTAGTTCGCGCCAGTATTCGCGGTCGTGCGAATCCACTCGGGTTTCTTCTCGATGGGCGTAAGAGAGTTACGCGCCTCGATGCGCAAGAGCTTACGCCCCTCGGGATCGGGCAGCGTACTCATAGCGGTGACCTCGATGCGTGGGTGATGGAAGAAGGGGTCGCGGCCAGGCACGGGGAAATGCGGGCCACCATGCGTGGAATAAGCTCATTCGCGGCGTCGGCGACGCTCGTTAAAACCCCCTCCCATGACAGCGACGTCACATCCGCGTCGGTAAGTCCGCAGGGAATGATCCCCTCGAAAGCGCTTGCCCGGTCAATGTTGACGTTCAGCGCCACGCCGTGCAGGGTCGCACCCCGCGCGACCCTGAGACCGATCGCGCAAATCTTGCGGTCGCGGCGCCCCTCCTCGGTCAGCCATGCGCCCGCGCGCCCCTCCACCCGGCGAGCCGGCAGATCCCATGCGTGCCGAATCGTGTCGATAACCGAGGCTTCAACCGCGCGAATCCACGCCACTAGGTCGGTGGGCTCGGCCAGACGCACGACGGGGTAGACAACGAGCTGGCCGGGACCGTGCCAGGTCGCGGACCCGGCGCGATCCGTGTGGATAACGGGGACCGTCGTGGACGGGATATCCTGCGGCTTCGTGTGACGCCCGGCCGTCCACGTGGGGGTGAACTCAGAAACGATAATCGTGTCCTCGCCACCCGCGAGGACCTCCTCGTGCACGGATCGTTGCAGTGCGTCGACCTGCGTATAGTCCACCAGGCCGTGATCGAGTAGGTTCATAATCTGCACGGTGTGATCATAGTCGCGGGCAAGGTCCCTTGCTTGTCGGTGCTCCGGTATGCTTGTCGCATGCAGTCTTCCACTCACCTCCCCCTTGCTGCCACAGACGTCGACTCCGCGTCAAATTCGTGGACAGTCGGCGATGTCATGGCCCTGATGGAGTCGTGGTATCCGGCGGAAACCGCTCAGTCTTGGGACCGCGTTGGCCTCATCGTCGGGGACCCGGGCGCGCCCGCGAAATCGATCCTGCTCGCGCTCGACCCGACTGCAATGGTCGCCGCCCAGGCAGTGGCCGGACCCGACGGTGGCGGCGACTGCTTCGACATGGTCATCACCCACCACCCGCTCCTGCTTCGTGGTGCCTCCTTCCTTCCCGTCTCAGACCCGAAGGGTGCCGTCGTGACCACGCTGATCCGCTCGGGCATCGCACTCTTCAACGCCCACACGAATGCCGATGTCGCCTGCGACGGCGTCGCGACGGCCCTGGCGGATCTGATCGGTCTGCGCGAGGCCACCCCCCTGGAGCCCAGCGGCATTGACGCCGACGGCCACGACATCGGCCTGGGGCGGGTGGGTAACGTGGATGAAACGACCCTCGGCGCCCTCGCCGACCACGTTGCCGCGGTGCTTCCGGCGGGCCCAACTGGCCTGTTGGTCGGAGGGGACGAGGCAATGCGGGTGCGTCGCGTGGCGGTTCTTGGCGGGGCGGGGGACAGCGCTCTCGAGGCCGCTCGCGAAGCAGGCGCCGACGTATACCTGACGGCGGATCTGCGTCACCATCCCGCCTCAGAGCACCTCGAAGGCGGTTCTCCCGCACTTTTGTGCGGCTCGCACTGGGCGACGGAATCCCCGTGGCTTCCTGTCCTGGCGCGGCGCCTGAGAGCAGCGGCGGCGAATGCCGGCGTGGAAGTTTGTGTCGAAGTCTCTACGATTGTCACCGAGCCGTGGACCAGCCACCGAGTTACCCAGGGAGAACTAGCGTGAAAGCGACGCACACCGACCAGCTTGACCTTCTCGAACTGCAAAAGCTTGACCAGAAAGAGTCGGCGCTGCGGCACAAGCGCGACTCGCATCCCGCGCACGCGATCGTCCGCGAGTTCGCGGGGCGCGTCGCGGACCTACAGCGAGCTGCGGTCAGCCAGAACGCCGTCATCTCAGACACCGGACGCGAGGTGACGCGCATCGAGGACGAGATAGCCAAGGTGAGCGAGCGCCGTCAGCGTCAGCGGGGACGCATTGATGCTAATCAGGTACCCCTGCGCGATATCTCGGCGATGGAGCATGAGATCGCGCAGATGGACCGTCGATTGGCCAAGCTTGAGGACGATCAAATCGACGCCGAAGAACGCGTGGAGGCGGCGCGCACCGCGCAGGAGAAAATGAAAGCAGAGGCGCGGGCGATCACCGATGATATCGAGCGCCTCAAGGCACAATTCCAGGCCGACGTCGCCGAGACCGACGAGGAACTGCGTCACGTTATCGCTTCACGCCGTGAGCTCGTGGACCGCCTGCCGGGGGCTCTTCTCGAGGAATACGAGGAGGCGCGCCGCCTCAACGGTGCGCTGGCGGTCATCGAGGTGCGCGACGGTTACGGTATCGGCGTCGCTGCGGACCTGAGCCCAATGGAACTAGAAAGTATCCGCCTCACGCCCGCCGACGAACTGTACCTGACTGAAGAAACGGCACAGATTGTCGTGCGGACGGCGGCGGACACCCCGCGCTGAAGGCTACGCCTCGATCGCGTAGACGTCCGCGAGGTAGAAACCCTGCCGGTCTCTCGTGACCTTCACACGGATCTCGGTGGCGGTAACGGGGGAGGGCAGTGTGACGATCCTGCGATAGCCCACCGAGCGGACGCGCGCAATTTCCTGTTCGCCACCCGTCTCGTCGCACGCAGTCACCACGGCCTCGTCGATGCGCTGCCCGCGGGCGATGTCCTCTTCGAGGACTACGGCGCTGACCCGGCGGTCGGCCTCGAAGCGCAGCGTTACGCCATCGTCGATATCCTCGCGTAAGGCCCTGATCCTGCGCGAGCGGAAGTGAGCGATCTTCTCTCCCAGCTGGGCGAGCACATTTACGTCGGATTGAGCCAGGAGCCCGTGCCGGTTGGGTGGGACGTTGAGCAGGAACGTCGCATTGCCTCCGACCGAACCCAGCCAAATGGAAAACAGCTCGTCGACGCTGCGCACCTGTGTGTCTTCGGCATCGTGGTGGAACCAACCCCTGCGCGTGGAGGTGTTGACTTCGGCGGGATACCACGCGAGCGGGCCGCGGTACTTCGTCAGCGCATCGCGTGATCCCAGGTCCTCGTCTGCGCTGGCTACTCGGCGCGAAAACTCGCCGTCGTCGATCTTCTGGGAGTTTTTGGCGGTGCGCTCGGCCTCGCGCAAAGACGCGGGAACGACAGACCACTCGTTCGTGCGCACGCTGCCCGCCTCGTTCCCACACCAGCGGACGTCCGGACCGCACACGGAGATCACGGCTTCGGGCGCCAGTGCGCGCACGGTGTCGTAAATGCGCTCCCAGTCGTAAACCTGGGTCTTTCCGTTGGGGCCTTCGCCACACGCGCCGTCGAGCCACACCGAAAAAACCGGACCGTAGTGGGTGAGCAGCTCAATCAGCTGGTTGATGTAGAAATCGTTGTAGGCCCGGCCCTGCCCGTACGTTTCCTCGGTCATGTCCCACGGAGACAGGTAGATGCCGAACTTCAGACCGTGGCGGGCCGCCGCTTCCGACACCTCGCGCACGAGGTCGCCGCGCCCGCCGCGCCAGGGCGACGAAGCGACCGTGTGCGCCGTGTAGGCAGACGGCCACAGGCAAAAGCCGTCGTGGTGTTTGCAGGTTAAAATCACGCCGGTCATGCCGGCGCTGACGAGGGCTCGCATCCACTGATCAACGTCAACGCTATCCGGGTTGAAGAGGGCCGGATCCTCGTGGCCCTCGCCCCACTCGCGGTCGGTCATCGTGTTCATGCCGAAATGGATGAACGCGTACATCTCCATCTTTTGCCACTCAAGCTGGCGATGGGTGGGTCGAATGTTGGCCAGATAGTCTTCGTTGATCATGCCTCAGGTTTCCGCTTCGTGGCCGATTTCTCGGCCCGGCCTGCACCCTGCAGGTTCCGGAAAAAGAATAGCGTACCTATCAGTTCGTGACCAATGTAACTGTGCGAGTTGATCCGCCGCGCTTCGTCGGCTTCTCGTTGCCACAATTATTTCAACCGTTCGACGCACAGCTCGCACGCGCGTGCCCAGGGAACCTTGCAGGCAGCAGGTACGGCTCTGAACGTGCATCGACGGTGATCTGATGGCAGGCTTCGGCGCACATAACTCGATGGCTGCAAGAAGGACCGGTGAACAGCCGGGGTGCGAGCGCGTTCCCGGGGCAACCAGACCAGCGTGCACACACCCCTATCGCGCCACCGACTGCGGGCGCTAGAATTGTGGAGGATCGGTCGGCCGGGCGGCCGCGCGCGGAAACGCTCGAGGAACGTCCGGGCTCCGCAGGGCAGGGTGATGGCTAACAGCCACCCGGGGTAACCCGCGGGACAGTGCCACAGAAAAGAAACCACCTCCACGGACAGTGGCGGTAAGGGTGAAAAGGTGAGGTAAGAGCTCACCAGCGGCGTGGGTGACCGCGTCGGCTAGGTAAACCCCACCCGGAGCAAGACCGAGCAGCAGGCAGGGCGGCCCGTCCGATGCCTGCGGGTAGGTTGCTGGAGGCCGTCGGCAACGGCGGTCCTAGATAGATGGTCGCCACCCTAGTGCCGGTAACGGCCTGGGGGACAGAACCCGGCGTACAGGTCGACAGATCCGAGAAGGACCCCGATGTGAGTCGGGGTCCTTCTGCTTTCTAGCGCCAGTTCACGCGCGCCCGTGCGCCGCATAGTAGGCGGCGCCGACGATGCCCGCTGTATTGAGCAGCTTCGCCGGGATCATGGGGGTCTTCAGCGACAGGAGAGGCATGAATTTCTCGTGGTTTTCCGAGACGCCACCGCCGACGACGAACAGGTCGGGATTGAGCAAGAATTCGACGTGGCTGTAGTAGCGTTGGAGGCGCTGTGCCCACTGGTCCCAGTTCAGGCCCTGCACAGTCTTTTGCCCGGAGGAGGCCATCTTCTCGGCGTCGTGCCCATCGATTTCGAGGTGACCCAGTTCGGTGTTGGTCAGCAGGGTACCGTTGACGATAATCGCGGAACCGATGCCCGTGCCCTGCGTGGTGAAGACGATGACGCCATCGTGGCCCTTGGCCGCGCCGTAGGCGACCTCGGCCATACCCGCGGCATCCGCATCGTTGAGGGGGACGACCGGGCGACCCAGGTGGCGTTCCATGAGGGCGCGCACATCCACGTCAACCCACGACTGGTCAAGGTTGGCCATGTAGGGGATAACGCCGTCAAAAACCGGAGCCGGAAAGGTCACGCCGATCGGCACTTCGGGCTTCACGTCGAGCTGGTCGATGACGGCACGACACACGTCCGCCACGGCTTCGGGGGTTGCCGGGTCAGGAGTGGGAATGCGAATCTGATCCCCGATGTACTGGCCGGATTCCAGATCGACCAGCGCACCTTTGACGCCCGATCCTCCGATATCGATGCCGCAAGCGACCTGAGCCATGACCCCTCCTTGGGTGATGTATGTGCTGTTGTATGCGGGCCCCTGATGCCCGACTTACCTGAAGTATAGGGGATGCCACCGACTGTGGCGCAACCCGCTTCGGGCTGTGAGAGTCGGAAGCGGGTTGCGTGCGACGCGATCAGGCGAGGGTGAGGATCTCTGCCCCTTCTTCGGTGACGACGATTGTGTGTTCGAACTGAGCGGTGCGCGAACGGTCGGCGGTGACAACGGTCCAATCGTCGTCCCATTGTTCCCAATTCGCTGTGCCCAGGGTCAGCATGGGTTCAATCGTAAAGACCATGCCCGGTTCCAACACCGTGTCGTAGTTCGGGGCCGCGTCGTAATGGGGAATGATCAGGCCCGAGTGGAAGGCTTCGCCGACGCCGTGCCCGGTGTAGTCGCGCACGACCCCGTAGTCGAAACGCTTCGCGTACGCCTCAATGACGCGCCCGATGACGTTGATTTCGCGTCCCGGGCGCACGGCCTTGATTCCGCGCATCATCGCGTTCTTGGTACGTTCGATGAGCAGGCGCGACTCCGCATCGACGCTTCCGACCTCGAACATGGCGCAGGTATCGCCGTGGACGCCGTCTTTGTACGCGGTGATGTCGATGTTGATAATGTCGCCATCTTCCAGGGGGCGGTCGTCGGGGATGCCGTGGCAGATGACCTCGTTGACGGAGGAACAGATAGCTTTGGGGAATCCCATGTAGCCGAGGCACGAAGGATAGGCGTCGTGAGCGATGATGTACTCGTGGCCGATGCGGTCGAGTTCGTCCGTCGTTACTCCGGGAGCGATGGCTGCGGCCACGGCATTAATCGCTCCGGCGGCGATACGTCCGGATTCGCGTATTTTCGCAATTGTTTCAGGGGACTTGACATCCGATGCGCTCACGCGCTCCGGGCCGTCGTGGAACATGTACTCCGGGCGTTCGATATGCTCGGGAACGGCGCGCATGGGGGAGACGCGTCCGGGGGTGAGGGTTCCCAGCGGTGCGCGGCGCGCGAGCGGCGATGCTTCCATCGGTTTATTGTCCTGCCTAGTCGTTCTTGTAGTTGTCGGGGCCCGGGAAACTGCGGGTGCGCACGGCGGCAACGTAGTCGCTGGCAGCCTCTTTAAGGGCGGGGCCGAGCTGGCCGAACTTGTGGACGAATGAGGGGACCCAGTCGGAGTATCCGGCCATGTCGGACCAGACCAGTACCTGACCGTCTGTGTGGGGGCCAGCACCGATACCGATGGTGGGGATCCGCGCCGCGCTCGTAATTTCCTTCGCGAGGGTTGCCGGCACCATTTCGAGGACCACAGCGAAGGCTCCGGCGGCTTCGATGGCCTCGGCATCGCGTCGCAGCGTGTCGGCTCCATCGCCTCTGCCTTGCATGCGCGGCCCGCCGAGGCTGTTCTCCGACTGGGGGGTGTATCCGAGGTGAGCGCACACGGGGATACCGGCTGCGGTCAGCGCCTCAATGATGTGTGCTCGTTTCGTTCCTCCCTCTAGCTTGACGGCGTGCGCCCCGGCCTTCATCAGACGCGCTGCGGAGGCGAAAGCGTGCTCGGCTGAGTCTTCGTAGGTGCCGAACGGCAGGTCGGCGACAATCATCACTCGTGAGGTGGAGCGTGCGACGGATGCAGTTGCGCGCTCCATGTCCTCGAGAGTGACGGGCAGGGTGGAGCTGTGCCCAAGCATGACGTTGCCGAGAGAATCACCGATCAACAGCATGTCGACGCCTGCGGCCTCGAGAATCGGCGCGGTGAGCGAATCGTACGCGGTGAGCATCGTGAGGGGGATGCCCTCGGCTTTCGCGCGCGCGATGTGCTGGACGCGTACGCGCTTGGCGGACAGGGGGGAGGGCAGCGGGGACGAGGCCGTGGCCCCGTCTTCGGGTTGTGTGACGTGAGACATGGGGTTCCTTTGGTGAGATGGCGGTTGGCGCAGCAGCGTATTCACGCCTTACAGGGTAGCGCGGCTGCAGACCCGGTGAGCTGTGAGGAAGCACGAACGGGTAGGATGGGGGCGGTGCGCGTGATTTCTGCGCGGACAACCCAGTTGGACAGAAGAAGGAAGCAGGACATGGCTGGCAGTGCCCCTGACCTTGATCCTCTTGACCAGGCCGCAGTTGACGCCGTTCGCAGTCGGGGCCTGGTTGATATTGAAGCAGCTGACTCGTTGGAAGCCCTCCGGGCTGTTCGAGCCTCGCTTTTTGGAGATCAAGCCCCACTAGTGAGCGCGAACCGTAGGATCGGGGCGCTAGAGCCGGCCAAGCGCGGTATCGCGGGCAAGAGCCTCGGGCAGGCTCGCAAGGTGCTGACTGAAGCTCTCGAACAGCGCAAGGAGGTCCTCGCCGCGGCCCATGAGGCTCGCATGCTGGTCGAGGAATCAGTCGACGTGACGCTTCCGACACGCCGACGCCCGCTGGGTGCGCGACACCCCCTCGAGACGCTGATGGAAGAAGTCGCGGACTTTTTCGTCGGCATGGGATGGGATATCGCCGAAGGCCCGGAGATCGAGCACGAGTGGTTCAACTTTGATTCGCTGAACTTCGACATCGATCACCCGGCGCGTCAGATGCAGGACACCCTGTACATCGATGGGCGCAGCGTCGGGGCCGACCGAGAGGACGGGGCGCACCTCGTGATGCGTACGCACACCTCTCCCGTCCAGTCTCACGCGATGCTCTCCCGCGGGGTGCCGCTTTACGTTGCGTGCCCTGGAAAGGTGTTTCGCTCCGACGCTCTGGACGCCACCCACACGCCCGTCTTCCATCAGGTTGAGGGGCTTGCGGTGGATGAAGGGCTGACGATGGCTCACCTGAAGGGAGTGCTGGATCATTTCGCCAGGGCTATGTTCGGCCCCGAGGCAAAAACGCGCCTGCGTCC
Source organism: Schaalia meyeri (assembly GCF_900105015.1). GTDB lineage: Bacteria > Actinomycetota > Actinomycetes > Actinomycetales > Actinomycetaceae > Pauljensenia > Pauljensenia meyeri. The sequence continues at coordinate 327,338 of NZ_FNLK01000005.1, read as the reverse complement.
GTCCTACTTCCCTTTCACCGAACCCAGCGCGGAGATGGATCTGTGGTTCCCCCAGAAGAAAGGCGGTCCGGGTTGGATCGAGTGGGGCGGCTGCGGCATGGTGAATCCGAACGTCCTGCGTGCCAACGGCATCGATTCTGAGGTTTATTCGGGCTTCGCTTTCGGGATGGGGATCGAGCGCACGCTGATGCTTCGCCACGGCATTTCAGACATGCACGACATCGTCGAGGGGGACGTGCGTTTCTCTCAGCAGTTCGGACGCAATGGAAGGGGTAACTGACATGCCTATGGTCCCGCTGAGCTGGCTGGCCGACCACGTGGATATCGCCGAGGGGACGGATGCTCGTGCCCTGGCCGCGGCACTGGTCAAGGTCGGCCTGGAAGAAGAAAAGATCCACCCCGCCCGGGTGACCGGCCCACTCGTGGTTGGCCGCGTCTTGACACGCACGGAGGAAACAGCCTCCAACGGCAAGGTCGTCAACTACTGTCGCGTCGATGTTGGTGACCATAACGACGCGCCCGGAACCGGCAAGGAACCGTCGGCTCTGCCCAGCCGCGGAATCATCTGCGGCGCCCACAACTTTGACGTTGATGACCTGGTCGTCGTCTCGCTGCCCGGCGCCGTTTTGCCGGGGGATTTCCAGATCGCCGCTCGAAAGACGTATGGGCATGTCTCGGACGGGATGATTTGCTCCGCGCGTGAGCTCGGTCTGGGTGAGGACCACTCGGGAATCATTGTCCTGCCGCGGTTTTTCCCTGACCGAGAGATTCCGCCCGTCGGCACGGATATCGTCTCCTGGCTCGGTCTGGGCGAGGAAATCCTGGAGATCAACGTGACTCCCGACCGCGGCTACTGCTTCTCGATGCGCGGTATTGCCAGGGAGTACTCGCACTCGACGGGAGCTTCCTTCCGGGATCCGGGTGACGCGGGTGTCATAGCGCAGTGTCCACCGAGTGCTAACGGCGATGGCTTCCCGGTCGTGTTCGCTGACGACGCGCCTATTCGCGGCCACCTCGGCGTCGACCGTTTTGTTACCCGCGTCGTTAGCGGGACGAACCCGGGGGCGCCCACCCCGCGGTGGATGGTTGAGCGTCTCGAGGCCGCCGGAATGCGTTCGGTGTCCCTGCCCGTTGACATCACGAACTACGTGATGCTGGATCTCGGTCAGCCGATGCACGCCTATGACTTAGGTGCGCTGTCCGCCCCGATCGTCGTTCGTCGCGCTCGCGTCGGCGAGACCCTGGTGACCCTGGATGAGGAGCCGCGCGAGCTGGACGTTCAGGACTTGCTGATCACGGACTCTCCCAGCGGCGATGCCTCGCGCGTCATCGGCATCGCCGGTGTCATGGGCGGGGCGTACTCCGAGGTGGGGGAGAGCACCACCGACGTTTTGTTTGAGGCCGCCCACTTTGATGCGGTCTCCGTCGCGCGCAGCGCGCGACGGCATAAGCTGCATTCCGAGGCATCGAAGCGCTTCGAGCGCGGTACCGATCCGGCGCTGCCCGCCATCGCCGCGCAGCGCGCCGTGGAGCTGCTCGTCCAATACGGGGGTGGCACCGTCCATCCGGGCGTGACGGACGAGGATCAGCGCGGATGCGTGGCCCAGATTACGCTGCCGGTCACTGAGGCCGAGCGTCTGACCGGAGCCGAGTACACCCCCGAACGTGTCGCGGAGCTTCTGCGCGCCGTTGGCTGCACCGTCGAGGAACCCGTTGACGGTGTGTTCGCCGTGACTCCGCCGTCGTGGCGGCCTGATTTGACGCTGGCAGCTGACCTGGTCGAAGAGGTCGCTCGGCTCGACGGTTACGACAACATTCCGGTCGTCTTGCCGACCGCCCCTGCCGGTCGCGGGCTCACGCTCGCCCAGAAGGCGCGTCGCCTCGCGGCGACGGCCCTGGCCGATGGTGGCCTCGTTGAGGTGAAGTCTTACCCCTTCGTGTCCGACACCTGGGACCGCCAGGGAATTCCGGCGGATGATTCGCGGCGGCAGGCCCTGCGCCTGCGCAACCCAATGGCAGACGATACGCCGTGGCTTCGCACCTCGGTGCTCGACACCCTGTTGGACGTCGCGGGGCGCAACGTGTCCCGCTCGAACGCGGACGTGGCCATCTTCGAGATCGCGAAGGTCGCCAAGCCCTGCGGGACGGTTCCTGCTGATCTGCCCGGCGCCGAGCACCGTCCCGGGGACGCTGTTCTCGCCGCGCTTGAGGCGGGGATCCCTGCTCAGCCGTGGCATGTTGGCGGCGTTCTGACCGGCCGGGCGGTTGCGGCTGGTGTTTTGTCTCAGGCGCGCGCATTCGATTGGGCCGACGCGCTCGACTACGTTCGCGAGGTCGCGTCCGGCCTGGGTGTGCGTGTCGAGGTGACGCGAGCCTGGGTGGATACCGTTGCGTCACACAAGGGCGCTCCGATGCCGACTCCCGCCACGGATCCGGCTCGTGTTGCGCCCTTCCACCCCGGACGTGTCGCGCGCGTGTTCGTGCGCGCGGGTCGAGAGCTGATTGACGTCGCCCTCGCGGGCGAGCTCTCGCCGGTCGCCTGTCGGGAGTTTGGGCTCCCGGCGCGCTCGTGTGCGTTCGAGATCGACATGGATGCGCTGATTTCCCAGATGTCTGCCCAGCCGATCCAGGTTAAGAGGGTATCCACCTTCCCGCTCGCCAAGGAGGACATTGCGCTCGTCGTGCCCTGTGACATTCCGGCGTCCCGCGTTGAACAGATCGTGCGTCAGGGCGCCGGAGCGTTGACGGAGTCCGTGACCCTTTTTGATATCTACGAGGGAGATCAGGTGCCCGAAGGCTATCGATCGCTTGCCTTTGCGCTGCGTCTGCGCGCAGCGGACCACACTCTCACCGCGAAGGAGGCTGCTAAGGTCCGCACACAGGTAGTGGACAAGGCCGCCAAGGTTCTCGGGGCATCGTTGCGCGCTTGACAGGCCGTGCGCGTATGGGCGGTCGAATCTCACGTGTGGCACCCCACTCATTGGGGTGTTGCGTGCGTGGTTTCGACCGGCCTTCGCTCTACCATGGGGTTATGCACATCCTTGTAACTGCAGCATCAAAGCACGGGGCGACGAATGAGGTTGCCGATGCCATCGCACGGCGCTTCGAAGGGGCCGTCTTTACGGTTGACCGCATAGCGCCCAATGACGTGGACACAGTTGAACCCTATGACGCGGTGATCGTCGGCTCGGCTGTGTACATTCTTCAGTGGATGCCGGAAGCCCACGATTTCATGGAGCGTTTCAAGGATGAGCTGCAGGCCAAGCAGGTGTGGGCCTTCTCTGTCGGCATGGACGGGGTTCCTAAGCACGCGCCGCAGGATCCCACCCGTGTCGGCCCGCTCCTGACGCACGTTAATTGCCGCGATCTGCACAGGTTTCCGGGGCGGTATAAGCCGTCATTGCTGTCTCTTCGTGAGCGATCGGTGGCGCGCCTTGCCGGCGTGGTTGAGGGCGACTTCCGCGATTGGGATGCAGTCGACCAGTGGACCGATGGGATTATTGCGGAGCTTCGGGGCTAACGATTTTCTCGAGGGCAGGCGGGTGAGGTGCATGCCTCACCCGCCTGCTTGCTGATGCACGACCGCTTGCTGATATGCATCTGTATGTATAATCATGCATATGAGTGCGACAGCAGCGTTCCCGAGCACGAAGAGTGCCAGGCATGAAATGATCCGCGATCTCCTGGCCTCCGAGTCCATCGGCAGCCAGGAAGGGCTGCGGAGTCGCCTCGCCCAACGCGGGATTGAAGTGACACAGACCACGCTGTCGCGCGACCTTATGGATCTGCGGGCCACAAAGATACGCGACACCTCCGGCGCGCTCATCTACACCGTTCCCGACCACGACGGCGGTGCGACGCACGACGCCGAGGCCGCCAATGTGCGCCTCGCCCGCTGGTGCCAACTCTTGCTCGTGACGTCGGTCAAGGTCGGTCATCAGCTGGTATTGCGTACCCAGGTCGGCGCTGCAAACCTTCTCGCTTCCTCGATCGACGCGGTCCGGCGTGAAGAGATCGCTGGGACGATCGCCGGGGATGACACCATCCTGGTGATTTGTCGCAGCGAAACGGAGGCAGCTGAGGTCGAACGATTGCTCCTTGCCCTCGCAGAACCCGGCGCCCTGCCCGAAAACTAGCCGCCGCCTCGTCGGACGAGCCGAAGAGGATACTATGAACCCGCAACTGGAAGGAACCCACATGTCGAGCAAAGACCGTGTCGTCCTGGCGTATTCAGGCGGCCTGGATACCTCTGTCGCGATTGGATGGATCGGCGAGCGGACCGGCCGCGAGGTCGTAGCCGTCGCGGTCGACGTCGGCCAGGGAGGCGAGGATCTCGAGGTTATCCGCCAGCGTGCCCTTGACTGTGGCGCGGTCGAAGCGTACGTCGCCGATGCGCGCGATGAGTTTGCGTCCGAGTACTGCATGCCCGCCCTGAAAGCGAATGCGATGTATGAGGGAAAATACCCTCTCGTGTCGGCGTTGTCCCGTCCCGTCATCGTCAAACACCTCGTGAAGGCAGCACGCGAGTTTGGTGCGACGACCGTCGCCCACGGCTGCACGGGCAAGGGCAATGATCAGGTTCGTTTCGAGGTGTCGATCACCTCAATGGCGCCCGACATGGACTGCCTCTCTCCGGTTCGCGATCTCGCCCTGACCCGGGACGTCGCGATTGACTACGCGGACAGGCACAATCTTCCTATCGAAACCACGAAGCACAACCCGTTCTCGATCGACCAGAACGTGTGGGGCCGCGCCATCGAAACCGGTTTCCTTGAGGATTTGTGGAATGCCCCCACCAAGGACGTCTACGTCTACACCGATGACCCGACGTACCCGCCGGTACCCGACGAAGTGGTCATTACGTTCGACAAGGGCATTCCCGTGGCGATCGACGGTCGATCGGTCACCCCTTTGGAGGCAATCCAGGAGATGAATCGCCGTGCAGGCGCGCAGGGCGTTGGGCGCATCGACATGGTGGAGGATCGTCTGGTTGGTATCAAGTCCCGTGAGATTTACGAGGCCCCGGGCGCCGTTGCGCTCATTGAGGCGCATCAGGCGCTTGAGTCGGTCACGCTGGAGCGGATGCAGCACCGCTACAAGCGCCAGCTTGAGCAGAGCTGGGGTGAGCTCGTCTACGAGGCCCAGTGGTACTCGCCGCTGAAAAAGTCGATGGACGCCTTCATCGAGCACACGCAGGAATACGTTAGCGGCGACATTCGCATGGTGCTCCACGGCGGGCGCGCCACTGTCAATGGGCGTCGTTCTCCCTCCTCCCTGTATGACTTCAACTTGGCGACGTACGAAACGGGTGACACCTTCGATCAGTCTTCGTCGCGGGGCTTCATCGACATCTACGGTATGCAGTCGAAGCTCGCCGCTGCCCGCGATGTGCGTTTCGGCGCGAACACGGGCTACTGACAACGTGGTTGAGGGAGTTCTCACAGGGAATGTTTCAGTTGGGTTTCAAGAGGTGTGAGCGTCGGGAATGGTACACCCACCTCGCATAATGTTTCGTGTATGACCTATGAAGCGAGCGCTGCGATTGATGCTGCCGCGGGCATCGATCGGGACGATACCCTGCGCGAGCGCATGATGCGCTATACGGTCGCGGGGATGTTCTTCGTCGGCTTTGCCGGAAAGGGCGTCCGTGGGATCTTTGGAGAGATCGGTTCCCTGGTTCCGATGCTCATCCTGCTCGTTTCTTTCGTCGTACTCTTTCGCATCTCGGGTCGTTCCCTCATGCTGCGTCGTTTTCCAACGACGACGTGCCTATTCGTCGTCTGGTGCGCCCTGTCGTGTGTCTGGTCGGTATCGCCGCTTCTCAGCGCGCAATACTCGATCGTCCAGGCGGCGCTAACGCTCGTCTCGATAGCTATCGCCGTAGCCCTGCCGCTCATCACGTTGGTCGAATCACTAATCCTGGCTCTGCAGTGGATCATTGGCTCCTCCTTCGTTCTCGAGGCCGTGGTTGCTCTCACGGGTCAAGGGCCGTTGGCGCCTCCCACATACTGGGGGAGGGGAACGCTGCCCGCCTCCTACTACTGGATCGAGGGACGCTTGTTGAGCTGCGGTCCGATCCAAGGATTCCCCGGTAATCGCAATCCACTGGCCTTTGTTGCCCTGCTTCTCGCGGTGTGCCTGATCCTGCGCTACATGCAGACGCGGACTTCCCGATTGGCGACGTTCGGCTGGCTCGCGGCTTGCGCGGCAGTCCTGTTGTTGACGCAGTCGGCAACGGTCGCGCTCTCCGCCGTCGGATGCCTGCTTGTTATCGTGGGACTCGTCGTTCAGCGTCGCGTCCCCGAACGCCTGAGGGGCCGCCTCGTCGGTGTCTTCACGGGGATGGGGATAGCGGCCGCGATTGGCGCGTTCTTTGCACGGCATACGATCGCCGACGCGTTCGGCCGCAGCCCGGATATGAGTGGCCGTTCCGTGATCTGGCACCGGGTGGCGGACCTTATCGCGGAGCATCCGGTCGGGGGCTGGGGTTGGTTCATCGGATGGCCGACCTCGCTGGAACCTTTTGCCTCCCTCGTAATACGTTCGGACGGTACGGCGACGAACCAGGCGCACAATGTGTACGTGGAGGCGGCGCTGACGACGGGTTTCGTGGGCGCGTTCATCATTACCGGAGCGATCGCCTGGACTCTGTATCGCGTCGTGAAAGTTGCTGTCGCTCACATTGATGACAACCTGTGGGACGTTATCCCCGCGGTCCTGATGATCGCGATGTTTATCCAGTCCTTTACCGAATCGCGCCTGCTCTTCGAAGGCAATTGGATGCTGTTTGTCGTGATTGCGACGTGGGTGAAAGTGCGCGGCGAGGTTCCCGTTGTGTGGCCGTCGGTGGCGCGTCAGCATCTCGAATACTCTTAAAGCCATGCGCCGGTGTTTCTGTTCGCCTCAGGAGGAACAATGTCGAAGTTCGAAACGCACGTGTCTTTGTGGGGTGGCCGTTTTTCGGGCGGTCCGTCTCAGGCGCTGGCAGCGCTGAGCGTATCGACCCACTTCGATTTCCGGTTGGCTCACGTTGACATCGCGGGCTCGCATGCGCACGCGGATGAGCTTCACCGCGTCGGCTTGCTGAACGATCGGGAGTGCGCGGATATGCACGCCGCGTTGTCGAGGCTCGACGCTGATGTCACGTCTGGAGTTTTCGTTCCCAGCGTGGACGATGAGGACGTGCACACGGCGCTTGAGCGCGGCCTCATTGAGCGAGCCGGAGCCGCGTTGGGGGGAAAGCTGCGTGCAGGTCGCTCGCGCAACGACCAGATCGCGACGCTCATTCGCGCCTACTTGCGCGAGGAGTCTCGCCACCTCGCCGATCGTGTTCTCCAGATCGCTCAGGCGCTCATCGATCAGGCGGTGCGCGTCGGGGACGCCGTTATGCCGGGACGTACGCACATGCAGCACGCCCAGCCCGTCCTGGTCGCTCATCACCTTCTTGCACACGTGTGGCCGCTTCTGCGCAACGTTGAGCGCCTGCGGGACTGGGATAAGCGTGCCGCGATTTCGCCGTACGGATCCGGCGCGTTGGCCGGTAACACGCTGGGCATGGATCCTCGGCGCATTGCTGCCGCCCTCGGGTTCTCCAGCTCCGTTCCAAACTCGATTGATGGAACGGCGTCGCGCGACGTCGTGGCTGAGTTTTCGTTCGTCTGTGCGCAGATCGGCATCGATATCTCGCGCCTGTCCGAAGAGATCGTTATCTGGAATACGAGGGAGTTTGGCTACGTTACCCTCGATGACTCCTACGCGACGGGATCCTCGATCATGCCTCAGAAAAAGAATCCCGATGTCGCGGAGCTCGCGCGCGGCAAGGCGGGGCGCCTCATCGGAGATCTCACGGGTATCCTCACGGTGCTCAAGGGGATTCCACTTGCCTACGATCGTGACCTTCAAGAAGATAAAGAACCCGTTTTCGACCAGATCGATACCCTGGATGTCCTGTGCCCAGCGGTCGCCGGCATGATCGACACGATGACGATTCATCTCGACCGGCTGGCCGAGCTGGCTCCCCAGGGCTTCTCGCTGGCCACCGACATTGCCGAATGGCTCGTCACGCGCGGGGTTCCGTTCCGCGAGGCCCACGAGATATCCGGTGCGTGCGTGCGTCTCGCCGAGGCAAGGGGGGTAGAACTCGCCGACCTGAGCGATGAGGAGCTTGCCTCAGCCTCGCCGGATCTTGGCCCCGAGGTGCGCTCGGTTCTCACGGTTGAGGGATCAGTGGGCGCACGCCTGGGGCGTGGTGGTACCGCACCCGCGCGGGTCGCCGAGCAGATTGGGGAGGCAAAGAGCGCCCTGGCTGACGCTCGGCAGTGGGCGGCTGCCGGCCTGGGGTAACGCCGCCTGCCCCCAGCCGATACACTGTCACCGCACCAATTAGTCGGATCCGCGAGGAAGGACAACTTTCGTGACAGATATTCTGGATGACCTCCAATGGCGTGGGCTGCTCGCGCAGCACACCGATCTTGAGGCGCTTCGTGCCCACCTTGCCGCCGGGCCTGTCACCTTCTATTGCGGTTACGATCCGACGGCACCATCCCTCCATCACGGGCACCTGGTGCAGCTGATCGTCATGCGTCACCTCCAGCTCGCCGGGCACCGTCCACTCGCCTTGGTTGGGGGAGCGACCGGGCAGATCGGCGATCCACGCCAGAGCGGCGAGCGCCAGCTGCAACCCACGGAGGTCGTCCAGGGGTGGGCGGACCGTCTGCGCGCCCAGATTTCGTGTTTCCTCGATTTCGAGGGGCCGGCCGCCGCGCGGATGGTGAACAACCTCGACTGGACGCAGGAGATGAGCGCGATCGATCTTTTGCGCACGATCGGCAAGTACTTCCGCGTGGGTACGATGCTGGGCAAGGACATCGTTGCGCGCCGTATCGCGTCCGACGAAGGCATCTCGTACACCGAGTTCTCTTACCAGGTGCTTCAGGCAAACGATTTCCTAGAACTGTACCGACGCGAGGGGTGCACCTTGGAGACGGGAGGCAATGATCAATGGGGCAACATGGTCGGGGGCGTCGATCTTATCCGTAAGGTCGAGGGCGCCGACACCCACGTCATGACCACGCCGATCATCACAAAGGCCGACGGCACAAAGTTCGGCAAGTCGGAGGGTGGCGCGATTTGGCTCGACCCGGAGATGATGACGCCCTATGCCTTCTACCAGTTCTGGCTGCAGGTGGCTGACCAGGACGTGGTCCGGTTCCTGAAGATCTTCACCTTCAAGCCGCGCGAAGAAATCGAGGCACTGGCCGTGGAGGTTGCCGAGCGTCCACACCAGCGCACGGCCCAGAAGGCGCTGGCGGCGGCGGTTACCGAACTCGTGCACGGTCCTGATCAGCTTCGGCGCGTTCTCGGCGCCACAAAAGCCCTGTGGGGAGGAGGAGACATCCGCGACCTGGATGAGGCGACGCTCGCCGCTGCGACTGCGGACCTGCCGCGCGCCACGGTGTCTGTCGGTGCGTCCGCGGTCTGGGAGGCGCTCGTCGCCCTTGGCTTTGAAAAGGGCAAGACTGCGGCCCGCAGAACAATCGCATCCGGAGGAGCCTCCATCAATAACGTTAAGGTTGAGGATCCCGACGCAATTCTGGGCCAGAGCGATGTTCTCGCAGGCGGTTTGGCTCTCCTTCGCAAGGGGCGCAAAAACTTGGCGGTCTTGGAACTGCGTTGAGTGCGCGAGAGAGGGGGCGCGCGGCTACGGTCGCGCGCCCCCTCTCTTGTTGTGTGTGGTGGGGGTGTGGTGGAGGTTACGGTGGTTTGGTTTGACTTTGGGTGTGTGGGGTGGGTATTGTTTTCTCCGTTGCGCCGAATGGTGGTGCTGGGCTGTGGGTCTGGTTTCTGGTGTTTGGTGTGGTCTTGCCTTTTGGGGATGCGTGCTTGTGGTGCGTGTTTTTGATTGTGTGGGTGTTGTTTGTGAACTCGATAGTGTGTTTGTTTGTTTTTATGCCTGTTTTTTGTTTTTGAGTGTTTTTGGTTGGGATTGCCTGCCCTTTTTGTGTGGTGGGTTTTTCTGGGCTTTGACGTTTTGTTTTTGTTCGGAGAGTTTGATCCTGGCTCAGGACGAACGCTGGCGGCGTGCTTAACACATGCAAGTCGAACGCTGAAGCCTAGCTTGCTGGGTGGATGAGTGGCGAACGGGTGAGTAACACGTGAGTAACCTGCCCTCTTCTTTGGGATAACGCCCGGAAATGGGTGCTAATACTGGATATTCACTGGTCTTCGCATGGGGGTTGGTGGAAAGGGTTTTTCTGGTGGGGGATGGGCTCGCGGCCTATCAGCTTGTTGGTGGGGTGATGGCCTACCAAGGCTTTGACGGGTAGCCGGCCTGAGAGGGTGACCGGTCACATTGGGACTGAGATACGGCCCAGACTCCTACGGGAGGCAGCAGTGGGGAATATTGCACAATGGGCGCAAGCCTGATGCAGCGACGCCGCGTGAGGGATGGAGGCCTTCGGGTTGTGAACCTCTTTCGCTCATGGTCAAGCCGCAACTGTGGGTTGTGGTGAGGGTAGTGGGTAAAGAAGCGCCGGCTAACTACGTGCCAGCAGCCGCGGTAATACGTAGGGCGCGAGCGTTGTCCGGAATTATTGGGCGTAAAGGGCTTGTAGGCGGTTGGTCGCGTCTGTCGTGAAATCCTCTGGCTTAACTGGGGGCGTGCGGTGGGTACGGGCTGGCTTGAGTGCGGTAGGGGAGACTGGAACTCCTGGTGTAGCGGTGGAATGCGCAGATATCAGGAAGAACACCGGTGGCGAAGGCGGGTCTCTGGGCCGTTACTGACGCTGAGGAGCGAAAGCGTGGGGAGCGAACAGGATTAGATACCCTGGTAGTCCACGCTGTAAACGTTGGGCACTAGGTGTGGGGGCCACCCGTGGTTTCTGCGCCGTAGCTAACGCTTTAAGTGCCCCGCCTGGGGAGTACGGCCGCAAGGCTAAAACTCAAAGGAATTGACGGGGGCCCGCACAAGCGGCGGAGCATGCGGATTAATTCGATGCAACGCGAAGAACCTTACCAAGGCTTGACATGCGCCCTGGGCGTGCGGAGACGTGCGTGCATTTGGTTGGGGGTGTGCAGGTGGTGCATGGTTGTCGTCAGCTCGTGTCGTGAGATGTTGGGTTAAGTCCCGCAACGAGCGCAACCCTTGCCCTATGTTGCCAGCACGTTGTGGTGGGGACTCGTGGGGGACTGCCGGGGTTAACTCGGAGGAAGGTGGGGATGACGTCAAATCATCATGCCCCTTATGTCTTGGGCTTCACGCATGCTACAATGGTTGGTACAGAGGGTTGCGATATCGTGAGGTGGAGCGAATCCCTTAAAGCCAGTCTCAGTTCGGATTGGGGTCTGCAACTCGACCCCATGAAGGTGGAGTCGCTAGTAATCGCAGATCAGCAACGCTGCGGTGAATACGTTCTCGGGCCTTGTACACACCGCCCGTCACGTCACGAAAGTTGGTAACACCCGAAGCCCATGGCCTAACCGGTTTTTGCTGGGGGGAGTGGTCGAAGGTGGGATTGGCGATTGGGACGAAGTCGTAACAAGGTAGCCGTACCGGAAGGTGCGGCTGGATCACCTCCTTTCTAGGGAGCCCTGATTTTTGTGGGAGGCAATTTTTTTCTTGTATTGCTGTCTGCTGCTGCTGTTGTGGTGGTGGGTGGTGGTGGAGGGGTTGTTTTCTTGTGTTCGCATGTGTTTGCTGCCCGTTGTGGGTGGTGGGTGTGGGCGCGTTTTTGGGGTTGGGTATAGTTGATGAGCAGACACGCTGTCGGGTTCACGTTCAACACCGTGTTGGCGTCCGCCGTTAGTGTGCGTGTGTGGGGGCATTGTTTGTGTGTTCTGCGTGCGTGCGTGTGTGGTGGGTTGGCCTGCGCGCCCGTGCTGGCTGGTTGTGTTGGTTGGTGTGGGTGTGTGTGGTGGGTTGTTTGTGATTTGTATAGTGGTTGCGAGCATGTTTTTGTTTGTACTGTTTTTTGTGTTTTGTTTAGTTTTGTTGGGCATTCGGTGGATGCCTTGGTATCAAGAGCTGATGAAGGACGTTGCGGCCTGCGATATGCCTCGGGGAGTTGGCGAGCGAGCGTTATTATCCGAGGGTGTCCGAATGGGGGAACCTAACCTGGGTTGTGCTGGGTTACCATCATCTGAACGTGTATAGGGTGGTGGGGGGAACGCGGGGAAGTGAAACATCTTAGTACCCGTAGGAGAAGATATTCCGTGAGTAGTGGCGAGCGAAAGCGGAGGAGGCTAAACCAGATGCGTGTGATAGGCGGCGGCTGTTGCGTGTTTGGTGTTGTGGGGCCATGTTGGATCCTTCTGCCGGGGGGTCGCGTTGCATTGTGTTGGGAGTTGAACAGTCTGGGATGGCTGACCGGAGAGCGTGATAGTCGTGTAGATGGACTGGTGTGGTGTGGCGTGGATGTGGTGCCCGAGTAGTGCGGGACTCGTGGAATCTCGTGTGAATCTGCCAAGACCACTTGGTAAGCCTAAATACTACTTGATGACCGATAGTGCATAGTACCGTGAGGGAATGGTGAAAAGTACCCCGGGAGGGGAGTGAAATAGTACCTGAAACCGTGTGCCTGTAAGCCGTCAGAGCCTTGTGGGGTGATGGCGTGCCTTTTGAAGAATGAGCCTGCGAGTTAGTGATGCGTGGCGTGCTTAACCCGTGTGGGGTATGCGTAGCGAAAGCGAGTCTGAAATATTGGCGTTTGTCGCGTGTTCTAGACCCGAAGCGGGGTGATCTACCCATGGTCAGGTTGAAGCAGAGGTAAGACTGTGTGGAGGACCGAACCCACCAGGGTTGAAAACCTGGGGGATGAACTGTGGGTAGGGGTGAAAGGCCAATCAAACTCCGTGATAGCTGGTTCTCCCCGAAATGCATTTAGGTGCAGCGTCGTGTGGTTCCTGGTGGAGGTAGAGCTACTGGATGGCTGATGGGCCCTGTGGGTTACTGACGTCAGCTAAACTCCGAATGCCATTAGGTGTAGCGCGGCAGTGAGACTGCGGGGGATAAGCTTCGTAGTCGAGAGGGAAACAGCCCAGATCATCAGCTAAGGCCCCTAAGTGTACGCTCAGTGGGAAAGGATGTGGAGTCGCGGTGACAACCAGGAGGTTGGCTTAGAAGCAGCCATCCTTGAAAGAGTGCGTAATAGCTCACTGGTCAAGTGGTTTCGCGCCGACAATGTAGCGGGGCTTAAGCGTATCGCCGAAGCTGTGGCAGCAACACGTGATGCTGGCGCCGCCTTGGATGTGGTGTTGGTGTGTTGTTGGGTAGGGGAGCGTCCTGCATGAGGTGAAGCCTGGAGGTGACTTCTGGTGGATTGTGTGGGAGTGAGAATGCAGGCATGAGTAACGAATTCTGCGGTGGGAATCCGCAGCGCCGATTGACTAAGGGTTCCAGGGCTAGGTTTATCCGCCCTGGGTTAGTCGGGTCCTAAGGCGAGGCCGACAGGCGTAGTCGATGGATAACCAGTTGATATTCTGGTACCGCGTTGTGACCGCCCGTGTTGAAGTCATTGTGCTAACCGGTCCTGCTTCCTTGTGTGTTTGCTGCGCTTTTGTGGTGTGGTGAGCGCGCGGGTGTGGGTCGGGGTCCCGGTGATGGTAGGCAAGCGTGTTAACAGGGGTGACGCAGGAAGGTAGCTGCAGTGCGCCGATGGTTGTGCGTATTTAAGGTTGTGGCCCGTTCTCTTAGGTAAATCCGAGGGGGCTTGTGGGTGAGAACTGATGAGGGACACACGCGTGTGTGGACTTGTGGTGATCCTATGCTGCCAAGAAAAGCCTCGACGTGAGGGCATAACGCGCCCGTACCCGAAACCGACTCAGGTGGTCAGGTAGAGTATACCGAGGCGTTCGAGTGAATCATGGTTAAGGAACTCGGCAAAATTCCTCCGTAACTTCGGGATAAGGAGGACCCCGTGGTTTCTCCCTGCCGTGCGTGGGGTGGGGGCTGTGGGGTCGCAGAGAATAGGGAGAAGCGACTGTTTATCAAAAACACAGGTGCGTGCGAAGCCGTAAGGCGATGTATACGCACTGACGCCTGCCCGGTGCTGGAAGGTTAAGAGGAACTGTTAACACCCCCCGCGGGGTGTGAAGCGGTGAATTTAAGCCCCAGTAAACGGCGGTGGTAACTATAACCATCCTAAGGTAGCGAAATTCCTTGTCGGGTAAGTTCCGACCTGCACGAATGGCGTAACGACTTCTCCGCTGTCTCGACCGTGAACTCGGTGAAATTGCAGTACGAGTAAAGATGCTCGTTTCGCGCAGAAGGACGGAAAGACCCCGGGACCTTTACTATAGCTTGGTATTGGTGTTCGCTTGGGCTTGTGTAGGATAGGTGGGAGACTGTGAAACCATGGCGCCAGCCGTGGTGGAGTCGTCGTTGAAATACCATTCTGGTTCAAGCGGTCACCTTAACCTTGGCCCGTGATCCGGGTTGGGGACAGTGCCTGGTGGGTAGTTTAACTGGGGCGGTTGCCTCCTAAAAAGTAACGGAGGCGCTCAAAGGTTCCCTCAGCCTGGTTGGTCATCAGGTGGCGAGTGCAAGTGTACAAGGGAGCTTGACTGTGAGACCGACGGGTCGAGCAGGTGCGAAAGCAGGAACTAGTGATCCGGCCATGGCACGTGGGTGCGTGGTCGCTCAACGGATAAAAGGTACCCCGGGGATAACAGGCTGATCTTGCCCAAGAGTCCATATCGACGGCATGGTTTGGCACCTCGATGTCGGCTCGTCGCATCCTGGGGCTGGAGTTGGTCCCAAGGGTTGGGCTGTTCGCCCATTAAAGCGGTACGCGAGCTGGGTTCAGAACGTCGTGAGACAGTTCGGTCCCTATCCTCTGCGCGCGCAGGAAACTTGATGGAGGGCCGTCCCTAGTACGAGAGGACCGGGATGGACGAACCTCTGGTGTGCCAGTTGTACCGCCAGGTGCATGGCTGGTTAGCTACGTTCGGAAGGGATAACCGCTGAAAGCATCTAAGCGGGAAGCCTGCTCTAAGATGAGGTTTCCACGCCCCCCCTGGGGGGTGAGAGGCCCCCGCCAGACTAGCGGGTTGATAGGCCAGAGGTGGAAGCACCGCGAGGTGCTCGCGAGCCGACTGGTACTAATTACGGCCGACACTAAACAAAACCCCACACACCCACCCCCACCTGGAACACCAGAAAAAAAAGGGGGGGGCGGGAGCGCGTGTGGGACACACATACGCGAACTGTTCGCAACCACTATGCAAACCACGATCAACCCACCCCCCCCACGCACACCCACGCACGCGCGCGAGCGTTGGTGGCGTGCGGGATCGGTAAGGTTGGACACAAAGTTTGTGGTGGTCATAGCACCGGGGAAACGCCCAGCAACATTCCGAACCTGGAAGCTAAGCCCGGTAACGCCAATGGTACTGCGATCGACAGGTCGTGGGAGAGTAGGACACCGCCACAACACAACCACACAAAAACAACACGCCCCCCACCCCCCCTCCCAGCCAGGAGACCAGGGTGGGGGGCACCCGCATACCCACACACACCAACACGCGCACCCAGAGCGCACACAACACAACACAGCGAACCCAGAGCACACACAACACAACACCAGCGGGCGCACAACCACACCACGCGCACACCCAGAGCACGAGCGCGCGGGGTCGTGGATCCTCCACTACGATAGATTCACTGAAACACACAACAAACACCACCCCCACCCTCTCTCTTCTTTTCTGACTCCTCACACCAACCAACGAGGAACCCCCCAAAACAAAGAAAAGAAACACCAAAACAACACAAAAACCAAAAACAGGGGGACAGGGACACACAAGAACAAAGGAACAACACACCATGGCACAACAAACACAGGGACCCAACAACCCCAACCGTGGTGAACACCAACAACACAACCACAAAAACGGTGGGCGCCGCGGTTTTGGTAATCGTGATGACCGGCGCGGTGGGTTCCGTGAGGATCGCCGTGATGGTGATCGGCGCGGTTTTGGTGATCGTGACGACCGGCGCGGTGGTTATCAGCGTCGTGACGACCGACGTGGTGGTGGTCGTTTCGAACGCGACGGCCGAGGGGCTCATTTCGATCGTGATGACCGGCGCGGTGGGTTCCGTGAGGATCGCCGTGATGGTGATCGGCGCGGTTTTGGTGATCGTGATGACCGGCGCGGTGGTTATCAGCGTCGTGACGACCGACGTGGTGGTGGTCGTTTCGAACGCGACGGCCGAGGGGCTCATTTCGATCGTGATGACCGGCGCGGTGGGTTCCGTGAGGATCGCCGTGATGGTGATCGGCGCGGTTTTGGTGATCGTGATGACCGGCGCGGTGGTTATCAGCGTCGTGACGACCGACGTGGTGGTGGTCGTTTCGAACGCGACGGCCGTGGGCCTCGTCAGTCTGGCGGCTCCAAGGACGCGAAATACCAGAACTATTCTTCAACGGATGAGTACGTCTCTCCTAACGGCGAAGAACCGATGATTCCGGCAGGCGTGAGCGCTGATGAACTCGATGCCGAGGCCTTGCGCGCCCTGACGACCCTGTCTGGCCCCAACAGGGACATCGTTGCACGCCACCTTGTCATGGCCGGTCAGCTGATCGACCTGGATCCCGAGGCTGCCTACCAGCACGCCCAGGCCGCGGTTGCTCGCGCTGGCCGCGTTGACGTGGTCCGTGAGGCCGCTGCGCTGACGGCGTACGCCTCGGGCCGCTTCGAGGAAGCGCTTCGTGAGGTCCGGGCCGTCCGTCGCATGCGTGGCGACTCGTCGCTGCGTGCGGTTGAGGCGGATTCTGAACGCGGACTCGGTCATCCCGAGAAGGCAGTAGACGTCATCGAAGCGACCGATGCATCCGGCCTGGAGCTGTCCGAGCAAGTTGAACTTGTCCTCGTCTCTTCCGGCGCTCGTGCCGATCTGGGGCAGTCTGACGTGGGCCTGGTTATCGTCGATGACGCTCTGGCTGCCCTGCCGGCAGCCGCTGACGATGGGCTGCGCCGTCGACTCATGGAAGTCAAAGCGGACCGTCTCACCGAACTCGGCCGCGGCGAGGAAGCAGAAGAGGTACTCGAGGCGATGCCCGCGCCGGTCGAGGACACCGACATTATTGACGTCGCCCTCTACCAGGATGCGGATGTCGATCGCAAGCGCTCCCCGCTGCGTGGCTCGGATGCTGCGCTGGCCGAGGAATACGATTGCGCTCTGCTCGATCTGGACGGAACCGCATGGTCCGGCGACGAGCGCATCGAACATGCAGCTGCTTCCGTCGTTGAGGCACGTCAGATGGGGATGGCCTCCGCCTTTGTCACAAACAACGCGATGCGTACCCCCGCGCAGGTGGCGGACAAACTCAATGGCATGGACTTCGCGGCCAGCGCCGACATGATCATGACATCCGCGATGGATATCGCCGCGATCATGGCCGACGAACTCGAAGAAGGATCGAAGGTCTTCGTTATCGGCGGCGCCGGACTGCGCCTTGCCCTCGAAGAACGCGGCTTCGTGCTGGTCGATAGCGCCGACGATGAGCCTGCCGCCGTCGTGCAGGGCCTCGACAAGCAGGTCGACTGGGCGCTGCTGTCGGAGGGTGCGTTCGCAATCGAACGGGGTGCCGCCTTCTTTGCGTCGAACCTCGATGCAACGCTTCCCGTTGAGCGCGGACAGGCGCTCGGGAATGGTTCTCTGGTCCGGGCGATCACGCACGCAACCCGCAAGCGTCCGACCGCGGGTGGCAAGCCCGAACCCGGCATCTATCGCCGCGCGGGCGAACTCGTTGGTGCCACCAACCCGCTGGCCGTGGGTGACCGCCTGGAGACGGACATCATGGGTGCTGTCGCGGCGGGCGTTCCCGCGATGCACGTCCTCACGGGCGTTCACCAGGCGCGTGACGTCATC
The DNA here is from genome assembly GCF_900105015.1 of Schaalia meyeri. Taxonomy (GTDB): domain Bacteria; phylum Actinomycetota; class Actinomycetes; order Actinomycetales; family Actinomycetaceae; genus Pauljensenia; species Pauljensenia meyeri. Next base: position 309,469 of record NZ_FNLK01000005.1, on the reverse strand, counting down.
CGAGCGCCGCGAGGCCAGCGTCCCAGCTACCTGGCCATCGACATGCGTGGATTGCTTGAGGCACACCCCGCTCCGAAGCACCATCGCGATGGAACCTGGACGTGCGGCGTCTCGCAGGTCGCTAAGGCCACTCGTTCGGGTGCGCTGACTCTGGACGACGTGGAGCTTACCGAGCCGGTGACCGTCTCCATCGATTCCTACCGCGCGTTGGCTGCTGCCGCGTGGGAGTACGCAGATGGCGCCGGTACGCCGGTCCCTTGCCCCGACATAACGGTCGTAGGTAACGACGACCCGACGGGAATCGTCACTGCACCCGAGGCCGTCGTGGACGCTTCGTCGGAGGAGAGCGACTTCTTCGGTGTGGCCGCAAATGCTGACGATTTGCCCGAACCTGGCGCAGAAACGCCCGCCTTTTTGCCGGGCGAAGAAGAACTGGAGGAGCTGCTCGAGAGCACCGCAGATCTGGACGATCAGGACTGATGAGCCTGCGTGAACAGACGGAAGCGCGCTTGGTCGGCTTCGATGAGCTCGGCGCACAGACGCAGGTCGCGACGCTCCGGGCCATTGAGGCTGACCTGCGTCGGGCGCTGCCCGCTGGCGCCCATCCTGGCACAGAGATTTTGTCAGGAGCAGCCGAGCCTTCGGCCCGTGGGAGGGATGAGTCGTGAAGCTGCGACGAATCGACTCTGAAATGGTGCGTCGAGGCATCGCGAAGTCTCGTTCCGCGGCGGCACACATGATCGAAGAAGGACGGGTCAAGCTTGACGGACAGGTCGTGATGAAACCGGCACGCCAGATGGATCCGGCGCAGGCGATCGTCGTCGCTCAGTCGGATGATCCCGAGTACGTTTCCCGTGGGGCACATAAGCTCGCCGGCGCCTTGGACGCCCTCGGAGAGAAGGCGCCACGTATCGAGGGCCGCCGAGTACTTGATGCGGGTGCCTCCACCGGCGGTTTTACGGACGTTTTGCTGCGACGCGGCGCAGCGTCCGTCGTTGCCGTTGACGTCGGCTACGGGCAGCTCGCGTGGAAACTGCAGAGCGACCCCCGCGTCGAGGTGCATGATCGGACGAACGTACGAACGCTTAACCCCGCGTCCATCGCCCCTCCTCCCGAGCTGATCGTGGGGGATATGTCGTTCATCTCCCTGACGCTCGTGCTGCCGGCCCTGGTCGCGGCAGCCGCGCCGGACGCCGATTTTCTGCTCATGGTCAAACCGCAGTTTGAGATCGGTAAGGAGCGGCTGGGGCATGGGGGAGTCGTGCGCAACCCCGAGCATCACGTTGAGACCGTCGAGAAAGTCGCCCGCTGCGCGATAGGCCTCGGACTCGACATCGCCGCCGTTTTAGCTTCACCATTGCCGGGACCTAGCGGAAACATCGAATATTTCATTCATATGCGTCGCTCCCACCCGACGCCAATTGATCCGTTGGACCTGACCGGCTATATTCGTCGGGTGGTCGCCGCTGGGCCCGCTGGAGGTACGTTATGACTCGAATCCTGATGGTGCGCCACCGTCACCGTCCTAACGCGATCACCAGCGCCGCCACACTGTCGAAGGCGCTCGGACAGCGCGGGATCGAGATCGTCGACGACATCTCAGCGGGTGGCATCAACATGGTGCTTTCGATCGGTGGCGACGGCACGTTCTTGTCCGCCGCATCGAGCGCGCGAGCGCTGGGGGTGCCACTCCTCGGCGTCAATGCCGGGCACATGGGATTCCTGACGGAACTGGGCGAGAGGGGTACGGGCGACCTCGCGCGAAAGATCGCGGAGGGTGACTTTACGGTCGAGCAGCGCATGACGTTGGACGTGACCATGGAACGTCCCGACGGGTCCTCGGCTGACGACTGGGCTCTCAACGAGGCGGTGATCATGCACACGGACGTCGCACACCCCGTTCATTTTGCGCTGGTGGTCGACGGCCAGGAAGTGTCCACCTACGGCGCAGACGGCATGATTCTGTCGACGCCAACAGGGTCGACGGCATACTCATTCTCGGCTGGAGGGCCTGTTGTGTGGCCGGACACGGAAGCGATCGTGGTCGCGCCGCTCGCTGCCCACGGTTTGTTTACGCGCCCCCTCGTCGTCGGACCATCCGCCTGCGTGGAGATCGTCGTTCTGGACGACATGTGGACCTCTCCGGAGATGTGGTGTGACGGCTTACGCCGGATGACTGTTCCGGCGGGCGCGGTTGTTCGCGCACGTGTCGGATCCTCTCCGGTGCGTCTGGTCCGGGTGGACGACACGCCATTTTCTGCCCGCCTGGTGCGCAAGTTCAACCTGCCGGTGCGCGGATGGAGGGATGGCCCGCGGTGATTGAATCCCTCGACATTGCAAATCTTGGCGTGATTGCGTCCGCGCACGTCGAATTCGGGCGTGGATTAGTCGTCGTGACGGGAGAGACGGGCGCTGGCAAGACGATGGTTCTGTCCAGCCTACAGTTGCTGCTGGGCGCACGTGCCGACACGGCCTTGGTGCGCAACGGCGAGGATCGTCTCTCCGTTGACGGGATCTTCGCTGTACCCCCGCACGTTGAATCGCGTGTGGAGGAATCTGGCGGCGTTGTCGAGGGCGGTGAACTGATTGTCGGACGTTCTGTTCGCGCTGTCGGTCGCTCACGGGCACACATGGGGTCTCGTCCGGTTCCCGCCTCCGTCCTATCCGACATCGTCGGTTCGATGGTGACGATTCACGGTCAGTCTGATCAGATCCGCCTCACCGGGGAGGCAGCGCAACGAAACGCGCTCGATGAGTTCGGTGGCTCCGCGCACGGCGAGTTGCTGGACGAATACCGCAGGGCATTCCGCGCAGCGGTCGAAGCCAAGCAGCGGCTTGATTCGTTGCGAACGCACGCTCATGAGCGTGCGGAGGAGATGGAGGACCTGCGAACCGCGCTCGCCCAGATCGAGGAGCTTGACCCGCAACCGGGCGAAGACGAGGAGCTCGCCCGTGAGGCTGCTCGCCTAACTAACGTTGAGGACCTGCGCGCGCTGATGGGTGCGGCCGTCGGATATCTTGCTGGGGACGAACGGGAAGGTTACACGGGTGCGGTTGAGGCCGCCCGCAGCGCCCACGTGCAGCTAGATGAGGCTGCGCGATTTGACGAGGCCGCGGCCGAGCTGGTTGATCGTGCCCGCAGTCAAGTGCTTGAGATGGAAGCCCTCGTAGACGACGTCTCGTCCTACCTGTCGCGTCTCGATGCGGATCCGCAGCGCCTGGCGCAGATTCACGAACGCCGCGCGGCGATCAAGAATGCCCTGCGAGGCCGCGCGGCCGATGTTGAATCTCTGCTTCGGTGGGCGGATGAGGCGAGAGAGCGCCTGGCACGGCTGTCTTCGCCGCACTCGGATCCACAGGCTGTCGAACGCGAGCTCGCCGCTGCTCAGGAGCGTGTGCTTGCGTGCGGTCGACTCGTGACGCAATCTCGCAGCCGCCTGGCGGAGGAGCTTGCGTGCGGCGTCAACGAGGAACTGCATGCCCTGGCGATGCCGGATGCAACCCTCCGTATTGATATGGAAGCAACGAAGCCGACTTCGCACGGCTGCGAGACGGTGACATTTAGGCTTCAACCCCACCCGCATGCGCCCGCCCGGCCGCTCGGCCAGGGAGCCTCCGGCGGTGAACTGTCACGCGTAATGCTTGCGCTTGAGCTGATGCTCGGGCGTACCGAGGCTTCGTCCACGTTCATTTTTGACGAGGTCGACGCTGGAATCGGAGGGCAGACCGCCACCGAGGTAGGTGCCCGCCTCAAGCGCCTCGCCGCGTCCCGCCAGGTCATCGTCGTGACCCATCTCGCCCAGGTGGCTGCATTTGGTGACCAGCACCTGGTGATCGAAAAACGTGACGGGACGACGAGTGTGCGCGAAGTGCGCGGCGGGGACCGCGAGGCGGAATTGACCCGCATGATGGGTGGGGATCCGCACTCGAAGACGGCGCGCCGTCACGCTTCGCACGTCTTAGCCTCTGCCGTGTCACAATCACAGGGATGAGTGAGACACTTTCGAAGGAATCAACCGTGCGGTCGGGGCGGGTGCGCATCGATGATCGCCCCAAGCACTTGGCCACGCGCCTAGAGGACGGCGACATCGCCGTCATCAATGTCGCGGATCTGGATCGTGAGAGTGCCGAGGCCCTGGTGGCAGCTGCTCCCGCCGCAGTACTCAACGCGCAACCATCGTTAACGGGACGCGTTCGTGCGATGGGTCCGAGGCTCATCCTTGACGCCGGCATCGCTTTGGTGGATGACCTGGGGCAGGACATCATGACGCTGCGCGAGGGACAGCGCGTGACGGTGAGAGGAGGAAAGGTCCTCATCGACGGTACGCTCATCGCGACCGGAGCCGCCGTCACGTACCGGGACCTGGATGTCGAGATCGCTGATTCGGCCGCTCTTTTCGCGGGCTTCGAGGGATCGATCGAAGACTATCTGGCAAAGGATGGAGCCACCGTTCTACGCGGCGTGGATGTGCCCGAGCTGCCCAGCGTTGGCAAGAGGCCGATCCTGCTGGTAACGGGTTCCTCCGAGGCCGCTGGAGAGCTACGCGCACTGGCACGCTGGCGGTTCGAGGCGGCTCCTTTTGTCGTCGCCGTGGATGCGGGCGCCGACATCGCCCTGAAGGCTCATCTCCCTCTTGATGTCGTGGTCGGTGACGCGGACCTGATGAGCGAGAAGGCTATTCGATGCGCGCGCTCGTTTATCGTGCGCGTCGGCGGCGACGGCCTGGCGCCGGGAGCTGAGCGCCTGAACCGCATGGGTATCGTGTACGAACGGATTGCCATGGCCGGCACATCGCTCGATGCCGCAATCGTTGCGGCGGCGCATTCGAGCGCGACTGCGGTCGTTACCGCCGGGGTGTCCTACGGCGAGGCGGAGCTCGTTGACGCCGGTCGCTCTTTGGTGGCCCCGGCTTTCTTTTCGCGTATGGCGCTCGGATCGCGTCTGATTGGCGCGCAGGCGGTTGCGGCCACGTTCCGTCCGCGACCGCGCGGCTGGACACTGGTACTCCTGGCATTGGTCGCGATCGCCCTGATGGGTGTCGCCCTGTGGACCACCCCCTGGGGCAATGACCTGCTGCGCCCCATCACTTCTTTGTTCTCGTCGCTCACGCACGTTGCTGGAGGAACCCAATGATTAACTTCCGTTACCATGTCGTTTCAATCATCGGAATATTTGTCGCGCTGGCCGTTGGCGTTGTGCTCGGCGCTGGTCCTCTGCAGAGTCGGATTCACCAGGGCGTTGGTTCCACTGGAACGAGCGCGGCCGCCGATCCCACGCTGAGCGCGCAGGCTGACGCGGAGGCCGCGGGTCTGAAGGCACTGGCCTCGTCGAAACTGACAGGCTCCCTTGCCGGTTCGCAAGTTTCCCTCCTGGTTCTTCCCGGTGCATCTGACGATGACGTGGCCTCCATTCGCTCGACCCTGACAGATGCGGGAGCAAGCGTTGTCGGTCGTGTTACTCTGACCGACAACTGGGAGTCGACCTCGATGAACCAGTACCGCACCACGCTGTCAACGACCCTGGCGTCGCACCTTGCCTCAAGCGCAACGAAGACCGCCAGCGCGGACGGGATCGTCGGCTACTCCATCGCACAGGTTCTTTCCGCCTCGGGAGCTGAGACCGATCTGCTGCGGCAGATTCTCACGGATGAGTCCACCCCGATCATGAGGATTGATGAGGAGCCAGCTGGCAGCGCGACGAAGCTCGTTGCGATCGGACCGCGCGCGCAGACGACGCTTTCCTCCGCCTCTCCTGCTGCGGTGACGAAGAGTTCAGACGCGTGGGTTGGTCTGGCTCAGGCTATCGGCTCAACGTCGGGCGTGGTCGTCGGCGATGCTTCTTCTCGCGACGCGATGGTGACGCAGCTTCGCGGCTCCGGCACGTCGGTCACGACGGTCGACTCGGTCGGCACGACGCTGGCGGCTGTCGCCACAGCCCTTGCCCTGTCTCAAAACGGATCGGGAGCACGCGCGTTCGGCGTGGGTAACGGCGCACAGTCCGTCATCCCCAACGTCAAGTAGTTCACTCGGCGGAGCGGTCCGCCCCGGGCCCGGTGACCTCATCTGGATCAATGCGCGCCGCACCAACGTTGCAGCACCCAGCGAATACGGGCATCGTCGAAGGCCTGTGATCCGGCGGCTTCGGGTATTCCGGCCCTGGGTGGCTTCGTCGGCATCGTCAAGCCTACCCATGCGAGCGGGGCCTATACTATGCTGCGGCTCGGGTCGCTTTGTTTTCAACGAGGCCGTTTTGATTCGCGAGCCCCGCGCGGGCGGCACGTGAGCCGATACTTATCCCCCACCAACGGAAAGGAATGACAGTGAGTATGCGTTTCCTGTCCAGTGCCCAGGCCTTAGAAATCGCCGACGAGCGAACCGCCCGCTCGGTTGCCTCCAGCGAGACCGTGTGGAGCGGCCGCATCGTTGACGTGGTGGAGGACCGCGTCGCGGTCGTTGACGGTGAAGGGCCCGTCGTGCGTCAGTACACCCGTCACCCGGGTGCGGTCGCCGTTGTTGCGTTGCGTGGAGAGGCGGGGCGCGAGGAGATCCTCCTTTTGCGCCAGTACCGTCATCCCGTGAATGCGTTGCTCTGGGAGATTCCCGCCGGACTCCTTGACATTCCCGGCGAGGATCCCCTGGTAGCCGCCGAGCGTGAACTCGCCGAGGAAACCGACCTGAAGGCCAGGCAATGGGGCGTACTCGTCGACTTCTTCACCTCGCCTGGAGGAACGACGGAACCCCTGCGCGTCTTTCTCGCACGACGCCTGGAACCCGCCGGGACCAGCTTCGCGCGTACGGACGAGGAATCCATGATGGAATACGCGTGGGTCAGCCTCTCTGAGGCGCTCGAGATGGTGATGGCTGGACGACTGCACAGCCCTTCCGCAGTCATCGGTATCTTGGCCGCGAGCGCGGCGCGAGGTCGTTGCTGGGAAGGGCTGCGGCACGCGGACGCTCCCTGGTTTCGGTGATGACTATCCGCTAGGTCCTTAGTCCTGAAACTTGTGGGGCGAGTAACACCTTGACATGCTTTTCGCAACGCCTATCTATCGAAATTAGCGTAGACTCTTTTTCAGAGAGAAGCACACAAAGGCGCGCGAAATGCACGCCGGAGCGGAGGAGACGTGGCAGAAGAAGCGGACGCCACAACTCGGCAGCAAGTGCTCGATCTCATCGTCGAAAAGGGACCTGTGACGGCCTCGGCAATCGCTAAAGTGCTGGGCCTGACAACGGCAGCCGTTCGACGCCACATCACCCTTTTGTTGGAATCCAAGGAGATCGCTGAGCGCGAGCCCAGCGCCCCCTCAAAACGCGGACGAGGCCGACCCGCGCGCCACTATGTCGCCACGGAACGCGCACACGTCCACCTGGCGGAAGGCTACTCCGACCTCGCCTCGAAAGCGCTTGGCTACCTCGGGCAGCTCGGGGGAGAGGAAGCCGTCGAATCGTTCGCGGCCGCACGCTCACGCGAAATCGAACGACGCTACGCGCCCATCGTGCGCGACGCAGGATCGGATCCTCGCGTTCGTGCTCAGGCGCTCGCCGACGCGCTCACGCAGGACGGATACGCGGCCACGGTGCGCGACATCGGGGGAGGAACCCTCGCCGTCCAGCTGTGCCAGGGCCATTGCCCCATTCAGAACGTGGCGGGGGACTTCCCGCAGCTGTGCGACGCCGAGACCATTGCCTTTGGCAAGCTCCTCGACGTACACGTCCAGAGACTTTCCACGCTCGCGGGCGGAGGACACGTGTGCACCACCCACATCCCGGTGGGGATGCCACTCATCCGCCCGGGCGCGCGGAACGTGCGACGCAAGTAGCACACAGATAAAACGAGAGGTTGATACAACAATGACGCAGGCACCCGCCGCGGGCGCTGATGACCGTCGTATGACCGACGACGAGATCATCGGTTCGATCGGCAAATACGAATACGGCTGGCACGACTCCGACGAATATTCGAAGGATGTTCCCACCGGCATAAATGAAAAAATTGTCCGGTTCATCTCCGAGGTGAAGGAAGAGCCACAATGGATGCGGGAGCGGCGCCTGAAGGCGCTGGAACTTTTCGAGCGCAAACCCATGCCAACGTGGGGTCCCGACCTGTCCCACGTTGATTTTGACGCGTTCAAATACTACGTGCGCCCGACGGATCATCAGGTGAACGATTGGGAGGACCTGCCCGAAGAGATTCGTGACACCTACGACCGACTTGGTATCCCCGAGGCGGAAAAGGCTCGCCTGGTGTCCGGCGTCGCTGCTCAGTACGAGTCTGAGGTTGTCTACCAGCAGATTCAGGAGGATTTGGAGCGACAGGGTGTTATCTTCACCGACACGGATACCGGCCTGCGCGAACACCCCGAGATTTTCGAAGAATACTTCGGCAAGTGCGTCCCCGCTGGCGACAACAAGTTCTCGGCGCTGAACACGGCGGCGTGGTCAGGCGGCTCTTTCGTCTATGTTCCCAAGGGCGTTCACGTCACGATCCCGCTTCAGGCCTACTTCCGTATTAACACGCAGGCAATGGGCCAGTTTGAACGTACGCTCATCATCGCCGACGAGGGCTCCTACGTCCACTACGTCGAGGGATGCACGGCACCCATTTATGACGCGAATTCGCTGCACTCCGGCGTCATCGAGATCTTCGTGAAGAAGGACGCGCGAGTGCGCTACACGACGATTCAGAACTGGTCGACGAACGTGCTGAACCTCGTGACCCAACGCTCGGTCGTCGAAGAGGGCGGAACCATGGAGTGGGTGGACGGCAACATGGGTGCCGCGATCACCATGAAGTACCCCGCGTGCTTCTTGATGGGCGAAAATGCCCGCGGTGAGACCCTGTCCATCGGCTTCGCAGGCCCCGGGCAGCAGCAGGATACGGGCGCGAAGATGGTGCACATGGCGCCCCGTACCTCGTCTTCTATTGTTTCGAAGTCAGTGTCGCGCGGCGGCGGCCGCACCTCCTACCGCGGTCTGGTCCAGGTCAACGCTCGCGCGCGCCACTCCAAGTCGAACGTTCTGTGCGACGCGCTGCTGGTGGATAAGGTTTCGCGTACCGATACCTACCCCTACGTTGACGTGCGCACGGACGACGTCGAGATGGGACATGAGGCCACCGTTTCTAAGGTGAGCGCCGACCAGCTCTTTTACCTCATGAGCCGAGGCCTGTCCGAGAACGAGGCGATGGCGACGATCGTGCGCGGCTTTGTCGAGCCGATCGCGAAGGAACTGCCCATGGAGTACGCTCTCGAGCTCAACCGCCTCATTGAACTGCAGATGGAAGGATCCGTCGGCTGATGACAACCCCCAACACTATCGTCGAAACCATGAACAAGGCCCACTCGCACGGGGGCCCACAGACCGCGGCGCATTCCTCACGCGGTGATCGGCCAACCTCCTTCAACCTGGATGACATCGCCGTTCCGAGGGGCCGTGAGGAAGACTGGCGTTTCACCCCGATGCGTCGCATTGAGCGCCTGTTCGATCCCGCGAACTACGATACCGGCGATGCCCCCGTTATCGTCGACGCGCCCAATGCGGTCAGCGTCGAAACCGTCGCGCGCGACGACAAGCGCCTCGGAACAGTCTTGGCCCCCGGAGACCGCACCGCGGTCGTCGCGTGGAGCGGCTTCGAGCGGGCCACCGTTATCGAAATCCCGGCCGAGACCGTCGTTGATGCTCCGATCCACATCAACGTGACCGACCTTGACGGGACGCGCAACCAGCACATCGTGGTTCGCGCGGCGGCTTTCTCAAAAGCCACCGTCATCTTGTCGCATACTGGCTCTGCGGGTGCAGCCCTGAACCAGACCGTCGAGGTAGAGACCAGTGAGAGCGCCGATCTGACCGTCATATCGCTGCAGGAGTGGGACGATGACATCCTGCACGCATCGAACCAGCGCCTGGCCGTGGGGGGCAACTCGAAGCTGACCCACATCGTCGTCAGCTTTGGCGGCGACCTCGTACGCGTTAGCGCCGACACAGACTTTCGCGCCCCCGGAGGCGAACTCAACATGCTGGGCATCTACTTTGTCGACGCAGGCCAACACCTCGAGCACCGCGTGTTCGTTGACCACTCCCAACCGAATTGCTACTCTCGCGTCACCTACAAGGGCGCCCTACAGGGGAAGGACGCGCACTCCGTCTGGATCGGTGACTGCCTCATCCGTGAGGCAGCCGATGGTACGGATACGTATGAATTGAACCGCAACCTGGTGCTGACCGAGGGCGCGAAGGCCGACTCGGTGCCCAACCTAGAGATCGAGAACGGCGAGATCAAGGGCGCGGGCCACGCGTCCGCGACCGGCCGTTTCGACGACGAGCAGCTCTTCTACCTGATGAGCCGCGGCGTCCCGGAACAAGAGGCACGCCGACTCGTCGTGCGCGGCTTCTTCGCCGAGCTGATTAACCAGATCGGCGTCCCCGAGGTGGTCGACCGCCTCATGGCAACCGTTGAGGCCGAGATGGCCAAGTCCCGCAACAACTGAGCTTTAAGGAATACACATGTCGACTCTGCGCATTCAGGACCTGCACGTCTCCGTCGAGACGGCCGAGGGCTCCAAAGAGATTCTCAAGGGCGTCAACCTGACGATTAACTCCGGTGAGATTCACGCGATCATGGGGCCCAACGGCTCAGGAAAATCCACGCTGGCTTACGCGTTGGCTGGCCACCCAGACTACGAGATCACGTCGGGCGAGGCGTGGCTGGACGACCAGCTCATCACCGAGATGAGCGTCGACGAGCGCGCCAAGGCCGGGTTGTTCCTGGCGATGCAGTACCCGGTGGAGGTCGCCGGCGTGTCCGTGTCGAACTTCCTGCGAACCGCCAAGACCGCGATCGACGGTCGGGCACCCGCGCTGCGCACGTGGGTCGCGGACATGACGGCCGCCATGGAAAAGCTGCGCATGAATCCCGACTTTGCCGAACGCGACGTCAACGTGGGTTTTTCCGGCGGTGAGAAAAAACGCCTCGAGATCCTCCAGATGGAGCTGCTCAAGCCTTCCTTCGCGGTGCTCGACGAGACCGACTCCGGTCTGGACGTCGATGCTCTTCGTATCGTCTCCAAGGGCGTCAACCGCGTCCACGGCGAAACCGGCTGCGGCGTCATGCTCATTACCCACTACACGCGCATCCTGCGCTACATCAAACCCGGCCACGTCCACGTCTTCGTTGATGGCCGCATTGCGGCCCAGGGGGGCCCCGAGCTGGCCGATGAGCTCGAAGAGAACGGCTACGACAAATACCTGGGTCTGTGATCACCGTGTCATCGGACTTTACTGCCGCCGAGCTTACTGCGATCCGATCGGACTTTCCGATCCTGGGCCGCATCGGGCGCGGCGGCGCCCCCATCGTTTATCTCGATGCGTCTGCCACGTCCCAGAAGCCCTCCTGCGTCGTCGATGCCGAGGCTGATTTCTACCGACTCCACAACGGTGCCGTGCACCGCGGGACCCACCTGTTGGGTGACGAAGCGACCGACGCTTTTGAGAGAGCTCGGGGCGCGTTGGCCTCGTTTGTGGGGGCTTCACCCACCGAGATCGTCTGGACGAAGAACGCAACCGAGGCCATTAACCTGGTTGCGCTCGCGATGGGCCATGCCTCCCAGGGCATGGGCGGGGCCGATGCGGCACCGCTGCGCGTTGGACCGGGGGATCGGATCGTGTGCACGCGGGCCGAACACCATGCGAACATCGTCCCGTGGCAGCAACTGTGTCAACGCACGGGCGCGGAGCTCGCGTGGCTCGACCTGGCACCGGACGGGCGCATCGACTTGGAGACGCTGTCGGTCATCACCCCAAGCACGCGCCTTGTGACCTTCACCCACGTATCTAACGTGACGGGCGCTGTATCTCCCGTCGCCGCGATCACTGCGGCCGCACGAGAGGCTGGCGCCCTGGTGCTGTTGGATACGTGTCAATCGAGCGCCCACATGCCCCTCGACCTGTCCACGCTGGATGTTGACTTCGCCGTGTTTTCCTCCCACAAGATGCTGGGGCCGACGGGCGCCGGTGCACTGTGGGGCAGGGGACACCTGTTGGCCTCCATGCCGCCGGTTCTCACCGGAGGCTCGATGATCGAGTGGGTGACCATGGAGTCGTCGACGTTTATGGCCCCACCGGAGCGCTTCGAGGCCGGTTCGCAGCCCGTGGCGCAGATTGTCGGCTGGGCCGAGGCGCTGCGCTACCTGTCGAAGCTCGGCATGGACCGCATCGCTGCCCACGAGCATACGCTCACGGCAATGATGCTCGACGGTATTTCATCCGTCGATGGCCTGACGATGCTCGGCCCCGACTCGGACGTTGACCGTATCGGGGTCGTGGCTTTCGGGGTCGATGGTGTGCACCCTCATGATGTCGGCCAGTTCATGGACTCGGTGGACGTGGCCGTCAGGGTGGGACACCACTGCGCGATCCCGTTGCACACCTTCTTTGGCATGCGTTCCTCGGCGCGCGCGTCGATCGCGCCAACGTCGACGCGCAGCGAGATCGAGCGCCTGGTGGATGGCTTGTCACAGGTACGTGCCTTCTTCGGTCGCTAGAATCGTCGTAGGGTATCGAAAACGCGAGGAAAGGCAGTAATGGGCAGTCTCGAGCAGCTGTATCAGCAGGTGATCCTGGATCACGCACGCGAAAAGCACGGTGAGGGCGACCCCTCCGGCTTGGACGCTTCGTCCCACCAGGTGAACCCGACGTGTGGCGACGAAGTCACGTTGGGTGTGACTGTGGATGGGGATCGTTTGGCCTCCGTGAAGTGGGACGGCGACGGCTGCTCTATCTCGCGCGCCTCGCTGTCCATGATGACCGACCTGACCCAGGGTAAGTCGGCCGACGAGATTGGTCGTCTCTACAGGGACATGGAGATCATGATGCACTCACGCAACCTGGGCGTCGCCGACGAGATCCTTGACGAGCTGGGAGACGCGGCCGCCCTGGAATCAACGTCGCAGTTCGCGAACCGCGTCAAGTGCGCGCTGCTGGGCTGGTATGCGCTGCGCGACGCGATGGCCCAGTCCGGTATCGATATTTCGAGCGCGGCACAGGCTGCCGAGCAGTAAAGGAACAGATATGAATAATCCAATGGCGCAATCCGAGCCTGTCGAGCAGCGTTTCGGCGCCCCCACCGCCAGCGAAGCCACGGACAGCCCCGCTCCCACCCGTCGCATCGACGGCACGGATGTCGTGGAGGAGGGGACGCTGGCTGCCGAGAACGTGCTGGAGGCCCTCAAGGACGTTATCGACCCCGAGCTGGGCATCAACATCGTTGACCTGGGGTTGGTGTATGGCATCGTTGTCGGCCCACAGAACCAGGTGCGTCTCGACATGACACTGACCTCGGCGGCCTGCCCGCTGACCGACGTGATCGAGCGTCAGGCACAGACGATCCTATCGACCGTGACCGACGAGGTTCAGATCAACTGGGTGTGGATGCCGCCGTGGGGACCCGATCGCATCACTTCTGACGGCCGTGAGCAGCTGCGCGCGATCGGCTTCAACGTCTGAGAACCTTGTTTGTGCGCCCCCGGCCCACCGCATTAGGTGTCCGTGCATCCCGACGCGCAGGATTACTGTAAGAAAAAACTGTGCCCCTGTCGCAGGTGTACATCTGGCGGTCGGCGGCGAGTTCTGATCACCGGGCGTAGCTTTGACGGTGCCAGTTAACATCCCAGTTTCTCGCGCACGAGCTGTGCGACCTTGCGGCGCAGTATCTTGCCCATCTGGTTGCGGGGAAGCTCGGCGATGAAGACGAGCTGGCGGGGAAGCGCGTAGTGGGCGATAGACTTTTCGGCCCACGCACGCACCTCTTCCAGCGTCAGAGGCGACGCGCCCTTCTCCATGATGATTGCGGCCGTGACCTCCTCGGCGGCGTCCGAAACAGGAACACCGACGACGGCGACGTCTTCTACGCCCGGGAGCGTGCGGATCGCGTTTTCGACCTGCGACGGGTAAACGTTGAAGCCTCCGGACAGGATCAGCTCCTTCTTGCGGTCGGCCATGGAAATATAGCCGTCGCTGTTGACACCGATATCGCCTGTCTTTAACCACCCCTCGGCGGTAAAGACACGAGCGTTCTCCTCGGGGGCGTCCAGGTAACCGTCGAAGACCTGGGGGCCCTTGACGATGATCTCTCCGGGCTCCCCGTCCTCGACGTCCACTGTGTCATCCTCGAGGGAGACCAGACGAAGCTGGGTCGACGGGAACGGAACTCCCAGGACGCCATGCCTGCGCTTGTCAGACAGAGGAGCACCCGTCAGAACCGGAGCGGTCTCGGACAGGCCGTACCCCTCAACGATCATGCCGCCGGTCGCCTGTTCCCAGGCGGAGGCGAGGGCTTTCGACAGGGGCATCGCTCCGGCCACTGAGTAGTGGATCGATGTGATGTCAGTGTTCGTTTCCTTGGCGTGCTTGAGGATTCTGTCAAACATGGGAGGGACGCCGACGAAGAAGGTAATGGGTCTGCGCCTGTGCGCGTCCAGGGCCATTGGAGCATCAAACTTTGGCAGCAGCACCTGGGTCGCTGCCTTGCGCACCGCCGCGCACAGGAAAAACGTCAGCCCGAATGCATGGAAGTAGGGCAGCAGTGAGAAAAATGTTTCGGCACCCTCGTGCAGCTTCCACACCCAGAACATGCACTGGTTGACGTTCACACCAATATTGCGATGGGTGAGCGGCGCAGACTTCGGGATTCCGTTCGTTCCCGACGTGTGCAAGATGACCGCACGCTCGTCCACGGAGGGCAGCGGATGATCAGCAGCAATGGGAGTGGCCGAGGCCACTGCGCGATCCCACGACACCGTTCCTTCGGGGACCGCTCCTCGCAGCTGCGCACGCGTCTGCCGGGCGCGAGCTACGGGTAGCTTCAGCAAGAAACGTTGCGACGCGGGCATGGCGTGGGAAATATCGACGGTAAACACGGCATTCAGCGTGCGCGGAGGATAAGCACTTGCGCACTTTTCCCACACGATTGCGACCGTGCCGCGGTGACGCTCCAGCTGCCCGGCAACCTCCGAGGCAGGTGCTAAAGGGTTGTGCTGCGCGGCAACCGCGCCGATGCGCATGCAGGCGTAGAACGCGACGAAGGCCTGCGGACAGTTGGGCAGCGCGATAGCCACAGTATCCCCGTGACGCACCCCGGCCTTAAGAAGGACCTGTGATGCTCGAAGCACCTGATCGCGCACCTGCGAATATGTGGTGGTCGCGCCAAAATAGTCGAGTGCCACGCGATCGGGGTACAGGCGGGCAGCGGTATCGAGCAGGTCGAACAGGGAGGACTCAGGTTCGGGCACCTCGTAGGGGACCGCGTCGTACATGGTGTGCGCCTGCTCGACGATGCTGCGTGTCATGTATCCTCCTGAAAGTCGGCACCAACGATTGTAGCGAGTGGCGCGAATCGCGCTCACACGCGAGCCGCACTCCAGGTGTCGCACGTTGCGATATCACCCGTATCGAGGCCGCGCTGGAGCCACGCTGCGCGCTGATTTGCGCTCCCGTGCGTCCAGGTTTCTGGATTGGATGAGCCCTGGTACTTGGCCTGCAAGCGATCATCGCCGATAGCCCGTGCGGTCTCGAGCGCTCCCAGTACCTGATCGGCTGTCGGTGTTACGAGGTAGGGGATGCCCGTCGAGGGATCAGCGGTCGTCGATGCCCAGTGCATCCAGACTCCCGCGTAGCAATCCGCCTGGAGCTCGCTGCGCACGCCCGCACCTTGATCACCAAACTCGCGCGTGTCGTGCGCGCGGAAGACGCCCTGAAGATTCTGGATGTGATGCCCCCACTCGTGCGCAACGACGTACTCCTGGGCGAGCAGGGAATCCGCTGCCCCGTACCGTGAGACCATGTCATCGAAGAAACCGAGGTCCAGGTAGACCGTTGAATCTCCGGGGCAGTAAAAGGGGCCGACCGCGCTGGTCGCGCTCCCGCACGCCGTGGACACCGAGTTCGTGAAGATCTGGAAGTCGGGAAGCTCGTACCTCACGCCCGTGTTCTGGTCCGCCAGCTGTTCTTTCCACACCTGATCCAGCGACTGCGCGGTTGCGACCATCCGGCATTCCACGCGGTCGTTCGCATCCGCTCCTGTGCGACACGTCGAAACGTCGACCGCTGAGGACGAGGAGGCGGAGGGCGTCGGCGACGAAGAGATGAGGGGTGTCAGATCGATACCGGTGACGTGTGAGAAGACAAGAATCAGCAGCAGTCCCAGGATCGAACCGCCGCCCACGCCCATCGCCTTGCGCCTCGCACCAAAGGAGCGCACGCGGGAAGGATCCAGGTGGACATTGTCGTTGAAACTCATCTGTGTTCCTGACTCTCAGTGGCGGCGCCCGGCCAGATAGCGGCCGAGCATATCAGAACGGAACTCGTCGAAACACCCATCCTCGATGGAGGCGCGAATCCCGTCAACCAGGCGCAGCGTGAACCATTCGTTGTG
The DNA here is from genome assembly GCF_900105015.1 of Schaalia meyeri. Lineage (GTDB taxonomy): Bacteria > Actinomycetota > Actinomycetes > Actinomycetales > Actinomycetaceae > Pauljensenia > Pauljensenia meyeri. The sequence continues at coordinate 293,043 of NZ_FNLK01000005.1, read as the reverse complement.
GATCGTCGCCAGGGTGGCTGACAGGATTTCCTTCGCCTTGAACAGGTGATGCATGTACGCGCGCGTGTAGTGCGTGCACGTGTAGCAGCCGCAGCCGTCAACGAGGGGGGTGAAGTCGCGTTTAAAGCGGGCGTTCGTGATGTTGAAACGGCCGTCGGGCGTGTAGATGGCCGCATTCCTGGCCACCCGCGACGGATTCACGCAGTCGAAGGTGTCCGCGCCGGCGGCGACCCCTTCGAAAAGGTCCTCGGGCTCGGAGATGCCCAGCAGGTGGCGCGGCCGGTCCTCTCCCAGTTCCTCGCATACCCAGGAGACGATCGTTCCGAGGTTCTCTTTCTCGAGCGCACCGCCGACGCCGAAGCCGTCGAAGCGCTGACCGTCCACCTCCATGCGAGCCATGGTTCGTGCAGCCTGTCGGCGCAGGTCTTCCCACCGGGCTCCCTGAATGACCCCCCACAGCTGCTGGTAGGGTTTACCCGCGCGTTGCTCGGTGAGCCGCTTGTGCTCGGCGAGGCAGCGCGCGGCCCAGGCGTGTGTGCGCTCCAGCGATTCGACCTGGTAGGAACGCGGGTGCAGCAGGCTGGTCAGTTCGTCGAAGGCGAACATGATGTCGCTGCCCAGCTGGTGCTGGATTCCCATCGACACCTCGGGATTAAAACGGTGCTTCGAGCCATCGATGTGGCTGGAGAACACGACGCCGTCGTCATCGACGACCGCGTTGGATGCCTTGATCGCCTGTGCGTTGAGTGCCGGATCGTTGGGATCAGCTTGCCCGGAAAACTCCTGCGAGAGCACCTTCTTGAATCCGGCGCCCAGGGACAGGACCTGAAAACCGCCCGAGTCGGTGTAGGTCGGTCCCGCCCAATTCATGAATGCCGCGAAGCCGCCCGCCTCGTCGATGATGTCGGATCCCGGCTGCAGGTAGAGGTGATAGGCGTTTGCCAGGACCGCCTGTGCGCCAAGCGAGCGCACCATCTCGGGGGTGAGTGCCTTCACGTTCGCCTTGGTTCCAACGGGAATGAAGGCGGGCGTGCGGATATCGCCGTGCGCCGTGCGGATGATGCCGGTGCGTCCCAAGCCTCCGTTGGTGTGCAGTCGCGCGTTGATCTCAAAGCCCCGGTCCGGGGAGTGCGCGCCGGACGCGGCTGTGGCGTCGAAAGCTGCGACTGCGTCGGGGGAAGGGGCTTGCAGCCAGTTCGCGTTCACTGGGCGAACACCTCGTCGCGTTCAAGGCTCTCGACCTTGCGGATCGATGCGATCACCGGATATGTCAGCGGCAGGAGAACCACCTCAAGCAGAACCTTGTAAAAGTAGCCTGTCACCGTGTAGTTAACGAAGTTGCCCAGCGTCATGTCACCGTAGAAGAGGATTGTACAAAAAAGAATCGTGTCGGCCGCTTCGCCGACGATTGTTGACCCGATGAGCCGAGCCCACAGGTGCTTGGCCCCCCACTTTTTCCTGATCCATACGAGCACGTAGGAGTTCAGAAGCTGACCCGCCAGGTACCCGACCAGGGACGCTACGACCGCACGCCACACGACGCCCAGGACTGCCGAAAACGCTTCCTGATTGTCATAGTCCGGGGCTGGGGGCAAGTACTGAACGATGAAGAAGGTCAGGGAGGCCAGGAACGAGGCCACAAAACCCATGATGATGACGCGCCGTGCGCGGGCGAACCCGTACACTTCCGACAGGACATCTCCGATGATGTAGGTCAGGGGAAAGAGGATGGCACCCCCATCAAAAATGAGGTAGTGGGTGGTGGAGCCCACCATGAACGCCTTCGTGGCGGCGATATTTGAAATGAGTAGGAGCGCAACGAAGGCAACGGAGACGATGTCGAGGGCGCGCGATGGGCGCGCCGATCCAGATGGGATCGGGCTTTCTGTCATGGGAAAATCCTTGAAATGACGGTGGGAAACTTACATACGACACCCATTGTGCCCGTATTTCGCACCACATGGGGTCAGGAGCACCCGCGGTGGCGGGTTGATTCGCCCACATGGGTCCCGGCCTCTACTCTTGGAGAGTGATTAACGTTCAGGACTTTTCTCTGAGGATCGGTGCTCGCCACCTTGTGCGCCACGCGAACTTTTGCGTCGATAAAGGAATGCGTATCGGCCTCGTGGGACGCAACGGAGCGGGGAAAACTACGACGATGCGTTTGCTTGCGGGAGAAGGAGACCGAGGGGGAGCAGCGGAGCATACGGGAACCATCACGTCGAAAGGTACGGTCGGGTACCTCGCTCAGGACACTCACGTCGGCGACCCGCAGATGAAGGCCAGGGACCGCATCATCTCCGTGCGCGGTATCGACTCTATCATCGCTCGGATCCGTCAAGCGGAACACGAGATGTCCACGACTGAGGGGGCGCGCCAGCAGAGGGCGATGGAGCGCTACGTGAAGCTCGACCAGCAGTTTACTCACCAGGGAGGGTGGGCGGCCGCGTCCGAGGCGGCCCAGATCGCTCACTCCCTCGGGCTCAATGATCGCGTGCTGGACCAGAAACTGGATACCCTGTCCGGAGGCCAACGTCGCCGGGTCGAGCTGGCGCGCGTGCTCTTCTCCAACGCTGACGTTCTGCTCCTCGACGAACCGACGAACCACCTTGACCACGATTCGATCTTCTGGCTGCGCGACTGGATCAAGACCTTCCCGGGCGGCGTCATGATCATCTCCCACGACGTTAAGCTTCTGGAAGACACCGTCAACCAGGTGTTCTACCTCGATGCCAACCGCGCGCATGTCGACATGTACCACCTGGGGTGGTCCGCGTACCTGAAACAACGCGAGGAAGACGAGCGGCGCCGCCGCAAGGAACGCGCAAACGCCTTGAAAAAGGCTGAACACCTCAAGGCACAGGGTGAGAAGATGCGCGCCAAAGCCACGAAGGCCGTTGCAGCGCAGCAGATGCTCAGGCGCGCCGAGGAGCTCTTCGCCCAGGCCGGGCAGGACATCGTCCAGGAGAAGGTGGCGCGGCTGCGCTTTCCTTCCCCCGCGCCCTCCGGGCGAGTACCCCTCACGGCAGAGGGACTGTCCAAGTCTTACGGTTCACTCGAAGTATTTACCGGCGTGGATCTTGCGATCGATAGGGGCTCCAAAGTCGTGGTGCTCGGCCTGAACGGCGCCGGAAAGACCACGCTTCTTCGCCTCCTGTCGAGCATCGAGCAGCCCGACTCGGGCAGCGTCATTGCGGGCCACGGGCTGAAACTCGGCTACTACGCCCAGGAGCACGAAACGCTTGATGAGCACCGTACTGTTCGCGAGAATATGGCCGAGGCCGCCCCCACCCTTGACGACACGCACGTGCGTAACATCCTCGGTCAGTTCCTGTTCCAAGGCGAGGACGTCGACAAGCCCGTCTGCGTTCTTTCCGGCGGAGAAAAGACCCGACTGGCACTGGCCACTCTGGTCGTCTCCGGCGCGAACGTTCTGCTCCTCGACGAACCCACCAACAACCTTGATCCCGCCTCGCGCGAAGAGATCCTGTCAGCCCTGCGTGACTACGAGGGTGCCGTCGTTCTCGTCACCCACGACCCGGGGGCCGTCACGGCGCTGAACCCGCAGCGCGTTCTCCTCCTGCCCGATGCGGACGAGGACCTGTGGGACGACAGCTACCTGGATCTCGTCACGCTCACCTGAGCGTGATACGCCCGTCCTTAAGGCGGAAAGGCGACGGGCACGCCCGCCTCACCGGCCCGGTGTGCGAAACGGGCTGGAACGGGCCAAAAGGATGGCCCCGGTCAGAGGACCTTCGAAAAGAACTCCCTCGTGCGTTCCGACTGCGGGTGATCGATCACCTCGGTGGGGGAACCCGCCTCAACGATGACGCCGCCGTCCATGAACACAACACTGTCAGCGACCTCGCGAGCGAAGCCGATCTCGTGCGTCACGACAGCCATCGTCATACCCGACGCCGCCAGGTCCTGCATGACCTGGAGCACCTCGCCGACGAGCTCGGGGTCCAGGGCCGAGGTGGGCTCGTCGAAAAGCATGATCTCCGGGTCCATTGCCAACGCGCGAGCGATAGCCACTCGTTGCTGCTGTCCACCCGAAAGCTCGGCGGGGTAGTGGTCCGCGCGGTCGGCCAGACCCACACGATCGAGAAGCTCCAGCGCCTGGCGGCGAGCCTCCCTCTTCGGCCGCTTCAGCACCTGGACCGGCGCCTCCATGACGTTGCCCAGGGCAGTCTTGTGCGGGAAAAGATTGAAGCGCTGGAACACCATGCCGATGCGAGAACGCTGCGCGGCGATCTCCTTATCGTGCCGTTCGTGCAGAACTCCCTTGTCATCCTCGCGATAACCCAGGAGCTGTCCGTCCACGAAGACTCGACCCGCGCTGATGTCCTCCAGCATGTTGAGACACCTCAAGAGGGTGGACTTGCCGGAACCGGACGGACCAAGAATCACGCAGACCTCGCCGGAGGCAATATCCAGATCGATACCCTGCAGGACATGGAGGTTGCCGAAAAATTTGTGGACCCCGCGAACGGAGACCATGGGTGTTTCAATCGTCATGGTGTCACATCCAAAAACTTCAGTGCCGTGGCGTTCTTTTCGTCCATAGAGTCGGCGCTGCCAGCCGTGTGGGCGGATCCCGCGGCGGCCGCGTTATCGCGCCGCTCGAATCCCTTGCCGAAGTACTTTTCGATAAACGACTGGATCCACATGAGAAGGCTCGTGATCACCAGGTACCAGATTGCTGCCGCGATCAGCAGCGGAACCGGCGCAAACGCCGCTTGGCCGCGCTGACGTGCGATGAACGTCAGCTCCAGGGTGAAAGGAATCGCAGACACGAGCGAGGTCGTCTTCAGCATCGAGATCGTTTCGTTTCCGATCGGGGGAACGATGACGCGCATCGCCTGGGGTAGGATGATCCGGCGGAAGATGGTTGTACGCGGCATGCCGAGAGCGGTCGCGGCCTCCCACTGTCCCTTCGACACGCTGAGCAAGCCGGCGCGCATGATCTCCGCCAGGTACGCGCCCTCATTCAGCCCCAGGCCGATGAAAGCCATCCAGAACGGTGTGAAATAGGTGGCAGTGTCGAACGTGATCTCCCAGCCCCACAGGGAGCCGAGGAAGGGGACACCGAACGAAAGAGTCGGGTACAGGGTCGGAAGCAGCGACCAGAAGATCAGCTGCGTGTAGATCGGTGTGCCACGGAAGAACCAGATGTAGGCCATCGCAACCCAACGGAGCACCGGGTTCACCGACTGGCGCATGATCGCCATGGTGATGGCAAGTGTCGTGCCGATGAGCATCGCGAGAACCGTCAGGATGATCGTAAAGAGAACACCCTGCATGATCGACACAGAGAACAGCCACTGGGCCACGACCTGCCACTGGAAGTTTTTGTTTGTGACGAGGGCGTGGATGGCCATTGCGGCAAGGATCGCGACGACGATTGCGCTTACCCACCGCCCCGGGCGTGGAACAGGCTTCGCATCGATCAACTCGACGCCGTCTTTGATGATTGCCATGAGATCCTCAGTTGTTCGTCGCCGGGTTGAGTTGTGCCGTCGTCAAGGCGGCATCGTGGGCGCCGTAGGTGGCCAGGATGTCCTTCAGGTAGCCGTTATCCATCAGGTACTGCATGGCCTTCTGGACGGCTGCGGTCAGTTTCTCGTCATCTTTGTTGATCGCCACACCCTGCGGAGCAGACTCGATGACGTCGCCGATCTGTTCGAGCTGTCCGCTCGAGAGCGAAGCCGTATAACCGATGACGGTGGAGTCGGCGAAAGTCGCGTCATATTGTCCACCGATGACCTTCGTGGCGATATCGGTCTGTAGGTCGTGCGGCATGACGGTGATTTTCTCTTTGCCGGCCGCCATGCACCGATCGGAGAGCTCATTCGCATAGTCCTCTTGGGCGGTGCCGGTCTGCAGGCCGATCGTCTTGCCGCAAGGATCGGTTGGATCGAAATTCTTAGGGTTACCCTTTGCGACACCGAAGGCGGATCCGACCTCAACGTAGGAGATGAGATTCGCCTGTTCCTCGCGCTCAGATGTGATCGTGAAGGAGGAGAGACCCACGTCAAACTTCGTTCCGAGGGCGGGGATGATCGCCGGAAATTCGGCGTGGTGTGTGGTTCCTTCCTTAAGGCCCATGACCTTGGCAAGCGCCTTGGTGATGTCAACGTCGTAGCCCTGAGCGGTCTGCGAGTCCTCCCCCAGGAACTCGGCCGGCGCGTAGTCGGCGGACGCGCCGTTTCGCAGCGTCCCGCGCTGCTTGACCTCGTCGGGAACCAGGGCTGCGATCTCGTCAACCGTGGGAATCGAGGACACGTCGTAGGTGGGAGCGGCGCCCGTGCTCGTTGTGGTCGAATCCCCGGAAGCCGTGGTCGTCGGGTCCGCACAGGCAGCAAGGGACAGCGTGAGTGCTGCCGTACATGCGATGAGCACGCGTGCCTTAGTGATGGTCATGGTCTGCCTTCCGATGGGGTGAGGCCCGGGTGCCTCACTGTTGCCACCATTATGCACTATTATGCATCAATAAGCATATTATGCGCTAAGGTTCATGTCACCGCGTGACGGGCGGATCGATCTTTGCGCCTGCTGGCGCATCAATTTTGGGGCGTAGATGCCTAGAATATCGTTGAAAACCGGATGATGTCGCATGTCTTTTCCCGGTCCATGTTCTTGCGGACGGTCAGCAAGAAATATGCAAACAGGTGCGTAGTGCGTATGTTGGGGGCCGACTCACCGGCTCAGTTCCCGCGCAGCGCGCGGCGCGAAGGTTTCATTCGCAGCGGGTCAATGCCCTTCGGGATCGGAGGCTCGCCCGAGCGGAGCGCGTTAATTCGTGCGGACACCTGGGGAACTTCCTCGGAGGTGAGCGTGTTCTTCAGCTTGCGCAGCTTTCGTTGAAGGTCTCGGAGCGCAATCTGTCCCTGATCTCGCCCAACCTGGATCTGGTGCACAGGGACGTTGCGCATGACCTTGTTGACGCGCTTCGCTTCGGCCTGCATCAGACCACGGACGCGGGAGGAGGGGCCCTCGGAGATGAGAACGACTCCGGGGCGGCCCACGATCCGCCAGACGAGATCCTGCTCGCGCGTGTATGCGACGGGCTGTTCGGGAATGATCCAACCTCGCTGGATCTGTGAGAGCGCCACCTTGACGGCCCCGGTCGTTTCCTCAACCTGCGCAAAAAGCGCGCGGCGCGCGAGGAAGTTCAAGATGGCGAGCATGGCGGTGAACGATCCCATGACGCCGACGACCAGCCAGCCTATCCACGGGGTCTTGGTCAGCCAAGCCGCGAGAAGGGAAACGGCGATAACAAGCGCGGCGGTGCCCAAAAGGATCCACGGAATCGCCGGATAGGTGCGTGCGGTCAGTCGATATGCGTCGAGGAGATTTCGGTAGAAGCGCCTCTTAGCGGGGGGATTCGATTCATTCATAACGCCATTATTCTACGTGCATTTCACCCCCGAAAGTCCACGCGTCCGACCGGGCACTATGTGAAATGAGTTGCATCACATTGCGTGAATTTGGACAATGAACGTATGAATATCGGCGGATACGAGATTGGCCAAGTTTTCCATATCGGCACCAGGGGACCCCTGTGGAGGACGCGTACGGCGGCGGGCGACGCTTTGCTGGCATTGCGCTCGGCCGCCGACGGTGACCGTTTCCTTCCGCGATGGAAGGCCTGGGCGTCGGTGACATCGCGGCACGTCGTCCGATTGCGAGACGTCGTGCGTTCAGACGACGGTCGGTGGGCGCTCGTCCAAGACTATGTCGCCGGACGAAGCCTGGACACTGAACTGGGATCGCCCGATTTTCGCCCAATTGCCACTCGGCGTCAGATATTCGAGGGGATAGCAGCGGGCGTGAGTGCGCTGCACGCAGCAGGAATCGCGCACGGCGACCTGACACCCGCGAACATCATGATCACGCCGGAGGGGCGTGCTGTGATCGTTGACCTCATTGATGAACTGGGGGAGCGCGAGGGCACGCCGGGATGGAGCCTTGAAGCATCCGGAATGGACGGAGACCGTGCGTGCCTCCGGCAGATCGCTCATCTTCTAGGAATGGACGAGGCGCTGGCCGAGTTCGGCCTGGACACCCCCGGGGCCATCGGTCGGGGGACGACTCCGGTCGTGAACGACCCACCAGAACACGTTATCAGCCGCGAACCCGTCGATCCCGAGCAGGTGATAGCCGATCTGCGAGCCGCGGCTTTGCGCGAAGACACCGTGACCGAAGACGAAGCAGTGCCACGACGGAAGAAGAAAGACAGTGCGGCCGCGGTGGGGCGACCGCGAGCATGGCAACGGGGGCGCAAGAGGCGCATCGGACTGCTGGTGCTCGGCATCGTCGCGATTCTCGCGGGGCTATTGATCATTGGATACGGGGTGTGGGGCGCCACGAATCGACAAGAGGGCGCGGACGCGAGTGCAGATAGCGAAGCGTCGGGTGACACCGCCCAGTCACAAGACGGTCTGTGTGACCCTGACGCGCTGGGGGACGTTATCAACCACGCCATTCGGGTTCGCGACCAGGCCGTGGTTGATGGCGACCCCGCGTCCCTTGAATCCGTGCTCGGGGGCGAGCTGCTCGCGCAGGACACCCAGCGCATCGAAACCATGCTGGCTAACGGCGTGCGCGTCAAGGCCCTGTCGTCCACAGTCGACAACATCACCGTTCGCTCCTGCGAATCCGATGCCATAGAAGCTCAAGCGACACTGACGGTGCTGACCTCGGAAACGTGTCGGGCGGACACGTGTGAACAAGGCAGCGTCCCCGACTCAACGGATCTCCTCGTGCGCGTCGATCCAGCGTCACGCAAGGTCGTTTCCGCCGCACCCGATCATGCCTAGGGCGCGCCACGCGCGCCCGCTGCGGGTGCGTACCGAAAAGTGACACAGACGCGATGGGGTGGGCCCGTTTGAGGCCCACCCCATCGCGTCGCGTCAAAGGATCAGAGCCCGAGGTCGGGCTCGAAGGCTCCCTCCTCAAGACGCTTCTTCACATCCATGAGGAAGCGTGACGCGTCAGCGCCATCCACCAAACGGTGATCGTAGGAAAGCGACAGGTACACCATTGACCGGATCGCGATCGTATCAGAGCCATCCGTCGCCTTCACGACAACAGGGCGCTTGACGATCGCACCAACGCCCATGATCGCGGTCTCGGGCATGTTGAGGACAGGCGTATCGAAGAGGGCGCCACCGGAACCGGTGTTCGTCACCGTGAAGGTCGAACCAGACAGCTCATCGGGGCCGATCTTTGAGCCGCGTGTGCGAGCGGCCAGGTCATTGATCGATGCCGCGATACCCGCGATATCCCTGTCGCCCGCATTCTTCACGACCGGAACCAGCAGGCCGCGGGGTGTGTCGACGGCGATCCCTACGTGTTCGTAGTCAAAATAGGTGACCTCGTTATCGTTGATGGTCGCATTGATCTTCGGGTGGTATGCCAGCGCCTCCGTCGCGGCTTTCACGAAGAAGGGCAGGAAGGTCAGTTTCGTGCCGTGCGCGGCGGCAAAGGCGTCCTTCGAGCGAGCACGCAGGGCCGCGACCTTGGTGACGTCCACCTCGATGACGGTGGTGAGCTGAGCAGCCGTTTTGAGCGACTCGACCATACGCCGGGCGATCGTCTGACGCAGACGGCTCATGCTTTCGGTGGTGCCGCGCAGCGGTGAAGGTTCGCGAACAGCGTCAGTCTTTAGGGCAGTTGAGGCAGCCGGAGCAGCGGCAGAGGCCTCGGCGACGGCCGTTGCGCGCGCAGCGGCGGCCTCAACGTCCTCGCGCCGCACGCGACCGCCAACACCCGTACCGGACACGCTGGCCAGGTCGACCCCGAGTTCGCGAGCGAGCTTACGCACGATGGGGGTGACGTACGCGGTGCTCGTCGCCACTATGGGGGTCTTCACCACTGGTGCCGCCGAAGCGGTTGACGCGAGCGTGGAGGCATTCGGGAACGGATCAACGGGATTCGTTGGAGGAGCGGCGGGTGCTGCGGGCGCAAGCGGAGCCGCCTGCTGCTGAACGTGCTGAGAGGGCGCAGTGGCGGAGATGATCGCAAGAACAGTTCCGACCTCGACGGTTTCGTCCTCGACCACGCGGATCTCAGAGAGGAAACCTGCGACCGGCGAGGGGACCTCGGAGTCGACCTTATCGGTGGACACCTCAAGCAGAGGCTCGTCGGCGTCAACGGCGTCCCCTACAGCCTTCAGCCACGTCGTGACCGTCCCTTCGGTGACGGATTCGCCCAGCGCGGGCATGCGCACCTCGGTGCCTTGGGCAGCCGCGGATACAACGGGGGCCGCTGATAGATTAACGGGGGCGGCGGGAGCCGTCGGAGTTGCCGCGCTGGGGGCGGCGGGAGCCGGAGTCGAGGCGGCCTCGGACGCGTCGCCGATGCGCGCGATCTCGGCACCGACCTCGACGGTCTCGTCTTCGGGAACCAGGATCTCGAGCAGAATACCCGCAACGGGGGAGGGGACCTCGGAGTCGACCTTATCGGTGGACACCTCAACGATGGGCTCGTCAAGCTCGACGGCGTCGCCGACCTGCTTGAGCCACGTCGTGACGGTGCCCTCGGTGACGGACTCGCCCAACGCGGGCATGGTCACTGAAGTTGCCATGTGTGTTCTCCTAATAAAAACTGTGGTCAGTTGTGGACGTGGAGGGGCTTACCGGCCAGCGCCATAGCCGCCTCGCCGAGTGACTCGTTCTGGCTGGGGTGTGCGTGAATCAGGGCTGCGACATCCGAGGGGAAGGCCTCCCAGTTCACCATGAGCTCTCCTTCACCGATCTGCTCGCCGATGCGCGCACCGATTCCGTGGAAGCCCACGATCGGACCGTCCTCAACCGAGACCAGCTTGATGAGGCCCGACGTGGCCAGGATAGACGACTTTCCGTTTCCTGCGAGGCTGTATTCGACCGTGCGTACCCGGTCGCCGTACTTTTCGCGCGCCTGCTTCTCCGTCATACCGACAGAAGCAATCTCGGGCTCGCAGAAGGTCACTCGCGGGATGTTGACCTCCGCCTGCACGGTCGGGTTCAACCCGGCGATTTCCTCGGCGACGAAAACGCCCTGCATGAAGCCGCGGTGAGCGAGCTGCAAGCCGGGGACAATGTCTCCGACTGCGTAGATGTTTCCGACGCCGGTGTGCAGACGTTCGTTGGTGATAACGAATCCGCGGTCGAGAGTGACGCCCGCCTGTTCGTAGCCCAGCCCCTCAGTGACGGGACCGCGACCAACGGCTACCAGGAGAACATCGGCATCGAATTCCCTGCCGTCTTCGGTGGTCACGTGGACGCCGCCGCCGTCCTGCGTGGCCGAGGCGAAGCGCGTATTCGTGTGGAATCTGATGCCCCGCCTGCGGTACGCGCGTTCCAGCTGCTTCGAGATGGCCTCATCCTCGTTGTTGGCGAGGTGGGGTAGCGCCTCGATGATGGTGACCTCGGCACCGAAGCTGCGCCACACGGATGCGAATTCAAGACCGATAACGCCGCCGCCGAGGATCACAGCAGAGGAAGGGACCCAATCCATTTGCAACGCCTGATCGGAGGAGATGATTCGTCCACCGATATCCAGACCGGGGATTGAGCGGGAGTAGGAGCCGGTTGCCAGCACGATGGCGCGGCCGGTGATGGGCTGTCCGTTGACCTCGACGGTGCTGGCATCCACGAGGCGCGCCCAACCGGAGATGATCTCTACGTTGCGGGATTTCAGCAGGCCCTGCAGGCCCTTGTATAGGCCGGAGACGACCGAATCGCGGTACGCGCCAACCTGCGCCATATCGATGCCGTTAAACGTGGAGGAAACGCCAAACTTTGCGGACTCACGCACGGCCTCAGCCGTCTCTGCGGCATGCAGGTATGCCTTGGTGGGGATGCACCCGCGGTGAAGGCAAGTCCCGCCCACCTTATCTCCGTCAATGAGTGCAACCGTCATACCCAGCTGCGCTGCCCGCAGGGCGGTCGCATAGCCACCGGAACCCGCACCCAGGATGACGATGTCGTAGGTCGATTCGCTCAAGGTATAAAACTCCTCGTTGATGAGCCTGACGCTCAGATGGTTGATTTCATGACGGACCTCACGGTCCTTATAGGCCCATTGTCCCACGTTTGCGTAGTGCTGTCCTGGAGCTGGGCGATCCAGTGCGATGTATCGGGCCACATAACCGTTGGGGGAAGTCTTGTCCCTCAGGTGAATGCGATGCGAGAGATCGGGCGTGTCTGTAGGATCGATGACGTGCACGGACATGGAAAAACTGACGACGGCGTCGGCGTGCGCGACCAGCGCCCGCCATCGCTTGGGCTCGGCCGCATTATCATTGCGCTGTTCTGGCTCCTGGGAGCATGGATCTTCATGATGGCCGTTGTCGATCTCTTTCACGCGCAGGATCAGCCGTGGGGTCCTCGCCTCGTTGCTCTCCTGGCGGGTGTGGACTACCTCGTGGCCGCGATTGCTCTCACCCATAACGGACGACGCATGCGCATCGTCGGTTGGGTAGCCATCGCCCTGTCGATTGCCGTGCCGCTCGTCCTTTGGGTCGCGTCCCTGGGGCTCGAAGAACTCAATTCCGCGCGCTCCGCGTGGACCGGATTCGGGGCGGATTTCTACTATCTGCCCCTTGTTGTCTCGTTCATTGGGACCATTTGGATGTGGTGCTCCAACCCGCGCAGAATCGTCTCGCTCGCCGAGCAGGTCGAACGCCCGAACTCCCCGTGGAGGAGCTAGAGCTCGGCCTCGTCCGGGGCGCCGAGCCTATCGCCCGCCTGGGAAACCGAGCTGGCGCCACGCCTCGTAGAGCACGATCGACGCGGAATTTGCCAAATTAAGCGAACGTACTCCCTCAACCATGTGGATGCGGAGGCGATCTTCCACGCGCGGGTGATGCATGGCTTCTTTCGAGAGTCCGACGGATTCGCGCCCAAAAAGCAGGCCGTCGCCGTCTGCGTACGACACGTCAGAATACATGGTGCTCGCGTGGCCGGTGAGCGCCCAGACGCGCCCGGGGATTCGGTCGAGAGCCTCATCCAGGCAGTCGTGCACCGTGACGTGTGCCAGGTCGTGATAATCCAGGCCCGCGCGGCGAAGCTTTGTGTCATCCATGTCAAAGCCCAAGGGTCTGACGAGGTGAAGCATCGAACCGGTGCACGCGGACAAGCGGATCGCCGCGCCGGTGTTGCCCGGAATTTCGGGTTCCCAGAAAACGACGTGCAGCATAATCCTCAGGCCTGGTAGGTCACGGTCAGGGACGCGCGTGCGATCGTGTGGTCGAGCGCCGCGAACGAGGCCAGTGCTGGGGTTGCATCATCGTCGAGTCCCAGGGTGTCCACGTCGAGCGCGTGGACGGTGAAAACGTAGCGGTGGGGACGGTCACCGACGGGTGGGGCCGCCCCGAAGTATGAAGCGTCACCCGCATCCCCTCGGAGGTGAAACGCGGGGCCCGCCAGCGTGAGGTCGGAAGCTCCCGCACCTGCATCCAAGTGGGTCATAGATGCGGGAACGTCCAGTACCGCCCAGTGCCACCAGCCCGATGGCGTGGGAGCATCCGGGTCGAAGCAAGTCACCATGAAGCTCGCTGTTTCCAAGGGGAATCCGTCCCACGTGAGGTCGGGGGAGAGGGAGCCTCCCTCAGCGGTCGCAGAGGCGGGCATTCGCGTGCCGTCGGTCAGGGTGTGCGACGATAGCACGAAAGTGGGCACGTCCAAGCCGTCGTAGGGGGTCGGCGCGAGGGGGCGAGAATCGATGTGCATGCTTGCTCCTATCCTGATCTGTTTCCATTGTGGCGCATCCGCCCGTAATCGACGATCGGGACGCAGATGTGTGAGCAGGGTTCTACGCTATACCTTATAGAACAGGTGTTCTACATGTAGGGGAGGGGTGTGTCCAACTCGAGCATACGGCTGCTCAAGGCCCGCGAGGCTTTGCGTATCGACGAAAGCTTAGTCGGCCTGCAAACGCGGGTCGAGGCTGAGCAGATCCGCGCGAGGACGCTGGCTCCCGTGCTCCTCGGCCCCGCAGAGAGACCGACCCTGATCCGCCTGCTCATCGATACGTGCCCTCCCGGAGGATGGATCGGTCTGTGCGGGGTGAGTGACATCGGCTGGGAATGGGCTGCACAGCAGGGGATGGATCTGGGCCGCGTGCTGGTCCTCAACACCGGGCAGGCGGCACATGCCGGCGAGTTGTGCGCCCTGCTGATGGATGCGTGCGACGTCGTATGCCTGGATCTGCCTGAGCTCAGGCGGGATGAATGTCGCGTTTTTGCCGCTCGCGCACGCTCTTTGGGGCACACCATCGTGACGCTGCAGATGTGGCCGGGTATCTCACGCTGCGTGAACGGCAGCAACGAGATTCGGTTGGCGGTGTAAATGCGCTACATGGTGCTGTGTGTGCCTGATTGGCCCGTGAACTGCCTGGTGGGTGACCTGCCGCCCAGCGGGTGTGGGGCCGTTGTACACGGTGAACGGATCGACGTCGCCAGCGCGGCGGCCAGGCGCGCTGGCGTCCGGGCCGGTATGAGCGCGAGGGAAGCAACGTATCTGTGCCCAGATCTCGCATGCCTGGCGCGTGACCAGGACCGGGAAGCCAGGGCCTTTAGCGCCGTCATCGACGCATTCGACACGATTGCCGCCGGGGTCGAATGCCTGCGTCCCGGAGCGGCCAGATGTCGTGCTCAGGGCCCCGCCCGGTGGGCGGGCGGTGAAGAACGCGTGGTATCAATGCTGGTGGATGCGGTTGAGGAGGCTGTGGGCGTCGATGGGGGCGGTGATCGTATTGACACGATGAGTGTCCCTATCGTTCGGGGAGCCACGGACCTGTCCCATCGGCTGTTTGAGTCTGGATTGGTGTCGCAGACGCTGCGCATTGACGTGGAGGATACCGGGGGAGGCCAGCGCAGCCGCACGTGGAGTGGGTGCGATCTGTCGGTTCACGCCGATGTCGTGCTCCGGGTGAGGTGGACTCTGGCCGGATGGATGACGGGCGTTGAGGGGCCTGGGGCAAGGTGCATTCGATCTGCCTGACTGCGTGCGCTCCCGAGTCCGGCAATCGCGCAGCCTCGTTGTGGGGAAGGGGAAACCGAGAACGGGATGTGTCGCGCAGCGCCATGCGCATACAGGCAATGCGGGGCCGGATGCTCTCCTGGTTCCCTACGTGCAGGGAGGGTGCGATCCGCGCAGCCGTATCGTGATGGCCCGGTGGGCAAAGGATCTCCCCGCGCCTACATGCGTGCCGCACTCGAGGACGGCAGGAGCGTTCTGCTCCTGTGGAATGGGGGCGAGTGGGCGCCAGAGGGAATTGACGGCTGACGCGGCGATGCGCAAGAAGGCCGTGCCGTAGACTGAAAGGATGATATTTTCATCGCTGCGCGAAACTCTCGCTTCGATGTCTGACGACGACTTGATGGCGCTTGTCGGTCCGGCGACGTGGGCGAACGGCCTGCGTTTGGTGCGCGGGGGAGCGGTGCGAGAGCTCGCGTGGGACGAAGCCGGTGCGCGGGTGGAGGCGCGAGTAAAGGAGGCCGGGCTCGCCTATCGCGTGCGCATCACCCTGGGGGCGCTTCGCCCGACGGCGGCGTGTGCGTGCGCCTTGCGTTCGGATTGCCCTCATGTAGTCGCAACGCTGATCGCCGCGCGCGAAGAGGCACGTGAGTGCCAGCTCAGTGTGCCCGAGTGGAGCCGCGTCCTGGAAAGGGTGCTCGGATCCGCTCGCGAGCGGCGCGGCGAACCGCTCGCCCTCGTGGTTGACGCACACGACCCGAGCGCGGAAGCTACTTTGACGCCGTTGCGCAGAGGGACCGGGGCCAGCTGGACGGCAAAGCGGGCCTCGTGGCTCGACCTGACGGCCACGCAGTGGGCGTCGGTTACGGACGGTTTGGATCCGACCCACGTATCGTTGTTGCGCGAGGGATACCGTCTGTCGCGCGAGTCTCGTTCGTGGCATTCCAGGACGGAGGTGACTCTGACATCGTTGGGCGAGCAGGCGTACGCGTGGCTGAATCGACTCGTGCGCGCGGGGGTGGAGCTGTTCTCGTCGACGGCGGACGAGGACCCCTTCGTGGTGTCGCATGCGACCTGGGATGCGGATATCGACGTGGTGTCGGACGAAGCGGGGCTGGGGGTACGGGTGGTGGCTCGCAATGGGGAACGAGTCGTGCAGCTTCCCCGCATCGATCGGGATACGGGTTTGCTGTTCCTCGAAGGCGGCACGCGCGTGGCGCGCATCGAGGGCCTCGCCTCGCTCGACGGCTTCCCCCTGGAGCGTCCGCTGAGAATTCCTTCAGCCGACATCGCGGAGTTTCGTGGAACCTGGCTGCCCGAGTTGCGCAGGCGTTTTGCGATCAGTTCCTCCGATGGGAGCTTCGATCCTCGCACAGCCCCCCAGGTTGTCATCGTGGGGACGGTGCGCCGCGATGGCGATTCGGTCGCTGTGCGCTGGTGGGCGGAGTACACGATGGGTGAGTCGCGTTCGCGCACACCCATTGTCCACTGTCTGAGAGACGAGGTCGTGTCCGCCCTGGTGCGTCGCATCGACCGGTGGGGGCGGTCGCGGGGCGGCGCGGCGTGGCCGGGCCTCGCGGGAACGGTGCGCATCTCTCCGTGGCAGGTACCGGACTTTCTGACGGCTGTCGTGGACCGTAAGGCGCCAGATGGCCTCGTGTGGGACATCGAACAGGACGTGCGCGAGATCGAGGTATGTGACGATGCCATGGGCGTCGACGTGCAGATTGAGGCGAATGGGACGGACTGGTTCGATCTGAACGTCCGGCTACGCCTGGGGGAGCACTCGATCAGCGTACGCGAGGCGCTGAAAGCCCTTGGACGAGGGGAGAGATACGTTCCAGTCGACGGCGTGTGGGTGCGTCTGGATGGAGATCGCATTCGCTTGCTTGAGGGGCTACTGGAGGAGGCGCGCGCGTTGGTGGGCTGGGAGGGCGAAGGGGTGCGCCTGTCGGCTCTACAGGTCGGTATTTTCGACATGCTGGCGAGCGAGGCCGACAGCGTTCATGCGTCGAAGGAGTGGCGCACGCGCGTCGCTGCGCTCAAAAACCGTGGCGACGAAGGACTGCCGCCGCTACCCGCTCTCGCTCGCATCCTGCGTCCGTATCAGCTGGATGGTCACGCGTGGCTAACCGCTCGCTTGGTCAAAGGATTCGGAGGGATCCTTGCTGACGACATGGGCCTGGGCAAGACCGTGCAGATCCTCTCTGCCATTGCGGCAATGCATGCGCGGGGCGCGGGGCTCGGCGGAGCTCCTGTTTTGGTGGTCGCCCCGACCTCTGTAGTGAGGGTGTGGAGCGAGCAAGCCACGAAGTTTATGCCGTCACTGCGCGTGCGCGCGGTGACGGAAACATCCGCCCGGAGAGGGACTGGCCTCGAGCAGGAAATCGATGGGGCGGACGTGGTGGTCACCTCCTACACGTTGCTTCGCCTGGAGTCGGACCAGTGGAAGCATATCCGCGTGGGCGGCGTCGTCATCGACGAGGCGCAAACCGTCAAGAATCCCCGTACCGCCACGTATCGGGCGCTTCGCGAGTTGGACGCGCCGTGGAGGCTGGCGGTCAGCGGCACCCCGATGGAAAACTCGCTCAGCGACCTGTGGGCGCTCCTCTCGTTGGCCTGCCCCGGCCTGCTGCCGCCGTGGGACGTCTTTCGCCACAAGCTTTGCAGACCGATCGAACACGGCGCAGATCTCGTGAAGCTCGCTCGCCTGACATCCTACGTCGCACCGTTCATCTTGCGTCGCACGAAGGAACAGGTGGCCAAGGATCTGCCCGACAAGGTCGTTGACGTCGTGCGCGTCGACTTGGGTCAGGAGCATCGCCGAATTTACGACCAGCATCTCGCGCGTGAGCGCGCCCGCATCCTGGATCTGCTCTCTGATATGGATGCGAATCGAATGAGCGTGCTCTCCTCGATAACGAGGTTGCGCCAGTTGGCGCTGGACCCCGCGCTCGTTGGTGAGTCGTACGCCCACGTGGGGTCCGCGAAGATTGAGTACCTGGCCGATCGCCTGGACGAGATTGTTCCACTGGGGCATCGTGCCTTGGTGTTTAGCCAGTTCACATCCTTCTTGGCGCGCATTCGTCACGTCTTGGAACGCCGGGGAGTGTTAGTCGCGCAGCTAGATGGGTCCACGCGGGACCGCGATAGCGTGATCGAGAGCTTCCGCTCGGGGCGGGCACAGGTGTTTTTGATTTCGCTCAAAGCGGGCGGGTCTGGCTTGACCCTGACAGAAGCGGACTACGTGTACGTGATGGATCCCTGGTGGAATCCCGCTGCCGAGGAACAGGCGATCGACCGCGCGCACCGCATCGGCCAGACGAAGAAGGTGAACGTGTACCGCTTGGTCGCCGCTGACACGATCGAGGCGAAGGTCGTGGAGCTGCAGGATCGCAAGCGGCAGCTGATTTCGTCCGTGATGAGTGGGACAGGCACGGGGGCGCGCTTGAGTGCTGCTGATTTCAGGGGGCTCCTCGACTAGCACATGAGCGGGAAGGATCGGGGTACACGGCAACTTTTAGTCCTGCACGTGTGCGCACGGCTTCGAGGGCTGGGATAACGTCTCGCAGGGGGAACTCGTGCGTGATGAGACGGGATAGGTCGATCCTTCCATTCGATAGAGCATCAACGGCCGCAGCGTAATCGCTCAGTGTCGCGTTGGCGCTGCCCGAGAGGGTGAGTTCGCGGTAATGGATGAGGTTCGGGTCTATTTCGGCGAGCGTCGTTTGCGGGAAACCGGCAAAGCACGAGACGTGTCCACCGACAGCCGCGCACTGGGCGGCGATGGATACCAGGCGTGGATCACCCACGGCGATGATGACGACATCGGCGCCGAGGTTTTTCGTCCATTCGCGCACATCCCGGACGAGGTCGGTGCCCTGGGAAGACGTCGTGGCCCGGGCCCCGAGGCCAAGGGCCGGGGCGAGACGGGCGGGACGACCGCACGCCATCACCTCTGCGCCCAAGGAAGAGGCCAGCGCGCAGTGGATGAGGCCGATGGGGCCCGTCCCAATGATAAGGATGCGCGAACCGGGCCCGATGGGCAGGCGGCTCGCGGCCCGCAGACAGCACGAAAGGGGCTCGGCCAAGGCGAGGAGAGAGGGAGCGATCTCGCGTTCAGTTGGGGTGATGCATGCCAGTGCGTGCCTCGGCACGTGGACGAAGTCTGCGAGCCCGCCGTCAACCCCGGTTCCAAATAGCCGCATATTCGTACAGACGTTGGAGCGTCCGACGCTGCAGGGACCGCATCGCCCGCAGGCAATTTCTGGGGCCAGCCCCACCTGTGTGCCGGGTGCCGGCACGTCGCGTCCGGGAGTCAGGTCGCTTCCGATTCGCCAGACGCGTGCGGCAATCTCGTGCCCCAGAACCACGCCGGGAGTAACGCCGTTCGTCTTTTGCCCCGTCATGATACGCAGGTCTGTCCCGCACAGAGTCGTGGCCTCGATGGCGAGGAGGACGTCGCGTGGCCCCACAGGCGGCAGCGGACGCGTCTGCAGGGTCAGTGAGCCGGGTGATTCGAGTGACGCCGCGTACATGAAGTCCATGCCACCAGGATATGTCATGCGGCACACACCCCCATTCTATCGAACATTTGTTCGATAGAATGGGGGTGTGGTCAATGAACGACGGTACGCGGAACTGCACGCTCACAGCGCATTTAGCTTCCTGATAGGGGATACGCGAATCTGGTGGGGCGATGAGTGAGCGGGCTTTGACGGCGAAGGGGAATCGTGCCCCGCGCTACAGCCTCAACGACGTGAGTGGGGCTGGGAGAGACCTGATCGTGCTGACCGGGGGGCGCGCGCCCCCCGTCCGCCCGGTGGCGAGCACCCACCGCTACGGGGTGGGCTCATCGCGCGTTGCGCGAAGGCGAGGAAGCACTCCTTGGGCTGCATACATTGCCCGAGGACGATCCGCGCGTGTACGACCTGCTGTGTGCCGCAGATACCGTGGGTGTTTTCCAGGTGGAGTCGCGCGCAGATGAACACGTTGCCTCGGTTGAAGCCGCGTTGTTTCTACAACATCGTCGTAGAGGTGGCCCTGGTGCGGCCGGGCCCCATGCAGGGAAGGGCGGTCAATCCTTATCTGCGTCGTCGTGCTGGCCGTGAAGAGGTGACCTACCTGCATCCGCTCCTTCAGCCCGCGCTGCGTCAGACCTTGGGAGTGCCACTGTTCCAGGAACAGCTGATGCACATTGCATCGGATGCGGCGGGCCTGTCCGGTGCCCGGGCGGACCAGCTGCGTCGCGCCATGGGCGCCAAGCGAAGCACCGAACGCATGGAGGCCCTCAAGGGGAACCTCATGGCGGGGAGGAAAGTGCGCGGGATCGACCTACCCACCCGCGAGCGCATATACGAACAGCTCAGGTGCTTTGCACACTTCGGTTTCCCGGAGTCTCATTCTTTTTCGTTCGCGCACATCGTGTACGCATCCGCATGGCTGAAGGTGCATGCGCCCGAACACTTTTATGCGACGATCCTGGCCTGTCAGCCGATGGGTTTCTATTCGCCGGCGACTCTGGTGCAGGACGCGCGTCGGCACGGGGTGAGGATCCTGGGGCCTTCTGTCAACGATTCGCTCCTGGAAGCCGGAGTAGGGCGGGTGGGAGAAGGCTCGTTTGGAAACATCTACCGAGCCGGGCGCGCGGATCCGCTTCCCTCTCGCCAGATTGTCCCCCTGGATGCGGATCCCACGCTGGCGGTACCTATCGGCCTGTCCCAGGTGCGAGGCCTGGGACGGGCAGCCGAGAGAATCATTGAGGCCAGGGAGGGAGGAATCTTCGAAAGCCAGGCCGATTTGGCGCGGATGGCCCATTTGAGCGCGGGGGACATGGAGAAGCTGGCGCTTTCGGGCGCGCTCGAATGCCTGGGCGTGGGGCGCCGCGAGGGAGTGTGGGCGGCAGGAGCGTTGGCGATCTGTGAGACTCACTCAGGGCAGTGGCAACCATTCTTACCGGAAAGTGAGATTGGGACGCGGGCCCCCAATCTGTCCCCGCTGTCCCACACAGAATCCATGTGCTCCGACATTCGCGCGATGGGACTGACGCCCGGCGAGCACCCTTTCTGCTGCGTGAGGAGCACCCTGCCCCCGGGAACACTGAGGGCATCCGATCTGGGGCGACACCTGGATGGCAGAATTGTCGATGTGGCCGGAATGGTTACTCACCGCCAGCAACCTCACACGGGTAGGGGCGTCACGTTCTTATCTGTGGAAGATGAAACCGGGTTCGTAAACGTTTCCGTCCCCGTTGGAGCATGGGAAAAGTTTCGCCGCGTGAGCCTCGAATCAGCGGCGCTGCTCGTTCGGGGGAGACTCGAATGGGACGGCGCGATCAGCATTCGAGCCTTCCGCCTGACGTCCGTCAATCTCCCGGTCGAGGAGCGCTCCCGAGCCTTCCGCTAGGAGACGTCAGTCGAATGGTTTCCTCGCGGCCCCTGCGAGCAGGAAGGTGCGAAGGTCCTCAACCGTCTGACACACAGCGTCCGCGTCATCCAGGCCATCTTCGGTCGCATACCCCCATCCCACTCCGACGACGGGGATACCGGCCTCGTGTGCTCCGCGCACGTCCCACACGGAGTCTCCGACGATCAGTGGATGCGACACATCCGTGCCCAGCTCAGCCAGCCGTGCCAACGCCTCGTGAATGACGGTCGCCTTCGTCGAAGAAGGGTCGGGAGTCGCGCCCGCAATCACACTGAACGCTCCGGAAAGCCCCAGGTGTTTCATTTGCGCCAACGCCATTGGCGCCTGCTTCGATGTCGCAGTCGCAAGTGGTATCCCCTCCCTGCTGAGATCCCACAGCAAGGAGGGGATACCCGCGAAGGGCTGGGGATCCAGATAATGATCCATATACCTGCGGCGGTAACCGGCCACGAGGTCGGCAAGGAGCGTGCCCGAGTAGCCCAGGTCGGCAAAAGAATGCCACAGGGGAGGGCCGACGTAGGTGCGCAGGCGCCGGTCGTCGGGGATGGGAAGATCGAAGTCTGACAATGTGCGACGAAAAGCGTGCATCACGGCAGGAGCGGAATCGACGATCGTTCCATCGACATCAAAAAGGACAACGGAAATGCTCAAAGACACTGAAATCCCCCACGTTGTTGGTGCTTTCTTAGTCACTATGCCCTATTATCCCGAGAAGAGCATCCGAAACGACCAGAAGGAGGGGATATGGAATTACGAGCGCGGCTCACGCCGATTGATCAGGCCAATAATGCGCGTGCAGCCGCGTGGCGGGTCTTCTTCGAGGCGTCCGGTCGCCTGCAGGGGATCCTAGAGACGCGCCTGAAGCGCACGTACGGGGTGTCCATGCCCGACTACAACATCCTCCTCGCCCTGTGGGAGGCCCCGGGGCATCGTTTGCGCATGGGCGAGCTCGCAGATCAGGTTGTCTATTCGCCCTCGCGCGTTACGTACCTGGTTTCAAACCTGTCCCGCGATGGCTGGGTGGAGCGCATCCCCTCTCAGACGGATCGCCGAGGATATGATGCGTGCCTGACGACACAGGGGGTCGAGACTGTGCTTGCTGCCACAGAGCTGCATCAGCAAACGGTCAGCGAATACCTTTTGGACGGCATGACCGACGAAGATATCGACTCGATTGCACAGGTATTTTCGACCCTCGATTCTCGCCTGCGCGGTGATCGGAAGGACACCTAGCTTTCGATTGGCGTATGGTGACCAGGTCGTGCTAGGCTTCTATCCGCTTGCGGATCACAACGGTTCGCGTCGCTGACCTGCGCGGGTGGCGGAATAGGCAGACGCGCTAGCTTGAGGTGCTAGTCCTCATTTTACGAGGGTGGGGGTTCAAGTCCCCCTCCGCGCACGAGACACCCCGGGGCCCCAAGGCCCCGGGGTTTTCCGTGCATGACTAGGAGGCGCCGTGCGTATAGACATGTGGCTCGACACCTGCGATCCGTGGAGCTACCTGGGTCTGCGTCACCTGCGCGCAGCCCTCGAGCGTTTCGATCACGGCGATGCGACCGAGGTCTACCTGCACGCATTCCTGCTCGACCCGGATCTCGATGCCGCCATTGAGGAGCCGCGCGTGGTGGCCCTCGTAGAATCCGGCGCGGCCACCCTCGAAGAGGTTCGTGCGGCCGACAAACGCATGTGCGCGCTGGGTGCGAGCGAGGGCATTCGCTTTGACTTCGATTCGTTGATCATTGCTCCCACGTCCCGCGCGCACCGGGTTATTGCGGCCGCACACGACGCCGACATCAACGCGGATACCGTTGGAGGCCCGTCCTCGTTGCAGCTCAAGGTGGCCGAGGCGATCATGCGCGCGCACTTGACGATGGGACTCGACATCTCCGACCCCGACGTGCTGATCGGATGCGCGCAGGATGTCGGCATGTCCGGGCATCTTGCCGCACAGGCCGTCAGCGACGAGGAATGGGCCTCGCGCGTCTACTCCGATTTCCAGCTGGCCATGCACGCGGGCGTCAACACCGTCCCCACCTACATCCTCGATGGGCAGTTCCTCGTTGAGGGGCACCACACAATCACCGCATTTTCTACCATCCTGGCGACGGCCTGGGATAACGCGAGAAAGGATCGCCCATGAGCGACAAATCAATCACATCATCGCCCGCTTTTTCGAGGTCAGTGAGCCCCATGGAACTGGTCATGCAGTTCCATCGAACCTATGACGTTCCGATTCGCCCCTGCGACGACCCGACCCTGTCCTACGACCGAATGGGCATGCGCGTCGGCCTCATCGCCGAAGAGTTCGCGGAATTGATCGGCGCCATCTACGGTAAGCGGGCGCGTGCGATTATCGAGGCCGCGACCGCCCAGGCGGTGGCCGCAGACGATGGGGAACGCGATCTCGTTGAGGCTGCGGATGCCATGGCGGATCTGGTGTACGTCATCTACGGCATGGCGATTGAGTCCGGAATTGACTTGGACGCGGTTCTCGCCCAGGTGCAGGCCTCCAACCTATCCAAACTGATGCCCGACGGCTCCGTTAAGCTCCGCGAGGACGGAAAAGTACTCAAGGGCCCCAACTTTTTTCCGCCGAACATCGCTCGCGGGCTGGGGCTTGAGGACCCTGTGGCCACCTCGAGCACGGACTAATGTCCCCAGCACGCGCGTTCGCGCCCATCAGATGCCACAATAGACGCGGCTGACTCATAAGGAGGAAAGACATGGCACGGGTCGCAGTCATCGGGGGAGGATATGGAGGCGTCACGGTCGCCAAGGGACTTGACCCCCTGGCGGACGTCATCCTCATCGAACAGAAGGATCAGTTCGTCCACCACGCGGCAGCTCTGCGCGCCGCGGTCGACACCGTGTGGGAGCAAGCCATCTTCATGCCCTACACCAACCTTCTGAGCCGTGGGGAGGTCGTTCACGGCACCGTTTCGCGCGTTGACGGCACGACCGTCCACGTGTTCGGCCGCGATCCGATCGAGGCCGATTACGTTGTCTTTGCGACGGGCTCGACTTACCCATTCCCGGCCAAGTACTCTTCCTTCCGTTCCTCCGTGGCCAAGGCGCGCCTTGAGCAGCTGCACGAGAATCTCGCTCGTGCGCGCTCCGTCATGATCGTCGGCGGCGGAACCGTCGGCATCGAGCTGACGGGTGAGCTCGCGAACGCGTTCCCCGGACTGGACATCACGATCGTCGAGGCCACGGATCGGATCCTGGGCACTCCCGGCTACACCGATGTGCTTCGCGACGAGATTGGCGAGCAGCTGGCGGCTCTCGGCGTGCGCGTCGTCACCGGTTCCGAGCTCGCCTACCTGCCTCCGCAGAACGTCGGAGATCTGGCTCACTTTATGGTCACAACCAAGAACGGCGATGTTATCGAGGCGGATCTGTGGTTCCAGTGCTATGGTGCTCGCGCGAACACCGGTTTCCTCATCGGTAGCGAGTACGAGTCCGCCATGCACCCAGACGGAACGATTCGCGTGGAGGGGACCATGCAGGTCATCAACCACTCCAACGTCTACGCAGTCGGC
Source organism: Schaalia meyeri (assembly GCF_900105015.1). GTDB lineage: Bacteria > Actinomycetota > Actinomycetes > Actinomycetales > Actinomycetaceae > Pauljensenia > Pauljensenia meyeri. The sequence goes on along the minus strand of NZ_FNLK01000005.1, from coordinate 268,112 downwards.
GATCTCACGGATGTGCGTGAATCCAAGCGTGCTGACGCGGCGCGCCAACAGGCACGCGTCGTTATTGCGAATATTTCGGCTCAGATCGAGGGGGAAACTCCCGTCGTCACCTACGAGCCGACCAAGGAATGGGTCATCCTGCCGCTGGGGCCCAACATGGGCGCCTCACAGCTGCTTGACGCGGACGGCCAGACCCGTATTTTGGGTGCGGATCAGACCGCGGAAATCAAAGGAACCGACCTGATGGTGTCCGTCATTCGTTCACAGCTCAACCTGCCCTGATAAAGTGCGTGTTCTCACGGTAGAATGGGCGGCATGACTGGAGATGCCCGCCGCGCGCTGACGCGCCTGCTGAACGCGTTCGAGAATCATTTTGACATCGCCCGCGATGGAGACGAGGCCGACGATGCCGCGCTCGAGGCGGCTGAACTGGCGCTGCGCGACGCCTTCTTTACCTACGACGACATTCTCTTTACCCAGCTGGGTGTTGAACTGCCCTTCGACATTCTCGATGACTCCGACGAGGACGGCGAGGACTACGACCAGGAAGACGCAGACGACGATGACGATTTCGTCGAAGTGGATGACTGAATCCCACGCGGATCTTTTCGCGTACCGCTGAGGGCCCGAACCAGCCGGTTCGGGCCCTCAGCGTTCTTCGATACGCGGTCGAATTCGCCCAGGTTGCGGAAGCTACGGCAAAAACTACTGCGCGACCTCGCTGAGCACCTGACGAATCGGCGCCGGCAACGGGTCGGAGCAGTCAAGCAAAGCATCAAGCTGACGAACCGTGCGCGGGCCAACGAGCGCGGTCGACACTCCGGGGTAATCGCGCACCCATGCCAAAGCGACGTCGCCCGTCGAACGCTCCAAGCCAGCCCCCGCGCGCGAAGCAGCCTCAATGACCGCGCGTGCGGGGCCTGCCAAGTAGGGTTCCACCGTGTGACGCAGATGGGGTGAGGCCGCCCGTGAGTCGGCGGGCGTCGTATGACGATACTTACCCGTCAGCGCTCCGCCAGCCAACGCTGAGGCTGCCACCACTCCGATGCCGCGAGCAGAAAGCTCCGACACGGTCCTCGCGCATGCCGCATTCGCCAGCGAGAAGGGGAATTCCACGAGCGTAATCGGGGCACAAGCCCCCAATTCGCCGCGCGTCACTGCCTCAGCCAACTGCCAGTGCGATGCCCGCGACACTCCGACGTAACGGGCTCGACCACTCCGATAGGCCAGCGAGGCGGCCTCCAATGTTTCTGCCAGGGGAACATCTACGCGAGGCTCCACCATCCAGGCGTCCACGTAGTCGGTATCCAGACGCGCCAATGCGTCGTCCAAGCTTCGCAGGAGATCACCCCGGCCCGCAGCGCCCACCCAGTTTCCATCCGCCGCGCGGCGCACGCCACCGCGCCACGCGACAACCACACGGTGGCGGCCCACGGAGGTCATCGCCTCGGATAGGACGTCAACAGCCATGCCGTCGCCGTGGGAGGCCGAACACTCAACGAAGTTACCTCCCGCGTCGACGAAATGCGTGAGCATCTCGAGGGCCTCGGGACCATCTGTGTCACGCCCCCACGTGAGCGTGCCCAGGCCGATCGCCGAGAGGTAGAAGCCGCTACGACCGCATTGGTTTAGATCCATGCCTCTAGCCTAGCCGAGTCCGCGCGAGCCACCGGGCGTGCTGCGTCGGCATCGGGGGAGTGGTGCCGCCAAACACGGGGCACAGCGAACGTACTCCGCACCAGTTACACAGGGGATTTTTGCGGGGCTCGAAGGAATCGTTCGCGATATTGTGCTCGATACGGCTCCAGAGCTGGTCGATGTGATGCTCGAACTGTCGGATATCCTCGGGGGCAGGATCCAGCGTGAGGACCTGGCCCGCACGCAGGTAGACGAGCTGCATGCGCGAGGGCAGGACCTGCGTGCGCGCCAACAGCAGGGCATAAAAGCGCATCTGGTATAGCGCCTCGTCCACATATCGGGGAGAGGGAGCCTTTCCCGTCTTGTAATCGACGACCCGCAGACGTCCATCGGGCGCGCGATCGATGCGGTCGATGAATCCGAGCAGCCGCACCCCTCCCTCGGTGGTCGTCGTCACGCGCTGCTCGCGGGCGGCAGGCGCGATCCACTGGGGTTGCTCGATCGCGAAATACCCGTCAATGACGCCGCGTGCGTCCTCCAGCCAGGCTTCCCGGTCCGTGTCATCGACGAAAAGCTGCCTGACGCCGGGGTTCTTCTCCGCCAACGCCTCGAACTGGGGGGCCACCTGTGAGCGCGCGGCAGATGGCGTGCGCTGCTTCGGCGGCAGCGCGAAGAGGTTCTCAAGGACCGCATGCACGACGGTTCCCAGTGCCTTTGCGCGGCTCTCCGGCTCCCGGTAGCCGTCCAGCACGTGCAGGCGATACTGCAGCGGACAACGCTCGTACTCCTTCGCCCGCGAGGCCGATAAAGCGGGATCCCACGTGCGCGTATCGGGGGAGGGGGCGATCAGGTCTGTCATGAATACCACGCTAACCCCTCTCGTGTGCATCTGTGTCCTGCCGTGGGCTCAGCTGTGCCCAGGCGCTATCCTTTACGTAATGAGCATTCAGCGTAATCAGTCGGATAGCGTCAACGCATGTGGCCAACCCACCCGTCGGGGCCCTCTCACCGAGGGAGATCGCGTCCAGGTACGCGACCCCAAGGGGCGTTTCCACCAGGTGATTCTGGTGCGTGGCGGCAGGTTCCAGTCCAACCGCGGCGGTTTTAACCACGACGACGTGATCGGAGCCCCCGACGGTCAGGTGATCGTCACCGACGAGGGGCGTCAGTTTCAGATCCTGCGTCCCCTCCAGGTGGATTACGTGATGTCGATGCCCCGCGGAGCGGCTGTCGTCTATCCGAAGGATGCCGGCGTCATCACGCACATGGGAGACATCTTTCCCGGGGCGACGGTTGTTGAGGCCGGGGCGGGCTCGGGCGCGCTGTCGATGGCGCTCCTGGACGCCGTGGGGCCGGGCGGCACTCTGATCTCAGTCGAGCGGCGTCAGGATTTCGCGGACATCGCCGCGGCGAACGTCGACCTGTGGTTCGGGCGCCGACACCCCGCCTGGGATCTGCGAGTTGGCGACGTAGGTGATGTGCTCGCAGCCGTCGATCCGGGCAGCGTCGATCGCGTCGTGCTCGACATGCTGGCCCCCTGGGAAAACATCGAGGCGATCACCCGCGCCCTGATCCCCGGTGGAGTGCTTGTCTGCTACGTGGCCACGGTGACGCAGATGTCGCGGCTGGTGGAGGAACTGCGCGCGTCGAAGCGCTTCACGGACCCGATCGCGTGGGAAGACATGCGCCGTCAGTGGCATCTCGACGGCCTAGCCGTGCGTCCCGAACACCGCATGGTGGCGCACACGGGCTTCCTCGTCGTTAGCCGCTTGCTGGCCTCGGGCGTTTCCCCCCAACAGCGTTCGACCCGGCCCGCGAAGGCAGCCGAGGGCCTGGGGGGCGCGTGGGATGAGGAAACGGACTGGACGCTTGAAAAGGTTGGCCAACGGGTAAACTCCGTGAAGAAGGTCCGCAAGGTGCGTCGCGACGTGGTTGCACAGGCTGATACGTGGGCGCGCGCGGGGCGAGAGGGCGGCGACGATGAATGACGAAGCGGAGCACGAGGCGCTGGAGCGGCGCCTTATCTCGCTCCAGGAAAAAAACCGGCGGCTCACGAGCGCCCTGACCGCGGCGCGCACCGAGCTCATCCGTTTGCAGGGCGAACTTGCGGATATTTCGCGCCCGCCGCAGACCCTCGCGACGTTTGTTCGAGCCTACCCCTCGTCGCGTCAGATTGAGGTGGTGACGGGTGGGAAGCGGATGCGTGTCGCCGTCTCATCGAAGCTTGACGTGGCGGATCTGTCCTACGGTCAGTGGGTGCGCCTTGACGACACGATGGTTGCTGTCGCCGCCGACGGCTTCGCTCGGTCTGGTCAGGTCGTATCCGTCTTGGAAATGGTGGGCGACGACCGCGTGCTCGTTGCGACCGAGGGCGGCGCGGAAACGCTCCTTGAACTGGCCGGGCCGTTGCGTCACGGCAACCTGCGTCCAGGTGATTCGCTTGTCGCCAACCCGCGCGCTGGGATCGCACTGGAACGCGTCGTGCGCGAAGACGTGGAGCAGCTCCTGACCCCCGAGATCCCCGACGTCACGTACGCGGATATCGGGGGCCTCGACGAACAGATCGCTCAGGTGCGCGACTCGATCGAGATGCCGTTTAACCACCCGGATCTGTATCGGCGTTTTGGTTTGCGGCCTCCCAAGGGAATTTTGCTCTACGGTCCCCCCGGATCGGGCAAGACCCTGATCGCTAAAGCAGTGGCGAACTCATTGTCGAAGCGTGGCGGAGCGTCGACGTTCTTCCTGTCGATTAAGGGACCCGAGCTGCTGAACAAGTTCGTGGGTGAGACAGAGCGCCAGATTCGCGCCATCTTTGCGCGTGCGCGCACACTGGCCGCCACAGACACCCCCGTGGTTGTTTTCTTCGACGAGATGGAGGCGCTGTTCCGAACGCGCGGTACCGGGGTCTCCTCGGACGTAGAAACCATGATCGTTCCCCAGCTGCTCGCCGAAATGGACGGCGTCGAATCCCTCGATAACGTCGTCATCATCGGAGCGTCAAACCGAGCTGACATGATCGATCCGGCGGTTTTGCGTCCGGGACGTCTGGACGTGCGTATCAGGGTCGATCGACCCGACCGGGCGGGTGCCCTCGACATCTTCTCGAAGTACCTCACCCCCGCGGTGCCGATTAGCGCGGTCGAGATTGAACGCTTCGGTGGGGTCGCTGAGGCTGCGGCGGGCATGAGTAGGCACGCAGTTGACGCGCTGTATGCCCGTAACGAGACGACCGCCCTGTTCCTTGCCACCCTCGTTAGCGGCGACCACAAGCGGATCTACCTCTCCGACCTGGTATCGGGGGCACTGATTGCAGGCATCGTGGAACGCGCGAAAAAGTACGCCATCAAGGATGCCCTGTCCGGCGCCTCAAACGGGTTGAGCATGGAACACCTGCTGCACGGCGTGCACGAGGAAATGGCCGAGTCCCTGGAGCTGGCTGCAACCTCGTCGCCGGAGGACTGGGCTCGCACGAGCGGGCTTGCGCCCGAGATTGTCAGCGTCAAGCCGATTGGGACAATCAAATGAGCAGCGAACGCATTATCGGAACGGAGACCGAATACGGGGTCTACCGGCCGGGCGACGCGTGGGCGAATCCTATCGCCCTGTCCACGAGGGTGGTTTCCGCCTACGGCGAGATCAGCCGAGTTGGGACCGTCTCCGAGGCGCGGGGGGTCGTGCGCTGGGACTACGCAGGTGAGGATCCGCTCAATGACCTGCGGGGAATGCGCATGTCACGCGCTACTGTGGACCCTTCCCTGCTAACTGACGACCCCTATCATCTCGCTCCTTCCGGTGGCAGCGAACGCGTCCCCAGGCCGACGGCTGAGGAGATGGCCCTGCCCGCCGCGACGGCGGCGGTGCTAACCAACGGGGCGCGTCTGTATGTCGACCACGCCCACCCCGAGTACTCGGCGCCCGAGACGCTCGGCGCCCGAGACGCCCTGCTGTGGGACCGTGCGGGCGAGGTCGTTGCACGTCGCGTCATGGAGCGGCTTGAGCAACAGGGGGAGGCCCCCATCGTGCTGGTGAAAAACAACACCGATGGCAAGGGGGCCGCGTATGGGACTCACGAGAACTATCAGATGCCTCGCGCCACCGACCTTGATGCGATCGTCCGCGGTTTGACGCCCTTCATGGTCACTCGGCCCGTCATCTGCGGTGCCGGCCGCGTCGGCAGAGGCCAAAAGAGCGAGGTTCCGGGCTTCCAGATGTCTCAGCGCGCAGACTTCGTCGAGAATGAGGTCGGCCTCGAGACGACGTTTAACCGACCGATTATCAACACGCGCGACGAACCGCACGCGGATCCCGCTCAGTTCCGTCGGCTGCACGTTATCGGCGGCGACGGCAACATGTTCGACGTGTCGGCGTTCCTGCGTTTCGGCACGACGTCGCTCGTTTTGTGGGCGATCGAGCAGGGTATGGACATGCGCTGGGACAGCGTGGCCATGGACGATCCGGTCCAAGAGACCTGGAACGTCTCTCACCACCCCGATCTCGATTACACGGTGAGCACCGCGGGCGGGTCCTACACCGCCGCCGAAATCCAGCAGATCTATCTCGACCTGGTGCTCGATACCTTCGCAGGCACCGGCGCACAACCCACGGACGCAGACCGGGAGATCCTGACGCTCTGGCAGTCCGTCCTGGATCGGATGCGCGCAGATCTGTTCTCGGTTGCCTCCGATGTCGAATGGGTCGCCAAGTACCAGCTCGTCAAACGCCAGAAGGAACGCGCTGGCCTCAACTGGAAGGATCCGCGTCTGGCAGCCATCGATCTTCAGTGGGCGGACCTGCGACCCAGCCGCGGTTTGGCCTACCGGCTGGCGAAAGCTGGGATGGTGACGCGTCTGGTCACCGACGAGGAGGTCGAGCACGCTGCGGACTGTGCGCCGACGAATACGCGTGCACGGGTGCGTGGCTGGGCGGTCGCGAACCGTCCCGATTTGGTCAAGGCTTCGTGGACTTCGCTCGTCTTCGATCCCGGTTCGGGCGACCTGGTCCGTTTCCCGATCGCTAACGCGCGCGACACGTCCACCCGCTAAAACGAACGAAAGAAGAGAGCAACATGTCGAACCAGATTTTTGCCGGAGCCCCCAACCCCGACGACGAGGTGCAGGACAGCGCGGGGCGCGTCCAGGCACGTACCTCCTCGATAGACTCGCTGCTGGACGAAATCGACTCGGTCCTGGAGACCAACGCGGAGGCATTCGTTCAGGGATTCGTTCAGAAGGGCGGCCAGTGAGGTGAGGCGTCGAGTTTTCGGCATCGAAACGGAGTACGGGCTCACGTCCGCTTCTCCAACCGGTGGCGCCCCGATGGACGCTGAGCACGCCGCTCGCCAGCTTTTCGAGCCACTGACCCACCAGGGTCGCTCGTCGAACCTATTCCTGCGCAACGGCGGACGCCTCTACCTGGACGTTGGAGCACACCCCGAGTACGCGACTGCCGAATGCGATCGGCTGGAGGATCTGCTTGAGCAGGACCGCGCCGGCTCGTCGATGCTTGCCGGCCTGGCCTCGCAAGCGGATCGGGCTCTCTTGGAGCTGGGCACCGACCTGCAGATCCATCTATTCCGGAACAATCTGGATTCGCAGGGCAATTCCTATGGCTGTCACGAGAACTATTTGCTTCACCGTCGGCGCGACTTCCGTCAGGTCGCTGACGCGCTTGTCGCGTTCTTTGTGACGCGCCAGATCCTGGTGGGCAACGGCTGGATCAACACCGCCACCGCGTCCCCTTGCCTCCAGTTCTCCCAGCGCGCCGACCAGATGTGGGATTCGGTGTCCTCGGCGACCACGCGCTCTCGTCCCATCATCAATACGCGTGACGAGGCACTGGCCGACTCCGGCGCGTTTCGACGTATGCACGTGATCGTCGGCGATACGAACGTTGCGGAACCCACCACCGCCCTGAAGGTGGGGATGACCGAGCTGCTGATCGGCGCGATCGAGGATGGGTTACGCATGGAGGATCTCGCCCTCGCGGACCCAATGCGCTCAATTCGCGAGATTAATGCTGATCTGACGGGCGGCGCCCCCATTGAACTGGCCAGCGGCAGGCTCACAAGTGCCGTTGCGTTGCAGCAAGAGATCCGCGAGCGGGTGCTCTCACGCATCGCGCCCGCCGAGCTGGATCCCATGCGGGCCTACGTGGTCGACCTGTGGGGGAGGGGTCTGGACGCTATCGCGAGCGGGGATTGGAGCGGCATTGAAACCGAGCTTGATATCGCGATCAAGCGCAAGCTGCTGTCGTCCTACTGCGCCCGCGCCGGAGTCGATCTGTCGGATCCGCGCGTGGCGCGCCTCGAGCTGTCCTATTGTGACATCACGGCGCAGGGATTGCGCGAACGGATGGAGCGTGGCGGCCTCATGCGCCGCCTGACGACAGCGGAGGCGGTTGCGCGTGCCGAAACGACTCCTCCCGCCACAACGCGCGCTGCGCTGCGTGGACGCATCATCGCTGCGGCCGAGGATGCGCGGGCGGACCTGAGCGTCGACTGGGTACACGTGCGTCTGGACGGTTCCGGCACTATTCCGCTGTCCCTCCAGGATCCGTTGGCCACGGTCGACCCGCGCGTCGATGGACTCATCGCGCAGATTAATGCACAGTCTCCTACGATTCCCGCATGAGCCACACATCGTCCACCCCAGATCCGAAGAGCGCTGCCCGCTCGGAAGGCTCCTCCCAGCGGGCGGCCGCGAGGGCCGCGCGCCAGCGTGGCCCATCGCGCGCATCGGTCCTTTCTCGCTTCCTCTTCGCCATCATCCTGATCGGGGGCGGGGTGGGAATCGTGTGGTGGGCATTATGGCCGACGACACCGCGGGAGCCGACTCTGGCTCCGGAGGCAGTCACTCAGTCGACCCTGCTTCCCCTGTTTGAACGTGTCAGTGTTTCCGGACGCGTCGGGGCGACACCCACGATCAACATCAAGGCTCCCCTTGAGGTAGACAGTTTCAAAGCTCGTGTCATCGAGGAAGGTAGCGGTCGCGAGATAACGGAGGGGTCGCCGGTTCTCGTTGCCATCACTGCGTTCGATGGCTCCAGCGGACGCATGCTCTCAGAGTCGGGCCGCCCGCAAATGAGCCTGGGCATCGTCGGTTCCGACCAGATCAACGCGGAGCTGGCGCGCATGGTGATCGGCAAACATGAGGGGTCGCGACTGCTCGCTTTTCGCACGATCGCACCAGCCGAAGGCTCGGATAGTTCCGAGAACAAGGTCGAAGTAGATGTCGTCGACATCCTGCCCTCCATCGCCACGGGCACGGCGGTCGACGCAAGCGTGGGTCCGCTCAGCGTCGAAATAAGTCCCGAAGGTCCCCTTATCAGCCACGGCAGCACTCTCCCGGGCGGAGTGACGACACAGACCCTCATCAAGGGCGAAGGCGTCCAGGTCCATGACGGTGATCGCGTCGTCGCACAGTTCACGGTCGTGGGGTGGAGTGACGGCGGCGTGCGGGTGTCCACGTGGGAGACGGGGGTCCCCGAAGTGGTCAATCTAAATACCGCGATGCGCGGACTCGTGTCCGCGCTGGTCGATCAGAAGGTCGGTTCGCGCCTCGCTATCACTATTCCCCCGAACTTGGCCGCCGGCGACGACACTTTGTGCATCGTCATCGACATTTTGGGCACCGAACCCGGGGGCGGGCAATCCGCGGGTAATTCCGCTCAATCGCAGTAGTTCACCCCGTGAGAGCCACCGGGCGGGAGGCGAGAGCGTTGTGGGACACTGGGGGACATGCTGAGATGGATGACCGCCGGAGAGTCGCATGGGCCCGCGTTGATCGCAACCATCGAGGGGTTGCCCTCGGGCTTGCGGATCACGACCGAGGACGTGCGCCTGGGACTCGCCCATCGCCGCCTGGGCTACGGACGCGGTGCACGCCAGAAGTTTGAAGCGGACGAGGCGACGATCCTCGCCGGGGTGCGGCACGGCCTGACGACGGGTGCGCCCGTCGCGATACGGATCGCGAACTCTGAATGGCCCGCGTGGGAGACGGTCATGAGCGCCGACCCCGTGGATCCGCGGGCCCTGCTCATCAACGCAGGCTCGGGCGACGAACGCGAGATCGCCCGCAACCGCCCCCTGACCAGGCCCCGCCCCGGACACGCGGATTTGCCCGGCATGCTCTCCTACGACCTCCCCGAGGCCAGGCCGGTGCTTGAGCGCGCCAGCGCCCGCGAGACGGCGGCTCGCGTCGCGCTCGGCGCGTTGGCGAAAGCCCTGTTGGCGCAGGTTGCCGATGCCCACCTGGTCTCGCGCGTCCTCGCGGTCGGCGGCCAGCGCGCCCGGGCCTCGCTCGTTCCCACTCCCGCCGACGAGGAAGTGCTATGCGCGGCCTCGATGCGAACGCTCGACCCCTCGGATAACGCGCGCTTTGAGGCGGCCGTCGACGAGGCACGGCGCTCGGGTGACACGATCGGCGGTGTCGCCGAGGTCATCGCGTACGGCGTGCCGGTTGGACTCGGATCGCACGTGACTGCGCGGGAACGATTGGATGCACGAATCGCCGGCGCTCTCATGTCCATCCAGTCAGTCAAAGGAGTCGAGATCGGCGATGGATTTGCCCAGGCCGCGCTGCCGGGTTCCGCGGCGCACGACGAGATTGTTAGCGGTGATGGCGGACATTTGACGCGCGCGTCAAACCACGCGGGTGGCATCGAGGGGGGAACGTCGAACGGAGCCCCCATTGTGGCTCGCGCAGCATTCAAGCCCATTTCGACTGTCCCGTGCGCGCTGCGCAGCGTCGATATGGCGACCGGAGAAGAAACCGTCGGGTTCCATCAGCGCTCGGATACGTGCCAGGTCGTTCCCGGGGCTATCATCTGCGAGGCCGAGGTTGCCCTCGTTCTCGCCGACGCCCTCTCAGATCACGCCGGCGGTCGCTCGATCGGGGAGATGCGCCGGAACCTGAGGTCCTACATGGCTCGCGTGGAAGAGCGCGCATGAGTGTCGCCCTGCCCATCGTCCTCGTCGGGCTTCCCGGTGCGGGTAAGTCGACGGTTGGGCGAGTGCTCGCGCACCGCCTTAGCACCGCTCACATTGACACGGATGACCTCATCGTTCAGCGAGAGGGGCGATCGATCGCCGAGATCTTCACCGACGGCGAGGCGGCATTTCGAGCCCTCGAGGTGCATGCTGTCGCAGATGCGCTGCGGGAGGAGGCGGTGGTTTCCCTGGGCGGGGGAGCCGCCGCAAGCGAAGCAGTCCGCGAGCTTTTATTGGGACACACCGTCGTCTACATTGACGCGCCGCACGACGAGCTGGTGCGGCGCACCGCGTCGAAGACGCACAGACCGCTGCTCGCGGATGGCCCCTCCGAGGCTCTTTTTCGTCTGCGGCGCCAACGCGAGCACCACTACCGCGCCGTCGCGACGTTCGTCGTCCCTACGGGTCCTGGCCCCGCCACCGACGTGGTCGCCACCATCATCGAGAACCTGGAACAGCTATGAGCACCATTATTACCGTCACTGGTACGCAACCCTCAACGATCACCGTTGGTCGCGACCTGGGTTTCACTCCCATCGTTGCTGCGCTCGATGAAGCGGCCACCAAGGTTCTCATCGTCCATGCGAGCCCACTCGCCCAGCGAGCAGCGATGCTGGCCGACCACCTGAGGTCGCTCGGTTACCGGGTGGACACCGCCGACCACCCGGATGCCGAAGCAGGAAAAACGATCGAGGTCGTGGCATCCCTGTGGGACAGGTGCGGGCAGCTCCAACTCGGGCGGAAGGATGCGATCATCGCGATGGGCGGCGGAGCTACGACAGACATGGCTGGCTTTCTCGCGGCCACGTGGCTGCGTGGTGTCACCCTCATCAATGTTCCGTCAACTCTGCTGGCGATGGTGGACGCTGCGGTCGGCGGTAAGACAGGCATCAACACCTGTGCCGGCAAGAACATGGTCGGCTCGTTCTACCCCGCTGCGGCCGTCATTGCGGACATGGACCTGCTGGCTACGCTGCCGTGCCGCGACCTGGCCGCAGGCGCCGCAGAAATCATCAAATGCGGGTTCATCGCCGACCCTGAGATCCTCACGGTCGTTGAGCAGACCGATGCTGAAACGCTGCTCGACGCACACAGCTCGCAGCTGCGAGATATCACGACTCGGGCAGTCGCTGTCAAGGCGCGCGTGGTCTCCGCAGACCTCACCGAGGGCGGGCTACGGGAGATTCTCAACTACGGGCACACCCTCGCACACGCGATCGAGAGGGCGAACAACTACACGTGGCGGCACGGTGACGCGGTGGCCGTGGGGTGCTGCTTTGCGGCCCGTTTGGCCGCAGGGCGAGGACTTGTGAGCGCAGCAGAGGTTACGCGCCACGACGCTCTCTTCTCCCGCGTTGGCCTGCCCATCCGATACGAGGACACTAACCTTGACGAATTGACGCAGATCATGGCATCCGACAAGAAGGTGCGCCGCGGTGTGCCGCGCTTCGTCCTCTTGGACGGCGTCGCAAACCCGCGCATCGAAGCCGTTTCTTTCTCGGAGCTGGTCGAGGCGGCCCGAGCTATCGGCATTGCCGCATGAGTCTGATCGTCCTCATCGGGGTTACGGGCTCCGGAAAGACGACCGTCGGCAGGGTGCTGGCCGAGTTGCATCACCTCTCGCTGCACGAGGTCGATTGCGCGGTCGAAGAACGTCTTCGAGCGAACATGCGTTCCCTCGTCGTGGGACGAGATAGCCGACTGGCGGATGTTGCCCGAGAAGAGGCCGAACGCGCCCTGGAGCGCAAGGAGGGCGTTGTCACCCTCGGCGCCTCGCAGCCGCTTGACCCCGCCACGGCCTCGGCCATCCAAAACGCGCGTCACCGCGGTGCGATTGTCGTCGAGCTGAAAGCCGACCTTTCAGCGGTATCTCACCGACAAGGTCTTGGCGCTCCGCGTTCGGTTGGGTTGGGTGCCCCCCGAGCGATGCTGGCCCAGCTGATGGCGCAGGCCCGTGACGCGTACCAGTCCGTGGCCGATGCAACAGTGGATACGAGTGCCCTGACCCCGCGAGAAGTCGCGGATTGTGTGGCTCGCGCGTGTAGACTGACCCCTGATTACTGATTCCTTTACGAGTGAGGTACCCCTGTGGCAACGACAAATGATCTGAAGAACGGCCTGGTTATGGTGATCGACGGTCAGCTCTGGCAGGTTGTCGAGTTCCAGCACGTCAAGCCCGGTAAGGGCCCGGCCTTCGTGCGCACCAAGATCAAAAACATTTTGTCGGGAAAGACCGTCGATAAGACTTTCAACGCCGGTCTAAAGATCGAAACCGCGACCGTCGATCGTCGCGACATGACCTACCTGTACCAGGATGGCACGGATTACGTGTTCATGGACCAGTCCACCTACGAGCAGATCAACGTTCCTGCCGAGATCGTGGGCGATGCCCGAAACTTCATGGTGGACAACCAGGACGTCATCGTCTCCCAGCACGACGGCACCGTCCTCTTCATCGAGCTGCCCGCCACCGTTGTTCTCACTATCACGCACACAGAACCCGGACTGCAGGGCGATCGCTCCTCCGCTGGAACGAAGCCCGCAACGCTTGAGACCGGCTACGAGATCCAGGTTCCCCTCTTCATGGAGGAAGGTACCCGAGTGAAGGTCGACACCCGCGATGGCTCGTACTCGGGTCGCGTGAACGAGTAATGTCGAAGCAGCACCGCTTCACCTCGCGTACGAAGGCGCGTAAGCGTGCGGCCGACGTCGTTTACGAGGCCGATCAGCGCGGCATGGGATCCAATCCCGACGTGCTGCGCGATCTTTTGCGCGAGCGTCGCGTCGTTACCGCTGCCCAGACTCCGCTGCCGGAGTTTTCCATCCAGATCATAGGGGGAGTGGCGGATAATCTGCGTCGCGTTGACTCGCTGATCTCGGCCCACGCGCGCGTGCCCGGCCTGGACCGAATCGCCGCCGTCGATCTTGCGGTGATGCGCGTGGCGGTTTGGGAGATGCTGGAAAACGAAGAAGTTTCGCCGATCATCGTTATCGACGAGGCCATTTCGATCGTACGTTCCATCTCGACCGACACGTCGCCTTCCTTCGTCAACGCGGTCCTGGACGCCATCCGCAAGGATCTCGCTTGCCCGGCGTGGTCGCGCAGGGACGCCTCAGATGGCGCGACCTCATCCGATGGTGATTGCCGAGGCGAAGAAGGTGCGGTTGAACCTGCGCGCACCGATCCTCGACCCGTTCAGGAGGCACCTGCTCGATCGTTACCCGCGGGCGCCACGCCGCTCAATGGAGTAAGCGTTGAGGACGAGTTAGACGAGCTGCTTCAAGAATACTAGGACCGCGTAGCCTAACGCGCAGTAGTGGCCGCCACGCAAATGCGTGGCGGCCACTACTGCGCGTTTTTCGTGCCCGTGCTGGGACCAAGTGAGGCTCACCTAGTTTTCGCCCCAGTACCGTGGCCCATCCGTAGCTGGCCCGTGCCTCACGAATGCGGTGGGAAATCCGTCGCATCGATCATCGGCTCGTAATCCGTATCGATAGCAGCATACCCCGTATGGGTATATGTATATACCCATACGGGGTATCAATGGCTGGCGCAGCTTCTGGCGACTCACGCCGTCCTCGCCGTTGTCTACGGCGGCTTCTATCTGCCTCGCACAAACTTCAAGTCCGCCCAGCCGTTCCCCGTCGATCAGGTAGGGCTGACGACGACCCAGCTCGGAGCCATCTGATTCGCCTTCTCGCTCACGTACGGATTCAGAGGACTCGTTCTCGGTTTCTTCATCGATGGCAAGAACACAAAGACGATCGTCTTGGCTCTGCTGCTCGCCTCCGGTGTCGCCTTGATTCTCATTGGGCTTTGTGCTCACGTGGTAATAGCCCCTGACGGGGGTGACGATCCTGAGAGGGCACTTGCGCGGATGATCCTCGGCCGTTACGGAGCTCTTCGCCTTAGCGAACGTGGGTCTAGCCTGCCTGGTTCTTCTGGCGGTTCTCTTTAAAGAACGCAGCCTGCGCGCTGACCGCGAATTTAGTGCAACGAAGGATGAAGCATGAGCAACTATGACGACCGCGTGCAGCTTCTTTTTGCCGCCATGAGCGCGAGTAAAGAAGGAATGGCGATCGCACGAACCCTCACCTTGCGCTGGACACGCAGATGAAGTCACATCGAAACGACCTCGTCACGTCCGTTGATCGCGCCATTGAAGAGAAGATAGCCACGCGCCTGGACGGCACGCCACTGGACGTTCGCTATCAGGGTTCCATCCTGCTGGGCACGCCCAACGTGCACGCTTCCCCGGTGGCGCGCCTGATGGCCGCGGTCCGCTAACAGGTAGCGCGTATCATGGAGGAAATACGATCCTTTAATAACCGTCCCGTGAGGCGGGGAAGGAGTAGGCAGTGGCACTACTGCACACTGATCGCGCTCAGCGCGGCAAAGAAGTACTGGGAGTCGGCGACATAACACGCTCCCTCACGCGGATCGCCCACGAGATCGTTGAACGCAATGGAGGCAGCGAGGACCTCGTCATCGCAGGCATTCCCACTCGTGGCGCAACGCTGGCTCGCAGGCTCGTCAACAGAATCCGGGAAGCGTCCGGCACCTACGCGGAGCTGGCCATCATCGACACCACACTGTTTCGCGATGACCTGGCCAGCCAGCCGCTGCGCACTCCGAAAGAGACGTTGATTCCGGCAACCGGCATCAATGCAAAGACCGTCGTCCTCGTTGATGACGTCCTCTACACGGGACGCACCATCAAAGCAGCGCTGGACGCGCTGACCCGGATTGGTCGCCCCGCAGCCGTCCAGTTAGCGGTCTTGGTGGACCGCGGTCATCGGGAGCTTCCGATTCGAGCGGACTACGTTGGAAAGAACCTGCCGACTTCGCGCGATGAGATCGTCACCATCTTGCTCGACGAAACAGATGGGCGCGACGGCGTGCTTTTGGGGAAAGGCTGGTAGATGAGAAGCCGGCTCTATGCCCGGGACCCGGGCGCTTACGCCCGCTTTCTCGCGTGCACAACAGGCGGGTGGGGAGTGTTCTTCCTGGCACTGAGCCCCAGCCCTTGCAGGGCCTTGCGTTCAACGCGCTCGCTGCTCGGATGACACAAGCTGCGCTGCCAGAGTCTCGTCCCAATTGGCGGAATTCAACGCCCGATGTGAGGAATACCATCTTTAATTTGCGAGGGGCGTCGTTGATGCGACGGCCGGCAACGTGGTCGGACAACTAGGTGTCAATCTTTTGGCCCGCGAAGGTGCCGTTTTGGCTCCAAGAGTGGGCACGTGGGGAGTGGGTACGGCGCAGGTCAGGCAGGTTTTTGCGGCAGCGAAGGGTACCGTGTGAGGCTCATCGCCTTGGGCATTCGTGCACTCCGACCCGCACGCAGCGCCCTTGCATGCGGCCTACCGTGCGGTGGTCGATTCGCTGCAATAGTCTGTATACGTGAAGGAGGAATGAGCTGTTTGGCCTGGCAATCATGCTCTGATTGGTGACATAGTTAATTCACTGAAGATTCCAACGGAGGGGATGATCAGAATGGCACTACCTGATCTCACGCCGGAACAGAGGGCCCAGGCCCTCGAGAAGGCGACTCAGGCGCGTCGGCGTCGCGCCGAAGTCAAGAATGCGCTCAAGGCGCGTTCGATGAATCTGTCCGAGGTTTTGGAACTCGCCGATTCCGACGAGGCCGTGGCAAAGATGAAAGTCGTCTCTTTGCTTGAGTCGCTGCCGCGCGTCGGCACGAACACGGCCGCAGTCTTGATGGACGAGTACAAGATCGCCCAGAGTAGGCGCGTGCGAGGCCTCGGCCCCGTTCAACGCAAGGCGCTCGTCGAACGTTTCGGCTGAGCGTCCCGAGCGTGGCGTACCGTCGTGTCCAAGGCTCAACTGACCGTCCTTGTCGGCCCAACAGCCGTCGGAAAGGGAACCGTCGTCGCGGCGCTGACCCAGCGCTATCCGAATCTCAAGGTCTCGGTGTCGGCGACGACTCGTGATCCTCGGCCCGGTGAACTGAACGGCGTCCACTACTTCTTTGTTTCCCCGCGAGAATTCGAATCGATGGTTCAGCGGGGTGACATGTTGGAGTGGGCGCTTGTTCATGGGCGCAACAGGTACGGCACCCCTCGCGGCCCCGTCGACGAATCCCTTGAGGCTGGCGTGCCGGTGCTACTGGAGATCGACCTGGCGGGAGCCCGGCAGGTGCGTGAGAACAGGCCGGAGTCTCAGTTCATTTTTCTCGCTCCGCCCTCCTGGGAGGAACTGGAGCGGCGGCTTGTTGGTCGCGGGACGGAGGGCCCCGAGGAGAGAGAGCGCCGCCTCGCCACCGCTCGCGTCGAGCTGGGCGCCGCCTCCGAGTTCGATCACGTTGTGATCAACGACGACATTGACCGCACGGTGGATGAGCTGGCTCGGCTCATTGGTCTGGAGTAGTATCAACCTGAATCTGCCACTGAGAGGAAGACACGCATGTCCGGAATTGTTGCCCAGCCCGTGGGTATCACGTCCCCGCCCATTGATGATCTGCTGGAGCACGTCGATTCCAAGTACGCGCTGGTAATTTTCGCGGCGAAGCGCGCCCGCCAGATCAATTCGTACAACCTGCAGCTTCAGCAGAACATGATCCAGTACGTGGGGCCCGTCGTGGACGTACAGCCTGACGAGAAGCCCCTGGCCGTGTCTTTGCGTGAGATCGACGAGGGCATGCTCTCTCTCGAAGCTAACCCCGAGGCCTGACGTGGCGACGGTGGTCGTCGGTGTGACCGGCGGCGTCGCAGCCTTCAAAGCGCCGATCGTGGTCCGCGAGTTCCAACGCGCGGGCCACGACGTGTATGTGGCTGCAACGCGGGCATCGCTGAACTTCGTGGGACGCTCCACCTGGGAGGGAATAACCTCCCGCCCCGTAGCCGTCGATATCGCGGGGGAGGGGCGTGCCGAGCACGTGGAGCTCGCGCGTATCGCCGACCTCATTATCGTGGTGCCGGCGACCGCCAACACGCTCGCGCGTCTGGCCGGCGGATTCGCCGACGATATGGTGTCGCTGACGGTTCTGGCCTGTGCCGCGCCCGTTGTTGTTGCTCCCGCGATGCACTCAAACATGTGGCTCGCCCCCGCCACACAGGAAAACGTCCGGCTGCTTCGCGAGCGCGGCGTCCACATCATCGAGCCCGACGCCGGTGCGCTCGGATCCGGTGACAGCGGGGTTGGTCGGCTACCGGACCCCGTCCTCATCGCACGACGAGCGCTGGCGGTGCTGCAGCAGCATCGCGACGCCCAAACCCCTTTGCCCCTCGCAGGCAGGACCGTCGTCGTGACGGCCGGTGGAACGCGCGAACCGATCGATCCGGTCCGCTTCCTGGGGAACAGGTCATCGGGTCGCCAGGGCCTCGCCATTGCGGCCGCGGCTGCGCGTGCCGGGGCGCGAGTCCGCGCCATCACGGCCAACGTCGACGATTCAGTCGCGAATACGCTTCCAGATGGCGTTGAGGTGACGCGGGTGGGCACCGCCCTCCAGATGCGCGACGCGACGATGGAGCAGGTGCGTGGAGCCGACGCGCTCATCATGGCGGCAGCCGTCGCGGATTTTCGACCCGAACAGGCCCAGACCTCGAAAATGAAGAAGGATCCGACGACGCAGGACGCTCCGACCCTGCGGCTGGTCCGCAACCCCGACATACTCGCGCAGGTCGGGCACAGCTCAATCCGTCCGCCCCTGGTGATCGGCTTCGCGGCCGAGACCGGGACGGACGAAGAAATTATCGCTTTCGGCGCGGATAAGGCAACCCGAAAAGGCGCGGACTACATCGCCGTGAACCGGGTGGGGGACCGCGTCGGATTCGGCAATGTTCACAACGATATTCGCCTCCTCGACGCCAGCGGAGCGCTCGTGGACCGTTACGCGGGCTCAAAGGATGACATTGCCGCAGGTCTGATCGCTCAGTTGGCCACTTTCCTTGCTAACCTGAAGCGGTGAGTCAGCAGCTTTTCTCTTCCGAATCCGTCACCGAGGGACACCCCGATAAGGTGTGCGACCGCATTTCCGATGCGATCCTTGACGCTCTGCTTGAGGTGGATCCTCGTTCACGCGTCGCCGTCGAAACGATGGCCGCAACGGGCCTCATTCACGTCGCCGGCGAGGTGACCACCGAGGCATACGTCGAGATCCCCGACATTGTTCGCCGCGAAATCCTGTCGATCGGATACGACTCATCGCGCGTTGGTTTCGACGGGGCCTCGTGCGGGGTGTCCGTGTCGCTTGACGGGCAGAGCCCCGACATCGCCGGCGGCGTTAACGAGGCGCTGGAAGTGCGCGGCACGCAGTCCGCAGATCCGCGCGACCGCTTGGGTGCTGGCGATCAGGGAATCATGTTCGGCTACGCTTCTTCAGACACGCCGGATCTCATGCCAGCCCCCATCTGGCTCGCCCACCGACTGGCCAAGCGGCTGGCGTACGTGCGCAAGCAGGGGATCGTTGAAGGTCTGCGCCCCGACGGAAAGACCCAGGTCACCCTCGCCTACGAGAATGATCGCCCCGTCGGCATCGACACGATTGTCGTGTCGACTCAGCACGACGAGTCCCTCACGCAGTCCGCCATCGCCGATGCGGTGCGCGCGCACGTGATCGATCCGGTCATTGACGAATCCGACCTTGCGCTTGCGCGGGGGGCCATGAAAACGCTGATCAACCCGTCGGGCCGTTTCGTTCTGGGCGGTCCGGCGGCGGACGCGGGTCTCACCGGACGCAAGATTATCGTCGACACCTATGGCGGTATGGCGCGTCACGGTGGCGGGGCATTCTCCGGAAAAGACCCCTCCAAGGTGGACCGCTCCGCCACCTACGCGGCACGTTGGGTCGCAAAGAACGTTGTTGCAGCAGGCGTTGCGCGTCGCTGCGAGATCCAGCTTGCCTACGCGATTGGCCGTGCCCACCCGATCGGGCTGTACGTCGACACGTTCGGGACGTCGACCATCCCCGACGGACGCATCGCGGATGGAATTCGCGAGGTGTTCGACCTGCGCCCGCTTGGCATGATCGAGGATCTGGATCTTTTGCGCCCGATTTACCGTGATACCGCCGCATACGGGCACTTCGGTCGTAAGCAGTTCCCCTGGGAAGAAACGAATCGCGCCATGCAGCTCAAGGCCGCGATCGCATGACGAAATTACCGGAATCGGCACAGTACGTGCCCTCATACGACACCGAGTCCGCGCGTCGATCGTGGCGCTCTCGCACGAGCCTCGAAATGATCGTCTCGGGTGTCATCGGCCTCGTCACCTCCTTCGTTCTGTCGATCGAAGCCTGGCAGCTTGCCGCTGATTCGTCGGCCCGTTTCGGGTGCGACATCTCTTCGGTGCTGTCGTGTTCGGCAGTCGCTCAGACGTGGCAGGCACGTATCCTTGGTTTCCCCAACGCATTCCTCGGCATCTTCTTCGAAACCGTGGTGCTGGCGATCTCGGTTGCTGTTTTTGCCGGGGTGACGTTCCCCCGCTGGTACCTGCTGAGCGCGAACCTGCTGTACACGGTGGCGCTCTTCTTCGCGTTCTGGCTGTTTGGTCAGTCCTACTTCGTCATTCAGGTCCTGTGCCCGTGGTGCCTGGTCATCACTCTCACGACGACTCTGGTATTCGCTGGCCTGACACGGATTAACATTCGCGAGCGGATCCTTGTCGCCCCCGAATGGATGCGCAGGGCTGTCGCCCAGGGACTGGACTGGGCCCTGTGGGGACTCATCATCTTCGCAGTCCTCGCGATGGTCGTGGCCAAGTACGGCCTGAAGCTGCTCGGCTGAGCGCGGGACGTACATGAGCGCGGACTCTGATTCACTAGGCTCATGACCTCCCTCCAGGGTATGCTCGAAGGCTTTGATCCGCCGACCACTCACCGTGCGGACATCGCACGCGTGCTCGTCGACGTCGACCTTTCGCACATGGATCGGCCTTTGGACTATGTCATTCCCGAGAAGCTGGCCGATGCTGCCGCCGTGGGGGCCTTGGTCCGCGTTCGCTTTTCCGGTGCGCGCGTCGACGGGTGGATTGTCGAACGATCCCGGCGCGAGGTGGGAGCCGGAACAGCCCGCATCGAATCGGTTACCTCGTCACTGCCCGTGCTCGCCCCCGCGATCTATGAGACCGCGCGCCGTATCGCGTCGCGTTTCCTCGCCACGACCTCCCAGGTACTGTCCCTCGCTATTCCTGTGAGGCACGCGCGCGCCGAGAAGGAGGCGCGTGAGGCTTTAGCGCCCGCCTGGCCCAGCGTTGAATGCGACGAGGATGGCCGGGGCTGGCAGGCATATCACGCCGGGGGCGCGCTGGTGTCTCGTCTCAGGGCGGGGGAGTCCCCACGTGCAGTTGTCACGACGCTTCGCCCCCGCCTTCGCGAATGCCTCTTCGAGGCCGTCGCGGCTACCGTCTCGTCTGGCCGCAGCGTTATCGTGGTGACGGCGACGAGCGAGCAGGCGGCGCGCCGGGCTCGCGAGCTGCAAGAGGACACCGGGGTGCCGGTCGCTCTCACGGGCGGGGAGGTTTCGCCGCAGGAGCGCTATCGCGTGCACGCTGCGGCATCCCTCGGGCACGTCCCAATCGTCGTGGGTACGCGTTCTGCCGTGTGGGTCCCGTGTTCGTCGCTGGGATTGATCGTGATTATCGACGATGGTGACGACCGCCTTCGGGAGCGCCGTTTTCCCCGGTGCGACGCCCTTGACGTGGCGGTTCAGCGGTGCGCCGTCGAGGGCACCGGTCTGATCGTTGCCTCCTGCGCGCGATCGGTCAAGTCACAGGCACTCGTACGCTCCGGGTGGGCGGCGAACTTGGAACCGACCCCTCAGGCGCTACGCGAAGCCACGCCCCGGGTCCACCTGCACGGGAGCACACAAGCCGATTGCGAGGGCGCGAGCGGTCGCATGCGTATCCCGCAGGCGGCCTTGCGCATGATCCGTCAGGGTCTGCGCGAGGGGCCGGTGCTTATCCAGGTCGCGTCCGCCGGCTACTGGCCGACCATCGTGTGCCGTCGGTGCGATGAGCGTGCCCGGTGCCGACACTGCTCGGGGCCCATATCCATGGACGGCGGGGGCAACACCGCGTGCGCGTGGTGCGGGCGGCAGCAGCAATCCTGGCGATGCCCGCACTGCTCGGGAACCGAGTTGCGCGGCGCCCGCGTCGGTTCCGCCCGTACCGCCGAAGAGATCGCTACAACTCTCCGCGACGTTTCGGTGCTCGAATCCTCAGCTGCCCACCGTGTTACCCGTGAATTGCCGTCGCGACGAACCGTTGTCGTCGCAACCGCAGGTGCCGAACCACCGGTCGAGGGCGATTATGCGGGCGCGGTCATTCTGGACGCACCCGCGCTCGCCGGACGCCCGGAGTTGTGGGCGCCCGAGGAGGCGGCCAGACGATGGCTCAACGCGCTTTCTCTCGTGCGCCCGGGACACCCCTGCCTCGTCGTCGGTACCATTCCGGCCTCACTCGGTCAGATGCTGGTCCGGTGGTCTCCCGCCGACTATGCCGAACGCCTGCTTGACGAACGGGAAGCGCTCGGTTTCTTTCCGGCCTCGACGATGGTCGCGCTCGACGGCCCCTCCGCGCAGGTACGTCAAGTAGTTGACCAGGTTGTCCGCGAGGGGGGCACCGAGCTGGTGGGCACGGTCGTGCGTCCCGCGACGCGCGAAGGAGAGGAGAACGAGGTGCGCACTCTCGTCCGGACGCCTCTGCCTCACTCCAGCGAGATGCTCTCAGTTTTAACCGACATCCGGCGCTCCCGTAGCGCCAGGAAGTTACCCGCCGTCAAAATGAGCGTGAACCCACCCGAGCTCTTCTGAGTACGGGGCGTTCCGTGCCGTAAACTGTCAGGCGTGCGCATAATATTCGCTGGAACTCCCGAGGCAGCAGTCCCCACGCTGCGATGCCTGCTCCATTCGTCCCACGAGGTGGTTTTGGTCCTCACCCGCCCGCCCGCCCGCCGCGGGCGAGGCAAGACCCTTTCCCCCTCTCCGGTCGCCCAGATTGCTTCGGAGGCTGGCGTCGATCTGCTCGAGACGACGGCGCTCAAGGCTCCTGAGACCCGCGAACGCATCGCTGCTGCTCGCGCCGACCTGGGTGTGGTCGTCGCTTATGGAGGACTCGTGCCTCCCGCCGTCCTGGCGATGCCGACGCACGGATGGATCAACCTGCACTTCTCCGACCTGCCCCGATGGAGGGGCGCCGCACCCGTCCAGTGGGGGATCCGAGAAGGGGATCTCTCCACGGCATCGTGCGTTTTCGCACTCGAGGAAGGACTCGATACGGGTGCCATCTATTCGCGCGCGAAGGTGCCGATCGGCCGAGAGAGTGCGGGTGAGCTACTGGCTTCAATGGCTCAGGCGGGGGCTCAGCAAGTGCTCGACGTCGTGGATTCGCTGCAGGCGGGAACCGCGCAGGCACAAGCACAGAGCGAGGACGGCGCCACGCACGCACGTCGACTGACTCACGCCGACGGCTACGTGTCGTTCACGCACGGCGCGGCCCACGAGGACCGCGTTATCCGTTCCGTCACCCCCAACCCCGGTGCGTTCACCTTCTTGCCCGGGGGGTACGCATGAAGCTGGACACGGCAACGCCTGTCGACAGGGACGACCTGGCGCCGGGCCAGCTTGAGGTGACGAAAAAACAAGTGAGCGTCGGCTGTTCGCAAGGTGCCTTGATTCTGGGAAAGGTCGCCCCAGCCGGTAAGTCCTGGATGGATGCCGCAGCGTGGGCCAGGGGAGCGCGCCCCTCCGATGACCTGCGCCTCGGGGGCGAGGCAAAGGACCTCCAATGAGCGAGAAACGCTACGCCGACGGCTATAGGAAGCTGCGCCGGGCGGATGAGCCTCGTCGCATCGCATACGACGTGTTGCACGAGGTCGAGGCGCAGGGAGCGTTCGCGAACCTCATTTTGCCGAAGGCTCTGCGCCAAGCGCGTCGAGAAGGGCACTTTTCGGATCGCGATGCAGCCTTTACTTCCGAGCTCGTGCACGGAACCCTTCGCACAATCGGACGCCTCGACTGGGTGATTGCTCGGCACGTGGATCGTCCGCTGGCCCGCCTCGATCTCCGGGTATTGGTGCTGGCGCGCATGGGCGCCCACCAGCTGCTCAACATGCGTGTGCCCGACCATGCTGCGGTATCCGCGACCGTTGATGTGGCACGCGAACACCTGACCGACGGCCCCGTACGCTTTATCAATGCTGTCCTGCGTTCCATCACCCGTGAAGACCCGGCGGACCGCGAGAAGGCGATGGCCGCGATCGAGGACCAGGACGAAGCCCTGGGGGTGCGTCACTCGCATCCGGCGTGGATGGTTCGCGCGTTCCGTGAGGCACTCGCTGCTCACGGGTATCCGACCGAGGAACTCGTTGACGTGCTGGCCGCTGACAACGAGGTTCCGACGGTGACCCTGGTCGCCCGTCCCACGCTGATGGAAGCGGTAGAACTTGCCGACGAGGCGGAGGATATCCTGAACACTCGCGTCGCGTTTGGCACTATCTCGTCCCATGCGGTCATGCTCGAATCGGGTGATCCCTCTCGTCTGCCTTCCATCCGCGACGGTCGTGCGGGCGCCCAGGACGAGGGCTCCCAGCTGGCCGCGCTCATCGCGGCCCAGGCGCCCCTGGACGGGGGAGAGGACGGGCGCTGGCTTGACCTGTGCGCGGGACCGGGCGGCAAGGCGGCGATGCTCGCTGGGCTGGCCACCCGCGTCGGGGCGCGCGTCACTGCCAACGAGATTCACCCGCACCGAGCGCGCCTCGTTGAGCGCACGACACGGCTCTTCGATTCGATCGACGTGGTGAGCGGTGACGGCCGGAGCTTCGGTGGTGGGAGCAGCGCTTGGCCGCTCGCGTCCTTTGACCGGGTCGTCGTTGACGCCCCCTGCTCCGGCATGGGGTCGATGCGCCGGCGTCCCGAGTCGCGCTGGAACCGCACCGAGGCAGACCTTGAAGCCCTGACGCTCCTCCAGCGTGAGCTCCTCGACCGTGCCGTCGCGCTCACCCGCCCCGGCGGCGTCCTGACCTACATCACGTGTTCCCCGCACGTGGCAGAGACGCGAGACCAGGTTGTGCGCCTGCTCACTGGCGGAAAGGTCGAGCTGCTCGACACGATCGAGATTGCCGACGACTGCGCGCTCCGCGCGCTCGAACTCCCGGATACGGTGGGGCGTATCGGCGGTCACGGCGGGCGTACACTCCAGCTATGGGACCATCGCTTGGGTACCGATCTCATGTTTGTTGCGTGCCTGCGCAGGCGCTAGCATGTACGTTATGAACGCCACAATTAGCCCTTCGATTCTGAACTGCGACATCGCCGATCTGCGCGGCGAACTCAACAAGATCGCCGGAGCGGACGTCGCCCATGTCGATGTCATGGACAACCACTTTGTCCCCAACCTGTCGTGGGGTCTGCCCGTTGCGGAGGCGGTCGTTAAGTCCGGGATTCTCCCGGTCGACGCGCACCTGATGATCGACGAACCGGATCGGTGGGCACCGCAGTACGCCGAGGTCGGCTGCCACTCCGTGACCTTCCACGCCGAGGCGGTGACAGCGCCGTTGCGGCTGGCCCGGGAACTGCACCGCCTGGGTGCCCGCGCGGGCCTGGCGCTTAAGCCAGCGACGGACATCGCTCCCTTCGTCGACATACTCAACGAGTTCGACATGATCCTCATCATGACGGTCGAACCGGGATTCGGCGGACAGAGCTTTATCGAACAGATGATTCCGAAGATTGAGCGCACCCGCGCGGCGATCAACGCCGCCGGCCTCGACGTGTCCATCCAGGTCGATGGAGGTATCTCTCGGGCGACGATCGAGCGAGCCGCGCAGGCGGGCGCTGATAACTTTGTCGCCGGTTCCGCCGTCTTCCGGGCGGAGGACGCTCATCGCGAGGTGGAGGCACTGCGCGAGCTGGCGGGTGCCCACACCCACTGACCCCGTTTTCTCCTGCAATCGGCGAAAACCAGTACGTGTCGCGTCGAATGCCGAGGGGTGGCACAATGGTCGGGAGTACTCCGGGGTCGGTGAAAGTCCGAACCGGCGGTGATAGTCCGCGACCCACCCTCCAGAACAGGGTGGCTGAGCCGGTGAAATTCCGGCGCCGACGGTTAAAGTCCGGATGGGAGGAGTGCATGAGGCGCGTTTGTGCGTCTGCTGTGCTGCGCGTACCCCCGGTGTCGGAAAGTAAGTCGTGGTATCTCGGAACAAGCCTCGCGGCGCTCTCACCGTCGCGGCACCGATCGTCTTCCTCGCACTCGCCCTGGCGGGCTGGTGGCTGACGACCGCGCTGACCGGCATCGAAGCCTGGCGCCTGCCGGATCCGCTATCCGTTATCGCAAGGGGGGCGACCCTGTTGAAGCGCCCCACGACGTGGCATCAGATTGGTGTGACTGGCGGCGAAGCAATCGCGGGCTGTGCGCTCGGAACGGTTGTCGCGCTGCCTTTAGCCTATGCGATCTACCGATCGCGCCTCCTCGCTGCGGCGGTAGAACCCTTCCTCGGGGCAACCCAAGCATTGCCAGCCATTGCAATCGCCCCCGTGTTAGTCCTGTGGGTCGGGTACGGCATGACCTCTGTCATCGCGCTCTGCGCGCTCATTGTCTTCTTCCCGATTCTGGTCTCCACCGTCGTCGGTTTGCGGCACATCAACCGCGAGTTCCTCGAAGCGGCGGCCCTCGACGGGGCAACCGGATGGACTATGGCCACGCAGATGGAGATTCCGTTGGCAGCACACGCCATTCTCGGTGGGCTGCGCAACGGTTTCGCGCTGTCAGTGACGGGCGCCGTCGTGGGCGAGATGGTGATGGGCGGGGCCGGACTCGGGCAGGTACTCACTCAAATGAGAAGCAACGTGGACACCGCCGGAATGTTCGTCGTTATCGCAATTTTGTGCGTGATGGCGACGATGCTCTACATCATCGTGTACAGGATCGAGCGGTCGAGACGTTACGACATCACGCAGTGAAGGAGAATCCCCTTGAATGTTTCCGCAGTTCTTCGCACAGTTGCGCTCGGCGCGTGCGCGTCGCTGATCCTGGCGGGGTGCACGCCCGGCGCCCCATCGGAGCACAGAGGATCGACACCAGACGGCGCCGCAGACGTCACGATCGGCTTAACCTACATCCCCAATATCCAGTTCGCTCCCGTGTACGTTGCTGAGGCGCAGGGAACCTACGGCGCTGCCGGGATTCACCCGACGATCCGCCATCACGGCTCTGACGAGGGCTTGTTCACGGCGTTGCTTGCCGGGCAGGAAGACGTGGTGATCGCCTCGGGCGACGAGGCAGCGGTAGCCGCCTCGCAGGGGCTCGATCTGGTGTCTATCGGCCGCTACTACGACGCCTATCCGGGCACGGTCATCGTCCCCGCGGATTCTTCGATCAAAGGCCTGGCAGACCTCGCGGGCAAGACCATCGGCATTCCGGGTGAATACGGTTCGAACTACTACGCCGCGCTTGCCGCCATGAGGGACGGCGGCCTGCAGGCATCGGATGTAACGATATCGTCGATTGGATACACCCAACGGGCGGCTCTTGCATCCGGGCAGGTCGATGCGGTCGTTGGTTTCACCAACAACGACGCGGTGCAAATGCGCCTGGCGGGCATCGACATTCGAGAGATTCCGCTGGGAGGGGCCGCGACACCCCTAGTTGGTGCTTCGATCATTACGACTCACGAGTGGGCGGACACGCACCCCGACCAGGCGAAAGCCATCGTTCAGGCAACGACAGAGGCGATGGACGCGATCGCAGCGGATCCCAAGGTCGCTGTCGAGGCCACATCGAAGTGGGACACGACGCTGACCGATGAGACGGCCCTATCCGGCGCACATGCTGTCTTGACTGCAACGATTCCCCTGTGGAGTGGACAGAGCGGTCAGGCGGATGGAGTCCAGGATCTCAAACGATGGGCGTCGATGCTGAGCTTCCTTTCGTCGATCGGAGTGCTGGAGGGTTCCGTTGATACCGATTCGATCGTGACGAATCAATTTGTTTCCACCGACGAGGAACGCTCGTCTCAGTCCTGACGGTGCGCCGCGTCCGTGGGAGGCCCGCGTTGGACGTAGGGTATGTGGGTGAGTATCGCCCCCAGCGCCAACGTGCGCGTCCTGGAGCTCTTCGTCGAGCTCCTTGGCGCGCGTCCGGGTCGCACCAAAGCGCAGCTTCGCTCACTTCCTGGATACCGGGAGCTGGCCGAGGCAGCCTTCGAGACGCAGTTTCAGCGCGACAAGGACGCGCTGCGCGAGGCGGGTGCGCACCTGACGATTCACTCCGGCGAGCGCTACAGCATCAGCAGGGACTCCCTCGCGCCCAATATTGAGATCTCCAGCGCCGATCGCGCGCTGATTTCGCTCGCCGCCCGCGCGTGGGACACGGACGAGCTGATCGCAGATTCGGTTGACGCCAAGGCCGCTGCGGCATCATCGGATGACTCTTCGGCACCGCTCATTACCCTCGGCCTGTCGGGATTGGGGGCCGCCACGCAGTGTGCGCGCGCCATACGCGAGCGTCGCGTGGTGACGTTCGCGTACCCGGGGTCGGGCGGGTTGACGGAACGCTCTATCGAACCGTGGGCTCTTTCGGCGCAGGGGCGCGCCCTCTATCTGTGGGGCTGGGACCTCGATCGACTCGCCGAACGAACGTTTCGTCTCTCGCGGGTATGCTCGCCAGTTTCCTTCATCGGGGAGCCCGGGGACGCGTCGGTCGCGCCACCGGGACGTACGCCCCCGCGCGTGTCCTCGTTGGTCTCGCCTCTCGTGAGTGTGCGCGTTTCTTCGCCCGCTCGTACGATTCTCCTGGGGTACGAGGCCGGGGGTACCGCCTGCGGGGAGAACACACTGAGCGAGAACGGTTGGGAACGGGTTCTCCTCGAAGACGGGGAGTTGGGCACGTGGATCGCCCGTCTGCTGCCGCTCGCGGCCGACGCCATCGTCCTTTCTCCGCCTCAGTTGCGCGACGCGATGATCGATCGCCTCTCCAGGGCGGCCGCGTGGGGAGGAAGCGATGCCTGAAACCGTGCAACTCGCCGTCGTTCGCCTGGCTTCAATGGTCGCGTGGATCGGCGAGCATCCGGGAGTGGGCGTGGACGAGCTGGGCGCGCACTTTCATCGCACTCGCCGCCAGGTTCGACGTGATATCGAGTATTTGGCGTCGGTCGGCGATTCTCTGCCCGGCGCGTCCTTCGAGATCGACTGGGAACTTTTTGAGACCGAGCAGCGCATCTCGCTGCGCTCGACCATGGGAGCGTCGGCTCCATTGCGTTTCTCTGAGCCGGAGGCGCAGGCCCTGCTCATCGGGTTGTCTGCAATCGCGCCGCTTGTGGGACCGGAGCTGATCGGTCACCTTCCTCACGCGGCTCTTGTCATATCGTCTTTGGGGGGTTTGGGGGAGACCGCGAGCGGGGAGAGCGTGGAAGCATCACGCGCCAGGGCCTCGTCCGACGTCATCGTGCAGCTACGCGACGCACTGACCCGTGAACAGCGCGTGGAGTTCGATTACGTGTCCACCGGGGGCAAATCATCGCATCGCGTCGTTGATCCCTGGTTCCTCGAAGCGACCGCGACCGGCTGGCTCCTGCGGGGCTGGTGCGCGGATGCAGGGGCACCGCGCAGCTTCGCCGCATCCTCGATGGGCAACATTCGCGCGGTTGGCAGACGTGTCCAGGTTCCGCGCAAGATGCGCGAGGAATCATCGACGTGGACGCTTGACGTCGATCGGGATGCCCGATGGATCGCGGACGAGTACGGAGGATCGATCAACGCTGAATTGGACGACGGGGGAGCGCGCATTGTGCTCCCGGTATGGAATGAGCAGTGGGGGCTCAGTCTCCTTATCGACATTGCGCACCACCTGCGCGCGGCTTACCCCGATATGCGCGTCGAGGCGGCGCAGCGGGCGCGCCGCATTCTGTCCGTCTGGATGCGGGAGGAGCCGTCGTGAGCCCGCAACGACGCAGGCACCGCGCCCGCGAGACTGACCGGGCGGAGCACGAGGAGCGTATCGGCGTGGGAGAGGGAAGCGCCGCACAGCGTTACGCCGCTTACAAGGCGCAGCTTCGCGCCGCCTCCTCGCTGCGCGCCCGGTGGGTGGCCGGACTCAGCTTCACTCCCGATCCCTTCCAGATTAAGGCACTCGACGCCCTCGAGACTGGAAGCTCCGTTCTCGTCGCCGCTCCTACGGGTGCCGGAAAGACAATCGTGGGCCAATTCGGTGCTTTTGTCGCGCTTGAGCGAGGCATGCGCGCCTTTTATACGACACCGATTAAGGCTCTCTCGAATCAGAAGTACCTGGAGTTGCGCGAACTCTACGGGGACGACAACGTCGGATTGGCAACGGGAGACACGTCCGTCAATCCCGGTGCTCCCATTGTGGTCATGACGACCGAGGTCGCCCGCAACATGATCTACGCGGGCGCTCCCCTCAACGATCTCGGCGTTGTCGTCCTCGACGAGGTCCACTACCTCGCGGATCGCACGCGCGGTCCCGTGTGGGAGGAAGTGATCATTCACCTCCCCGCCCACGTGGCGATCATCGCGTTGTCTGCGACGGTGTCTAACGCGGAAGAGTTCGGTGCATGGATCCGAGAAGTCCGCTCCACCTGCGAAATCATCGTGTCCGAAGACAGACCTGTTCCTCTCTACCAGCACATGATCGTCGGTGAGAAGATCTTCGACCTATACGCGCCAAGCGGGAAGCACAAGCTCAACCCGCGGCTGGTTGCAGCGACAAACGACTCAGGCATGAGGGGCGGGCGTGGATCGCGTTCGTGGAACCGCAGCGGCATCGGGGGCCGAGAGTCGCGCCCATCAACGCTCGTTTCTCTTGATCGTGCGCACCTGTTACCGGCGATCACTTTCATCTTCTCGCGAGCCGGTTGCGAAGACGCCGTACGTCAGGTTCTCGCGACGCGCATCACCCTGACAACCCGATCCGAGGCAGCCACGATCGAGCGCTACGTTGACGAGGCCATCACGGCGATTGCCCCGGAGGACGCCACCGTGCTCGGGGTCGATTCCTGGAAACGGGGGCTCATGCGCGGGATCGCGGCCCACCATGCGGGAATGCTCCCTCTCATGAAAGAGACCGTCGAGTATCTCTTCTCAGCGGGCCTGGTCAAGATGGTCTATGCGACGGAGACCCTGGCCCTTGGTATCAATATGCCCGCGCGAACCGTCGTCATCGAATCGCTCACAAAGTGGAACGGATCAGCACACGTGTCACTGTCCGCGGGCGAGTTCACGCAGCTGTCTGGCCGTGCCGGGCGTCGGGGAATCGACACGGAGGGGCATGCGATCGTGTCGCATCGCGGGGGAGTGGCGCCCGAAGAGGTGGCGGCGCTGGCCTCAAAGCGTACCTATCCGCTGATTTCGGCGTTCACGCCGACCTACAACATGGTCGTCAACCTCCTGGCCAGGTCGACGCGTTCCCTCACTCGCAGGGTTCTGGAGTCCTCTTTCGCTCAGTTCCAGGCTGACGCTGCCGTCGTACAACTCGCGTCGCGGCTGACGGAGCTTGAAGCGCAGCGCGACGACGCCGCCCAGGACCTGTCGTGTTCACGCGGTGACGTGCGCGCGTACCTGACGCTGCGTGATCGAATCAGCCAGGCAGAAAAGTCGGGTGCGCGCGCACGCAAGCGCGAGCGGCGCGAGGAATCACGACGCGTGCTCGAGAGCGTACGCACCGGAGACGTTCTCGCGCTCACTCGCGGGCACAAGCACCGCCTGTGCGTTGTCGGCGCGCAGGCGACCACGGCCTCGGGCCGAGTCGAGGTCTGTATCATCGGAGAGGACGGCACGTGGCGCTCCCTCGCACCGGAGGACATCCGCGGCGGTATCGCCGTCGTCGGACACCTGTCGATTCCGGGTGGGTCAGCATTGCGCCGCACGAAGGAACGCACCCGTATCGCGGGGGAGCTCCGATCGGGCCGCGCCAAGGGACGTTTCGCTCTCGCCCACGACAGCTCCCCGGACCGCGATCCGATCTCGGATCTGCGTGCAGCCATGCGTTCTCATCCGGTCCACCGATGCCCTCACCGAGAGGAACACGCCAGGGCGGGTGCTCGATGGGCGCACGTGAGTCGTGAGATCGACCGTCTAAGAACGCAGATTGACGCACAGACCGGTTCGGTTGCCGTGCACTTTGACCGAGTTTGCGCGGTCCTTGAGCGGCTTGGTTTCCTCGATGGCGACCGCGTGACCGAGTCGGGCGAGCGGCTCCGCCGTGTTTTTGGCGAGCGCGACCTCGTGATCGCTATGTCGATCGACGAAGGCGCGTGGGAAGGCCTGAACGAAGCGGAACTGGCGGCGTTGGTATCCGCCCTCGTCTACGATTCGCACAGCGATGACGACGCATGCGAGCTCACCCCCTCGGGCGTAAGCATCCGGCTGCGCACGGCTTGGGACGAGTGCATGGGCACACTCGAACGAGTGCATCGCGTGGAGAAGCACTGCGGTTTGGATCCGACGCCGGGTATGGACGCTGGTCTGATGGCCGCAACGCTGGCGTGGGCTCACGGCTCGACGCTCGCTACCGCAATCGACGGCACACAGATACAGGCCGGCGACTTCGTCCGGTGGATGCGACAAGTCATGGATTGCCTGGGGCAGATCGCCTCCGCTGTGCCTTCCTCCGATCTTGCTCGCACAGCTCAGGCAGCGAAGAACCGCATCGGACGCGGTATCGTTTCCTGGACCACCATCTAAGAGCCTGGAGGTTTCAGTGGGGCATCGAGAAATTTTGAAACGCGCGTCCCTCGCTCATGTGTGCGGGGATACATTGGTTGCGGCCGTCGCTGGCCTGGCACTGTACGCGTCGTTTCCCCCGCTGGGCTGGTGGTGGCTGTCGGTGCCCGCGCTGACACTCTATATCTCCCGCATCGACGAGGCCCGTTCTCTTCACGCCCTGACGGTTACCTTCATATTCGGGATGAGCATGTGGCTTCCCCTTATTGATTGGGTTTTTCTCGCCGTGGGATCGCGGCCGGCGTGGTTTGTGCTGGCCTTTGTCCAGACCCTTTTTCTGCTCCTATGGGTGGTCTTCGTGCGGTGGACGCAACTGTGGCCCTGGGCTCGCGGGCCACTCGTGCAGGCGCTCGTGTACGCCGTCTCCTGGGCGGGTGTTGATGCGGTGCGCTTGCGCTGGCCATGGTCGGGTTTCCCATGGGGGTCGGTTGCCCTCCCTCAGGTTGATTCGCCGCTTGGCCACCTGGCCCCCTACGGAGGAACGTCGGTGATTACCACTGTCGTGGTGTTCTGCGCGGTACTTCTCCGCCGCATGTTTGCTCGCCGCGACGCCTCCAGTCACGCCGAGCGCTGGTTCTCGCGTCCCTTCCTGGCCGTAGTCCTGGCCGTTTGTTACGTGGCTCCAGCGGCAATCCCGCTGTCGAATCGGGCAGAAGAAGGCCTGCTCCGCGTGGGGATCGTGCAGGGTGATATCGCGCTGCCGGGAGCGCAGGCCTATAAACGACGGGGGGAGGTCACGGGCAACAACATGCGCGCAACGCTGCAGCTGGCGAAGGACCCAGCAACGACAGGCAATCCTATCGATCTGGCAATCTGGGGCGAAGGATCCGTCGACCGCGACCCGGCAGCCTTTCCCGATGTGGCAAAGAGCATCGAAACTGCGTCTCGTGCCGTCGATGCGCCGATCCTCATGGGCTACACGAATATCAATGAGCGCAATCGCGTGAAAAACTGGCTTGCCCTGTGGGAGGTCGGCACCGGCATGGACGAGGCATTGCGTTATTCCAAGCACGTGCCCGTGCCCTTTGGTGAATTCATCCCGTTCCGGGGCTACATTTCCTCCTTTGCCACGGAAGTGGCTCAGTCCAGCAGGGACATGGAAGCGGGGGAGGAGCCTCCCCGCATGGACGTGGTCGCGCGCGATGGTCGTACAGTTCCGCTCGCTGTCGGAATCTGTTTTGAAGCAGGGTATCCAACGGTCATCGCAGCGGGTGTTGGCCTGGGCGGACAGGCCATCGTCACCCCGTCGAACAACTACCATTTCCGCTCATCGGGAGAGTCCGCTCAGCAGGGGCAGCTGCTGCGCATGCGCGCAATGGAGTATTCGCGCAGCGCCATCCAGGCGTCAACGACCGGACACTCGTACGTGATTCGCCCCGACGGTTCGGTGCTCGCTTCGACGGCTACTCAACAGGTTGCCACTGTGGTGGCAGACATACCGCTGCGCTCGTCATTGACTGTCACAGCTCGCGCTGGCGAGCATATTCCGATCGCCTTGATGGCGCTCACTGTGCTGCTTGTCGCGGTATCCCTGGCAGGACTCGCGCGCGGGCGGGTATCGGCTTTCCCGAACAGCGCGTGCGAGTGATCCTCAAAACATGCAAAATGTGGCTCATGACTGATTCCGCGCATCCCGCTCCCTCGCCAATTGGCGATCACACGCTGATCGTGATCCCCACTTATAACGAAATGTCGACGCTACCAGCCGTTCTGAAGGAAGTGTGGATGCAGGTCCCGAACGCTCACGTACTCATCGTCGATGACTCGTCCCCGGATGGCACGGGGGAGTGGGTTGACGAACGATGCGCGGGGGAGGCTCGACTTCACGTTCTCCACCGTCCGGCGAAATCAGGCCTGGCAACCGCCTACGTCGACGGCATGGGGTGGGGCATGGAGCACGCCTACCCGTTCCTGCTGCAGATGGATGCGGACGGTTCGCATCGTCCGGTCGACTTGCCCAAATTGTTGACACGAATGTCCGGCCCCGATCATCCTGACTTGGTGATTGGTTCCCGGTGGGTACGCGGCGGGAGGGTCAATGGCTGGTCGGCTAAACGCGTCGCTCTCTCGAAGGCGGGCAATTATTATGTCCGATTTTGCCTCGGAACGCCCGTTCGTGACGCGACTGCGGGCCTGCGCGTTCATCGTGCTTCCTTCCTGGTCGCACACGGCGTCCTGGGGCGCGTCTCGACTACGGGATTCGGTTTCCAGGTCGAGATGACCGAGCTCGAACGGTCCTTGGGCGCGGTAATTCGCGAGGTGCCTATCACTTTCGACGAACGCATCGCCGGCGAATCGAAGCTCGATTCATCGATTTTTGTCGAGGAACTGGCAATGGTGACAAAGGGCGGCCTGAGCCGTCTAGCCCAGGCCGCACGCGCGCCGTTCCGTTCGTGTTAGCCCTTGCGGTAGTGGCCTTCGGGGCGCAGTCGCCCCTCGCGATACACGGTCAGCTGCTCGCTCAAAACGACCTCAAGCTCCTCGATCGAGCGGCGCTCAAGCAGCATGTCCCAGTGGGTGCGCTGCGGCTTCACGGGCTTGCATTCCTCGTCTTCCTCAGTTTCGCCGATAAGCTCGGCGGACTGGCCGCACTTGCATTCCCAGTTTGCGGGCGCGGTCGCCTCGCTGGAGAGCGTTACCTCGAACTCGTGTCCGTTCGGGCACAGGTAACGGACGACGAAACGATCTGCGAAGACGACGCCGTCCTCGGACTCGAGGGACTTGGCGCCGATCTGCATGCCACGCAATGCGCGGTCAGCCATAACTGCCTCCTGGACGTAGTGAAGAAACGGATTCATTCTATCCGACACGTCAAGCGGAACCCCGCCACCGCCTCGTCCAACTCCCACCCCACGATCCGATAATGTACATTATGTCCGATTTTTTCCGTTAACGCTCCCTTCACCCACACGGCTACAGTTACACCCATGACGTCGGACAAGCCCCTATCCTCACGCAGGCCACACGCCATTCGCGAAGTCGTCGGACTCACCTTCGCATGCATGGCCTACTCGGTTTTGTCGTTTCTTGCACCCGCCACCAAGGAGGTCGCGGTCGCACACGCCCACACGATCGCCCGCCTCGAGGAATACGTTGGCCTGTTCGTTGAGGCGGACGCCAACGCCTGGCTGGCAGCGCATCCCACCGTTGCTTCGCTGGCTTCGATGCAGTACGCGGTCTCGTTCTTTCTCGCCACGGGGCTGGCGATGCTGGCCCTGTGGATCAAGGCGCCCACCCTCTACTCACGGGCTCGTTGGACGCTCGTGGTCATGACGATCGGCGCGCTGGTAACGTATTGGACCTATCCCCTGGCTCCTCCGCGCCTCGTCAACGAATTTGGAATCGTCGACGCCGTCGCCCAACACACGTCCTCCTACTCCCAGCTGTTCGGCACGCTCGCCAACCCATACGGCGCGATGCCCTCCATGCACACAGGCTGGTCGATGTGGGTCGCGTTCATGCTCGGCACCTACGTGTGGCGTTCGTGGTGGGCCAGGCTCCTGCTCGCCGCGCACCCGACACTGACAATCGTGACAATCGTCGCAACGGGCAACCATTACATTGTGGATGCCATCGCAGGATTTGCGTACTTCCTGTTCGCTTGGCTTTTTGTCACCCTCGCCCACAGGGCATGTGATCGCGGAAAGTGGGAACGTCCCGTAAGACGGTCCTAGGCCCCGCCGCGAATGCGCGCTAGGGTGGGTTCCATGAGACTCGGAGTTGATTTTGGCACCACGACCACAGCGATCGCTATCGTCGATCGGGGGAACTATCCGATCGTCTCTTTTATTAACAATCAGGACGATACCATCGATTTCATTCCGTCTGTACTCGCCCTTGATGGCGACCGACTGGTGTACGGCTTCGACGCCGAAGACGCCGCGCGCGACGGAGCCCTCCACCTTCGCTCCTTCAAGCGACTGCTGTCGGATGCGTCCGTCACTGACGCCTCGACGTTTCGGCTGGGAAATCACAGCATCTCCATCCTGGACGCGCTGACGGGCTTCCTTAGCTACGTGGCCCATCAGCTGCGCACCAACTCCTCCGTCTCCCTATTGCCCGCATCCGAGCCCCTGGAGGCGCTGGTCGGCGTTCCCGCCCACGCGTGGTCTGCCCAGCGTTTCCTCACTCTCGAGGCCTTCCGGCGTGCGGGCTGGGACGTGCTCGCCATGGTTAACGAACCGTCAGCGGCCGGCTTCGAGTACACGCACCGCCACGCCGGCACGCTCAATTCAAAGCGAACCGCAATCCTCGTCTACGACCTCGGCGGCGGCACATTCGATGCCTCCATCGTCTCGGCAACCGGAACGCTGCACGAGGTCATGGGTTCGCGCGGTCTGAACATGATCGGCGGGGATGACTTTGACACGGTGCTCGCCAACTGCCTGGCCGCAGCCGCCAAAACCGATTCGGGAAAGCTGGGGGACGCCGCGTGGCAGCGGCTGCTGGAAGATGCCCGCACCGCAAAGGAAACGCTCTCCCCTTCCACGAAGTTCATCACGGTACCCGTTAATGGAGAGCCCGTCACAATCACGGTCGCCAGCTTCTATGACGCCTGCACTCCCCTGGTCGAGGCAACGGTGAAAGCGATGGAACCCCTCCTCGTGCCCGACGCGTCGGGCACGAGCAAGCTTGGCGGCGATATCGCGGGGCTCTACGTGGTAGGTGGCGGTTCTCAGCTGCCTCTCGTTGCCAGGGTCTTGCGTTCCCGTTTCGGACGCCGGGTTCATCGTTCGCCCCACACGGCTGCGTCTACCGCGATCGGACTGGCCATCGGAGCCGATCCCGAAGCGGCGTACACGGTGCGCGAGCAGCTTTCTCGAGGCCTCGGAGTCTTCCGTGAGCGTGAGGCCGGTAACCTCATTTCGTTCGACACACTCCTTGAGCCCAACACGGAACTGGCTCCCGGTCAGGCCCTGACGATCAAGCGCCGATATCGTGCAGCTCACAACATTGGACACTTCCGCTTCGTTGAGTACTCATCCTTCGACGAGGCCGGGGTGCCACGCGGGGATCTGCAGCCGTACGGGGAAGTCATCTTCCCCTTCGACCCCAACCTGCACCGCAGCGACATTGACATCGCATCGATTCCCGTGGTTCGCACGGAGGATGGCCCCCTCATCGAAGAGGCCTACATCGTTGATGCGAACGGGATGGTGAGTGTGGAAATCACCGACCTGGAGGCCGCATTCACGATCAGGCGGCCCCTCGGGCGCCAATAGTTCCAAGGCCGCGCAGCCCCCTGTCAATGGGTGTGGGGACCGGATCGAATTCGATCCGGTCCCCACACCCATACGGCTCACATTAGGACGCTGAGCGCTTGGAACGACGTCGCTCCGCCAGCTCATCAACGAACACCCGCCCGGGGCGTTCGAGTGGAAGCTCGGCAAGAGAGCCTTCGACTTCACGCCAAACGCGGCCGACCGCGATGCCGAAAACCCCCTGTCCGCCCTGTAGAAGGTCGATAACTTCATCCGTCGACGTGCATTCGTAGACGGAAGCGCCATCGCTCATGAGCGTGATGGCAGCGAGATCGTCCACTCCCTGGTGCTGGAGAGACGCGACAGCTACCCTCACCTGCTGCAGCGACACACCCGCGTCGAGCAGCTTCTTGACTACCTTCAGGACGAGGATGTCGCGGAAAGAGTAGAGACGCTGGGAGCCCGACCCGCGGGCGGCGCGGATAGAAGGCTGCAGCAAACCCGTTCTGGCCCAGTAGTCCAGCTGGCGGTACGTGATGCCGGCAGCGCTGCACGCAACAGGGCCGCGATAACCCATTTCATCCGTATCGAGTCCCTCGAGCGGATCGCCAAAAAGCATGCCTTGCCTCGGTGCGGCGGCGTTCGCTTCTGCACTCACTGTGGGGCTCCTTGTGGGTGGTACTTGGTGAGAACAGGACTACGGTAGAGCACCGACGCACGGCGGTCAACGATCGTCCCGGCGAGTCTAACCTTCATGCTGAACATGAGAGTTAGTCGTCTTCGTCGGCCAGCGCCGACACGGCAACAGTCAACATGTCCCGGTGCAGCTCAGCGAACAGATCACCAAGCTCGATCGCGCGCGCGCGCGCCCGCTCCCGATCCGCTCCCCGGCCTCGTCCTCGCTGCGAGGACACCGCCTGATCGATGATATCCGCACTGCGCTCCGCGCCCTGACGCACCGCGCGCAGAACGCGCACGTCAACTCCCGCGCATTCCAGGCGTGCGATCGTCGATACGGCCTGAACACACCGCGAGGGGAAATAGCCGGCCAGGTCAGGCGTGATCAGTCCGAGGCGGGTGTAGCGCTCCAGAGCATCCATGTCCACACCGGTCAGATCCGAAAGATCACCTGCCGGAATGGCCCGCCGTCCGCCAAGGGACACAGTTTGCCCCTCCGAGGACACCATCTGCGCAACGCGGCGCCTCGCGGGCGAATGGCCAGCATCGAGCGCATCAAGCTGAGCGCGAATCACACTCAGCGGAGTGAACGAGTCCCGCTGCTCGGTCAACACATAACGCAGACGTTCGATATCCGCGGCGGAGTACTTCCGATATCCGGCACCCGTGCGTGCGGGAGACACGAGCCCCTCGCTCTCCAGGTAGCGCACCTTGGACAGTGAGATCGCGGGGAACTCTTCTTTCAGGGCGTCGACGACCCGACCAATCGACAGCTCGGGCGCGTGATCGACATCGTGTGGCCACGAGATCGATTCCGCAGCGGAATCGGATCGACGCACGCGTGCAACGGCAGCAGACACGCTAGGCATGCTTGGTTGAGGGCTGGTACGTCAGTCGGTACTTCCCGATCTGCACCTCGTCTCCCGGGTGCAATTCAACCGAGTCGACGCGCTCACGGTTCACATAGGTTCCGTTGAGGGAACCGGAGTCGCGCACGATGTGGCCGCCGCCGGAGGCGATGAACTGGCAGTGCTTACGCGACACGGTAACGTCGTCAAGGAAGATGTCGGCCTTCGGTGATCGACCGGCATTCGTTACCTCGGGATCGAGAAGGAAACGCGCACCGGTATTGGGCCCGCGCTGCACGATAAGCAGAGCCGAACCTGCGGGCAGGGCTTCCACGGCCTCGCGATCACGAGCGGACAGCGCGACGGGTGCCTCTTCGGCGTCCTCCGTTACAGGCGTCATGCCAAAGATGGAGGTTGCAGTGGGGTCGAACTGTTGATTGTCAGACATTGTGCGCTCCAAACGGTGATTTCGGTGACTGGGACAAGTGTAAACGTTCACCATCCGTCAGGCGCGGGCACGGTGACTTCCTCGCCCATTATACGTGGGGCGCTCAGTCATATGTCGCGTACTGGGGCGCGCGCGGGGTGGCGACAGAGCGGATCTCGATATCCTTGCTCGGCGTGATGCTGACAACCGCTCCCTTGGCCCTCATCTGTGCCGCCGATCCGGCCTGAATGTCGAGCGCTGTCGCGATCGTCTGTGACTCACCGATGACGTTCCACGTGTACGGCGAAGAGATGGCGGTGCCATCGACGTTGATCGCTCCGGCTTGTCCCGTAAACGCCGACCGCGTCGACAGGCGCACCCCGTTGAGCTCGATGGCCTCAGCTCCCGCGTTGCGCAGTTCCCCGAGCGTTATCACGAACTGAGTGGGGGTCAGATTCGCGCCGGGGTCCGCGACGCTGACCGATACGCCGGGGCCGTGTACGGGGATGGTTCCCGCCGCTATCTGCGCTTGGAGCGCGGCCTTTCGTGACGCCTGTTCACGAGCGTCTGCTTCGTCAGCTGCGCCCTGCAGATCCTCCAGCTCGCGGGCGAGCTCCCCGCGCTTTGTCCGCAGATTCTGCTCCTGAGTTCCCAGCTCGTCGAGGACCGTCACGAGATCCTGCTCGGACAGCCCCTCGAGAGGGTCGGAGCGTTGGGCGCGAACCTGAGTGGCCAGCGCAAACCCGAGAATCATAAAGATGATGAGTATGACGGCATGCAGCCCCCGTGGAAGCGCAAAAAACGCTCCCCTCGCTCGCTCCCACAGGTGTTTCCCACCGCGTGTCTCACCCTTCGCGTCATCGCCGCGATGGGCGGTTCGATCCTCGTGGACGGCGGGGATCTCTTCGTTCGTCTTCTCGCTCATGTCACGCCTTCAGCAGCAATCGACGGATCGATGCGGTATTGGAGAAGATGCGGATTCCCAGAACTACGACCACGGCCGTGGTCATCGCGGACCCCACTCCGAGCTGAGTGCCCAGGAAAACAAGGAGGCATGCGACGACGACGTTCCAAAAGAACGATGTGACAAACACACGGTCGGCAAAACGACCCTCAAGCCACGCGCGCCCGGCGCCGAAGAGGGCATCAAGCCCGGCGACAACCGCGACGGGCAAAAACGGCGTCAGCCATGCCGGAACCGTGGGGTCAAGGAGCACGCCGAAAACTATGCCGATGATCAATCCGATGACGGCGATCACTGAGTACCTCCTTCGTTCGGTGACGTCAGCGGGGATGCGTATTGGGGGACGGTATGGGCGCGCGCGTCCATGGACAGTGTAGCTACGACCTTCGTGGAGACGCTCATGCCGGTCACCGACTGGGCGGCCGAGAGATAATCGCCGGTGGCTCCGCGAACGAGCGCAACCGACAGCGCGTTGGAATCTCCGATGGCGCTGACCTCATAGGGGGAGGACACGGGAGCAACGTTGACGAGGATAACGGAACCCGCCTTGCGCACGAAGGTATCGGGGCCGATCCTTTGACCGTTGATAGAAATCGCATCCGCACCTGCGGCCCACAGCGCGTTGACGACCATCGCCAGATCCTGATCGCGCACGGCTCCGCTGCCTCTGCCGGGACCGCTGCGATCCGTCAACGTGACAGTGATCCCGGGGCCCGATACCGGGGTCGTGGCCGTCGTCATCTCCTGGGCGCTATCGGTAGGCGCCGCGTCCCCGGATTGCGAGAGCTGGTCGATCGCTCTACCGAGAGACTGCACGTCGGCGTTCAGCGCTTCCACCTGGTCAGATCGGGCAGATGCCTGGGCCTTCAGGTCCGCCTTCACGTCACTGGCTGGCCCTCGCAGACAAGCCGTTGCCACGATTGATCCGAAGCCGAGCGCTGCCGCAACCACAAAGACGGCAAGCTTCTCGATGCACCTGGCAGGGTGGGAGCTGTGGTCCGCGTGGTAGTGTTCGTAGCCCGCATCGAGGGGGTTTGCCAGCAGGGAGGTCAACAGGGACATCGAGGCCGCGGGGTCCACGGTCGAGGCCCGGGGCACCTGTCGTTCCTCCCCCGGTGCTTCGTCTCGATGGCCCCGGTGCGTCATTGCTCCTGCTCCCACCGACGCTGCACGCGTTCGCAGCGCTCGAACGAGTCGAGGTGCTCGATGATGATACGGCGCAGCTGAGCCGGAGCGTCTGCGTTTTCCTCAAGCCATGAACGCAGGAGGCAAACGGATTGTTCGACGCTGCCCTCGCGGTCGATGTCGATGCCCAGCGCCAGCACCCCGTTGGCGTAGCGCAGCGCCATGCCGATGGTGTGCGTCTCCCAGTAGGCGCGTATCCTCGAAAGCGCGGTCTCGACTCCTGACTCGCCTTCCCACGACGAGGCCTGCAAGCCCGCCAGGGTCGCGGTGAGGAGGTCGTTCGACAGCGAATCTGCATAGACAGACTCCCACGCGCGCCTCCGGGCGCTTTCTTCGGGCAGCGAGGAAAGCGCCTCAGCGCTCATCCGCGCAGCTTCACCCGACCCATCGGCGTCACGCCATTGGTCGATCGTCTCCTCGTGCACGATTCCCCGCGCCGATAGCGCCCGGCGCGCTCTCCACGCGATGTCAGGGTCATCTGCCCAGGCGAGCCCTTTCACCGTTTCCGCGTAGTTGTCCCCGCCTCGAGCTGAAAACTCGGCGATGAAGGCGCGCGTATACGTGCGCCGGGCATCGGCGTCGGTCGTCTCCTTCGACAGGCGAAGCATGGTCGCCATCACGCGGTCGTGGACTCCGACGCGCGCTCGTCCGGGCAGGAACGACGACAGGGCTTCCGCGACGAACAGGACGAGACGGTCGCGGATAGTGGGTTCCCTCTCCGCGGGAACGGCGGTAAGGACGGCATCGATGAAGCGGCGCGGATCGAGCAGCCCGTCACGCACTGCATTCCACAGCGACGCCCAGACAACCGCTCGCGTGATCGGCGCGTCGATGGTGGCGACGTAGGCCAGAGCGACGTCCGTTGAGCGTTCATCCAGCCGGGCGATCGCGTACGTCAGGTCATCGTCATTGACGACGACGAGGTCAACTAAAGCAGCGCTACCCGACCCCGACAGTACCCCGTCGGGGTCGATCAAGGTCCTCTCCCCCTCTATGCGCACATCGAAGACCCGAGTTTGTTCCAGCTTTCCCCCGGCCACACGCCACGTCGATACGGTTACGCGGTGGGGACGGAGCACTCCCCCACACGCTTGAGCGCTCTGGTGGAGAGTAAAGTCCGAGATGGCTCCGGCTCCGTCGATGGCTCTGGTGGCGAACAGGGTCGAAGGACCCGATGTGTCGAGCCATGCGCTCTTCCACGTTTCCAGTTCCTGCCCCGACGCCTCTTCCAGGGCTTCGAGCAGGTCGTGGAGGCACGTGGCGCCGAATTGGTGTTTCTGGAAGTACCGACGTGTTCCTTCGTAGAACGCGTCCTGTCCGACCCACGCCACCAACTGTTTGAGAACGGAGGCACCCTTCGCGTAGGTGATGCCGTCGAAATTTGTCTTGGCCGCGGCGACGTCAGGGATGTCGGCCGCGATGGGGTGTCTCGTCGGCATCTGGTCTTGCGTGTAGGCCCAGATTTTACGGTTCATAGCGAAATTCGCCCATTCGCCGACATAGCGCGTTGCCGTTGCGATCGCGCTGGCCCCCTGATTTTCTGCAAACGATTCCTTGAGCCACAGGTCGTCCCACCAGGCGGGAGTGGCGAGGTCACCAAACCACATGTGGCACATCTCGTGGAGCGTGGTGTTCGCGCGACGCTGCCGTTCTGCGAAGGTAGGCGTCGAGCGGGAAATGTAGTTTTCGTTGAAGGTGATGCACCCCGGGTTCTCCATGGCTCCGAGGTTGTATTCAGGCACGTAGATCTGGTCGTAGGACCCCCAGGGGAAAGTTACCCCGTAGCGCTCGTGATAAAAGTCCAGCCCCGCTCGCGTGACTTCGAAAACATCCTGCGCATCGAGGTAGCGTGCGAGAGTGCGCCTGCACAGCAGGCGAAGCGCCAAGTCGGTGTGTCCCCCATCGGAGGCACCGCCGCTCCACGTTCCGCCGTCGATGACCGCCCACGGACCGGCGACGATGGCCGTGATGTAGCTGGAAAGCGGCCGCGTTGCGCTGAAGTCGTGACGCACCACCTCCTCCCCGTCGACCGGCTCAGACCGAATCTCAGCGCCGTTGGAGGAGACGACCCATCGCGCGGGCGCGATCACGTGGAAGGTCCACTCGGGCTTCACATCGGGCTGGTCAATGCACGGCCACGCTCGGTGGGCATCGTTGGGTTCGAACTGCGTGTAGAGGTACACCTCCGCGTCTTCGGGATCGACGTAG
Organism: Schaalia meyeri; assembly: GCF_900105015.1. Lineage (GTDB taxonomy): Bacteria > Actinomycetota > Actinomycetes > Actinomycetales > Actinomycetaceae > Pauljensenia > Pauljensenia meyeri. The sequence goes on along the minus strand of NZ_FNLK01000005.1, from coordinate 224,281 downwards.
CGGTGCAATCCCTCGCCGCTGCGCGAGTAGCGGGCGAGCGCACGGATCTCCAGCGTGAAGCTCTCCCCCACGGGCAGGCCGCTCACCCACACGCGGTCCTCGTCGTCTTCGAACGCATGTGCCTGGCCGTTCAGGAATACTCCCGTGACCTCCCCGGCGATATCGATAAAGCTTCGTTCCCCGCGCGAGGTCATCGTCAGCGTGGAACTCACCGGATAGGTTGCCACGGACTCTTTCTGGGCGTCTCGGACGTCAACGACGACGTCAATGGCGGATACGTCCAGCTGGGCCGCGCGATGCGCCGCCTCGTCGCGTGTCAGAATCTGCATGAGTCTCATCCTACTGTGTCGCCGACCTGACGTGTGGAGCGCGACGCCGCCGCGACGAACTACAGTGGTGTTATGACTTCAGTGACTGATATCCGCCCCCCCGTTGATCCGGTTCCGCTCTTCCGAGCTTTGGAAGGCGTCGCGATCCAGGGATTCTACGATGCTGACGCAACCGCAGGGGCAATCGATCGCACGGGAACCACCGTCAGCGGTATCACCGTCTCTTCCAACGATTGCGAACCGGGGTGGATCTTCGTGGCGATCCCGGGCTTGACACAGCACGGGGTGCGTTTTGCCCACGCGGCCGTTGAAGCGGGAGCGAGCCTCATTCTCACGGACGCGGCCGGAAGGGTGCAGGCACACGACCGAGGCCTGGGGGTGCCGGTCGTCCAGGTGGAGGATCCGCGCGGAGTTGTCCCCACGATCTGCAACAACATCTACGGCGCTCCCGCAACCCGCGTCACCACGATGGCCGTTACGGGCACCAATGGCAAGACGACGACGTCATACCTCATGCGTGCTGCGATTTCTTCTCGTTTCCCCGATGCATCGCTGTGCGGGACAGTCGAGACCAGTGTCGGTCCGATTTCCTTTGAGGCAGTCCGTACGACGGCGGAAGCCCCCGTCGTCGCGCGTTTCCTCGCCGCAACCGAACAATACGCGTGCGGTGCGGGGGTCATTGAGCTGTCGGCGCATGCCCTCTCGTTGCACCGGGTCGACACAATCGTCTTCGACGTCGCCGCTTTCACGAACCTTCAGCACGACCACCTGGACTACTACGGCGATATGGAAGCATACTTCGCCGCGAAAGCCCTGCTCTTTACCCCCGAGCACTCTCGCCGCGCGGTCGTGTGCGTCGACGACGAGTGGGGGCGCCGACTTGCGGCCCAGGCCCCCATTCCGGTTACTACCGTGTCTGCACTGACCGATGAGGAGGCGGACTGGCAGGTCTGCGACATCGCACCGGACAAGTCGATTGGGCGCACCGTTTTCACTCTCGTTGCCCCCGACGGCATGGGCCACCGCGTCGCGATGCCCATCCTGGGAGAGGTCAACGTCCAAAATACCGCGGTCGCGATTGTCAGCGCCGTAAGCCTGGGAATCGACCTTCCCGACGTCATCGCCTCCGTTGAGGCCGCCCCTCAGATTCCGGGGCGTATGGAGAAGGTCAATCCCACGCCGGGCGCCCAGCCCCTGGTCATCGTCGATTATGCCCATACGCCCGAGGCTCTTGAATGGACCCTGCGTTCGACGCGCGAGCTCACCAGCGGTAACGTCGTCATTGTCTTTGGCACCGACGGTGATCGGGACGCAAGCAAGCGCGAAGAGCTCGGGGCCATCGCCGCACGCGAGGCCGACATCTTGTGGGTGACGGACGAGAATCCGCGTACCGAGGATCCTCAGCACATTCGCGACTACCTGCTGCGCGGGATCGCATCCGTTCGCCCCGACATGCTCGATGTGTTTGAAGTGACAACTTGCCGTCGTGACGCGGTGCGACGAGCGATTCTGGCCGCTTTGCCGACAGACACCGTCGTTATTACGGGCAAGGGATCCGAGTGGTATCAGGAAATCCAAGGAATTCACCACCGCTACAACGACGTCCCCGTCGCTGCAGAGGTCCTCGCGGGTGACGTGCGTTCGCACGAATAGGAGGCATCAGGCGATGTCCTGGCGCGCCTGGCAGGCCCCATTGGGCCCGGGCGGCGCCTCTCGCCGTAGACTGGACGGGTGAAAGACATTGATGACCGATCCGATGCCCCCCTCAGCTTCTCCGAGGACGCACTCGACTGCGGCGCTGCCCCGGCCACGGCCTCGTTCGATGCGCGCGACCTAGCAGACGCAAACTCCGAGGCGCGCGCCCGCATCATGCGCGCCGACCTCGATCAGTTTGAGCTGGACGAGGAAGACATCGCGTTGCTTTCGGGCCAGGCACCGGCTACGAATGGCCACGACGTTACTGCGGGGTTGCCGGTGCTGGCAGTCGTCGGACGCCCCAACGTCGGTAAATCCACGCTGGTGAACCGTATTCTCGGCCGACGTGAGGCGGTCGTGCAGGACACACCGGGCGTGACACGTGACCGCGTTTCCTACCCCGCGGAGTGGGCCGGACGCAACTTTACCCTCGTGGACACCGGCGGATGGGAAATCGACGTCAAGGGCCTGGACCGCTCGGTTGCGAAACAGGCCGAGATGGCGGTCGATCTGGCGGACGCGGTTGTCCTCGTACTCGATGCAACGGTTGGAGTCACAGCTTCGGACGAACGCATCGTCGAGATGCTGCGGTCCAAGAACAAGCCGATTATCCTAGCCGCGAATAAGGTCGATTCCCCCCTTCAGGAGGCCGACGCAGCCTACCTGTGGAGTCTTGGCCTGGGAGAACCCCACCCCATCTCGGCCCTGCACGGACGAGGCACCGGCGACCTGCTCGATGTCGTCATGGACGTCCTGCCCGACGAGTCGGCCGTCGCCTTGGCACCACCCGCTGGTGGGCCGCGCCGAGTAGCCCTCGTCGGTCGCCCAAATGTTGGTAAGTCCTCGCTGCTCAACGCCCTCGCCGGTGGCGAACGCGTCGTCGTTAACGAACTGGCTGGCACGACGCGTGACCCTGTCGACGAGCTCATTGAGCTTGACGGCAGGCCCTGGTGGTTCATTGATACCGCGGGCATTCGACGCAAGATGCACCGCACGACGGGCGCGGACTACTACGCGTCTATTCGGACTCAGGCGGCTATTGAGAGGGCTGAAGTCGCCCTGGTCCTCATTGACGGTTCCGCCCCGCTCACCGAGCAGGATATTCGCGTCGTGCAGCAGGTGATCGACTCGGGTCGCGCGCTCGTGGTCGTCACGAACAAATGGGATCTGGTTGACGAGGAACGCCAGAAAGAGATCAAGAACCAGCTTCAGCGTGAACTCGTGCAGGTCCAGTGGGCACCGCGCATTAACCTCGCGGCCAAGACCGGTTGGCACACGAACCGGATCGTTCGGGCGCTCGACACCGCCCTGAAGGGGTGGGAGACTCGTATTCCAACCGGGCAGCTCAATGCATTCCTCGGACAGCTGGTTGCCGCCCACCCGCACCCGCTGCGCGGCGGTAAGCAGCCCCGCGTTCTTTTTGGCACTCAGGCTTCCAGCAAACCACCTCGTTTCGTCTTGTTCACAACCGGCTTCCTGGATCCGGGTTACCGCCGCTTCATCGAACGCCGCCTGCGCGAGACTTTTGGCTTTGAGGGAACTCCCATTCAGATTTCCGTGCGTGTGCGTGAGAAGCGCCGGAGGTAGACGCGTGCCCGGTGGGCTCTCCTCCCCCGCCAGGGCGTGATGTCACCGGTCACTGCCGATACATGGATCGGCAGTGCATCCACAGGGACGGGGAGCGACGCGCTCTTTTCCACAGGCTCCGGCGCTTCGCTTGACCGCGCCGATGAGGAGACGCAGGATCACATCATGAACACCTCACACAACGTTCCCGTGGGAGCGCCAAAAACGCTTGCCAATGGCCTCACGCTGTGCGATGACGGCCTGGTCCGCCCAACCTGGGCGTCCCACGACACCCTGATGCGTCTCTACTACGATACCGAGTGGGGCATGCCCGTCCACGACGAGTCGGGGGTCTATGAACGCCTGATTCTCGAGGGTTTCCAGTCGGGCCTCTCGTGGCGCACCGTGCTCACCAAGCGCGCCGCGTTTCGCGAGGCATTCGCCAACTTCCAGCCCGAACGGGTCGCCGGATTCGGCCCACAGGACGTCGAAGCCCTCATGTCGAACGCTTCGATCATCCGTAACCGTAGGAAGATCGAAGCCGCGATCTCCAATGCGCGGGCAACGTTAGCGATTCGATCCTGCGAGGCAGATGCAGCTGCCCGGGACGAGCAGCCGTCGCACCTCGGCGATCTGGTGTGGCGATTTTGCCCCACCCACGATCCCCGGCCCACATGCGCCGCGCAGGTGCCGACGCAGACTCACGAGTCCCGAGCACTCGCCGCGGAACTGAGACGGCGCGGGTTCCGCTTTGTCGGGCCGACAACGATGCTCGCCCTCATGACCGCAATCGGAATCGTGAACACCGACATCATCGGGACGTATCGGCGTCCCCGCTAAGCCGCGGTTCGCACCTCGTACGGGCCATGACATGAGGCCTCCTGCCTCGCGCAATTCTGGCATGATAGAGCTATGGCCATGTCGAAGAAGCTCCTCAGTCAGGACGAGGTCGTCGTCCGTCACATGCACACGCACGTCAAGACCCTCTTGCCCGCGATTATCATTGAGGTTCTCTTGCTCGTAGCGGCTGCCATCGGATCGTTCTACGTGCCTGCGAACGCACGTTACTGGGCGTTGGCAACCATATGGATCACCGTCCTCGTGCTGTCGATTCCGCTCTTTATCGTGCCGTGGGTGAAGTGGTCGATGACAACCTACACGGTCACGACAAAGCGGGTCATCACCCGCACCGGCGTCATTAGGCGGACCGGACACGACCTGCCGCTGACCCGCATCTCCGACATCCAGATCGAAAAGAACTTCGACGATCGTATCTTTGGTTGCGGCACTCTCGCCCTGCAGACATCCGCGAACGATCCCCTCCTGTTGTGGGACGTGCCCAAGGTCGAAATGGTTCAGGTCGAGATATCGAATCTGCTATTTCACGATATTCAGGGAGCCATTGACGCGGATCCGCGGAGTTGATCAGCAGCCGGAAAACCATCCCCTCCCCGGCCCTGGCCTCGTCGTAGCATCGTTGCACGGACGAGACCGGGGCCTCCTCTTGTAGAAGGAAGACCGGCAATAGGCCGGTGGCAGGGGCCGGGTGGAGGGTTAGCAGGTCGAAGTCATCCCCGTTGATGACTTCGACCTGTCAAACAGTTTACTCCAGCCGCGTTCGCAGAATTGATGGAGCGTACGCTTGATGTATCCCCCCTTTACCTGCGTAAACACTCGCAGGAGCGCGCGTAAACGGCCATTTACCAGGGGTAATAAAAGTGCGACATCATCGGTCACATTTCGGTTACAAACCCGACAAACAACAACCGTGAGGGACAGAGGTCCCCCACTCAGCCTTCATCCTGTGAGGGCACGCAAAAACCGCGAGGACAACCCTCGCGGCTCTTTGGTCGGGCTGGCGGGATTTGAACCCACGACCCCTTGACCCCCAGTCAAGTGCGCTACCAAGCTGCGCCACAGCCCGCAAATTAAGATCATCGCCTCGGCGACCTGTAGAACTATAGCGCACCACGAGACCCAGAAGCAAGCCGATGAGAGTGCGCCGCACCACACTGACCCGCAGGGGAATCCGCTCCTCCCGCCATTCACCCATTAATGTCCCGCATTACACCGTGAGATCACTATTGTGCTCCCAGTCTGGACTAGACTGACACGTGTTCGTCCGCTTACCCGAACGCTTGGAGTTATCGTCCCATGACATCGCACCGACTCAGGACATTCGCGGCCGCACTCGCTATCGGCACCGCCGCTATCGTCGCGCCATCCGCTCCGTCGCAGGCCGCCTCCACCTCCTCCACTACCACTACTTGTGTGGTCGCCGTCGCAGACAGCGCCCCGACTGGGCACCCGATCACAACGCCTACAGCGCAGGCGCAGGTAAGCGTTGCCGTTTCTCCCGCACGGCGCCGATTCAGGGTCCGGAACCGTCACCACGGTCCCGTGAGTCCCATCGCCGTCATCATCGCCCTTGTTGTCGGTGGCATTGTCATCTTGTTCGCCCTGCTCTTCCGTTACTTCTACCTAGGGAAAGGCAAGGCGCAGTCACGCGACATGCCCAGTTTCAACAGCCCGAACGGCCCTCAGTACGGGGTCACCGGTGGCCCCAATTACGGGCCGCAGTACCCGCAGGCTGGTACGCCGATGGGAGCTCCGCCGAACCAGGGCTACTCGAACCACGGGGGAACGTCCAACCACACACCAGGAATCGGTTAGGGCGCGAACGGTCGCAACATATCGGCTACTGCACGCGGACACGCGGCCGGTGAAGGTGTCGCGGGACCGGAGGCCACGGGATTCGAACCGGGGTGCCGACGGCGCTCTCCTGGCCATTCTCTCGCCGCTAAAAAGACCGCAGGGACACGACGGCGCGTCGACGATGCTGAGGCTAGACGTCCCGATCCGCGAGATTTTGATCCACGTACCGCATGATCGCATCGCACACTCCCTCGACGTCACGTCCGGTGGAGTCCACCGTGGCCACGCCGGGCGCAGCGACCATAAACTCGGCGACCTCCGAGTCGGCGCGATCCCGTCCCTCGACCTGCTCCCGGACGATCTCCATGTGTTCATCGGTCGCGTCGCCGTACAGCTCGAGCGTCCTCCTGCGCAGGCGCGCCTCCTGATCCGCCAAAAGAAGGATACGAACATCCGCGTTCGGACAAACGACGGTCGTAATGTCGCGCCCCTCTGCAATCATTCCAGAGCCGCTGTGGCGTGCCTCCATCATCCGCCTGCGTTGCTCGGTCGCCATCCACGACCGGACAGACAGATTGGTTGACACGTGCTTGATCGCAAGCGCAATTCGCGGCGCACGAATCTGCTCGGTGACCTCGCAGTCCCCGACCCATACGTGCGGGTCCATCGGGTCGGACACGAGGCGAAGCGGCATCTCGTGAGCGGCCCCGGCAACCGCCGCTGTATCGGCAAAGTCAATGCCCCGCTTGAGGACGTACCACGTGAGCGCGCGATACATCGCGCCCGTGTCGAGATAGCCGATCCCCAGACGCGAGGCCAGTTTCTTTGACACCGTGGACTTTCCAGAACCGGCGGGTCCATCGATCGCAATAGTGATACCAACACGAGAAATCGCATCCCGGCGCATCATGTCGTCCATGTGAACAATCTCCTTACCACAGTCATCCTAGTAGGTGATGAGACGCCATCCCCGCTCCTGCAGGTCGGCGACGCAGCGATCAGCGACCGCCGGATCAATCATGACGCGAGCGACGCCAGCCAGCGCGCCAGCAGAGTGCTCGAGGACGAAATCCTCAATATTGATAGAAGACTCCCCCAGTTCGCTGAACAAGCGCCCTAGCGCACCCGGCTCGTCCGGGATCAAGACCTCGATCTCACGATAGCGGGACGGCGCTCCACCGTGCTTGCCCGGAATTCTCGCAACTCCCCGGTTACCGGCGGTCATCACACGGTTGATCGCCCCGACGCTTCCGCCGCGCAACGGCCCCAACTCGGCCGCTGCGTCCAGGTGAGTGAGTAGGTCATTGAGGTCGCCGCGCAGATCGCGCAAAATCGAGGCGACGGGCCCCGCGTTACCGGCCAGGATCGTCGTCCACAAACGAGGGTCAGACGCAGCAATTCGCGCGGTATCACGCAGGCCCTGACCGGCCAGACCCAGAGCCTGCGCGGGAGCATCAACGAGGCGCGCCGCGAGCATCGAGGACACCAGCTGCGGTACGTGGGATACGAGCGCGACGGCGTGATCGTGCACTCCAGCGTTCATCTCCAGCGGGACCGCGCCCGCGTCTGTGGCCAACACGCGCGCCGCAAGCACCGCGCGTGGGGACGTTGATTCGTGGGCGACAATCACCCACGGCCTGCCGTAAAACAGGTCAGCATCCGCAGCTCCGGCGCCGCTGCGCTCGCGTCCAGCCATCGGATGAGAGCCCACGTAACGAGAAGCATGATCTGTTTGTCCGGCCTGGTCCAACGCAGCCAGGACATCGGCAACCACGGTGCCCTTCACCGATGCCACATCCGTGACGATCGCGCCGGGGAAGCGCAGCAGGGAATCGACGATAACGCGATCCGCCACGTCGGGAGGGGTTGCAACGACAACGATGCGCGGTGCCTCGTAGCCCGGCGCGGCCCCGCCTAATTCCTCCCGCGCAATGCCCGCCTCGTCCATCACGTCCGCGAACGGGCAGCCGGCACCCACGTCGGAAGCCAAACGGAGAGAGGTGGGCGATGCATCCTCCAGATAGACGCCCACTCCCCCGGCGCGCAGTGCCAGTCCGAGTGAGGCGCCCAGCAGGCCCGAACCGATAATCAGCACAGGACCAACGGTTGACACGACGCGAGCGCCGACGCCGCCACCTGCGGTGCTCACAGTCCGACGGCCCCGTACAGGGCGACCAGGGCGTTGCCCTTAACCCGACGCGTGGTCCCCTGTTTCAGGTGATCGAGCGTGACCGGACCAAATCCGGTGCGCACGAGTTCGCGCACCGGATACCCGACCGCATCCATCATGCGGCGCACCAGGCGGTTACGTCCCTCGTGAATAACGATCTCGACGGTCGTAATGTCTCCATACGTATCGACGACGCGGAAAGAATCAACCGCGATCGGCCCGTCCTCAAGCTCGATACCGGCGAGGAGCCGACGCCTCACCCCGGGCTTCACCTCACCGTGTAGGCGCGCCACGTAGGTCTTACGAATCTCGTATGACGGGTGCGTCAGGCGATTCGCGAGCTCCCCGTCATTCGTCAGCAGGAGCAGGCCGGAGGTATCGATGTCGAGGCGTCCCACGTGGTACAGGCGCTCAGGGTAGTCGGCGATCAGATCGGCGATCGATGGCCGCCCCTCCGGGTCGCGCATCGTGGAGACGGTGCCAATCGGTTTGTTGAGAGCCAACACGATGTGTTTCGTCTCATCCAAGATGAGGCGTTCCCCATCGACGTGAATCACCTGATTCGCGGGATCAACGCGAACACCCTGGGTGCGCACGATCTGTCCGTCGACGCTCACCCGGCCATCCGCAATCATCTGCTCGGACGCACGCCTGGATGCGACACCGGCCTGAGCGAGCACCTTCTGCAGGCGCACTCCACCCTCAGTGTAGGGGTTAGCCCTCATAGTTCTTCCTCCAATTCAATCAGCGCATCGGCGTCCGGCAGGTAGGGCGCCAAGGGTAGCAGCTCGGAAAGGCTCGTCATCCCCATTTTCTCAAGAAACTCCCCGGTCGTCCCGTACAGTCGTGCCCCGGACGGTGTCGCGCCCGTCTCTTCGATGAGTCCCCGCGCAAGCAGGGTACGCACCACACCGTCGACGTTCACGCCACGGATGCGGCATATGCGCGCACGCGAAATAGGTTGACGGTAGGCGATGACGGCCAGTGTCTCGAGCGCGGCCTGGGACAGTCGCGCGTGGGCAGAACCCACGACGAAACGCCCCACAACATCGGCGTAGGCGCGCGAAGAATAGATGCGCCACCCACCGGCAACCGCTCGCAGCTCAAAGCCGCGGGCAGGAGAGCCTGTCCGTCCCCTGTACTCGTCGGCGAGGACATGCAGCTGAGACTCGACGTTTGACGCGTCGACTCCCAGGACCGCCGCCAACTCCGACGGTGTAATCGGCTCAGACGCTACCATCAGGATCGCCTCAATGGACGCGCGCAGCGTATGTTCACTCATCGTTCGCAGTGCCTTCCATCGCCGTCGTTACTCATCTTCGATAAGGCCGTGACCGCGTCGGCTAGGGCCTCCTCGTGACAACCAGCGTCCACGTCGATGCCTCCAGCTGCGCCGCTCCACGTTATCGACAGCTTACCGAGCGCCTGCTCCTGCGTGAATTCAACCGCTCCTTCGCGATACAGCTCCAGCAATGCCAAAAAACGGGAGACGACCACGGCGCGGGAGGAAGCGTCGCGAATCAGCTCGCGAAAGGTCATCTGTTTGGCCTCGGCGAGCATCGCAGAGACGATAAGTGCCTGCTGACGGACGGGCACGACCGGATCATGCAAGTGCGCCACCTCGATCGTCGGAGTCGAGGACGAGAGGGCGTTGGAAGCCATGCGGGCGAGGTCCTTAAGGCCTGTGGTCCATGAAAGCTCCGGCAGCAGGGCCGCAAAGTGAGGCTCGAGGGGAACGTTGCGCGCGACGTATGCGCCGAATTCCTCCATCCGCTGCGCGATGTCCCGCGAGGCCTCCTTGTACGCGCGATACTGCAGCAGCCGAGAGAACAAAAGATCGCGTGCTTCCAGGTCCGCTTCGCTGGTGTTGTCCTCGTCCTCCACGTCAGGAAGCAGTCGCGCGGACTTCATCTCGAGCAGCATCGACGCGACCACCAAGAACTCGGTCGTCCGCGACAGGTCGGGCGATGCCCGCATGAAGGCGATGAACTCGTCGGTCACCTGCGCGAGCGCGACCTCGGTAATGTCGAGCTTCTTGCGCGCGATCAGCGAGAGTAACAGGTCGAAAGGCCCCTCGAACACGGGCAGCGAGACAGCGAAGAGATCAAACTCCCCCTGGACCTCGACTCGTTCAGGCTGCGTCGCCACGGGCGACAACTTCCCGCGCCAGACGGCGATATGCGTGAGCCCCCGCGTGGTTCGGCGCGTAGGAAATGATGGGCTCCGTCGCAACGGACGCATCCGGGAACTTAATCGTCCGACCGATGCGCGTGTCGAATACGAGATCGCCGAAAGCCTCCTGGAGCCTCTGCAGGACCTCGCGCGAATGAAGGGTGCGACTATCGACCATGGTAGCCACGATGCCGTCTATCTTCAGACGCGGATTAATACGATCCCTGACCGTTTCGATCGTCTCAACGAGCAACGCGACGCCTCTCAGGGCAAAAAACTCGGCCTCGACCGGGACGATAACGCCGTGAGCGGCGGTCAACGCATTGACCGCAAGCAGGCCCAGCGAGGGCTGGCAGTCAATCAGAATCACGTCATAGTCGGACTCGACATGACGCAGCACGCGGGCCAGCGCGCTCTCGCGCGCGACCTCGTTGACCAGCTGAACTTCCGCCGCGGACAGATCGATATTGGCGGGAATAATGTCGAGGTTTTCCGTGACCGTATGGCACACGGTCGCGCCGACGTCGGCCTTCGGATTCATGAGCAGCGAATAGATCGTCTGCTCCATATCCAACGCGTTAATCCCCAGTCCCACGGAGGCCGCACCCTGCGGGTCAAAATCAACGATCAGGACGCGACGCCCGTACTCGGCCAACGCGGCGCCAAGATTAATGGTTGTGGTCGTCTTGCCGACGCCACCCTTTTGGTTGCACATCGCGATAACACGGGCGGGACCGTGCCCAGCCAACGGCGCGGGCACGGGGAAATCGACCGACTCGTCAGGCAGGTCGGGCGTCAGCGTGGGATGCGATTGTTCGGTCACACCTCCATCCTAAATCATCGTTTCTCAATCTCATTCGTGCCACGCGCTCTGGGGTGCGAGAGAGTAAACACCTCGCGCAACGCAGCCGCCGTGACCTGCGTGTAGATCTGGGTTGTCGCCACCGTCGCGTGTCCCAGCAGCTCCTGAACCTCGCGCACGCTGGCCCCTCCTTCCAGCAGGTGTGTCGCAAACGAATGGCGCAGGGTGTGGGGCGAAACCCGGTCCACCAGGTGCGCAGCCTCGGCGGCGCGACGGATCGCAGTCCACGCGCTCTGGCGGGACAGAGGAGCACCGCGCGAGTTCAGGAAGAATGCGCTCGAGCCTCGACCGCGCGCTGCCAGCGCCGGACGGGAGCGAACTCGGTAGGCCTCGAGCGCGTCAACCGCAAACGAACCGACAGGGACAATCCTTTCCTTTCGGCCCTTGCCGAAGAGCCGCGCGACCGGCATCTGCCCCGCAAGATCCAGGTCATCTGCGCTCAGCGAGACTGCCTCGGACACGCGCGCGCCCGTCGCATACAAAAGCTCCAGCAGCGCGGCGTCACGCAGTCCAACGGGCGAATCATCGGCGTGGGCTGCCTCAAGCAGCCTCCCCACCTCACCAACCGACAGGGCTTTGGGCAGGCGTCGTCCTTGCCGAGGAGCGTGCAGCTGCCCCGTAACGTCGGTTCCCACCACCCCTTCGTTCAGGGCATACCTGTGGAGGCCACGGATCGCAGCTAGGGCGCGCGCCACCGACGAGGCCGCGGCGGGGCTTCCCGATACCTCGCCGGATGCAAGCCGCATCATGTAATCCTCGATGTCTCGGCCAGCCACCTCGTCCAAGCTCAGCGCTCCTCGCTGCTCCATGCTGCGCACGTATCGAGTGGCATCCCTGCGATAGCTCGACACCGTGTGAGCGGACACCCCCTTCTCGACGCGCAAATAGTCCGCCCAATCACTCACGAGGGCATCCATGGAAGTCATAGCGCCAGCGTATGCGAGAAACCGGCGAATGCGTGGGAGCGCTATCCGAGCGCACACAATTTCGCTAGACTGTGACACGGTAAACCTTTTCAAGCCCCAACGCTGGGGCCCAACAGCTGGAGACCGACGTGACACTACAGTGGGACCACATTGACGACGAAGCGGTGAAGACCGCGAAGATCCTGGCGGCGGATGCTGTCGAGCAGGCCGGATCGGGCCACCCCGGCACCGCCATTTCGCTGGCACCCGCAGCCTATCTTCTCTACAACAAGGTCATGAACGTCGATCCTGCGGATCCGCGGTGGATCGGCCGCGACCGCTTCATCCTATCGGCAGGACATTCCTCCCTCACCCAGTACGTTCAGCTCTACCTCACGGGCTTCGGTCTCGAACTGGAGGACATCGAGAAGCTGCGCACCGCCGGCTCATTGACCCCCGGCCACCCCGAGTACGGTCACACCAAGGGCGTTGAGATCACAACGGGCCCCCTCGGAACTGGCATCGCCTCTGCCGTCGGTTTCGCCATGAACGCGCGCCGTGTCCACGGCCTGCTGGACGCCGATACGCCGCTGGGCGAGTCCGTCTTTGACCACCACGTCTACGTGATCGCCGGAGACGGATGCTTCGAGGAAGGCGTTTCCGCCGAGGCGTCCTCGCTGGCGGGTACCCAGGAGCTGGGCAACATCACCGTCATCTGGGATGACAACCACATCTCGATCGAAGATGACACCTCCATCGCCTTCAACGAGGATGTGCTGGCCCGCTACGAGTCCTACGGCTGGCACGTCCAGCGCGTCAACTGGCTCTCCGAGGACGGCTCTTACGACGAGGACACGGTTGCCCTGAGCGACGCGCTCGACGCGGCCAAGGCTGAGACGACGAAGCCATCCCTCATCGCGCTGCGCACCATCATTGGCTGGCCCACCCCCGGCAAGCAGAACACCGGCGGTATCCACGGGTCCAAGCTCGGCACCGACGCGCTCAGGGGCCTAAAGGAGACCCTGGGAGCTGACCCGGACAAGATGTTCGACGCTGACGAGGCGCTCGTGACGAAGGTACGCGAGCGGGCCGCTACCCGCGCCGCCGAGTATCGTCGCGACTGGGACGCTCGCTTCGAGGCGTGGAAAGGCTCGCACCCCGAGCAGGCCGCGCTCCTTCAGCGCCTCGCCGAGGGACGCCTGCCCGAGGGCTGGGCGGACGCCCTGCCAACCTTCGAAGAGGGAAAGGCAATCGCCACCCGTGCCGCCTCCGGTCAGGTCCTCAACGCGATCGCACCCGTCCTGCCGGAACTGTGGGGGGGCTCCGCCGACCTGGCAGGATCGAACAATACCTTCGTCAAGGGCGAGCCGTCCTTCCTGCCCGCACACCGCTCATCGAGCGCGTTCAGCGGTAACGAGTTCGGCCGAAACCTGCACTTTGGCGTGCGCGAGTTTGGGATGGGTGCCGCCCTCAACGGCATCGCCGCCGACGGCTTTACTCGCGCCTACGGCGGCACGTTTTTCGTGTTCTCCGACTTCATGCGCGGGGCAGTGCGCCTGGCCGCCCTCATGGACCTGCCTGTCACCTACGTGTGGACCCACGACTCTATCGGTGTCGGCGAGGACGGGCCGACCCACCAACCCATTGAGCACCTCGCGTCCTATAGGGCGATTCCGAACCTCGCGGTTGTCCGCCCCGCAGATGCGGCCGAGACGGCCGCCTCCTGGAAGGCGATCCTTGAGCAGTCCCACCCCGCGGCCATCATCTTGTCCCGCCAGAACCTGCCCAACCCCGCGCGCGGCGAGAACACTCCCCTGGCTGGAACGGAGAACCTCAACAAAGGCGCCTACGTCTTGGCGGACACCGAGGGAACGCCCGACGTGATCCTCATGGCGTCCGGTTCCGAGGTAGCCGTCGCGCTGGAAGCGCGCGAGACCCTCGCCGCCGAGGGCGTCGCCGCCCGCGTCGTATCCGTCCCCTGCCTCGACTGGTTCGAGGCGCAGGATCGCGACTACCGCGACGAGGTCCTGCCGCCCTCCGTGCGAGCACGCGTTTCCGTCGAGGCTGGCATCGCCCTGCCCTGGTACCGTTGGATCGGAGATGCCGGACGCGCGGTATCGATCGAGCGCTTCGGGGCGTCCGCACCTGGCACCGTTCTCTTCGAGGAATACGGAATCGACGCCAAGCACGTGGTTGCCGCGGCGAAGGAGTCCATCGAGGAGGCTGCCCGGTCGTGACTTTCTAGTCACAAGAAGTCGAGGAGGGGCTGCTGGCGCGCAAGGAGCGCGTCAGCAGCCCTATTCTCTAAGTCATATGGGTCTGGCCCCACCTCCCAACAGGCCTCGGGGCCACGGCCTCGTCCCCCGAGCGAATGGAGGAAGATTCGTGGCCAGCAACATCCCCACCCTGCGCGACCCCGAAGACCGCAGGCTCCCGCGCATCTCGCCGCCCTGTGGCCTCGTCATCTTCGGCATCACCGGCGACCTCGCACGCAAGAAACTGCTCCCCGCCATCTACGACCTGGCCAACCGAGGCCTGCTCCATCCGGCGTTTTCACTGACCGGATTCGCTCGGCGCGATTGGAGCCCCCGGGACTTCGAGGAGTACGTGCGGTCGTCTATCGAAGCCAACACTCGCACCGGTTTCAGCGATGGGACCTGGAACCAGTTGCGCTCCGGCCTGCGTTTCGTCTCCGGCACCTTCGACGATCCAGGCGCCTACCGTCGGCTGGCGGACACCGTTGCGGAACTGGACCGCTCGCGCGGTACGGGCGGTAACCACGCGTTCTACCTGTCCATCCCGCCCTCGTATTTTCCCGTCGTCGCGAAGCACCTGTCCGATACGGGCCTGAACAGGCGCCGCGGCCGGGAATGGCGCCGGGTCATCATCGAGAAGCCCTTCGGGAACGATCTCGATTCGGCGCGCGTGCTCTCTGCCGTCATCTCGCAAATTTTCAACGAGTGCGACGTCTTTCGTATCGACCACTACTTGGGCAAAGAGACGGTCCAGAACATCATGGCGATGCGCTTCGCGAACGCCATGTTCGAACCCCTGTGGAAAGCGAACTACGTCGACTCCGTTCAGATCACCATGGCCGAGGACATCGGTATCGGAACGCGCGCCGGATACTACGACGGCATTGGCGCGGCCAGGGACGTCATTCAGAATCACCTGCTTCAGCTCATGGCCCTGACCGCCATGGAGGAACCCGTTCACTTCACGCCCGAAGAGATCCGAGCTGAGAAAGAAAAGGTCCTCTCAGCGGTGCGCCTGCCCGAAGATCTGGCTTCCAGCACCGCTCGCGGACAGTACGCGGGCGGATGGCAGGGCGGCGCGCAGGTGCGCGGATACCTGGAGGAGGACGGTATTCCCGCCGATTCGACGACGGAAACCTTCGCGGCCATCAAACTGTACGTCGACACGCGCCGCTGGGCGGGCGTGCCCTTCTACTTGCGTGCGGGCAAGCGTCTGGGTAAGCGCGTCACCGAAATCGCCGTTATCTTTAAGCGCTCCGCGCACGTTCCCTTCGCTAACTCCGACCTGAGCGAATCTTTCCAGAATGCCCTTGTGATCCGCGTTCAGCCCGACGAGGGCCTGACTCTTAAGCTCGGCGCGAAGGTACCGGGCACGGAGATGCAGGTCCGCGACGTCACCATGGACTTCGCCTACGGCCACGCCTTCACCGAAGATTCCCCCGAGGCCTACGAGCGCCTGATCCTCGACGCGCTCGTAGGTTCCGCTCCCCTTTTTCCGCACCAGCGCGAGGTTGAGGCCTCATGGACAATACTCGATCCTATTCTCTCCTTCTGGGAATCCCAGGGGCAGCCAGAGCCCTACGCGCCCGGCACGTGGGGGCCCAGATCCGCACGCGACATGCTGGCCCGTGACGGCCGTTTTTGGAGGCTTCCGTGATTATCACCCTGAAGAACACAACGTCCGCGAAGGTCGCGTCCCGAATCATCGAGTTGCGCGACGAGCGCGGATCCGCCGCACTGAGCCGTGTCCTGACCCTGCTCATCTGTGTGCCCGACCTCATTGACGTTGACAACGCGATCGAGGTTTCGGATGCCGTTTCGCGCGAACACCCGTGCCGCGTGATCGTTGTGGTCGAACCATCATCCACCCATGGTGAGGCGCGCCTGAACGCCCAGATTCGCGTCGGGGATGCCGCCGGGCTTTCGGACATCATTATTCTAGAGCCGCGCGGCGAGGCCGCGTCGAACATCGATTCGTTGGTGGCGCCGCTGCTGCAGTCGGACACGCCCGTCGTCACCTACTGGCCGGTCACCCCTCCGGAGAATCCCGGCCAGCACCCCCTGGGGCGCCTCGCGGTCAAGCGAATCACCGACTCGCGCGCGACCAGCTGCCCGATGGAGACGCTCGTTGCGCTGTCGGCGGTGTACACGCCCGGAGATACCGATCTGGCCTGGGCGGGCGTGACGCTGTGGCGCGCTCTTTTGGCCGCGATCGCCGAGGACTTCGACCGTCCGCCGACCTCAATCCGGGTCTCGGGCAACGCCACGCACCCATCGCCTTTCCTGGTCGCCGCGTGGCTGCACCACCAGTTGGGTGTTCCCGTGGAGCGGGTCGTGGACCGCGATGCTCTCACGATCACGGAGATCACCTTCTTCTTCGACGATGACACCACTGTGTCCCTGACGCGCAGCGTCTCCTCATCCGTGGCGCGCCTGTCGCGTCCCGGCCTCGAGGATCGAAACGTGAACCTCGCCCGCCGTTCCGTTCGAGATTCTCTCATGGAGGATCTGCGTCGCCTCGATCCGGACGTCTACTACGGGGAACTGCTCACCGGGGAGATTCGGCCCCTGGCCACGTGCGACGAGGACCAGTGATATGCCGCAGATCCACACGCTCGCAGTGCGTGAGAGCACGCGGGAGCTGAACGAAGCCGTCGGGCGGGCGTTTCTTCACCGACTACGTGAGCTGGTTGACGAGGCGGGGCCGGGCAACAGGATCAACCTCGCGATCTCCGGGGGCGGCATCACCACCTCCGTCCTGCCGTCGCTGCTCCCGCGCATCGGCGACGTCGATTGGTCTCGCGTGCGCGTGTGGTTGGTGGATGAACGCTACGTTCCCGCGGGCGACCCGGAGCGCAACGACGACCAAGCCTGGGACGGATTTTTCCACGCGGCAACGGGCGTCGAGTTTGTTCACATGCCGACCTCGGACCAAAGCGCCCCGGGCGCCGGATCTCTGGATGATGCAACAGCAGCCTATGGCGCGACGTGGACGAAGCTGATGGGTGAGGAATCCTTCGACATCGCCCTGATCGGCATGGGTCCCGACGGGCACATCTGTTCACTGTTCCCCGGACGCGTCGATTTAAACGCCTCCTCCCCCGTCCTGGCCGTCCGCCATTCGCCCAAGCCCCCTCCCGAGCGCATCACCGTTTCCATGCCCGTCATGCGCCGCTGCCGCGAGGTGTGGCTGGTCACGACCGGAGCCGCCAAGGCCGACGCACTGGGACGTGCCTTCGCGGGAGCATCGCCTCGCGACCTGCCCGTTGCCGCCGTCCTCTCCCCCACGACGCGCGTCTACCTCGACGAGGCCGCTGCGGCCCACATCGATCCGGCGCTGCTGTGATGCCGGTGGTTGCCGGCGCAGATGCTGTCTTTGCCGACTATGCGAGGATCGTTCGCACCGCCCGTGGGCGCCACCAAAATGGCTCCCCACACGTGAGTGGGGAGCCACGAGGCGGTATCGTCCGAGGCAGTCAGCCGCCGAACTTGGCCAGGAGCGCGTATCCGATGATGCACACCAGCCAGATGAGCAGGGTGCCCAGCGTAATGCGGTTCAGGTTGCGCTCGGCCACGCCGGATGAACCCGCAGAAGAGGAAATGCCGCCACCAAACATGTCCGATAGGCCGCCACCTTGTCCCTTGTGCATGAGGACAGTGAGGGTCAGCAGGATGCTGGTCAAAAAGATCAGCACGATCAGCACGTTGTTCAAAATGGTCACGGTGAATCCAACTTCTATCGCAGTTTCGCTCCGTACCGGAGCACACACGGTTTCATTTTAACCGAGAATGCCGGTGGGGCCAACCGGCACACCGGTTGGCCCCACCTCGCGTCCGCTCCGCCCCCGTCATCCGAGGAGACGGATCCGCGCGTCATTGCATCTCAGGCGTAGAAGGTCGCCATGGCGGCGAAAGAGTCGGCCTTGAGGGACGCGCCGCCGACGAGACCGCCGTCGACGTCGGGCTGCGCCATGAGTTCCTTGATGTTGCCGGGCTTGGCGGAGCCGCCGTAAAGAATGCGCGTGGCCTCCGCGGTCTCGCTGCCGAAGTCCTTCGCGAGGGCGGCGCGGATGGCTCCGCAGACCTCCTGCGCGTCCTCGGCGGACGCGGTCTCGCCGGTGCCGATTGCCCAGATGGGCTCGTAGGCGATGACGATCTTGGCGACCTCTTCGGCCTTCCACCCGGCGAGGGCGGCGCGAATCTGGCCGAGCACGAACTCGACGTAGGTTCCAGCCTTGCGAACCTCGAGGGCCTCGCCACAGCACAGGATGGGCGTCATGCCCGCGTCGAAGACCTTGCGGGCCTTGGCGCCAACCAGTTCGTCGGACTCGCTGTGGTATTCGCGGCGCTCGGAGTGACCCATCACGACGTACGCGCAGCCGAGCTTGGTGAGCATGTCGGTAGAGATCTCGCCGGTAAAGGCGCCATTGTCGTGGACGGAAACGTCCTGAGCGCCGTACTTGATGCCGAGCTCGTCGGCGTCAACGATCGTCTGGACGGTGCGGATGTCCGTGAAGGGGGGGATAACCAGGACCTCGCACTTGGAGTAGTCGTGACCCGCGTCGGACAGGGCCATTGCCAGGCCTTGGACGAGGTGGTTGGCCTCGAGGTGATCGAGGTTCATCTTCCAGTTACCGGCCATGAGGGGGGTACGTGCCATGAGTCAGTCCTCCAGAACTGCGATACCGGGCAGCACCTTGCCCTCGAGGAGCTCGAGGGAAGCACCGCCACCAGTGGAAATGTGGGAGAAGGTGGACTCGTCGAAGCCAAGCAGGCGCACGGCTGCGGCGGAGTCCCCGCCGCCGATGACGGAGAACATGGCGCCCGTCGAGAGGGCTGCGGCGACGGCGCGGGTGCCACCGGCGAAAGCATCGAACTCGAAGACTCCCATGGGGCCGTTCCAGGCCACGGTCTTTGCGGTGGCGATCTTATCGGCGAACAGCTTGCCCGACTCGGGGCCGATGTCGAGACCCATCTGGTCATCGGGAATCGTGTCGACCGTCACGACGGTGGCCGGAGCGTCGGCCGCAAACTCGGGAGCGACGACCACGTCAACGGGCAGCACCAGGTCAACGCCGCGCTCGGCGGCCTCAGCGATGTAGCCCTTGACCGTGTCGATCTGGTCTTCCTCGAGGAGGGACTTGCCGACGGAGTACCCCTGGGCGGCAAGGAAGGTGAAGGCCATGCCCCCGCCGATGAAGAGCATGTCGGCCTTCTTCAAAAGGTTGGCGATGACGCCGAGCTTGTCGGAAACCTTGGAGCCACCGAGGACGACCCCGTAGGGACGCTCGGGATCGCCGGTGACCTTGGACAGGGACTCGATTTCCTTGAGAACGAGGAGGCCGGCAGCGGAGGGCAGAAGCTTCGCGATGTCGTACACGGAAGCCTGCTTGCGGTGGACGACGCCGAAGCCGTCAGAGACGAAGGCATCGCCGAGCTTGGCGTACTCACGGGCCAGTTCCGCGCGCTCGTCGTCGACCTTGGAGGTCTCGCGAGCGTCGTAGCGGACATTCTCAAGCAGCGCGATCTCGCCCTCGCCGAGGGCTGCGACGGTCTCGGTTGCGGAGGGGCCAACGGTATCGGCGGCCAGCGTCACCTTGACTCCGGAGAGCTCGGCGAGGCGCGTCGCGACGGGGGCCAGCGAGAACGCCGGATCGACCTGGCCCTTGGGCCGACCGAGGTGTGCGAGGATAACGACCTTCGCGCCGGCGTTGGTGAGGGTCGTGAGGGTAGGCAGGGCGGCGCGGATGCGACCGTCGTCGGTGATGGCGCCGTCCTTGAGCGGAACGTTAAAGTCGGAGCGAACCAGGACGCGCTTGCCGCGCAGGTCGCCCAGGGTGGAGATGGTCCTCATGAGAGGGTCCTTTCGATCGAAGACGTTGGCGACAGACGAGATGCCCGTGCACCCTCGTGCACGGGCATCTCGCTGATCAGCTCATGGCTGGGTTGTCAGCAGCTCAGGCGAGCTTGGAACCGATGAGAGCGGTGAGGCGAACGAGAGCGTTCGAGTAGCCCCACTCGTTGTCGTACCAGGACAGGACCTTGACGAGGTTGCCGATGACCTTGGTCTCGTTGGCATCGAAGATCGAGGTGTGCGGATCGCCCATGATATCGGTGGAGACGATCGGATCCTCGGTGTACTCCAGAACACCCTTGAGCTCACCCTCGGCGGCGGCCTTGACGGCGGCCTTGACGGCCTCGACGGAGACCTCCTTCTTCGCGATGAAGGTGAGGTCAGTGAGAGAGCCGGTGGGGGTCGGAACGCGGACGGCCAAACCGTCGAACTTGCCCTCAAGCTCGGGCAGGACCAGGGCGACGGCCTGGGCGGCACCGGTCTTGGTGGGGATCATGTTCAGGGCGGCGGCGCGAGCGCGACGAAGGTCCCCGTGGGGGGCGTCGAGGACGCGCTGGTCACCGGTGTAGGAGTGGATCGTCGTCATGATGCCGCGCTCAATGCCGAAGTTCTCTTCGAGAACCTTGGCCAGGGGGGCGAGGCAGTTGGTGGTGCAGGACGCGTTCGACACGATGTTCATCGTCGCGTTGTCGTACTTGTCCTCGTTAACGCCCATGACGAAGGTGCCGTCAACGTTCTTCCCGGGGGCGGAGATAACGACCTTCTTGGCGCCACCCTCCAGGTGAGCCTTGGCCTTCTCGCCATCGGTGAAGAAGCCGGTGGACTCGACAACGACCTCAACGCCGAGCTCGCCCCAAGGCAGGTCCGCGGGATTACGCTGCGCGAGCACCTTGATGTGCTTGCCGTCGACGATGATTCCCTCGTCGTCGTAGGAAACCTCACCCTGGAAACGACCCTTGATGGAGTCGTACTTCAGCAGGTGAGCGAGGGTCTTGTTGTCGGTCAGGTCGTTCACGGCAACGATCTCGATATCCGCGCCCTGCTCGATAGCAGCGCGGAAGAAGTTGCGGCCGATGCGGCCGAAGCCGTTGATGCCAACGCGGGTGGTCACTATGTTCCTCCTGCTCGTGCCCACACGGGACACGCTCTTCGATGCAACCGGGCTCGCGGGTTGCCAGCCCGGCCCGCAGATGTCTGCGGTTCCAGCAGTCCCTAATTTACACCCGGAAGCGGATTCTGTCACACCCCAATTTCAGAATTCGCGCGTGGGGTAATTCTCGTTTAAAACGCGACGAATAACGCCGAACTAAGGACCTCAGTCCTCGTCGAGCATGTCGAGCGTGAGGGCGGATTCGGTATCGGGGATCCCGCGTTCGTGCGCAACCTTGTCGGCGAGCGCGAGCAGCCGTCGAATGCGTCCCGCGACGGCATCCTTTGTCAGCGGCGGGTTCGTGTGCTTACCCAGTTCCTCAAGGGATGCCTGCTTGTACTGCAGACGCAGCGTGCCCGCTTCGAGCAGGTGCGTCGGCACGTCGTCACCCAGGATCTCAAAAGCGCGCTCGACGCGCGCGCCCGCTGCGACGGCAGCCCGCGCCGAACGTCGCAGGTTAGCGTCGTCGAAGTTCGCCAGCCGATTGGCGCTGCCGCGCGCTTCGCGTCGTTCGCGGCGCTCCTGCCACGCCTCGAAGGTCGTCGGTGCACCCATTGCAGAGATCAACGTGCCGATCGCATCCGAGTCGCGCACGGACACGCGGTCGGTGCCACGCACCTCCTTCGAACGTGCTGCGGCGCCGAGCTTACGCGCGCATCCGACCATCGCCAGGGCAACCTCGGGCCCCGGGCAGGTGATCTCGAGAGAGGAGGAACGCCCAGGTTCCATGAGGGAGCCGCGCGCGAGGAAAGCGCCTCGCCAGATCGCCGCCGCCTCGGCGGTGCCCGAAGCAACCAGAACGGGAGGCAGGCCGCGTACGGGACGGCGAAGCGAGTCGACCAGGCCGGTGAGCCTAGCGAGCTCATCGGCTTTGTGGACAACGCGCACGACGTATCGCTTGCCTCGGCGCAGGGAGGACCCGGATACGACGACAACCGACGAGTCCGCGTTGAACAGGGCCTGGAGATAGGTACGCAGTCGCCGCGCAGCGACGGGCGAGTCGAGTTCTGCTTCGACGAGGATCCTCCCGCCGACGAGGTGCAATCCACCGGCGAAACGCAGCGTCGCGCTCACCTCGGCGGCCACCTCGGACGGGGTGGTGATGACGGCGCGCGCGAGTTCGTCCTTCATGTCTGATGTCAGGGACACGGATTCCCCCTACGGTGTGATGTCGTGAATCGGCGGGCAACAGGTTCTAGGGTAACCACGTTTCGGGCTGGCCAACCTCGCCAAGGAAGCCGTCGAACGCGTCACGCAGCGCCGCCGCAAGACGGAGGGGGTCGTGGTGGGGCGCCCCGTCCCCGGTGCGCACCTGTCGCAGCAGGACCCTGGCCCCGAGCTCCTCAGCAGCCACGATGAGGTCATCGATATCGTCGCAGGCGGTGGGGTCCGCGACGACGACGTCTAGCTTGAGCATGGGGGCATACTCGCGGAGGACCCGCACATGGTCCGCCGTCGACATGAGATCCGTTTCGCCGCGCTGGCGCGCGAGGTTGAGCACGAGCGCGCGGTGCGCGTCGGTCGTCGCGAGCGCGCGATTGATGTGAGGCACCAGCAGATGCGGGATGACAGAGGTGTACCACGATCCGGGGCCGAGGACGACCCAGTCGGCTTCGGAGATCGCCTCTATGACCGCGCTGGGCACATCGGGAGCTTTAGGGGTGATACGCACGTGTTCGACGGTGCCGGGCGCCACGGCTACCTTGGATTGCCCGGAGACAACGTATCGGCGCTCGCCGTCCAACATGTCGGCTTCGATGTCAATGGGCGTCGCCGACATGGGCAGGACGCGTCCCTGGGCGCCCAGTAGCCGCCCAACCCAGTCGAGTCCCTCAACGGGATCATCGAGGAGCTGCCAGAGTCCTGAGATGAGCAGATTACCGAGCGCATGACCGTTGAGGGGACCCGTGGTATCTAGGCGCAGCTGCATGACATCGCGCCATGTAAGCCCCCATTCGGATTCCTCACATAGGGATGCCAGGGCCATGCGCAGGTCGCCGGGAGGCAGGATCGGCATCTCTTGCCGGAGCCGACCGGAACTGCCCCCGTCATCGGCGACGGTCACCACGGCGGTCAGGGCGTGGGTGATGTGGCGCAACGCCCGCAGTGTCGCGGACAGGCCATGACCACCGCCGAGGGCGACGATGGACTGGCCGGATTCTCCTCGTTGAACCCAGCCGGCTGCATCAAGATAGGGCATCAGTCTCTCCCAATGTCACGGTGCATCACTCGAACCGTATGTCCGTGTGTGCGCAGGCGTTCAGCGATGGCCTCGGAGCAGGCAACGGAACGGTGTTTACCGCCCGTGCAGCCGACGGCGATCGTGACGAATGGTTTCAATTCTGCCAGATACCCGGCCAGCATGGGAGCCAGTAGATCGGCATATCCCAGCGCGAAGTCCCGCGCCCCCGGCTGGGACAGGACGTAGTCGGCGACGGCCTGATCTCTTCCGGTCAGGTGTCGCAGCTCGTCCACCCAGTACGGGTTCTTCAAGAAGCGCACGTCCACCACGTGGTCCGCGTCCAGGGGAAGCCCGTGCTTGAACCCGAAGGACTCGACGGTGACCTGAAGGAGCCGCTCCTTGCCCGCGACGATGTCGCGAATCCTGCGGGTCAGGTCATGGACGCTCATATCCGAAGTGTCGATGACCTCGTCTGCGCTGCGACGCAGGGGGGCGAGCAAGCGTTCCTCGGCCTTGATGCCGTCCATGAGGGTTCCCTTCCCCTGGAGGGGGTGTGGGCGACGGTTCGACTCGTAGCGCCGGACAAGGGTTTGAGCATCGGCCTCGAGGAAGAGCACGCGGTAGGCGATCCCGGCCATCTTTAGCTGGTCAAGCGTCGAGGACAGGTTCGCGAAAAACGTGCGTGAGCGCACGTCCACTCCAACAGCCAGGCGATGGACGCCGACGGCCGGATCATTCGACATCATGCCCACGAGGGCTGGCAACATCGTCGGCGGCAGGTTATCGACGACGTACCAATCGAGATCCTCCAGTGCGCGCGCCGCGCCCGTTCTGCCGGCGCCCGAGTAGCCGGTGATAATGAGGACTTCGTTGGATGCTCGAGGTTCGTGTTTCGCCGCAACGATGTCGCGCGCGGGGATGCCCTCGGGGAAGGTGGGGGGATTCTCGTCGTCCATTGACGTGGCCGCGGCATCGACTGTGCCGCGCGCATCGTTGGGTGCGTGGTCGGGCATGGTGTCCTCCTGGCGGATTGTGTGAGCGGGTGGTGGGCTGGCTTATGCGGCGGGCGCAGCGAGGGGTCCCATATGTCCTCGTGTCCTCCCGCGCTCCTCGGCCGCGATCAGCGTCTCGGTGACGATTGCCTCGACCCCGGGGACGATCGGGTTAATGTCGATGTCGTCGAGGACGTCGCGAGAGGTCTGCGGGCCGCGCATGTCACAGACACGGGCAGAATCCGCGACCTGCATCGCGGAGGCATTCGGGCAGGAGTCGCACGCAATGACGGTGACGCCGCAGCGCCTGAGGGCGATGCCCGGTTCCTCGCCGAGTTCTCCGGAACCCAGCAACAGGACACGCGCGGGCAGCGCCGTTGGTAGCGTCGCTGTCATGGTGTTTCCTCCCTCAACGATGTGTGTAGCCTATCGTGGATCAGCTGGGCCAGGAGGACTCCCACGCCCGCGACTTGCGCAATCTGCTCGGGCGTTGCCTCACGCAGGCGCTTCACGGAGCCGAAGTGTTTCAGCAACGCGGCCTGTCGCGCCGGTCCAACCCCCGGGATGGAGTCCAGGACGGAACGGCGCGTCGCCCGCGAACGACGCTTACGATGCTTGGTGATCGCGAATCGGTGCGATTCGTCGCGCAGGTACTGCAGCAGATAGAGGGCCTCGGAGGTACGCGGTAGGATCAGGGGGAATTCGTCTCCGGGAATCCACACCTCTTCAAGGCGTTTGGCCAGCCCGACGACCGCCACATCCGCGCCCACGGCGTCGAGCGCAGACCGGGCGGCGTTCACCTGGGGAAGACCGCCGTCGACGACGACCAGGTCGGGTCGGTAAGAGAATCGCTTGGGGCGTCCCGTCGCCGCTTCGATGGGGCCCGAGGCGTAGGGGACTCCGTCTTCGTCCTCCCCCTCAAGGCCCGCTTCCTCGGCGAGAAGGCGGCTAAAGCGTCTCGTTAAAACCTCGCTCATCGCGCTCGTGTCGTCGGGGGTTCCCGTGCCGTCCTGGCCGCGAATGTTGTAGGTACGGTACGCGTCCTTGCGCGGCATGCCGTCCTCGAAGACGACCATCGAAGCGACCTGGTTCTCACCCCCCGTATGCGACACGTCGTAGCACTCGATACGCAGCGGCGCTCCCGGCAGATTGAGACTCTCCGCCAGCTGTTCGAGGGCCTGTGAGCGGGCGGTAATGTCCCCGGCTCTCTTCGTGCGGTGCAGGGTCAACGCCTGGCGAGCGTTCTCCGTGACGGTGTCCATGAGTTGAGCCTTCGGTCCCCGCCTGGGAACGCGAACCGCCACGGAAGCGCCGCGCAGCTGTCCCAACCACCGTGCGATGAGTTCCTTCTCCTGTGGATCAACAGAGACCAGCACCTCCCGAGGCACAGCGGAAGTGGGGGTATGGGCCACGTCGTCCACGCTGACGGCTGCCACCTTCTCCGCTTTCCCGGCCTCGGGCTGACTACCCGAGGCTAAGGAGTACACCTGCTCCAGCAGTCGCGACATGAGGGCCGCGTCGTCGGCCTCGTCCACGCGTTCAATCACCCATCCTCGCGTGCCCCGGATACGCCCGCCGCGCACATGGAACACGTGGACGGCTGCGTCCAGCTCATCGCTCACCAGGGAAAACACATCCGCGTCCGCGCCGTCGTCCAGAACAACGACGTTACGCTCAAGCACAGTTCGCAGGGCAATCACGTCATCCCGTAGCTTCGCGGCACGCTCAAAGTCGAGCTCAGCCGACGCCGCGCGCATCTGGGCCTCCAAGTCACGGATCACCGGACCCGTTCGCCCCTCCATAAACTGACACAACCCCTCGGCCAACTCCCGGTGATCCTGCGCCGAGATGCGTCCGACGCACGGCGCCGAGCACTTGTCGATGTAGCCCAGCAGGCACGGGCGCCCCTGCGCCTTCGCCCGCACAAACACCCCCGTCGAACATGATCGCATCGGAAAGACACGCATCAGCTGGTCAATCGTCTCCCGGATCGCCCACACCTGCGTGTAGGGGCCGAAGTAGCGCGAACCCGCGCGCTTGCGTTCGCGAGTCACCTGGACTCGCGGGAAAGACTCCCCCATCGACACAGCCAAATAGGGGTAGGATTTATCGTCTTTAAATATGACGTTGAAGCGCGGATTGAATTCTTTGATCCATGTGAACTCGAGCGTGAGCGCCTCGACCTCGGAGCGAACGACGGTCCACTGCACGGCGCCCGCACTCGTCACCATCTGCTGGGTGCGCGGGTGCAGGTTCGCTAGGTCCTGGAAGTAGCTCGTCAGCCGGTTTCGCAGGTTCTTGGCCTTGCCAACGTAAATGACTCGGCCGCAAGGATCCGAAAAGCGATAGACGCCCGGAGAGGTCGGGATGTCTCCCGTACGGGGGCGGTACGTTAAAGGATCTGGCACTCTCTCAGGGTACGAGGCCCCGCTCGGTCGTGCCCAACACTCACTGAGTGCGTGCAATATGTCATGAAACCCCTATAGGACGAAACCGCATCCCGGCGACGACGCCCGTAGGCATATACTGACCTTGGCCACGAATTGACCCGTTCTTGACCGATGAGTTATCACCACTGCACAAAGAAGGACGTTCATGTTCACCTCCACCCAAGAGGTCGCAGACTTTATCTCCGAACAGAACATTGAACTCGTCGACGTCCGTTTTTGCGACGTCCCCGGTGTTCAGCAGCATTTTACGATTCCCGTGAGCGAATTTTTGGACGCCGCCGCCTCCAACGGCCTCATGTTCGACGGCTCTTCGGTACGCGGTTTTACCGCCATCCACGAGTCCGACATGAAACTCGTTCCCGATATTGCCTCGGCCTTCGTCGACCCCTTCCGCAAACGCTCAACCCTCGTCGTCAACTTCTCGATCGTCGACCCCTTCACCGACGAACCATTCTCACGAGATCCCCGTCAGGTCGCCGCGAAGGCCGAAGCCTACCTGCGCTCGACCGGAATCGCCGACCAGTGCTTCATTGGGGCCGAAGCCGAGTTCTACCTCTTCGACGACGTGCGCTACCAGGTCGCCCCACACAACACGTTCTTCTCCGTTGACTCTCCCGAGGCCTATTGGAACACGGGCCGCATGGAAGAGGGAGGCAACACGGGTTACAAGGTCCCCATCAAGGGTGGTTATTTCCCCGTCTCCCCCGCCGACAAGTACGCCGACGTGCGCGACGAGATGAGCCGCCTGCTCAAGCAGGTCGGCCTGATGGTCGAGCGCGCACACCATGAGGTCGGCTCGGGCGGGCAGCAGGAGATCAACTACCGCTTCGCGACCCTGCAGACCGCGGCCGACGACATGATGAAGTTCAAGTACGTCATCAAGAATGCGGCCCTGGAATTTGGCCACTCGGCGACCTTCATGCCCAAGCCCCTGTTCGGCGACAACGGCTCCGGCATGCATACGCACATCTCGCTGTGGAAGAACGGCGAGCCGCTGTTTTACGATGAACGCGGCTACGGTTCTCTCTCGGACACTGCCCGCTGGTTCATCGGCGGACTGCTGGAACACGCCCCAGCCCTGCTGGCCTTCACGAACCCGTCGGTGAACTCTTTCCGCCGCCTGGTTCCCGGCTTCGAGGCGCCAATCAACCTGGTTTATTCCGCTCGCAACCGTTCCGCGTGCATCCGCATTCCCGTGACCGGGACGTCACCGAAGGCCAAACGGGTTGAGTACCGAGTTCCCGACCCGAGCGCCAATCCTTACCTGGCCTTCTCCGCATGCCTCATGGCGGGCATCGACGGCATTAAGCACCGCATCGAGCCGGCAGCGCCGATCGACAAGGATCTCTACGAGCTGCCTCCGGCCGAGTACCAGGACATCGCGAAACTGCCCAGCTCGCTTGAGGGCGCCCTCGACGCGCTGCGCGAGGATTACGAGTTTCTCACCGAGGGTGACGTCTTCACCCAGGACCTCATCGACACCTGGCTGGACTACAAGGAAAATAACGAGGTGGCCCCTATGCGCGCCTACCCGCACCCCTACGAGTACCAGCTCTACTACGACCTGTGATCTAGTCGTCACTTCAGCCACCCTCACCCCTTTTGCGGGACAGGGGTCGCCTCGTAGCGGATAGACTCGCATCGAATCTGTTGTTCAGTCTTTGAACCGACACCCGGAGGGACACGATGAAGCGTATGCGCGACGGCTCCTACACGATAAAGCCGACATACACGGTGGGCGACCACGACATCGTCCCCGACATGCTGATACAGCGGGCCCTCGCCCACCCCGACCAGGTGGCCGTCGAACAGCGCTCCTCCGTCGGCGCGGCGCGCCACCTGACCGCTGCCGAGCTACAGCGCCAGGTCGAGTACACGGCCTGTGGGCTCATCGGACTGGGAATCGAATCAGGTCACGCCGTCGCGATCCTGGCCCCAACCTCGTACGAGTGGCTGCTGCTGGACCTCGCCCTCCTGTCGATCGGTGCGATCACTGTTCCCATCTACGAATCTGACTCGGCCGCGCAGATCGAACATATCCTGACCGACGCCCACGTCACCCGCGTCTTTACGGCTACGACCCAGCAGGCTGAGCTGGTACGAACGGTCACCCCATCCTGCACGATCTCCGTGGATTCCTTCGACCGCGGCGCCCTGCGAAAGGTCGCGCGCGCCGCCGCCGATGTCACGATCGAGGACGTGCAGCGCCGTCGGGCCACAATCGCCTCTCGTGACGTAGCGACCATCATCTACACCTCGGGCACGACGGGCACCCCGAAGGGCGTCGCCCTGACGCACGCGAACTTTATCGCGACCGCGCAAGGCGCACGCCAGATTCTCGGAAACGTCATTGATTCCCCGTCAACGCGGCTCCTGCTCTTCCTGCCCGTCGCCCACGTCCTGGCCCGCCTGGTCATGCACGTCGCTCTCTCCGGCCAGGGCGTGCTCGGATTCTCCCCCAACATCAAGAACCTGCTGCCCGACATCCAGGCGTTCCAGCCATCGGTTCTGCTCGTCGTGCCCCGCGTCCTTGAAAAGGTCTACAACGCCGCCAGCGCCAAGGCCGGTGGCGGCCTCAGGGGCCGTGTCTTTGCGTGGAGTGCCAAGCAGGCGCGCTCCTACTCTCTTGCCTCCGAGAAGGCTTTTGGGCCAGGTCCCATCAAGAGGATGCGCCACGGACTGGCGGATGCCCTGGTGCTGAAGAAGATCCGCTCGATCCTGGGCCCCAACCTGCGCTATATCGTCTCGGGTGGCGCTCCGCTGGCCACCGACCTCGCGCACTTTTACTCCGGCATGGGCTTCACCCTGCTGCAGGGCTACGGCCTGAGCGAGACCACGGGACCGATCGCAGTCCAGCACATCGGCAAGAACCCGGTCGGAACGGTCGGACTCCCCCTGCCGGGCAACTTTATCAAGATCGCGAAGGATGGCGAGATCCTGGTGCGCGGCCAGTCCGTCATGCCGGGCTACTATCACCTACCCGAGCAGACGGCCGAGGTCATGACCGACGGTACCTGGTTCCACACAGGCGACCTCGGCTCCATCGACCGCAGGGGCCAGCTGACCATCACGGGCCGTAAGAAGGAGCTTATCGTCACAGCGGGAGGCAAGAACGTCTCACCGGAGGTCCTGGAGGATGCCCTGGCCACTCACCCGCTCATCGCGAACGTGATCGTCGTCGGCGACCAGCGCCCCTACGTCGGTGCCCTTTTCACCCTCGATGCCGACATGCTGCCCACCTGGCTGTCCAAGCATGGGCTCCCCACGTATTCTCCCACCGAGGCCGCTGCCCTTCCGCAGGTCCGCGATTCCCTGGAGAGGGCCGTCGAACGCGCCAACAGGGTCGTTTCTCGTGCGGAGTCAATTCGTAAGTTCCGTATCATCGACGCTACTTTCACCGTAGAGAACGGCTACGTGACGCCCTCCATGAAGCTTCGTCGCCGCAAGGTGCTCGCGGACTACGCCTTTGAGGTTGATGCGTTGTACGGCGGGCCCGTGTCGGCGGAGCCGACCAAGAAACGTCGTTTCTTTGGCTTGGGCAAAAAGAAATGAACGGTATAGAACAACCCCGGGAAGGGACTGGAATGACGGTACGCAGGCTCGCCGACGGCTCGTGGGAGTCAATCGCCACGCGCGAGGCCACCGAGGACATGAACCTACCGAAGATGCTTCACCAGCGCGCGGCCTCGCATCCCGGTCAGGTCGCGATCGAACGACGCTCGAACGTGGGGGCGTGGCGCCGGGTGACGATGGAGGAGTTCCTCGCGGAGGTTGATTCCATCGCGCGCGGCCTCATCGGTATCGGCCTGCAGGCCGGCGAACACCTGGCGATCCTGGCGCCGACATCCTACGAGTGGGCTCTCATGGATGCCGCTGCCCTGTCCTGCGGGGCGATCACGGTCCCGATCTACGAGACCGATTCTGCCGCCCAGATCGCCCACATCCTGGCTGACGCGGACGTGCGAATCGTCATCACGGCGACCACACAGCAGGCCGAGCTGGTCGAGTCCGTGCGAACCGAGAGAGTGCGCCAGATTCTCTCCCTCGATCGCGGCGCCGAGCGGGAGCTGAGCGGCGCGGCGCAGGGCGTGTCCGTCGACGAGGTGCGCGTCCGCACCGACGCCGTCCGCCTCGGCGACGAGGCAACGATCATCTACACCTCTGGGACCACGGGGAAACCCAAAGGGGTCATCCTGACGCATGGCAACTTTATTTCGCCGATGCTCCAGGCCTATGACTTCCTGCCGCTTCTCATCAACGATCCGAAGTCGCGTTCCCTGCTTTTCCTGCCCGTCGCCCACGTCCTGGCGCGTTTCGTCATGTACTGCCTTCTCGCCGGCCAGGGCGTCGTCGCGTTCTCTCCGGACACCCGCAACCTCGTCAGCGACATCGCGAGCTTCAAGCCAACGATGCTCCTCGTCGTACCCCGCGTCATGGAGAAGGTGTACAACGCGGCCGCAGCGAAGGCTGGAGGTGGCGTGAAGGGACGTCTGTTCTCCTGGGCGGCCAAGCAGGCGCGCGCGCTGTCTCAAGCGAGCGCCTACGCGGACACTCCCCTGCCCGAGTCAGCTGTGGCCGGGCCGGGGCCGGATACGACTCCCGTTCCCGACGCCTCGGCGACGCCATCACCCGGCCCGTCGACGGCGCTGAAGCTGCGCGGGCGCGTCGCGGACGCGCTGGTACTGTCGAAGGTCCGTGCCATCCTGGGCCCCAACCTGCACACGATCATCTCGGGCGGCGCCCCCTTGGCCGTCGACCTGGCGAACTTCTACCGCGGCCTGGGCATCACCCTGCTGCAGGGCTACGGCCTGAGCGAAACGACCGGACCCGTCTCTGTGGAGACTCCGCAGGATTTCCCCCCGGATTCGGTCGGCTTCGCTTGGCCGGGCAACCGCTTAAAGATCGCTGCCGACTCCGAGCTCCTGGTCCGGGGCATCTCCGTGTCCAAGGGCTACCACAACCTGCCCGAGGCGACCGCCGACGCTTTTGTTGATGGCTGGTTTAAGACGGGCGACCTGGCATCGATCGACGATCGCGGACACCTGCGTATCACGGGACGTAAGAAGGAACTGATCGTCACCGCGGGCGGTAAGAACGTGTCGCCGGAGGTCCTCGAAGAGTCTTTATCGACGCACCCGCTCATCGCGAACATTGTCGTCGTGGGCGAGGGCCGCCCCTACATCGGTGCCCTTATCGCCCTGGACACCGAGATGCTGCCCGAGTGGCTGACCCGCCACGGTCTGTCGGTCGTTGACGCCGCGCAGGCGGCGGATCTGCCCGAGGTTCGCGCCTCCCTGGAGAAAGCAATCGCGCGCGCCAATAGGGCGGTCTCCCGCGCCGAGTCGATCCGCCGATACCGGATCGTCAACGCGGCGTTCACCGTGGAGAACGGCTACATGACCCCCTCGCTCAAGCTCAAGAGGAGCCGCGTCTTAGCGGACTTCGCGTCCGAAGTCGACGCGCTCTACGCCTCGGGCGAGACAGCCAATGACAAGGAGTAATCCCCACCCCCGCGAGGGAACGCTGACGCGCAGAAGTGGCTCCGGTCTCGCACCCATCACGGACGAGGCCGGGGTGCGCCGCGGGCGCGCGCCTAGTCGCGACCGCGCCTGCCCGCGATGTACGCGCAAAAAACCGCAAGGAGGACGGCGGTTGCCGCCACCGGCAGGGGAATCCAATACGTCAGGCGCCAGGCGAACTCCATGATGCCGGCAATGACCATCGCGGCCAGCAGAAACAGGTGGAAGGCACGCGACCAGAGGAAGCCATCCGAACCGGCGCTCCACAAGGAAGCGAGCGTCACCAGCAAGAACACGCCCGCAACGGTATAGAGCGCACCAACCATGCCCAGCTGCCACGTGTGTCGGGCCTCCGCCTGCACGAGGACGCACAGGCTCAGGTTCCCGACACCCGCGACGAAACCACAGGACAGACCAAAGACACGCGATCGTTTTGCCGCCCGAGCCATAAGAGCGGCGATCGTCAGCGCAGCGGCAACGCCAATGAGCGCGTTAACCAGGAGGTGAACCCACGTGGGCCAGTAGTACGTGTGTCCGAAATACCGATATGCCGGAAGCATAAGTCCCATCCTAGACGCTGCTATGCACCCGCTGCGTCGCGCGCGGCTTCCTTCGCGAGCACCTCGGCCAGGTACTGCCCGGTAAAGGAATCCTCCACCCGCGCCACCTGTTCGGGAGTGCCCTCTGCGACAACCGAACCGCCACCGGCTCCGCCCTCCGGCCCCATGTCGATGATCCAGTCGGCGCTCTTGATGACATCTAGGTTGTGCTCGATGACGATGACGGTGTTGCCCTTGTCCGCCAGCGACTGCAGCACCAGCAAAAGCTTGCGGATATCCTCCGAGTGCAACCCCGTCGTCGGCTCATCCAACACGTAGACCGTGCGCCCCGTGGAGCGCCGCTGCAGTTCGGAGGCGAGCTTCACGCGTTGTGCCTCGCCGCCTGACAGCGTCGTGGCGCTCTGGCCGAGCCTGACGTACCCCAGGCCCACCTCGACCAGCGTGTTCAGGTGCCGAGCGATGCGGGAGATAGGCGCAAAGAACTCGGCGGCCTCGGCGATCGGCATGCCCAGCACGTCCGCGACCGTCTTTCCCTTGTACTCGACCTCCAGGGTCTCGCGGTTGTAGCGAGCCCCGTGGCAGACCTCGCAGGGCACGTACACGTCTGGCAGGAAGTTCATTTCGATCTTGAGGGTGCCGTCGCCCTTGCAGGATTCGCAGCGGCCACCCTTGACGTTGAAGGAGAAGCGGCCCGGACCGTACCCGCGCACCTTTGCCTCCTGCGTCTCGGCAAAGAGCTTACGGATCTGGTCCCACACGCCCGTGTAGGTCGCCGGGTTCGACCTGGGGGTGCGGCCAATCGGGCTCTGATCGACGTGCACGACCTTATCCAGCTGCTCGATCCCCGTTATCGTGCGATGGCGTCCGGGCACCGTGCGCGCCCCGTTGAGGCGCGAGGCCAGGGTCCGGTACAGGATCTGGTTGACGAGCGTCGATTTGCCCGAACCGGACACGCCGGTCACGGCGGTGAAGACCCCGAGCGGGAAGGACACGTCCACGGTCTTCAGGTTGTGCTCGCGAGCTCCCTTCACGGTCACGACGCGCTTCTCGTCGATCGGGCGGCGGGTCGGTGGCACGACGATACGGCGCTTGCCGCACAGGTACTGCCCGGTCAGTGACTTCCGATTCGCCATCAGTTCCGAGAGCGGCCCGGAGTGGACCACCCACCCGCCGGTTTCACCCGCACCGGGGCCGATGTCGACGATCCAGTCTGCCGCCTCCATCGTCTCCTCGTCATGCTCCACGACGATGAGGGTGTTGCCGAGGTCGCGCAGGCGTTCCAGGGTGGCGATGAGCTTGCGGTTGTCGCGCTGGTGCAGGCCGATCGACGGCTCGTCCAGCACGTAGAGGACACCGACCAGCCCGGAACCGATCTGGGTGGCCAGGCGAATGCGCTGCGCCTCGCCGCCCGAGAGGGTGCCCGCGCCGCGCGAGAGGGTCAGGTAGGTGAGCCCAACGTCCACGAGGAAGGCCAGGCGCGCCTCGATTTCCGTCAAGATGGGCGCGGCGATCGAGCGGGCGCGCTGCTCCAGCTCAACGTCGGCCAGGAAGGCGCGCGCGTCCGCGATCGACATGTCGGAGAGCTCGGCGATCGACACGCCGCCGATGTGCACGGCCAGGACCTCCGGCTTCAGGCGGGCACCGAGACAGGTTGGGCACGGGATCTCGCGCATGTAGGAGTCGAGTTTCTCGCTGACCGCTACAGACTCGGTTTCCTTGCGCTTTCGTTCAATGTAGCTGATCGCGCCCTCGAAGCCCGTCGTATAGGATCGCTCGCGCCCCCACCGGTTGCGAAACTTGACGGTCACCTCGTAGTCCTTGCCGTACAGGATCGCGTCCTTAACCTTTTTCGGCAGGTTCTTCCACGGCGTGCCCATCGCGAAGCCCAGCTCCTTGGACAAGGATTCGAGCAGCTTCATGTGGTACTTGTTATTCGCTGTCCAGGGGATGACCGCCCCGTCCGCCAGCGAGAGTTCCTCGTCGGGAACGACCAGCTCGGGATCCACCTCCAGGCGGAAGCCCAAGCCCGCGCAATCCGGGCACGCCCCGTAGGGGGCGTTGAAGGAGAAGGTGCGCGGCTCGATCTCGTCGAGGGCCAGCGGGTGGTCGTTGGGGCACGCGCGCTTTTCGGAGAAGCGGCGGCGGCGATCCGGATCGTCTGCATCCAAATCAACGCAATCGATAACGACGAGGCCATCGGACAGACGCAACGCCGTCTCAACGGAGTCCGTCAGGCGCTGACGCACGCCCTCACGTACCACCAGGCGGTCAACAACGACCTCGATCGTGTGTTTGAGCTTCTTCTCCAGCTTCGGTGCGTTCTCCAGGCGCACTGCCTCGCCGTCGATGATCGCACGCGTGTAGCCGTCCGATCGAAGCTCGTCGATGAGGTCCTGGTACTCGCCCTTGCGCCCACGAACGATGGGTGAGAGCACCTGGAAACGCGTCCCGTCCTCCATCGTTCGCACGCGATCGACGATCTGCTGCGGGGTTTGTGCCTGGATGCGGGCGCCGCATGTCGGGCAGTGCGCGACGCCGGCGCGCGCGAAGAGCAGTCGCAGGTAATCGTGAATCTCCGTGATGGTGCCCACGGTGGAGCGCGGGTTGCGCGACGTCGACTTCTGATCGATCGACACCGCGGGTGACAGGCCTTCGATGAAATCGACGTCGGGCTTATCCATTTGCCCCAGGAATTGGCGGGCGTACGAGGACAGCGATTCGACATAGCGTCGCTGTCCCTCGGCGAAAATCGTGTCGAAGGCCAGCGAGGACTTCCCCGATCCCGACAGTCCCGTGAAGACGATCATGGAGTCGCGGGGAAGCTCGAGACTCACGTCCTTCAGGTTGTGTTCGCGGGCACCCTGGATGATTAGCTTGTCATGCACCCCTCGATACTATCCGCCGCCTGGGAAAATCAGCGGATGAGGGCTACTGTTACGGGTATGGCATACTACGCAGTCGAATACGTCTATAACCCCACCATGACCGAGACGATGGATGAGGTCCGTCCACGCCACCGCGCTTTCTTGTCCGGCCTGCTTGAGCAGGGCGTCAATATCGCGTCGGGCCCGCTCCTCGGGGAGGTCCCCGGAGCCCTCATCCTCGTGAGCGCTCCGGACCAGGAAGCCGTCGAGCGTATCCTCAACGAAGATCCTTTCTACGTCGCCGAGGTCATCCAGGCGCGCCTGATCCGCGAGTGGAACCCCGTCATACGCGTTTTCTGAGCGCCCCGCGAACGATGCTGGGGCCGTCTGCTTCACAGGGGCCCGACCTCGCCGCGCGCCTATTCCCGAAGCGATCGGGCAAATTGCCGCGCGTAGAAGACGCGCTGCGCGCACTCGATGAGAACCGCCGCACACGCGCCAACGCCGGCGACCGCCAGCCACTCGCCTCCGGTGGGCAGCACCATCGAGAAGAAAACGCGGACCGGCGAGATCATGACCCCACCGATGGTCGCCGTCGTAACGCTCGCGAGCAGCACCCACTTCCAGGGCGACAGCGGGCGTGACGTGATCACCAAAAGCCAGATAGCGCCCAGCATCAGCGACAGGATTGCCGCAGTAGATTCGCGCGCCTGAGGCGGCCCTTCGACAATGCCAAAGGCAACCAGGGCGGCAGCTGACAAGACCAGGCCCGTCGGCATCGCGAGGGACAGTGTTCGCTTCAGGAAACCGGGCACGTACCTCCTGGTGTTTGGCCACAGTGCCAGGAAGAACGCGGGGATACCGATCGTCAGGGAGTCGATGTAGCTGAACTGGCGAGGCAGGAACGGATAGCGCCAGCCGACCAGCGCAGTCACGATCACGAGGACGGCGGCGTAGGTCGTTTTGGCCAGGAACAGCGAGGACACTCGCTCCATGTTGGCGATGATGCGCCTCCCCTCGGACAGGACACCCGGAAGCACCGAGAACTTCGAGTCCACCAGCACAATCTGGGCGACCGCCTTCGTGGCCTGGGTACCGTTGCCCATGGCGATACCCAGATCCGCGTCCTTCAGGGCCAACGCATCGTTCACCCCGTCGCCGGTCATCGCGACGCAGTGATCGCGTGCCTGCAGGGCGCCGACCATCGCGCGCTTCTGCTCGGGGGTGACGCGCCCGAAAACGTCGTGCGCCTCAATTGCGTCGATAAAGGCTTGCGAGGTGAGATCTTCTGGGAGATCGCGGGCGTCCATCAGGCGAGCCGGGCTGCCTTCCGGCGCAGTCAGGCCCGCCTGGGCCGCCAGCGCGCCCACGGTCGTGGGGTTATCCCCGGAGATCACGCGCACGTGGACTCCCTGGGACCGGAAGTAGTCCAGCGTCTGCGCGGCGTCGGGCCGCAGGTCTTCCTCTAAAGTGATCAGCGCGGCGACGTCACGCTGGCAGGGCAGCTGGTCGTCGATCACTTGAGCGTCGGCGTGCACGAGCGCGACAACACGCGCGCCCCCCTTGGCGATGCCGCGCACGCGCTCCAATAGGTCTCCGTTGCCAGCAGCGGACTCGTTGATGACGATCTCTGGCGCCCCCAGTATCCAGGATTCTGTTTGCGTGCCCCAGGCGCTCCACTTGCGCGCCGAAGAGAAGGGTACGCTCCACTCAGCCCGGTCCTGTGCTCCGGCGAGGCTCTTTCCATCCAGGTGGTCCCAGATCGCCTGCGCGGTCGCGTTCGTCCTGTCGCTCGCCACGCTGGCGAGCGCACGGCGCACCGTCTCCTCGTCCCCAGCCACGACCTCGACGCCGCGAACGCGGATGCCGCCCGTCGTGAGTGTTCCGGTTTTGTCCAGGCACAGGCAATCGACGCGAGCAAGCACCTCGACAGCTGGCAGCTCCTGAACGAGCACCCCGCGACGTGCCAGGGTCGCTGACCCAATCGCGAAGTTCATGGACGTGAGCAGCACCAGGCCCTGAGGGATCATACCGATCACGGAGGCGACGGACAGGACGAGGGCCTCGCGCCAATCGCCGCCCGCCCCACCGGCAATCCGATTCTGCGAGTAGAAGGTCAGGACGACGATCGGCACCAGCAGAACAGATACCACCTGCAGGACCCTGTTGATCGACAGCTGGATCTCGGACGCTGTGCGCGTAAAGGCGCGGGCCTGCTCGGATAGGCCCTGGGCATAGGCACGCTCACCCACAGCGGTGGCTATCATGCGTCCTGATCCAGCGACCACGCTGGTCCCCGCGAGCAGCGGATCTCCCGCCCTTTTCTTCACGGGGCGTGACTCCCCCGTCAGCAGGGATTCGTCAATCTCAAGGCCCGCGAAAGACAGCACCGTGCCGTCCACGCTCACCTGGTCACCCAGCGACAGCTCGATGACGTCGTCGAGCACGACATCACGGGCAGGAACCACCACCGCCGTCCCATCGCGCAACACGGTCGATTGAGGGGCATCCACGATGGCCAGAGAATCCAAGGTCCGTTTGGCCCGAAGTTCAGAGACGATTCCGATGATGGCATTAATCACCATCACGCCGCCAAAGATCCCATCCCTCACGTCGCCGAACAGCAAAACGATGATGGAAGCCGCGACGATGATCGCGTTGAACAGCGTCAACACGTTTTCACGCACGATGGAGGCCACCGAGCGGGACGTCCTGCTCTTCACCCGGTTCACCGCTCCGCGCGAGACCCTCTCTGCGACCTCAGCTGCGCTCAGGCCGTTCTCGGCGGATGCATGTACATCAGCACTCACGTGCTTCCCCCTCATTCATCGCGCTGCGTATCAGCGACGCAACCACAGTCGCCACGAGGGTCACCACGATGACCCCCAGCGACACTGACACAGAAATGACGGGCACCCACGACACGCCCCGGCCACCGTTGATGAACGGGAGGGTGTTTGCGTGCAGCGCCTCAAGAATGAGCTTGACGCCGATAAAGCTCAAAATCACGCCCAGCCCATAACCCAGGTAGACGAGCTTACAGAGCAGAGCATCCACGAGGAAGAACAGCTGGCGCAGCCCCATCAGTGCAAAGACGTTGCACGCGAACACTAAGAACGCCTGCGATGTGATGCCAAAGATCGCGGGAATCGAATCAAAAGCGAACATCAGGTCCGCCGATCCCAGGGCAAGCACGACCACGAACAGCGGGGTCAGGTAGGTGCGTCCGCCGTGGCGGTAGATCATCCGGTTTCCGATGAATCCATCCGTCACCGGCAGGATGCGGCGCACGAGGCGGATGAACGCATTCTCGTGGTATTCCTCTTCGTCCTCCCCTCCCGTCGCCGTTTCCTTGACCTGGACGAAGGCGGTCCACAGCAGCCATACGCCAAAGATGAAGAACACCCAGGAAAAACTCGACACCAGCGCGGCCCCCGCGAGGATGAAGACCAGCCTGAGCAGCAGCGCGATCACGATGCCCAGGAGCAGCGCCTTTTGCTGATTATCGCGCGGAACGCGGAAGGCCTTGAGGATAAGAATGAAGACGAAGAGGTTGTCGATGGACAGCGACCATTCCATGGCCCATCCCGCGTAGAATTCCTGGGCGTACAGCCACCCGTTGGTCAGCCAGACACCGACCCCAAACAGGCCGGACAGGCCCACGTAAAACGCGGTCCACCGCGCGGCCTCGGATGCCCTGGGCGGGTGTGGGTTACGAGCGTGTCCAAGGAAGTCGAGTGCGACCAGGCCGATCGCGACCAGCGCGAGAACGCCCCAGGCCCACGGGTGAATGACCATAAATACCTCTTAACTATACGTCCGTGGTATTCTACCGCCCTCCCGCGCCGATCTCTTCGTTCCCGCTGCGTGCCCACGAAACCGCGAGGGAGGCCACGACCGTGATGAGAATCGTAACGACGATAAACCCCAGGGAGAATGCGATCGTAGGTTCGGGCAGAAGCGTCACCTCGCGGCCACCGTTGATGAAGATCAGCTCGTTGGTGTGCAGCGCGTGGTTGATGAGCTTGAAACCGATAAAACCAAGGATCACGGCCAGCCCGTAGTGCAAAAATACGATGCGATTGGCCAGCCCGTCGATGAGGAAGTAGAGCTGTCGCAGGCCGAGCAGCGAGAACGCATTCGCGGCGAACACAAGGTAGGCCTCGGCGGTCAGGGAGTAGATCGCTGGGATCGAATCGACCGCGAACATGACGTCGGCGGTACCGATAGCCAGGACGCACAGGAGGAGCGGGGTGATGTACGTGCGTCCGCCGTGGCGATAGAGCATGCGTGAGCCGATGAATCCATCGGTGACAGGGACGATCTTGGACACCCAGCGCACGAGTAACGGGGGCTGGTACTCCTCCTCTTCAACGTCGTTCCCGGCACCTTCACGGACTTGGCTGATGGCGGTCCACAGCAGCCAGGCTCCGAAGATGTAGAACACCCACGAGAAGTTTTCGATGAGGGCCGCGCCAGTCAGGATGAACAGCAGGCGCAGAACCAGAGCAATCACGATGCCGGCCAGCAGTACCTCCTGCTGGTTCTTGCGTGGAACCCGGAAAGTGGACAATATGATGACGAACACGAAGAGGTTGTCGATGCTCAGCGCTTTCTCGGTGATGTAGCCACCCAGGTATTCCTGTCCGTACTGGGCGCCCCAGACGGCCCAGACGATCGCGCCGAAGACGAGGGCGATCGCTATGTAGGCGACCGACCAGGACGCGGCCTCTGTGAGGGTGGGTTCGTGGGGTGTGCGAACGTGGCCGACGATGTCAACGACGATCATGGTCAAGATGATGGCTGCGAGGATGATCCAGGCGAGCGCGTGCACGTGCATACGTGAAGCCTCCGGTACGAGTCGGGTACCGGAGGTCTCCTCCCGCCAGAAGCTTCTGGCCGGTGACGCCGGAGGCCGCGCCGCACGGGCGGGCCGTCGTGGTGACGACGCCACTGTTGGTGGGAGTACTCCCCTCCGCTTACGCGCCCATTCTAGTCGGCGGCTCACGCTCGCGCGCACTTCGTCGCGAGTGTCATCGGTCGCCTGAGCGAGGCGGATCGCCCGCACGCTGCCCAGAGGCCCCCGGTCCCTGTGCGGTGAGTAGGAACTCGGATCAGTGCGCCCGCTTCATCCCACGCAGTTCCTTCTTCAGATCTTCGATCTCGTCGCGCAGCCGGGCCGCGACCTCAAATTGCAGGTGCTCGGCGGCGGTCATCATCTGAGCGGAGAGTTCCTCGATGAGTTCGGCGAGTTCCGCCTCCGCGCGCTGCCCCGGCTTTAGTGGCGCGCCGCCCATGCGGCGGGCGGCGGCGCGGTCCTTCGCACTCTTCTCGCACCGATAGCCGCCTTCGAGGAGGGTCTGCGTATCGACCTGTTCGCGCGCGAGCATGTCCGTCACGTCGGAGATCTTCTTGCGAAGCGGCTGGGGATCGATGCCGTGTTCCTTGTTGTACGCGATCTGGATCTCTCGCCTGCGCATTGTCTCGGAGATGGCCTCGTTCATTGAATCCGTCACGTTGTCCGCATACATGTGGACCTCGCCGGAAACGTTGCGTGCGGCGCGGCCGATCGTCTGGATGAGGGAGCGGGTGGAGCGCAGGAAACCCTCCTTGTCGGCGTCGAGGATGGACACCAGGGAGACCTCGGGCAGGTCGAGGCCCTCGCGCAGCAGGTTGATGCCGACCAGGACATCGAAGGAGCCCAGGCGCAGTTCGCGCAGCAGCTCGACGCGGCGCAGCGTGTCCACGTCGGAGTGCAGATACTCCACCTTGACGCCACGCTCGGCGAGGTAGGTGGTGAGTTCCTCGGCCATCTTCTTGGTGAGCGTCGTGACCAGCACGCGCTCGTCGCGTTCGACGCGCAGGCGCACCTGTTCCAGCAGGTCGTCGATCTGTCCCTGCGTCGGCTTGACGACCACGAGTGGGTCGACGAGGCCCGTGGGCCGGATAATCTGCTCGACGACGCCGTCGGAGCGCTCGAGCTCGTAGGGCCCCGGCGTTGCGGACAGGTAGACGGTTTGCCCGATGCGCTGGGTGAACTCGTCCCATTTGAGGGGGCGGTTATCCATCGCGGAGGGCAGGCGGAAGCCGTAATCGACGAGGGTTCGCTTGCGCGACATATCCCCCTCGAACATCGCGCCGATCTGCGGGACGGTCACGTGGGACTCATCGATGATGAGCAGGAAGTCCTCGGGGAAGTAGTCGAGCAGCGTGTGCGGCGGTGTGCCGGGCCCTCGCCCGTCGATGTGCCGTGAGTAGTTCTCGACCCCCGCGCACGATCCGATTTCCTTGAGCATCTCCAGATCGAAGGTGGTGCGCATACGCAGGCGCTGTTCTTCGAGCAGCTTGTTCTGGGCGTGCAGCCACGCCAGGCGGTCGTCGAGCTCCTCCTCGATTGACTTGATCGCTTTCTTCATGCGTTCCTCGCCCGCCACGTAGTGCGACGCGGGGAAGAGATAGGTGTGGTCGACCTCGGAGATGACGTCGCCGGTGAGTGGGTGAAGCACGGCCAGGGAGTCGATCTCGTCGCCGAACATCTCGATGCGGATGGCGAGCTCCTCGTAAACGGGGATGATCTCGATCGTGTCTCCACGCACGCGGAAGGTGCCGCGCGTGAAGGCCATGTCGTTACGCACGTACTGCATGGCCACGAACCTGCGCAGCAGCGCATCGCGGTCGATCACCATTCCGCAGCTCAGCTCGATCATCCGCGCCACGTATTCTTCGGGCGTTCCCAGGCCGTAGATGCAGGAGACCGAGGAGACGACGACCGTGTCGCGCCTGGTCAAAAGCGAGTTTGTGGCGCTGTGGCGCAGGCGCTCCACCTCGTCATTGATGGAGGAGTCCTTCTCGATGAAGGTGTCCGTTTGCGGCACGTAGGCCTCGGGCTGGTAGTAGTCGTAGTAGGAGACGAAGTACTCAACGGCGTTGTTCGGTAGGAGCGCGCGGAACTCCGCAGCCAGCTGCGCGGCCAGGGTCTTGTTCGGTTCGAGCACCAGCGCGGGACGCTGCAGCTCCTCAATAAGCCACGCGGTGGTCGCGCTCTTGCCCGTGCCGGTCGCCCCCATGAGGACGACGTCCTGCTCGCCGTCGCGGATGCGTGCGGCCAGCTCGCGGATCGCCTTGGGCTGGTCGCCTGCCGGCGTGTACGGGGAGATTACCTCGAAGGGCTTGTCCTGGCGGATGACGGGTTCTTCGCTCACGCTACTACGCTACAGGCCGCCCGTCCCCG
Source organism: Schaalia meyeri (assembly GCF_900105015.1). Lineage (GTDB taxonomy): Bacteria > Actinomycetota > Actinomycetes > Actinomycetales > Actinomycetaceae > Pauljensenia > Pauljensenia meyeri. Next base: position 180,870 of record NZ_FNLK01000005.1, on the reverse strand, counting down.
ACGCCTGGAGGAGGGGACCCCACCGACAACACCACCCCGCGCAAGACTCGCCCGTCCCCGACGCCTGGAGGAGGGGCCCGGGTTCGCGACCAGTGTCACTGCCTCGGCCTGGACAATGGGCGCCCGCCATAAGGGGACAGCCAGCGCTCGTAGGCCTGTGCAGAGACGTTCTCCAGGTCGGCAATGCTCCCCCGGTTATCAATCCACACGTTTGCCGCGGCACGCCTTTCCTCTGACGAGGCCTGGGCGCGGATCCGGGCGCGTGCATCCTCAGGCAACATTCCCCTCCCCGCCAGGCGGCGGATCCGTTCCTCTTCGGGGGCATCCACCATGATGACGGCATCGAACAGGTCGATGCCGTCGCCCTCGACGAGGAGGGGGATGTCGTAGACGGCGAGGGCTCCCTCGGGAGCACCGTTCAGGATTGTCCAGGCACGCTCGGTAATGGCGGGGTGAGTGATCGCGTTCAGCTCCCGAACGCGCCCGTCGCATGCAAATACCCGGGACGCCAACAGCGAGCGATCAAGGGTTCCATCCGAGCGGATCAGGTCCGCTCCGAAGTGTTCGGCAACCTCACGCAACGCCCGAGTTCCGGGCTGGAGTATCTCGCGAGCGATCGCGTCGGCATCCGCCACAACCGCACCTAACGAGGCAAAAGTCCGCGTCACCGACGACTTCCCGGATCCGATTCCCCCGCTCACCGCGACGATGCGTGCGGGGCCGTTCAGGCGCAGCGGTCGGATAGGGCGCAGGAGGGAGGCCGCGCATCCTCCGCTGTTCAAGGAGCTTCTCACCCACCCAGCCTAGCCCGCCAGCGGTTGCGGTTGCGCGCCCTCATGAAAGAATTGATGCCGTTAAAGACCCCACACCAGCAAGCGAGTAGCAGTGACCCAGACAGTCAAGGACGATTCCACGCGGCGTTCGGGCACCGCAGCGCTCATCGCAACCTCGCTGACGCTGTTCTCCATGTTCTTCGGAGCCGGCAACCTGATCTTCCCCCCGATCATGGGCGCGTCGGCGGGAAGTAACCTCGGTCCTGCCATGATCGGATTCCTCATCGGCGGCGTCGCCCTGCCCGTCGTGTCGATCATCACGATCGCCCTGTCGGGAACGGATATGCGAGATCTGGTGAGCCGGGCTGGCAGGCCCTTCGGCCTCGCCTTCTCCTGCCTGGTATACCTGTCGATCGGAGCGTTCTACGCCCTGCCGCGCACGGGTGCGGTGTCCTTCTCGACGGCGGTGGCTCCCATCATTGGTTCCCAGTCGACCATCGCCTCGCTCGTCTTTAATCTGATCTTTTTCGGCATCGCGTTCTACCTGTCGTGGAATCCGTCGCACGTGATCGACAGCCTGGGAAAGGTGCTCACCCCCCTGCTGCTCGGCCTCCTTGTCCTGCTCGTCTTTCTGTGCCTCGCCTCGCTTCCGGCCTCGCATGATGCTCCGACCGGAACGTACGTGAGCACTCCCCTCGCGGCTGGATTGCTGGACGGGTACATGACCATGGATTCCATCGCCGCGCTGGCGTTCGGCATCATCGTCGTCACTTCGCTGGGACACACGGGCGGAGGCATCGGCGCGAAGGTTGTCCGACGCACGTCCCTGGCAGCTGCCATCGCGGGGTCGCTCCTGGCGCTGGTCTACGTCGGACTGGGGCTCATCGGGCACGTCATCCCTGGGGGTCAGGACTACACCGACGGAGCCAGCCTCCTGGCCGATGCGGCCCAGATGACGATGGGCTGGCCGGGGCAGCTCGTTTTCGGCCTCATTGTTTTAACGGCTTGCATGACGACCGCCGTCGGCCTGATCGCGGCAACCTCCGAGTTCTTTCACCGCCTGATCCCCGCCGTCTCCTACCGGACGTGGATCGTCATCTTCACCCTCATCTCGTATTTCCTCGCCTCGGCGGGACTGAGCTCAGTCCTGGCCGTCGCGGTCCCCATCATCACCTTCCTCTACCCCATCGCCATCACGGTTGTCGCCGTCACCATCGCCGCGCATCCTCTCCGCCTCCTGACCCCCGCGCAGTGGACCTTCCGGCTCGCGGCGTGGACAGCCACGGCGTGGTCGGGTGCAACCACGCTGGCACAGATCGGCGCCGGAGGCTCCTTCCTCGACGCCGTCCTAACGTGGAGCCCAGGCCAAGGCCTACAGCTCGGCTGGATCCTCCCCACGCTGATTGCATCCGCCATCGGCGCGTGCATCGACGCCAGGCTCATCACGCGCGCCGATAGGTGACGGAGCCGTTCGCCGCCCTACGACGTCCGCCCGTTTATATGTCGCGCAAACGTCGATCGTGGATCGCGCGACAGGAGAGAGCAACCTATTTGCAGCAGTAGTCGACCCGTGGCAGGGACCGTTCCCGCGCGCCAAGGCTCTCTGGCATGCGCCAGATCGGCCCGCGTAAAGCCAAGTGGTGGCCCCAGGATTTTCCTGGGGCCACCACTTGGCTTTACTTGCGTGAAATAACCGACTAGTTGTTCGTCAGCTTCTCACGCAGCGCGGCCAGTGCCTCGTCGGAGGCCAGGGTGCCCTCATTGTCGACCGGGGTCGAGTAAGAGGCCTGCTCCTCGATCGAGGGAGCAGCCTCGGCGTCCTCCTCGAGGGCCTTGCGTACCTGGGCCTTGTGGGCCTCCCAGCGGGCCTGAGCCTCGGCGTACTGAGCCTCCCAGGCCTCGCGCTGGGCGTCGAAACCTTCCATCCACTCCTGGGTCTCGGGATCGAAGCCCTCGGGGTACTTGTAGTTGCCGTTCTCATCGTACTCGGCAGCCATGCCGTACAGCGAGGGATCGAACTCGTCGGAGTTCGGGTCCACGCCCTCGTTGGCCTGCTTCAACGACAGGGAGATGCGACGACGCTCAAGGTCGATGTCGATGACCTTGACGAAGACCTCTTCGCCGACCTTGACGACCTGGTCCGGCAGCTCAACGTGACGCTGAGCCAGCTCGGAAATGTGCACCAGGCCCTCAATGCCGTCCTCGACGCGCACGAACGCGCCGAAGGGAACAAGCTTGGTGACCTTGCCGGGCACAACCTGGCCGATCGCGTGCGTGCGCGCGAAGGCCTGCCACGGATCTTCCTGAGTGGCCTTGAGCGACAGGGAGACACGCTCGCGATCCATGTCGACGTCGAGCACCTCGACGGTGACTTCCTGGCCGACCTCGACGACCTCGGACGGGTGATCGATGTGCTTCCAGGACAGCTCCGAGACGTGAACCAGGCCATCGACGCCACCGAGATCGACGAACGCGCCGAAATTGACGATGGAAGAGACGACGCCGGAACGCACCTGGCCCTTCTGGAGGGTGTGCAGGAAGTTCGTGCGGACCTCGGACTGGGTCTGCTCCAGCCACGCGCGGCGGGACAGGACCACGTTGTTGCGGTTCTTATCCAGCTCGATGATCTTCGCTTCGATCTCACGACCGATGTAGGGGGCGAGGTCGCGGACGCGACGCATCTCGACGAGGGAGGCGGGCAGGAAGCCACGCAGACCGATGTCCAGGATCAGGCCGCCCTTGACGACCTCGATAACGGTGCCGGTAACGACGCCGTCCTCTTCCTTGACCTTCTCGATCTTTCCCCACGCGCGCTCGTACTGCGCGCGCTTCTTCGACAGGAGGAGACGGCCTTCCTTGTCTTCCTTCTGGAGGACGAGCGCCTCGATCTGCTCGCCCACGGTGACGACGTCGTCCGGGTTGACGTCGTGCTTGATGGACAGCTCGCGAGAGAGGATGACGCCCTCCGTCTTGTAGCCGATGTCAAGGAGGACCTCGTCGCGGTCGACCTTGACGACAGTGCCCTCGACGATGTCGCCATCGTTGAAGTACTTGATGGTCTCGTCAATGGCTGCGATCAGGTCTGCTTCCGAACCAATGTCGTTGATAGCGACCTGCGGCGTATTGGTGGTCATGTAGTAGTTTCTCCGAAACGGACTGGATAGTAGATGGACAGTTCCAGCGCCCTCGAACTGATGCGGATGCACCAGTCCCCAGACACCGTGACTCAGTCTAGCAGCCTCAGGGCCATAAATGTGACGAAATTAGCGACACTTTGCGTGGTGTGTGTCGCGAAGTAGCTTCTCTAGTGTGCGGCGAGCTGCCACGAGGGGCCGACCCCCACGGCCACGTCCAGCGGGACAGACAGCTTCACGGGAGACGCCATCCTATCGCGAACGATCGCTTCCACCGCGCGCGCCTCTCCCGGCGCGATCTCCACGAGGAGTTCGTCGTGGATCTGCACGAGGAGTCGTGAGCTAAGCCCCGCATCGGACAACGCCGACACGACATCCAGCATCGCGATCTTGACGATATCGGCGGCGCTGCCTTGAATGGGCGCGTTAAGCGCTGCCCGTTCAGCCATCTCACGGCGCTGGCGATTCGACGAACGCAGGTCGGGCAGGTAGCGCCTGCGACCGAACATCGTCTCTGTGTAGCCGTCGGCGCGCGCCTGAGCGACGAGCCCATCAAGGTAGTCACGCACCTTCCCGAATCGTTCAAAGTAGCGCTCGCGGAGCGCAGCCGCCTCGGGAACCGGGATACCGAGTTGCGCGGCGAGACCGTAGGCCGACAGCCCGTAGGCGAGCCCGTAGGAGGTGGCCTTGATCCGCGACCGTTCCTCGCCGCTCACCTCGTTGACGGGCGTACCAAACACCATGGATGCCATGGTTCGGTGGAGATCCTCCCCCGAATTAAAGGCCTCGATGAGCGCCTCATCACCAGACAGGTGCGCCATGAGCCGCATCTCGATCTGCGAGTAGTCGGCGCTCATGAGTGATGAGTACCCCTCACCTGCGATAAAGGCTCCGCGGATGCGCTTGCCATCGACGCTGCGGGCGGGGATGTTTTGCAGATTGGGATCCGAGGAGGCCAGGCGTCCCGTTGCCGCGGCCACCTGCGAGAAGGTCGTGTGGATGCGTCCGTCCGATGCGACGGTGGCGGTCAGCGAGTCCACCATTTGCTTGAGCTTGATGCGGTCGCGGTGCGTCAGCAGATGCCCGAGGAACTCGTGTCCCGCTCCCCCGCTCGCTTCGGTTTTCACCCACAGATCCGCCAACGCGTCGGCGTTCGTCGTGTACCCCGTCTTCGTCTTCTTGGTCTTGGGTAACCCGAAGTGGTCAAAGAGTATTTCCTGGAGCTGCTTGGGGCTCGACAGGTTGACCTCGCGGCCCGCGGCCGCCCACGCGCCCCGCCGAGCGGCCTCCACGTCGGCCCCCAGTTCGGTCGATAGGGATTCAAGGACGCACACATCTGCGGCGATACCCGTCTGTTCCATGTCTGCGAGCAGGCGGGAGAGGGGCATTTCCATCTTCGTGAGAAGCGCGCTTCCCGAACCCTCTTCAAGTGTGTCGCGTAACCTGGCCGCCAGGAGGTGCAGCTGCGCCGCCAAGTGCCCTGCGCGCACCTGCGCGGCGCTCGGCCCCTCCCCGATTTCTCCCAGGTCGAACAAGGTATCAGACTCACCCTCCTCATCGACCCGGGTGCCCAGGATGCGCGATACCAGGTCCTCAAGCTTGTGGGAGCGCTGATCCGGGTGCGCGAGGTAGGCCGCCAGCATCGTGTCGAAGGAAACGCCCCCGAGGCCCCACCCGCGCGATGCGAGCGCGTGACGGGTGCCCTTCGCGTCGTGAACGATGAGGGACGAGGCCTGGGCGAGAACAGACGCGAGGGCGCGATCCTGCGCGGGGCCAAGTTCGGTCGGTTCGATGACGAGCGCATCGCTCTCGCTGGCGAGGACGAGCCGTGTCACCTCGCCGCGCGTCGGTCGCGTATCGCCTTCGACCAGCAGGCCGAGGCAATTATGCTCGCCGACCCACCGGGCAATATCGCAGGTCGCATCGGCCAGGCGAACCGTGACCTGCATGTCGCCCCAGGAATCTTTAACGGCCTCGTCGGGTGCCACATCCCCCATCCCAATGCCCGAGACCTCGCGGACCTTCCTCCGCAGCCGTCCGAATTCGAGGGAGTCGAAGAGCCTGTCAATCGCTGCGACGTCTGTCGCGCGGCGTGCGAGGTCGCTCGGGGCAACACCCAGGTCCATATCCGTCACGAGCCTGTTGAGTCGGCGGTTACGCACCACGTCATCCATATGTTCGCGCAGTGCCGCTCCCCGCTTACCGCCGATTTCATCGGCCCGCGCGAGCAGGTTATCCAGTCCGTCAAACTTGTTGATCCACTGAGCCGCTGTTTTCGGCCCCACCCCGGGCACGCCCGGCAGATTGTCCGAGGTCTCGCCTACGATGGCGGCGATCTCGGGGTATCGATGTGGCGCAACGCCGTACTTGTCCTCGACCGCCTGCGGCGTCATCCGGCGCAGATCTCCAGGACCCGTGCCCGGGTACAGGACCGTGACGTTCTCGGTCACAGTCTGGAAGGAATCGCGGTCTCCCGAGACGACCAGAACGGTCGCTCCGTCGTGTCCGGCTCGGTAAGCCAACGTCGCCAGAATGTCATCGGCTTCAAAGCCGTCGCGCGACAGCGAGACGATTCCCATCGCCTCTAAGACCTCGCGGATGAGTTCCACCTGCCCCTTGAACTCTTCGGGAGTCGCATCCCGAGTGCCCTTGTACTCCGGATACTCCCGCGTGCGAAATGAGTGCCTGGACACATCAAATGCTACGGCCACGTGGGTCGGACGTTCCGTTTCAAGCAGCCGCGTCAGCATTGATACGAAGCCATAAACCGCGTTCGTGTGCTGGCCCGTCGCCGTGACAAAGTTGTCGGCGGGCAGCGCATAGAATGCGCGATACGCCATCGAATGGCCATCGATAATCAGCACGGTGTCACTCACACATGACACCCTAGATGCCATGACACACGTTGACCAGACGAAACACAATCGTTCCTCCTTACCCGACCCTCTCGCCCACGGAGGATGGGTGGGAGCGCACTGGCCCGGCTCCCTCATGGAGGCCACCGGAATGGAAGTTCTCGAGCACGCCGCTGCGCGCACCGTCATCTCGATGCCCATCGACGGTAATCGGCAAAACGCGGGGATCCTGCACGGCGGCGCGTCCGCGGCACTCGCGGAGACGGCCGCCTCTTTTGCCGCCCAGATCCACGCACGCGAAACCAACCCGGGGAAGCAGGCCTACGCGGTCGGCACTGAGCTCAACGCGTCGCACATCAGCGCCGGACGGCAGGGAACGATTACGGCAACGGCGACGGCCGTTCACCTCGGCCGTTCATCCACGGTCCACACCGTCGAGATTCGTGACGAGGCCGACCGACTCATCTCAATCGCGCAGGTCACCAATCGCATCCTGGTTCGTTCCAGCCACAACTAGCTGTGCTCGCCCAGGGCGAGATGGTGGTGGGTGGGGGCGTCGCCCCCACCCACCACCATCAATAGCGATCAGTCATCCACCTGATTGATGACCGCATCGGCGACCTCGCGCATCGACAGGCGGCGATCCATCGACGTCTTCTGGATCCAGCGGAAGGCTTCCGGTTCGCTCATCCCCATATTCTTCATGAGCAGGCCCTTCGCGCGGTCCACGCGCTTACGCGTCTCGAAACGATCGCTCAGATCAGCGATCTGGTCCTCAAGAGATTCAATCTCCGCGTGGCGAGACAGCGCGATCTCGACAGCCGGTATCAGGTCGGAAGGACTAAACGGCTTCACGACGTAGGCCATCGCGCCGGCGTCGCGCGCCCGCTCCACGAGCTCCGTCTGCGAGAAGGCGGTCAGCATGACGACCGCGCACGACAATTCTTGGAGAATCTTCTCAGCCGCAGTGATGCCATCCATCTTCGGCATCTTGACGTCCATCACACACAAATCCGGTTCGAGTTCCAGCGCCAGCTCGACCGCTTCCTCGCCGTCGGCAGCTTCGCCGACGACCTCAAACCCCGCCTGGGTCAGCGTCTCAACGATATCGAGACGGATCAACCCCTCGTCCTCAGCGACGAGGACGCGACGCGGCTCAGCCTGCTCTTCACTCATTGTCATATTCCTCAGTTTGATCGGTTTGCTCAGCTGTTCTATTGTGGGTCTCGCACACGCGAAAGCCCCGATAGCCCAACTGGCAGAGGCGGTCGGCTCAAACCCGGCTTGTTGTGGGTTCGAATCCCACTCGGGGTACCGCCAGTGGAGTACGTGCTCCCATGGTACCGGCAATCCTGTACCTACGCGATGCACGAATCGCAATTATTTCAACATATCTGCACACAGATGGAGGGGCCGACAAGCATCGCTTGTCGGCCCCTCCATCGCGACTCAGGCCACCACGCTCAGTTCGAGACCGAGATACTCGGCTGCCGCTCCCCTCAGGGAGGGTTCGTCAAGATCGGCGATCGCCTGCTTGACCCTCGAATCATGGAAGTCAGCAAACCACGGCTCAACAGCGCGAGAAAGCTGGCCGACCTCCAGGTTGTTGGCCACCCGGCCAAACAGAGTGTCGTGGACCGACACGGTCCGGATATCCGTATTCATTTCTCCTCCATCTTTCGTTGTGATGCGCCGGGGGAACGTGCTTTGATCGCACAGGCATCCCTCTACGCACCAGGCAGCGATCTGCTGCTATGCCGCGCCGTCGTTGGAGCGGCATCCACACGTTTCAACGTGTATCCGAGTACTGTATTCCCTCATCTCCCTTTTGTCCATACGAACGCGAATGAGTCGCGGCACAGGGGTGGGGGTGTCGGCACGTGCCGACACCCCCACCCCGCGAGAATCTCACGCGTCGCGTAAGCCCCCAATCGCGTAGTCGGCCTCGTCGCCAACTTCGTGGATACGCAGCATGTTCGAGGAGCCAGCGATGCCCGGCGGCATGCCGGCGACGATGACGAGCTGCTGACCGATATCCGCCAGGCGGGAGGACTGCACGACCTGGTCGAGCTGCCACACCATGTCATCCGTGTGCTGCACCTCGGGGACGCGGTAGGTGTGAACACCCCACGACAGAGCGAGACGCCGACGCGTTGATTCCAACGGCGTAAAGGCCAGCATGGGAATCGGTCGGCGCATACGCGACAGCAGGCGGGCGGATGTACCCGACTGAGTGAATGTCACCAGATAACGGGCATCCATGTGCTCGGCGATACGGGCTGCTGCCTCGCAAATGACGCCGGCCCGATCCGACGCGAAGTAACCGGGAATCGAAGCGATGCGCTCACCGCCGTTTTCCTCGGTGGACTCGATAATCGCGGCCATCGTGCGAACGGTCTCGATGGGGAAGGCGCCCACCGAGGTTTCGCCGGAAAGCATCACTGCGTCCGCGCCATCAAGAATGGCGTTAGCGCAGTCGGAGGCCTCCGCGCGGGTCGGACGTGGGTTTTTGATCATGGAATCCATGACCTGCGTGGCCACGATGACGGGCTTAGCCGCGATCCGCGCCAGCTCGATCGCCCGCTTCTGAACCAGCGGAACCGCCTCGAGAGGCATCTCGACGCCCAGGTCACCGCGCGCGACCATGATGCCATCGAAGGCCTCGATGATCTCTTCGAGCGCTTCAACGGCCTGCGGCTTCTCGATCTTGGCGATGACGGGAATCCGCTTGCCCATCTCGTCCATGATCTCGTGGACATCCTTGATGTCTTCGGCGGAACGCACGAAGGACAAGGCGATGAAATCGGCATCCATTTCGATGCCCCAGCGCAGGTCCTCCTTGTCTTTTTCGGACAGAGCGGGAACGGACACCGCGACGCCGGGCAGGTTCAGCCCCTTGTGATCGGAGACCGTGCCGGGGACCTCAACGCGGGTTACCACGTCAGTGTCGGTCACCTCGACGACGCGAACCGCGACGTTGCCATCGTCGATCAGCAGGCGATCGCCGGGAGCACAGTCACCCGGAAGGCCCTTGAAGGTCGTTCCGACGAGTTCCTTCGTGCCTGGAACATCGCGGGTGGTGATCGTGAAAGTGTCACCGATCGCCAGTTCCTGGGGCCCGTCTCGGAAAGTCTCCAGGCGAATCTTCGGCCCCTGGAGGTCAACGAGAACGGCAATCGCACGGCCGGACGTCGCGGATGCCTTCCTGACGCGCGAAATGACGGCCGCGTGTTCCTCGGCGTTTCCGTGCGACCGATTGATACGCGCGACATCCATGCCGGCGTCAACCAGCGCCTGGAGCTGCTCGGGGGAATCGGTGGCAGGTCCAATGGTGCAGACAATCTTAGCTCGACGCATGATGCCGATTCTAGCGCCCAGTGTCACCTTAATCACGGGGGCACCCCCACGCGATAACGTGATAATTCCCATGAATCACACCGATATGGGACCTCCGACTCACGTACCTCGGCACACGGTGCCCGCCCCGAGCTAGGAATCTGCTGTGGTCTGCGCCGCTTCCTCCCCACCTGTCGTTGCATCGTCATCGGGGTCGGGTGCGCTACCCGCGCGCTCCTCGCCCTTCTCCGCTAAAGCCTTATCTGCCTCGTCACGATCTGACCAGGGCTCCACCCGGCCAGGCCTCCCCAGACGCCCCGCAGCGACAAAGACACCTACGCCCAGCGCGAAGACGACGAACGACGTCCAAACATTTAGGCGCAGCCCGAAGAACGTGTGCGCATCGTCAATCCGCAGCATTTCAATCCAGCTGCGTCCCAACGTGTAAACCATGAGGTACAGGCCGAAAACCTGCCCGCCAGCGAAACGGTGACGGCGATCGAGCCACACGATGAACGCCGCCCCTGCGAGGTTCCACAGGCACTCGTAGAGGAACGTCGGATGAAAGAGAGTCCCCGTCGCATACCCCGCGGGGATATGCGACGCGTCAATCTGTAGTCCCCAGGGGAGCGTCGTCGGCCCTCCGAACAGTTCCTGGTTAAACCAGTTTCCCCAGCGACCGATCGCCTGGGCCACAAGAAGCGCCGGGGCCAGCGAGTCAGCGATGGGACCAAATCGAACGCCCGCGCGCCTAACGGCGATATACGCGCCGAGAGCGCCAAGGGCGACGCCTCCCCAGATACCGAGGCCCCCGCGCCACAGCTGGAGCGCTAGCCAGGGATCGCCGCCGGGACCGAAGTAGGCATCCGGCGAGGTCACAACGTGATAGAGACGGGCGCCGACGACCCCCAGCGGGATCGCCCAGAACGCCACGTCGTACAGCGTGTCCGGGTTTCCCCCACGCTGGCGATAGCGGCGGGCCGTCCACCAGACACCGACAACCATTCCGACGGCGATGATGATGCCATATGCTCGAAGAGGAATCGGTCCCACATACCACACGCCCTGAGACGGCGACGGGATACCGGATGCTGCCACAATGCTCACGCGCACGCTCCGTTCACACCAGACTCCAGTTCACGTGCGAGCTTCCCGATGGCCCCCAAAGCGCGGCCAGTGCCGCCGCCAAGGAGGGGCTTGACAAGCATCGCAACGATCGCCCCTTGCGCGTTATCGCCCATCCTGGCGATAACGCGCGTTTGCCCGCACTCCTTTACAAGCGGCGCACGCCCCAAGTCGCTGCTGATGCGACACGAGCCCTCGTGGCTTAGGTCCCCGATAGACGTTCCCAACACAAAGTTCTCCGTTTTCATCACTGTCCTTTCTGACGTGCCGCAGCGACACGCGCCTTGCGATCCGTCCGCAACGCGGGGTGTTGCCCTGCACTCACCATATCTCGAATACTTGCGCGCGGGTCATCCGACGTCACGAGGGCTTCCCTACCAAGACGGCGTCCGCGCCCCACTTTGCGTACCCGCACACGTCGTGCTCCCTGGCCACACCCGACTCCGCCACCGAAACAACATCCGGGAGAATCACATCGATCACCTGCTCGACTTCCGCGTGGTCAACCTCGAGAGTCTCGAGGTTGCGGGCGTTCACGCCGATAATCGATGCACCTGCATCGAGCGCGCGCAGCGCCTCCAGACGCGAGTGCGTCTCGACCAGAGCCTCCATGCCGAGCGAACGCGCTCCTCCCTTTCCTTCACGCGGGTTAGAGGAAGGTGATCTGCGCGCTGTTTCAGGTCCTGTCGGACCCCCGCAATAATGTCATCGAGAACGCTCATAACACTCCCCTTTCACCGAGAACCAATCCGACCTTTATAAGGCTATCGAACAAAACACTCACGGACGGAACATCCCACGCCGTCCACCAGCGGAACCAACGCGGATGCCGGCACGGCCAACCCCACGGCTGCGGCAGCCCTATCGCGGGACTCCACGTATCCAAATGCGCGCCATCGATAAATGGCGGGGATCACGGGCCATGATGCGGCCGACGAACGAAAGACGCCGCGCACAGGCCAGGTCAAAATCCGACCGAGACGCATAGGATCAAACTGATGCGAACGCATCGAAATACTTACGATGTCATTGTCCCATCCCCGACCCGCGCCGACCTGGCGGGCCCACAATGAAGCCGGTCGCGACCTACAGCCAGTCAGGAATCACGCCCCACGCGATCGTCCCCACCAGGGCAGAGCCGATCATCCACGGTCCCATCGCAACGCGCGACTTCGTCCCCGCGGAGCCGACAACAATCTTCCAGAGGGCGGCCACGCCGGCTGACACGAAGGACAGCGCTAATGCAAAGACAGCCGCATGAATCCCCACCGAACCGACCATCGCACCGAGGACGGGGGCTAGTTTGACGTCTCCACCACCCATTCCACCGGGAATACGATTCAACACAGCGATTGGAATAAACCAGATCAGGGCGCCGATCAGGCAACCCGTCAGCCGCTGCTGCCACAGGGGAGAAATAACGATGCCGACAACGACGCCAACGACAACACCGATCCCCATGGCCACCGTATAGGCGTTGGGCAGGCGATGGGTACGCGCATCAACGTAGGCACTCAGGGCCCCAACCATCGAGACCGTCATAACGGCCGGTATCCCGGGACGCATCTGAGCTGCAACGAAAGAGATGGCCCCGACGATAGCCGCACCCCACACGATGGCGTTGCGGCTGAGCGGCGTTTGCGTTGCCTCCACGAAGTATCGCCGTTGAATCTTCCATCCCGAGCGCCACAGCCACGCCAGGACGATGACCCACGTCAAAAAGCCCGACGCAAGGGATAGATCCGCGCTGATGCGCGTCGACAGCAACTCGACGATCACGAATCCACACCTCCCCCACCGGAGCGCGCGCGGCGCGCCAGCTCGTCTTCCAGGGCCTGCCTCATCACGTCCGAATGTGGGCTTTGCCCCGTCATGAGTTGCACCTGTGCAGCCCCTTGAAAAACCAGCATATCCGTGCCTTCAGCGACCACCGCGCCAGCGCGTTCGAAGACCGAACGCAGCGCGGTATCACGCGGGGTGTAGACGGCGTCTAGCAAGACCTGCCCCTCTCGCGGAGCAAGCAGAGCAGCGAGCGGGTCTGCAATCCCGGCGGGCAACGTAGAAATCAGAACGTCGGACGCGGTCGCCACCCGTGCGACCCCTTCAAGGTCCGCCCACATCGCCTGCTCAACGCGCACGCCTAGTCGCGAGGCAGCCGTCATGACGGAGCCGGGTCCGCCAAAGCGACGAGCCGCCACAGTCGCCAAGGTGATCCCCAATTCACCGAGCGCGGCGAGCGCGGAAGACGCTGTCGCGCGTGCTCCCAGGATGAGGGCGCTGCCCGGGATCGGGATTCCCGCCTGATCGCATGCTCGCCGGATCGCGGAGGCGATACCTGCGACGTCCGTGTTGAACCCGACGAGAAGCCCCGATGATGGCACAACGGTGTTCACTGCGCCGACGGCGACGGCCAGCGGATCGATCACATCAAGCAGGGGCATAATTGCCTGCTTGCAGGGCATCGTCACCGACAGCCCGCGGCACGCGTCGTCAAGCCCGTCGATGAAGGCGGGGAGAGACGAGGCATCCTGCTCGATGCGGCGGTACTCCCACCCGTCGATGCACAGTTCCTCCCACGCCGCCCGGTGAATGACCGGTGACAGGGAATGCTCAATCGGAGAACCGATGACGCCGACCCACGTCATGACGCGCTGCAAACCATCGGGTTAGCGTTGCAGTACTCCACTAGCTTCTCCCGGTTCTTCTCCTGTTCCTCAAGGGTCGATGCAAACAGGGTTTCTCCCGTATCGAGATTGACGGTCACGAAGTAGAGCCAGTTTCCTTCTGCCGGATTAAGGACGGCCTTGATGGCCCTCTCGCTGGGCTGGCCGATGGGCGTGGGCGGCAGTCCCGCGTGCAGGCGCGTGTTGTACGGGTTGTCGTTATCGAGGTCCTCCTGGTTGGGCACCCCGCTGGTCTTACCCACGCCGTAAAGGACCGTGGAGTCCATGCCGAGCATGCCCTTTGTTTCCCCGTCCTTGTCTGCCAAACGATTCTCGATCACGCGGGCGACCATCGGCATGTACTTGCCGATGTTCATTTCGCCATCGACGATCGAGGCCTTGATAAGCACAGTCTCTCGGTCCGCAGGCGCGACTCCGAGGCGATCCAGCTCGTGGATGGTGCCTGCCACCATCCGTGCGATCACGGTCGTTGGGGTATCGCCCTCCGAAACCTCGTAGGAGCCCGGCAGCAGCCACCCCTCAGCGTTGCCGCCGGCCTCGGAGGGAAGACCAATCGCTTCGGTGTCGGCGAACGCAGCGTTAACGTCGGATTCCGAGACCCCCATGATGTCGACGATGCGCTGCTTCACCTCAGACAGCTTTTGCCCGGCTCCGACGGTGATCGTCGAGTCCACGCGATTGGTCTCGTCCAGCAGGGCGGCGAGAGCTCCCGCAGCGCTCATCTGCTGCTGCAGGCGGTAGGTACCCGGGCGGATCGTCAGGGCCGCTCGGTTGGTCTCAAACTGGCGCACAAAAGCGCCCACTGATTTGATAACGTCGGCGTTGACGAGCGTTTGGCCGATCTGGCGACCGGAGGAGTCTTCGCTGATCGTGATCTCGACGCGGCCGCTACCGGGTCCCGGGTAGTCATCGGAGGCGGTTGTAGAGCCGTTAACCAGCTGAGAATAGGCGATGTATCCGGCTCCACTGACGAGACCAAGAACGACAACGAGAACGAAGAACGAGCGCAGACGACGGCGACGTCTGCGCTTGCGGGCCGCACGCCGCTCACTCGCCAGGCGCCGAGAACGCAACCCCGTGGTTTCCGCGGGGGAGTTTATCTCTCGCTCGGAGGCCGTCTTTTGCGCGGGGGCAGCTTCAACTTGCGAAGTCACCCCGCTGTCCGTCACCTCGTCGAAGGAAGGAAGAGCCGTGGAACGACGGCGCATGCTGGTCCCACGAATAGGAGTTTGGTCGGGATCTGACGAGGCGGCGGCACGCACTGCGTTGCCTCGCACCGGGGTGGGCGTCGCCGCTGTCGAGGATTCCTCCTCGCGCGGAACATCGGAGTAGACCCGCGGTTCACCGGAGTGAATCTCACGGCGCGAGCGAAAAGGATAGGTGGGAGGCGTGCTCATCGGTGCGCTCCTTCGCTGGTCTCGAGGATGATCTCCTCACCGGGAGCTCGACCGCTCATGCGCTCAAGCTCGAGAGCCTGTTCAAGGATGATCTGCGCCGCAACCTGATCAATGACCCCGCGGTGGTCATTCTCGGGGATTCCTGAGGCGCGCAGCCGCGCATGCGCCTGATTGGACGTGAGGCGCTCGTCAACCATCGCAACGCGAATGCCGGGGACGAGCTTCTTGATCCGGCGAGCGTACTTACGCGCACCCTTGGCGGATACGCCTTCTCCGCCACGAAGATGGCGCGGCAATCCCACGATGAACTCGATCGCATCATGTTCAAGAGCAATGTCAGCAAGTCGGCGAAGATCGGATAGATCAGAAGATCGAATGAGAGTTTCGACGGGCATCGTCAGGATGCCTTCGGGGTCACATCGGCTGACGCCGACACGCACGGTGCCAACGTCCACGCCGATGCGAACTCCCCTCCGCACGCTCACAGAGCCTCGATTTCATTGCGGATCGCATCGATCGCCGCCGCTATTCCCTCGGGCTTCGCGCCTCCGCCCTGGGCGATATCGTCGCGGCCACCGCCGCCACCGCCCATGTGCTTACCGACGGCGCGCACGAGCGCTCCCGCCTTGACGGATTGCTCGCGTGCTCCCTCGTTCGTGGCAACGACCAGGGACGGCTTGCCGCCGACGAGGCCGCCGAGGGCGACGACCGCGCCGCGCTCATTGCCCATACGGTCGCGGACATCAAGCGCGAGCGTGCGCAGCGCGTCGGCGGCGGGCATCACGCCAACGTCCGCGGCGACCAGGCTCACCTGTCCGACGCGCTCCGCCGAGGTCGCGAGGTCCGCGCCCCGGCTGAGCGCCTGTTCGGTGCGAATCTTTTCCAGTTCCTTTTCGGAATCGCGGAGCTTCGCAAGCAGGGTCTCGATGCGCTCGGGGAGCTCGTTGGGGCGGCCTCCGACAAGCTGCGACAGCTGTGCCACGAGCGCGTGTTCCTTGGCTTGGAACTCGTAGGCGCCATCTCCGACGAGAGCATCGATACGCCGCACACCGGAACCGATCGACCCCTCACCCAGGACGGTGATGCGGCCGATGTGCCCGGTGGTCGGCACGTGAGTGCCACCGCACAACTCCCGATCGAAGCCGTCGCCGATCGTCACCACGCGCACCTGCGCGCCGTACTTTTCGCCGAACAGGGCGATCGCGCCCGTCGCCTTCGCCTGATCGATGCTCATCACCTCGGTAGTGACCGCCAGATCCTCAGCGAGCTTTTCGTTGACCAGCGCTTCGATGTCCCCCAGCTGGGTGCCCTCAAGAGCGCTGGAGTGACGGAAGTCGAAGCGCAGGCGCGAGGGGGAGTTCTCCGACCCCGCCTGGGTTGCGTCCTCCGACACGACTGAACGCAGCCCGGCATACACCATGTGGGTGGCGGTGTGTGCTCGAGCAATATCCAAACGACGCTGCCCGTCGATCTGCGCATATGCCTTTTCGCCGACCGTCATGCCGCCCTCGGTGAGGGTGCCGCGATGGACGTTGAGTCCGCGAATGGGAGCCTGAACGTCGTTGACCTCGACGACTCCGCCGCCCGCCAGACGGATCACGCCGTGGTCGGCCAGCTGTCCGCCCATCTCCGCATAGAAAGGCGTGCGGTCCAGGACGACCTCGACCTCGGCGGGGGCGCTGGCCGCGGGCGCGGCGACACCGCCGACGAGGAGTGCCTGCACGGTCGCCTCGGCCGCCTGCTCCGTGTAGCCCAGGAAGGTTGACCCTCCGCCCATCTCCTTCTCGATGTCGCGGAACACCCTCACGTCGGTGTGGCCGGTCTTCTTCGCCCGCGCGTCGGCGCGGGCCCTTTCCTTCTGCTCCGCCATGAGCGTGCGGAAGCCCTCTTCGTCGACGGCGACGCCCTGCTCGGCGGCCATCTCGAGGGTCAGGTCGATCGGGAAACCATAGGTGTCGTGCAGAGAAAACGCCGAGGCACCGGAGATGACGGGAGCTCCCTTGGTTTCCTTCGCCGAGGCCACCGCGGTATCCAGGATCGTCGTCCCCGCACTCAGCGTGCGCCGAAATGCGTCTTCCTCCGCGTACGCGACCTCGGAAATCGTCTTCCAATTCGTTTCGAGCTCCGGGTACGAGGCCTTCATCGCGTCCTTCGACGCAGTCAACAGGGTCGGCATGGCCGCTTCGTTGACACCCAGCAGGCGCATCGAACGAACCGCGCGGCGAACGAGGCGGCGCAGCACGTAGCCGCGGCCGTCGTTGCCCGGGCGCACGCCGTCGCCGATCAGCATCAGGGCGGAGCGAACGTGGTCTGCGACGACGCGCAGGCGCACGTCGTCCTCGTAGGCGTTTCCGGCGCTCGGACCCTCTGCTCCCAGACCGTAGGTCTTGCCCGACATCTCCTGGGCGGCCGCAATGACGGGGAACACCTCGTCGATCTCGTACATGTTCGGCTTGTCCTGCATGATGAAGGCGAGTCGCTCGAGGCCCGCTCCCGTATCGATCGCGGTCTTGTCGAGCGTGCCGACAAGTTCGAAGTCGTGGCCCTCGCCCTCACCTCGGACGAACTCATCGAACACGAGGTTCCAGATCTCGAGGAAGCGGTCGCCGGCGACATCGACGATCGGCCCGCCGTCGGGGCCGTATTGGGGACCGCGATCGTAGTGGATCTCGCAGCACGCGCCGGCCGGTCCCGGCTGCCCCGTCGACCAGGAGATCTCCTCGAACGGGAGCCGCTGGACGCGCTCGGGATCGACGCCGATGGTCTTGGTCCAGTGAGTGAAGGATACCTCGTCCTTCTCCCAGATCGTCATCCACAGGCGATCGCCGTCCAGACCGTAGCCGCCCTGCGCCTGGGGCGTCGTCAGGAGCTCCCACGCGTAGTCGATCGCACCCTCCTTGAAGTAGTCACCGAAGGAGAAGTTGCCGTTCATCTGAAAGAACGTCCCGTGACGAGTCGTTTTACCAACGTTATCGATGTCATTCGTTCGGATGCACTTTTGGACCGACGCGGCGCGCGGCCACGGAGCGGGCTCGACACCCGTGATGTAGGGGATGAAAGGAACCATGCCGGCAATCGTGAATAGAATCGATGGTTCCGGCGACACCAGGGACACCGAAGGACGGATCTCATGCCCCTGCTGCTCGAAGTATTCGAGCCAGCGGGTGCGGATTTCAGACGTACGCATATTCCCCCATCGTAGCCGGTAGGCTCCCATCGCGGCACATCGGCACGCAGAACCGGCCGGAGGTATAAACACGACCGCGCCCCCGAGCACAGGCTCGGGGGCGTGGGATGGACGAGTGTCAGCGCGAGTAGTGCTCGACGACCATCTGCACGTCGACGGTCACGGGGACCTCAGCGCGCTTCGGGCGGCGCACCAGGGTGGCCTTCAGACGGGCCAGGTCAACATCCAGGTACTCGGGGACGGCGGGAAGCACGTCGCGGTGGATGCCCTCGGCGGCGATCTCGAAGGGGACCGTGGTCTGCGACTTCGGCTTGACCTGCAGGGTCTGACCGGGCTTGACGCGGAAGGAGGGGCGGTCAACGATCTTGCCGTCGACCAGGATGTGTCGGTGGACGACCACCTGGCGGGCCTGCTGGATGGTGCGGGCGAAGCCGGCGCGCAGCACCAGAGCATCCAGGCGCATTTCGAGCAGCTCGACCAGGTTCTCACCGGTCAGGCCAGCGGTGCGGCGGGCCTCTTCGAAGGTGCGGCGCAGCTGCGACTCGCGGATGCCGTACTGGGCGCGCAGACGCTGCTTCTCCTTCAGACGAACGGCGTAGTCAGAGTCCTGGCGGCGGCGGGTACGACCGTGCTCGCCGGGGCCGTAGGGGCGCTTCTCGAAGTAGCGGACGGCCTTGGGGGTCAGTGCCAGGCCGAGGGCGCGTGACTCGCGCACCTGCTTACGGGAACGATTCGTTGCCATGATTCTTCTTCCTGTTTCTCGTGTCATGCCGGGGAACACCCGGCATGGGGCCAACTCCTGGATCGAAGTAAAATCCGCCGGCTAAGGCCCCAGGCGTCCGCCGGTGCGGACAGCTGTTCTATCCTAGCGTCTCTTCAGCAGATTGCGAATCACACCGAGCCGCTTCGTGAGCATCGCCTCATGTCCGTTCTCGGTTGGCTCGTAGTATTGCTGGCCTTCAAGGTCGTCGGGCAGGTATTGCTGGGCGGCCACGTGGTGCGGATGGTCGTGCGCGTACAGGTAGCCGTCTCCGTGCCCGAAGGTCTGCGCGGTCGCATAATGGGCATCACGCAGGTGCGCGGGGACGACTCCCCCACGACCGGCTCGCACGTCGGCCAGCGCGCGATCGATGGCCAGGTAAGTTGCGTTCGACTTTGGTGCGGTCGCGACGGCGACGACCGCTTGGGCCAGGAGCAGCCGAGCCTCAGGCATCCCGACGAGCGCGACGGCCTGGGCGACGCTGACGCAGGTTGGTAGCACCTGCGGGTCGGCCATCCCGACCTCTTCCGACGCGGCGATCATGATCCTGCGTGCGATGAATCTGGGGTCCTCCCCCGCTTCAATCATTCGGGCCAGATAGTGCAGCGCGGCGTCGACGTCCGACCCACGCATCGACTTAATAAAGGCACTGGCCACGTCGTAGTGCTGGTCCCGATCCCACCGAACCAACGCCTGGTTAGCGGCAGCTTCCACGCTCTCCACCGTGATATCGCCGGAGTCGTCGTCGCTCGCGACTCCCGCGGCGGCCTCAAGGAGGGTGAGGGATTTGCGCGCGTCAGCCCCCGCCAGGCTAACGAGGCCCGACACGGCCTCGTCGCTGATCGCAAAGCGTCCGCCGAGCCCACGTTCATCCTTCAGCGCGCGGCGAATAAGCCTCTCGATTGCTTCAGGTTCCAATGGACGCAGCGTGAGCAGGAGGGAGCGGGACAAGAGCGGCGAGATAACAGAGAACGAAGGGTTTTCCGTCGTCGCCGCGACGAGCACCACCCACCGATTCTCAACCGCAGGAAGGAGGGAATCCTGCTGCGACTTCGAGAATCGGTGCACCTCGTCAATAAAGAGCACTGTTTCCTCGCCACCACCAGCGAGCCTGCGTCGAGCCTCTTCGACGACGCCGCGCACATCGCTGACCCCGGAAGAGACGGCCGAAAGCTCCACGAAGTATCGCCTTGGCGCGCGCGCTATCAGGTACGCGAGCGTCGTCTTGCCTGTGCCCGGGGGACCCCACAAAACGACAGAGGACACAGCAACCCCGTCGTGAGAGTCCGGAGCGAGGAGGCGACGCAGCGGTGCACCATCCCCCAGCAGGTGCGACTGTCCCACGACCTCTTCGAGGCGGGAAGGACGCATACGAACGGCGAGGGGCGCGTCCGCGTTAAACGCGGGCACGCCCAGCTCGTCGATGGACCAGGAATCGAAAAGATCCACGAGGCATGGCCTATGACAAGGGCACTCCGCCGCCGCGCGAGGAGGATCCGATCTTCGGGCCGGAGAGAACCTGAACGACGACCAGACCGCCGAGAATCAGCATGCATACTCCAGCCCCGAGCAGGTACCCGTTCAGTCCCTGAGATTCATCGCCGCTCTGAGAGGAGGACAGCGTCTCGGCGTGCAGCTTAACCGCGCCCGAGGCGTCGGTCGCTGAGTCCGAGCTGGCAGTTCCGACCGCCGAAGCGACTTTAAACTCTGCCCAACCAACAAGCTCGTGCGAACGATTGGCCACGACCACCTTGTAGTCGCCGTTGGGCAGGCCCGTCACGTCCATCGACACCTGATTGGAATCGGCGACCTGCAGCCAACGCGCCTCGCCAGTCTGCATGATGTTCGCACT
This sequence comes from Schaalia meyeri, assembly GCF_900105015.1. Classification (GTDB taxonomy): domain Bacteria; phylum Actinomycetota; class Actinomycetes; order Actinomycetales; family Actinomycetaceae; genus Pauljensenia; species Pauljensenia meyeri. The sequence goes on along the minus strand of NZ_FNLK01000005.1, from coordinate 159,767 downwards.
GACCCAGTCGCCGACGGCGGCCTTGTCGGCAGGAACATTGATCGTCAGCTGGCCAGCGGTGAAAGCCGCGCTAACCCCACCCTTGTTTGCGTCGTTGAGCTGCGACTCATCGGTCACGGGCGACACTGGAGTATCCGAGGGCTTTGTCGGATTAGCAGATACGGACGGCGCGGGCGCGGGCGACGCAGATGGGGATGGCGTCGGGCGCACAGCGGGCAGCTGAGGATCGTCGGGCTGGGGGACGGGAGCAGCCGACGGCGAAGCACTCGGCTGGGCGGAAGGAGCGGCCGTAGGCGCAGCCGGAGGGGCGGGCGTCGTCGGAGGAGCCGTCGTAGGCTCCACAGTCGGCGCGGGGGTGGTCGGCTGAGTCGTCGGTGCGGGAGTGGGCTGAGTCGTCGGCGTAGGGGTCGGCTGAGTTGTTGGCGTAGGGGTCGGCTGAGTCGTCGGTTCCGGTTGTTCCGGCTGTTCTGGTTGTTCCGGCGAGTAAGGCTTATAAACCCTCACGTAGTGCGTCGAGGAGCTCACGGGTGTCGTGGAATCCGCGTAAATCACGACCTCAACCGTGTGAGTACTTCCGGGTTCCCACGTCACACCCTCACGGTTGTTGGCGCCATTGGGCACCTGAACGTTCATGCTGTAGTTAGACAGTGATGAGACCTGCCACAGCAAAAGGTCGGACGGTGCGGTCACCTGGTCCCCGCGGCGCTCAAAAGTGAGCGGAGCAACCGGAGTGAGCGTGCCCCCATCGAGCCTGACACCCCAGAAGCCGGTGTCCGCATACTCCCGCTCATAGGTGGAACCGTGCTCCATATTCACCGCGAAGGATGTGGTCGGAATGGGGAAAGGGTCTTCAGGGCTCGTCCCGGTACCGGTTCCGTCCGCATGAGCGGTGAAACCGGGGATCGCGAGGGCGACGGCAGCGAACAGGCACAGGGCCATGAGAAGGCTCATCGTTCGACTGCACCCCACCAGCCTGCGTGCGGCGAGCGCAGAGGTAGCCCGTCCGTGCTGCATTCCATTCTCCTTAGTGGCTAATAATCCTCAGATGGGTTCGTTCTGGAACTAGGGTAACAGGCGTGACGCCTGAATGCTAAATACCAACGCACACCACGCGGTTAATGCACATATTCTCAGTGCGACTGACCCTTACTTGCAAGGCTTAGCGAATCGGCCCATGCAAACGTCTGACAATACTGACCGTCACGATTGCGCCAAGCAGGGCCAGCAGACCCCCTCCCGCGAGTATCCATCCAGTCAAACGACTTTCCCGCTCGCGAGCAGCCTGATTCGTCGCCTGCTGTTCCGTATGAGCTTTGGGACCAATCTGGGAGGCCGAAACACTCTGTTTCTCCGAAGAGGCAGAAGCCTCGGGTGTGGGCTCTGCGCCATCGCCACCGGTATAGGGAGAGGAAGTCGCGGATGAGCCGGGCGATGATTGTTCGGAGGGAGCGGCAGAAGGCGTCGGCGCGCTTACCTCCGGCGCCGAGGTATCGGTGCTGTCAGCATCCCTACGTCCGCCCCACGTGGCCCCGGTCGGATCAGCGGTGGGAGCAGGGACCGCGGCCGCCCGATCCGCACCGCTTCCGCCAGGAGATGAGGTGGGGGTCTCAGTGCCAGGATCGTCCGGACTGTCCGGCCTGCCGTCGGGATCGGTGGTAGGCGGATCCGTCGGTTTAAGTGTGCAGGATTGGATGGCGACACCCGCATCGACGACGAAAACCTGTACTTGCACGTACGTGCCGGTTACTCCGTCACCGATGGCGATCTGGTGCCGCGAGCCGACCTCCCACGTCGCAGGCACGGCGATATCCACCGAAAACGAGCCATCGGATGTAACCTCCGCGACCGTCCACGCCGCCTTATTCCGCACAACAGAGGCAGGAACCCACGAAGGAAGCACCACATCATCCGGTCGTTTCTCCCGGCCATCATCAAGCGTCACGACAACAAAACCGCGGGTCTTATCAGAGCTGGGCCCCCACCCAGCCCCCTCAGCATGAACGGGCGCCCCAGCATGCACGATGGACGACACGACCATAAACGCAGATTCTTCCGACGCCGTCAGGCACTGCTCGGGAACCTCACCCGTCTCATCGACGCTGTATGCGGGGGTGGCAGCGATAAACACGCCGGTAACAATGGACGCAGAAGCGGTCAGCGCAAGCAGAGGCATGCGCAGCCCCCTGCTTCGCAAACGCACCTGCGTCGCCATGCGTGTCCCTTTCCTTTTCTTTGGGATACTCTCAACCAGTCGGCACAATTAAGCGCAGAACAGTCGCGCCAGTGTACGAGTAACCACCCGCCACAAACACGATAGTATTGTGTCATGCTTGCCGCACAATTGCGAGCAACAAGCAAGTTCCCGGAACCGGCGCACAATGCCAGTGACTGCGCGGATAACCCGCGTTCTCACGACAAAACTGTGAGCTTTATTATCGGACAATCATGCCGTCATATGACCCAACGGTTAGCATCCGGGGTCCGCGGGCACCACGCACACCCGGCAAAAAGGAACCGGAAATCAAACGCGATACGCTCAGTCGAACAGCGAGGTGTCGCCGGCCCCAACGCGCGCGACGAGCGCCCCGCCACCGGCAAAATCAATGACCGTGGTTGGCTCCGCGACGCCCACCGGCCCCACGACGACCAGATCGAGCTGGTGACCGACACGATCATCCACGTCAAAACCATCAGTCAGCGGTTCCGTCTCTCCCGGCATAATCAGCGTCGAGCAGGCCAGCGGCTGCCCCAAAGCCTCAACGATCGCCTGGGTGATGACATGGTCGGGGATGCGCACACCCACCGTGTGCTTCTTCTTGTTCAGCATGATTCGCGGTACTTCCTTGGTCCCGCGCAGAATGAACGTGTAGGGTCCCGGTGTCAGGGCCTTAATGGTGCGGAACTCGTGATTGTCGATAATCACCAGCTCCCCCAGCTGCGCGAAGGAGTGACACAGCAGCGAAAAATTGTGCTTGTCGTCAAGCTTGCGGATCGCACGGATCGTGTCCATGCCTGCCTTGTTACCGATCTTCGTAGCGATCGCGTAACCCGAGTCCGTCGGCAGTGCAATTGTTCCGCCGCGCTCCAACAGGTCGACAACCGTGCCCACCAGACGGGCCTGAGGATTCTTTGGGTGCATCTCGACGTACGACATACTCCTATTGTGCACGAAACCCCCACCGAGCGAGTGCCGATGGGGGTTCCGTACGCTAGCTCACGCGAGCTGGGTCACTTCGCGGCTTCTTCCCCCCGCTTCTTTGGCTTCGCATCCACGCCAGCTTCCTTACGCTGAGCGGGAGTAATCGGAGCGGGCGCCTCGGTGAGCGGATCGAAGCCACCGCCGGACTTCGGGAACGCAATCACGTCGCGAATCGAATCGGACTTGGTCAGCAGCGAGACGATACGGTCCCAGCCGAAGGCGACGCCGCCATGCGGCGGGGCGCCGAACTTGAAGGCATCCAGTAAGAAACCGAACTGTGCCTGCGCCTCTTCCTCGTCGATACCCATTACGTCGAACACGCGGTTCTGGACGTCGCGGCGGTGAATACGGATCGATCCGCCACCGATCTCGTTGCCGTTGCACACGATGTCATAGGCGTAGGCCAGCGCGTTACCGGGATCCTGATCGAAGCTGTCAATCCACTCGGGCTTCGGCGAGGTGAAGGCGTGGTGAACGGCCGTCCACGCGCTGTGGCCGAGCGCGACGTCGCCCTCAGCCTCGGCATCGCCGGCGGGCTTGAACAGCGGCGCGTCAACGACCCAGGTGAACGCCCATACGTCGGGGTCGATCAGGTCGCAGCGCTTGCCGATCTCCAGGCGTGCCGCACCGAGCAGCTCACGGGACGGCGTCGGCTCGCCGGCCGCGAAGAAGATGCAGTCGCCTGGGTTCGCACCAACAGCGTCCGCCAGCCCATCGCGCTCGGCCTCACAAAGGTTCTTGGCGACGGGGCCTCCCAGGGCGCCGTCTTCACCCACGGTCACGTAGGCCAGGCCCTTGGCGCCGCGTGCCCTGGCCCACTCCTGCCACTTGTCAAAGGTGCGCCGCGGCTGGGAGCCACCGCCCGGCATAACAACGGCCCCCACGTAGGGTGCCTGGAAGACCCTAAAGGTCGTCTCCTTGAAGTACTCGGTGAGGTCGGTCAGCTCCAGATCGAAGCGCAGGTCGGGCTTGTCCGAGCCGTAGCGCTCCATCGCGTCCTTGTAGGTCATGCGGGGGATCGGCGTTGACAGGTCGTATCCGATCAGCGCCCACACGTTCTTGAGCACGTCCTCGGCGACCTCGATGACGTCGTCCTGGTCGACGAAGCTCATCTCGATGTCCAGCTGGGTGAACTCGGGCTGGCGGTCCGCACGAAAGTCCTCGTCGCGGTAGCAGCGAGCGATCTGGAAGTAGCGTTCCATCCCGGCCACCATGAGCAGCTGCTTGAAGAGCTGGGGGGACTGGGGAAGCGCGTACCAGGAACCGGGTGACAGGCGGGCCGGAACGATGAAGTCGCGGGCACCTTCGGGGGTGGAACGGGTGAGCGTCGGGGTTTCGATCTCGACGAAGTCACGGGCGTACAGGGCCTCGCGGGCGGCACGCGACACCATGGAGCGCAGGCGAATCGCATGCTGTTCGGGCTCGCGGCGCAGGTCCAGGTAGCGGTACTTCAGGCGAGTTTCCTCGCCCACGTTGCCGGAATCTTCAGCATTGGAGGACACCTGGAAAGGCAGGGGCGCGCAGGTGTTCAGGATATCGATATCATCGCCCATAACCTCGATGGCGCCTGTGGCCAGGTGCGGGTTTTCGTTACCCTCCGGGCGGGCCGCGACCTCGCCGGTGACCTTCAGGACGAACTCGCTGCGAAGCTCGTGAGCGACACTCTCGTCGCGCACAACCACCTGAGCGATACCGGAGGCGTCGCGCAGGTCGATGAAGGCGACGCCGCCGTGGTCGCGCCTGCGATCAACCCATCCGGTGAGGGTCACGGTCTGGCCGACCAGGTCGGGCCCGAGTGTTCCAATGTTGTGAGTGCGAAGCACTGTTATTCCTTTCGTTGGTACCATCCGCGAGACAGGCGGCGGCAGGGCCATTGTACGCTCGCAATCCGCAGGCCAGCGGTCGCCGCGAGTAGGATAGGCGTCATGTCTCCAGCCTCCTCTCCCCCGTCGCCCACCCCGTGGAGCCGGATCGAGATCGGCCTGGCGCTCGGTTCCGTCCTGCTCATCACCCTCGTCGCCTTTGAGGAACTGTCCGCCACGACGATCATGCCGACGGTGGTCGCGTCGTATGGGGCGTCCGCCTGGTACCCGATCGCCTCGGGCGCGGCCATGGCGACTCAGCTGAGTGCGACGGTCGTCGCCGGGGTGATCGCCGACTGGAAGGGCCCGCGTTTCGTTCTCATTGGGGGTATCGCTCTGTTTACGGTGGGCCTGGTCGTCAGCGCGCTCGCCCCCACCGTCGTTGTCTTCGTCGCGGGTCGTGCGCTGCAAGGGCTCGGCGGCGGTCTCCTCGTCGTCCCACTCTACGTCCTCGTCGGAAAACTCGTCGCTCCCGCGCGCCGCCCCGCCTTTTTCGCGGGCTTCTCCCTCGCGTGGGTCCTCCCCTCTCTCGTCGGCCCCGCAATCGCGGGATACGTCACGCAAATCTGGGGCTGGCGCTACATCTTCGGCGTTGTTCCCATCTTCATTGCCGCCGGGTCTATCCCGGTCGCCTTCGTTTTGCGGCGGCTGCCTCGCCAGGAGGAACGCCGGGCGTCCAACCTGGCGTCCCTGTCGCGCAATGCCGTCTTGGCGGGCGTGGGCGTCATGGCCCTCCAGCTCGCGGGAGCACTTCCCTCCCTCGTTGCCCGCCTCCTCGTTCTCCTCGCGGGTACGGCGCTGTGCGCCTGGGCCCTCCCCCAGCTGCTCCCCCGCGGTACCTTCCGCTCTCGCCCGGGCATGCCCTCGGCGGTTCTCGCCCGCCTGAGCGCCATGGCCTCCCAGATCGGCCTGGGCGTGATGATCCCGCTGGTCCTGCAGCGGCTGCACGGGTGGGACGAGGCCTCGGCGGGCTGGTGGGTGACGATCGGTTCGCTCACGTGGGCCGCGGGTTCGCTCGTCCAGGCCCGCGTGCGCGACCCGCAGCGGCGGCGTTCCCTTCCCGTCATCGGAGGAACGCTGATGGCGGCGGGCTCGCTGCCGTTGGGAGCGATTCTCGTCACCGCCCTTCCCCTGTGGGTCGCGCTTGCGGGCTGGCTCGCGGTCGGCCTGGGCACCGGGCTGGTTCACGCCCCCCTGTCCGTCATGGCGCTCGAGGCGACGCCCGAGGAGAAGCACGGTCGCGTGGCGTCGTGGCTGCAGGTGGCGGACTCGGCTGGACCGGCTCTTGAGCTCGCCCTCGTGTCCGTCATGATGAGCGCGTGGGCGGCGACCGGCATCTCCGGCGGGGCGGCCTACGCACCCTACTGGGTGATCGCCACCGCCCTCGCCTTCGTTACCGTCGCCGCGGTGCTCCGGCTTCGTCCCTCGTCCACAGAAAGCAACACTCAGTCGTCGTAGCGGCGCTTGCCGAAGTGTCGGCGGCCTCCCTCGCGGTCCCATCCGCCATCTCGGCCGCCCTCGCGTTCGCGGCGCGAGCGCTTGATGTCCTTCTCCCAGCGCTCGGAGCGCACGGAGCGGCGGGGCCGCGAGCCGTCGCCCTTCTCGAAGCGATGCGGGCGCTTGTCGCCTCGCTCCGTCAAGCGCCCCTGACGATCCCCGCCAAAGGATCCGTGACCTCGCCCGTCGCGCTCACAGTCGCGTCGCTCCCGGTGCTCGAAACCACCACGATCAGCGTGGGAACGGCCGCCCGGCCCCTCGTCCACGCGGATGCGCAGCTGACGGCCCGAGACGTATCCCTTCGATATGCGCGAGAGTTGCTCACCCGACAGGTCGGCGGTGATGTCCACCAGCGAGAAGGTCGGATAGATCTCGATGTGGCCGATATCGCGGCCATCGATGCCGCCCTCGCCAGCGATGGCGCCGACGATGGATCCGGGCTTCACGCGGTCTTTCTTACCTACCTCCACGCGGTATCGGGTGCCCGATCCGGGGATGGAACGACCCCCTCCGCGTCTGCGCGCACCGCCGACACCGCCCTTGATCGGACGGTCCTTGTCGCGTCCCGCCTCGAAAGACGCCCCGACGAACTCCCCGGACTCATCCAGGTGTTCCTCGCGGCGGATCTTGCCCGCGCCGCGGCGATCCTTCTCCACGCGCGGGGCTGGTCCCTCGTCACCGACGGCGCTCGCCATGAGCGCCGCGGCGATGTCCTCGACGCTCACCTCCTGGCCCAGCTCGGCCAACAAACCCTTGTACATATCCAGGCGACCGCGCTCAATACGAGCCCCCAGGCTTTCCAAAATGCGACGCGCGCGGAACTCAGAAACAGCTGCGGGCGACGGAATCGCGACCTCCTCCATCTCGGTGCCCGTCAGCTTCTCGATGCGGCGCAACCGGCCGTGCTCGCGCGGGGTAAAGAACGTCAGCGCGCGTCCCTCGCGTCCGGCGCGACCGGTGCGGCCGATACGATGCACGTAGGCTTCCGGCTCGCGCGGCACATCGAAGTTAACTACCAGCGAGATGCGCTCGACGTCCAGGCCGCGCGCCGCGACGTCGGTGGCCACCAGGACGTCGAGGGAGCCGTTCTTCAGGCGCTCAACCATCCGTTCTCGCTCCGTCTGGGCAACGTCGCCCGAAATGCCCGCGGCGCGGAAGCCCCGTCCCGACAGTTCCAGCGACACTTCCTCGACGTCGGCCCGCGTGCGGACAAAGACGATAGCGGCATCGGCTTCCTCCTGTCCGCGGGCGATGTGCTGGGCTCGCGTCGCCAGGACGCGCGAAAGGGCACCGATCTTGTGCTTGTAGGGAACAACCGCGTAGGTCTGGTGAATCGTGTCGACCGTGGAGGACTCCGTCGACACGGCGACCTTCACAGGGTCCTTCAGGTGCTCCCGGGCCACCTTCTCGATGGCCGCTGGCATCGTCGCGCTAAACAGCGCGGTGAGGCGATCCTCGGGTACGCTCGACGCGATGGTCTCCACGTCCTCCGCAAAGCCCATACGCAGCATCTCGTCAGCTTCGTCAAGCACCAGCATGCGCACGTTCGACAGATCCAACGCTCCCTTTTCGATCAGGTCGATGACGCGCCCGGGGGTACCGACGACGACCTGCGCGCCCCGTTTGAGGGCACCGATCTGCGGGCCGTACGGCGAGCCACCGTAGACCGGAACGACGTCGAGACGCGCGGTGCGCGCCGCAAAATCCTCGACGGCTTGCGCACTCTGCATCGCGAGTTCGCGGGTGGGAGCCAACACCAAAGCCTGCACGTCGCGCTCGTCAGCATCGACGATGGCCAGCATCGGAAGACCGAAGGCTGCGGTCTTCCCGGTGCCCGTCTGGGCGATGCCAACGACGTCGCGCAGCTCCAGCAGAGGCGGGATCGCAGCTGCCTGGATCGGCGTCGGGATGCGGAACCCCATGTCGGTAACCGCAGCCAGAATCTCGTCGGGCAGGCCCAGGCTGGCAAAGGTCACCGCGTCCGCGTCTTCTTCCTCGTCGCGGGCATCGGGGTCGAGCTTGAGGCTGGCGTCGGCGTGCTCTTCTTCGACGAGGCCGGGGTTCTCCTCCTCGCTGCAGGCCTTTGCGCGCTCGGCCTCGGAGTATTCAATGTGGTCGTCGGCAGGCATAGTCATCCTTGCGTGTTGCAATTCGGTTAGCAAAACCATCGGGGCGGGCCATCTCGGCTCCTCGGCGCGGCCTCACCCATAACAACAAATCCCGCTTCTCGCGGGCACCATAACAAGGGGCAGCGCCTCATCGCTGCACCCAGCATACCCGGGGAACACGCGTCGCGAGGCGTGTGGTCGGCGAACTCACTGTTCCACCGCGCCTACCGCTGCCGTGAGGCGCTCACAGGGATAGTCTGGCGATAAAAGAAGCGATCGTTACCTGCCGGTTATCTTCCGTACGAACGGGCCCAATCACGAGTCGCTCGACCTCGCAACGACACAGGGCCTCCAGGTCCGTCATGATCGCGCGGCGGCGTCGCGACGCAACCCACCTGCACAGGCTGCGGTTCACCCCCGCGCAGACGAAAGTAAACAGGAACGAGACAAGGGCGAGTGCCGTGGGCACGGGAATCCGTCCGAAGGCCGGCACCTGCGCGTCGATCAATGCGGCGCGCCCCAGGTGCACCAGGGCGATCCACGTCACGCTCAGGATGCACGCAACCCACGCGAGCAGCTGAACCCAACCCAAAACCCTGCTCGCCGACGGTGCGCCGGTGGACACCTGGACGTGCTGCGACACCTCGCGGTGAGCGGCAGCGGGCACGGCACGCGCGCCTTCGAGCGCACGATCAACCAGGAGGCTACGCCAGCGCGCTGGACGCCCCTGCGAACGCTGCCCGATCCCGCGGCGCACGGCGTTCACGAAGGTGGCTTCGTCAGATGCCGAGCGAGTCGGCAACGTCGGCGTATTCCCATCGTCTGAACGCGACTCGGCATCAAGGTGAAGGCGCCGCAGCGGATCGGCGCCCAGGAGGGGCAGCCAGCGCAACGGAAGCCAGCCACCCACACGTCTGCCCGTCCGCAGCGTCGAGGCGGCCACGGCCTCAGAAATGACGGAGGCACCCGCCAGGTCCGCAGCGGCCCTGGCCAGGCCTCCCGCCAGCCCGTCCGTCTCCACACCGCGCACCCTGCCGGTAAGACCCAAGGCGTCGCGTAGAATCGCGGCGGCTTCACGCAGGGAGGCCTGGGCTCGCGCCGCCTCACGCGAGACTCGCGCCGCCTCACGTGCGAGGTGCTTCGCCAGGGCATCGATTCCTTCGCCGCTCGTTGCGGACACCGGCACGATACGCGCGCCCGCCAAACCGCGAGCATCGAGGATACGACGCAGATCCCGCTGGATGACATCGCGGGAGGTCGCGTCCAGCGTGTCGATGTGAGTGAGCGCGACCGTCACCGATGCGTGCGAGAGGCGCAAACGGGCCAACCACTCGTCGTGCAACCGCGCATCCGCGTACTTCTGCGGGTCCACGACGACCACGAGAGCATCCACGCGTGCCGCCAGATGATCGCTGACCTGGGCGTGTTCTTCCCTGATGGAATCGATGTCCGGCATATCGATAACAACGGTGTCGCCGGGCAGCGCCTCGGGAGCCTCAACCTGCTGTGATACTCCCAGCCACCCCAGGAGCTCCCGGGGTGCGCGCCCCCGCGGCAGGACGGCGCACGCCTCGTTCGTCGTGGGGCGCAGGACACCGGCGGCAACCACTTCTCCCCCGCCAAGCGCGTTCACAAGCGAGGATTTGCCGGCCCCCGTCCCTCCGATCATGCCGATCACGCACCACTGCGGATCCAGCTCGCTGCGCTGCGATGTGACATCGATCAGTTCGCGTATGCGTCCCATGGTCGCATCGTCAACGTCCCTGGCGGCGAGCGAGCAGACCTGCTCCAGCTGCGCAGCAGCCGAAGTAATCGCGTGAGGTGCTCGCCTCATACCAGGACCTCCGAAGCGCGCTTGAGAGCGGCGTCCAGGGAATCGACACAAGCCGTGTCGTCGGAGCGATCCAAGCAGGCGACCACCGGAGCGACCACGTCTCGCACAGACGAATTGGCCAGCCGCTCCAGCGACTCGCGTGCCTGCTGCGCGAGCGATCGAACCGTCCGCTCACCGAAGTACGACTCGAGTATCGTTTGCGACAAGGCTGCCGAAGCGCCCGCGACGCCAACCTCGATCCCGGTGATGCCTCCCGTCATCGCAAAGACGCTCACCATGAGGGATACGGTTACGACGTTGATCCCACCGGCCAACAGCCGACCCGTCAGCCGTGACGACTCGGCCTGTCCCCTGACGATGTTCGTGACCTCGCTGGTCCACTCCTGAGCGGTTCGGCGGGAGCGCTGCGCCGCTTCGTTCGGGTCGAGCAGCGGATCGGGTAGCACCGAGGCCACGAGGGGCTCGGCCCGACGAAATGCCTCCCGCCATGCCCGGTGGTACTGATCTGCGAGATGCTGCGCAACGCCGCCGATCAGGTCGCGTCGAATCTGAGTCTCGGGGCCACCCCGGCCCCGGACGGCCCCCCTGACGCGGGAGCGAAGCTTCGCCATGAAGCGGGATGTCGCCCTGGTCATGTCCCACGAGCCCAGGACATCAGCGATCCGCGTGCTGACCTCGCCGCGCAGCACGTCATCGCTGGACGAGGATGCGACGTTCCGCGCGCACGCCGCGACAATCTGGTCGATATCCTCCAGCGCGGCGTTGAAGGTCCGAATGCTCTCGCGGGCGCCATCCAGCGACCTGGTGGATTCATCGAGAGAGGAGGACACGGCGCCCGACAGCGAGCGACGAACGATGCGCGCACGCTCGCCCGCGTCACGACCGATCGATTCGAGGAATGCCCCAACGGGCGCAACCGCTTCGATAGGCAGCAGCCCGTCGGCCAACGGCTGCTCGTCGATCGTCATGATCGGAACGTCTCCCAAACCCCGACGCCGCGCCAGCGCCTCCATGTCAGCGCGAATCACGCTGCGCGCGCTCAAAGGCACTCGATTGAGCACGATTGCAATGCGCAGGCCGCGCCGAGTAGCCTCCTCCAGGTGGTTCCACGCGACAGCGTCGGCGTAGCGTGCAGCGCTGGTCACAAAAACCCACAGGTCTGCTCCGTCGAGTAGTTCCCCAGCCAAGCGGCGGTTTCCTTCTTCGACAGAGTCAATATCGGGCGCATCCAGGACGCCAACACCGGGCCACAGGAAGTTCTCCACCGCGATCGTGACGGCATCAAGGCTCTGTCCGTCCTCCTCCGCGTGCTTGGCGAGCCGGGGAAGGATGCGGTCGGACATAAACCAGGCGCGGGCCTCGGGCGAGCACGCCAGCACGGGGCGACGCGTCGTGGGACGCACGGCTCCCGCACGAGTGACGTTGTGGCCAAGCAAAGAGTTCACGACCGTCGACTTACCCGACCCCGTCGGACCACACACGACAACGAGGATCGGCGCATCCGCGGCTGCCAAACGAGGAAGCACCACATCCTGCAGGCGTCGAAGCGCGCGCTCAGCATCGGCGCGGCACCCCTGGGGCATCGCCCCCAGCGCCACTTCGAGAGCATCCGCGAGACCGCGGGCTGCATCAACCGCCGTGCCCGGCACTCAGTCCATCACCTTCTCGATCACAGGGAACGCGTCTGACTCGGGAACCGTCCAGGTGGATGGATCCGCCTCCAGCTGGTCTCCGCTGCGGATATCCTTCACCGTGTCGGGCTGCCCATCCTCGCCCGGAAACCAGACAAAGGGGATGCCCCGCCTGTCGGCGAACTTGATCTGCTTGCCGAACTTCGCCGCGCTGGGGGAAACATCGGTCGAGATGCCGCGCGCGCGCAGCGTCGCCGCGATCCCCTCCGAACGTTCGCGTGCCTCCTCGTTGTTCACCGCGACGACGACCGCCGTCGGTACCTTCCGGGACGCGCGCACCATCGGAGCCGAGATCATCCGCGACACCAGCCGAGAGACGCCAATCGACAGCCCCACGCCGGGATAGATACGCTTACCGTCCTTCGCCAGCGAGTCGTACCGTCCACCCGAACAGATCGATCCGAGATCCTCGTGCCCCTCGATCTCGGATTCGTAAACGCTGCCCGTGTAGTAGTCCAGACCCCGGGCGATCTTCAAGTCAGCCACCACTGTGCCGGGCATACGCCTACGGGCGGTGTCAAGGAGCAACGTCAGCTCATCGAGCCCCTGCTCCAACAGCTGACCGCCAACGCCAATCGCGTCGAGTCGTGAACGAACCTCAGAAGAGTCAGCCGTACGTATCTGAGCCATCCGCAGCAAAACGGACGTTTGTTCGCCGCTGATTCCGCAGGCAGCCAACTCGCTCGCAACGCCCTCGGGGCCGACCTTGTCGAGCTTGTCCAGGCCACGCAGCGCCGCCTCGATATTCGTCACGCCCAGCGACTCGCACACCCCCTGGACAACCTTACGGTTGTTGACCAGCACGCGCACCGGTGGAATCGGCAGGTTGTTGAGGGCCTGTGCCATCACCAATGGGAGGTCGACCTCGAAATGAAAGGGCAGCTCGCCATTACCGACGACGTCGATATCCGCCTGGGTGAACTCACGGAAGCGACCGTCCTGAGGACGCTCGCCGCGCCACACCTTCTGGATCTGATAGCGCTTAAAAGGAAAGTCCAACTCGTTCGCGTTGTCCACAACGTAGCGGGCGAAAGGAACAGTGAGGTCAAAGTGCAGACCCATGCCCCGTTCCTTGGGTGCCCGTCCCCCGCAGGCGCCCGCCTTGATGGCTTGCAGGCGCTCCAGGATGTAGATCTCCTTCGAGGTCTCCCCCTTCGCTTCCAACTGCTCGAGTGACTCGACCGCTCGCGTTTCGATCCCCGCGAAGCCGTGTAATTCAAACACGCGTCGCAGCTCGTCAAGAACGTGCATCTCGATGATGCGGCCCTCAGGAAGCCATTCGGGGAAGCCTGACAGGGACGTGCGAGCCATGAAGCGTCCTTTCTGCGATGTTGCGGTGCTAGCCGATCCGGCGAGCACGAATCAGATACTGGTTAGAGCGTATTTCGTCGGCCAACGTCGTGGCCGGACCGTGCCCCGGGATGAGGACGGTACTCGGGTTCAGCACGTTGGAGATCGTACGCAACGAGTGCCGCATCTGCGTTTCGTTGCCTCCGGGCAGATCCGTGCGTCCGACGCTGTCCTTAAACAGGACATCGGCGCTCAGCGCCCACGGCACCATCTCGTCCGAGGCGTAAAAGGACTGATCGTTGACGCGAATGTCTAGCGAACTCTCGCCCACAAACACCGCCGATCCCTCCGTGTGCCCGGGCGCGGGAACCATCCGGAGCCATATGCCCGGGCTCATTTCGAAAGAGTCGGCGGGCATCTCACGCAGGTCGGTCGGTTTGCTCCACGGACCGGCGAACTCGGGAATCGGCATGGGCAGGAAGGCCGCGGGATCGTCCATGCGGTACATGTCCGGACCCGGGACATAGACGGGAACGACCTGCCCATCCGCCCCCCACGTGGACACCTGAGCCGCGTCCCAGACGTGATCCGGGTGGCCGTGCGTCGCCAGAACCGCGCCGACAGCGACGCCCTCGCGTTGAAGGACCCGGCGAATCAGGTGCTGGATTCCGGCGGAAGGGTCAACAACAAGGGCAGTGCCCGCCCCGGATGGGACGAGCACAAGCCCATTCGCCGCAAAGAAAGGCGAAGGAATAACGTGCAGACGCATATCACTCCATGGACGAGGAGATCTGCGCGAGCCACGCGCGCTTGGTTTCGAGGGCCTCGCGCACGCTAGAAGCGTTCTTCTCGTCACCCTCCGCCTCAGCCTTAGCCAACGAACGCTCAAGCTGAGCGATCTGTTCCTCAAGCTGTCCCACCATGCCTGCGGCGCGGGCACGAGTCTCGGGGTTCGTGCGACGCCACTCCTGCTCCTCTGCCTCGCGGACTGCGGCCTCAACGGCGCGCAGCCGTCCCTCAACGCGGTGCAGGTCCGAGGACGGCACGCGTCCGATCTCTTCCCACCGATCTTGGATCTGGCGGAGCTGCGCCTTAGCGCGCTCGATGTCCGTGATCGGAAGAATCGCCTCGGCCTCAACCAGGATCTTCTCCTTGGCGACGAGGTTCTCACGGTACTCGGCGTCGGTAGCCTCATCCTTGGCCCGGCGCGCGTCGAAGAACACCTGCTGGGCCGCCCGGAAACGAGCCCACAGGGCGTCGTCTTCCTTGCGCGAAGCACGCGGAGCGGCCTTCCAACGGTTCATGAGCTCGCGGTAGGCACTGGAGGTACGCGCCCAGTCCACGGACGAGGACAGGGACTCGGCCTCGGCGATCAACGCTTCCTTGATTCGCTTGGCTTCAGACTGAGCCTGATCCAGTTGAGAGAAAAACTGGCGGCGGTGGCGGTCGAAATGCGTACGAGCGGACGAAAAGCGCTTCCACAGCTCGTCCTCCACCGACTTTTCCAGACGCGGACCGCGACGCTGGAGCGTCTTCCATTCCTCCAGAAGGTCGCGGAGGGCCTGCCCGGACTGCTTCCAATGTGTCTTGGCGGGGTCCTGAGCGACAATCGCCTCGGCACGTTCCACGACGGCAGTCCGATCGGCAAGGGCCTCCGCCTTTGCGGCCTTGCGCTCCTCGCGAGCGATCTCCTTGCGTTCCTCGGCAGCCTTTTCGACCGTGGCGACCCGATCACGCAGTGCAGGAATATCGCCGATGACGTTCGGCGAAGCGACCTGCTCGCGCAGCGTCGCGAGGGTCTGATCGATGTCACGCGGGCTCAGCGTCGCCAAGCGGTCCTCAAACAGCTTGATCGTTGCCTCAAGGTCGGCGTAGCGACGCTCGTAGAGGGCGTAGGGCGAGGTCGGGATGCCCTCCGGGAAGCCACCGATGACGCGTTCCTCGTCTCCGTCCGTGACATAGACAGTCCCATCCTCACCGATGCGGGCGAAGGGGTGTGCGGGCACCTCGGTCGCGGCAATCGTCGACGGGGCGGCGGACCCCTCGGTAGTCGTTACGGCTTCGGGAGCGGTTTCTTTATTCGGAATCGGCGTCGTGGTCACGATATTCCTTCTGAGACGAGGGCTTACGCCCGGCGCGGTGGTGTGCCGATGCGACACACACGGCTAGTGTGTCACACCTAACGAGAGGGTGTGAACTAATCGCCGAAAAAGGGGACGGATGTAACACGCTTTCCGCTCCTGAGGGCGATTCCCCGGCTCCGTCTACGAATCCGCCCCGATGCGTACCGCCTCGAACACCCCGTCGACGCGGCGCAGCGCGGACAGCACCGCATTGAGATGCCCCAGGTCCGCGAGTTCAAAGGAAAAGTTGCCCGAGGCCACCTGGTCACCGTTCGTCTTGAGAATCGCCGACAAGATATTGACGCGGTAATCCGACAGCACCCGAGTCAGATCGGAAAGCAAGCCGCCGCGGTCCAGCGCACGGATCTCAATCTGCACGCGGAACGGCGCCCCCACCCCCTGAGCGTTCCATGACACGTCAACAAAGCGCTGCGGTTGCAGCTGCCCCAGACGCACCGCGTTGGCACACGTACTGCGATGCACGGACACGCCCTGCCCGCGCGTAATGAAACCCACAATGTCATCGCCCGGCACGGGCGTGCAGCACTTCGCCAGCTTCACCCAGATCTCGTTCGGACTCAGGCCTGCAACGGTGATCGCGTCATCCCCGGCCGTGCCCGATCGCGACTTCGCTGTTCCGGGGGTTACCCCCTCGGATAGGGTCTCCTCTGTGCCGTCTCCCCCACCCAGGTTATCCACCAGCTTCGACACGACGTTCTGCGCGGAGATATGGCCTTCACCCACGGCCGAATACAGACCGGACACGTCCGGGTAGCCGAAGGAGGTAGCGACCGACAGGATCGACTCGTGACTCATCAGACGCTGCAACGGAAGGTTCTGCTTTCGCATAGCGCGCGCGAGAGCTTCCTTACCCGCCTCGACGGCCTCCTCACGACGCTCCTTCGAGAACCACGCCTTGATCTTTGAGCGTGCGCGCGGCGAGGCCACGAAAGCGAGCCAGTCCCGCGACGGTCCCGCCTTGTCCGACTTCGACGTCACCACCTCGACGGTCTCACCGGACTCGAGCCGGGTATCGAGCGAAACGAGGCGTCCATTGACCTTGGCTCCCACCGTTCGATGGCCCACCTCCGTATGCACGGCGTAGGCAAAGTCAACCGGGGTGGCGCGCGCGGGCAAAACGATCACCTCGCCCTTCGGGGTAAAGACATATACCTCGTCGCCGGCGATCTCGTAACGCAGCGAATCCAGGAACTCCTCGGGGTCGCCCGTCTCGCGCTCCATCTCCACCAGGGCACGCAGCCAATTCGCCTGCTCATCCGAACTCATGCGATCCGGATCGCCGCTGGAGGCCTTCGGGTTCTGCTTGTACTTCCAGTGCGCCGCCACGCCGTGCTCCGCCCGCTCGTGCATATCGAAGGTGCGGATCTGGATCTCCACGGGCTTGCCGCCCGGTCCGATCACCGTCGTGTGCAGCGACTGGTACAGGTTGAACTTCGGCATCGCGATATAGTCTTTGAAGCGCCCCGGGATCGGATTCCATCGCCCGTGCAACGATCCGAGCACCCCGTAGCAGTCCTTGATGGACTCCACCAGGACGCGGACGGCGACCAGATCAAAGACCTCACCAAACGCCTTTCCGCGCACGATCATCTTTTGATAGATCGAATAGTGGCTCTTCGGGCGTCCGCTCACCGTCCCTTTCGTCCCGGATCGTCGCAGGTCTTCCTCGATCTGATCGATCACGTCTCGCAGGTACTCCTCGCGCTGCGGAGCGCGCTCCGCGACCAGCCGATCGATCTCGTCGTAAATCTCCGGGTACAGGGTCTTAAAGGAAAGCTCTTCAAGCTCCCACTTCACCATGTTCATACCGAGTCGATGCGCGAGAGGCGCATAGATCTCGAGCGTCTCCTGCGCCTTCTTTCGCGCCGAGGCCGCAGGAACGAAGCGCCACGTGCGGGCGTTGTGCAGCCGGTCGGCCAGTTTGATCAGCAGGACCCGAATGTCGCGGCTCATCGCGACGAGCATCTTACGCAGAGTTTCGGACTGCGCCGCGGCGCCGTAGTGGACCTTATCCAGTTTGGTCACGCCATCAACGAGGTTGGCGATCGGCTCGCCGTATTCTGCGGCCAGCTGGTCGAGCGTGTAGTCGGTGTCCTCAACCGTGTCATGCAGCAGCGCAGCCACCAGCGTCGGAATCGTCATCCCCATCTCTGCGAGAATGGTCGCAACCGCGACGGGATGGGTGATATACGGTTCACCGGACTTGCGCGTTTGCCCGCGGTGGCAAGCCTCCGCGGTGCGATAAGCGCGCTCCACGACGCCGATATCCGCCTTCGGGTGATTCGCGCGCAGAGCCCGCACGAGGGGCTCAATCTCGGGAATCGTCGCACGCCCACGGGAACCGAACCAGACCAGGCCGGAGCGCACCCGGGAACCTGCCGCCGGCAGGGCGGCCCCTGAAGTCGTGTCGTCGCTGCTCATGGCCCCATGATAACCACGAAAGAGCGGGGCCGGGGATCCTCACAATCCCCGGCCCCGCAAACGCGAGATGACACAAACACTCACAGGTGCACGGCAGTCTCGACCAAAACATTCGACAGCTTCGAGCGTCCGCCCAGGGCGTCCAACTCCAGCAGGACAGCCACGGCCTCGACCGAGGCGCCGCACTGTCCCAAAAGCTCAACCGCCGCATGCGCGGTGCCCCCCGTGGCCAGCACATCGTCAATGACGAGTACGCGCTGCCCCTGGCGGACGGACTCAGGGTGAATCTCCATCCGAGCGGTGCCGTACTCCAGGGCATAGTCCACGCCGATGACGTGACCGGGAAGCTTGCCCGCCTTGCGAATCGTCAGCATGCCAATGCCCAGTTCGGCCGCCACGGGCGCACCGAGAATGAAACCGCGTGACTCCAACCCGGCTACCGCATCGATCGTGCCTGCGTAGCGCGCACCGATCAGCTCGACCAGTTCCTTGAACGCCGGGCCGTTGGCAAACAGCTCGGTAATATCGCGAAACAGAACGCCCGGTTCAGGAAAGTCCGGGATCTCCAGCAGGTTCTCCTGCACCAGAGCGGCGACGCGGTCGCCGAGTTCACCGATCATCGATGGTTCTTCTTCCTGTGGGGCTGTTTCTCATTGCCCAGACGCTTGCCGGGCTTAATCGGAGCCACCTTCACAGAGCCGGAGGCTAACGCCGTCTCAGTGGCCGTGTGGCCCTGACGCCCTTTCTCGACCACGGCGTTATGCTGGCGTGTCTTGCCAGACATCTCCTGGAAGCTCACCAGGAGCGGGGAGGCGATAAAGATCGACGAGTAAGTTCCGGCGATCATCCCGATGAACAGGGCCAGCGAGATATCCACCAGGGTACCCGGCCCCAGCGCGACCGACCCGATAATGAGGATCGCGCCGACGGGCAGGAGCGCCACAACCGAGGTGTTGATCGAGCGAACCATCGTCTGGTTGACGGCGAGGTTAACGTACTCGGAGAACGTGTAATGCTCCTGGTCATACACATCACCGGTCAGCTCACGCACCTTGTCGAACACAACGACCGTGTCATACAGCGAGTAACCGAGGATCGTCAGGAAGCCGATGACCGTTGCCGGCGAGACCTCGACCTGGAGCACTGCGAAGACACCGACCGTCACGGCAATATCGTGAAGCAGCGCGAGCAGCGCGGAGGCAGCCATCCTCCACGACCGGAAGTACAGGGTCATCAGGAGAGCAACCAACGCCATGAAGATAAACAGTGACTGCGCGGCCTTAGTCGTCACCGAAGAGCCCCACGAAGGACCGATAGATGAGGATTGGACCTCCGAGGCATCGACACCGTAGGCTCTGGCCAGAGCTTCGCGCATCGAAGCGGTCTGAGCAGAGTCAAGCGACGTCGTTTGAATACGCACCGAATCGGCGCCCACGCGCGTCACCTTCGGGGCCCCCTCAACGAGGCCCGTCTCACTCACTGCGCGCGCCGCAAAGGACTCGCTCTGGTCGCTCACGTGCGCGACGTCGAACTGCGAGCCGCCCGTAAACTCGATCGAGCGATTCAGCCCCATGATTGCAACGAGTACAAAACCGAGCGCAATGGCTGCGGCAGCGACACCGACGAATATCTTACGGTTTGGAATGACACGATAGGACTTGTCGCCGGAATACAGGGCGTTGCCCCACTGAGCAAAACTCATCATCTCAGTCCTCCTCTTCCTGGGTCGCGTTATCGGCTTCAGTCGGTTTCTCACAGGACGAAGGAGTATCGGCGGAGGACTCCCCCGCAGCCTTCTCGGCGGCCAGACGCGCCGCGCGCCGACGCTCGGCGATCGATAGGCCATCCCCGGCCTCGTCCCTATCGACCGACGAGGAGGACTCTGCGCGCGCAACCACGCGTCCGCGTCCCGCGTAGACGAGCGAGTTCTTCGCGCCCAGGTGCTCCGGATCCAGGCCTGAGAGCTTGTGCCCCTGACCGAAGAAGCGCGTACGAATGAGCAGCTCCATCATCGGGTGGGTGAACAGGAAGATCACGGCGATATCAATGACCGTCGTGACGCCCAGTGTGAAGGCGAAGCCCTGGACACCGCCGACCGCGAGCAGGTAAAGAACGACGGCGGCAACCAGGTTCACGGCGTCGGAAACCAGGATCGTACGCTTGGCGCGATCCCAGCCTTCCTCGACGGCGGCGCGCAGCGGTCGTCCATCGCGCACCTCGTCGCGCACACGCTCAAAGTACACGATAAACGAGTCCGTCGTGACGCCGATCGCCATGATCAGGCCGGCGACGCCCGCCAGCGACAGGCGATATCCCATCACCCAAGACAGCAGAGTAATCACCAGGTAGGTGGTGACCGATGCGATCACCAGTGAACCCGCCGAGATGACCGCCAGGCCGCGGTACTGCCAGATCAGGTAGAAGATAACGAGCAGGAAACCGATCAACGCCGCCCACAGGCCGATTGTCAGATGGTCGGTACCGATCGTCGCGGAGATCTGTTGCTCGGACTCCACCTCAAAGTTCAGCGGAAGCGAACCGAAGCTCAGCTGATTCGCCAGCGCCGAGGCGGACTTCGCCGTGAAGTTACCCGTGATCTCAGCCTGACCGCTGGGGATGATGGCGTTCATCGAGGGAGCGGTGATAACAGTGCCATCGAGGACAACTGCGAACGAGTTGCGGTCGGGACGGCCCTTGTAGAAGGAGGAACCCGCCGAGTCCGAGGAGTGGAAGCCGTAGAGGATCGTCGAGGTATCCTTGAACTTTTCGGTTCCCGCTTCGTTGAACTGCAGCGACACGGCCCACTGGCCGGTCGTCTGGCCGGTCGAGTTGCGCGTGAGCCCAGCAGTCGCCGTCTTCAGGTCGGAGCCGGGAACAGCGACGGGGCCGAGAATGTACTTGATCTGGCCGGAGCCGTCACACGCCGCGTAGGGCTTGTCGGAGGCGCCTTCCACACGCTTGGCGTTAGAGGCGGCCGAGCAGTCGAGCGTGAGGAAGTCGTACATGACCTGCTCAGTGACCCACGCCAAATCTGACCCGTTCTCCGGCGTCGATGCGGGCGTATCGGACAGCTCGCCATCGTGGTTGGTATCGGCCGTTTTCATCGCCGTCGCAGCGTCAAGCACGGCGGATTGCGCTCCGGATTGGGCGGAATCGCCAGAACCATTCGACGAACCGTCGCTTTGACTGTCGGTATCGCCCGACTGCGCGCCGGACTGCGCACCCGACTGGGCCCCGGATTGGCCGTTATTGGCCTGCGTGTTCTGTTTCTTCTGGGGGACGCCCCGCGCCGCACCGATACGCAGCACCGGGCGGAAGTTCATCTGCGAGGACGAACGGATGAGGTCCAGTTGCTCCTGGGAGGGGGTACCGGGAATCGATACCATGATGTTCGAATTACCCATGGAGGAAATCTCGGATTCAGACACGCCGGAGGCGTCGATTCGGTTACGGATAATCGAGATCGCCTGCGTGATGTCCTCATCGGTGATCTCACGCTGTCCGTCACCCGTCACGGTCGGAGTAAGGATCAGCTGGGTTCCGCCCTTCAGATCGAGGGCCAGGTCGGGATACGGGGATACGTCCTTCGTGAAGTGCCCGATCGCCAGTGCCGCGCACGCCGCCACGATGGCGATGGTGAGCGTCACGAGCGCGCGCACGGGACGTCGCTTGTGTGATGCCACGGTTCTACTTTCCGTTCAGCCTTGTGTTACTTCTGCTGCTCGTCGAGGTCCTCGGCAGAGGACACGCCGCTGTTCATTTCGCCCAGTCCGAGGACGTTGCTATCCTGCTCCGTCGTCTCCTCTGCGTCAGCGGTCTCTTCCGCCTGGCTGTCTGTCGCGTCGGCGAGAGGGGGTTGCCCGCCGATCTCGGCGATCATTTCCCGCTCCCAGTACATCTCATGCCCATCGGTGGTCTCGAGGACCACGATGTCGCCGTCGAGGTCAACGAAACGACCCCAGAAGCCTACGCGGGTACGGACCCATTCGCCGGACTTAACGGCGGCGAGCTGGTCGCGCTTTTCCTGCTCCATCTTCTGAATCTGCTTCTTGCGTGAGCGCGAACTCCACCACATGAAGACGATCATGGCGGCGAGCAGGAGCAACAGGATGTAGTTGTTCATAAAGGCTGATTCACTTTCGATGACGGTCGGGCGCTTTTGAGCGCACTCTGCCAGTCTAATGCCCGAAGAGGGTTTTAGCCTAAGTGATCAGCATGCGGCGCGGCGCACCCGCCGACAAAGCCGACTCCGCCCCATTTACTCCCCCCGACAGGACCTGTATCGACCGGGCCCACTCCCCTAGTCAAACAGCGCGCCGCTCGGGCCAGGAGGCGTCAACCCGAGGTGGCCCCAAGCCTTCGAGGTCGCCATCCTGCCGCGGTTGGTACGCACCAGGAATCCTTCGCGCACGAGATAGGGCTCCGCGACCGTTTCGACCGTCTCCGCCTCCTCGCCGATGGTGACGGACAGGGTCGTCAAGCCAACCGGGCCACCCGCGAAGCGGCGGCAGAGCGCCTCCAATACAGCGCGGTCGAGGCGATCCAAGCCACTGGGGTCGACCTCGAACAGTTCCAGAGCGGCGCGTGCCGACTCCAACGTGAGTTGACCGTTTCCATGCACCTGCGCATAGTCAACGACTCGTCTCAGCAGCCGGTTCGCGATGCGGGGTGTCCCGCGCGAACGCGAAGCAATCTCGTGGGCAGCCCGGGCGTCAATGACCGCCCCGAGGAGCGAGGCAGAACGGGTTACTACCGATCGAAGCTCATCGGTTGCGTAGAACTCGAGGTGTGCGGTAAAGCCGAAACGGTCGCGAAGCGGAGCCGGCAGCAGCCCCGATCGCGTCGTCGCGCCGACGACAGTGAAGGGGGGGAGCGTGAGAGGAATCGACGTGGCGCCGGGCCCTTTGCCTACGACCACATCGACGCGGAAGTCTTCCATCGCCAGGTACAGCATCTCCTCGGCTGTTCGAGCCAGGCGATGAATCTCATCGATGAAGAGAATGTCGCCTTCTTGAAGGCCGGAGAGAATTGCGGCCAGATCGCCCGCGTGCTGAATCGCAGGCCCCGATGTAAGGCGCAGGGAGGTCCCCATCTCGGCGGCGATGATCATCGCAAGCGTGGTCTTCCCGAGCCCCGGGGGGCCTGCCAGTAAGACGTGATCCGGGGTGACTGCGCGCATGCGCGCAGCGTCAAGCACCAGCTGAAGCTGTCCCCGGGCCACCCGTTGCCCGACAAACTCTGACAGTTTCTTGGGCCGCAGCGCCGCCTCTGCCGCGCGCTCGAGTTCACTGGCGTCCGGAGCCACGATTCGCATCGCCTCGACGTCGGCATCCCGGTTCGCGTTGTCAGCCACGGCCGCCTCCCAACGTCACCAGCGCCGCCCTGAGCATATCGGACGCCCCGAGCCCGCTGCCCGACAGCTTCTCGATGGCTTTCGCAGCCTGCGCCTCGGACCAGCCCAAGCCAACGAGTGCGGCACTCACCTCTGCCGCTACCGTGTCCTCCGTGCTCTGGGCTACGGAAGGCGATTCCGTGCCGGGCAGGGCGGCGGGAGTCCCCAGCTTGTCACCGACTTCGAGCGCCATGCGCTGAGCGGATTTCTTTCCCACACCCGGGATCCGCTGCAGCGTCGGCAGGTCCTGGTCGCGCACAGCCCGCCGCAGATCGTCCGGACGGAGCACGGCCAGCGCCGCCAGGGCGATCTTGGGGCCGATGCCGGACACCGACAATAGCTTGACAAAGACGTCGCGCTCGTCGCGCGACTCGAAGCCGTAGAGGGTCATCGAGTCCTCGCGCACTACCATCGAGGTGTAGACCGTCAGCTCTGCGTCACGAGCAGCGCCCTGCGCGTAAGCGGGGGTGACGTGGACGCGAAAGCCGATACCTCCCACCACAATGTCGATGTGGTCGAGTCCGACGTTCACAACGCTACCGCGCAGAATTGAGATCACTGCGTTCCTTTCGCTCACCGATCGCCCACCGAGGGGCGGGCGAACATATGTACGATTCTAGCCGCGTCTGCGCCTGGGATCGACAGCGCCCGTCCGGCGTTGCGCGGCCTGGGCCTCGGCCCAGGCCCGTTGCGCCGGTGTCATCGCCCCGCGCGAGGTGAGGCGTCCCGAGATCGACACGGCGACGGAAGAATCGTCTGGCGCGCCAAGCAGCCCCGTCCCGCGCCACGCGTGCGCGATGGCGATTGCCAGGGAGTCCGAGGCATCCGCGGGCTTGGGCGCCTTAGCCAGGCCAAGAATCCGAGCAACCATGGCCTGAACCTGCGTCTTGTCCGCATTGCCGTTTCCAGAAACGGCTGACTTAACCTCGGAAGGAGTATGGATGGCCATGGGCAATCCCGCGCCCCCGACGCAAGCCATCGCTGCGCCCATCACCTGCATCGTCGTCGTGACCGACTGCAGATTGTCCTGCGCAAACACCCGTTCGATGGCGACCACATCGGGCTCGTACTCTTTGATGACTCCGTCAATCGCATCGGCGATCGTGCGGATCCTAAAGTGCGTTGCCAGGTCCTTGTCGGTCCTGGCAACGCCGACGTAGACCAGTGTTGCTCGACGCGACGCATCAACATCGATGACGCCCAGACCGCACCGCGTCAGCCCCGGGTCGATCCCCATGACGCGCATCAATGCCCCTCAACCATGCCGACGAAGAGTTCGTGGATGCGTTCATCCCCACCCACCTCGGGATGGAAGGAAGTCGCCATCACGTTCCCGCGACGCACGGCGACAATCGGCCCGTCGGGTCGGTTTCCGGCTCGCGCGATTACCGTGACCCCCGCTCCCACAGACTCCACCCACGGGGCGCGAATGAAAACAGCGCGGAAGGGGGCACCCCCAAGCCCACACACTTCCAGGTCCTCCTCGTAGGAGTCGACCTGGCGGCCGAAGGCGTTGCGCCGCACGACCATGTCGAGCGCGCCGAGACAGCGCTGATCGTCGCGACCGTCAAGGACCGAGGAAGCGAGCACGATCATGCCCGCGCACGTTCCATACACCGGCATCCCCGAAGCGATGCGAGCGCCAAGTGGGTCGAACAATCCAAAAGAAGTCAGCAGCTGTGACATGGTCGTCGATTCCCCACCCGGGATAACCAGCCCATCGACCCGCGCGAGTTCGCTGTCCCTGCGCACAAGCAACGTGCGGGCACCGGATTTTTCCAGCGCCCGCACGTGCTCCGCGACGTCGCCCTGGAGGGCGAGAACGCCGATGGTTACCATCCGCGCTCCGCAAGACGGTGATCGATTGGCAAATCGTCAACGTTGATGCCGACCATGGCCTCGCCAAGCCCGCGGGAAACGTCCGCGATCACGGCAGGATCGTCGTAGAAGGTGGTCGCCTTGACGATCGCTGCTGCGCGCTTGGCGGGATCTCCGGACTTGAAGATGCCGGATCCCACGAAGACGCCTTCGGCGCCGAGCTGCATCATCATCGCGGCGTCGGCGGGGGTGGCGATGCCGCCCGCCGTGAAGAGCACGACGGGGAGGCACCCCTCGCGGGCTACTTCGGCGACGAGCTCGAAGGGGGCACGCAGTTCCTTGGCCGCAACGTACAGTTCGTCGGCGGGCAGGGACGTCAGGTGGCGAATCTCGTCGCGAATCTGACGCATGTGTGTGGTCGCGTTCGACACGTCACCCGTGCCGGCCTCGCCCTTGGAGCGGATCATCGCCGCACCCTCGTTGATGCGACGCAGCGCCTCGCCCAGATTGGTGGCACCGCACACAAAGGGAACCGTAAAGTTCCACTTGTCGATGTGGTGTGCGTAGTCGGCGGGGGTTAGCACCTCGGACTCGTCGATGTAGTCCACACCCAGGGACTGCAGGACCTGCGCCTCAACGAAGTGCCCGATACGCGCCTTCGCCATGACGGGGATTGATACGGCATCGATGATGCCCTGGATCAGATCCGGATCCGACATGCGAGCCACGCCGCCCTGTGCGCGGATGTCGGCCGGCACCCGCTCCAGAGCCATGACCGCGACCGCACCGGCGTCTTCGGCGATCTTCGCCTGCTCGGGCGTGACGACGTCCATGATCACGCCGCCCTTGAGCATCTGTGCCATACCACGCTTGACCTGCGGTGTGCCGACCTCACGCGTAGCGGTGGAATCGCTCATGCTCACTCCGCCTCTTCCAGCTGGGCTCGAACCTCGTCCGACAGGGACATGTTCGTGTAGATGTTCTGAACGTCGTCGGAATCCTCTAGCACGTCGACGAGTTTGTTCACCTTGAGGGCGCCCTCTAGATCCAGCTCGACCTCGGTGGAGGCGACGAACTGCACCTCGGCGGAGTCGTAGTCGATGCCCGCGTCCTGCAGGGCGCTACGAACGGCGACGACATCCTTCGGGTCGGATTCGACGATGAACAGCTCGCCGGCGTCCTCGACCTCTTCCGCTCCCGCATCAAGGACGGCCATCATGATCGATTCCTCGTCCACCCCGTCCGCAGCGGGCACCTCCACGACGCCGCGACGGGAAAAGAGGTAGGAAACCGAACCGGGGTCCGCGAGGGAACCGCCGTGTCGAGTAAAGCCCAGGCGTACGTCGGAGGCAGCGCGGTTACGGTTGTCCGTCAAACATTCGACCAGGAAGGCGACGCCGCCCGGACCGTAGCCTTCGTACATGATGGTCTCGTAGTTGGCGCCGCCGGCCTCAGCGCCAGAACCGCGCTTGACGGCACGGTCAATGTTATCCGCGGGGACGGAGTTCTTCTTAGCTTTCTGGATGGCGTCGTACAGCGTCGGGTTGCCAGCGGGGTCGCCTCCACCCGTGCGAGCAGCAACCTCAATGTTCTTGATGAGGCGCGCGAAAAGCTTGCCGCGCTTGGCGTCGATAGCGGCCTTCTTATGCTTGGTGGTCGCCCACTTAGAGTGTCCCGACATCACTTCTCCTTGTTGGGTGGATAAATACCGGTCTATTCTATCGCGTCAGCGCTCCCCTTCCCTACCCGGGTGGCACACGCGTAGACAAACGTAAACACCGTCACAACCGGCGGCGCGGCGGCCCGCTCCCTTCGCCGATTCGCGAGGCTATCGGGTGGGAGGTATCTCCAGCACGCGCAGGGAACAGCTCCCGGGAGCCAGGCCCTCGAAGGCGCCGCAAAAGCCCAGGACCAGGGCGGTGGCGGTGCCGACACCGCGGGCAACGGACTCCCTGTCCTCCTCGCGCGCCAGCAGGTATCCCGCCGACGAGATCGTCGGTTCGTGTCCGACGATGAGGCCCGCGTTGCCGCTGAACGAGCGGGCAAGCTCAATGACGTCCTCCTCGTCGGCGTAGTACAGGCCGCGCTCCCTCCACGCATCGGCGACGTCCACGCGCGCCATGATGGCCGCGAAGGTCTGGCGGGCGCGCCGCGCGTCGGAGGATACGGCGACGGAGAAGGTGCCGATCTCGCGCGCGAGGGCCTCGCCGAGCCTGGCGGCCTGGTCCCGCCCGGCCTCGGTGAGCGGGCGAGAGCGGTCGGGGTAGGAGTGCGACGCCTGCGCGTGGCGAACAAGAACGAGGGTTGGCATACTGCAAGCGTAACCGCATCGGGAGGACAACATGGCTCTGGGAGTCGAAAGCGCCTCGGGCATCTGCTCGGCGCGCGAATGCACCAACGCGGCGCGCTACCGGATCGACTGGTCGAATCCAGCGATCCACCGGGCGCGCACCAAAACGTGGCTGGCGTGCGAAAACCATCTGGCGTACCTGGAAAACTACCTCAAGTACCGCTCGTTTCCTTTCACGATCTCGCCGTTTCAGCCGCCGAATCAATCCCACTGATCGACGGGTCGGTCGTTCCAGGTCAGGGCGCGCAGCTGCCTGGCGAGCTCATCCGCTGACTGAGGACTCAAGTCGGCGGGCCACTCGAAAGTAGACGTCCCCGTATTCGACATGAAGTGCGCCGAAACCAACAACTCATTGATCTCACAGGACAGCCACGTTGCCAGCAGGCGCGTGAGGGCTCCGTGTATGACAAAGACGGCGACTGCCTGATCGCCAGCTTGCTCGCGGGCAGCCAGGCCGACGCGGCGCACGGTTTCCAGGGATCGGGTCAGCGCCTCGCGCCCGCTTTCACCGCCCGGCATGCGCGCTTCCAGATCCCCCGCGCACCACGACAGGGTCGTGCGAACGTAGAGAGACTGGGAGACGGCGTCGGCCGCCATCTCCAGGTCGCCGGAGCGCAGTTCGCGGATCCCCGGACACACGAGGGGCCTCAGGCCGTACGCCCTTGCTAGGGGCGCGGCCGTGAGGCGCGTGCGTGTCAGCCCAGACAGGGCGATGACGCACGGAGCGGGCGCGACCTCCGACTCCCAACGATCCGCCAGGCGCTGGGCCTGCGCGTACCCCCGATCGGTCAGTCCCAGGCCGGGGCGGACGGTGTCCAGGGCACCGAGGCGGTTCGCGGGTGTCTGTCCGTGCCGTACCAGCACAATCTTCACTGCTGCTCCCAGAAAATTCGTTCCATGACGTCGCGCGCCTTTCGCGCCGCGCGCAACCAGTCTTCTTCGAGGGCGTTGAGCCCGTCGCTACGGTACCCGAGGATAGCCGCCAGGGCGCGCAGCTCGGCGCTATCTCGCGGAAGAACGTCGAGCTTCACACCACTCATCCTGCCCGTAGCCAGCACGTTTGCGGCTCGGATGCGAGTCGCCAGTTCCCAGGATCGCAGGAGCGTCAGGGCGTCTGGGGCGACAAGCAGCCCGGCCTCGCACGCCGCCTCGATGGCGCCCGTCGTCGATTGCGTGCGCAGTCCCGCATTGTCCCGGCCAGCACGCATCTGGATCAGCTGAATCGTCCACTCCACGTCGCTGAGCCCCCCCGGTCCGAGCTTGACGTGCCGCGCAGGCTCGATTCCCCGGGGCAGTCGCTCGTTTTCGATACGGGCTTTCAGCAGTCGAATATCGCGCAGCTCGGACTCGCTCACCGCCGCGTAGGCGATCTCTTCAAAAAGCTCACTCGCCCGATCGGCAAGAGCCCCCTCGCCGATCACGCGCGCCCGGACGGCGGCCTGGCGTTCCCACGCGGCCCCCCACCGCCGGGCGTACTCGCGATGAGACTCCACGGTTTTGCTCATCGGCCCGCTCTTTCCTTCCGGCCGCAGGTCGAGGTCAACAGCGATGCCAAGCTGGCTGGTGGCGGAACCCAGAAGTTTCTTGACGCGGTTGACGATCGCTGTGGCACTGGCCGCCGCATCGGCTTGCGAAAACCCGTCCGCGGCCTCGTGGAGTGCGATCACATCGGCGTCGGAGGCATAGGAGCATTCGCGTCCCCCGTACCGCCCCATGGCGACGAGAACCACGCGCGCACGCGGACTCCCCCACCGCGAGGCCTCTTCCCGCTCCGCGATGGCCACGGCTCCCAGGAGCGCGGCGTCGGTAGCGTCGGCAATCGCACTCCCACGCGGGTCGATACCGCCCAGCAAGTCATTCATCGCGCACCGCGTCAACTCCCGAGTACGCACGGCTCGCACGCGTGCCGCCGCTTCGCCTGAATCTTCGTGGCGGTCGATCAGCGCGCTGACTTCGCGCTGGAGCCTGTCGCGCTGACGGGGCGCCAACTCATCATCGTCATCCAGCCATGCGACGGCTTCCGGACGCTTTGCGAGCGCCTCGGCAATCCAGCGGGAGTTGGGCAACATCGTCATGAGCCGGTGCGCGGCCACTCCCGAATCGCGCAGGAGCGCGAGGTACCAATGGGAATCACCGATATCCTCCGACAGGATGCGGAAGTTCAACAAGCCCATGTCGGGATCAGCCCCGTTCGCGAGCCAAGCGATGAACACGGGAAGAAGGTGTCGTTGAATGGTCGCACGTCTGCTGGTGCCCTGCGTCAACGCGGCAATATGCGTCAGCGCCCCCGCCGGGTCACAGTAGCCGATGGCTGCGAGGCGGTCGCGGGCCCCCTCGGTATGCAAGGCTATCTCGTCTTCGCTGAGCGACGCGGTGGCCGCGACAATCGGCCGGTAAAAGACGTCCTCGTGCAAGGCGCGGACGCAGTCACGAACCTCGTCGATAGCCCCGCGAATAGAGGCGGCATCGAGGTAGCGTCGCACCCCCATGGCGCGCCCAAGGACGCGCATTTCGCTTTCCTTGTCCGGGATCAGGTGGGTGCGACGCATGCGGGGCAGCTGGGTGCGGTGTTCGACCGTGCGCAGGAATCGGTAGCAGGAGGCGAGCTGGGCGGCGTCGCTGCGGGCGATGTATCCGCCCTCGCCGAGAGCCTCGATCGCTTCGAGGGTGGAACGCACGCGCAGGAACGCATCGGTCCTGCCGTGAACCAGCTGCAGGAGTTGCACGGTGAATTCGACGTCGCGCAGCCCGCCTCGTCCAAGCTTCAGCTCGCGAGAGGCGTGGGAACGAGAGATGTTGTCTTCGACGCGCCGACGCATCGCGCGCGATGCCTCAACGAATCCGTCACGGGCGGCGACGCTCCACACGTACGGTTGCGCCGCATCCTCGAAGGCGGCGCCCAGCGCCTTGTCTCCGGCGCAGGAGCGCGCCTTGACCAGCGCCTGAAACTCCCACGTCTGCGCCCACTTGTCCCAGTACTGTTGGTAGGAGTCGATCGTGCGAACCAGTGCGCCGTTGCGTCCTTCGGGCCGCAGGTTCGCGTCCACGGTCCACAGGGGCGCCTCGGTGCCGGGCCCCGAGCAGGCAGAGGCCGTGGCCGCGGCCAGCCGGGTCGCGATCTCGAGGGCATCCCGCTCGTCCCTGTTAGCCCCGGACTCGGCAACGTAGACGACGTCGACGTCCGAGACGTAGTTGAGTTCGCGGGCACCCGTTTTCCCCATTGCGATGATCGCGAAGGGCACGTCCCCGCCGGGGTCAATGTCGCGGCGGGCTAGGGCCAGGGCGGCCTCGAGGGCGGCATCCACCAGGTCCGAGATGCGCACGCTCACACTCGGCATGAGCGACTCCGGGCATTCACACACGAGGTCATCGGCCGCGAGGGAGAGCAACACGCGCCGGTACGCGGCACGCAGGTCGTCCACGTGGGCGCCGGGGGCCGCCACGTACGCGCCCGTCGGACACAGCGAAGCGCCAACGGAAGCCAGGAGTGCCTCGAGGGGGTTCCCCGGATCCTCGTTGATAGCGGACGCGCGCGATGGGGCAGCGATCACGTAGTCTCCCAGCCACCGGCTGCCACCCAGCAGCGCGCAGAGGCGACGCCTGGCGGCCTCGTCGTCCATCAGTGAACGGACGAGGCCGGGGGCGGCTTCATTCAAACGGGTCGCCTGGAGCAGGGCCTGGTCGGGGTCGGCGGAGGCACTCACGTCGTCGACCCAGATTCCCTCCCCTCCCGGCAGCTCATCGAGCAAGGACTGGGCGCGACGCGGCTCCAGGAAGCCAACAACCCGCAGCTCATCGGGTGTCACCGGGGAACGACCTTCAGGAACTGTTCGATCTCCTGGCGGGTAATCTGCTGGCGATACTCGGTCCATTCCTTGCGCTTATTGCGGATCACGTAGTCGAACACCTGCTCGCCAAGCGTGGAGGCCACCAGATCGGAACTCTTCATCGCTCGAACCGCGTCCGACAAAGACGCGGGCAACGCGCGAATCCCCATCACCTGTCGCTCCCTGTCCGACAGGTCCCAGACGTTGTCCTCAGCCTGCGGCATCAGCTCCATCTTGTGCGCGATCCCATCCAACCCGGCGGCAATCAGTACCGCAAAGGCCAGGTAGGGGTTCGCGCTCGGGTCGGGTGCCCGATATTCGATGCGCGCAGATGCGCTCTTCTTTGGCTTGTACAGGGGAACTCTCACCAGAGCCGAACGGTTCAGGTGTCCCCAGCACACGTAGGACGGCGCCTCTCCCCCGCCCCACAGGCGCTTGTAGGAGTTTACGTGCTGATTTGTGATCGCCGCGATCTCCTCGGCATGGGCCAAGAGACCGGCGATGAACCGCCTGCCCATCGGCGACAGTCGGTACTGGCCCGACGGAGAAAAGAACGCGTTCTCCTGCCCCTCGAAAAGAGACAGGTGCGTGTGCATGCCGGAACCGGGATGTTCAATGAACGGTTTCGGCATGAACGTCGCCACCAGATCCTCGCGCAGCGCAACCTCTTCGATGACGGTACGCGCGGTCATGATATTGTCCGCTGCGCGCACGGGATCCACCGCGCGCAGGTCGATCTCATTTTGTCCGGGACCGCCCTCGTGGTGAGAGAACTCGACGGGGATCGCCATGTCCTCCAGCATGCGCACGGCACGACGCCTGAAATCATTGGAGTCTCCGCGCGCGACGTGATCGAAGTATCCCGCCTGGTCGACGGGCACCATACGCTCGGGCGTCACGGGCTGGCGCAGGAGGTAGAACTCAATCTCCGGGTGAATCATGACCCTAAAGCCCGCATCCGCTGCCCGCTCGACCGCGCGCTCGAGGACGCCGCGGGGATCGGAGGGAGCCGGACGCCCATCGGGCATCAGGACGTCGCAGAACATACGGGCGACGGGATCCTCATTCGTACACCACGGAAGCAGCTGGAACGTTGAGGCATCCGGCTTGAGCAGCATGTCGGATTCAAACACGCGGGTCAGGCCCTGGACGGCAGAACCGTCAAAGCCGATCCCCTCGCAAAATGCGTCCTCGAGCTCGCCCGGATCAATCGAAATCGACTTCAAGACGCCCGCAACGTCCGTGAACCACAGCCTGATGAAACGAATGTTCTTCTGCGCGACCTCACGCAGCACGTATTCCTGATGCGAATCCACCAGCATCCTCCCGCCGGATAAACGGGCGGACCAACCGCCGGTCGCGGTCAGTCCGCCACGTTGAAAGTCACTTACCCGGGTTAAAACCCTTCGAGATGGACTCCAGTGCGCCGGTCAGATCGGAGGGAAGCATCCACAGCTTGGATGCCTGTCCCTCGGCGATCTTGGGCAGGATTTCGAGGTACTTGTAGGACAGCAGCTCGGGCGTGGCGTTACCCGCGTTGATCGCCGCAAACACCGTCGCGATCGCCTCGGACTCGCCCTGCGCACGCAGGATCTGCGCCTGCCGAGAGCCCTCAGCCTGCAAGATCAGAGCCTCCTTCTGGCCCCTGGCCTGAAGAATCTGTGCTTCCTGCTGGGCGGACGCGGCCAGCACCGCCGCCTGCTTAGCACCCTCGGCCTTCTTGATCTGAGACTCACGCTCGGCCTCGGCTGTCAGGATCGTGGCACGCTTGGTGCGCTCCGCGGTGATCTGCTGTTCCATGGCAGCCAACACGCGCGGCGGCGGCTCAATCGACTTGAGTTCGACGCGCGTCACGCGAATCCCCCAGGGACCCGTGGCCTCGTCAAGCACACCGCGCAGCTGCTTGTTGATAGACTCGCGCGAGGTCTGCGTCTGTTCCAGATCGAGCGACCCAATCAGATTACGCAGGGTCGTTGCCGTGAGCTGTTCAATCGCCTGCAAAAAGTTGGCGACCTCGTACGTTGCGCTGCGAGGATCTGTGATCTGGAAATAGATCACCGAATCGATCGATACCATCGCCTGATCCGCCGTGATCACCGGCTGAGGCGGAAAGTTCGCAACCTGCTCACGCAGGTCAACGCGCGCAGCGACACGGTCCACAAAAGGAACCAAGATGTGGAAACCACCCTGCATGACAGCCTGGAATCGTCCCAGTCGTTCCACCACGTAGGCCTGGGACTGTGGGACGATCCGCACCGCGCGCGCGAGCGCAACGACAACAAATATGACAAGGGCCATAACGACCAGCAGCGCTACGTTTCCGATGATAGCACTCATGTTCACATCACTTTCCTTTCTGTTGAAATTGACCGATTATTCGCCTGACGCCGCCGGACCAGCGTACGGATTCCCCGGCGTTGGAGCCGACGAACCGAGGGCGCTGACGATGGCAGTGGCGCCGTCGATCCGATCCACACGCACCTGCGCGCCAACCGCGAGCGTCGGGCCCTCCGTGCGCGCGCTCCATTCGCCACCCGAGAACTGGATCCTGCCGTGGCGCTCCCCCACGGTTTCGGTCACGTAGGCGCTCTTTCCGACGAGGGCGTCCGTATTCGTGCGCACGTCGCTCCCCGACCGATCGATGCGTCCCTTCAAGAAGGGGCGAAGGACGGCGAGAAGAGCAACAGAGACGACGACGAAGACGACCACCTGGACGGGAATGCTCGCCCCGAGCACCGCGGCAATTCCAGCAGCCAACGCCCCGATCGCAAACATCAGGAACACGAAACTGACGCTGACCACCTCGACGATGCCGCACAGCGCAGCACCGAGGATCCATAGCCACCAGACACTCATCGCTTTCCTTCTTTCTTACTCGGTGACCCCGCGAGCCCACCAGCGCCCGTTCGAGTGCCCGACGAGCAACGGGATGCCGTAGACCTCGGACAGGTTGACGCCGGTGAGGACATCCTCGATGGGTCCTTGGTGAGTGATGACTCCCCCCGACATGATTGCGCAGTGCGTGACGCCCGCTGGGATCTCCTCGATTTGATGGGTAACCAGGACGGTCTGCGGGGACTTGGAACCCGCCATGATCTCCGCCAGTGCGCCGATGAGGAGCTCGCGCGCACCGAGGTCAAGGCCCGACGTGGGTTCGTCAAGGATCAAAACCTCGGGGTCAGTCATGAGAGCGCGTGCGAGCAGTACTCGCTGGGTTTCCCCTTCGGAGAGGGTCGCGAACTCGCGCTGCGCCAGGTGATCCACCCCGAAGATTTCCATGAGCACCCTGGAGCGGTGATCGTCGACCTGCTCGTATTCTTCGTCGTGGGCGATGGCCAGACCCCAGGCAGCGCTGCGGACGGTGTCCAGAACCGACTGCGTCGGGACGATCTTTGCGCCAACGGCGGCCGACGCCAATCCCACGCGGGTCGCTACCTCAGCCGGATCGGCGTTGCGAAGATTCGTGTGTGAAAGGGTGACCTCCCCGGCATCGGGCGCCACCCGCCCCGACGCGACGCGCGCAAGCGTGGTTTTGCCCGCGCCGTTGGGGCCAACGATGACCCAATGCTGACGCGGACGCGTCGCCCAGGAGACGTCGGAAAGCACCTGAGTGCCCCCTCGTTGGACGGACACGTGAGAGAGATTCAGGACGTACGTCATGTGCCAAGCCTAGTCGTCTTGCCCGTGACGCGCGCCCTAAACGAGCGAACGGTAAAGCTCGGCCGTCCTGACACCAATTGCCTCCCACGAAAATTGCTCGCGCGCGCGCGCGAGGCCCGCCTCACCCATGCGACGCCCCCGCTCGGGATCGTCAAGCACACGGATCAATCGATCGGCCATCGCCTCTTCGAATGCGCCCGGATCGAGCGGGGTTCCCGTTCCGCCCTGCATCTGCTCGATGGGAACCAGGTACCCCGTCTCACCGTCGACGATGACATCGGGGATACCGCCGGTGGCGGTACCTACCACGGGCAGCCCGAGTGCCATCGCCTCAAGGTTCACGATACCGAGAGGCTCGTACACCGAGGGAGTGATAAAGACCTGTGCCGCGGACAGGATCGCGGCAACTTCCGGCTGCGGGAGCATCTGAGAGATCAGCACGACACCCGAACGTCGTGCGCGAAGCGCCGCGACGAGGCCCTCTACTTCTGCCGCGATCTCGGGTGTATCGGGGGCGCCGGCGCACAGCACCAACTGAACATCGTCCGGCAGGAGCCGTGCGGCGCGAAGGAAATACGGCAGGCCCTTTTGACGGGTGATGCGTCCAACGAACACAACCGTGCGCCTCGTGGGATCGATTCCGTGCTGGGCGAGCACGCCGGAGCGCAGTTCATCCCCCGCATCTCCCACGGGCGCGTGCCACTTGTTTAGGTCGATACCGTTGTGAATGACGTGGACGCGCTGCGGATCAACCGCCGGATAGCAGCGCAGGATGTCATCGCGCATCCCGTTAGAGACCGCGACGATGGCGTCAGCAGCCTCGCAGGCGGTCTTCTCGACGTAAGACGACAGCCGGTATCCGCCGCCGAGCTGTTCCGCCTTCCACGGGCGCAGCGGCTCCAGCGAGTGGGCGGAAACGACATGCGGAATATCGCCCATCAGCGAGGCCACATGGCCCGCGAAGTTCGCGTACCACGTGTGGGAGTGAACCAGATCCGCCCCGTCGCAGGCCGCGGCGATCTCCAAATCGACACCGAGGGTGCGCAGGGCGGGATTCGCTCCGGACAGCTGCGGCAGATCCGAATGTCCGGTGACACCCGGCCCCGCCCCATCCGTACCGGGTTCGCGCGGACCGTCGAATGCCTGCACCCGCAGGTCGTCAACCAGTCCGCGCAGGACCTTGGCCAGTTCGAGGACGTGGACACCAGCTCCGCCGTAAACGTGAGGCGGATATTCGCGGGTAAGCAGATCGACGCGCATGATGTGGTCCTTCCGACAGTAGCGACGCGTATGACACATCGTATCTGATATCGCGTCGTTCCAATCCA
Source organism: Schaalia meyeri (assembly GCF_900105015.1). Classification (GTDB taxonomy): domain Bacteria; phylum Actinomycetota; class Actinomycetes; order Actinomycetales; family Actinomycetaceae; genus Pauljensenia; species Pauljensenia meyeri. The sequence continues at coordinate 123,346 of NZ_FNLK01000005.1, read as the reverse complement.
AAACGAGACAATCTAGCAATTGATAGACATTTGTAATACAGTGTGACAACACCCACGGGCCTGCACCGTTGCAGGTCCCCACGACCAACGAAGAGGTGTCGCATGGCAAAGAACCACGTTTTGGCAATCGTTCTTGCGGGCGGTGAGGGGAAGCGACTGATGCCATTGACGGCGGACCGCGCAAAGCCGGCCGTTCCGTTCGGGGGTCACTTCCGCCTGATCGATTTCGCCTTGTCAAATATCGTCAATTCCGGATACCTCAAGATCGTCGTTTTGACGCAGTACAAGTCCCACTCGCTCGACCGCCACGTCACCAAGACGTGGTACACGTCCCCCCTGTTAGGCGACTTCATCGCCCCCGTTCCCGCCCAGCAGCGCCGCGGGCCGCACTGGTACCTGGGCAGCGCGGACGCCATCTACCAGTCACTGAACATCGTCGATGACGAGCAGCCCGAATACATCGTTATCATCGGCGCGGACAACATCTACCGCATGGATTTTTCGCAGATGGTCCAGCATCACATCGATTCGGGCCTGCCTGCAACGGTCGCGGGTATCCGTCAACCGATCGAGCTGGCCCCCGCCCTGGGCGTCATCGACGCACAAGGCGGCGTGGTCAAGAACTTCCTCGAGAAACCCAAGAACGTCCAGGGGCTTGCGAACGATCCGACGAAGGTGCTGGCGTCAATGGGCAACTACGTGTTCACCACGAGGGACCTTGTCAATGCACTGCGCGAGGACGCGAAGGATCCGGATTCGAAGCACGACATGGGCGGGAACGTCATCCCCTGGTTCGTTAACCGAGGAGAGTGCGGCGTCTACGACTTCCAGGATAACGACGTGCCGGGTTCGACCCCGCGCGACCGCGATTACTGGCGCGACGTCGGCACGCTGGACGCCTACTACGAGGCGAACATGGATCTGATCTCGGTGCACCCGGTGTTCAACCTCTACAACCGGAACTGGCCGACCATGACGATGATCGACGGATCGTTGCCTCCGGCGAAGTTCGTGTACGGCGATCGGAACTCTCGTCTCGGTCACGCAATCGACTCTTTCGTATCGCCCGGCGTGATCATCTCCGGTGGCGAGGTCTCCCGCTCGGTGGTGTCCCCGAATACCCATGTCCACTCGTGGGCACAGGTGAGCGATTCCGTCATTATGAACGGAACGCGAGTGGGACGCTCGTCGCAGGTCGTCAAAACGATTCTCGACAAGAACGTGATCGTCGAGGAAGGCGCCATCGTGGGTGTTGATCTTGAACATGACCGCGAGCGCGGCTTTACAGTGACCGAGTCTGGTATCACGGTTGTCCCTAAGGGGACGGTCGTTCGCAAGTGAGTCCCACTCACCTTATCGACCGGCCGGGTGTGCCTCGCATTTTTCGCGAAGCCGCGCCCGGCCTCGTCGTCACTGACGTCGATTCGACGTTGATCTCCCAGGAGGTCATTGAGGAGCTCGCCCAGGCGGCGGGAACGCGAGCCCAGGTTGCGGCGATCACCGCGCGCGCCATGAATGGCGAGCTCGATTTCGCGCAGTCGCTGCGGGAGCGGGTCGCGACTCTCGCGGGGGTTGACCGCTCCGTGTTCTTCGAGGTCCTTGCCTCGATCACGCCGACACGCGGCGCAAAAGAACTCATTGATGCGGTGCATCGTGTCGGCGGAAGGTTCGGGGTCGTCTCGGGAGGTTTCGAGGAGGTGGTCGCTCCCCTGGCCGCCTCCCTCGGGGTCGATTACTACGCCGCCAACCGCCTTGAGGTACGCGACGGGATGCTGACCGGTCGCGTGCTCGGGCGCATCGTCACCGCCCAGGTCAAGGTCGAGTGTTTGCGCTCGTGGTCCGCTTCCCTGGGTATCCCCATGGAGCGAACGGTCGCCATCGGCGACGGGGCAAACGACGTTCCCATGATGCGCGAGGCCGGGCTCGGCATCGCTTTCTGCGCGAAGCCGACGGTACGCGATCAGGTGGCAGTGCAGGTGAACGTACCTGACCTATCCCTCGTGATCGCACCGCTAGGCCTGTGCGAGGAACAGCAGGCGCAGCGCTAGGGTTCGCGGTCGGTCAGGCAGATCATCTGACCATCCCACCCCTCGCGCCACCTACGCGCGTATTCGAGGATGCGAGCGGGGTATAGTTCGCCGTCGATCGTCGCTGCGGCCTCGTCGATATCCCACCATCGCTGGGTGTCGATGACGGAGCGTTCGAGCTTCGTCCACCCGTCCCTGCTTAGCGCGGTCGACGGCGCGTGCGCGATGAAAAACCACTCGTCTTGGCGTGCCGTGACGGCCAGGAAGTCAAACTCCGCTGTCCGATAGAGGACGGGTCCGATGAGGTCGTGCGACTCCAGTTGTAACCCCGTTTCTTCGAACACCTCGCGTACAGCTGCACTGCGCGGATGCTCGCCGTCTTCGATACCGCCGCCGATCGTGAACCACCAGTATCTGTCGGGTTGATCTTCGTCATGACCCTTCGCCAGGAGGACACGACCAGCGTCATCAAAGAGGAGGACGCGGGCGGCCTCTCGATGGGGATAGCCATCCGCATCCAAGGGCCAGTCGAGTGCGCTCATGCTCCCAGGGTAGCCTGGCTGCGGCGCATGCCCCAGCCGAGCAGCACCCTGGTCAGCCCACCCCCATGAGCGTCAAGAACACCTGACGATCCCGGGTCGCCTCCTGAAGCTTGTCCCGCGTCGATTCGATTCGCCGTTGTTCCGCGCCGCACACATTCATCACCACCTGGTCCAGACCCAGGGATGCGAGCGCGTACATAAAATTCTTCATCGCTTTCTTCGCCGGGGCACCGCCGCCCGATACCCACCTCAGCGCGTTCCTGCGAAATGCGGGATCGCAGACCATCTGAACCTCACCGGCCAAAACCCACCCCTGATTGAGGTATGGAATGAGGCCGGCCGCAATATCACGTCTCTCGCGGCGCATAGTTGTGGCGACGAAACAGAGCCAGCAGCAAAACAGCGGCACGTGCACAAATACATAGATGACGTAGAACATCTCCTCCGACCGGGCGATGGCAGCCGACCCATTCCACAGGCCGTGAAGCGAGACGGCAATTAGGTAGGCCACGAGTACCGCGCCGATGCCGGCGCCCACTGACCGCGTTCGCGTGACAGCCCACCCGATTGCCCAACCCGTACACGTCGTGTACATCACATGCCCAAAAACACCCATGAAAACACGAACGAAGAATGTTTGAGCGAAGCGCCCGTCGTACACGGCACCGACAAAGTAGCCGAAGTCCTCGACAACCAGGAAGCCCGCCGCGGAAAAGCCCGCGTAGACGAGTCCGTCAAGCGGCGAGGAAATACGGTCCCGCCTAATCATGACGATCACCAGGACCCCCAGGGCCTTCATGAGTTCCTCGCCCAGTGGCGCGGCGACGACTCCCACGAATAGTTTGCCCGCATCCACGTTGCCGGTCGCATTCGCGACGGCCTCCTTCGACAGCGTGTTGGACAGCCCCGCGAAAAAAACAGCCACTCCCCCGCCCCACAGAAACGCCGCGGTCTTCGTCCACCACGGTTCGGGCTCGAAGCGATCGACGAACTGCAGGAAGAGGACGATAATGCCCAGGGGAACGAGGCAGCAGATCGCGAGGAATAGAGCCAGGAAAGGGCCGCTGGCCAGGAGGTAGCCTAAGATGCCGACGAGCATGAGCCCGGCCCCGGCGCCGATGACCAGGGCCTCAAATATGGGTAGTTTCTTTTCCGGTGTCGGCATCGCCCAGGCCTGAACAGCCTGCGGGGGTGCCTGCGGATACTGGACGGCGCCAGAACCGGGCATGGCGGGGGCTAAGCTCACGAACCTCTGGAACTCCGACGTGAACTGGCCGGGCGCTGACGTGTCATTCGTGGGCGCGGGCGCCCTCGTTAGCGAGGCTTCCGAAGCCGCTTCACCATGGCCTTTGCTCACCTGCGCTCGGGAAGGGGGCGGAACCGGGATCGGCGCCACCTCCGGCTGAGGAACGGGGGTGGATGGGCGCCTCACGGGCTCAGCAGGCTGGGGGATCGGCGCCGCTGCGCGATGGGGCTGCGGGATGGGAGCGAATGAGCGCGGAGGCGCAGGAATCTGTGGGGTATCCGTCATTTGTCTCTCCTTGTCATTCAGGCGATCTGGGCCCGCGCGGAAACAGCATTTGTTACGTCCTGCTGTTGCTCGGCGATTGACGTCAGGCGCAGGAACTCGCGCCTATTCTCGACTGTTTCGGAGAGGATCTGACGGTCGTGATCAATACGGGCAGGGTCCGGCCCGTGTTTCGCCATAAGGTGCTGATCAAGTCCCAGGGAGGAAAGGTGAGACAGGAAGGAACGCATGGCCCGCTTGGAGTCTCGCCCGCCTTGAACGGACCACTTCATGGCGGCCTTGCGCGAACGCCTGTCCGTCACCATCGTGACCTCGCCGGGCAGCACCCAGCCGGTGCGAACGTAGGGGACGAGGCCGACGCGAATTTTCTCGGGCTCCTTGCGGGCCGCGTGGGCCAGCAACGCCATCCACACGATGAAGGCTGGAACTTCAACGATGAAGTAGAACAGCAGGAAGAGACGACCCAGGTACGCAGACGCGCCGTTCCACACGAAGTGGACCAGCATGGCGAGGAACCAGAAGATGAGGACAATACCGGCCTTGGACCATCCCCTCTTAAACTTCAGCAGCGCAAGCGCGAGGCCGATTCCGGTCATGGACGTTGCCATTGCGTGAATGAACGGGCTGAGAAGTCCACGCAGCACGAAGACCAAAATGAGCTGCGTGGTTCCCGCGTTATCACTTCGCAGGTAGTAGAGAATGTCCTCGGCGAACATAAATCCAGCCGCGGAAAAACCCGCGTACACGACGCCGTCAAGCACCGAGTTAATGCGGTTGCGCCTGACGATGACGACGATCAGCACCCCCAGGCCCTTGAATGTTTCCTCCACGAGCGGAGCGATGAAGGTCGCGCCGAGCATGCTGGCCCTGTTTGCGTCGCCGATTGAGAAGGTGACGTTGTATTGCAGCGCTGTGTTGATGATGCCCGAAGAGAGCGTCGCGACGCCGGCTCCCCAGAGAAACAAGGCCCCTTTCGTCTTCCACGGCTCGGGATCCCACCGATCAATGCGCAAAAGAAAGCCTGCGACGATCGCCAGCGGAACGAAGGAGAGGAGCGTCGTCTTGACGAGCGAGAACACCCCCGAGGAGGCGGGGTAGAGCATCACGACAACGAGGCCGATGAAACCGAGAACCCCGGTGACCGTCATGACGACCTCGAACAGGGGAAAGGAGCGCAGCGCCTTCGGGGGCTGCCACACAGGCGCGGCGTCATCGGGCGCGGGCGCCGCGATACCGTTGGCCGAATTAATGCTCGCACTGCTGATCTTGCTCAGGCGGTAGTCTTCCCCCGGCCCACCCCAGTGGATCATGTCCATGTCAGTATCCCCGTCCGCCGATGTGTGTGTCGTCGTCAAAGTCGATGGGCTCAGGTATCGGCGCGTGTCCGGCGAGCCGAAGCAATTTTACCATTCGCGCAGACCGCAGGGCGCGAACGCCCGCCACGTCGACGTTGTGCACGTTTCGAGTCAGTTCGACGCGGTAGCACGTCGCGTCGAGCGCTTCCAGCCTGGCCATCCCCTGAGGATCCGCCGCGATCTTAGCGCGAACGGAAGCGGTGAGACCGTCTCGGATCGCACGCGACAGGGCGGATGCGCGTTCAAGTCGGGCAGCTACCTCCACGCGATCCCCCTGGCGTTGGGAACCGGCGCGTCGGTCGAGCCCATCGGTCGTCAGTTGGTCGCCGCCGTCTTGGATATACGCCCGCGCGGCGTAGGCGAGGCCACGGCTCACTTTTTCGTCCAGGGGTGCGGTATGCGCCAGCAGGTCCGCCTCGGAGGCGCGCCGCAGGAGCAGGCGTGAGAGCGCATCGCGGGAGGCGAGGATACGCTGATGGAGGCGGTCGAGCCTGCGGGCGCGGCCGATAGCGACGCTAACAATGGCCGAGAGAACAACGATGGCGAGGCTAAACGCGGCAATGGCCCAGGGCGTCAGCAGGATCATAGGGGTTCCTTCCCCCGCCGCTCGCGTCCCCGGATCAGGTCACGTGCCCTGCGCGTACCGGAGTTGGCGGGGCTTCCCATATCAATCGCGAGCTTGTACACCTCGAAAACCTTGTCCGCGACGGCCTCCCAATCGTATTGCGCGGACGCCCGCTGCCCCGCCTCCGACAGCTTTTCGCACCTGGCGCGATTCCCCAGCAAGTCAAGCAGTTCGGAGGCCAACGCAGCACGATTCCCAGTCTCAAAGAGCGCGCCCACGCGACCATCTTCGAGGACGGCACGGAACGCCGGGATATCGGAGGCGACGACGGCGGTGCGCGCCGCCATCGCCTCTACCAGGACGATGCCGAAGGATTCTCCCCCGGTCTGCGGGGCAACATAGATGCTTGCGCCGGCGAGCAGCGACTCCTTTTCCTCGTCGCTGATGCCCCCCAGGAAGGACACGGAATCCCCGAAACGAGCCAGCTCCTGGCGGATATCGGGGGCATCGCCCCGTCCCGCGATCAAGAAACGCGCCCCGGGCACGCTCTCCAAGATGCTCTCGATCGCTCCCGCAAAGATGCTGAGCCCCTTGCGTGGCTCGTCCAACCGTCCGAGGAAAACGATGACTGGGCGGGTGTCGGTCGACTGCCACTTGGGCAGCGGCGTTGCGGCGCTAAATGCAACCGTCTCGACGCCGTTGGGGATGATGATGGCGTCGCCTCCGTGGTGCTCAATGAGAGTTCGTCGTGCTTCCTCCGAAACGGCGATACGCACGCCGATACGTTCCATGTACAGTCGCATCGGAGCCGACGCGATCGCCCGCGAAAACGAACGCCCGAGCGACGCGTGGAAGGTACCCACGAGGGGGGCGCTCGATAGCATCGCCGCGGCCATCGACACCGAGGGGACGACCGGCTCGTGAACGTGGACGATATCAAAGGCGTTAGCCGACAGCCAGTGTCGTGTCCGACGCAAGGCCGCGGGCGACACCGAGATGTTGGCGACGGACCCGTTGAATGGAACCGATACCGATGTCCCAGCGGAGGTGATCCAATCAGGTAGGTCGGTTGAGGCCGACGGGGTCAGGACCCGCGCATCGTGTCCCCTGGAGCGCAGCTTGAGCGCCAGATCCCGAACATGAAAACCAACTCCCCCGGGGACATCCCACGAGTAGGGATTCACGATACCAATCCTCATCGACTCCTCCTCTCGTGCGCCGCCCTGGCTCGGGCCAGGCGATCAGGATCGAGGTCGTCGACAAACACTCTCTGCATCATGTGCCAGTCCTGCGCACTGCCCGCCATCATGGCCGCGAACTCATCGACCCAGGCCTGGGTCAACGCCTCGACCCGATTGACGCCCGATTCCAGCTGATCAGGCGTGACAATCGGACCGACGCAGCGCACGCGCACGTCGGCGCCGGTGGCCGTTTCGTTTTCGTAGGTAATACACGCGGCGAAGAGCGGGCGGTCGAGCCTGATCGCCAGCGCAGCCGGACCCGCCGCGACCAGCGCGCGGCTGCGTCCCAGGTTCACCTCGATGCCGGAACCCGAAATGTCGCGGTCGGCCAGAAGCGGAACAATGACGCTGCGAGAGCGCACCCGCTCAACGAGGGTGGAGAAGACGGATTCGCCCTTGCCCACGCCGATGATCTCCATGCCCAGTCCCTCGCGGAGGGCAACGAAGCGATCAAAGAGCGAGGAAGGCTCCACCTTCTCGGCCACCGTCACGATGCCGCGTCCCTGCGAGCAGACCCACGCTCCCGCGCGGTCCCAGCTACCGGAATGACCGAGGGCCAGGACCACCGGACCGTCCTCGCTGGCCGCCGCCAAAGAATCGAAGCCCTCGAAGTTCACGCCCTCCACCAGGGGTTTGCCCCTGTGCGAGCCGAGCATCAGCTGTTCCGCGTAATTGCGGATGTGCGATCGAACGGCGGCCGTCATGAACCCGGGAGAAGGTTCCATTCCCGTGAGGCGGGTGATGTTCGAACGCAGGCGAAGGACAGATGGTCCCCCGAGCCACGCCGCAATCCCCGCGCCGACGTGCCCCGCGCGCATGACGACCCGTAGGGGGATATGAGGCGCAATCGCAAAAGCGAGCGACAGGGGCGAAAAGGTCACCGCGTTCCCTCATCGATCGTGCGGGCGGTGAAGTAGATTCGTTGGCACACTGTCACGAAGGACGCACAGGCGACCCACGTCAGGCCGAGGGCGAACACCCACTGCGGGGCGCCCACGCTCATGATCATTGCCGACCCGTTGCCCACGATCAACCGGTCCGCGCGTTCGGCGATACCAAGCTTCGCGACGACGCCGACCGATTCCGCGCGGGCGCGCGCGTAGGGAACAGTTGCGGCGCCGACGATCGAGCAGATACCCGCGATAATCGTCCACGTGCGGACGGGAGTATCGGCCATGTTAAACACCGCGTAGGCGGTGAGGGAGCCAAAGACCGCACCGTCAGCCAAGCGATCAAGCGTCGAATCCAGGAACGCGCCGAATCGGGTGCCACCGGTCGTCATGCGGGCCAGGGTCCCGTCTACTGCGTCCCCGAACATGACGACCGCCAACGCGATGCCGCCCTGCCAAATCCACCCCCTCGGAATGCAGATCACCGCGATTGCGATCGAGGCGACGGTGCCGACGACCGTCACCATGTTGGGAGTGACCCCCATCCTGGCTAAGATTCGCGCGAGAGGAGTAAAGACGGTCTTCGCGATAGAACGCCCGTGATTTCCGAGCATCAGTCCTCCTTCGGCCAGGCAAAAGCGAGCCGCACACGCGCGTCTTCAAGCAGCTCGGGCACGGCCTTCGTCCGCGCGATGATCGGCAGGAAGTTCGCGTCGCCCGGCCAGCGTGGGACGATGTGCTGGTGCAGGTGAGCGGCAATCCCAGCACCGGCCACCTCACCCTGATTCATTCCCAGGTTGAATCCCGCGGGAGCGGAGACCTCGCGGCACACCCGCATGGCGGTGGCCGTGAGCTCTCCCAGCTCCACGCGTTCTTCATCGCTCAAGAACGCATAGTCGGAAACATGACGGTACGGGCACACGAGCATGTGCCCAGAGTTGTAGGGAAACAGGTTCATGAGCACGAAGCATGACCGGCCCCGATACACGATGAGCCCCTCGTCATCGCTCTTGTCGGGGGCGATACAAAACGGGCAGGTACGATCCGATGAATCCGCCGGTTTTCCCTCCCCGTGGATGTATGCCATCCGATAGGGGGTCCAGAAACGACCGAAACCGTCCGGGACGCCCGCGAGAGAGCGGGCGTCCTCGGTCGGAAGCGGGCTACCTGGCGTGCCGTCACCGTCGGTGTTAGCGTCGCTGTTCATGTCTCTCACGCCTGGTCGAGGCCGTCGATGTGGTCGCTGTTGTGGCGCCCCCTGATGTGGGCGTCGATCAGTTCGACCGCACGATCAACGACGATTCCGTTGTGTTGCGACCCGTCGCGCAGACGGAACGACACGGCTCCGGCCTCCACGTCCTCGCCGCCCGCGATGAGTGTGAAGGGAATCTTCTCCTTGGACGCGTTGCGAATCTTCTTGCCGAAACGGTCATCGGAGAGATCGGTTTCGACCCGTACCCCGCGTTCGCGCAGCTTCGCGGCAACGTCTTTCACGTATCCGTCGAATGCCTCGGCAACGGGGATCAAACGCACCTGGACGGGGGCGAGCCACGCCGGGAACGCGCCCGCGTAGTGCTCGGTGAGCACTCCGATGAAGCGCTCAATGGAGCCAAACTTTGCCGAGTGGATCATGACCGGCTCGCGGCGCGTTCCGTCGGGGGCCGTGAATTCCAGGCCGAAGCGGTGCGGCTGGTTGAAGTCGTACTGGATGGTGGACATCTGCCACGTGCGCCCGATGGCGTCCTTGGCCTGGATGGAGATTTTCGGGCCGTAGAACGCGGCGCCCCCCGGGTCGGCCACGCACTGGAGACCCGTATCGGCGGCGCAGCGCTCCAGGATCGCGGTGGCCTGCTCCCACTGCTCATCGGTGCCGATGAACTTGTCCTTCTTCTTGCCGTCGGTGTCGCGCGTGGACAGCTCCAGGTAAAAGTCGGTGAGCCCGAAATCCTGGAGCAGGCGCAGGATGAAGGTGAGCAGGTGCTTGATCTCGTCCTGCGCCTGCTCCGGCATGACGTAGCTGTGCGAGTCGTCCTGGGTGATGGAGCGCACGCGGGTGAGGCCCTGGAGCACGCCGGACTTCTCATCGCGGTAGACGGTGCCGAACTCGAAGAGTCGCAGGGGCAGCTCCCGGTAGGACCGCCCGCGGGCGCGGTAGATGAGGTTGTGCATCGGGCAGTTCATGGCCTTCAGGTAGTAGGCCTGGCCCTGGTCGTCCATCGGGGGAAACATGCCGTCCGCGTAGTAGGGCAGGTGGCCGGAGGTGTGGAACAGTTCCTCCTTGGAGATGTGGGGCGTGGCCACGTACTGGAAGCCGTTGGCGATGTGCGACTCGCGCACGTAGTCCTCCATGACGCGCTTGAGGACGCCGCCCTTGGGGTGGAAGACGGGCAGGCCGGGACCGATCTCCTCGGGGAAGCTGAACAGGTCCAGTTCGGTGCCGAGGCGGCGGTGATCGCGGCGCTCCGCTTCCTTTATGCGCTCCTGGTAGGCGATCAGGTCGTCCTTTGAGGCCCAGGCGGTGCCGTAAATGCGCTGCAGCTGGTCGCCGTCCTGGTTCCCCTTCCAGTAGGCGGCGGACGCCTTCGTCAGGGCGAAGCCGTTACCGATTAGCCTGGTGGATGGCAGGTGGGGGCCGCGGCACAGGTCCTTCCATGCGACCGAGCCGTCGCGGCGCACGTTGTCGTACATGCTCAAGGTGGCGCCACCGACCTCAACGGAGGCCCCCTCCGCTCCCTTGCCCTTCGTGGTGACCAGCTCAAGCTTGTAGGGCTGGTCGGCCAGTTCGACACGGGCCTCGGCCTCACCGATTTCGCGGCGTACGAAGCGCTGTCCCTCCTTGATGATGCGCTTCATGCGCTTCTCCAGCTCGCGCAGCAGCTCGGGGGTAACCGCGTCAATGTTGCCGAAATCGTAATAGAAACCGTCGGTGATAAACGGTCCGATGCCGAGGTTCACGTCGGGGAAGACATCCTGGACGGCCTGGGCGAGCACGTGAGTGGCGCTGTGGCGAAGGATGTCCAGGCCGTCTTCGCTATCGAGGGTGATCGATTCGACGCTCGTCCCCTCTTCGAGCAGCGTCGCCAGGTCGCGAGGCGTGCCATCGACCTTGATTGCGACAACGTCGCGTGTCTTTTCGAACCACGTGGCGCCCGTGGTCCCCGCCGGCACTGTTTCGGGCTGTCCGTTGATGACGAGCGAGATATCGGGCACTGTGTCTCCTCTGGTTCGATGGGTACGCGCGATTGCGCTGTTGGTGGGATTCTATCGCCCGGGGGCACACGGTTCAGGAGCGGCCACGCCAGTCCTTGATGGCTTTCGCCGCCGCCAGCGCCCGGTAGGTACCCTTCTTGATGGGCATGTCCCAACCGCCGGGAACATCTGTGACGTGCGCGGCGAAGGCAATCTTGTATTTGCCGACGCGAAACAGGTCGGGGCAGCGGGGGGAATGTGCGCCCATGAGGTCAAATTCGCGCACCCCGTCGCGGGCAAGGTATTCGGCGGCCAGGAAATCCAGGACGGGGGGTTGTCGCAGACGCCGACCGTCCTCGGTGGATGCGCCGTATTCGGCCTGCGCGCGGATGCCTTCGACCAGGCAAAAGTCCCAGCACAGGATGCTACCTTGTGCGTCCCGCATGGAAAAGATGCGGGCATGTTTGGGGCCAAGGGTGCTCAGCAGGTCCATGTAAACGGCCTTGGGGTGGGGGCGGAAGCCATCGCGCCGCGCCGTTTCCTCCATGACCGCGTAGTACTCGTCGATAACGGATGCGGCGTGTGCGGTGTCCTCATGGAAGGTGACGCCCTCAGCCTTTCCCTTCTTCAGCCCGCTGCGGATCGATCGCCTGCCGGACTTGGGCATGGTGGCAAGAATCGCGTCTTCGGTCTTCCCCGAGGTGTCGATGACGACCGTGCGATCATAGGAGATGGTTTGCAGCGGCATGCGCAGGTCAGGGTGCTGGTAGATGGCGTGCAGGCGCACGAAGGCAACGGAACGATCCTTGGCCCTGATCTCGCGCAGCAGGTCGGCTCGTAGCGCCGCTTCACGTTCGGGGGTAGCCTCCTTGATCCACGCGGGCCCCCACTTTGCCCACAGGTAACGGACGCCGCGCACCGAATACTTGTACAGGGTAATGAAGGCGACCTTCGTATCGTCTTCGCACCATGCGTAGCGGCCCCACACGCCGTGCCCCTGGGATTCTTCAAAGGCCTCCCACACGCATGCCTGCTCGATGGGCATGGAACGGTCCTGGAATCCTGAGACCGCAGCGGTCTTGTCATCCTGCGAGATGGGGACGAGTGCGGTGATCGTCATGGTGTCCTCGTTCGTCGAAAGTACAGGGCGCGTGTAGGTGGTCAGTCTAGCAGGGGCTCTCCCCTATCAACGAGGTCGTGGAGGGACAAAAGAGGCAGTCCGCGGACTCGAGCTCAATAGGAGGTCTCCGTCGGCTCGGGGTAATAGCGCGCAAACTTACGGCGGTGGTTTTGCTTTTGGAGCCACACGGTGAGGTTTCGGCGCAGGTCCTTCTCAATGGGGTTCAGGAGGAGATCGAAGCGGCGACCCTCCCGAATGATTCTCTTCACCCTCCGACGCAGGTCCTCGTCCGTGATGTAGCGCAGGAGGAGGGAATCCGGAACGAGCGTATAGAGGATCTCGTCGGTTGCCTGAGCCTGTTCGCACGCCACGCCGTCGATGAGGTCGGCAACCATGGGAATCATCGGATTTGCACCGGCTGCCGCCATGTACCAGTTGTTACGCCCGATGCGCGGGTTGACCTCCAGGAAGAGGGCGCGTCCGTCGCTAGGATCGATCTTGACATCGAGGTTCGCGAACCCGCGGTAGCCGTTTTGCGTCAGTAGCGCGCACGCGTCAGCCCACAGCGAGGGGAAGTCCTCGGTGATCATGGCGACGGGGTTACCGATCATCGTGGGCGCATGATCTTCGAGGAGCACGCGAGCCGACCCGATGAGGGTGACCTCGCCCCGTGAGTCGACGTAGGCGGTGATCGACCGCATCGCCGTGTTATCTCCCGGAATGAGCTCCTGAACCAGGAAAGTGTCCCGAAAACCGACGTCTTTGAGGGTCTCCCACAGCTGCGCAAGCTGCGCGGGCGAATCGATGAACCAAATCTTGCGTTTTCCCTCAAACTCAAGCATGTCGTAGGGTTCGCCATTCGCAGGCTTGGCGACCACGGGGAAGTCGAAGGGAATCTCCGGAGCGCACCAGGCATCGTCGTTACCCCCCGAGAATTCCACGGCAAGTGTCCGGGGAGTGTTGATTCCCACACGCTCACAGGCCCGAGCAAACTCCGCCTTGTCCGTGAGGCTATCCATCACAGTTTTGCTGGGGAACGGGAGCGCGTAGTGGGGCGAGAGAGTCTCCATGTTCCGGGCGACGAACGCGGAGAAAATGTCGTGATTGGCCATCAGAATGAGCTTCTTGTCACCACGGTCCCCCGCGATGGTCATCAGGGCATCCAGCAGCTGCGTGTCGTCTGCGTGAGCGCCCACGTGCCGGACGTCGAAGAAGGTCGACCGGGTAATCGACTTGGTCGGCTGCGAACCGACGCAGATGCAGTCACAACCGAAGGCCTCGTTGAAACAGCGCCCGATTCCGTAGACCCCGAAGTCTCCCCCGATGATCACGGGCAGGATGTCCTCTCGGGGTGTGAGCGGACGAGGCCGCGTCAGATATTCGATCGTCATACCGCAAGCCTAGCGCCTGGTAGGATGACGGTACGTTCCCTGAGATCGCTCTCACCGACAAGGACATAGACATGAGCACTCCGTTCCCACCTCAGAATCAGCCCCCCTTCCAGCCGCAGCAGGGCGCGCCCGGGTATCCCGCACAGGGGGGATATGCTCAGGGGGGTAACCCCCAGGGGGGATATGCTCAGGGGGGCAACCCCCAGGGCGGATATCCTCAGGGCGATTACGCTCAGGGTGGCTTCCCCCAGGGCGGTGGCCAGCAGGGCTACGGCTCCCCCATGTATGGCCAGCCCGCATACGCCGGTGGACCGATGGGTCCCCAGCCCTCCGGTTCGAACACGGGGAAGATCGTCGCCATCATCGCGGGCGCATTCGCCGTAGCGCTCATTGTCGGGCTCGTGATCTACCTGCCTCTGCGCGGTGGTTCTTCCAACGAAGACACGACCGCCAACCCCACGTCGGCCGGACAGCCGACCTCAGCGCCCTCGGCCCAGCCGCCCTACGGTTCCAACCCGTCGGGTCAGCCTTCCTCTGCCCCGTCGAAAGGTTCTGGCTCGGCACCCGGAAACGGCAGCGGTTCTCAGGACGGCGTGGAAAATATGTTTATTTCTGCCTGCAAAACAAAGCTGTCCTCTCAGATCAGTTCCGCTTCCTTTTCGGACGAGAAGCTGACACGGACTGGATCGTCCTCCCAAGTCGACACCTATAACTACGACGGACGCGTCACTGGCGTCAGCACCAAGAACAACAAGAAGATCGACGCTTCCTTTAGCTGTAAGGGTGTCTACGACAAGTCCACGGGGATCGTTGAGATCCTCGCCTCTGGAACCAAGTGACGTCGGCCGTTTGGCCTGCCCCGCACTTGTTTTCCTCCACCGGATAAATCGTTGACATCCGCCTTCCAGCGCTCAACCGTATCGACATCAGGGAGCCGTCATGTCCAATCCTCTTGACCCCAATCAGCAACCCATTTCCGGCGCCGGGCATGGTGTGGCTGGCCCGTATCCGGGCGGGCAGCAATTTGGCGCTCCCTACGATCCGCGGTCCGCTCAGCAGACGCCCGCCACCGGAGGATTCTCGGGCTACGGCCAGAATCAGCCCGGCTGGGCCCCGCAGCCTCAGCAGGGCTACTACGGCGTTCAGGGTCCCGCCCTCCAGGGAGTGGCTTACCCGAACGGATCCTACGGTTCTTTCGGCGGACAACCACAGCAGAGCGGCCCTAAGAAGGGGCTCATCATCGGCATTATCGGCGCCGTGATGGCGTTCATCTTGTTGATAGTTCTCGCACTCGCCCTCACCCAGAATGGAAACCGCTCCTCGGATCGCTCCGCCTCACCCACAGCGCCGGGTGGCGCTACCCCCGTGCCTTCCGCAACTCAGCCCAATCCCGGCTCGGCACAAAACCCTTCTTCGGCGCCCGATAATAAGTCGCAGAATTCTTCGAACGAGGTGAGCAGCGAAGAGGAGCGCAACGTCAAGGAGGTGTGTCGGGACGCCCTCATGCAGAGTGTCAGCAAGGGGAGCATCGACGATTGGAAGGTTGATCGTGATGGCGCCAACGAGGCTGGCGAACCACAGTTTCTGATGACGGGTAAGTTTAACGGGACGCTCTCGTCGGGGCGTAGCGGTGTCTTTAATTTCAAGTGCACCGCAGTGCACCACCCCCAGGAAAAATCGTACGAAGCGTGGGCCAGCCTCGACACGAAGTAATCCACTTTCCTGACGAGTACGCGTGTCACCGCGAATCTCCTCGTCGTCTCGTCATCACGCCTAGTTGGCGGCTTGTCACGGCGTCGCGCCGCGCTCAACGCATCGCTTCCTTACAGCCCCGCGCCATCGCATTGCTGTGACCGACCCCTCATTGACGAGGTTTGCCGGAGAAACAGCGCTGTTCGTTGAACACGCCATACCGGCGCATGGAGGCTCCGCCCGCTCGGATAAAACAGCGTACGCTCCCAGGCCGGCCTGGCCTCGACACACAAAAACCGGATCGTACGATCCGGTTTATCTGGTGGGCGATACTGGGATCGAACCAGTGACCTCTTCCGTGTGAAGGAAGCGCGCTACCCCTGCGCCAATCGCCCGAGGTGGGTACGGGATTCGAACCCGTGTGGACGGCTTTGCAGGCCGCTGCCTCGCCTCTCGGCCAACCCACCACGCCCAACGGGATCGTGTGGATTCCCGACTGAGAGCGGATGACGGGACTCGAACCCGCGACCCTCACCTTGGCAAGGTGATGCTCTACCAACTGAGCCACATCCGCGTGAACCGCTTGTGCGGCCGGGCGAACGCCCGCCTATCCTGTCGCCAGGACGACCGTGGGCGATACTGGGATCGAACCAGTGACCTCTTCCGTGTCAGGGAAGCGCGCTCCCGCTGCGCCAATCGCCCGAGCGGATGACGGGACTCGAACCCGCGACCCTCACCTTGGCAAGGTGATGCTCTACCAACTGAGCCACATCCGCGTCTGCCGAAACGCCAACCGTCCCGTGCAACGGATAAAACGATAACAGACCTCCCCCTGCGAACGCAAAGCCAAGAGTCAGTTATCCAAGTCACACGACCTCTGCGGGAAGATTACTGCCGGTCGGTGCGCTTTCGTGCCACTCTTGAGGGTATGGATACTCGACCTGGTAAGGCGTACCCTCTGGGCGCTACATTCGACGGAACCGGTACGAACTTTGCGATTTACTCGTCTGTCGCCACTTCGGTGACCCTGTGCTTGCTAGACGAGAGCCTCAACGAAATGCGAATCCCGATGACCGAGGTGGACGCGTGGGTCTGGCACGTCTACGTTCCCCAGGTGCGCGCCGGGCAGCGCTACGGCTACCGAATCGAGGGCCCGTGGGACCCTCGCAACGGCCTGCGATGCGACCCGTCCAAGCTCCTCCTCGATCCCTACGCAAAGGCGATCGAGGGCCAGCTCACCGACTCGATCGACCTCCTGTCCTATCGCGCCGACGATCCCCTGATCCTCAAGGGGGGCGATTCCACGGAGTCGACCATGCATTCGGTCGTGGTTAATCCCTTCTTTGACTGGGAGGGAGATCACAGCCCTGGACACGACTATTCGGAGACCATCATTTACGAGGCCCACATCAAGGGCATGACGATGCGGCATCCGGAGGTACCAGAAGAGCTGCGGGGAACGTATGCGGGCATGGCGCATCCCGCGATCATCGAACACCTGTGCAAGCTCGGCGTGACGGCGGTCGAGCTCATGCCGATCCACCAGTTCACCAACGACACGACGCTCCAGGCCAAGGGCCTATCCAACTACTGGGGCTACAACACAATCGGTTACTTTGCCCCGCACAACGCCTACGCGGCCTCGACCGATCCCGGGGCACAAGTGTCGGAGTTCAAGGCTATGGTGAAAGCCCTGCACGCGGCCAACATCGAGGTCATCTTGGACGTCGTATACAACCACACGGCGGAGGGCAACCACATGGGCCCCACCCTGTCGTTCCGCGGCATCGACAACCCCTCGTACTATCGGCTGGTTGACGGGGATCGCCAGCACTATTTCGACACGACGGGCACGGGCAATTCGTTGCTCATGAGCTCCCCGCAGGTTCTCCAGCTCATCATGGACTCACTGCGATACTGGGTAACAGAGATGCACGTGGACGGTTTCCGATTCGATCTGGCCTCCACGCTCGCCCGACAGTTCGCCGAGGTCGACCGCCTATCCGCTTTCTTCGACCTGATCCACCAGGATCCTGTGGTCTCGCAGGTCAAGCTGATCGCCGAGCCGTGGGACGTCGGCGCGGACGGCTACCAGGTGGGTGGCTTCCCTCCGCTCTGGTCGGAATGGAATGGACGTTACCGCGATACGGTCCGCGATTTCTGGCGAGGCGAGTTCTCATCCCTACCGGATTTCGCCTCCCGACTGGCAGGCTCGTCGGACCTTTACGGGACGACCGGGCGCAAGCCGATGGCGTCGGTGAACTTCGTGATCGCGCACGATGGCTTTACCCTGCGCGACCTGGTCTCTTACAACGACAAGCACAACGAAGCAAATCTCGAGGGTGGCGCGGATGGCGCGAACGACAACCGTTCGTGGAACTGTGGCACCGAGGGTGACACGGACGACGAAGAGATCGTTGAATTGCGCTACCGCCAGCAGCGAAATTTCCTCACGACTTTGATGTTCTCACAGGGCGTTCCGATGATCGCTCACGGGGATGAGCTCGGACGCACGCAGCGCGGCAACAACAACGTGTACTGCCAGGACAACGAGCTGTCTTGGATTGACTGGAAACTGGACGAACACGATCACAAACTGTTGCAGTTCACCCGCCACCTCATCCACTTGCGTCGCGATCATCCGGTCATGCGCCGTCGGCGATTCCTTGAGGGGCCCGCGCGGCGCGGCGGCGAATCGGAGCTCGGTGAGATCGAATGGTTCACCCCGGCCGGAACGCACATGACGGAAGAGGAATGGAATCAACCGTGGGCCCGCTCAACGATGGTCTTTTATAACGGGGATGCAATCTGCGAGCCGGACGCAAACGGGCGCCCAATCCTGGACGATGACTTCCTCCTGCTTCTGAACGCCGCGCCGGAACCGGTCGACTTCACGCTGCCGGACACAAAGTACGGACACGTGTGGTACACGGTCGTCGATACCGCTGGCGACGATGATCACCGTGAATATCATTCCGGGGACATTGTTCACGTCACGCCACGCACATCCTTTATCCTGCGTAACCCGCGAGGTTTATGACGACAGCCCCATTGAGGATAAGCCATTACTCGAAAAACGTACCGGCTACTTATCGAGATTAGCCTCAGCGGCGCGTCTGTACCAAAAGACGTGGTGACACTCGTACGATTTAAATTGTGAATGAAAATGCGGTGCCCGAGAGGTTTGTGCGGGCCCTGCTGTCCCTGCGACAGGCCGACCACCTGCCGCACATACTCCTTGAGGAGGTTCCCTCACCTCGTGGTTTGGCGCCCTTCGCAGCGGCACTCGCGATGCGCACGACAGACGAGGACGACGCGGGACAGCCCCTGTCTACTGGTCGCATAGTCATCCTGCACGACCCTGTGGAGCAAATTGGCTGGAACGGGACGTTCCGTATGGTTGGTCAGCTACGCACCCAGATCGATTCTGAGATGATCGCGGACCCGCTCCTCGCGGAAGGCGTCTGGGGCTGGACCCACGATTGTTTAGACGCGGCCGGTGCTGGATTCCATGACCTAACGGGCACCGTGACGCGGGAAATAAGCGAAGCATTCGGGGGGCTTGAGCTGCGCGGCTCATCTCTGTTCGTTGACGTGCGCGCCTCGTGGACGCCGAACAGCGAGTATCTTGGTGAGCATCTGTCCGGGTGGGCAGATGTGATGCGTCGGACGGCGGGTATCGTTCCGACGCGCCATCTCGAAGGAGTCTGAGTGTTGATCAACAACGGCGGCGGCTTGCCGCGCGGCGATACGGATGACCCGAAGCTCATCGCGCAGCCGCGCGGGGGGATTCCCGCCGTCATTGACACGCAGCACGACCTTGAGCGTGCCGTACGCAACCTGAAAACGGGCACGGCCCCGGTCGCCCTGGATGTGGAGCGCGCCCAGGGCTTTCGCTACGGCTCTGACCCCTACCTGGTGCAGATTCGACGCGAGGATGTTGGGACTTTCCTGATCGACACCCACGCGCTGCCCGATCTGTCCGCGTTGCAGCCCGGGCTGGAGGACGTGTGGCTCCTCCACGATTGTCTGCAGGACCTGCCGAATCTTCGTCAGGTTGGTTTGCGTCCGTCCTCGCTGTTCGACACCGAAATCGCGGCGCGCCTGGTTGGCTTGCAGCGCTTCGGCCTGGCGGCGGTCGCTGAGCAGGTGCTGGGCCTGGGCCTCGTCAAGGACCACCAGGCTTCGGATTGGTCGGTTCGTCCTCTCCCCAAAGAATGGCTACGCTACGCCGCGCTGGACGTTGAGCTCCTCACGGAGCTGTACTACCGCCTGTCAAAGAAGCTCGATCAGATGGGTCGGTGGGAGTGGGCTCAACAGGAGTTCTCGTACTCGCTGTCGGTTCCGCCCGCTGCCACGAAACCGGATCGGTGGAGATCCGTACCAGGATCCGGAAAAATTCGCAGCCGCCGAGGCCTGGGCGTGCTCAAGGCACTGTGGGAGACACGCGAGTCGATTGCGCGCCGCATCGACCTGTCCCCCGGTCGCCTCGTACGTAACGCGGCACTGATACGTGCAGCGGCTGCGCCACCCAAGAACAGGCGCGCGCTCATGAGCATCAACGAGTTCCGATCCCCCGTTGCCAAGCAGTACATGAACGAGTGGATGCACGCCCTCGCCAGCGTCAACGCAATGGCAGAAGACGAGCTTCCACCCAAGAACAGGCCCGTTCAACCGGGTTCGATTCCGGAGCCACGCCAGTGGAATCGCATCGACGAATCCGCTGCCGCCCGGCTGGGAACCGTACGCGCCACGGTCGCGTCGGTCGCCTCGAGGCTCGACTTGGCCCCCGAAGTTGTGCTGGCACCGCAGGTACAACGCTACCTGGCTTGGGCCCCCCTGGATCCCTCGCGCCCGTCCGGTGACGAGGTGGAGGAACGCATGGTGTTCCGGGGGGCCAGGGACTGGCAGATCGACCTGACGCTCGACCCCATCTGCGACGCGCTCGGCGTCTGACCCCTGTCCCCTGTCCTTCCCCCTAGCAGCGGACGAGGCCCTCGACCTGCACGCGGACGGCAGATTCGATGCCGCTCGCGTCGTACCCGAACTCCCTGATCATCGCGGATCGGTCTCCGTGCTCCGGCAGGATCTGGGGAACGCCGAGGCACCGCACGGGAACGCCCGAATCGTATAAAGCATCCCTGAGAGCCCACCCGAAGCCGCCGCGCACGATCCCGTCCTCGACGCTGATCACGCAATCGAAGGTCGACGCGAAGGAGGTCAGGTCGGCGCGAATGGGCAGCAGCCACCGGGGGTCAACCACCGTGACACTGACGCCGCCTGCAGCCAACCGACGAGCCGCCTTAAGCGCGTCGGGCACACACGCCCCCGCACCGACGATGAGCACCCGGGCGGACGAGGCCTCCACCTCCTCCTCGAAGAGGACATCGATTCCCCCGACCCTGCGCAGCGCGGGCATCGGTTCGGGGAGAGCACCCTTCCGGTAGCGTACGACGGTCGGCGCGTCGGCGACGTCAAGAGCCTCGCGAAGTTCCTCGCGCAGCGTGGCTTCGTCTCGGGGCGCGGCCAGGCGGACGCCGGGAATGAGCGAACACATGGCGATGTCCCACACTCCGTTGTGGGAGGCTCCGTCGGTGCCCGTGATGCCCGCACGGTCCAGGACAAAGGTTACGCCCGCCCGATGAAGGGCAACATCCATGAGCAGCTGATCGAAGCCTCGATTCAGGAACGTCGCGTACAGGGCGACCACGGGGTGCGCCCCCTCGTAGGCCATGCCGGCGGCAGAGGTGACGGCCTCGGCTTCGGCGATGCCGACGTCGATAACTCGACCGGGGAACGCCTCGTGCATGGGGCCCAGTCCGACCGGATGCATCATCGCGGCCGTGATGCCGACGATGTCATCACGCGCGGCCGCCAATGAGCGGATCTCGTCGGCAAAGACGCCCGTAAAACCGAAACGCTCCGGGGCGATGGGCAGGCCCGTCTCCGGGTGAATCGGGCCCACGGCGTGGAAGCGATCCGCGATGTCTTCCTCGGCGGGCGTGTATCCGCGTCCCTTCTCGGTGATCATGTGTACGAGAACCGGTTCGTCCAGGGATCGCGCGCGCCTCAGCGCCCTTTCGACCGCGGCGATGTCGTGGCCGTTGACAGGACCGATGTACTTAAGTCCCAGGTCCTCGAACATGACCTGCGGGATCAGCGCGTCTTTGATGCCGGTCTTCAGGCCGTGCAACGCGTCGTAGGCCGCTCGCCCGGGAACCCCGTGACTAAGCAGGTGCTGCTTGCCCCACGCGAGCGCGCGCTCGTACCCCGCCGACGTGCGCAGGGCGTCCAGGTGGGCAGCCAACCCGCCGATCGTCGGAGCATACGAGCGCCCGTTGTCGTTGATAACGATGGCGATGCGACGATTCTTCGCGGTCGCAATGTTATTGAGCGCCTCCCATGCCATCCCACCCGTCAGCGCCCCGTCTCCAATGACGCCAACCGTCCAGGTCCGGTCCCCCCGGCGGTGCTTCTCGCGGGAAATACCGTCCACCCACGCCAGCGATGCCGATGCGTGCGAGGACTCCACCACGTCGTGCTCCGACTCAGAGCGTGAGGGGTAGCCCGACAAACCGCCCGGGCACCGCAGGGAAGAAAAGTCCTGGCGCCCCGTGAGCAGCTTGTGGACGTACGCCTGGTGTCCCGTGTCGAACACGACCGTGTCCTGCGGGGAACGAAACACCCGATGCAGCCCGATCGTGAGTTCAACCACGCCCAGGTTGGGGCCCAGGTGACCACCCGTACGAGCGACATTATCGATCAGAAACGCTCGAATCTGCGCCGCCAATTGGTCCAGTTGTCCCCGCTCCAGACGACGCAGCTCCCACGGTGCGGTACATCGCGATAGCAGGTCACGCGACTCATGTGCTCCAGACATGAGCACCAGTGTAGTTGCCCGAGCGTCCCACCAGCGGATCGAAGCGGAATCCTCCCCTGCCCGATCCGCGCAGGCTGGTATCGCGCGCACTAAGATGGGACCGTTGGCTCGCCATACCCCTCAAGGAGGCACTATGTCCGTCACTGTCGCACCCCACGGCATCTGGAAGTCCCCCATCACGGGTGATTCCTTCACCGCGCGTTCAGTCACCCTGTCCCAGGTACGTGTTGATGGTCCCGACACCTACTGGGTTGAGGGTCACCCGCTTGAGGGAGGTCGCGGTACACTGCTACGGCGCAGGGGAACCGGCGAGACGGGCGAGGTCCTGCCCCTCATTGACGGCGTTCGCCTGCCTGACATCGGCACTCGCGTCCACGAGTATGGCGGCAAAGCCTACGCGGTTCACCACGGAGTCATCGTCTTCTCCGACCGCACCGACGGCCGCGTCTACGCCTACGACACGTCGGATCCACGCCGAGGCGTGCGCCCCCTGACGACGCTGTCAAAGGTCCGCTACGGCGACTTCTGGATCGCCGACGTGCGCGGCCTCGTCTACGCGGTCGCCGAGGACCACTCTGGGGATGGCGAACCCGTGAACTCGATCGTTGCGATTCCGCTCGACGGCTCCGCCGCACGCAACGACGACGCCATCATCACGGTTTTTGGCGGCACCGACTTCGCCCAGGCGCCCATGGTCTCGCCCGACGGCACCAAGCTGGCGTGGATTTCCTGGGATCACCCGAACATGCCCTGGACGCGCTCGCAGCTGCGGGTAGCCTCCCTGACGTTCGAGGGAACGATCGACCGGGAGGTCGTCCTCGTCGACCGCCCGGGCGTGTGCGTCTACGAGCCGCGTTGGACGCTGGACGGAGACCTTATTCACGTGGATGATTCCTCGTCGTGGGCGAACCTGTACCGCACCCAGGGCTTCGTCTGGCACGAAGACGAGGACCCGAATGCGTGGACGACGCGCCTGCGCACCCGTGCCCTGCACCCGGGGCACCGCGCGTTCTCCCACCCGCACTGGCAACTCGGCCTACACTCCTACGACAACTACGATAACGACTACCTGGTGTGTTCCTGGGTCGAGAATCAGATCTGGCACATCGGCACCGTGCGCATCGACAACGGCATGGCTGAGGAATGGGCGACCGGCTGGTGGCCCATCGGTAACGTTGCCGCAGCCGACGGCCGGGTCGTTTTCCTGGCGGATTCTGCCACGCACACGCCGGCGATCATCGAGGTGTCGCGCGGTAAGACAAAGATTCTGCGTCCCTCCTCCGAGGCGCAGGTGCCCACCGCCCTTGTATCGACCGCTCAGATGCTGACGTGGAAGACCTCGGACGGCGAGGAGTCGCACGGCTTCTACTACGCGCCCGTGAACCCCGACTACTGCGCGCCCGACGGCGAACTACCGCCGCTGATCGTGAACGTGCACGGCGGCCCGACCAGTGCGACACGCCCCGGCCTGTCCGTCCCCTTCCAGTACTGGACCAGCCGCGGTTTCGCCGTCCTGGACGTCAACTTCCGCGGCTCAACTTCCTTTGGGCGCGCCTACCGCGAGAAGCTCAACGGGCAATGGGGCGTCATGGACGTGCAGGACTGTATCGACGGCGCTCAATACCTGATCGATCAGGGGTACGTCGATCCCCGCAGGATCGCCATCCGCGGCAGCTCCTCCGGTGGTTTCACCGCGCTCAATGCGCTGGCATCTTCCCCTATCTTCACGGCCGGCGCCTCGTTCTACGGGATTGCTGACCTGGCGAAGCTCGCGCAGAGCGCACACAAGTTCGAATCCCACTACGATCAGCTGCTGATCGGATCAGACGACCTGTCGGAGCCCGTGTGGACTCAGCGTTCCCCCATCAACAAGGTCAAGCGGATCCACGCTCCCCTGCTGCTCCTACATGGCAGCGACGACCCGGTTGTCCCGGCCTGCCAGGCCGCGGAGATGTACGAGGCTCTTCGCGCCAGCGGCAGCGCTGTGGCGCTCAAGCTCTACCAGGGTGAGGGGCACGGCTTCCGCTCGGCAGTCAACATCAAAGACGCATGGCAGTCCGAGCTGTCGTTCTATCGGACCGTGTGGGGTATCGCCACCGACGCCCCCATTCACGTGGAGATCGCTAACCTGTGACGCGGCCTGATCTGTCCCCGCACCCGGAAGAGACGGCTGCGGGAGCCCGCTTGCGCGTCGGCCGCACGGTCGCCGCGCACCGTTCCCTGCTGGGCGTCGCCGCCGCCATCGTCGGAGCCGTGGTTGGCGGAGCCGCTGTCCTTTTTAATCTGGCGATCCACGCGTGGACGTGGGTGTCGACGGGGTTCGACGAGTACACGACCCACATCGGCGACGCGCACGGGACGTGGGGGTGGGCTCCGTGGGTGTTCCTGCTGTTCTCCCCCGCCGTGGCCGGCCTGATGTACGGGCCGCTCATCCAGCGTTTCGCTCCCAGCGCGAAGGGACACGGTATTCCCGAGGTCATGCTCGCGGTCCGCCGCAAGGGCGGGCGCATTCCCGGCCGCGTCGCCATCGTAAAGATCCTGGCGTCCGCGCTGACGATCGGCTCTGGCGGCTCCGCGGGACGCGAAGGCCCCATCGTGCAGGTGGGCGCATCGCTGGGCTCCACAATCGCCTCGTGGATGGGCATGCCGGTTTCCCGGGTCGTGTTGCTGGCGTCGTGCGGGTCGGCAGCCGGCATCGCCGCCACATTCCACGCCCCGCTCGCGGGCGCCGTCTTCGCTCTCGAGGTGATCCTCACGGAGTTCACGGCCGAGGCCTTCGGCTTCGTCGTGCTTTCCGCGGTCACCTCTTCGATGGTCGCCCGGCTCTTGCAGGGCGATGAAATGGTGGTGCGCGTCGCGGGCGACCTGTCCTTCGCATCGCAGGCGGACATGTGGTGGGTCGCGCTGCTGGGCCTCGTGGCCGGCCTGTGCGGCCTTGGTTTCTCCAAGCTTTTGTACGCGTTAGAAGATGCGATTGACTGGATGTGGGCATGTGCGCGCATGCCGGAGTGGGCGCGACCGGGGGTGCTGGGCCTCTTCCTCGGCGCTGCCTTGGTGGCGTTCCCGCACATGTTCGGGTCAGGCTATCCGCTTGAGGAGCAGGCCATCGCCGGTCGGTTCTCGATCGCCTTCCTGCTCGCCCTGATGGTCGGGCGCGCGCTCTATACGTCCGTCACCATCGGCATCGGCGGCTCGGGCGGCGTCTTTGCCCCCACGCTGTTCATCGGGGCGATGGCTGGCGCGGCTTTCGGAAACGTGATCTCGCCTCTGTCCGATTCACCTGTGGGGGTTTTCGCCGTGGTGGGAATGGGCGCGGCATTCGCGGGTGCCGCCCGCGCGCCCATGACGGCCGTGCTCATCATCGTGGAGATGACCGGGCAGTTCTCGTTAATCCTGCCAATGATGCTGGCGGTCGTCATCGCCACGGCCTCTTCTCGTTTCCTGACGCGAGCGACGATCTACACGGAGAAGCTGCGCAGGCGCGGGGACGTCCTGGACGACCCGGTTGAGGGCACCCTCCTGGGCACGCGGGTCGCCTCGCAGTGGATGGCGGAGCCCCCCGAGGTGCTTCCCGCCTCCGCCTCCGTCGCGTCCGCCCTGTCGGCGTTGCGCCGCACGAAGGAGACCGTGCTGCCCGTCGCGGCACGCGACATGAGGTTTGTGGGCCTCGTGTCGTCGCTGCGGCTCGCTGAGCTCACGCAGGGGGGCGGGGCACTCGATGCTCCCCTGTCCGACCTGCCCCTCATTGACGAGGCCGTGGCCGCCTCCAGTCAGCCCTCCGAGGTCCTGGGAGCGCTTCGCCGCACCGGGCTGCAGGCCCTCCCGGTCCTGGACGAGCAGGGCCGTGTCGTCGGTTGGGTGTCAGAGCGGGACCTGGTGGACCGCATGTACCGCGACCAGCGGCGCGCAATCGCAGCCAGGACACAGACGTCATGGGGTTCGCGCATAAAGGAGCGCAGGGCCAGGAACCAGAGCGATACCCCGTAAGTGTCCTTTCCCTTCCCTCTGCGCCCGTATCCGCGATCCACGCCGGTCCTGCCGCGTCGGCGTGCGGCACGCATCCGACCGATGCGAGCGTAGCGCAGCTCGCGGCGGTCGTCTTCGGTGTACCGTCGCGGGCAACGGTCATCGGCTCAGGACCGCCACCATTTCCACGTGGTGCGTGTGCGGGAACAGGTCCCACGCGCGTAGGCTTAGCAGACGGTACCCGGAGTCGGTGAGCGAGCGCAGGTCACGCGCGCCCGCCGCCGGATCGCAGGACACCAGGACGACGCGGGGTGCACCCGTTGCTGCGATGGCCTGGCACACCTGTGCCCCCGCACCCGCTCGTGGCGGATCCGCCACGAGCACGTCCGGTACCCTTCCCAGCTGCCCCGACAGATCGACAATGCCCTGGCGGTTCACGCTTCCACTGAAGACGTCAACCCATTCCATGCCGGCCACGTTCTCGCCCGCATCGCGTACGGCGGCCTCGTCGCCCTCCAGGCTCACGACGCGCCCGGCATCGCCGACGGCACGCGCCAGGGGGACGGTGAACAGGCCTGCACCCGAGTAGAGTTCCATGACCGCGCTGCCCTCCCCGGCCTGGTCGCCTCCGAAAGCGGCGGCAAGGACCGCGTTTGCGAGCACCTCGGCGCCTCGCACGTGGGTCTGCCAGAAACCGGATGGGCGCACGCCGTAGGACTGAGGGTATCCCCCGATAGGCACGTCCCAGCACAGGAGAGGCACGTCGATGCGCGTGCCGTCGGCCGCATACGCGTCCTCGCCGATCAGGACGACCGGCTGGCCGCCACTGGGAGCGACGGCGCGCACGCGGTCACCGGGCTTCCACAGGGAGCGCCACGGCGAATCCTGGTCGAACAGCCCGAGGCCACGAATCTGCGGGACGGCCAGCGGCATGCGATCAAGGGCGATGACACGGCGGCCACGGTACTCGTGCATGCCCGCGCGACCGCCTGCGTCGATGACGACGTCGATGCGCGAGCGGCGACCGGTCAGCGGGTCCGACGGTTCCTCGTCACCCCAGGCAGGGGCAACCTCCACGCCACCGAGCGCGCCCGCGGCCTCGGCCAGCGCCTGACCTCCGACGCGACGCAGCTGCCCTGAGATAACGCGCCGCTTCCAGTCCCGCTGGGCGGCGGGCGCCAGGTGCGACAGCTCACCGCCTCCGACGCCGCCAGGACCCGCTTGAGGCCACACGGAGTCGACGCGGTCAGTCGAGGGTTCGAGAACCTCAACGGCGTCCGCCCATGCGAGCCTGCTACGCACGGCGCTCACGCGCGCCGACACAACCTCGCCCGGCGCGGTGTGACGCACGAAGACGACGCGCCCGCTATCGTCCCGGGCGACGCAGGCGCCACCGTGCACCGGTTCACCGACGGTGAGACGGAGGAGGCGCCCAATCCCCTCTCGGGTTGTTTCGCGGATGGAGCTTCGGCGCCGGGACGGACGCCTGGGTGCACGGGGGCTCACGAGGTCTCTCGCGCGTCGTTCTTGGCCTCAGCCGCGGGCGTCTGCTCGGGGGATGAGTCCGGGGCGGGCACGCGCAGGAAAGGATCGTTGACCCGCTGGCGGCCTTCAACGACGTCGTCCTCGCCCAGCTGCCACGGGACGACCGTGATGACCACGCCGGGAACGTCGAGCAGGGAGGCGCGCAGGCGCAGGCCGGACTGGTTATGGACGAGATTTTCCCACCAGTGGGTCACCAGGAACTGCGGCATGTACACGACAAGCATCTCGGTGGGCATCGAGCGCCGACGAGAGCGCACGTATTGGAGGATCACGGAGGAAATATCACGATAGGGTGCGGACAGCAGTGTCAGCGGCACGGGCACGCCCGACGCCTTCCACTGGCGCAATATCCGTTCTTCTTCCGCGTCGTCCGCGACGACGGAGACCAGTTCGATGGACGTCGGCGATGAGGCACGGGCCGCGGCGATGGCTCGCATCGCCGGGCGCGACAGGGATGAGACCAGCACGAGGGCTCGCACGCGTGTCGGCAGCGCCCGGCGCGCATTCCAGTCCTCCACGCACAGCTGAGAACGAACGGTCTCGTAGTGGTGGTGAATCGAAATCTGGAGGCCGAAGGCGATGGCGATCATCAGCAGCGTAATCCACGCCCCGTGCGTGAACTTCGTGGCCAGGACGATCACCAGAACCAGGCCGGTCATCATGAAACCAATGATGTTGACAGCCCGGGAACGCAGGACCGCTATGCGTTCATCGCCGGACTGACGGGTGCGTAGCTGCTTGTTCCAGTGACGAATCATCCCCAGCTGCGACAGCGTGAATGAGATAAACACGCCGACGACGTAGAGCTGAATCAGGCGCGTGGTCTCCGCCTGGAAGCCAACAATCAGCGCAATCGAGGCGAGGGTCAGGACGACGATGCCGTTCGAATACGAGAGCCTGTCCCCCCGGCGCACCATCTGGTGCGGCAGGAAGGAATCACGCGACAGGACGGAGGCCAGAGTCGGGAAGCCGTTAAAGGCGGTGTTTCCGGCCAGGACCAGGATGAAACCGGTGACGACGGTGATGAGGATGAATAGCACCGATCCCTGCCCGAACACGGCCGAGGCGATCTGGGAGATCGCGGGGTCGATCGGGGTTTTCTCCGAGACGGCCTGGCCCTGGTAGGTCAGCTGCGTGGCCGGGTCGTCAACGATCTTGACGCCCGTCGCGCGGGCCAGCACGAGGATCGAAATCATCATTGACGCGGCGATCAGCCCCAGCATCGCCAGCGTGGTGGCCGCGTTTTTGGACTTGGGGTTTCGGAACATGGGGACCCCGTTTGAAATGGCCTCAACGCCGGTGAGTGCCGCGCACCCCGACGAGAATGCACGCATCAGTAGGAAGACTCCCGCGAGGCCTGCCAGGCCGTCCGCGTGACCGGGGGCCACGACGAGATCGTAGGCGGCCGTGGGCGCGACTCCCAGGTGGCCCGTGGCCAGCTTAGCGAAGCCAACAACGATCATGAGGCCGATAGCAAACATGTACACGTAGGTCGGTATCGCGAAGGCGCCGCCGGCCTCGCGTGTCCCACGCAGATTCAGGGTCGCCAGGACCACGACGAGACCGACAGCGATAGGGACCTCGTAGCCGAGCAGCGCGGGCACGGCGGTCGTGATGTAGTTCGCGCCGGAGGAGATTGAGACGGCAACCGTCAGGATGTAGTCCACCAGCAGAGCCGAGGCCACGAGAAGGCCCCAGGAACGGCCCAGATTCGTCGTCACGACCTCGTAGTCGCCGCCGCCAGAGGGGTACGCGTGGACGGTCTGACGATAGGAGGCGACGACGATTGCCAGGACCAGCGCGACAACGGCGCCGACCCACACGGACTGCAGGGCGGCCATGGTCCCCGCCAATGCCAGCGTCAGCAAGACTTCGTCGGGCGCGTACGCGACCGACGACAGCGCATCCGAGGCGAAAATGGGCAGAGCGATACGTTTGGGGAGCAGCTGGTGGCCCATCGCGTCCGATCGCATCGGGCGTCCGATAAGCACACGCTTCGCGTAGGCCAACAAGTTCTTCACGGTGTGTAAGCGTAGTCCACTTGGCGCGGGTGTGGGAGAAACGTGCGCCCTCGCGTGGCCGTTTAGCCCCGGTCGGGGTACTTTGGTAGCTGTGCACTTTGTGATCATGGGTTGCGGGCGCGTTGGCGCTCGCCTGGCATCAACGTTGGACGCCGCGGGCCATTCCGTGGCCGTTATCGACCAGGATTCTAAGGCCTTTGCGCGCCTGCCGTCGGATTTTTCCGGTCGTCGCATAACGGGCGTGGGCATGGACCGCGAATGCCTGCGACAGGCGAATATCAAGGACGCCTACGCGTTCGCTGCCGTTTCCTCGGGTGATAACTCGAACATTATCGGCGCGCGCATCGCTCGTGAGGTTTTCCACGTCGAGCACGTGGTGGCTCGAATCTACGACCCAACGCGCGCGTACCTGTACGAGCGGCTGGGGATTCCCACGGTCGCGTCGGTGCAGCGCACGGCGGAGTCTGTGCTGCGCCGTATGCTTCCCCCGAATGCCTCGCTCACGTGGTCGCATCCGACCGGCGCGGTGGCTCTGGTGAATGCGACCCCCTCCCCCGGCTGGTACGGCCTCGGTTTCCCGACCGTCGAGGAGCTCACGGGCAGTCGGATCGTCTTTACGTCGCGCCTGGGTTCGATCCGCACGGCCTCGCCTGACTTGGTTGTCCAAGAGCACGACCAACTGTACTTTGCGATCAATGGAACTGAGACGGCGCAGCTGCGCGATAAGCTGGCGGCTCCGCCAAAGATGGAGGGGTGAGCATGAAGATTGTCATTGCTGGGGCCGGTTCAGTTGGGCGCAGCGTTGCCTTGGAGCTGCTCGCTCACGGCCACGACATCACGCTGATTGACCACACGCCCGCGGAGCTGCGGATCACGTCCATCGCCGACGCTGACTGGGTGCTCGCGGATGCGTGTTCCCCCGACGCCCTGCGCGACGCGGGCGTGGCCGAGGCCGACGTGATGGTCGCGGCGACGGGCGACGATAAGGCGAACCTGGTCATCTCACTGTTGGCCAAGACAGAGTTCGCGGTGCCCCGCGTGGTCGCGCGCCTGAATAACCCGATGAACGAGTGGCTTTTTGACCAGGCGTGGGGCGTGGATGTCTCCGTGTCAACGCCGCGCATCATGACCTCGCTCGTTGAGGAGGCGGTGTCCGTCGGCATCCCGGTGCGCCTCTTCTCCTTCAACACGGCCGCGGTGTCCATGCACGCGCTGATCTTGCCGGAGGATTCGCCGGTGGTCGGTAAGCGCGTCCATTCCCTGGAGCTTCCCCCGAACTCGGTGTTGGCCGCATTGCTGCGCGATGGGCGACCGATTACCCCCAGCGCAGACGACGTGTTCGAGGAATCGGATGAGCTGCTGCTCCTGGTGCCCGACGCCGATCGCGACGGGCTGAATCGACTGCGTCAGTCGGTTGCGCCTGCCGAGCCGGACTCCGAGGAGGAGGCAGCCGGAGCGTAGCCGCGCAGGCCCCACCAGGTGGCCCAGGCGCCAAGCGCAAAGAGAGGGAGCCCAAGGGCAAGCTTCGCGATACCGAGCGCGGCGACTTCTCCGGCCGCCCACAGCGGGGCCTGGACCGCGACGCGCAGCGCGAAGAGGCCCGTCCACATCCAGGTGAGCAGGTTGCAGCGTCGCCGCAATTCGACGTGGGCGAGGTCGCCGCGCCATCCCGTCGGCAGACCCGCCAGAGTTGCGTAGAGGCAGCCAACGATGCCGCGCCGGATGAGGACCGACACGGCGAAAGCCAGGGACATGACGGCGTTCGTAAGGATGCCCCACACGAAGTAGTTTTCTCCACGCCCGGTCGCCGCCGCAAAGAGGACGCCGATGGCGACACCGAAGAATCCGGAGAGCGCTTGTCCGACGCCCTGGCGTTGGACCAGCCGAGTGAGGCACGCGATCAGCGCGACGGAGGATGCGGCGATCAGCGTGGGGAGGATGGCATGGGTGGCCACGTAGACGATGACGAACAGGAGTCCTGGCGCCGTCGTCTCAATAACGCCACGCGTGCCGCCCAACGCGTCTGCCCAGGAGAATTCCTGCGCGGTTGACTGGCTCATCCAGCGTGGGGTGGGCATCAACCCTCCCCACCGATCACTCGGTACAGGGGATTGATGATGATCAGGCGTTCGCCGACCCGCCCGACCGTTCCCTCCACCTCCAGGCGTTGGCCGACGCTCAGCCCCGGGATAGAGGAACGTCCGGGCCAGCGCAGCTCGAGGGTGTCGGTGCCGTCGTACAGCGTTGCGACGAGGACGCGCTGGCTGCCTTCCTCCGGAGGATAGGTCATGCCCAGGAGGGTGCCGAATACAAGCGCATGGCTCCTGTCGGTCACGTCCCGGATGGGTGTGACGCCTCGGGCGGCGCGGGCCGAGTCTTCGTCCAGTGCGGCGTCCAGGGAACGCGTATCTTTATCGAGGCCGAGCGCAGCGCTGACCCGGGAAAATAACGATGCCATGTCAGACTTCCTGTGCGCCTGCGGGCAGGTGAACGGGCAGCAGCTCAAGGCGCGTGCGCGGATGGTCATCGCGATGCACGACGATCCGGTCGATAACCTTCTCGATGTCGACGCCGGCCTCCGCGTTGGCGGCAGCGGGACCAAGGATGTCAATGCGCGCGAACCACCGGTCGCCTTCGCGTCCGAGGATACGCATCCGCGAGGTCGCGGAACGCCCGTCGGGCATCTGCATGGGCATGTCGACCAGCAGTTCGTCGCCGTATCGCGTGCGAATGTCCGCGACCTTTGCGTTCTGTTCCTCGAAGCCCTTGCGGATCTCTTCGCGTAGCTCGTCCCAGACGCCACCCGAGCGCGGCGCGGCGGCGACGCTCATCTGGATGCCGGAGTTACCCAGAACGACGAGGATCTGGAGGACGGTGGTCCCATCGTCGGCCACCTGGGTGCGCAGCTGCATCCCCTGTACGGCAGGGAACAGGATGGCTCCCATGTCAACGTAGCCCTCGGAGGTGTCCACGTCCCCATAGTTGCGGGGGCCGGGTTCGCTCCAAATCTCGGCATCCTCGTCATTCAGGCGAGGCAGTTCCTCGATCTGCTCGTTCTCGCGTTCCGTTGTCTTCTTCTTGTTCTTGCGTCCGAACATCGTCCTGCCTTACAGCGCACACTCGGTGCACACGGGGGCGCCATTGGCGTCCACGTGGTCGAGCTGTGAAGCGTGGTGGACGAGGAAGCACTGCGAGCAGGTAAACTCGTCGTCCTGACGGGGAACGACATGAACGG
This sequence comes from Schaalia meyeri, assembly GCF_900105015.1. Classification (GTDB taxonomy): domain Bacteria; phylum Actinomycetota; class Actinomycetes; order Actinomycetales; family Actinomycetaceae; genus Pauljensenia; species Pauljensenia meyeri. Next base: position 90,159 of record NZ_FNLK01000005.1, on the reverse strand, counting down.
TGAGTTCTTCCTTTGAAAGGTCAGCACCGGGAAGCTCAAAATTCTCGGCCGCTTCGTTTTCATCTTCCTCGATCTCAGCGGAACCGGCGTCGTTGCGACGGGATTTCAGTTCCTCGATCGAGTCCTCTGCGACCTCGTCCTCGTTCTTGCGCGGCGCATCGTAATCGGTTGCCATGGTTCTCCCCTTTCACCCTCGAGCCGGTTTGCGCGAAGGACCTATGCGCAGGGAGGATAACACTTGTTCGAGTAATGTGCCATCGTATGCGTGACACGCGAACGGATGCGCGACATTGTCAGCATTATTTGAGACGATTCGACCACGAGGTAATAAGGAGGAATCGATGATTGAGCTCGAATTGCTCGGGACCGGCGCCGACGGCGAATCCCTGGTGCTGACCGATGCCCAGGGAGAACGCTATTCGGTGTTGATCTCGGACGAGCTCCGCGGCGCAACACGCCGTGATCGTCCGCGAGTCGAGGTCGCCCCATCGCGCCCGACGCTCGCTCCTCGCGATATTCAGGCCCTGCTGCGTGCGGGGGCAACCCCGGAGGAGATCGCATCGCAACACGGGATGGACGTCAGTGCGGTTGAGCGCTTCGAGGCTCCCGTACAGGCGGAGAAGGAGTACGCGCTCACCCGTGCGCGCGCCGTGCGCATCGGCGAGGACGGCCCGACCATGGGCGATCTGGTCCTCGACCGTCTGGCTGCGCGCGGCGTGGCCCCCTCTTCTCTCGAATGGTCAGCCACTCGCGAAGTTTCAGAGCCGTGGCAGATCATCGTGACCTTCGTGCAGGGAGCGGCGGAGCACGCGGCGCACTGGCACCTGTCCGGTTCGGGGATCCTTGAGGCCATCGACCAGGAGGCGCAGTGGCTGACCGAGCAGGTGTCGAACACCCCCACGGCTTCGATCCTCACCCCCCTGCCGCGCGCCGCCCCCGCGCCGGATCCCGACGGCGAGGACCTGCGCGCCCGCGAGGCTCTGGTGGATCAGCTCAATGCAGCCCGCGGCAAGCGCCAGCAGATCGAGTTTGACCTGAGTGACGAGGAAGACGAGGAAGCCGAATACCTGGCGGCCATCGCTGTGCAGGAAGATGGGGCACCCGAACCAGAGCCGTCAACCGGACCGATTTCGGCGCGCATATACTCGCTGGCGTCCGCGCGCACCAAGGCCGAACCGGCTGCCGACCAACAGGATGCGCCCGCGTTTCCCGAGACTCTCGAGCCTCCACCCCATCCGCCCCTGACGGGCGATATCCCCGCGGTGTCCCCTTCTGGCGACGAGCGCGAGGCCGACGCCGACGCGGAGGAACACCCGACGCCGCCCCTCCCCATGACAGCAGTATCATCCGGCGACGCCTCCGTGACCGGGGCAAACACCGAACAGGCGGCTACCGGCTCCGTGCCCGCTCAGGGCGCATCGGGCGCGCGCATCGCCCGGGCCTCGTCAAAAAAGGGACGCCGGTCGGTGCCCAGCTGGGACGAGATCCTCTTCGGTTCGAGGCCTTAAGGCCATCAGGACCAAAAGCGCCTGTTAGGACAGGACGACCAGCGGAATGCGCATCTCAGCCGGGGTGAGCGACCCGTGGATGCCCGGCATCGCGATAGCCGACGCGTTTTGTGTCCGCGAATCAACGACGCCCCCCGCGCCGCGAGCCAACACCAAAAGGTCACCGATGATTGACGAGCCGCCGCCCGGGCCTATGAGGGCGCTCATCTGATCGCCAGACAGGAGCCAGGCGCGCTCCCCCAGCCTCTCGCGCCAGCGTGCCTCCACCTCGGCGGCGCGCCCCTCTTCCGCATGGACGTGGACCGCGCGCGTCTCGCCGGCGATGATCCGTACGCCCTCGCGCAGAGCGGGAACCGATGCGACGTCAATGATTTTTGCCGGGTCGACGTTGATCATGCCGTGGTCGGCGGTCAGTACGGTGCGCACCCCGTCGGGAAGCCCTCGCAGCAGGGAGGCGAGCCCCGAGTCGAACTCTTCGAGCTGCGCGATCCATGCGTCGGATCCGACGCCGCAGGAGTGCCCCGCGTGATCGATCTCGGACCAGTAAAGGTAGACGAGGGGCGTGCCTGCGCGTAGCTCCCGCAGGGCGGCGCCAATGCGATCGCTCAGCGACTCGGCGGGCACGTGGCGCGCTCCGCGCAGCGCCGCCCCCGTCAGGCCAGAACCCGCGAAACGCGCCGGCGAAATCACCGCAGAGGGGACGTCTTGGGCGGCCAGGCGTTCAAAGAAGGTAGGAACCGGCTGCCACTTGGCGGGGGCCGGGCCGCCCTCCATGGCGAGCAAGTTCATAATTCCGCCCCTATGCGCGACGGAGAAACCAACCATGTGCGTAGCGCCTGGACGCTCCCCCGTCCCAAACGCCGTAATTGCCGCCGCGGTCGTTGAGGGAACCACGGTGTGGATAGAGCGAATATCGTCGCGGACGCGGCGAAGCGTCGGGGCGTGGCCGATGTGCCCCTCGATCAGCTCGTATCCGAGCCCATCGACGAGGACCAGCAGCAGCTGGCGGGCTCCCGACTCAATGCCGAGCGCCCGGGCCCGCGCCGACGACGCACCCTCGAGTCCGGCATCGATCGAGCACAGGGCCCCGGAAACGATATCCGTGATCGCCGGATCCTCCTCCCCCGGCAGGTCGGCGCCGGGCAGGTCAAGCGTCATCGCGCGCTCACTCACCGCTATCCCCCGCATCGCTTCGGGTTCCCATGAGCCGCGCCAGGTGGTCGACGAAGACCCGGGCCTCATCGACAGCGTCCTGCCCGTCGGCGGCCGCCGAAACACGGAAGGTCATGTCGTCTGGAAAAGACGAGGCAGTAAACCCGTGGTCGGCCTCGCAATGAGAGTGCTCGCACTGGGTGGGTTCTATTTCGAGGCGGCGCGCTCCGCCCAGATCCAGGGCGATGGTCATTTCGCTGATTCCGCGCGCCTTCTCGGGATCCGTGTACACCTCCATCGTGGAGTAGCCGGCGATGTCGGACACGCGACGGACTGCCGTCGCAATCATCGCGAATCCACCGTCCATTTCGTCGACGTGCAGCTGGACGATGGCCCTGTCGGTGATCGAGGCGATCGTCAGGTGACGGAACACCTCCCCGCGGTCAAAACCCGTATCCACCTGGCACAGCGTCGCCAACGGCTCGGTGCGCCCCAGCGCCCGGCGCAACGCCCTTTGCACCGCCTCGGGGTAAAAGCCGCCACGTTCGATACGGGTCCATGTGTCCATCCCACAATTGTGCCCCGAAGCGGCGCGGCAGTCGAAATGAGCGCCCCCGCGCGCGATAATTGCGCGTATGGCTAAGAAGGACCAGGTTGTCGACATCCCCGAAGCGGACGAAAACATCTCCGAGATTGACGTGTCCGCTGAAATGCGTGGGTCCTTTCTGGAGTATGCGGTATCGGTCATCTACGCTCGGGCACTGCCCGACGCGCGCGACGGACTCAAGCCCGTCCAGCGGCGCATCCTCTTTCAGATGGATCAGATGGGGCTGCGCCCCGATAAGGGGCACGTGAAGTCTCAGCGCGTCGTCGGCGAGGTCATGGGTAAGCTCCACCCCCATGGGGATTCCGCCATTTACGAGGCCCTGGTGCGCCTCGCGCAGCCGTTTAACCTGCGGGTCCCCCTGGTGGATGGTCACGGTAACTTCGGTTCGCTGGACGATGGGCCTGCCGCGGCGCGTTACACGGAGGCCCGCATGGCGTCCTCCGCGCTGGACCTGGTCACCGGCCTGGACGAGGACACCGTTGATTTCGTTCCGAACTACGACAATCAATTCATGCAGCCGGAGGTGTTGCCCGCCGCTTTCCCGCAGCTTTTAGTGAACGGCGCGTCCGGTATCGCCGTGGGCATGGCAACGAATATTGCCCCGCATAACCTGTCCGAGACAATCGCCGGCGCCATTCACCTGCTGGATCACCCGTCGGCCACAGTGGCCGACCTGATGCGTTACATTCCCGGTCCCGACCTGCCCGAGGGAGGCGTCATCGTCGGCCTGGACGGCATCAAGGAGGCGTACGAGACGGGGCGTGGCGCATTTAAGACGCGCGCAAAGGTTCAGATCGAGCGCGTGACCGCCCGCAAGATGGGGATCATCGTCACGCAGCTGCCTTACATGGTGGGGCCGGAGAAGGTCATTGAGAAGATCAAGGAGAACGCGAATGCGGGGCGCCTGAAGGGCATTTCGTCGGTGCAGAACCTGACGGACCGCCTCCACGGTCTGCGCCTGGTCATTGAGGTGAAGAACGGTTTCAATCCCGAGGCCGTGTTGCAGCAGCTGTATCAGCGCACGCCCCTGGAGGATTCCTTCTCGATCAATGCCGTCGCCCTGGTGGGCGGCCAGCCGCGCACGCTGGGCTTGAAGGAGATGCTGCAGGTTTTCCTGGATCACCGCCTGGACGTGACGACGCGGCGCAGTCGCTTCCGGTTGAAAAAGTGCGAGGATCGGTTGCACCTGGTGGAGGGCTTGCTGATCGCGATCCTCGACATTGACGACGTTATCGCAATTGTCCGTTCCTCAAACGACGCCGAGGCGGCGCGTGATCGCCTGATGACGGCCTTTGATCTGTCGGAGGCTCAGGCGAGCTACATCCTGGAGCTGAGGCTGCGCCGCCTCACGAAGTTTTCGCGCATCGAATTGGAGTCCGAGCGCGACGATCTGGCGGCCAAGATCGCGTCGCTGCGCGAGATCCTGGCCGATCCGGAGCTGCTGCGTGCCCTGGTCAAGAAGGAGCTGCGCGAGGTTTCGCAGCGGCTGGGCACGCCGCGTCGCACCCTGCTGTTAGCGTCGACGGGCACACCTGTGGGCTCGACCGGGGGGACGGACGAGGCAGCGCTGGCTGCGCTGCCGTCGGTGTCTCGCTCCGGCAAGGGACTGGACCTGCAGATTCCCGACGATCCGTGCGTGGTGGTCCTGTCGTCCACGGGCGCACTCGCGCGCGTGGCGGGTGGGGAGCCGTTGGAGCCCGGGCCGCGTGCCGCGTCCGACGGTTGGCGCGCGCAGCTCGCGTCTTCGGCGCGTTCCCAGGTCGCCGTGGTCACGCAGGACGGTATCGCTCACCGCATTGACGTCGTTGACCTGCCGGCGCTGCCTCGCTTTGAGACCGGACTGTCGCTCGCAGGCGCCATGCCCTCCGAACTGCTGCTGCATACGGATGCGCCGACGGTGGGTCTGCTAGATCCAGAGGGCACCGACGTGGTCGCGATGGGGACGGCTCGTGGCACGGTGAAGCGTTTGCGTCCGGATGTGTTGCAACGCGAGAAATGGGAGGTGATCACGCTCGAGGAGGGTGATCGTCTGGTGGGCTTCGATCGATGCAGTGACGGCGCCGACCTGGTGTTTGTCTCGTCGGACGCTCAGCTGTTGCGCACCCCCGCGGCGAAGGTGCGCCCGCAGGGCCGTACGGCGGGTGGTATGGCGGGCATGAAGCTTTCCGGTGGCGCTGAGGCCTTGGGTTTCTGGGTGGTCGAGGCCCCCATTGACGCCGTCGTTGTCACGGTTGCCGCCGCGCTCGGTGCGCTGCCCGGAACGGGGCAGACGACCGTGAAGGTCACCCCGTTTGAGTATTACCCCGCGAAGGGACGCGGGGGCCAGGGCGTGCGCTGCCAGCGTTTCCTGCGTGGCGAGGACCACCTGGATATCGCGTGGGTGGGCGCCAGGCCCGGGCGCGCGGCTTCGTCCGACGGTTCGCCCGTCGATCTGCCGACCGAGGATGAGCGCCGAGACGGATCGGGCGTGCCCATCACCTTCGCGATCACGTCGATCGGGTGAGGCACCGATCAGCTATGTCACGTGATAGCGCGGGCTCGTACCGATGCGGGTGGGCCCGGCCGGGCCCACCCGCTGATGCTGGTCAAACCACCCCTCAGCCTCGCAGCTGCGGGTCGGCGGCCAGGACCGAGGCGACCTCCTCGCGCGTGGGTGAGTAGGCGCCCGCGTAGAGGATGGTGATGCCCGAGGTGATGATGCCCCGGTGGATGGCTGGCAAGATCTTGTCCCACGACGCCTCACGCAGGCGCTGCTTTGCTTCGCCCGAGCCCAGGAGGTCGGCGTCGAGCAGACCGGAGATCAGGCCCGCCATCAGCGAGTCGCCGGCACCCACCGTGTCCACCAGCTCGACGTCGAGGGGATCCACGACGAGCATGTCACGCTCGGCGGCGGTCTTGATGTACACGCCCCACGGCCCGCGTGTGCAGATGATCAGCGCCGGCCCCGACTGCGACCACTCACGGATCACGTCCTCGACGGGGCGGCCCGGGTACAGCCACTCCAGGTCCTCGTCCGAGGCCTTCACCACGTCGGCCAGGGCAACGATCGCCTCGACGTGGGGGCGTGCCTCGTCGGGCGTCCCCAGCAGGGCGGGACGGATATTCGGGTCGTAGGAGACGGTGCCGCGGATGGCCTGGCGCTTGACGGCAGCCAGGACCTTCTCGGCGCCGGGCTCCACGGCGACAGCATAGGAACCGGTGTGCACGTGTCCAACCGAGTCCGGATCCTCGACGGCAGGCACGTCCCACGACAGGTCGAACTCATAGGTGGCTCGACCTCTCTCGTCAAGGGAGGCGTGCGCGACCGTGGTGAATTCGGCCGCATCGCTGCCGGGAGTCAGGGTGACCCCAGCTGCCTCCGCATGCTCGCGGACCTTGACACCGCGCGCGTCGCGAGCGAACCACGTCGCCAGCTCTGAGTCGTGCCCCAGGCGGGTCAGGCCGGCCGCAACGTTGAGCATCGAACCGCCGACGACCTCGACGGGGGCGGTGTTCGGGCGAGTAATCTCATCGATGAGCGCCTCACCGATATTCACGATCCTAGTCATTCGTAAGCCCCAGCTTCTCTTCCATTTCTTCGAGAGGAATGCCCTTCGTCTCGGGCATAACCGTCAGAACCCAGAATAGCTGACCGATCATGGCCAGGAAGAAGATTCCGAATGCGAAACCTCCGCCCAGCTTGTCGGTGAGCACCGGGAAGGCGTAGGTGGTGACAAACGCGAACGCCCAGTGCGTCAGCGAGCCCAGCGACTGGCCGCGGGCGCGCACACGGTTGGGGAAGATCTCGGAGATGAACACCCAGATGACCGAACCCTGGCCGAAAGCATGGGACGCGATGAATCCGAGCAGGCCCAGCAGGATGAGCCACACGAAGGTCGGGCTCTTCGACACGTAACCGCCTTCGTAGGCGAACATCATCGCGGCCAGGAAGCCCAGGGAGATCAGGTAGCCGATGGAGCCGACAATCATGAGCTGACGGCGTCCGAGCCGATCAATGACGGTCAGGGCAGCCATCGTGGCGATCAGGTTCATGAGGCCGACGATGACGGAGCCGATGTAGGGGAACGCGGCGCCCAGCACCTCGGATCCGCCGGCCAAATCCATCACCTTGGGCGCGTAGTACAAGATCGCGTTGATGCCGGAAAGCTGGTTGAACATGGCGATGCTAAAGGCCATGAGGATGACCTTGCGGTAGCGCCGCGTAAAGAACGGAGCCTTACCCAGAGCGGCGTCTTCGGCGAGCTGTGCCTTGACTTCGGCAATCTGCTCGGCGCTCTCGGCCTCGGAGCCGGTCAAGCGCCGGGAGATGACCGTGGCCGTGTCTTCGTGTCCGTGGGACAGGAGCCAGCGCGGCGTCTCGGGAACGGTCGCCAGGAAGATCAGGAAGAAGGCGGCGGGAACGGCCATGACACCGAGCATCCACCGCCAGGAGATGTTTTCATGGGCGATCTCGCGGATGATCGCGTTGGAAGCGTAGGCCAGCAGGATACCGAAGACGATGTTGAACTGAACCAATCCGACCAGGCGCCCACGGACTCGGGCGGGCGCGATCTCCGCCGTGTAGATGGGTGCGACGACGGAGGACATGCCCACGCCGATACCGCCCAGGAAACGGAACAACATGAAGAAGGTGATCGGGAAAGCAGACGAGGCCGCGGCCGACCCATCCGCAGCGGTGACCAGGGTGGGCGTCGGGGCCAGGGCGGTGGCCAGGGCGCCGACGCCGAAGAGGATGCCGATGCAAAAGAGGATGGGCTTACGACCGAATCGGTCGGCGAGTTTGCCCGCGACGATCGCCCCCAGGATGGTGCCGATGGTCGCGATGGCGACGATCATCCCCTCCCCCAGGGAGGACAGGGCATAGAGTTCGGTGAGTTTTGCTTCCGCGCCGGAGATAACGGCCGTATCGAAACCGAAGAGCAGGCCCCCCAGGGAGGCAACGATGGCGCTTCGGATGACCAGTGGGGAAACGGAATGTGTTGGTGCTGACGACTGCGTGGTCATGCTGGCTCCGCACTGTGGAGATGGGACGCGCGTGGCGCCGAGGCCGCTCCTGGCCTCTGGTGCGAGCCTATGTAATTTATTGGTCAGACAATTAGGACCAACGCAGCACTCTTGCGGAAAACGGGGAAATAAACAGGAGCTTTACACCCCATTCTTGCAGAATGTAATCTCTCACACAGCGCTGGGGAGAAGAAACTATCCACTATGCGAAATGATCGTCAGACTTCGATCGCATACAGCCTGGTTTGCCCGACCGTGCGGAATCCCAGGTAGTCATACACGGCCAACGCACCCGTGTGATTCGCCGAGCCAACGCCCGTGGCGGCACGATCCATGTCGTCGCGCCGCTGCGCCCACATTGACGCCAGGATAAGTGCGTCCGCGACCCGGCTCTCGCGCCAAGCCGACAGCACGCCAAGCTGATCGATATAGCCCTCGCGCCATCCCAGCGCCGCCCAGTCCTGCTCGTAGCGGGAGGCCAACAAAAACCCGGCGACGCGCGGACGGTCCCCCGTGCGATCCACGGCCACAAAGGACCATTCAGGGGCAAAAGCTGTGCGCCCGTGCATCCACTGTTCCTGAGTGAGCGGGGGCCTGCCCCACTCCGACTCGTTGAGCCGGTTCGCCGCGCGCAACGCGGGCTCTTCCCACTGGGGCCCCCACGCCTCGATGCTCATATAGGAGCCCACGTCCGGCACCGGCGGCAACTCCGCGAGCGAGGCGCGAAGCTCGTAGTACGTGCGCGCCCACCGAAAGCCGTGAACCTTCAGTTGGGCTTCCAGGTCATCCTGACCGGACTCCACGTGACACGTGATCTGGGCGGGACCGTCGCCTTCCACCTCTGCCAGCATCTGGCGCGCCGTACCCTCCTGCCAGTCGACGATCGCGCCGCCCAGTCCGATGCACCGGAAATCGGGGTCCACTCCCCCGACGCACACGCACTCGACGCGTCCCGGGAAACGCAGGATCACCTGAGCGAAGGCGACCACGCGCCCCGCACCCATGCCTCGTCGCACGGTGCCGACCAGACCACGCCATTGCGAGGCCGGGGAGAGCATTTCCTCCACCTCGTCCGGGCTGGTGCGGTACGGCGGGTTATCGAGGGCCTCCATTCGTGCAAACAACGCGGCCAATCCGCCGTGGTGGGCAGCCGTCAGCGGCTCCCACTCGATACCGTGATGCTCACCCGGGAGGGGAACGAACTCGGGGGCATCGGCTCGCTGCGCGAGAGGAATGCTCATGCTCGCCTCCTACCGGGCTACTGACTGATCGTGTAATACACCTCGGCGGCTTCGTCGACGAAACCCAGGTGTTCGTAAATACTATGCGCCCCGTCCGGACTCGACACGTCGACGTCCAAGCCGATGCGCGACGCGCCCGACGCGGAGGCAGAGGCAACGGCGTGCCCCACCAGGGCGCTCGCAATGGAACGGCCCCGATGCGCCTCGGCCACGCCCAGCAGGTAGACGTACGCTTCGGGGCGCCCCGTCGCCACCCACCGCTGGGCGGGGCGGCCCGTCATCGCGTAGCCGACCACGTCCCCTTCGGAGTCCACTGCCACGAACGACCAGCGCGGGTCAAAGTGATTCATCGCGTCGTCCCACCACAGGGAACGCAGCGGGGACCGGAACGCCTGTTGGAAGGCCTCCATGTGGATCGCGCGAATCTGATCCTGCGGGACCTGGTTCCACGGCAGAATCCGGTAGCCGTGGCGCACCTGAGGGGCGACCTCGCCACCCGCCAGATCGCGATACATGACCTGATAGATGCGCTTAGCGAAAAAACCCGCCGCGATGTACAGGCGACGGCGATCCGTCATGTGCGCGTCGACCAGGTTAGAAATAGACGCGGGCACCTCGGAGTTAGCGCCGAAGGTTTCAACCAGCATCTGGCGGGCGCGCCCGTCCTGCCAGTACAGCAGCGCTCGGCCCACTCCCCTGCCCCGCCAGTGAGGGTGGATGTAGGCGCTGACGACTCCCGTGGCGGCCTCGTGAATACCTCGCAGGACGCGCACCGAAGCGACCGCGCAAATGTTCTGCTTCGCGTCCAGACCCACGATCGTGTCCACCCAATCGCGCCCGTTTTCACCCTCCATCATGTCCGCAATATCGTCCACGGAGGTGCGTCGAATCGCGCGATCGTCGTCTTCGATCATCGAGATGAGCGCGTATACGGCGGGCGCGTCACGGCCGATCATGGGCCGCCAGCGCAACCCGAGGTGATTGCCCGGGTACGGGACGGACGCGGGCGGCGTGAGTCGCTGCGCAAGTCCTGTCATGCCGCCATCTTACCGGGTGTGAGGGCCTTTAGTCACACTGACGACAAACACCCTGCTCACTTCGCGTTGGTCAGTTGCATCTGGCGGTGGGCGTGTCGGGGTGTTCCCTCATGCGTCGATGCGCATTCGATCCAGGCCGACGGACTCCTCGACGATGAATTCGCGGCGCGGGCCGACCGTCGACCCCATGAGCAGCTCGAACACGTCTTCCGCCTGGCGCAGGGCCTCCTCGTCCGCCAGGGTAATCCTCCGCAGGGAGCGGTGGGCCCGATCCATCGTGGTCTCGGCCAGCTGGTCGGCGTCCATCTCACCCAATCCCTTGTATCGCTGGATCGGTTCCTTCCACGTGCGCCCCGAGCGATGCAGGGCCGTGAGCTTGCCGTGCAGCTCGTCCTCGGAGTAGGTGTAGACGTATTCGCGTTTCTTGCGCCCCTTTCCGGCGACCTCGATTCGGTGCAGGGGTGGGACTGCGGCGTAAATGCGCCCGGCCTCGACCATGGGACGCATGTAGCGGAAGAAAAGGGTGAGCAGCAGGGTGCGGATGTGGGCGCCGTCGACGTCGGCGTCGGTCATGAGGATGACCTTGCCGTATCTGGCCTGGGACAGGTCGAAGGTGCGTCCGGATCCCGCGCCGATAACCTGAATGATGTTGGCGCATTCCGCGTTTGCCAGCATGTCCGCGGTTGAGGCCTTTTGGACGTTGAGGATCTTGCCGCGGATCGGGAAGAGCGCCTGGTAGTGGGAGTTACGCGCCGCCTTCGCGGTTCCCAGGGCGGAGTCGCCCTCGACGATAAAGAGCTCTGTTTCGGTGACGTCCTCGAGGCGACAGTCGGCCAGTTTGGCGGGCAGCGAGGAGGTTTCCAGGGCGTTCTTCTTGCGGGAAATCTCTTTGTGGATGCGCGCGGAGACGCGGGCCTTCATTTCGCCGACGACCTTCTCCATGAGCAGGGAGGTCTGCTGTTTGTCGTCGCGCTTGGAGGAAGCGAACTTGGCTTTCAGCCAGTCGGTGACGACCCGGTTGACGACGGCGCGAATCTGCGGGGTGCCCAGGGTTTCCTTGGTTTGGCCTTCGAACTGGGGTTCGGGGAATCGGACGGTGATGACGGCGGTCATGCCGGCCTGCACGTCGTCCTTTTCAAGTCGGCCGTCTTTGGCGCCGACCTTGAGTTTGCGCGCGTTCTTGTCGATGGCGGCGCGCAGGGTTTTCAGGACGGCCTGTTCGAAGCCCGTGACGTGCGTGCCGCCCTTGGGGGTGGCGATGATATTGACGAAGGAACGCACGGTGGTGTCGTATCCGATGCCCCAGCGCAGGGCGATGTCGACGTCGCAGGTGCGCTGGACCTCGGTGGCGCGCAGGTGGCCGCTCTCGGGGTCGAGGACCTGCACGGTCTCGGGGTAGGTGCCGGACCCGGTGATGTGCCAGGTGTCGGTGACGGCCCCGTCGGTGGCGAGCCAGTTCGCGAAATCGAGGACTCCGCCGTCGAAGCGGAAGCTCTCGGTGACCTCTTCCTCGCCGCGTTCGTCGTGGCAGTTGATGGTCAGGCCGGGGACGAGGAAGGCTGTCTGCCGGGCGCGGGCCAGCAGGTTTTCCCAGGAAAATCCTTCGGTGGCGGGGAAGATCTGGAAGTCGGCCCAGAATCGCACGCGCGTGCCCGTCTTGTTCTTCTTGACCTTGCCGACGGTGGCCAGGGTGGACCCGTCGATAAAGGGAGTGAAGGGCGAGTTGGGTGTGCGCTGCTTGGAGTCATCGAATTGCCCGGGTTCTCCGCGACGGAAGCACATTTCATGAGTCTTGCCGCCACGGTCGACCTGCACGTCGAGGCGGGCGGACAGAGCGTTGACGACGGAGGCGCCCACGCCGTGGAGGCCACCGGATGCGGCATAGGAACCGCCGCCGAACTTTCCGCCAGCATGAAGCTTGGTGTAGACGACTTCGACGCCGGTCAGGCCCTGACCGGGAACGATGTCGACGGGGATGCCTCGTCCGTTGTCGGCGACGGAGGCGGAGTGGTCGGGGTGCAGCCGCACGTCAATGGTGTCGCAGTGTCCTTCCAGGGCCTCGTCGACGGCGTTGTCGATGATCTCCCAGAGGCAGTGCATGAGACCTCGGTGGTCGGTGGAGCCGATGTACATGCCGGGGCGCTTGCGCACGGCCTCGAGTCCTTCGAGGACTGAGAGGTGCCGTGCGTTGTAGTCGGATGCGTCGGTAGGAGTCACGTGGTGCATCATAGGGGTCCCGGGCGTTGGATTGGGGTCGGTGGGGCGCGTGGCGGCTGTTCTGGGACGCTTTCCACGCATCATTAGGGCCGGGTTTGGTTGGGCAGGCGGACGCGGTTGCGGGGCACGTGGCTAGGTTATGCGCACGGGTGGGGTGGGCTGCGGGAACCCGGGAGGGGTTTGTGCACGTATGACGCGCGGTTTCGTGATCCGGCGCGGGATTGCGCCACCGGTGAACAGGGGTGCGCGGGATGGGGCGATGGTGTGTGATGGAATCATGAAGGCACAGACTCTTGAACGCCCCACACTGGACGAGCCCCAGCTGAGCGCGGCGAATCGTTGCGACGCGTGCGGTGCCCGCGCGTGGGTCCGTGCCACCATGCCGTCGGGTGGCCAGCTGTTTTTTTGCGGCCACCACGCGAACGAGCACCTGCCTTCCCTGGTGGGCTCCGGCGCGCAGATCCTGGACGAGCGCCACTTTATGACCGACTGAAGCCTCTCCCCACTGTCTTTACGTGCCCCTATTTCCTTTGTCAAGTCTAGGCGGCTGCTTTAGTGGGCTGGGGTTGGCAGAAGGTGCCGTCTCGTAGCATGGCGTAGATGACGGTTAGGCGCCGGTGTGCGAGTGCGATGACGGCTTGGTTGTGGCGTTTGCCAGCGAGGCGTTTCTTGTCGTAGTAACGGCGTGAGGTGGGGTCTGCACGTAGGGAAGCGAATGCGGAGAGGAAGAGGGCTCGTTTGAGGCGTTTGTTGCCCGTGTGGGGGACGGTCTCGGATTTGATTGAGGTCCCGGACTGGCGTGTTCTTGGTGTGAGTCCGGCATAGAATGCGAGATGGGTGGCAGAGTCGAAGTCTTTACCGGCGAGCTCAGCAATGATCACGGCGGTGGTCCTAACCCCGACACCGGGCACGGAGGTTAGGGCCGGGTAAAGAGGGTGTTCGGTCACCAACGCCTCGATCTGTGTCTCAACAATCATCGCGTTGACGATAGAGCCCGGCTCAGGTTTGCGCGAGGTGCGGTACGACGATGGCTGCTGCGTTCGCACCCGTCACGGTCACTGTCTGCGTGGCAAGAGCATCGATAATCTCGTTGGCCATGCTTGCCAGCGCCTGGCTCCGTGTTTCTTGAGCTTGGCACCAATGCGAGCACGGCCGGCTTTCTTCAATGCGGCAGGAACAGGCCAGGTTTGTAGCATGGCAAGGATCGCTCGATGGTCTAGGCGTGGCCCGATCACGCGTTCCACACCGGGATGAATCTGTGTAAACAAGCCGCGGATCCGGTTACGAGTCTGGATGATCTGACGTGCTAGGTCATCATCAAACCCGGTGAGCATCCCCAACTCGACATCGTTTTCATCAATAGCGCGAAGAGTGCGCAGCGCGTGGGGCATTGTGCGAGCTGCTTGGGTGGTGATGAACGCATCACGCTGGTCAGTTTTCGCATTACCTGGCTACAGGCTTGGCAATGCGTCGCATTGCCAAGCCTGGTAGATATGCGACAGCGATTCCCATCGCCTGCGCGACCGCGACAGCTAGAGCGCCGATTGTTGCGGGTTGATCGACAACGATCCGCATGCGGCCGTGAGCCGCCAGATCGGCATAGATCTGGCGTAGTTTGCTTTCGTCGTTAGGCAGTGAATGGGAATAGCCTTGCTCGCCAGCGTCGTTAACAACGACTGCCCAGTGATCGGTCTTTCCCACGTCGATACCCAGCCAGATCGTGACATCTTCTGGTTCCATAATGCTCTCGCCTTCGAGATAGAAACGGTCAAACTCGTTGGCCGTACGGCAAAAACACATCCGCCTTACACCCACGTTACGACAGGCATCATATTCCAGTGCCACGCCCCTTATCAGCAATCACGAACGTCTGTCCGACCCCGGTGACAACACCCCCGGATCAATCACAGAGACAGGGGCAAACAATCATGCCGGGATCGTCCAGCCAACACACCCATCATCCCGCAAAACCAGCAGAACTAGGGCTCCTCAATACAGCAACGGGGACGGATGAAAGCAAGCAGAAACCGAGTACTCTCGAGGTTGTGTCAGCCATGCCGCACGGCAGACGTGAAGCGGCAATTAGTCTGCCTCTCCCCTACTCCCCCAGCCGCTGGGACACCACGGTCGTGACGCCGTCGCGCATGGTGACACCGTAGAGGGCGTCGGCGATCTCCATCGTGCGATTCTGGTGGGTGACGATGATTAGCTGCGATGTCTCCTGCAACTCCTTGAAGATGGCCAGCAGGCGCGTCAGGTTCACGTCGTCCAGGGCCGCCTCGACCTCGTCCATGACGTAAAACGGCGAGGGGCGTGCCTTGAAGATCGCCACCAGGAAGGCGATCGCCGCCAACGATCGTTCACCACCCGACAGCAACGACAGGCGCTTAACCTTCTTGCCCGCCGGCCTCGCCTCGATCTCGATGCCCGTGGAGAGCATGTCCTCCGGATCGGTCAGCACCAGGTCCCCGTGCCCACCCGGGAACAGCACAGAAAACACATGCTCGAATTGCTCGCGCGTCTCGGCGAATGCCGACGCAAACGCCTCCTCCACCAGGCGGTCCACGTCCGCCACGATGCGCAGCAGGTCCGCCTTCGACTTCTTCAGGTCCTGCACCTGGTCCACCAGGAACTTGTGCCGGGCCGCCAGGGCCTCGTGCTCCTCCAGAGCCAACGGGTTCACGCGCCCCAGCTTTTCCAGCTCCTTCTGTGCCTGCGCCAGCGCCCGTTCCTGCTCCGCACGCACGTACGGGCCGGGTTCCGCGGCGGCCGCCGCCTCAACCTGATCGGGATCCAGGGGCAGCATCGGCACCAACGTGTGCGGCCCAAACTCGGCGATCAGCTGATCCCCCTCCAGCGACAGCTCCTCCAGGGCGCGCCGCTCTAGATCCTCCACGCGCAGGCGCGTCTGCTCGGCCGCGATCTGCCCGCGGTGTGCCGCGTTCGTGGCTTCGGCCAGCTCAGCACTCATCCCATCCAGCGCACGCCGGGCATCCGACACCTCCCGGGACACCTCCAAGCGCCGCTCGCTTAGCCGGTCGCGCTCGGCGGTCGCCCGCGCGAGCGCCCTTTCGGCAGCGTCCAGCGCCACGCGCGCGGCAGCCTCCACGTCCGAGGCCGTGGCCAGCTCTGCCTTCCGCGCCGCCTCGCGCTGGGCATAGCGGGCACGCTCCTCGCGTTCGGCAGCGGCCGCTTGGCGCAGCGAGCGGGCACGGGAGGCGGCGCGCCGCGACTGTTCTTCGAGCGTTCGCAGGGCCAGGCGCGCCTCGTTTTCCCTCTCGCGCGCCTCGCGTGCATCCCGAGAGGCCCGATCCGCACCGGCCTGAGCCTCCTCGAGGGATTCACCAGGCCCCACCGTGTCGGCGCCCGCTAGCTGGGCGCGCGCGGCTACGTCCTGCTCGCGCGCCCACTCGATCTGTTCGTCGGCGCGGCGCGCGACCTCGCGGGCGCGGGCGGCCTCCGCGCGGGCGGCCTGCGCTGCCGATTGGGCGCGAGCCAGCTCCTGGGCCTCCTTCGCTCGCTGCGCGTCCTCCTCGCGCAGAGCCTTCAACGCCTCGCCCGCCGCCCTGATGCGTCGGTCCAAGTCATCGTTGGCCAGTTGCAGCTGAGCGCAGACCTCAGCCATACGCGCCCCGGCTTCCTTCGCCTGCGAACTGGCCTCCTCGAAATCGGCTCGCACCGACAGCACGGAGGAAGCCTGACGCCCTCCCTCGATCGACCAGGAACGCAGCACGTCCCCGCCCTCGGTGACGACGGCGCGCACGCCCGGAATTGCCAACACGTCGGGGGCAATCTGGGCGCCGCACGCCACCACCCCCTCAAGCAACGGGGTAAGAGCCGCGGTCGGCCCCTCGCAGGTGGCCACCGACAGCAGCCACGTCGCCTCATCTGGCAGGGCGGGCAGATCCGCGGCGTCGGTGGGGTTCGGCGCAGCAACGGGGTTGGCGGCGGCGTCGCCCCCGAGCAGCTTGGCACTCCCCGAAACGGGTGATTCCGCGCCGATATCCGCGCGAGAGCCGAGGCATTGAGCCGCCTCGCCTGTAGGCGCGACGACCAACCTGAGCGCCCGACCGGCGACGCGGGCCTCCGCCAGCTCGCCCACGCCTCGCTCCAGGGACTCGACCACGACGGCATCCGCAAAGGGAGCCAGCGCCGCGGCGACGGCGTCCTCGAACCCGGGAGCAACGCGCAGGAGGGACGCGACCTGGCCCAAAACCCCTTCACGGCCCAGCAGCTCGGCTGTGCCGTCCTCGGGGGTGAGCAGCTGCGAGAGCGCGTCCCTGCGGGCCTCCCAGCGGGCGCGGTCGGCCCGCACCTCGCGCTCCACGCCGAGCAGCTCGTCCACGCGGGCACGCGCGGCATCGCGCATTGCCGAGGCCCGAGCGTGTGCCCGCGCCGCTCCCCCGGCCCCCTCGCTCGGAAAACCGGATTCGCCCGTGGAGCCAGAACCGTCCGACGCGCCAGCGTCATCCGACACACCGGACCCGCCCCCGGCCCCGTCCACCGAGGCAACCGGAACAGCAGCATCGGCCTCCTTGGCCCGCTCCTGCGCTTCCCGGTACGCGCCCCAGGCGCGCTCGGCCTCGGCGACCGCCGCCTCCAAACGGGACGATGCCGTCGAGGCGTCACCCGTCAGCCGGGCGACCTTTTCGCGGTGGTCGGCGATCACGCGGTTGACGCGCGCGAGCTTGCGCGAAGCTGAATCGTCGGCGTCCTCCGCCGCCTCGCGGGCGCGCGTCGCCTCGGTCAGCGCGCTGTGAGCCGCCTCAACCTGCTCGGCAACATCGGCGTCCTCGCGGCCCGCCAAGCGGGCACGCTCCTCCAGGGCCTGCGGGTCCTCGCCGCTCCGGGGCCGCTCCGGGGTGGCTCGCGCAGAAACCTTCTGGGACGCCGCCATGAGTGTGCCGCGCAGTCGCTCCGTCAGCGTCGTCAACTCCTGCCAGTCTACCGAGGCCTGCTCTATGGCCGGGGACGCCGCCCTCTCGGCTTCCTCTAGGCGGGCCAGCTCGGTCCGCCCGTGCTCGATCCGTTCCTGGAGCCGGTGCCGCCGTGACGCCGCTTCCTCGTCCGACGCCTCCATCGCGGCCAGCTTCGAGCGCGCCGACGCCAGAGTGTCCGCCAAGAGCCGCGCCTTCGCGTCACGCACGCGCGCCTGGATCAAAGACGCTCGCTTGGCCATCCGCGCCGCACGAGCAAGCGGCCCCAGCTGCCGGTGAATCTCGTTGGTCAGATCCAGGATGCGCACCAGGTTCGCGTCCATGTCCGTCAGCTTCTTCAGGGCTCGTTCCTTGCGGCGCCGGTGCTTGAGCACGCCCGCGGCCTCCTCGATGAAGCCGCGCCGCTCCTGCGGGGTTGACGACAGGATCGCGTCCAGCTGTCCCTGGCCGACGATGACGTGCATCTGGCGGCCCATGCCCGTGTCGGACAAGAGCTCCTGCACGTCCAGCAGCCTCACCGGCGTGCCGTTGATCGAATACTCCGAGCCGCCCCCGCGGAACAGGGTGCGGCTGATCGTCACCTCCGAATACTCGATGTCGAGCAAGCCGTCGGTGTTGTCAATCGTCAGGTCCACCTGGGCGCGCCCCAGCGCCGCGCGCCCAGATGTCCCGGCGAAAATGACGTCCGCCATTTGCGAACCGCGCAGAGCACGCGCGCCCTGCTCGCCCATGACCCAGGCCAGCGCGTCAACGACGTTCGATTTTCCCGACCCGTTGGGGCCCACGACGCACGTAATACCCGGCTTAAGGGCCAGCGTGGTCGCGCCGGCAAAGGACTTAAAGCCCCGCAGCGTCAGGTTTTTCAGGTACATCCTTGCAGGCTACCGAAACCTCAGTAGATCTCAGGGAACCACAGGGCGATTTCGCGCTTTGCGCTATCCACAGAGTCCGAGCCGTGGACCAGATTCTCCATGTGGGGGGTGTTCCACGCGCGCCCCAGATCGCCGCGGATCGTTCCGGCCGCGGCCGTGGTCGGATCCGTCGCTCCCATGAGCGCACGCATGCCTTCGACGACGCGTTGGCCCTCGACGATGATCGCGACGACCGGACCGGAGCTCATGAAATCCAGCAGGCCCGCAAAAAAGGGCTTGCCCTCGTGGTCCCTGTAGTGCTCAGCCAGCAGCTCGTGGGAGGCAACCATGAGTTTCAGGCCCTTCATCGTGTAGCCCTTGGCCTCGATGCGGCGCAGGATTTCACCGGTGAGGCCGCGCGCATAGCCATCGGGCTTGACGACGATGAGGGTATGCTCCAGGGTGGGGTCGAGCAGGTGCTGTGGCTCCAGCAGGACACTCTTAGCGCTCATGATGTCTCCTTCGGGTCTGACGGTTGATGGCCGGTCCCCTCAAGCATATCCGTCAGGGCCGCAACAGCTTCTATGGCGTTAACCCCAATCGCCTCAATGTGGATGCTCTGTCCCTGGGTGACGCCCAGGGACATCAGTTCCAGCACGGAACCACCGTCCACACCATTAACGGTTACCTCCGCGTCGAAACTGCCGGCCAGGCGCACGAAGGCCGCGGCGGGGCGCGCGTGCAGGCCCACCGGATCCGCGACGATCACGTCTGCCTCGGCCCGATCCGCGCCACCCATCGACGAGGCCTGCCCCCCTACCGTTGTCCCGCCCACGTCCGCGGTGGCTGGGCCGGGCACCCCCCGCGCGTCGTCAGCATCGACGCGCGGGGCAAGGGATGCGGCCACGCCGGCCACCCGGCTCAGGTCTTCGCCGAGCTGGGCGCGCACAGCGGAAGCGACGGCGCCCTCCACCAAGGCCGTGTCGACGAAGCGTACGCGCTCCGACTCATCACTCATGTCGATGACCGATTCGACGGTCATGGTGGCCGAGCCGAGGTCGGTCAGGACGATGACGCCGCTGCCCTTCCCCTCAACCGAGGCGAGGGCGGCCTCCACGGCTGCCTCGACGCGGTCGTAAGAGGTGCCGATCCTGCCGTCCTCCGTGCCCCCGGCGGCCTCGAAGTGCACGTCGGGGGCCATCTGTGCGGCCAGCTCGGCCACGCCGGAGGCGAGGGAGGAGGAGTGGGAGACGATGACGAAGGCGACGCGCACGCTCATGCCTGTGCCTCGCCACCCCGGGAGGCCGCTACAGCAGCGGCGCGCAGGATGAGCGACGTGGAGACGGCACCCGGGTCAAGGTGTCCGATCGAGCGTTCGCCCAGGTAGGAGGCGCGTCCCTTCGTGGCGCGCAGGGGCTCGGTGGCCTGCGCCCCGGCCTCGGCGGCGCAGGCGGCGGCCTCGAGGACCGCCGCGGCGTCCCCGTCCGCCTCCGCGGCTGCGCGAGCGGCGTTAAGCGCGGGGCTCCACGCGTCCACCATGGTTTTCTCTCCCGTGGTCGCCTTGCCTCGCGCCTGGATTCCGTCGAGGGCTCCCGCGATCACTGCGGCCACGCCTGCGCCGTCCAGCGCACCGTCACTGCTGGATAGCGACAGCGCAGCCTTCGATGCGCGCAGGAACGCCGTTCCGTACAGGGGTCCGGCGGCGCCGCCCACCGTGGACATGAGGGCCTTGGCGACCGTCTTGAGCACGTCGGCCACGCTGCCTGCCTCCGCAAGGCGCAGGGCCTCGACGGCGGCGCTGAACCCGCGATCCATGTTCTCTCCGTGGTCGCCATCCCCGATGGCCCGATCCAGGTCCACCAGGTAGTCGCGTTGGGTGGCTACTTCCGCAGCCGCCAACTCGATCCACCGGCGCGCCCACGCCGCATCAACGCTCATCGTCATTCCTTCCCTTCTTCTCTTACTTCCAGGCCACCGTGTCCGCCGGTGCGTCGAAGAGCTTCAGCAGCTCGTCGTCAACGCGCATGAGGGTCACGGACATGCCCGGCATTTCGAGGCTGGTCACGTAGTTGCCCACCATCTGGCGGGCAATCTTGATGCCGTCCTTCGCCAGCAGGGCGGCCAGCGCGCGGAAGCAGATATACAGCTCGCTGACGGGCGTGCCTCCCATGCCGTTGACCAGGGCGACCACGCGCTCGCCGTCGGACAGGCCCAGGTCGTCGCGTACGCGCTCGTACAATTCCGCGATTAGGGCGTCCGCGCTTTCCATCGCGCCGCGGCGATACCCGGGTTCGCCGTGGATGCCGATGCCCAGCTCGATCTCGTCCTCACCCAGGTCGAAGGAGGGCTTGCCCGCGTGGGGAACCGTGCACGGCCCCAGCGCCAGGCCCATCGAGCGGGTCTGGTCGTTGACCTTGGCCGCGATGCGCGCGACCTCCTCCAGGGAATCTCCGCGCTCGGCCGAGGCCCCCGCGATCTTTTCCACAAAGATCGTACCGGCCACGCCGCGACGTCCGGCGGTGTACAGCGAGTCCTCCACGGCCACGTCATCGTTGACGACCACGGTGGCCACCCGGATGTCCTCCATGTCGGCCAGTTCGGCGGCCGTCTCGAAGTTGAGGACGTCGCCGGTGTAGTTCTTGACGATGTGCAGGACGCCCGCGCCGTGGTCGGCGGCCTTCGTGGCTTCCAGGATTGGGTCCGGCGTGGGCGAGGTGAACACCGCGCCGGGGACCGCAGCGTCCAACATGCCCAGACCCACGAAACCAGTGTGCAGGGGTTCGTGTCCGGAACCGCCGCCGGACACCAGGCCGACCTTGCCGTTAGTCTTCGGAACGTGTCGGGTCACAAAATCTGGTTCGAAGTGAACGTCGACGAGGTCCGGGTGTGCCCGGGCGAAACCTTCCAGGGTCTCACGGACGACGGCGTGCACATCATTGACGAGCTTCTTCATGATGCCTCCTTGCAATGCGCTCATCTGTTCTTGTATGCGTGAACAATCGTGCCACTGAATCGCACGAAATCACAACCGTGGCGGCCACCACCATCTGGCTGCCACGGCCCGATTCCATCCTAGCGCGGGAACTGACCCGCCAGCGCCAGCATTTCCCCGGCCAGCATGACCGATCCGAATACCAGGACGCCGCTGCGATCCAGGGGCTCTGATGAGGCTTCGACGATTTCGGCCGCGCG
This sequence comes from Schaalia meyeri, assembly GCF_900105015.1. Lineage (GTDB taxonomy): Bacteria > Actinomycetota > Actinomycetes > Actinomycetales > Actinomycetaceae > Pauljensenia > Pauljensenia meyeri. The sequence continues at coordinate 68,413 of NZ_FNLK01000005.1, read as the reverse complement.
ATCAACCGCGTTGGCCAGCGACTCGCGTACCTCGACGCGATCTGGCCCGAAGACATCGCCGGCGATTTCGGCCAGGCGAGTCACGTTTGCCGCGCGTTTACCCGGCATCTGCGTAACGACAAGGTGGTCCAGGAAGGGCTCAACCTCGGCCAGGACGCCTTCGATGTCCTTGTCCCCCATGGCGGAGTAGACGCCCGCGATCCGCGCGAATCCGAAGGAGGATTCCACGGCCTCGCGCAGGGTCGCCGCGCCCGCGGGGTTGTGCGCCGCGTCGACGATGATGGTCGGCGAGTGACGGACGACCTGCATGCGTCCGGGGCTGCTTGCGTTCATGAGGCCCTGTTCGACGATGCGCGCCTCCAGGCCGCGTCCACCCATGAAGGCCTCCGCTGCCACGAGAGCGGCAGCCGCGTTGTGGGCCTGGTACTGCCCGAAGAACGGGACGAACACGTCCTCATAAACCGCGGAGGGGGTGCGGATGGTCGCCATCTGGCCGCCAACGCCCATCTGGCGGTCCAGCACCTCGAAGTCCCTGCCCTCGACGCGCGCGATGGCGTCCACGGAGCGGGCCCGCTCCAGAAGGATTTCGAGCACTTCCTCCTCCTGACCCATGATGATGACGACCTGACCGGGCTTGATGATTCCGGCCTTTTCTCGGGCGATGTCAGCAAGCGTGGATCCGAGCCACTTGGTGTGGTCGAGGGCGATCGGGGTGATGACGGAAACGTCGGCGTCGAGGACGTTGGTGGAGTCCCATCGTCCGCCCATGCCGACCTCAACGACGGCAGCGTCCACCGGATAGTCCGCGAAGGCCGCGTACGCCATGACCGTGAATACCTCGAAGAATGACAGGCGGGGTCCGCCCTGCTCCCGGCTGCGCTCGTCCACCATGGCCACGTAGGGGGCTATGTCCTCCCAGGCGCGCACGAAACCCTCACGTGTGATGGGGTGGCCTTCCAGGGAGATTCTCTCGCGCACGTCGATCAGGTGGGGGCTCGTGAAGCGGCCGGTCTTCATGCCGAAGGCGCTGAGCAAGGAGTCGATCATGCGCGAGGTCGAGGTCTTGCCGTTCGTGCCCGTGACGTGGATCGACGGGTAGGCGTTTTGCGGGTCCCCCAGGATGTCGAGGGCAAGCCTGACGCGCTCAAGCGTCGGGTCGATGTCGTGCTCGGGGGCGCGCTCCACGATCGATTGGTAGATTTCCTGCACGCGACCATCGAGGGCCACGTCGTCCTGGGCGCGCGTGAGCGCCGCTTCGTGCGTCTCGCGTTCTTGTCGATCCTGTGCGGCGTCGTCCTCGTCCACGTCGCTCTCGATCTCGGCGAGGATGGAGGGATCGGGACCTAGGAGCAGGGAGTGTTCGACGAGGGCGCGCAGGGCGGCCTCGCGCCGCCCTTCCGCTGCATCCGCCGGATCCTGGACGTTGGCCTCCGGGTCGGGTTCCTCGGCCTCGTCGGCCGCCTCCAGGTACGGGATGAGGTCGGCGGGAATGCCGCCCTCCTTCTCCTGGTGGGTGGGCTCTTGCCCAAAGAACGATTCGCCTGCCATGTTTCCTCCGGGGTCCGCAGTGTCCCCAGTAGTTTACCGGCAGCGGATGTTAACGCGGCCTGTACGGCCCGTCACGGTGTCATTCTTTGCGCGAGCCTATCTGCCTTTCAGGGGCGGTTGATCAATATCTACGGGTTGTGATCACGGCGGCTCAGGCCGGAAAAAATTACCCCGGTCGCGGCGCACGCAAGCGGGCGGGCCGCGCAACCGCGCAGCCCGCCCGCCTCGGCAGCAATCAGTGCTTGGCCACGCTCACGGAGAGCTTGTCGCCGGCTGTGATCGCGACCGACAGCGCGAGGGTCTCGGCGGCGATCATGTCGCGCCAGGTCTCCACGTCGGCCACGTGGTCGGCGGGAACCGCCAGCACCAGGTCGATACGGTCCGCGACGTGCAGACCGGCGTTCTTACGCTCATCCTGGACAGCGCGCACGACATCGCGGGCGTAGCCCTCGGCCTTCAGCTCCGCGGTCAGCTCGGTATCCAGGACCACGAAGGTGCCCGAAGAAAGCACGTCCGCAACCTGCCCCTCGGCAGCGTTAACCGAGGTGGACACCGAGAACATGTCGCCCGTCAGCGCGAGCGGCGAGCCGTTAACCAGCACGGAGGGGAAGCGGCACTCCCCGTCCGTCACCTCCCAGTCACCCGACTTCTGAGCCTTGAACAGCTGGCTCGTCAGCTTACGGAACGTGGGATCGAAGGCGCGCGGGTTCAGGGTCAGCTCGGTGCGCACGCTCAGGCCCGAGTTCCTTGGAGCGGCGAAGAACACGGACTTCACGTTCACCTCGGAGGCAATCAGCTCCGCGAAAGGCTCCAGGTCCGTAAACTTTTCGGACACTACCCGCAGGGAGGACAACGGCTGGCGCACGCGCAGCTGATGCGTCTTGCGCAGCGCGTAGACGGCCGACACGACCGAGCGAACCTCGTCCATCGCGGCAACCAGCTTAGGCGCGGCCACGGCTTCGTCCAAGACCGGGAAATCGACCAAGTGCACGGACTCACCGCCCGTCAGACCGCGCCAGATCTCCTCGCTCAGCAGCGGCAGCAGGGGGGCCGCCAGCTCCATGAGCGTCACCAGCGCCGTGTACAGCGCGTCGAAGGCAGCGTCGTCCTCGTCCCAGAAACGCTGACGCTGCGTGCGCACGTACCAGTTCGTCAAAACGTCCAGGTAGTCGCGAATCGCGTCGCACGCCCCCGCGACGTCGTAGGCCTCCAGCGCGCCGCGCACATCCTCAGCGAGCGTGCGAGTGTGGGCCAGCAGGTAGCGGTCCATCTGTGCTAAGGCGGCTACCGTGGACGTCGATGACAGGTCCAGGCGGCGGGCCTCGTAACCCGCTCCTGCGTTGCACGCACCCGCGTACAGCGTGAAGAAATAGTAGGCATTCCAGATCGGCAGCAGCACCTGGCGAACGGTATCGCGGATCGACTCCTCCTTGACCATCAGGTTGCCGCCGCGCACCACCGGGCTGGACATGAGGAACCAGCGCATCGCATCAGAGCCGTACTTGTCAAACACTTCGGACACGTCCGGGTAGTTGCGCAGCGACTTGCTCATCTTCAAACCGTCGTCGCCCAACACGATGCCGTGCGACACACAGGAGCGGAAGGCCGGGCGGTCGAACAGCGCGGTCGCCAGCACGTGCAGCGTGTAGAACCAGCCGCGCGTCTGACCGATGTATTCCACGATGAAGTCGCCCGGATAGTGCGACTCGAACCACTCCTGGTTCTCGAAGGGGTAGTGCACCTGCGCGAAAGGCATCGCGCCCGACTCAAACCAGCAGTCGAACACGTCGGAAATGCGGCGCATCGTGGATTTGCCCGTCGGATCGTCCGGGTTCGGACGCGTCAGCGAATCGATGAACGGACGGTGGAAGTCCGTCACCTTCACACCGAAGTCAGCCTCCAGCTGCTCGATCGACCCATACACGTCCGTGCGCGGATAGGCCGGATCATCCGACACCCACACGGGGATCGGTGCACCCCAGAATCGGTTACGTGAGATCGACCAATCGCGCGCACCCTCAAGCCACTTGCCGAAGATGCCGTCCTTGATGTGGGCGGGAGCCCATGTGATCTCCTGGTTCAGCTCCACCATGCGATCACGGATCTGCGTGACCCGCACGAACCACGAGGACACGGCCTTGTACATCAGCGGCTTGCGGCAACGCCAACAGTGCGGGTAGGAGTGCACGTAAGACTTTTCGCGCACCAGCACAGCGCGAATCTCGGGCGCGCGACGCGCCATCGGCCCCGACTGATCGCGCAGATCGGCCACGATGTAGCGGTTCGCGTCGAAGATGTGCTTGCCCGCGTAGTCGGACACCTCCGAGGTGAACAGGCCTCCCTCGTCGACGGGCAGGACGACGCCGATACCGCGGTCCATACACGTCCACATGTCGTCCTCACCAAAGGCGGGCGCCTGGTGGACCAGGCCGGTACCGTCGGTGGTCGTCACGTAATCGGCGGCGATGATCGACCAGCCGTTCGGGCCGGGGGCCGCGCCCTCGGCCCGGTGTTCGGGCGCATCGAAGTAGTCGTAAATCGGGTGGTAGTGCGTGCCCACCAGGTCCGATCCCCGGTAGGAGGCCACGACGCGCGGGTCCTCGCCCAGCTCCTTGGCGTAGGCGAACACCAGGTCGGCGGCGATCAGCACACGCTCGCCTGCGAGGACGCCCTCGTGGTCGGCGGCGACCTCAACCAGCACGTACTCGATGCTCGGCCCCACCGCAATCGCCGAGTTCGACGGCAGCGTCCACGGCGTCGTCGTCCAGATGAGCGCCAGCTCCGGGCGCTCCGAATCCTCACGAAGCTTCTTCTCCAGGCGTAGCCCCACCGTCACGGTGTTGTCGGTGCGATCCTGGTACACCTCGTCGTCCATCTTGAGCTCGTGGTTGCTCAGTGGAGTGCGATCATGCCAGCAGTAGGGCAGCACGCGGTAGCCCTGGTAGGCCAGTCCCTTGTCGTAGAGTTCTTTGAACGCCCAGATCACGGACTGCGTGTAGGCCATGTCCAGCGTCTTGTAGTCGTTGTCGAAATCTACCCAGCGCGCCTGGCGGGTGACGTATTCTTCCCATTCCCGGGTGTAGCGCAGCACGGAGGAACGGCAGGCCTCATTGAAGGCGGCGATACCGACGCCGCCCTCGCGGGTGATCTCGGTGACGTCGTCGATGCCGAGCTGGCGCTGGGCCTCAAGCTCGGCGGGCAGGCCGTGAGTGTCCCACCCGAAGCGGCGCTCCACGCGACGCCCTTTCATGGTCTGGTAGCGTCCCACGACGTCTTTGACGTAGCCGGTCAGCAGGTGACCGTAGTGGGGCAGGCCGTTCGCGAAGGGGGGGCCGTCATAGAACACGAACTCGTTGGAGCCACCCTCGCCCGCGTCACGATTCTCGATGGACTTGCGGAACGTGTCGTCGGTGGCCCAGAACGCCAGGGTGTCAGCCTCCATGGCGGGGAAGGAAGGGCTGGGGTCCACCTCGTCTTGCCGGTGGCGGGGGTAGAAGCCGTGCTTCGTCATGAGTGTCCTCGTCTCGCTCCTATAACAGGGACGAGGACCGGCGTCGCCGGAACCCGCGGTACCACCCCGCTTGCCGCTCCCTGGCTGGGGCGCGGCCGCTTCCTTGGGGCTGTGTCGGGCCCTCCCGTCCGGTTCTACTGGAGGGGACGAGGCCGTGGCCGACTCTCGCGTTCCTCGTTCTTCCGGATGCTCCCCGGTGATGCCCCGCGTGCGGGCCGGATCGTAGCGATAGCCCAGTGTAGCGAAGCGTGCGCCTCCCCGCCCGCCGCGAGGTCGTTCCTCCGCACACAGTTCCTCCCGGCGTGTAACCGATGCGAAGCTGGCACCTTGTCCTACAGTGGCTGGGTGACTCACGCAGCTTCCCCGCACCCCGCGCGCCCTTGGGGCGCGGTGGTGGGCGCGTGCGCACTGGCCGCCTTGATCGCCGTGTGGGCGTTGCAGGGGCCCCTCTCCGGTGCCGGTTTGCCGGTTGGGCGCGCGGCGACGATCGCTGTGGGGATGACGCTCCAGGCCGTCCCGTTCTTGCTGCTGGGCGTCCTGGTTGCCGAGGTTATCGAGGTCTATGCCTCTCCCGCCCTGATCGCCCGCATTTTCCCCACCCACCCGGGAGTGTCAATCCTCACAGCACTCTTGTTCGCGTTCCTGCTGCCCGTGTGCGACTGCTCCGCGGTGCCCATCTTCCGGTCGCTCCTGCGCAAGGGAGTCCCCCTATCTGCGGCGACCACGCTCATGCTCGCCTCCCCCGCGATCAATCCCCTGGTCATCGCCTCCACCTGGTACGCCTTCGGATCGTGGGGCCTCGTTGGCGTTCGCGTCGGCCTCAGCGCCCTCGTCGCCCTCCTCGTTGGCCTGTCGATGCTGATTGTTCCCCCGTGGGCGCTGCGCGACTCCGGGGGCGATGAGGGGACCGACGGGTGCTGCTGCGCCGACGGATGCGAGTTGCCCGACCGGTCGGCGGTTGGCGTGTTGGCGTCAACGGGGCGCTCATTCGGGCGGATCGTGCCGTTTTTGCTGGGCGGAGTCGCGGCGTCGACCCTCGCGCAGGTGCTGTGGCCGGTATCGTCGCTGCTGTCGGGTCTGCCCGGGGCGGCCGCGTTGGCGCTCATGATGGCGGCGGGCTTCGCCCTGTCCCTGTGTTCTTCATCCGACGCGGTGATCGCGCGGTCGCTGGCATCGTTGGCTCCCTCGGGTGCTCTCATGGGCTTCATGGTGTTCGGGCCGATGATGGACGTGAAGAATGTTGCGCTGTTGGCGTCGCAGTTCCGCATTTCCTTTGTTGCCCGATTGTTTATGACGGTCACGATTGTTGCGGCGCTCGTCGTGGGCGGCTCGTGGTGGGCGGGGCTGTTGCCGTGAAGTTGATCGATCGCGTTGCCTCCGCCGCCGAATCGCTGGCCCTGGCATGCCTGGGGGCGACTCTTCTATGGCTGTCCCTATCGGGCAAATACGCGTCCTTCGTTCCACCGTCGACGCGCCCCGGAATCGTCGCCTCGGGGGTGCTGCTGCTCGCGTGTTCGTTGGCCCTCTCCTCCACGGTCGGCTCCGGCGACTTAGAGCACGCTGGTTCGCGCTCCTCTCGGCGCGCCCTCGCGCGCGCGCTCGTCGCTTTCTTGGCGAGTGTCCTCCTGTTCCTCCCCTTCCACGTGTCTCCTTCGGAGCTGGCCTCGTCGCCTCTCGGCGCGCGCGCGGCCGACACCGAGGCGCAGTCGGCTTCGGACACCGACCCTTCCACCGACCAGCCCCCCACCGACTCTGGGAGCGACGCGGATGGGAGCGCAGATTCCGCCGATCCTCACCCCCATCGCGGCGGGAGCGGGGATGGGGCTTCGTCGGCGGGAACGTTGGAGCTCACGACGGACAACTTCTTCGCGCAGGTCGAGGAGCTTTCCTCTCACGGTCGGGCGCACGACGGTCAACATATCGAACTCGTCGGCTTCGTGATGAGCACCGAGTCGGCGCGCGGGCAGGCATCGATTCCGCGTATTACGCAGCGAGAGAGCTTCGCGGTGGCGCGCATGGCGATCTGGTGTTGTGCCGCAGACGCGTACGCAATTGGTTTCGCTGTGCGATGGGACGGAACCGCCCCTGAGGCGGACAGCTGGGTGCGAGTGAGCGGAACGCTTCGGGCGCGCGGGACGAAGGCACTGGTCATCGAGGCGGATTCCGTTGAGGTGACGAGCGCGCCTCACCCGGAGTTCGTCGTCCAGACGAAGTGACACCCCCACCCAAACCAGTAGCACAGATCACACCCTCTCTTTATGTCCGGCACCACGGACACAAAACGAGGCGCGTACGGTGAAGGGAAAGAGTACGAGCGGCTGCCCTCGGCCGCAGACCCTGGGAGGAGCAGCCACCGATGGCCCACGCATCACGGGATATTCCCGACACCGTTCGCAACTTCCTGGTCATCATGACCGATCAACATCGCACGGATACGATCGGCTGCCTCGGGAACCCGCACGCACATACCCCGACCATCGACGCCATGGGCGAGTCGGGATTCGCCTTCACCCACTGCTTCACGCCCACCGCGATCTGCACTCCCGCCCGCGCCTCGCTGCTCACGGGGAAACGCCCGGGCAAACACCAGGTGTTGGCGAACCCCGAGTGGAACATCGCCTACCAGGTGTCGATCCCGGAAGGCACGTGGACGTACACGCAGGAGCTGCGCGATGCCGGTTACAACGTCGGGATCGTCGGAAAGTACCACTGCGGATACAACCTGCCCGACAAGTTCGGCGCGGACGACGACACCTACTGGGGCGCAGAGAACCCCGTCGCCAACGAAAAGTACGTGGCTTGGCTGAACGAGCGCGGTCTTCCCCCCGTGCGCGCCCACGACCTGTGGCGCGGAAAGCTACCCGGCGGCCGCGACGGACACGTCATCGCCGCGCGCCTCGACCAGCCCGAGGAGGCGACGTTCGAGCGCTTCCTCGCGGACCGCGCCATCGAGAAGCTGTGCGAGTACGCGGCCGATTGGAAGGACTCGCGCCAGCCGTTCTGCCTCGATGTGCACTTTTTCGGCCCGCACCTGCCCTACTTCCTGCCCGACGAATGGTTCGACCTGATCGACCCGGCGGACGTCGAATTGCCGGAGAGTTTCGGGGACCCCCTGATCGGCAAGCCCCCCATCCAGCTCAACTACGCGACCTACTGGTCCACGTCCTCGTTCACGAACCAGCAGTGGAAGAAACTAATCGCCGCCTACTGGGGCTATGTGGCCATGATTGATTTCGAGATCGGTCGCATCATGGACGCGGCGCGCGAGCTGGGCGTCCTGGACGACACCGCCGTGTTCTTCTGCGCCGACCACGGGGAGTTCACGGGTTCTCACCGCCTCAACGACAAGGGCCCCATGATGTACGACGATATCTACAACGTGCCTTTCATCGCCCGCATCCCCGGCGTGTCGACGGTTGGCCGCTCCGACGCTTTCGTCTCACTCATCGACCTGCCTGCAACCGTCCTCGACATTGCCGGATTAGACACCTCCCTCGTGGAGGACGGGCGCTCGATCATCGACTTGACTCGCGGCCAGGCGGTCCAGGGGTGGCGCCAGGACATCGTATGCGAGTTCCACGGCCACCATTTCCCCCTCCAACAGCGCATGCTGCGCACCCGTGACTTCAAGCTTGTCATCAATCCGGAGTCAATCAACGAACTCTACGACCTGCGCCTGGATCCCGCCGAGATGAACAACGTGTACTCCTCTCCCATCTACGACGAGATTCGCCGCGAACTGGCCACGAACCTCTACCGGCAACTGCGCGAGCGCGGGGATCATTCCTTCGCCAAGTGGATGGCTGCGATGACCGACTTCGACGTTCCCCTGGTCAACACGGCCCGCTCCGACCTCGACGAGGTCGGAGCAGAGTAGGCGCGCCCATGAGCAGCCCCCTCCCTTTCTCCGTCGTCGTCAAGCCCACGGGGGCTGCGTGCAATTTGGACTGCCGATACTGTTTCTTCCTGTCCAAGGAGCTGCTCTACGACGCGCGCGGGCAAGCGATGTCGGAGCAGACGCTGGATCGCTACGTGCGTACCTACCTGGAATCCAGCGGCGACGGCGAGGTCACCATGCTCTGGCAGGGCGGGGAACCGACCCTGCGTGGGCTCGGCTTCTTTGAGCGCGCGATGGAGCTGTGCGAGCGTTACAGGCGCCCCAGCCAGAGGGTTCGGCATGCGCTACAGACCAACGGGACTCTGATCACGGACGAGTGGGCGAGCTTCTTCGCCGGCCACGACGTGCTCGTGGGGGTGTCGATCGACGGTCCAGCCGCCCTTCACGACGCGTACCGTCTCAACCGTGGCGGTCGGGGCACTCACGCAATGGTCATGCGCGGATGGGAAGCTCTGGCGCGCGCGGGTGTGGAGACGAACGTGCTGTGTACGGTCAACGCCGCGAATGAGGACCACGGAGAGCGGGTCTACCGCTACTTTCGCGACGATCTTGGCGCCCGGTACCTGCAGTTCATCCCGGTCGTTGAGCGCGTGCGCGCGGCCGACCTGGCCCAGGCGGAGCTCGGCTGGCGCTCGGGTTCCTCCGCCCTGCTATACCGCCAGGACGGGGACTGCGTGACGAGCCGGTCGACGTCCCCGGGCGGGTACGGCCGTTTCCTGCGTGACGTGTTTGACTTGTGGCTCGCCACAGACGTGGGCGAGGTGTTCGTTCAGGACTTCGACTCCACCCTGTCCGCCTTATTCGGCTCGGCGTCGGTGTGCGTGCACGCGCCGCACTGCGGGGCGAACATGGCGATGGAGTTCAACGGAGACGTGTACGCGTGCGATCACTGGGTTGAACCAAACTGGCTGGTCGGCAACATTGAGACCTCCTCCTTCAGCGAGCTTGCTTCCTCCTCGAGAATGCGAGACTTCGCACGCCTGAAGCCCGACTTGGACGAGGAATGTCAGGCCTGCCCCCACCTGCGCCTATGCCAGGGAGGGTGCCCGAAGGATCGCTTCGTGACGCGCGCGGGAGGGGCACAGCATAACTACCTGTGCGCGGGATACCGAACCTTCTACGAGCGCGTTACCCCGGTACTGAGAGCGATGGGCATGCTGATCTCGGCGGGCTATCCCGCCTCGGACATTATGAAGCCGCGCGTCGCCTCGTCGCTGGGAGTAAGCATCCCCTGTCCTACCGCTGCAGGGGAGACGCCGTGATCGTTAAGGCGCTCTGCATCGGAGCCTTCGTCGGCGTCGTCGTCGGATCGCTGGGAGCCGGCGGCGGCATCCTCTCGGTTCCGATTCTCGTCTACGTCCTGGGAGTAGAACCGCATCAGGCAACCGGCTTGTCTCTCGTCATTGTCGGGCTCACGGCCGCCGCATCCTTGGCGACGCGCGCCCATGGCGGACAGGTCGCGTGGCGCGAGGGGACTCTCTTTGCCGCCTCGGGCCTGGTCGGCACCTGGGCTGGCTCCACCCTGGGATCCCTCGTCTCGGCGCGCACACTCATGCTGGCTTTTTGTACGCTCCTCGGCTTTGTCGCAGTGTTCATGGCGCGCTCCCAGTTGCATCCCTCCCCATCCCCCACCAGCGAGGCCGGGGCAAGTAGGGGCGCCGACCCCTCGGCCGCCTCCACGGTCGTCAGGGTCATAGCACTGGCTACGCTCACGGGTTTCCTCACGGGGTTCTTCGGTGTTGGCGGAGGCTTCGCGATCGTGCCAGCCCTGCACCTGGCGCTGGGTTACCAGTTCAAGCGCGCGGCTGCCACTTCCCTGCTGGTCATGGTCCTCTCCTCGACATTCGGGCTCGCCTCGCGCGCGCTGTCAGGATCACTCACGATAACGGCCGAGGCTGCGGTGATGGTCACGCTCTTCGCCGGCGCTTCGATGCTCGGCGGAATCGCCGGGGCGCGCCTGACCAAACGGGTGTCAAACCGGGTGCTGGGGTTGGTCTTCGCGGCGCTCCTGGTCGGTGTTGCCGTATCGACGCTGGTGGCCACCCTGGCATGAATGCGTGCGCGTCAGCGTCGGCGCAAGCAAACGGGCACCGACGCCCCGTCGTGACTCGGGGCGTCGTGCTCTCGCGCCCCGAGCGCAGCCGCGCCCCCACCTGTCGCAGCGCGTAAGCGGGTCCCGCCCCCCGGTTTCCGCCGCTCGTGTGCGGCTATCGGCTCCATTTATCCATTCGGCAGGCCGTAGGCCCTGTGGATCAGCCAGATCGGGTGAACAACGTTCGCGCCCGTCGCCGTGCGCAGCTGCCAGCGGCACGTCTCCGTGTCGCACGCCGCCAGCTCGGCGTTCACCTGCTTGATGAAATCAAAGACGGGCGCGCCCACGGCCTGGGCGATCGCATACTTCTCCTTCTTCATACCGTAGGTGCCCGCGATACCGCAGCACGGCTGTTCGGAGTCTTTCACGGTGACGCCGGGGATCAGGCTCATCAGCTCGATCGCAGGCTTTCCCAGGCCCTGCGACTTGAGCTGGCAGGGTGCGTGATACGGGATGGTAACCTCAATGCGCTGAAAGTTGGTGTCCAGCTCGCCCATGTCGTACAGGTGCAGCAGGAACTCGCAGATGTCCCACGTGCGGGAGCCCACGTCGCGCAGTTCGGGGGTATCCATCTCCAGGATCTCGTGGGCCTCGTGGCGTAGCATTCCGCCACAGGAACCCGAGGCGGAAATGATGGGCGCATCGCGGTTGGCTACCCGCAGGTCCTTCGTCAGCTTCGAGACGTACTTGCGCGCGTCGTCGTAGAGGCCATTGGACTGAAGCGCTAACCCGCAGCAGCCGTGCTTGGGGACCAGGACCTCGTATCCCAGGTGCTCCAGGACCAGGACCGAGTGGATGGAGGTCTCTACCTCGAAGTACTGACCGGCGCACCCGTGGAAGAAGATCACTTGGCCGCGAGTGCCGGAGGTGGGCAGGGGCGTGTGTTTCTTGAACCAGGACTCGAATGTGCGCCCATAGGCGCGGGGCATCGGCGCGGCTCGGTGCACGCCAATGATCGCCTCCATGGCCACGCGGACCGGCTTAACGTCCAGTGCCCAGTTCGCGATGGGAGCGACCGGGGTCATCATAGTACCGATCAGGGAGGTACGGCCGATGAGCCGGTCGCGCATCGGGATTCCGTGGGCTTCCTTCATGGCGGTGCGCCTGTGGTGGATCAGCTCGGTGACTTTCACGCCCTGCGGGCACACGAGTGAGCAGGTGCCGCACGAGGAGCAATAGTCGATGGATTTGTCCACCATCTGCCCGTTCTTGCGGAAGCGTTCGGCTTGGGGACCCGAGTACTTCGGTCCGCCAAACAGGTCGGTGACGCGCATGACCGGGCACTGCGTCTCACAGATCGTGCATTTGACGCATGCGTCCAGGCTGGAGCGCAGGGCGGCATCCCCGGTCAGAGAGAACACGCTGTCCTCTTCAACGCCTGGGCCCATCAGCGTTGTCATCTCCAGGCTCATTTCAGTTCCTCCACGATTGCGTCGACTGCTGTAAGGGCGCTGGCCAGCGCGATTCCTTCGCCGCTCTTTTCGCGCCAGCGGGTGGCACCGGCCAGGTTTCCTCCCGCTGCGTACAGGTTGGCGTACACGGGCTCGCCGTCGGCGTCGACGACGCGCATGGAGTCGTCGACGGCCAGGCCGGACAGGAAGAGGGGCTGGTCATCCCCCCAGAAGTCGGCGTGCAAGAGTTGACCGGTGGCACCCATGACGGGCAGGCCACAGATGGTCTCGCGCACGGTTCCGTAGGAGTCCATGTCGAGGGCCCCGGATTCAAAGCCTCCCGCCGCCAGGATCAGGGAGCGCGTCTCGATGCGGGTGGCGCGTCCAGCGCTGGCGTATTCGATGGCCTTGACGCGTCCGTGTGCGGCGTGAACCGTGCTGATCGGGGCTCCGAGGATGACGCGGGCTTTCTCGGATGCAAGCCGCGTCAGTTGTGCGTTCAGGCGCATGCCCGGAACGGACGGGGGCTGGATCGGGATCTCGAAGACCGGGTGGCCCAGCTTGTCCGCCAGGTCGCGCCAGGCGGACGCATTGTCGAGGCCGAGGACCGCGGGCAAGCCGACGGTCTCTCCGTCCTGGAGGAGGGGACGGATCGTGTCCGCTAGGCGCGCGCGATTTTCTTCGCGGTCGAGGCTTCGCGCGTGGTTGGTGCCGGTGGAGTCGATCTCTCCGTCGCGCACGACGTAGTCGACGCTGAGCGCACGGGCTTTGATGGGTTGGGAATCGGGTCCCGCCTGTCGCGTGAGGTTTTCCGCGACCAGGTCGGGGTAAAAGTCTTTGAGTCGCTGCAGTCCAACGATCGCGTAGCGGGCGCCCGCTCGGGGGATGCCGGCCCGCATGGAGGGGGGAAACAGGCAGGTGGGGCGCAGCGCGCCGACGCCGGTGGGGATGCGCACGTTGCGCGTTTCGTCGCCGATGAGGGCGTCGGGGCCGACGGTATCGCGCAGCCAGGCGACGCATGCGCCAACCTGGTCGGGGGCGATGTGCGCGTAGGGGTGGGTGGGTCGCGAGGCCACGTGGGCGGCCAACGCGTCCACGGGCTTGTCGATCGGGTCGGGTCCGTATCCGAGGATGTCGACGGTGCCCGTTCCGAGTTGGATGCCGCCCACGCCCTTTGCAATCAGGGTAACGCGAAGGCCCGCGTCGGCGGCCCTGATAGTGGCGGCCAGGCCAGCTAATCCCGCGCCGACAACGACGGCGTCTCTCATCGCACAACCTCCTGCGTGGGGATGGGCAGGTGCTCGACATCGAGCGTGCCCTCGTGAATCCAGGCATCCAACGCAGCCTGCCTGGCTTGCTTGCCGTACATGATGGGCCACAGGCCGATCCAGCGATTTTTGAGGAAGAGCCGCAGAAGGGCGTTGGCGCGCATCGAGTCGATATTTCCGCGTTCGTGGGCGATTGCCGCGGCGCGCTGGGAGCAGAATCCACCCTGGCACGGCCCCATGCCCAGTCGCATCTGGCGTCGTACGTCATCCAGCTGCCCCGCGGGCAGGGTGTCCATGACTGTCTCGAGCATGGCGCGGGTGGCCATCTCGCACTCGCAAATGATCTGTTCGTGGGACGGTCCATCGTTATGGGATTCGACATTGTCCAGGCGGTGGCCGATGGAGTACAGGCGCGATTCCTTGGCGGGAGGGACGGCCTCATGGGCGGTCGTACAGGGACGCTGATCCCCCATCTCGGTGCACATAATGTCGACAATGCGCTCAGCCATGAGCCGATAGGTGGTCAGCTTGCCGCCCGCGATGGTGAGCATCCCATACACGCCGTCGCGCGTGTTGTGGTCGATGACGCTCATGCCGCGCGCCATGTGGCGGGTGTCGGTATCTGAGACCCGCGAGTCTTTGACGAGGGGGCGAGCTCCCGCCCACGCGTGCACGGCCCGGGCCTTACGGAAACCCGGGACCAGGGCCTCGCCGGAATCGAGCATCTGCTGAACCTGATCGGGTGGGATGGACAGGCGATCAGGGTCGTCGGCCTTCAGGTCGGTCGTGCCGATGATGCACACGGTGTGGTCGGGGACCAGGATGTCGCCGTCGGCCGGCCAGATGCAGCGGTTAAGCACCGAGTGACTGAGGCGGTGATTCATGGCGATCATGATGCCCGCGCCGGGGACCACATCGACGCCGTGGCAGTTTGCCATGGCGGCAATCTGCCCGGCCCAGGGACCGCCGCAGTTGAGGACGAAGCCGCATTCGATGCGCAGGTCTTCCCCTCCCCTCTCGTCGTGGACGATGACAGCGGCGATGCTGTCGCCGTCTCTCTCGATGGAGGTCACGCGGTGGTAGGTGAGGACCTGCGCACCGTAGGCCTGCGCGGAGCGGATCGCGCCCCACACCATCTGCCAGCCGTCGACCGTGCCGTCGTTCACCTCGAAGGCGCGCTTGATGCGGTGATCCAAGCGCGGTTCGCGCCGGAGCGCCTCGGCGATCGAGATCTCGGCGGCTGGCACCTGTGCGGCCGCGGCGCGAGCCAGAAACTGGTCCGCGTATTCCTCATCGTCCTGTGCACTCACCACGAAGAGACCGCCGGTGGCCTCGATGGCGTTGGAGTTGATGCGCTTGACGATCTCGTTCTCTTCGGCGCATTCGGTAGCCGACTCGGGATCGGAGGCGATGTAGCGACCGCCGGAGTGGAGCAAACCATGGAAACGACCGGATGTACCTTGGGCGATATCCGCCCGGTCAACGAGGACGGCTGCGAAGCCGCGCATGGCGACGTCGCGGACGACGCCCGCACCGGTGGATCCGCCACCGATGACGCATACGTCAGTGCGAAGTGTCTTCACCGTATGTTCCCTTCACGTCTTCATGAGGCTGTTCCCCTTTGCTGTGTCCATCATGCGCCCTGTCACACCGTTTGCACGAATGTATGCACAACTCTGCACATACGTGCATACCCCTGCTTCCTGGGGCACACATCCGCACTTGTCTCGGAAAATATGCCAAAAAGTCGCAAATAACATCCCGCCACCATTACGTAAATCGCGGGACGATTCCCCTCGGTGACGCTAAACCCACGCCAATCCCGTGTCACACCTTAGAGTTAGGGCATGACAAACACACTGCTCGCACGAGTCCTGGAAACCGCGAACATCGACCCGACTGTGCGCCCCCAGGACGATTTCTATCGCCACGTCAACGGCACCTGGCTGGCGACCCACACGATCCCCGCTGACCGCCCCATGGATGGCGCCTTCCACACACTGCGCGACGCTTCCGAAAAATACGCCCGAGCGATCGCCCAGGACGCCGCTTCCGGCGCCCTGGACGACCCCGATGCTCAGCGCATCGCCACTCTGTGGGCACAGTTTCTGGACGAAGAAGCAATCGACGCTGCGGGAGCCACCCCCCTGCAGGCCGAGCTTGGCGCTATCGACGCGTGTCGTAGCCGCGAGGACCTGGCGCACGCGATGGGCTCCCTCATGCGCGAAGGAGTCGGAGGCCTCGTCGGCGCGTACGTGAGCCCCAACCCGCACGACTCTTCGCACTACATGCTCTCGCTGGTCCAGTCCGGTATCGGCCTGCCCGACGAAGCCTACTATCGCGAAGACGACTACGCGCCTATCCGCGACGCTTACGTCACCCACACCGCCAGGCTCCTGGCCCTGGCCGGACTGTCCGACGCCGAGGCGGCGGCCGAGCGCATCATGAGAGTCGAAACCACCCTCGCCTCGCACCACCGCGATTCTGTCTCCAACCGAGACCCCCTCCTCTCCGACAACCCGACGCCATGGACGGATCTGCGCACGCTGGCGCCCGGATTCGACTGGGACGCGTGGGCACAGGGAGCCCACTTGCCCAGCGGCGCCCTGGTCGTCAACGTCGATCAGCCCGACTACCTGACGGGAGCGGCAGCCCTGTGGGCCAGCACCGACCTGGCGACCCTGAAGGAATGGCTCAGCGCCTCGGTCATTGACTCTCGCGCTTCCCTGCTCTCGAGTGACTTTGTGGAGGAGAACTTTGGCTTCCACGGGCGCACGCTGGCGGGCACACAGGAACTGCGCCCCCGCTGGAAGCGCGCTCTCGGCTTGATCGAGGCCTACCTGGGTGAGGCCATGGGGCGGGCGTGGGTGGCGCGTCATTTCCCTCCACAGGCAAAGGAGGCGATGGATGTATTGGTTCGTCGCCTCCTGGACGCATACGGGGCTTCGATCCGCAGCCTCGATTGGATGAGTGACGACACGAAGGAGAGGGCACTGGCTAAGCTCGCGACCTTTAACCCGAAGATCGGCTATCCTCCCAAGTGGCGCGATTACTCGACCCTGCACCTGGACAAAGGCGTTTCCATCGTTGACAACGTGCGTGCCGCCAGCGCACACGCTACCGACCGGGAGTGGGCTAAGCTCGGCGGCCCCGTCGACCGCGACGAGTGGTACATGACCCCGCAGACGGTCAACGCCTACTACAACCCCACCCAGAACGAGATCGTCTTCCCCGCTGCTATTCTCCAGCCGCCATTCTTTGACCCCGAGGCCGACGACGCCGTTAACTTCGGTGCAATCGGCGCGGTCATTGGCCATGAAATCGGCCACGGATTCGACGACCAGGGTTCGCGCTACGACGGCAACGGGAACCTGTCAAACTGGTGGACGGACGCGGACCGCGCGGCCTTCGAGGAGCGTACGCGCGCACTCATCGAACAATACGACGTCCTCACCCCCGCTATCTTGCTCCCCGAGAACCGGGAGGAAACTGTGGCCGAAGCGACGGATGGGACCAAGGAAGCCACCGCCGCGCCACTCCCCCACGTCAACGGTGCGCTCACCATCGGCGAGAACATCGGGGATCTGGGAGGACTCACCATCGCATGGAAAGCGTGGGTTGCCTCCCTGGCCGAACAGGGACTCACCCCCTCTAGCGCCCCCGTCATCGATGAAATTACGGGCCCGCAGCGCTTCTTCTACGCGTGGGCACGCGCGTGGCGGACCGCTACCCGCCCCCAATTCGCCCGCCAGATGCTGGCCATCGACCCCCACTCCCCCGCCGAATTCCGATGCAATCAGGTACTGCGTAACCTCGATACTTTCGCTGAGGCTTTTGGCATCACCCCTGATGACGATATGTGGCTCGCCCCCTCACTTCGCGTTACCATCTGGTAAAAGAGTGTCCCCTTCGACACTGCGTGGCGCGCCACGCGCAATCACTCCCAACACATGACAACATAGGAATGTCAAGCGCGACAGCGCTCCGATTCCTTCGACGGAAAGGCACCCCATGCCAGGCCTGAACCTGACTCGCGAGGAAGCGATCGAGCGAGCCTCGATCATCGCCTCAGTGACCCGCTACGAGATCTCTTTGGACCTCACGCGCGGAGACACCGACTTCGGTTCATTCACCCGCATCGAGTTCGACGCGCGCGAAGGCACCTCCACGTTCGCGGATCTTGTCTCCAACAACGTCCACTCGATCACACTTAACGGCAACTCCCTCGACCCCTTCGCCGCTCACCAGGACAATCGCATCGCACTGGAGAACCTGGCTGAACACAACGTGCTCGAGGTCGACGCCTCATGCCAGTACATGCACACGGGTGAGGGCTTGCACCGTTTCGTCGACCCCGCTGACGGCCAGGCGTACACGTACTCCCAGTTCGAGGTCCCCGACGCACGCCGCGTCTACACGACATTTGAGCAGCCGAACCTGAAGTCCACGTTCACCTTCACCGTCAAAGTGCCCAAGGGATGGAAGGTCTTCTCCAACGCCCCCACGCCCTCTCCCGAGGAGGACGGCGAGACCTGGACGTACCGCTTCGCGACCACGGAAAAGATGTCGACGTACATCACCGCGATCGTCGCGGGCCCCTACCAGGGCACCACATCGACCCTCACCTCGTCCGACGGCCGCACGATCGACTTGGGTGTGTACGCACGCGCGTCCATCGTTGACCACCTTGACGCCGACGAAATCCTGGACATCACCCGTCGCGGCTTCGAGTTCTTCGAAGGTGCCTACGGCATCGCGTACCCCTTCACGAAGTACGATCAGATCTTCGTGCCCGAGTACAACGCAGGCGCCATGGAGAACGCCGGCTGTGTCACCTTCCGCGACGCCTACGTGTTCCGCACGCGCCCCACCGAAGCGCAGATGGAGGCTCGCGCCAACACGATCCTCCACGAGCTGGCGCACATGTGGTTCGGCGACCTGGTCACCATGGAGTGGTGGAACGACCTGTGGCTCAACGAGTCTTTCGCCGAGTTCATGAGCCACCTGGCGCTGGCCGAGGCCACCAAGTACACCGAGGGCTGGACCGGATTCATGGTCCGCAAGGACTGGGGACTCAAGCAGGATCAGCTGCCCACTACCCACCCGATTACTGCCGAGATCCGCGACTTGGCCGACGTCGAGGTCAACTTCGACGGCATCACCTACGCCAAGGGCGCCTCCGTGCTGCGTCAGCTCGTCTCTTACGTCGGACGCGACGCGTTCTTTCAGGGCCTGCACGAGTACCTCACGAAGCACTCCTATGCCAACGCCACTCTGGACGACCTGCTTTCCGAGCTGGCCGCAGCCTCCGGACGCGACCTGGCAGCCTGGTCGAAGGTGTGGCTTGAAGAGGCCGGCGTCACCCTGCTGCGCCCGGTCATCACCACCGCGCAGGACGGATTGATCGAACGCCTTGAGGTCACCCAGGAGGCCTTCTGTGAGGGCGCTTCCCTGCGGCCCCACCGCCTGGGCGTCGCCGGATACTCGCTGACCGAGGACGATACCCTCACCCAGGTTTTCCGCGAAGAGCTCGACATTGACGGAGCCTCCACCACGGTCGAGGCCGCGGCCGCAATAGCGCGACCCGATTTCATCCTGGTCAACGACGGCGACCTGGGCTATGCCAAGGTCCGTCTGGACGCCGACTCCCTGGACTTTGGAATCGCCAACATCATCAAGTTCACGGACTCCCTCACGCGCGGCGTCGTCATGGCATCCGCGTGGGATATGACCCGCGATGGCGAGATGAAGGCGCGAGACTTCCTCAACCTGGCGCTCACCTCGATCCCCGTCGAGGACAACATGAGCCTCCTCATGTTGACCCTGCGCCACATTGATGAGGCGGTGCGCACCTTCGTCGCGCCCGATGCCCGCGAGGAGGCTTCGGAGGACACGGGTCGCCGCCTGCTGCTGTTGGCACGCACCGCCCCCTCTGGCTCCGACGCACAGCGCATGCTCGTCTCGGCGGCCGCGCGCAACGCGACCAGCACTGAGCAGCTCGACGCCATCCGCGCGCTCTACGACGGCACTCAGACCCTGGATGGCCTGGACCTGGATGTCGACCTCAAGTGGTGCCTGCTCATCGCGCTCGTGCGTGGCGACGCTGCCACCGAGGAGGATATCGCCGCCCTCGAGGCCACCGACGACACGATGACCGGCCACCAGAACGCGGCGGCCGCGCGTGCAGCACGCTCCGGAGAGTGGATCAAGGCTGACGTGTGGGACAAGGTCCTATCCGACACCTCCATCCCCAACGACACCCGCTGGGCTATGATCTCAGGTTTCTGGGCGCAGGCGCGCACCACGCCATCAGCCTACGCGTCCTACGTGACGGAGTACTTCGATTCGCTCTTAGGCATCTGGGAGACCTTCACCTTCCACACTGCCGAGGATCTCACCACGCTTTTGTTCCCGAGCGCGCTGGCGGGCTACGTGCCCGAGGTTGACGTGGTTGCCGCGGGGCTCACGTGGCTCGAGACTCATTCCGATGCCTCCGCTGGCACTATTCGCATCGTCCGTGAGCTCATTGACGTGTGTGAACGCCAGATCGCCAACCAGGCGGTGGACGCACTTTAATTCGGGAACAGATCAGGGGGCGTGGCATGTGGCCACGCCCCCTCGTCGTGGGCAGGCGCACGTGCGCGCCAACGTGATGAGTCCCGACCTCTCACGAGGTCGGGACTCATCACGTTAATGCTAGAAACTAGCTGTCACTCCACGATCCGGGGTCAGTAGACGCCCCACCAGACACCGGACTCGTAGAACCAATGGCGTTCGCCGTCGATCCACTGTGTGCCCGTCACCATCGCGCCAGAGGCACTCAGGTAGTACCAGGAATCGCCGACCTTGACCCAGCCGGTGAGCATCGCGCCGGAGTCATTCATGTAGTACCAGGAGCCACCGATCAGGTGCCAGCCCGTCACCATCACACCGGAGTCATTCATGTAGTACCAGGAGCCGTTGATCGCGTTCCAGCCCGTCACCATCGCGCCGGAGGCGCTCAGGTAGTACCAGGAGCCGTCAAGTTTCAGCCAACCGATTTGCATCAAGCCCAGGTCCATATCCAGGTAGTACCAGGAGCCGTTGATCAGGTGCCAGCCAAATGCTTGCACTCCCGACTGCGCGTAGTACTCCCACATGCCTTCCTGGTTGTACCAACCGGTGACCATGTAGCCGCGGCTATCGAAACGATAGATCAGACCGTCAATCTCAACCTGCTCATTCTGAGCGTAGGTGCCGTCGCCGAAGTCGAACCACCAGCCGATGGAGTCCTGCTTCCACGACGCGATAGGCCCGTCTGCATCCTCGCCGTCGCCCTCGGGGTTCTCGGCGTCGGCAGCGTGGTCGCCCTCGGCTCCCTCACCGGGCTCGGGCTGTTCGGCGGCCGCGACAACGTCGGGCTGCGCGGCGCCCGTGTCCGCCGGCTCAGTGGCTGCGTGCGCGGGAACGATGGAGCCGGCGACGACAGCTGCAGCACCCAGGGCCGCGATCATAATCTTGCGTGCATTGATGGGACGCATGTGTAGTCCTCTCATGGGATCGGAGTGGCGACACCGTACAGAGCCACGTGGCTGGATGCTCCAACCAACTCGTTACGGTTCCGCGTAATGCATTACTTAGTATGCAGAAGAGTTTGTCAATAATCAACCACCAGCTGACAAAAGTGATACAAGTCAATAATCCGCGCAACGAATCCGCGCTCCACCACTGGCAACGAGGTCTGCGTCGACACAACAACAATGACACGTCCGGGTGGACATACCGACACACACTTCCGCTGTCAAACATCACTCTGATGAGGGCCCGGGCGCCAGAGTCAAGGCACCCATTCCTTCAAGCACGCAATCGCGCAGTGGCACGCATAGCAAAACACGAGCACTTTACCCGAAGCGAGGCGCGTTCCGCCGCAAACGATCACGCGATCCGCTCCCCGCGAGGTTGGCGGTTCCGCCCCGCCGATGACCATTTATCGACGGGGCCGACTCGTCGTCTCAGCGTTTAGCTCGGCGCGACGCGATGAGCGCACCCGCGCCGACAACCAGGAGGGCGAGGGCTCCGATTCCGACCCATACGGCAGAGGAACCCGTTGCTGCGAGCGCCTGAGCCCGCGCCTGGGATGGGGTGGACACCCGAGCCGACGCCGGAATGCCCGACGCATCGGCATGAGCCGAGGTAGCTGGCGGAGTAATACCCGTGTGAGCAGCTTCTCCTCCTCGATCGTTGGGGGAAACCGGGGCATCGGCCGGGGGCTCATCACGCTTTACCCCGCCACCGGCAGGAGTATTCGGCGTTGCCAAGGACTGGCCGGACTGGCGCATCAAAGGATTCGCCTCCCCCTCACCCGCGTCCTGCGAACGGGCAGACTGGGAGGATGCGGGTCCAAGCGAAACGGTGGAGCACCGCGCCAGCTCGCGTTGATACTCGACCGCCGTCAGGTAACGACCAGCCCGACCGCCGTTCCGCACCGTCACGCCACCGTCCTTCTCGGGGTGAACGGAGGTTGCCGAAGCAATCGAGTCAGCCACGCGGTCGAGTTCCGCATCGATATCGGCGAGGCTTTCAGTCGCCCGCTCGTCGGGAACGGATGCTAGATAGCCGTCCAGGTCGGCCTGCGCACGATCGACGGCGGCCTGAGCGTCGGCAACCGCCTGCGTCCGCTCAACCGGTTTTTCGCTTTCCTTGGAAGCGGGAGCCGTAGACGCGGCTGTCGCAGCCCCTGGCCTAGTGGGCAGCTCAGATACATCAACCGGCAAGGACCTGCCGGGGAGCGCGCCCACCTTGTTCTGCCAGGAGTTAGCGCGCTGGTCGTCGCCGGATCCGGCCAGTCCCGACACGTAGGTCGTGTTGTCGGCGCGAAAGGCGTCGCTGTCGAATCCATAGGCCGAGGCCGCGTCCCCGATAGTGTGGAAACGTTGCGTGTTCGGCACCCCTGCGGTGATGGCGTAGAACTTCTGCGTGCCGTAGATGCGCGTGCGTTCGCCGTGCTTGGCGATATGGACGCCGACGCCTACAACATTGTTCTGAGCGAGCATATTTTTGTCGTGACCAGAGGAGTTCTTCCATTGGTCAAAGAGGGCATTTGCAGCCTGCGCCGGATCCTTCAAGGTACCGTCAGCCCCCCCACTTATCCCCGAAGTTTTCACGATGGTTGTAGGCGATGTTCTCACTCGCGTACGTGGTATCTCCGCCATCCAGCTTGCCCGCACCAAGGTACTTGTAGATCGGATCGTGGTTGAAATCATCGGAATCGGACATGTGTTTACTCCACGCGCGAGCATCGGCGGTCACGGTGGCAGAGACGACCAGCTCGGGCAGGCCAGCGTTCGCGCGATATGCGTTCACCTTTTGAACGATGAGCGCCTCAATGATCCGCGCCTGCGTTGCATCATCGACTGTGGACCAGTCGACCCAGTCCAGTCCGCGATCAGCCGCAAAACCACGAAGGGACGAGCCTCCCGCAGAGGGGGTGGACTGCTGGGCCCCCGCCTTCGCGGACTCTAGGGCCGCCTGGGCATCTGACAGGGCGGCGCGCAGCTGGGCTTCACGGGCGTGGTCACCGGCGAAAGTAGTTGCCCGGCCTGCCGCAGCGGCATAGCTCGCTAGCAGAGGATTGTATTGCGAACCGATGGGTCCTTGCGCCCCAATGAGCGACGCGCAGAGAGCATCCTGGGAGGAGTTCCTCCCCTCGGCCAGCGAGGGGATAACGACGGCAGACGCAGCGATCGTGGTGGCTGCGAGAACCACCAACGTATGGGTGCGAGCAAGTTGGAACGACATTGGGCACCGGCCTAACACTATGGGACAGGATAGATAAATCCTTCCACTCGGTACACATATCTTCAAGCTTGACTCATCAGGTCATTACATGTAAACCTACGCAATTTCAACGCATTATCGGTTTGACATAATTCGCGCGTCCCATATTCCGATACCACAACGTCGCCTCTTTCAATTACAGACTTACCACCACATCGTCAGCTAGCCGGGCCATTTGGGCAGGTTACGTTGCTGGAAGGCTGTAGGTTCTAGGGGTGGTTGCAACGCCTCGAACCTGCTGTTCAGGTCACGAAACGTGTTGCAACCACCTCCAGAATCCGCCGACCTGTCGAGCGTTGTGGTTGGGGATTGCTCCGGCAGGTTGCCTCACCCCACTGGGGGACGATGCCGTTGGCCTGGTTGGCTTGTGAAGGTTCGCGCCAGGCGCCAAGCTGGGTTTTCCCATTGCGCACGTTGACCTGCCCCGCCGCGCGTCAATCCGATTACGCGCGCATAACCCTGCTGAGGTGCGCGTGGGCAGCCCATGTATGCGGCTTTAACCGCCATCGAGGGCCACGCGCATCCCAGCGGCTTTAGCAACCACCCAACAACGGGTTGTCTGCCTGTGCGAACGGAGCGAGAGCGCGCAGCACGCGTGAGCCCCACACTTGTACAGGAAACGGACACACGAGGAAACAGTTCCCTGGATCGGAAACGGCCGCCTGGATAGGTTAATAACCTATCCACGAGCGCACTTCCTATCCAGAAACACACTTCCTATCCACGAACCAACCGCAAAAGGCAGCAACACCAACAGCAGAATACGGACCTGGGCGAACGACAGCGAAGACAGCGGCTGCACCCTTGAAGCTGCATGTTCACACCTGGTCACCACGCGCCCACACACCGGGTGTTGGGGATTGTTCACGCCACCACAATCAAACACCCACCTTCAACCAGGATCTTCCCGCGCCAACAAGCCGAAAGGCTGCGATCAAACCAACACGTTTTGCCCATCCGTCAAGCCGCCCCCCACCGACTTCAATATTGACTTTCCCCTACAATCACAACGAAAAACCCCTACAAAATAAACACGTTTTGTCCTTTAATCACTTTTTGTCACATACCCAGATGTTGACACGACACAATGTTTGACGCAAAAAACCGACACTCGAAAACGAGTGTCGGCCAAAACGTGGAGCTAGGGGGATTCGAACCCCCGACCTCTTCCATGCCATGGAAGCGCGCTACCAACTGCGCCATAGCCCCGTATTTGATTCGCCGCCTCAGCGACCTCATAAAGAATAGCGGACACCACAAAAGAAAGGCAAATCAAGATAAGTGTCACTCGTCACAAAGCAATCGGGGGCCTTGGCGCGCACCTGCCCCCTGCAGCACTACGCCCCCAAAATATCCTCGCGCGATCCGATATTGTGCGACACCAGCCGCCATCCGTGCAGGGCGGCGCTCTTCGCTGTCGACACACCCACGGGGACCAGCTCCGACCAGTGGCAGTTATCCACGCCGCGCAGCCCGTTAAAGACTGCCGGGTCTAAGCCAAGCAGGGACACGATACCGCGGGCAATAGCAGCACCGTGAGAAACGACGATCAACGACTGGCCATCACGGCATCCGCCCGCCGCCTCCAACACAGCCGCACGCACCCGCGCACCCACGGCCTCGGAGCGTTCGACCTGTGCCCGATCGCACTCGCCGCTCCCCCGATACTCACGAGAGGCGTGGGGATCCTCCTCGCCGATCTCCTCGTAGGTCTTCCCCTCGAAGCTCCCATAGAAACGCTCCGTGAGCCGTTCATCGATTATCGGCCCATCGCACGAATAGCCAGCTACATCGAACACACGGGCGACGATATGTGCCGTATCAAGCGCACGCCCCAGGGGAGAACTCACGATGCGCACGCCCCCGTCGTCGTACGCGCCATCAGGCGGCGACGCAAACATGCCCACCTCTGCGCTGGGTTCGCACAGGCGACTCACCAGCACGTCGGCGGCCCCGGCCGCCTGGGAACGTCCCGTATCATTCAGGGGCATATCAATGCGCCCCTGAAAGCGCCGCTGCCGATTGAAGTCAGTCTGGCCGTGGCGGAGCAGGACGATCCTTGGGGCGCTCACTGTCTTCCTTCCGCGCCGTGGGCAGCCGCACGCGCAACGGCCGCTGCGCGTGCTTCCTCGGTGTCCACCTCAATCGGTACCGCGGGACAGTCTCCCCACAGGCGTTCAAGCGCGTAAAACTCCCGCTCCCCGTCTAACAGAACGTGAACAAGCAGATCCGAGTAGTCCAGGAGCACCCACACTCCCTCGGAGCGCCCCTCAATGTGGGCGGGTCGGCGCCCGCCGTTCGCCCAGACGCGATCCATAATGTCCTCGGCGATTGCCCTCACCTGGCGGTCCGTCGGGGCAGAGACGACCACAAAGGCGTCGGCCAGAGCCAGCTTGCTCGTCACGTCCACCAACACCGGGTTGATGCCGCCCAGATCGTGCGCGGCGTGAGCGACGAGTGTCGCCAGGTTTCGAGTAGCGGCGGGAAGAGTCACGTTTCTCCTTACGTTACGACCGATACAGGCCGTACTTGTTGATGTACTGGACAACTCCGTCGGGAACCAGATACCACACGGGCTTGCCCTCCTCGACGCGCGACCGACAGTCCGTTGAAGAGATTGCCATCGCGGGCACTTCCAGCAGGGACACGGATTCATGAGGCAAACCGGGATCCGACAGGTTGTGACCGGGGCGGGTCACGCCGATGAAATGCGCCTGCTCGAAGAGCGTATCGGAGTCCTTCCACTGCGCGATCTGCGCCAGGGCGTCGGCGCCGGTGATGAAGTAGAAGTCCGAATCCGGATACTCCCGCGACAGATCCGCCAGCGTGTCGATCGTGAAAGTCGTCCCTCCCCGATCAATGTCCACCCGCGACACGGCAAAGCGGGGATTGGAGGCGGTGGCGATCACCGTCATGAGATAGCGATGCTCCGCCGACGTGACGCGTCTGCCTGCCTTAAAAGGCTGCATAGCGGTCGGCACGAACACGACCTGGTCGAGTCCGTACACGTCCATTACTTCGGAGGCGGCGACGAGGTGCCCGTGATGAATCGGATCGAAGGTTCCACCCATGATCCCGATCACCCGCCGCCTGCGTAGCGCGCGGGGAGGATGCTGGGGGGAGGTCGGGGCAGCGGTCACCCCGGCAGTCGCCTCAGTGGTATTCCCGCCCGGCTCCGCCTCCGCGGTCTCGTTCCGGTCGCTCTCCTGCACACTCACGGGCGGATCGTTCCCTCCCCCTCGTAGATCCAGGTCGTCGTGGTCAACTCGGTCAGGCCCATCGGTCCCCGCGCGTGTAGCTTCTGGGTGGAGATGCCCACCTCTGCGCCGAGGCCGAGCTGGCCTCCGTCCGTGAAGCGCGTCGACGCGTTGACCGCGATGGCGGCCGCATCGACGCCCGAGCGAAATGCGCGAATGGCTAAAACGTCGCTGGCGACGATTCCCTCGGTGTGTCCGGTCGAGTATCGGCGGATGTGCTCGATCGCCTCTTCAACGTCCGCCACGACGCGCACCGCCAAGTCCATCGAGAGGTATTCGGTCTCCCAGTCTTCCGCCGAGGCGTCAACGACCATGTCCGCGTCGATGGAGGGGTTGCCGTCGATGATGGTCCGGGTGGCTTCATCCGCGTGAATCGTCACGCCCGCTGTCGTCAGCCTGGTCACTGCCGCGACCAGGAAACGCGGCGCCACGTCGGCGTGAACCAGCAGCGTCTCCGCCGCGTTGCACACACCCACACGCTGCGTCTTCGCGTTCATGATGATCGCCTCGCCCGCCTCCAAGTCCGCGGACGCATCCACGTACACGTGGCAGTTGCCCGTTCCCGTTTCGATGACGGGAACACGCGATTCCTCGACCACAGCGTTAATCAGGCCCGCGCCCCCGCGCGGAATGAGCGCGTCTACGGCACCGCGCGCCCTCATCATGGCCCGAGCCCCGGCTCGCCCCCACGGATCGACCGTCGTAATGGCATCCGGCGGCAAACCCACGGATGTCAACGCGTCACGGCACACCTCGACAAGCATTCGATTCGAGGCCTGGGCGGCGCTTCCACCGCGCAGGATCACTGCATTGCCGGCCTTAATCGCCAGGCTTGCGGCGTCGATGGTCACGTTCGGTCGGGCCTCGTAGATGATGCCAACGACGCCGAGCGGGACGCGCTCCTGGGTCACGCGCAGACCGATGTCGGTGCGTGTTCCGCGCACGACCTGGCCGATCGGATCAGGCAGAGCAACGATCTCCCGGACGGCCTGCGCGATGGAACGAATCCGTTCTGGGGTCAGAGTGAGCCGATCCAACAGCCCCTCGCTCATCTGTTCCGCTTGACCGCGGGCAACGTCCTCTGCGTTAGCCGCCAGAATCTGGTCACTGCGCTCAATGAGCGCCGCAGCAATCGCTTCGAGCCCGCGGTTTTTGACCTGGGTCGTCGCGTTCGCGAGAATTCGCGCCGCCTGACGCGCTACATCCGTCACCTGGGAAATATCTGCTGGAGTATCCACCCGGCCATAATGACACACGAGCGCGCCGCGAGCCGTATCAGTCGGCATTCACGGCGGAAAACGCGTCGCCCAACACCGCCAGATCATCACGATGGATGGCTGGCCTGGGATGTTCGTACCCAGCTGAGTGAAGCTCGGGCGTTCCCAGGCCAGCGATCTGGGCCAGCGTATCGGAGTCATATCCGGACACGCCCCGTGCGATCAGCCCGGTCGGGCAGGCAACATCCACGACATCGCCCGCGTCGAAGTGCCCCAGCACGGAGCTCACTCCGGCCACGAGCAACGACTTCTTACGTTCCTTGATGGCGCGCGCCGCCCCTTCGTCAACGACGATCTCACCGCGCGAGGGGGCCGCGTGGGCGATCCACAGGCGACGCGATGCGGGACGCTCCTGGGATGGTTCAAACCACGTTCCCACGCACTCGCCGGACAACACATGCTCCAAGTTGTCCGCGCAGGCCAGTTGAACGCCGATTCCGCTGGCAGTAGCCAGCATCGCCGCCTGGACCTTCGTGGCCATGCCGCCCGTGCCCACTCGCGAGCCCGCGCCTGTCACGAGGACACTCATCAGGTCGTCCGCTCCCGAGACTCGCGTCACCAGCCGGGCCCCGGGATGATCCGGAGGCGCCGTGTACAGGCCATCGACATCTGTCAGTAAAACCAGCGCGTCCGCCCGGATCATTTGGGCAATCAAGGCGGCCACACGATCATTGTCGCCGAAGCGGAGTTCGCGGGTGGTCACCGCATCGTTCTCGTTAAGAATCGGGACGATACCGAGGCCCAGGAGCCGAACCAGAGCCGCGCGAGCATTGGTGTAATGATCGCGGCGCATCACGTCTTCCGTGGTCAACAGGACCTGCGCCACGTCCAGGTGATGCGCTTGGAACGCCGCCGTCCAGCGGGCCATCAGCAGTCCCTGCCCCATCGCGGCGGCCGCCTGCACGCTGGGTAAGTCCTTCGGCTTCGACGAGAAACCGAGGGGATCAAGACCCGCAGCAACCGCTCCCGACGAGACGATGACCACCTCGCGCTCCGACCCACGCCAACGCGACACGAGGCGCGCCACCGAATCGATACGGTTCAGGTCCAACCCGCCATCAAGGCGCGTCAGGGATGAAGAGCCGATCTTGACGACGATACGGGAGGCCGATGATATTCCGCTCATGACTAATCCGAGGCGTCCGTCCAGTGCCCCGACTGGCGCTCGGTCCACAGCTCGTCGCGGGCCGCGCTCTTCGCGTCCATGACCTGGTGGTAGGCTTCGCGCCGCTCCTTGCGGCTCGGGCGGGAAGTCGTGTCTAGGCGCAGGTCGGTGCCGCGCGACCCGAGCAGCTCGGGCCCCGTGGTGAGAGTCGGCTCCCAATCAAAGACGACACCCCCATCCAGATCGCCGATCACGACGGTATCGCCGGCGAGAGCGCCGGCTTTCATCAGCTCGTCCTCGACGCCCGCAGCGTTCAGGCGATCCGCCAGGTATCCCACAGCCTCGTCGTTAGCAAAGTCCGTCTGCCGCACCCACCGCTCCGGCTTGTCGCCGCGCACCTGGAACACGGCCTCACCGTCTTTGCGGGTCCGGCGAACCGTGATGCCGACGCTGTGTCCAATGGCCGCGGGGCGGATGACCGGACGAGCAGCCGGCAAAGCCGGGCGTTTTGCGCGTTCTTCCTCGACGATCCGCGCGAGGGCGAAGGACAGCTCTTTCAACCCCTCGTGAGAGACGGCCGAAACTTCGAGGACGGGCCAGCCAAAGGCCTCAAGGTCAGGGCGCGTGATCTCGGCCAGGTCGCGTCCGTCTGGAATATCGATCTTGTTCAGGACGATCACGCGAGGGCGCTCCATGATTGGAACGTATCCCTCGACTTGCGTCAGGTCGCCCTGATAGGCCTTGAGCTCGGCTTCAATGACGCGCAGGTCCTCCACGGGTTCGCGTTCCGTCTCACAGGCAGCCGCGTCCAGGACATGGACGAGTACCGCACACCGCTCGATGTGACGCAGGAAGTCCAAGCCCAGTCCGCGCCCCTGCGACGCCCCAGGAATCAGGCCGGGTACATCCGCGACGGTGTACCGAGCATCCCCGGCCGACACCACGCCCAGATTCGGAACCAGGGTCGTGAACGGATAGTTTGCGATCTTCGGGCGCGCCGAACTCAGGGCTGCAATCAACGAAGACTTGCCCGCCGATGGGAAACCAACCAGGGCGACATCCGCGACGGACTTTAGCTCCAGGACCACGTCCCGCTCCTCTCCCGGCTCGCCCAACAGCGCGAAACCGGGAGCCTTGCGTGCCTTGGACGCGAGAGCGGCGTTTCCCAGGCCGCCTCGACCGCCCTCGGCCACGGTGAAGCGAGCGCCGACGCCCGTCAGGTCCGCCAACAGCTCGCCCGACGTAGACTTCACAACCGTTCCGTCGGGGACCGGGAGCACGATGTCCCCGCCCTTCTTTCCCTGGCGAAAATCACCCATGCCGGGCGTCCCGTTGTCGGCACGGCGATGGGGGCTGCGATGGTAGGTGAGCAGCGTTGTTTCCTGCGAACTCACCTCAAGGATGACCGAACCGCCGTCGCCGCCGTCGCCGCCGTCGGGTCCAGCCAGAGGCTTGAACTTTTCACGCTTAATCGAGGCTACGCCGTTGCCGCCGTTGCCGCCCGCTGCGTGCAGCGTCACGCGGTCCACGAAGTCTGCCACTGCTGCTCCTGACAACCAATGTGAAATGTTGAAAAGGGCGCCCGGCAACGCCGGACGCCCTTGGTGCGCGCGGTCTCAGGCAGAGACCGGCGAAACGCTGACAACCTTGCGGTCACGCTTGCGGCCGAACTCAACCGCTCCGGCGCGCAGGGCGAACAGGGTATCGTCCTTGCCGCGGCCAACGCCGTCGCCGGGGTGGAAGTGGGTGCCACGCTGACGAACAAGGATCTCACCAGCGTTAACCAGCTGGCCGCCGTAGCGCTTCACGCCGAGGCGCTGCGCGTTCGAATCACGACCGTTACGGGAGGAACCAAGGCCCTTCTTGTGTGCCATCAGTGCTACTTTCTGCTCGTGGGAACGTCGGACTCAGGCGATCTCGGTGATCTTGACGACCGACATCTTCTGACGGTGTCCCTGACGCTTACGGTAGCCCGACTTGTTCTTGTACTTAATGATGGAAATCTTGGGGCCTTTGGCCGAGTCAACGACCTCGGCCTTGACGGAAATCTTGCCCAGCTTGGCTGCGTCAACGGTGATGGCATCGCCATCCACCAGCATGAGCGGCTGGAGCTTGATGCTCGAACCGATTTCCTCCGCCAGCTTGTCGACGACGACGACGTCACCGACGGACACCTTTTCCTGCCGGCCGCCAGCCTTGACGATCGCGTAGACCACGTTGAAGCTCATCTCTTCTCGTATTCGTAACCGGGATCCCGCCTCGAAACTGCCGAGGACTATCATAGTTTCGACGATCCCGTTGGCGCTTGTTGCGCCGACGATCAAATTTAGCCGATTCACACTGCCGATTGCAACCCGGCGCGGGCGGCGGATGGAATGAATGGCTGTGCGATTCCACACCCTATGTGTGAGGGAGGGCGCATCGGCCCCGCCCCGCACATTGCGCGCTATCCGGCGTCCACGATCCCGGTGGAGACGGCGCGCCGACGACGCTTGGTGCGCGGCTGGCCGCTGGCCTCGGGCAGGGTAATATCCTCCGTCGACCTGGTCGGCGTCACCGGGGCACTCTCCTCGGCGCGCGCGGGCAGGTCGACGACGACCGGGGCGGGAGAGGCCTCGGGCTCGACAACGCCCGTGGACACGGCGGCGCGACGCTTGTGGGTGCGGCGTGGCTGCACATCGGGGGTGGCAAAAGCACCGGCCTTGGCACCGTCCTCGGGGATGTTAGGCTCGGCGTCCGCCACGCGGGCACGCGACGCTTGAGGTGCGGATGCCGACGCCGGTTCTGCGCTTGAGGCCGCGACAGCCTTGCGTGCGACGCGACGACGGGTCGTGGCCGCTTTCTCCTGGTGATCGGGCAGTCGAATGTCAGCCGTGTCCTTCGTCGGAACCGCCGGGTCGCCCGCGTGCTCAACCGGATTGGGCAGCTCAATGTGCACGGGCAGCTCGGGCACGGGCGTCGTCTCTGCGGCGCGGCGACGGCGGCGGGGACGCTTGGTTGACGCTTCCTCGTCGGTCGCCGCAGCGGGGGTCTCAGTGGCACCCCGAGGCGTGGTCGAGGGCTCCTTTGCGGGGGCGGCCGCGGATTCCTGAGTCTTCGCTGCGCTCCCCTTCGGGCGACGCTTCTTCGTGGGGGTGCTCTCTGCGTCCGAGGCCCCCTCTTCCTTGCGTGAGGATGCTGCGGCGATGGCGCTCAGCGCCTCCTTCGCCCGCTCGTGCTCGACGCTATCGTCCACGCGGCGCGGCTCGGCCTTCTTCTGCTGCTTCTTCGAGGACTTGGAGGCCTTCGATGAAGACTCACCGCCGGTCGTCTCCACCGGGTGGCGGTGAACGATGAAGCCGCGCCCTTCGCAGGCTTCACAGGGAGAGGAAAAGGCTTCAACCAGCCCCTCGCCGACACGCTTGCGGGTCATCTGTACCAGGCCAAGCGAGGTGATCTCAGTGACCTGGTGCCGCGTACGATCACGCCCCAAGCACTCCACCAGGCGCCGCAGCACGAGGTCACGGTTTGATTCGAGCACCATGTCGACGAAGTCGATGATGACGATGCCGCCGATGTCACGTAGGCGCAGCTGTCGCACGATCTCTTCGGCAGCCTCGAGGTTGTTACGCGTCACCGTCTCCTCGAGCGTGCCACCGGCGCCGATGAACTTGCCCGTATTGACGTCAATGACGGTCATTGCCTCGGTACGGTCGATGATGAGAGTGCCGCCCGAGGGCAGCCACACCTTGCGATCCATGCCTTTGGCCAGCTGCTCGTCGATGCGGTGGGCTCGGAATACGTCGTGAGTGCCCACCCACTGTTCGACACGGTCGGACAATTCTGGGCTGAGCTCGTCCACGTAGTCCTTGACGGTCGCGTACGTGTCGCGCCCCTCAATGACCAGCTTGGTGAAGTCCTCGTTGAAGATGTCGCGCACGACGCGGACGGCCAGCTCGGGCTCGCCGCGCAGCAGGACCGGGGCCGCCTTGGTCGCCGAGCGCTTCTTGTCGATCTCTTCCCACTGGCGCGTCAACCGGGCAACATCGTCACGGATCTGTCCCTCCGTGGCCCCCTCGGCGGCGGTACGCACGATGACACCGGAGCCGCTGGGAACGACGGCCTTCAGGATCTTCTTCAGGCGCGCGCGTTCCTTGTCCGGGAGCTTGCGCGAAATGCCCATCATGGACCCGCCGGGGATAAGGACCAGGTATCGACCGGCCAGGGTGATCTGCGACGTTAGGCGGGCGCCCTTATGCCCAATCGGATCCTTCGTCACCTGAACGAGCACCGGGTCGCCAGACTTGAGCGCAGACTCAATACGTCGCGGCTTGCCCTCCATGCCGACGGCGTCCCAGTTTACCTCACCGGCGTACAACACGGCATTGCGGCCACGGCCCACATCCACGAACGCGGCCTCCATGGACGGCAGAACGTTTTGAACGCGGCCCAGGTAGATGTTGCCGACCATGGATGACTGGGTGCGGCGAGCGACGTAGTGCTCGACGAGTAGGCCGTCCTCGAGAATCGCGATCTGGTCCAGCCCATCTTGATCGCGGATGACCATGGTGCGTTCGACGGACTCGCGGCGCGCCAGGAACTCGGACTCGGAGATCGAGTGACGGCGGCGGCCTTCGCGGCGGCCTTCGCGGCGACGCATCTTCTTGGCTTCGAGCCGAGTCGACCCCTTCAGCGCCTGCACCTGATCCGCGGCCGCCCCCTCATCTGCGGACGCGGAGGCCGCAGAGGAACGGGCGCGACGGCGGCGGCGACGGGTCGAGCTCTCTTCCCCGTCCGAGGAGTCACTGCCAGATGACGAGGTATCCGATTGGTCGGAACTGTCCGCAGCGGGGGCCGAGGCCTCGTCCGCCTTTTTTGAACGGCGCCGACGGCGACTCTTTTGCTCCGTGGCCTCGTCGCCCCCTGCGTCAGCCGAAGAGGGTGCGGCGGAATCGGGAGAGTCGGCGTCGTCAGCGGACTTCTTCGAGCGGCGGCGGCGCTTCGGGGCGGTCTCCTCGCGCGGGGCGTTCGCTTCCGCGGAAGCGGAAGAGTGACGGCGGCGCTTTGGCTCGATTTCTTCGGCAGCCGCGGACGTCGACACCTCGGGGACAGCCTGGAAAACAGGTGCCTGGAACAGCAGTGATGCGGCGGGTGCCACGGGATTGGCGGATTCGGTTGTCACGATTCTCCAATGGTGGGCGCGAGCCACGTGCCCGGACGCACCCGTCATCATCGCCCGCGAGGGGCGGAAACCTAGTGGAGCGCAAATGCGCAGTGGTCGGCGGCAGTTGAAAACGTCATCGCCCGACTCTCGCCACGGGGGCACGCCCGCGACATCCATTCCTCCTCATTGTCGCACAACACGAGCCAGCACCGTTGATTGGGTGACCAGATCAACGTCATATCACTCCATTCGCACGGAAAAACCATGAAAACAATCGGACACTTATGTCACAAAACGATTACTCAACCGGCATTTCAATCAATCTCGCTCGCAGACTTGAGTTACATTAGTAATGATCCGTGACATAAGTCCTACGGGACCTAGGTCTTGGAACCAATCGATCCTTACCCCACACGAGAAGGGCTCATCATGACCCTCGCGCACGCAGCGCTCGACGCGGTCACGGTCGGACGATGGCAGTTCGGTATCACAACCGTCTACCACTTCATCCTCGTGCCGCTGACGATCGGCCTGTCCCTGCTGGTTGCCATCATGCAGACCGCGTGGCACCGCACCGGCAAGGAACACTGGCTTCAAGCAACCCGCTTTTTTGGCAAGCTCCTCCTGATTAACTTTGCGCTCGGCGTCGCCACCGGCATCGTCCAGGAGTTTCAGTTCGGCATGAACTGGTCCGAGTACTCCCGCTTTGTCGGAGACATTTTCGGCGCCCCGCTAGCCGTTGAGGCCCTCCTCGCATTCTTCCTCGAGTCCACTTTCCTGGGCCTGTGGATCTTTGGGTGGGGACGCCTTTCCAAGGGCATGCACCTGGCAACAATCTGGTGCGTCGCGATCGGCACCATGCTGTCGGCAGCCTGGATTCTCGCGGCCAACGCGTGGATGCAGCACCCCGTCGGCGCACGCTTCAACCCCACCACCGGTCGAGCCGAGCTCGATGGCATGAGCGGCTTCCTCAAGCTCATCACCTCCGGGGTGTACCTGAGCGAATACGCTCACGTCATCACCTCCGCGTGGCTCGTCGCCGGGTCTTTCGTGGCTGGCATCGCCCTGTGGTGGATGGTGCGCACCTCCCGTGAGGGCAGCGAAGAAGCCGCGGCGCAGTCCCGCAGCGTGTGGCGCCCGATTGCTCGCTTCGGCCTGGTTGTCGTCCTGATCAGCGGCCTCGGGACCGTCGTCACCGGTCACTTCCAGGGACAGGAGGTGGTCAAGGCTCAGCCCCTGAAGATGGCCGTGGCCGAAGGCGTCTGCGTCGATACCGACGGCGCAGCTTTCACCGTCGCCCAGTTTGGTTCCTGCCCGCTCGGCGACGATGGAGCCCAGCCGACCCAGTACCTCAAAGTCCCCGGCCTCGCCTCTTTCTTAGCGCACAATTCCTTCACGGCCCGATCCGAGGGCGTGGCTAACGCGCAGACGCGCATGGCGGACCTGCTGAACGCAGACCCGAACTTCACCGCAAAGTACGGCGACGCCTCTCGCTACGACTTCCGTCCCCCGCAGATGGTGACCTTCTGGTCCTTCCGACTCATGATCGGCCTGGGCATGGTCGCTTTCCTGCTGGCGGCATGGGGACTGTGGGCCACCCGAGCAGGGCGCACCTCCACCAACAAGTGGCTGGGTGTCGCCGCACTGGTCAACCTACCGTTGCCTTTCGTAGCCGCCTCCTTCGGCTGGATCTTCACCGAGATAGGCCGCCAGCCGTGGGTCGTCGCCCCCAACCTGGACGCGCTTTCTATGAGTACAGACCTTGGCTCCGTCGCCATGATGACCGACGCGGGTATCTCCCCCAACGTTCCGGCGTGGCAGATACTGGCGACCCTCATCCTCTTTACCCTCCTGTACGGCGTGTTCGGCATCATGTGGTACGTTCTCATGAAGCGCTACGCCGTTGAGGGAATTCACTCTTCCAAGACCGACAGGGCTGTCGACGAGGCGCCCGCCGAGCTATCCTTCGGGTACTGAGGGAGGAGCATACATCATGAGTCTGTCAATCCTGTGGTTCATCCTCGTCGCCGTGTTATGGACGGTTTACCTGATTCTCGAGGGCTTCGACTTCGGTGTCGGAATGCTGCTCCCGTTCGTCGCCAAGGGCGACCGCGAGCGCACCCTAACGGTGCGCACGATCGGTCCTCACTGGGACGGGAACGAGGTGTGGCTGCTCACCGCTGGCGGCGCGACCTTCGCCGCATTCCCGGAGTGGTACGCGACGATGTTCTCCGGCATGTACATTCCGCTGTTCCTCATCCTGGCGTGCCTCATCGTGCGCGTCATGGCGCTCGAATGGCGCTCGAAAATCGCCACGAAGAGGTGGCGCCACGCCTGGGATTGGGCCCACACGGTCAGCGCGTGGCTCGTTCCACTGCTGCTGGGCGTTGCCTTTGCGAACTTCGTGCAGGGTATGCGCATCGAGGTCGTTGACGTGGCAACGGGCACCATCGTGGATCCGACGCTGGTCAATCAATCGCTGGCGACGGCGACGCACCAATTGACGGGTGGTTTTTTCTCCCTCTTAACCCCGTACACGATCCTGGGCGGCCTGGCGGTGCTCGCCATCAGCCTGGCTCACGGCGCGCAGTTCCTGGCGCTCAAGACGACGGGCGAGGTGCGCGAGCGCGCGAACGCTATCGCCGCGCCCGCCTCGATCGGCGCCACCGTGCTGGCCGCCGCGTGGCTGGTGTGGGGTCAGTTCGCCTACACGACGAATGTCCTGGCCTGGATCCCGCTCGTGGTGGCCGCGCTCGCGATTATCGCCTCGGCCGCGCTCTCCCAGGCGTCGTTGCGCCGTGAGGGCTGGTCGTTCACGGCCTCGTCGGTGGCGATCGCGGGGGCGGTTGCGTGGGTTTTCGCTTCGATGGCGCCCGCCGTTCAAAAGTCGTCGATCAACCCGGCGTATTCTCTGACGATTGATCAGGCCTCGTCAACGAGCGCAACTCTCGGTGTCATGACGATCGTCGCCGCGTGCCTGGTCCCGGTCGTCCTGGCCTACGTGTTGTGGTCGTACTGGGTTTTCAGTGCTCGCGTCGGATCGGAGGATGTGTCGATCAAGACGGGTCTGCTGATGAAGAAGATCCGCGTGGGAGAAAGCTTCCTGGCGGGCTAACCCCCGCTCCGCATCGCCCGGTCCCACATCAGGGGGCCGGGCGATGCCGTATCCGGTGGAGACGAGGCCGAGGACCTTAGACCCATGACGAAGCGTTTTTAAGGCACAATGGTATCCGTGCGTCCATTTGATCCTCGCCTGTTGCGCTACGCCCGTTCGGCTCGCGTGCCCATTGCTGTGACGGTCGCCCTGGGGACGGCGACTGCGCTGTTGGTACTCGCCCAGGCTCTGCTGATTTCCTCCGCCCTGTCCCCCGTCGTATCGGGCAGCAAAACACTGTCGGAGGTCCTCCCTATCATTGGCGGCATCGCGGCCATCGTTGCCTGCCGCACCCTGGTGGTGGCCGCACGCGAGGCCGTGAGCACGCGCGCTGCCGCCGCCGCTGTATCGGAGCTGCGCGAGCGCGTGATTGACTCCAGCATCGCGTTGGGACCGCGTTGGCGAGCGATCAACGGAGCGCAGACGACGACGCTGCTGACGAGCGGCCTCGAGGATCTGCGTCCCTACTTCATCGCATTCCTCCCCCAGCTGGTACTCGTTTGCACGGTGACGCCGGCGGCCTTGGGTGTTATCCTCCTGCTCGACTTCTGGTCGGCGCTCATCGCGTTGCTCGTCATCCCCCTGATCCCGATCTTCATGATCCTTATCGGGCGTTTCACGCAGGCCGCTTCCGAAGACAAGCTGGCGACCATGAAACGGCTGACCGCCCAGCTCTTGGACCTCATGTTGGGGCTTCCGACGCTGCGCGCGCTCGGACGCGAGAAGGCCCCGCGCACTCACCTGCGCGCACTTGGCACAGCAAACACGAAGGCGACGATGTCGACGCTGCGCGTCGCCTTCCTCTCGGGGGGCGTCCTCGAGTTCCTCACAACCCTCTCGGTGGCGCTGGTCGCCGTTGAGGTCGGCACGCGCCTGGTGTACGGCAACATCGCGCTGTTTCACGGGCTGGCGGTTATCATGCTGGCCCCCGAGGTCTTTGAGCCGCTGCGCCAGGTCGGCGCACAGTTTCACGCCTCAGCCAACGGAGTGACGGCCTCCCGCGCGGCCTTCGACATCATCGAAGAGGCTGAGGCAATCGCTTCCCGGGGCACGGGTGCATGCCCGGATATGTCGCGCACCGACATCGTCATCGATGGCGTCGGCGTGCGTTCCCGCGGTGCTTGGGCACCGACACCGACCTCGGGAGTCATCCGCCCGGGCATAGTCACCGCCCTTTTAGGGCCTTCGGGTGCCGGAAAGTCAACGATCGTTTCCTGTCTGCTGGCCGACGTCACTCCGGACGCCGGACGAATCCTCCTACGCGCAGCGGACTCGTCCCGCGATGATCCGCTCGACGTCCCGCTGACCGACATCGACCCAGCCTCCTGGCGGCGTAACATCTCGTGGGTCCCCCAATCCCCCACCCTGGTTCCCGGCACGATCCGGCAGAACATGGGCGACCTTCCGCTGGAGGATCTGAACGCGGCCGCGGCAGCAACCGGTTTCGACACCGTCTTGGCTGCCGCGCCGCGCGGCTGGAACAGCCCAATCGGCGCGTCAGGCGTGGGCTTGTCCGTCGGGCAACGACAGCGCCTGGCCCTGACCCGAGCGCTCGCGGCCAAATCGCAGATCGTCGTCTTAGACGAACCGACCGCCCACCTGGATGCCGTCAGCGAGGAGACTGTCGCTCGCGCGATCGACGCGATGCGCGCTGAAGGCCGGACGGTCATCGTCATCGCTCACCGCAGCGCCATCATGGATGTAGCCGACGTCGCCATCGACGTCACCTCCACCACGGACGAGGAGGTGCGCCCGTGAGGCTCTTCCTGACCCGCTCGGAATCCGCGGCACTACGCCGCTGCATCGCGATGCTCCAGGTATCTCGATCCGGTTTCGCGCTCTCGCTCCTGCTCGGCGTGGCGGCCCTGGGGTCGGCGATCGCGCTGGGGGGAACGGCCGCGTGGCTGATCGCCCGCGCCTCCCAGCAACCGCCCTTCCTCTACCTGACCGTCGCGGCCACGTCGGTGCGCCTCTTCGGCGTGTCGCGCGCACTCGCCCGCTACCTGTCACGCCTGGCCTCGCACAAGGTGGCGCTTACCGGGATGGATCGCCTGCGAGGCAACCTCTACGACCGCTTATCGGCGGCCCCCGCGAACGCCCTGTCAACCCTTCGCCGCGGAGATCTCATGACTCGCGCCGGGGCCGATGTGGACGAGGTCGGTAACGTCGTGGTCAAAACCCTGCTGCCCGCGCTCGTGGCGCTCGTCGTTGGCGTCGGTACCGTCGCAGTGATTACCGCGATTTCCCCCGCTGCCGGGGCAATTCTCGCCCTTGGTCTCGTTACGTCCGGCTTGGTGGCCCCCGCACTGATCGCCCGTTCGGTCCGACTGGCCGAGAGCCGGGGTGCCCGCGCACGCGCCGACATCGCCGCTACCTCACTGGCCATCCTGGAGGGGGCCACCGAGCTTTCGCTTGCGGGAACATTGCCTGGTGCCAAGGACTCGCTCGCCCGATCGGAGGCCTCACTCAACGCGGCACTCGCCCGTTCTGCCCGCCTGTCCGCGCTTGCTCGCGGCCTGGACGCGTGCGCGATGGGCCTGTCTGTCGTCGGCACCCTCCTGGTCGGGATCCCCCAGACGACGTCCGGCGTCATATCCGAGGTTCTCCTCGCGGTCATCGTCCTCGTCCCGCTTTCCTCTTTCGAAGGTGTCGCCGAGCTGGCCCCCGCCGCAGCCCAGCTGGTCCGCAGCGCCCAGGCCGCGCAGCGCATCTGCGCGCTGCTGGGCGAGGGCACTCCCTCCGCCTCACACGACATCCCGAAGGGGCCCACCGTTATCGAAGCTACAGACCTGGCGATCGGCTGGCCGGGTGGCCCCACGCTGGCCGCCGGAATATCGCTCACGCTACGCCCGGGGTCCTCCCTTGCCATCGTCGGGGCATCGGGAATTGGAAAAACCACCCTTTTAGCTACCCTGACCGGTATCATTCCGCCCAAGTCCGGCACAGCCACGATCAACGGCGTGCCCGCGTGGGGGGCCGACCGCGACCAGGTTGCTTCGCACATCACCATGACCGCCGAGGACGCACACGTCTTTGCAACGAGCATCTACGAGAACCTGCGAGTCGCCAAGGCCTCCCTCATGCCCAGCCAGGCCCGTTCCCTTCTGGAGCAAGCCGGACTGGGCCAGTGGATCGCGTCCCTGCCGAAAGGAATCGACACGATCATCGGTTCGGGAGGAACAACCGTGTCCGGCGGAGAACGGCGGCGCCTGCTCATGGCGCGCGCGTTGGCGACTCCCGCGCCGATCATGGCGGTCGACGAGGCCTCCGAGCACCTTGACGCAGTAACGGCCGACAAACTCATGGAAACGCTCCTCACTCCGTCGCCCGACCGCGCTACCCTGGTCGTCACGCACCGGCTCAGCGCCCTGGACCAGGCCGACCACGTCCTCGTCCTGGAGTCCACCGAGCCCGGCCAGTGCGCCACGATCACCGCGCGCGGAACGCACGAAGAAGTTCAAAAAGCCCTGCCCGCCTACCGGTGGGCCCTCGATCAGGAGGAACAATGAGCCCCGACCGCATGGACTTCACCCTTCTCGAGGCGGCCCTGGATCTGACCAGCTCGCTCGACTTGCAGGCCGGCCTGCAAAACTTCGTCAACCAGGCCTGCGCCCTCACCGCTTCCCCCCACGCCGTCCTGTCGGTTCTGGACACGTGGGGCGCCACCACGCTGCAACTCGAGCACCACGAGTCACTGCCTGGGCCCGACGTTCCTCGCTCGCTCATGACGTCCATTCCCGTCACCGAGCCGCTCCTGGTGAACTCGCCCGCGGATGCACCCGACCTGACCCTGCCCGCGTCCACTCCCCCGTTCCTCGGCGTATCCGTCCTGGTGCACGAGCAGGTCTACGGTCGCCTCTACCTCGCGGGAAAGCCCGGCGGTTACACGGCCTCCGACACCGCCGTTCTCACCGCGCTGGCACCGGCCGCAGGCATCGCCGTCAAAAACGCCCACCTCTATGCGGACTCTCGGCGCACCGAACGATGGATCAGCGCCTCCCAATCCCTGACCACGACCATGCTCGAAGGCGCCGACGAGGAAGAGGCGCTCGAGCTGATCGCGAAAACCGTACGCGAGGTCTCCCACGCCGACACCGCCATCATCGTCCTGCAATCCGTGGGCGACACGTGGGCCGCCGAGATCACCGACGGCAAGAACGCCTCCAGCCTGCTCGGCCTCGTTTTCCCCCCCGAGGGACGGGCCATGAGCGTCCTGCACGAGGGCACCGGCATGATCGTCGACTCGATGGCTCGCGCCCAAATCATGCGTCTGCCGCAGCTGGCCGCATTCGGATCCGCGCTCTACGCTCCCCTGCGCTCGCGCGGAATATCCTCCGGCGTCCTCATCCTCCTGCGCCAGATCGGGGCCCCCGAGTTCGACAGCTCCGAACTCTCGCTGGCGGAATCACTGGCCTCCCAGGCCACGCTGGCTCTGGAGTTGGCCTCTGCGCGGCACGCCCAAGACGTGGCCGCCCTGCTCGACGAACGCGACCGCATCGGCCGCGACCTGCACGACTTTGCGATCCAGCAGCTCTTTGCCACAGGCATGGCCTTGGACACGGCGAAACAGAAGGTGGCGGCGGGACAGGCGGATTCGGCCTCCCTGGAAACCCTCATCGATTCCTCGCTCGCCTCCATCGACGAGGCAGTCCGCCAGATTCGCACGATCGTGCACAACCTTCGTGAGCGGGACAAGGCCGTCGGCCTGGTCGAGCGAATCCGCCGGGAATCCTCGCTGACACGCTCCGCCCTGGGCTACGCGCCGTCCCTGGTTATCACGCTTGACGGAACCGCAATCAACTCGGATCTGGACAACGAGTTGGTCGTCATCGACGAGTTCGACGGACGCGTCGACCCCGACCTGTCCGACGACGTCGTCGCAATCGTGCGCGAGGGGCTATCGAATATCGCCCGACACGCGCACGCGACGGCGGCGACCGTGTGCGTTGATGTTTCCGGTCAGGGCAAGTCCGGTCGGGTGCGTATCACGATCAACGATGATGGACGAGGCATCGACCCCGCGCGCACGCGCAATTCCGGCCTGGCCAACATGGCGGAGCGAGCCCGCCGCCACAACGGCAGCTTCGATACCGATACCGGCCAGGGCGGGGTTGGCACCCAGATCCGTTGGATAGCGCCACTGGAGGGATGGGCATAGCACCGCCTCGGTGAACACACGACGTTGGGGGTGGCGTTTCGCATCGAAAACGCCACCCCCAACGGTTTGCAAAGCGAGGCGGTTCACCACCCCGCGCTCATCGCGGGATCACCCCAGCCATTCGCCCGAGGAGGCGAAGTTGTACCAGCGTCCCCCGATCTGGTGGCGTCCCGTGTACATGTCACCACCCTCGCCGAAGTAGTACCAGTGGTTACCGATCTGGAGCCAACCCGTGGCCATCGCGCCGGAAGCGTCGAAGTAGTACCAGGTGTCGCCCATCAGCTTCCAGCCCGTCACCATCGCCCCGTTATCCTCCAGGAGGTACCAGGTGGATCCCAGCTGCAGCCAGCCGGTGTGCATGGCGCCAGACGGATCCAGGTAGTACCAGGAGCCGTTGACGTTATTCCAACCGGTGACCATCACGCCGTTGGACGCGAAGAGATACCACTTGTCAGCGATCTTCTCCCAACCGGTGACCATCGCGCCCGTATCGGGCCTGAGGTAGAACCAACGTCCGTCCTGGCCCATCCAACCGCTCACCTGAGCACCCGAGTCGTTGTGGTAGCGCCAGGCGCCCTCCCAGTAGACCCACCCGGTAATCATGTATCCGTGGTGATCGAAGCGATAGACGCTCCCGCCCAGAGTCAGGGTCTCGTTCTTGGCGTATCCTCCTCCGGTGATCTTCCACCACCATCCGATCCCGTCGTGCATCCAGGTGCCGACCGTGTGATCGGGTTTCGGATCCGGTGTCGGGTCGGGTGCCGGATCGGATGCCACAGCGATGGCCACCAGACCAGATTCGGCCGCGCCAGCCTCGTTGCGGGCAGTCAGACGGATGACCGCGCCGTTATACGCGTCGTCGACGGCGAACGTGAGTTCGGCACCCTTCTCCTTGTCCAAGGTCTCCCATGAGTCGCTGCCCTTACGCTTAATCTGCCAGGACAGGGTCGGGTCGGGCTTCCCGCTCACCGTCGCCTTGATGGTGACCTGCGTTCCCTTCTTGGCGGTGACGGTACGGAATGCGCCGTCACCGTTGATCTGCGCGTCCTTGGCCGGGTTGGCGGTCACGGCCAGAGGCCGGATCTCAGGCGCGACGGGCTTGTCCTCCGGGTCCGGATCAGAGCCCTGTGCGGCGAATGCTTCCACCTCTGCGAGGGCAAACTCACCGAGGCTCGTCGGCTGGAGCACGCGAATGTAGCGCGCGTCGGCGCCCTTGAAGTCAACCGCAGTGGGTCGGCCACCGACTCCCTCAACTTTGATCATGTGAACGCCGTCTGCCTCTGCGGCCGTGGCGGGGTCAAAGGTATCAGAGAGTCGTTCCTTCGAGGCGATAACCCAGAAGTCATGGAGCCGCTGGTTGCACGGCGTTCCCTGGCAGTCATCGCTGGCGGAACGGTTCCATACGTTCACGGTGCCCAGGTAATGGTTCTGACCGAGGTCGACCTCCCACCAGGGGTTTGCCTGCCTGCCCGTGTGGGCAAGCGAGCCGTTGTCCCACACGCCGTCCGTGTTACCGTCAACAGCGCGAGAGGCGACGCCTCCCCAGCCCGTGGACGACATGGATGCGGCCTTGTTGAGGGCCAGGTTGTTGCTGGCCTTGGTCACGGTCAGCGTTGCGCGCGCCGAGGTCGTGGATCCGTTGGAATTCGTGGCGACGGCATAGAACTGCGCGCCGTCATCGTCAATCGTCGTCTTGAGCGTGTACGAGGCCTCGGTGGCCCCCTCGATCAGCGTGCCCTCGGTAGCGCCCTTGGGAACGCGGTACCAAGCAATGGTGGGCGCGGGCCTGCCTGATGCGGCAACCGTAAACGTGGCGTTCTCCCCCTCGGTGACGGAGACGGAAGCGGGGTTTTCGGTGATGACCGGCGGCTGGGTGTCCGAGCCCTCGCCATAGACGTGGATGGTCGCACTCGGCTCACCGATACCGATCGGATCCGCATAATATGCGGGGTGAGCCAGCTCAACGCGCAGGGGCGTCACCTTACCGGGTTCGAGGGTGAAGCCCTGCCCGACTTCTCCCGCGTTGATCTGGGCGCCGCTGGCTTCGATTGAGGTCGTGCCGAGCGTGATCTTGTAGGCCGTCTCGGCCGCGAACTTGCCGCTGAACTTCAGGGTCATTTCGGTGA
The DNA here is from genome assembly GCF_900105015.1 of Schaalia meyeri. Classification (GTDB taxonomy): domain Bacteria; phylum Actinomycetota; class Actinomycetes; order Actinomycetales; family Actinomycetaceae; genus Pauljensenia; species Pauljensenia meyeri. The sequence continues at coordinate 23,669 of NZ_FNLK01000005.1, read as the reverse complement.
TGGGCTTGTCGCCCTTGTTGACCAGGTAGGCATCGTAAGTCTGAGCGCCGGAGTAGCGCATGGCTGAGGCGCGCCCAAAGAACTGGTTCGCAGCGATGGTCGCACCGTCGACCGCCGTCACCGTCTGCGTCGGCAGGTAGGTGGGCTCCTCATCGAAGGTCACCTTGATGACGGGACGCAGGCCGGGTTCGGGATCCTCACCGGATTCCGTCACGGTCAGCGTGGTGCCGTCTTGCTTGTACTCCAGGGCGCGGCCCGTGCCGTCAACGGTCACGCCGGTGACGCGGCTACCGACCCCGGGCAGCGTGAGGGTCTTGCCGTCCTTCCAGTCCTCGGGGATGAAGTACAGGGCGTTTGCCTTGGTCGTGACCTTGCCCCAGTCCGGAGCGGGGAACCACGTGGGGCGGGCGCCCGTGAGAGCGTCGGGGTGGCGCTTTAACCAGGAGCCGACCTCGGTCACGACACTCGTGTCGAACTCCTCAATCGTTCCGTCTCCCTTGGGCCCGATGTTGTAAGCAAACTGGCCGCCCGAGGCGATGGTGCCGACCAGGTTGGATACCAGTTCGTGAATCTTCGTGCCCTTTCTAGAAGCACTGCGGTCGGCCCAGGTACAGTACCCCCAGCATGAGGGGAAGATGGAACGGATCGATTCCCATGGAGCCATGTGGAAATCGGTGGTCACGGAGTTGTCTCCGCCGACCTCGAAATCACCGGCTTTGTTCCACACACGGGAGTTGACCATCGTGTCCGGCTGCAGCTCGTGGACCCACTGAGCCATGCGCTGCGACTGGTCGGCGGTCGGGCCTCCCATGTCGAACCAGAACTCTTGGATGGGACCATAGTTCGTGAGGAGCTCGGTAATCTGGGGCTTGATGGTGCCCGTCATGAGTTCTTCAGTGATGGGGTTCTGGTTACCGTAAGGCTCGGGCTCGTGCTTGGTCCAGTCGATGATGGAAAAGTAGAAGGCCATCTTCACGCCGAGCTTGTTGCACTCGGTGGACAGCTCCTTCATCGGGTCTTTCCCATAGTCGGAGAGCTTCACGATGTTGTAATCAGTCGTCTTGGTGTCCCACATGGCAAAGCCATCGTGATGCTTGGACGTGATCATCAGATACTTCATGCCGGCGTCGCGGGCGGTTTTGCAGATGGCGGAGGCATCGAAGTTGGAGGCCAGGCCCTTCGCCATGGCTTTGTATTCTTCGGTGGGGATCTTTTCCCACGCCTTGATCTGCTCGGGGTAACCCATGTGCTGACGATGGCCCTTGTAATTGCCACCGTAGAGGGAGTAGACGCCGAAGTGCATGAACAGTCCGTATTGGAGCTGTTGCCAGTTGGCGATTTTGGGAGTGTTGCTGAGGGGGACCGCTGCGGGAACGCCGGTGGGCGCGGGTGGCTCATCGGCGAAGGCGGGGGCGCTCATGGGTGCGAGCACCAGCGCCGCAGCGGCCGTAAGACCGGCAAGCGTTCGCTTGAGGTTCACGGGATGTCCTTTCAAGGGGATAGTGGACTGCGATGTCCGTCCTCATCGGTGAGGACACAGAAACGCTACCTCATTAGACTTTTTCATAAACCAGTTTGACAGTAGCTTTCTCAAAAATCAGGGACCCACCTGTTTAGTTAAAAACTACACTGGCGGCATAAATACCGCTCCCCGCCCCCGCGCGCGAATAAGCGGGCCGGAGACCCCGACCCGCTCACCCTAGCTTTCGCTCCCCGAGGGGAATAAAGCACCGATTCAGTTACGCCACGCCGCAGCCCGCTGCCCCGCCACCCACGCAGCCACCTGCGTGCGCCGCTGAAGCCCCATTTTCGACAGGAGGGACGTGATGTGATTCTTCACGGTTTTCTCCGCAACCCCAAGCTTCTCGCCGATCTCTCGATTCGACAGGCCATCCCCGATGAGATCCAAGACCTTACGCTCCGAGGGCGTCAGGTCGGCAGTGGGATCCTCGTGATCAACGCGCCGACGAGTCAGCGTGCGTTCATCCAGCAGCACGCGACCGTCCGCCACCGCCTTGATGACGTCGGTGATTTCGGCCCCGCGAACGGTCTTAAGGATATAGGCACGCGCGCCGGCCTCGAGAGACTCAGCCAATGCCTCGTCGTCATCGAAGGAGGTGAGAACGACGGGGAGGATCTGCGGATGGGAGGAGCGCAACTGATTCATGATGTCGATACCGGTCCCGTCGGGAAGCTGCAGGTCCACTAAGATCACGTCGGGACGAACCAGGTCCGCGCGCCGCACCGCGTCCGCGACGGAACCGGCCTCGGCGACGACCTCCAAGGCGTCGTCCCGGTCAATGATCTCGGCAATACCGCGTCGAACGATCTCGTGATCGTCAACGATCATGACGCGCGTGCGCGCAGACGTATTTTCACTCACGTGTTCAATCCTAACCGTCGGGAGAGCAAACGCCCTCACGTAACTATTGCTCCTCCGGAGCCAGGCGATTCATCGCGTCCCGCGCGGCTGCATTCTCCGAGTGCTTCTTCGACGAGGCCCGGCCCAAACCGATAGCCTCGGAGCGCTCGGACACGAAGGCACGCGCGGTAAACACGCGCTGATGATCCGGGCCTTCACCCTCCACCTCATAGGACACCTCACCGAGCCCCTCGGCCTGAGCGTACTCGACCAGGAGGGTCTTCCAATCCTGGTGGTGCCCCCGCGAGGGCGCGTCGACGAGCAGGAAGCCCAGCCGCGCGAGGATGACACGACGTGCCTCCTCAAGCCCGCTGGTCAGGTATGTTGCGCCAATCAACGCTTCGAAGGTGTCGGAGAGGATCGAATCCTTATCCCGGCCCCCGTGCATGGACTCACCCTTGCCCAGGAAGACGAAGGCACCCAGGTCGATGCGCCGAGCCGCCGCCGCCAGGGGTTGCTGCGACACAGTGGCTGCGCGCATGCGCGACAGGTCGGACTCGGCGACGTCCGGATACTGCTCGTAAAGCTTCTGCGCGATCACAATCGAGAGCACCGAGTCACCCAGGAACTCCAGGCGCTCGTTATTCGCAATCCCCCCGGCTTCATTCGCGTAGCTGCGGTGCACCAGGGCGAGATGCAAAAGCGGCGGATCGATACGCGTCCCCCATGCCGTAACCAGCGCTTCCGTGTCAGTGCGTGGGGGGACGGGCAGATGCTTCGAACGCCCCATCAGGATCGCCCCTGCTCGGGAGAATCTCCCAGCAAAGACGCCAGGGAAGCCAGGCGCGGATCGACGACACAATGCTCGTGGTCGCGCGGCAGGTCCGCCCACTTCTCGCCGCACACATCGCACAGCCCCGCACAGTCGGGGCGACACAGGGGACGCGGATCCACCAGCGGGACGATAGCGTCACGCAGTTGCGTTTCGATCGATACCGTGTCGCGCTCGCCGATGACGAAAAGACCCTCGTCCTCGTCGTTCGAGGCGGGACCGTCGGGCTCGAAATACACCTCGCCGCTGGACACGTCGTGGTGCTCCCTGACCTCGTCCAGGCAGCGCACGCACTCACCCACGAGGTCAACGGAGGTGGACAGCTGGACGAGGACGCCGTCCTTGACGCTGGTCATGTCCACTGCCACATCCAGAGGCGTTCCGGTGGCCACCGACATCGATGGCGTCCCCAGGTCATCGGGGGCAACCCACACGATGTCCCGGTGAAGGGTTGACCCGAGCGCGCGCGGTAGGCGCGCCAGGGAGAGGGTCAGCGGATGCTCACTCATCAGTCAGATCCACGTTGGTGACGTCAACGCCGCGTCGCTCGGCAATGGTGCGACGGCCTGCATCCGTGCGCCGCGACAGATCCGAGATGAGGTGCGCCAGTTCGTCGAGGGAAGAGGCGACGTAGTCGTCGGCCCCCTCACGCAGCGAGGCAGCGGAACGCTTTGCCTCCGAGACGATATCGCGAGCGCGATCCTCGGCCATGCGCACGATGTTCTCCGTGGATACGATACGCGCGGCCTGGGCGTTCGCGTCGGCGATGGTGGCCTCGGCGTCGGAACGCGCCTGCGACACCAGCGCCGTCGCTTCGTCATTAGCCCGCGACCGCGTGCGCTCAGCTTCCTCTTCCGCATCGGAGCGGATCTGGGCGGCTCGCTCGTTTGCCTGATCCAGGGTGGAGGAGGCCCGCGAGTTTGCTTCGGCGATGCGGGTTTCGGCGGCAGAGTCTGCGCGCCCCAAAACGGCGTCGGCGTCGGCGACGACCGCGTCGGCCGCGACGAGATCCTCGGGAAGGGCCTCGCGCGCCTGATCGAGCAGGTCCAGGATCTCGGCCTTATTGACCATGATCGACGCGGAGAGGGGGACCGCTCGTGAGGATTCAACGAGATCTTCGATCTGGTCGAGCGCGGCAATCACGGTGGAGGGACCGTAGACGGTTTCCTCGTTCCATTCGTCCTGAGTCGTGTCTTCGGGCGTGTCGGCCATGGGCTCCTCCTGCGTTCCACCGGGCACTATTCAGTTTCTATTGTCGGTCAGATAGCGCTCGACCGCTGGCGGGACATACCGGGAAACATCCTTTTTGAGACCGAGAAGCTCGCGCACGGCCCCCGAGGATACGTGTGCGAGCGCGGGGCGGGTCGGAATCCACCATGTGTCCACGCCTCCGGCCTCGTAGTTGAGCGCCGCCTGCGGCAACTCGTAGTCCACATCCAGCAAGGAGCGCACGCCCTTGACGATGAGGCCGGCGCCCAGCCGGGTAGCCTCGTCCACGGTGGCGCCGCGAAGCAGGACCACCTCAACGTTTGCCAAGTGGGAGGTGGCCGCCGCGATCAGCGTGACGCGCGCCCGGGGAGATATGAATCCCCGCTTGAGCGGATTGGTCCCGACTCCGATGATGAGGCGCTCGGCCACTGCGGCGGCCCGCTCGGCCACGTCCAGATGGCCGAGCGTGAAGGGATCGAAGGACCCGGGGAAGAGAACGATCACCGCTTGCCACCGCCTTTGATTGACCGGACCGGCATCTCTGTAGCTCCTCCCGCGCTGGCCGCACCTTCATCCTCGGGCAGGGGCGGACCCGCAAAGTAAGCGACGGTCTCTCCCCACGTCCGTTGATCCTCGAGGACCAAGAACGACGGCCAGGAAGGGGCGGGGGCGCGCGTGGAGCGTTCGACGACGACCAGGGCATCAGGTCCGATCCACGGGCCGAGCGCCGCGAGGACGGCGGTCATATCCCCCTCGGCGATATTGTAGGGCGGATCCACAAACACCAGGTCGTTCTCTCCGGCGAGCTCATCCCCCCTCCGGGCGGCGAGGAAGGCACGGGCGTCAGCGGTCACGACTCGGGCACACAGCCCCGTGGTACGAACGTTCGCCGAGGCGACGCGTGCGGCGGCGCCCGCGCGTTCGACGAGCGTGGCGTGGGAGCTCCCCCGCGAGAGCGCCTCCAGCCCGAGGGCCCCGGTGCCGGCGTAGAGGTCGAGCACCGCAGCCCCATCAAGGACCTTCATGTGGTCCAGGCGCGAGAAGAGGGCTTCTCGCACGCGCTCGGAAGTGGGACGCGTGCCGGACTTGGGCACGACAAGGGTTCTGCCCTTGGCGCTGCCCGCGACGATTCTGGTCATGCCTCTACCCTACCGAGCGTGTTCTATGAGCGTTGCATCCACTCAAGCTGGGAATTGGAAGCGGCTCGCAGGGCGCTTCCCAGGTCGCGGTGGCGTCGAAGCGCCGGGTCCTCATCAAGCACCCTCTCCGCCTCGTCTTTAGCTGCGCGGATGAGGGATTCGTCGCGGCGAACCGAAAGAAAACGCAGATGAGTCGCCGTGCCGGACTGTCCGGCCCCCAAGACGTCGCCCTCTTTGCGCAGGCGCAGGTCGGCCTCGGCCAGCTCAAATCCGTCGGTCGTTTCGGCGAAAGCCCGGAGCCTGGCCCTGCCGGCATCAGTCAGTTGGTGGCGGTGCATGGCAATACAGAGGGAGGGCAGAGCACTTCTCCCGACGCGCCCGCGCAGCTGGTGCAGCTGCGCCAGCCCAAACTGCTGGGCGTCAAGGATGATCATGAGGGTCGCCTCCGAGACGTCGACGCCGACTTCGATGACGGTCGTGGCCACGAGCAGCGGGGCGCGACCGGAGGAAAAATCCTCCATGATGCGCGCCTTGAGGGCGGCGGGCGTTCGCCCAGTGAGCTCGTGAATTGTCACTCCGGCCAGGACCGGATGGGAGCGCAGGTATTCCGCGACAGAGGCGACAGAAGCGAGGGGGGCCGAACCGTCCTCTTCAGCGTCCGCCACGTCGTCGGAGGCATCGATGCGGGGACACACGACGTAGACGCGCCTTCCCTCGGCGATCTCCTCCGCCGCGCGCTTCCACGCCCGCGCGGCCCACGCGGCGTTGGCCGCATCGGCCAGGTAGGTGGCGACGGGCGAACGCCCCTTCGGCATACCGCTCATCCGCGTGTCGTCGAGATCCCCAAACACGGTCATCGCAATCGTTCGGGGGATCGGGGTGGCCGTCATGACCAGCTCGTGAACCGCCCGGTCGTCGTTACGCGCACCGCGCAGCGAAGCGCGTTGCTCGACCCCGAAACGGTGCTGCTCGTCAACAACGACCAGGGCGAGGTCCGCGAACCGCACGCTGTCCTGGAACAGAGCGTGCGTGCCAACGACGATGAGCGGGGCCGCGGAGGCCATCAACGCGGCAATCTCGCGGCGGGCGGCCCTCGGCGTGGAACCGGTGAGCAAGCGCACGTCGGGCGCGTCTTCGCCGAGGGGCCCCAGGAGCGCACGCAGGGAGGCGGCGTGTTGCTCGGCAAGCACCTCAGTCGGAGCAACAAACGCCCCCTGGTGCCCAGCCGCAACCACCTGCAGAAAAGCATTCAAGGCGACGACCGTCTTACCGGCGCCAACATCCCCCTGCAAAAGACGCTGCATCGGGACCTCACCGGCCAGGTCGGCACCGATCTGCGAGATGGCTTCGCGCTGGGAATCGGTCAATTCGAAGGGAAGGCAGGAGCGGAAGCGCTCCAACAGGGGCGTTGAGGAGGGCGAGGCAACCGCCACAGTCGCGCGCGCACCCCGGCGCTGCGCGGCCAGCCCCACCTGGAGAACGAAAGCCTCCGTGAAGGCCAGGGCGCGACGCGCCTGCCGGTGGTCCTCGTCCGTTTCGGGCTGGTGCAGCCTGCGAATGGAGTCGGCGCGCGCGCAGATACCCACGCGCTCGCGCACCCCCGTCGGCACCACGTCGGGCACGTCCGCGTCGTCCAGGTGATCCAGGACCATCCCGACGGCACGGGCGAAAGCCCACGAGGTGAGGGCTCCCGTCACCGGATAGATTGGGATGGGACGCGACGCGATCCGCTCAATGTCCTCGCCGTCTACCCCCTCGAAGGAGGGGTGCGTGAGCTGAAGCTTACCGCGGTATGCCCCGACCCTGCCGGCGAATAGAAAGGACTGACCCGGGGTGAGGATTCGTTCAATGGGAGCGAGCTTATAGTGGTTCTTCGCAAAGAAAGTCGCCGACAGGAACTGAACTCCATCGGTGAGCATAACCTCCAGGCGGACCCCCGAGCCGCTGCGGTTAGCGACCAGGTGAGCGGAGGCGATCTGCGCCAGTATGGTCACGTCCTCTCCTTCGCGCAGGGAGGACAGGGGCGTGAGCCGACCCCAGTGGTAGTACCTGCGCGGCGCTACCATCAGCAGGTCTGCGACCGTGACGACGCCGGCACCTTGGAGGGCATTCGCGGTCCTCTTGGGCAGACGAAGCGACAGCGGCACATCAAGCGCGCTCACGCCGTGCACCCCGCGACCAGGCTGGGTCCGGCCTGCCCACCATCCCAAGTCTCCAGGTCAATCGACGAGGACGCGTCTCGGGTGGAGAGCAGCTGGCGCACGGTCGCCACCGTGTAAGGTCCATCGTCCTCGCGCGAGATAAGCAGCCGCCACGCATCGGTGCCCCCTCGCGCGGCATCGGCTAGGGCCTCGGCGATTCCCTCGGGATCGCCGTCACGAGGCAGGGGCGCGCTCGCGCTCATCGACAGAGCGGCGTGGGATCCGTCGCGCAGCATGCGCACCAGCGTCGGCGCTGCCCCCGTCCCGCCCGGCTGAGGAACGAAGAGCGGGGCGCACGCGCGGGCGACGGCCAAGGCATCCAGGTCGTTCCTGCTCGGCGCGCAAAGAACCGCGGGAACACCCGGCGCAGGGGACGGGAGCATCGGGGCAACACTCCTCACCAGGGAGGCGCTGACCTCGTCGCAGGGAGCAACGAGCGCCACACCTGTGCGGGAGGCAGCCGCCGAGACGATGCCCGTGGCATCGCTCGCACTGGGGTTCAAGAAGACCACCGCGCCCGCGCGGGCGAGGTCTTCGACGAGGCCCGGGGCCCGCGTGCAGGCGATAACGCGCGCGCGCTCGACCCGGCGCATCGGCCGACGCTGCAGCAGGCGTACGCCACGGTGGCTCAGGCCTTCGTCCGCGAGCTCATCGATACCAATCTGTGCGTCGGGGCGCGCGTCGCTCACCTGAAAACGAATGACCTGGCCCGAGGTCGGGTGGGCCGCGAGGGGTGCGGACGTTTCCACGTGAAGACGCCACCGTCCCATTCCAAAGAGATCAACGCGACCCACGTACGACAGGCGCGCACTCAGTCCGCTCAGGCGGCCCAGCAGGAGGCGCAAATCCTCCCGGGTGCCCTCAACAATGATGTCCACCGTAAAGTCGCGTCCCGGTGGAGGCGACGCCGCCTCCGGGGCACGCGAGTGCCGTTTCGCCAGATCCGCGAGCATCGCAGTAAACGACTGGAGGATACCCGCGTCGCATCGCATCGAAGCATCGATGCACGCCAGGACCAGCGCGATGAAAGCGCCCCCCGGATCGATGCGCCCCGTCGCCTCGCTGGTCGCTTCCACGAGGCCGATCTGAGCCTGAGCTGAAAAGAGGGAGAATACGTCCTCGACCTCGGGCAGTGTCTGGCCCAAGTCCGTGAGTTCACGGGCGCCGCCACCCAGCATTTCCGTGAGCGCATCCGACCAGTCGATCGATGAGTTAGCCGGGGCCAGCGAGGCGGCAAGCATGCTACGCAGGGTCACAGCGGTCACCTGGGAAACGTCCCCAAGCGCATGACACCACGCCTCAAAAAGCGCGCCCAGTGCGACACCGCTGTGCCCGACTCCCCGATGAATAATCGTCTCGACGGCGGCCTCAAGGGCGTCGCGCAGGTGTGCACGCGGATCCAGTGACTCCAAGGCCGACGCCAGCGCCGCCATCGTCGCCGCCGCGTTCGTGCCGGTATCGCAGTCCGCTCCGTCCCACCCATCCAGGTCGTCAAGGAAAGGAGCCAGCCTGGCTGCCTCCTCAGCCCCGGCGCGACACGCCTCGATCATCACCGATGCGTTCGGTTCCATGTCTCCCCTTTCGCTCGCCCTCAATTGTCCCTGCGAGGCGCGCTGTGTGCGACCTGACACGGCCCGTGTCGGCTGTGACTTGTTGAAAGCGTGCTTCTTCCGCTATTCTGTCATGGTTGCCTTCGGTTCAAGCGCCGGAGGATGCGTTCTCCGCGACCGCGGGAACCAAGATTGAACTGGAAGATATACCGAGGAGAACATCGTGGCTGCCGTTTGTGACGTGTGCGGTAAGGGACCCGGCTTCGGCAAGAGCGTGTCGCACTCGCACGTTCGCACCAACCGCCGGTGGAATCCGAACATCCAGCGCGTTCGCGCCCTGGTCAATGGGACGCCCAAGCGCCTGAACGTGTGCACCAAGTGCCTCAAGTCCGACAAGGTCGCGCGCGCGATCTGAGTCGTCACTGACCTAACCCTGGTGGGGCGAACCAAAAGGTTCGCCCCACCAGGATTTTACGCATTGCTCGCAGGACGTGAGACGGCGAGGTAATAAGCAAAGCGCGCCGTGATCGGGCGTGACGCGTTCGGCGTGCGCGGGCAGTGGGCCTGTTGGCGCGGGAAAACGATGAGCGAACGAGGAACGGTTCGCCCTTGCCTCACTCACTGTCGAATGAGCCAGCGTTCCTTTACGTCCGCAACGACACCTGCGGTCACCTCGTGCATATCCAGTTCACGTCCACCGTCCGCACGCGAACAAAGCCACTGCACCTGTAAGCCATCGGATAGCGCAACGAGCTTGCGAGCGATCTGCTCGCTCGGCGCGTCCTCGCGCACCTCACCGCTCCGCTTGCCGCACTCGAATGCGTCAACCAGGTAGTTGATCGCAGACAGCAGGTGCTGGCTAAACCACGGGTGAGCATGGTGTTCCGCGTCGATAACGGCCGCAGACATGGCCGTGTAGAGGGCAACGCCGTCGGGGTTGCCCTGATTGTGGGCGACCATGTCCGCCCACGCATCAAGGGCTGCCGCCGCCCCTTGCTCACCCCCCGGAAGACGGCTCACGGTGCGTCGGTCGCGCTCGTCCAAGACCGCCGCCAACAGCTGGTCCTTCGAGGAATAGTGGTGCAGCAGCCCCGCTTTGGAGATGTCTGAAGCCCTCGCAATATCCGCCAGCGACGTTGCGACGTAGCCTCGAGTCGAGAAGAGGGTCAGCGCCTCCGCCAGGATCCGTGCCTTCTTGTCCTCGCTTCCCGCCTTTGGACGGCCGGGCCTGCGCGTGCGTACTGCCTGTGCGTCGCTGCTCATGCGGGCTGTTCCACTTTCACTGTGCTGGATTTAACAACAATTCATAATAGCGTTCCCGGTCCAGGTCGCCACCGGTCACGTCCCGTTCAGGGGCATCGCGGCAAAGGGACCATACAGACCGGGGCGGCCGACACCGGATCGCCGAAAGCGCGCCTCGGTACCCGCTGCTCTACCCGACCTCGTCTTCCCCCTGATCGAGGACCGGCAGCGCCTTTGTCGGCGGCACTAAGGCGTCACCGGGCAAGGCAGGCAGGGACAGTCCTGCTGTGGCCGACACCTCCTCTGACGACTCGGCAAGCTTGCGCGCCACCCGCGACATCCGCTGCGAGGCCTGGGTGTCCTGCGGCGATTCTTTCATTACTGGTCCTTTCCAATAATCGTCACGAGGTCCTCGGGCCTCCCCGTCGCTCCGATGCGACGAAAACCCGGATCCCCGTATCACAGCCAGTCTACGCGGAATCGTGAGAGAAATGATCCCACGCCCCGCGCAGAACCTCACCATCAAGCATCGCGCAGGGCCTCTCACCCTCGCGAAGCTCTCGGATACGACCCACGACACGGAATCCACGTGGGAGCTTAGTGTCCGGCGGGAAGGCAGCCAGCATCCCGTGTTCCTCGCCTCCCTGCAGCACCCACCGCAGCGGGTCACCCCCGCACACGGCGGCTGGCACATCCAATAGCCGAGCTTCCGTCTCCAACGCCCGACGGTCAAACTCGATCACGACCGCGGACGCCGCAGCCATGCGGGTCGCGTCGGCGGTCGGCCCATCGGACAGGTCCATCATCGCGTGCACACCTGCGCTCGCCGCCGCCACACCGGAGCCCAGCGGGGGGTCAGGCGCGCGGTAAGTCTGCAGGAAAGGAGCCAGGTCCCCCAGCCGGGCACTGCCTCTTTCCGAGGGATCGACGAAGCCGCCCTCCAGCAGATCCAGACCCGCGTAGGAAAACCCGAGCGTCCCACTGACCGCGAGCGCATCGCCTGGTTGTGCCCCGCTCCGGCGCACCACGGGTCCCGGGCAATATCCCATCGCCGTCACGGAGATGATCAGCTTCTCCCCCGCGCTCAGGTCTCCGCCCACAACGCCCGCGCCGGCCGTGCGGGCACGATCCCCCAGGCCTCGCACGACATCCAGGAAAACGTCGGCATCCATGTGGCGCGGTGCCACCACGGAGGCAACCAATGCCGAGGGCCGCCCGCCCATCGCGTCAATATCCGCCAGGTTCTGGGCCGCAACGCGCGCCCCCACCTCGTAGCCGGACGACCATGACATGCGGAAATGCTGGTCCTCCACCATCACGTCCGTCGTGACGATGAATGAGCCCTCCGGCGTGCCTACCTGCGCGCAATCATCACCGATCCCGATCATCGTTCGATTGCCAGGGGGAAGAACCTCGCGAAAATGAGACACCAACTGGGTCTCAGACAGGTCAGCTAACTTCATGACCCCAAGACTAGTCGCGCGCGCAGCCAGCCGCCGCAAAGCGGCATCTCAGTTTGCGAAGCACCGCACCGTTTGGGAAGCAAATAAACACGTCGCCGCCGCACCGGCAACGTTCAACGACTCCGCATCCCCCGTCATCGGAATCCTCACGAGCGCGTCGCACGCACGCATCTCCTCGTCCGACATACCGCGCGCCTCGTTGCCAAAAACCCACGCATGAGACTGCGACAGCAGCGAGCGCGACGACACGCCCGCAACCAGGAGCCCGGACAGATCCAGCGAACCGCGTCCCCCGCTGGTTCCCAGCAAGGCGGCACCGCGCCCGTGCACGAGCTGGCACGCAACGTCAAACGAGGGCACGAGGCTAACGGGCAGATGAAACACCGAACCGACGCTCGAGCGAACTACTTTCGGACTCGCAGCGTCAACCGTGCCGACGACGGCGATCACGCCGCACACCCCGAACGCGTCGGCGGTGCGAATGATGGTGCCCACATTGCCCGGATCCCGTGCCTGCGCGAGGACGACGAGCGTCTCACCATCTGTGGCCCGGGGCAGATCGCGCACCACCGCGTCCCCCGAGGCGACGGCGCACACCCCCTGCGCGTCGCGTGAGAGCGCGGCCGACACATCATCCGTCACCGGGTGAACCCAGCGCGTCGCGCGTTGCGCGGCGTCCACGATGTCCGAGTGCGCCTCCCACGCGTCCTCGCGCACGTACACGTCCCTAACGGCGCGCGGACGATGACGCACGAGCTCGCGCACGGCCTGGGGGCCCTCCACCAGCATCAAACCGGAACGCGAACGCGCCGAGCGCCCGACCAGAGCCGACACCCGGCGCACGCGATCGGCGCGCGGATTATCGATAATGGGCAGGCGCTCGGCGGAAAACGTCACCTATCAGGCCTTGGGGGCGTTGACGTTTGCGGGCAAGGCGTCCTTGGCGACCTTCACCAGGGCGTTGAACGCGTTGATGTCGCTCACGGCCAGCTCGGCCAGCATGCGACGGTCGACCTCAACGCCAGCCAGATTCAGTCCCTGGATGAAACGGTTGTAGGTGAGGCCCTCGGCGCGGGACGCAGCGTTGATGCGCTGGATCCACAGGCGGCGGAAGTCGCCCTTCCTAGCCTTGCGGTCACGGTAGGAGTAGACAAAGGAGTGAGTAACCTGCTCCTTGGCCTTACGGTACATGCGCGAGCGCTGCCCTCGGTAGCCGGAGGCCTGCTCGAGTACGGTACGGCGCTTCTTCTTGGCGTTGACAGAACGCTTAACACGTGCCATTTTCTACTGTTCTCCTCTTGCTCGAGCTCACTTGCCCAGCAGACGCTTGACGCGCTTGACGTCAGCGGTCTCCAGGACCTGGTCGGTCGCCAGGCGGCGGGTCTTACGGCTGGACTTGTGTTCCAGCAGGTGGCGGGCGCCGGCCTGCTCGCGCATGATCTTGCCCGAGCCGGTCATGCGGAAGCGCTTCTTAGCACCGGAATGAGTCTTGTTCTTCGGCATTTCTATTCCTTCGTTGTCGGGCGACGTGTATCGCCGTCAGTCCTGTTTGACAGCCTTTTCAGCTGCCACGCGTGCCTGGTCCTTGCTGGCGCGTTCCGCGCGCTTGCCCCGACGCTCCGCGCGCTCAGCTTCGCGGCGCTTGCGCTGTTCAGTCAGGGCGTCAGCCTTGCGCTTAGTGGGAGCCAGCACCATCGTCATGTTGCGCCCGTCCTGACGGGGCATCGACTCGACGGTGGCGAGCTCACCGATCTCCTCGGCGAGGCGCTGCAGGAGGCGAACGCCGGCCTCGGGGCGAGATTGCTCTCGACCACGGAACATGATCATGACCTTGACCTTGTCACCGGCGGACAGGAAGCGCTCAACGTGCCCCTTCTTCACGCCAAAGTCGTGATCGTCGATCTTGAGTCGGAAGCGTATTTCCTTCAGCTGCGTGTTCGCCTGGTTACGGCGAGCATCCCGGGCCTTCTGGGCAGCTTCGTACTTGTACTTGCCGTAGTCCATGAGCTTTGCGACGGGCGGCTTAGCGTTCGGCGCAACCTCAACCAGATCCAGTCCGGCTTCTTCGGCCAGGCGCAGCGCGTCCTCGACGCGAACGACGCCGACCTGTTCACCTCCGGGTCCCACGAGGCGAACCTCGGGGACTCGAATACGCTCATTGATGCGAGTCTCGCTGATGAGCGGCTCCTTCCACAGAATCCTTGTGCGCGTAACGAAAAGCCTCCGTTACGCGACGCGCACGGAGGCTTCCACACGGGTCGGCTCGGGCGCCGACTCAAACCCGATTCCCTGCGCAACGCCCCTGCGGGCGGCATCCTCTTCCAGTGAGAGGCGGGTATCCAGGTGGGATTGCTCCGCTTGCGTTCCGGGCACAGGCCCGGACGGTCACTTCACGGTACCAGAGTTGCCGCGGCGGCGCCAGATTCAGGGGCATTGCGCGCGTCACCCCGACGCAGGCGAACGAGCCCACGCAACGCCCGCGGCCTACCTCAGAGTGGGGACCATCTCGACTCGGTCGGCGGCGGCGATCAGGCGCGGGTTCTCCCCCATGGCAGACAGCGCCTCGGCCAGTTTTTCCTTGACCGACAAGGCCGTATCTGCCCGCGCGAAGCGGCCGCGGTCCGCGACCACAACGACCCGAGTCAGTCCTTCTCCCATATAGCCGATGGACAGATCCACGACGGCCGGGCACGCGCGGCACGCGTCAGCGAGAAGCAGGTCGCGCAGGGCTTGGTCGCGCCAGGCGGGCAGCCATTCGTCCCCCTGGGCCAGAGCAGCGACGGCCGGGCGCGGCAAGAAGACGGCATCGGTCGCAGGATTCATGACAACGCGCCCGCCGGTTTCCACCAGGGCGGCCAGGCCGATCATGCGAAAGTCAAGCGCCATAGGCCGGTCGCCGGGCAGGTGGGCGCCGAGGGCATCGACAGAGGAATAGACCGCGAGCGCGTCGCCTAAGACGGTGTGTGTTCGCACGAAATCGATCAGGTTGTGCCCGCTATTTTTCGCTTGTTTTCCATTGACGAGTGGGGCTGGCTCGACGTCGATGGGAACGATGACGCGCTCGATAGCGAGGGCCGAGGCGAGCGCTTCCAGCCGGGCGCAACCGGCGTCGCTTCCCTCCCCCATGGCCAGTGCTCGGCTTGTCCGGGGAAGCTCCTGCCCGGCGTCCGCGCGGTCGTGGCTGTTCATCGACAGGCGCTGCGCCAGACGATTCTTCTGTTCCTCGGTGAGATTGGGCACGCGAAGCGCCATCAGTGTTCCTCGTTTCTGGCGACGGCCAGCGTGATCGCGCCCCGTTTCGAGGCCTGACCGGCGTTCCCTCCCGCAGAGCAAAGGTCACGCAGGGCCTCAATCGGATAGCCCGGGTTTCCTTCGTCGATCTCACCGGGGGAGAAACGCTGCGCCCGCCCACCCATCACGCCGATAGCGGGCGAGGGGTCCAGGAGCGTCATGACTGCTTGCGACGGAACCAACCGAGGGGGCCGCCGCTGTGCCGACATCCGTCAGCGCTGACCGAATCCGCGTAATCGAGGGGAGTGGTGCGCCCCAGCAGCAGGTCCTCCGCCGCCGCCGGCATGGCCCCGAGAAGCAGGCCGGCGGGGATCGTCTCCTCTGGTTCACCGCACACGTAGCGCTGAGCGGAGATCCTCCCCGACACGCCCGGTTCAACGCCGTCACCCTCGACCAGCCAGCTCATGAGCGCGACGGCGCCGTACTTGGACAGGTTCGACACGGCGCGCGCGACCCGATCCACCGCATCGGGCATCGGCCGCTGCCCCGTCAGCAGAGCGTCCAGCTCCTCTTCGTCGGTGGGAGTCGTCCCGACACGCAACCACACGGCGGTCCACGGCTTGAGACGCACAATCGACTCGCGCACCCCCGTCAGCGCCAGCAGCGAATGCAGGGCCTCGGGATACGAAATGGGCGCAAGCACCAGAGCGACCGACAGGCGCCCTCCGTCCAAGTGCAGCGACTCGTCAACGGGAGTGTCGTCAAGGTCGCGCGTCGGCTGGGATGTCCCCGACGCATCCGACTCACCCAGTGAAGCAACCAGCGACTGGAACTCCGCATCGATATCGTCGTTGTGAGCGCTCACCGCTCCTCCTTATAGTGTGTATCTCAACCCAAGGATACTGGTCGCGACCGCTCGCGCGCGTCATGCGCGTCCCACAACCGAAAGGACCACATCGTGACAACCCCCATCATTCCCGTTCGCGGGGCGATCAAGCTCGGACAATTCATCAAGCTCGCGTCCCTCGCCGAAGACGGAGCACAGGCCCGAGAACTCATCCGCTCCGGCGACGTCAGCGTTAACGGAGAGGTCGAGACGAGGCGCGGACACCACCTGAGCGAAGGGGACGTGGTCGAGGTCGATGCCCCCTGGGGCCGGGCCAGCGCGATCGTCGGGGTCTCTTCCTGACAAACGCGGGGGCACTCGACCCCGCGCGAGAGCGTGGAGCTTTGAGCCGAGAGTCTAGGACGGCGATACGACGCCGCCAGCACCCACAACGGCCTTGATGTGACTGAAGAACGCACTGGTCTGTTCGACGCGCAGCCTCGAATCCAGTTCGACCACCGTCGTTCGCCCCGGCTCGGTCAGGTGCAGACGCACCGGCGAACCGCCCGGATAGGATTCCAGGACGCTCCGCAGGTCGGTCAACAGCTCCGGCGTACAGCGCGCCGCTGGCAGGCGCAGTTCCAGGGGCAAATCCGCCCCACCCGACAAGTCCAGGAGCGTCATCGACTGTCCGTAGATCGTCATACCCTCCTCGCGGACGTTCACCTTTCCTTCGATCTGGACGATGATATCCTGCGCCAGGTAGGTCTGAATTGACTCGTAGGAGCGCGGGAAGAAGAGCACATCCACCGAACCCGACAGGTCCTCGATGGTAGCGATCGCCCACGCGTTGCCCTGCTTCGTCACCTTCGTGGTCACGCCCGACACGAGGCCCGCGATCTTGACGATACGGTCCGTCATCGCCCCTTCCGACCCCATGACCTGCGCAATCTCGTAGTCCTGGTGGCGAGCGAGCGCAGCCTCCAAACCGCGCAGCGGATGGTCGGAGACGTACAAGCCAAGCATCTCGCGCTCCGCAGCCAGTTTCGTTTTGCGATCAAACTCGGGCAGATCCGGAATATCGACCATCAGGCCGCTGCCCGAAGTCGCGTCCTCCTCCAGCGCGCCGAACAGGTCGAACTGGCCAATCGCCTCGTTGCGCTTGACGTCGATGATCGCGTCCACGGCCTCGTCACACCGGGCCAGCAGCGCCCGGCGCGTGTGCCCCATCGAGTCGAAGGCTCCCGCACGAATCAGGGACTGAATCGTGCGTTTATTGCACACCGCCTGCGGGACCTTGTCCAAGAAGTCCTGGAAGGAGGCAAAACGCCCCTTGTCGGCGCGGGTCTTCACGATCGCCTCGACGACCGGACCGCCCACGTTCTGGACGGCGCTGAGCCCGAAGCGGATCGCCTCGCCGTCAGGCGCGAAGTTCCCCATCGACGCGTTCACGTCCGGGGGAAGAACCGTGATATCCATGTGACGGCACTCCGCTAGGTACAACGCTCGGCGGTCCTTGTTGTCCTTCGTGGAGGTCAGCAGGGCGGCCATGTACTCCGTCTGATAATTCGCTTTGAGGAACGCCGTCCAATACGACACCAGACCGTAGGCGGCCGAGTGCGCCTTGTTAAACGCGTAGGCCGAGAACGGGACAACGACGTCCCACAGGGCCCTGATCGACTCCTCCGAGTAGCCGTTGTTTATCATGCCCTGGCTAAAGCCCTTGAACTGCTGGTCCAGGACCTCCTTCTTCTTCTTACCCATCGCCTTACGCAGGATGTCCGCCTGGCCCAGCGTGTAGCCCGCGAGCTTCTGGGCGATCTGCATGACCTGCTCCTGGTAGACGATCAAACCAAAGGTCGTCCCCAGGATCTCTTCGAGCGGCTCGGCCAGCTCCGGGTGAATGGGCGTGATCTCCTGGCGCCCGTTCTTACGCAGCGCATAGTTCGTGTGCGAGTTCGCGCCCATCGGGCCGGGGCGATACAGGGCGCCGACGGCCGAAATATCCTCAAAGTTGTCGGGCTTCATGAGCTTGAGGAGGTCGCGCATGCCGCCACCATCAAGCTGGAAGACGCCCAGGGTGTCGCCCCGGCCCAGCAGCTCGTAGGTCTTCTTGTCGTCGAAGGATAGGTGGTCAAGATCCGGGTCCGGCTTACCGTTGATCGCGATATTCTCCAGCGCGTCGGACACGACCGTGAGGTTACGCAGACCCAGGAAGTCCATCTTCAGCAAGCCCAGCGTCTCGCACGTCGGGTAATCGAACTGCGTGATAATCGCCCCGTCCTGGGGCCTCTTCATGATCGGAATGATGTCGGTGAGCGTGTGCGAGCTCATGATGACCGCGCACGCGTGTACGCCCCACTGGCGCGTCAGTCCTTCCAACCCCAGCGCGTACTCGACGACCTCGTGGGTGTCGGGGTTGTCCTCGTAGAACTTGCGAAACTCGGCGGCCTCCGCATAGCGTTTATCCTTCTCATCAAAGATGCCACGCACGGAGATATCCTTCCCCATGATCGCGGGGGGCAACGCCTTAGTCAGCTGCTCGCCAACCTTAAAGTCTTTGCCAAGGATGCGTGCGGAGTCCTTGAGGGCCTGCTTGGTCTTGATGGTTCCATACGTGACGACCTGACTGATGCGGTCCTCGCCGTACTTACGTTTGACGTAGGAGATGACCTCATCGCGCCGCCGCTCGTCGAAGTCGACGTCGAAGTCGGGCATAGAGATTCGCTCGGGGTTGAGGAATCGCTCGAAAATCAGGCCGTGTTCCAGGGGATTCAGCTCGGTGATCTTCATGGCGTAGGCAACCATGGAACCCGCGCCCGAGCCACGACCGGGGCCCACGCGGATGCCCTGCGACTTCGCCCAGTTGATGTAGTCGGCGACGGTGAGGAAGTAGCCGGGGAAGCCCATCGAGATGATGACGTCTTCCTCGTATTGAGCCTGCTTGCGCACGGCGTCGGGTATCCCCTTCGGAAAACGATCGCGCAGGCCCCGTTCGACTTCCTTAACGAACCACGAAGTCTTGTCCTCCCCGTCGGGGACGGGGAACTCTGGCATGTAGTTGGCCCCCTCCTTCGTGGTCGTGAAATGCACGTCGCAGCGCTCGGCGATCTCCAGGGTCGAGTCGCACGCGCCGGGCAGCTCGCTCCACAGGGAGCGCATCTCATCGGAGGAACGGATGTAGTAGCCGTCCCCGTCGAACTTAAAGCGATCGGGGTCGTTGATGCGCGACCCGGAGTTGATGCACAGGAGCGCATCTTGAATCTTGCGGTCGTCCCTCTTGACGTAGTGCGAGTCGTTGGTGGCCACGAGGGGCGCGTTCATCAGCTTGGCGATGTCCAGGACCTGCTGGTGGGTGCGCCGCTCAATGTCGATCCCGTGATCCATGACCTCGACGTAGAAGTTCTCGGGCCCAAAGATGTCGCGCAGCTCGGCCGCCTCGGCCACGGCCTCGTCCCACTGCCCCAGGCGCAGGCGCGTCTGCACGGCTCCCGAGGGACACCCGGTGAAGACGATGAGCCCCTCGTGGAACTGGCTCAGCAGTTCCTTGTCGGCGCGCGGCCACTTGCCGAATTGCCCGTCCGTCGAGGCGTAGGAGCCCAGGCGGAACAGGTTGAGCATGCCCGTCGTATTGTAGGCGATCAGGGTCAGGTGGTTGTAGGAGCCTCCGGCGCTCACGTCGTCGGAGCGCTGCCACGGTTCACCCCACAGGACCTTCTGGCGATCGAAACGCGAGGTTCCCGGCGTCACGTAGGCCTCGAGGCCGATGATGGGTTTGACGCCCGCGTTCAGGCAGTTCGTGTAAAAGTCGTAGGCGCCAAACAGGTAGCCGTGATCCGTCAGGCCGATCGCGGGCTGGCCAAGCCTGGCGGCCTCCTCCGCCATGGCTTTCGTCTTTGCCGCCCCGTCGAGCATCGAATACTCGGAGTGGTTGTGGAGGTGCACAAAGGAATCAGCCATGTCTCGATTCTACTGTCCGCCGCCCGCGCGAGGCCGGTGAACGACGCGGGTCGGTGGTCGTTCATCTCACGGCGCTCATCGCTTCGCGGCCGGGCCCATCCGCGCTCGCCCCTTCGTCAGCGGATCCGCGCGCGGGTGGCGAAGCTCCTCGAGAGCCGCCTGGAGGTCGCCCGGGTAGGGGCTCGACACACTCATCGGCATCCCCGTGCGGGGGTGAGCAAAACCCAGGCGTACGGCGTGCAACCACTGTCGCGTGAGGCCCAGACGCTTGGCCTGCGTGGGGTCAGCCCCGTAAAACGTGTCCCCCACGCACGGGTGCCCGACGGCAGCCATGTGAACGCGAATCTGGTGGGTGCGTCCCGTCTCCAGGTGAATCTCAGTCAGCTGCGCGAGAGCCATCAGTTCGACAGTGTCGTAGTGGGTGACCGCTCGCTTACCGCCGTCAATGACGGCCATGCGCCACTCGCGCGAAGGGTGGCGTGCGATGGGGGCGTCGATCGTTCCCGAGGTGGGGTCGAGGTGACCGGCCACGACCGCGTGGTACACCTTCTCGATCGTGCGTTCCTTAAAAGCGCGCTTCATGACCGTATAGGCAAGCTCTGACTTCGCGACCATCATGGCCCCGGAGGTTCCAACGTCGAGTCGGTGGACGATCCCCTGCCGTTCGGGCGGTCCGTAGCTGGTGATGCGATAGCCCGCTGCCTCTAGGTTGCTAAGAACCGTGGGGCCCTGCCAACCGGGGCCGGTGTGCGCCGCGACTCCGACGGGCTTGTCCACGACCACGATGTCCTCGTCCTCGTACAAGATGGCCATGTCGGTTACCGGCGTCGGTTTCTTCTCCGGTTCGGGGATGGTCACTTCGATCATGTCGTTTGCGCTCAGGCGATCCGATTTGCCACACGCCACCCCGTTGATCAGGACCGTGCCGCCCCCGGCAAGCTCGGCGCAGCGCGAGCGCGACAGGCCGAGCATACGAGCCAGGGCGGCGTCCACCCGCTCGCCCACGAGAGCGTCGGGAACGGGGAATATGCGGGGAGAGGTCACTGCGGCTCCTTGTGTGGCTCACGGGACAGCGCGAATACCAGCCACAGGGCACCGAGGACAATCCAGATGTCCGCGACGTTGCCGACGAAGAGGTTACCGTACGAGATGAAGTCGGTGACGTGCCCGACACCAAATCCGGGATCGGCGGTCAATCGGTCGATGAGGTTACCCCACGCCCCACCCATGAGTAACGCGACGGCGAGCAGGGCAAAGAAGCTGCGGACACGAAAGAGCAGCGCCGCCAGGAAGCAGATGATAATCACCGTGAAAATCGTCAGCACCCAGGTCTTATCAGAACCGAGCGAGAAGGCAGCGCCCGAGTTGTGGATGAGCCGCAGGGATAGCCACTGCCCCAGCAGGGGATGAGAGGAAGCATCTGCGAGCGCCAAGCGCGCCCACATCTTCGAAGCCTGGTCGGTCGCGACCGCAAGTATGAACACGAGCGCGGCCAAGAGCCAGTTGACACGGGTGAGGACCGGACGGGAAGAGTCAGCCATAGTTTCCTAATCATAAAGTTCCGGCGACGGCGCACAAAAGAGTGCACCGCCGCCGGGGAGGCGCGGGCGGTCAGTTCGTGTTGTTGCCGACCTCGCTGAGCAGGGACTCGAGGTGGCTGCGCAGGTTCGAGCGGTACTCGGACTCGAAGGTACGCAGTCCGTTGATCTTGTTCTCGAGCAGCTCGCGCTCCTGATCGAGCTGAGAGAGCAGCGATTCCTTCTGCTTCTGGGCGTCCGCGATGATCGAATCGCGTTCTGCGTTGGCCTCGGAGATAATCTTCGCGCTCTGTTCTTCGCCATCGCGCACGTACTCGTCGTGGACACGCTGGGCGAGAGCAAGCATCGACGTAGCGGACTCGGCATCCTGGGGACCGTTGAGCATCAAGGCGGGTGCTTCCACAGCCGGTGCGGCCGCAGGGGCCGGGGTCTCGGCGGGGGTGAAATCGGAGTTGGAAAGCTCGGCGACGCGACGCTCGGCGGCCTCAAGCTTCTCCTTCAGCTCCTGGTTCTCTACCTGCAGGGAGTAGATGGTGGAGACAACCTCGTCGAGGAACTCATCAACCTCGTCCTGGTCGTACCCCTCGCGGAACTTGACGTACTGGAACTTCTTGTTGAGGACGTCCTCGGTAGTGAGCAGGGCCATTTCTTCGCCTCTCGGTCGTTTCGATTGGACACGCAGATACATCCGCATGCCTGGACGACCGGGAAGGCCGCCCGCTGTCACATCACAAAAATAATAACTGAAATTGTCACACGAGCAACATCCATCACGGGGCGAGCTGCGCTAATGTGGGACCTCTCATCTTACAATTCGATGCCTACTGGCTAATAAAGTACAAAACGTTGGCGAAGCGCTGTGCAATGATGAGTACAAGAAACAACACCATGAAACCCACATCAATTGCCATCCCTCCGCCGAGTCGAAGTGGCGGAATGAAGCGTCCAATCCAACGGATCGGGGGATCGGTAAGCGCATAGAGCAGGTTGGCAACAATCAGCAATATGCCTCGGGGGCGCCACCCGCGCGCAAAAAACTGCACCCAGTCCAAAATAACGCGCGCGAACAGCACCATCATGTAGAGGTTGATAAGGACGCTCAGCCCCCACCCGATCCAGCCGAGAACGATCACGAGTGAATCTCAACCCTGGTTATAGAGCGAGCCGCGACGCGCGGAACTGCTGTCTCCCGCGACCTCGACAGAGGCCGGGGAGAGCAGGAACACGCGATTCGTCACGCGCTCGATCACCCCGTGCAGGCCGAAGGTGAGTCCGGCGGCAAAATCCACGAGGCGGCGCGCCTCCTCCTCGCCCATGTCGGTCAGGTTAATAATGACGGGCGTCCCGTCACGGAACGCCTCACCGATAGTGACGGCGTCGGAGTACGCGGTCGGATGGATCGTCATGATGCGAGTGAGGTCCTCGACGGGCTCCTCGCGCCGAATGCTTGTCAGCGTCGGACGGGTCATGGGCGTGATGTCAGCCACGGGAACTACCTCTTCCACCTCGTCGAACTCTTCGAAGTCGTCGATGGACTCCTCGGGTGAGTACCAGCCCATGAACTTGCGTGCACGCGCACCAAACGACTCACTCATTGCTCCTCCTTCAGCCTGTTCCTAGCCACAAACTACATTCAACCGACAGCGTCGAAGCGCAGCGCGCTCGGCGCGTCGCAAGGAGAGGCGGCGAGGCTCATCACGCGTCGCCGATCAAGGATCAGGCCCGGGAGACGAAGCCCAGCGGACCGGCCTGGGCGCTCGGGCGATTCAAGCAGGCACAATGATGAGCGCCTGGCGGCCGCACGCGGGCTCGGCACGGTATGAGAACAGGCGCGGATCCTCGAGAGTGCAGCGCCCATCGACGACCACTCTCACCCCCAGATCGGCGAGGGATCTGGCCGCGGCACCGGGCAGATCGAGAGACGGGGTGCCCCACGACGTGCGCGCACAGATGCCGGGCATCACGGCGTTACTCCGTTCGGCCATCTCGGGGGGCACCTCGTAGCACCTGCCGCAGATCGCCGGGCCGATCATCGCGTCGATCGGGCCGTCCACGCGCGCCCGGATTTCCCCGACAGCACACGCGAGGATACCTCCCAGAAGTCCGCGCCTGCCCG
>NZ_FNLK01000003.1 GCF_900105015.1 Schaalia meyeri | reverse complement strand
CCCGGTGCTGGAAGGTTAAGAGGAACTGTTAACACCCCCCGCGGGGTGTGAAGCGGTGAATTTAAGCCCCAGTAAACGGCGGTGGTAACTATAACCATCCTAAGGTAGCGAAATTCCTTGTCGGGTAAGTTCCGACCTGCACGAATGGCGTAACGACTTCTCCGCTGTCTCGACCGTGAACTCGGTGAAATTGCAGTACGAGTAAAGATGCTCGTTTCGCGCAGAAGGACGGAAAGACCCCGGGACCTTTACTATAGCTTGGTATTGGTGTTCGCTTGGGCTTGTGTAGGATAGGTGGGAGACTGTGAAACCATGGCGCCAGCCGTGGTGGAGTCGTCGTTGAAATACCATTCTGGTTCAAGCGGTCACCTTAACCTTGGCCCGTGATCCGGGTTGGGGACAGTGCCTGGTGGGTAGTTTAACTGGGGCGGTTGCCTCCTAAAAAGTAACGGAGGCGCTCAAAGGTTCCCTCAGCCTGGTTGGTCATCAGGTGGCGAGTGCAAGTGTACAAGGGAGCTTGACTGTGAGACCGACGGGTCGAGCAGGTGCGAAAGCAGGAACTAGTGATCCGGCCATGGCACGTGGGTGCGTGGTCGCTCAACGGATAAAAGGTACCCCGGGGATAACAGGCTGATCTTGCCCAAGAGTCCATATCGACGGCATGGTTTGGCACCTCGATGTCGGCTCGTCGCATCCTGGGGCTGGAGTTGGTCCCAAGGGTTGGGCTGTTCGCCCATTAAAGCGGTACGCGAGCTGGGTTCAGAACGTCGTGAGACAGTTCGGTCCCTATCCTCTGCGCGCGCAGGAAACTTGATGGAGGGCCGTCCCTAGTACGAGAGGACCGGGATGGACGAACCTCTGGTGTGCCAGTTGTACCGCCAGGTGCATGGCTGGTTAGCTACGTTCGGAAGGGATAACCGCTGAAAGCATCTAAGCGGGAAGCCTGCTCTAAGATGAGGTTTCCACGCCCCCCCTGGGGGGTGAGAGGCCCCCGCCAGACTAGCGGGTTGATAGGCCAGAGGTGGAAGCACCGCGAGGTGCTCGCGAGCCGACTGGTACTAATTACGGCCGACACTAAACAAAACCCCACACACCCACCCCCACCTGGAACACCAGAAAAAAAAGGGGGGGGCGGGAGCGCGTGTGGGACACACATACGCGAACTGTTCGCAACCACTATGCAAACCACGATCAACCCACCCCCCCCACGCACACCCACGCACGCGCGCGAGCGTTGGTGGCGTGCGGGATCGGTAAGGTTGGACACAAAGTTTGTGGTGGTCATAGCACCGGGGAAACGCCCAGCAACATTCCGAACCTGGAAGCTAAGCCCGGTAACGCCAATGGTACTGCGATCGACAGGTCGTGGGAGAGTAGGACACCGCCACAACACAACCACACAAAAACAACACGCCCCCCACCCCCCCTCCCAGCCAGGAGACCAGGGTGGGGGGCACCCGCATACCCACACACACCAACACGCGCACCCAGAGCGCACACAACACAACACAGCGAACCCAGAGCACACACAACACAACACCAGCGGGCGCACAACCACACCACGCGCACACCCAGAGCACGAGCGCGCGGGGTCGTGGATCCTCCACTACGATAGATTCACTGAAACACACAACAAACACCACCCCCACCCTCTCTCTTCTTTTCTGACTCCTCACACCAACCAACGAGGAACCCCCCAAAACAAAGAAAAGAAACACCAAAACAACACAAAAACCAAAAACAGGGGGGACAGGGACACACAAGAACAAAGGAACAACACACCATGGCACAACAAACACAGGGACCCAACAACCCCAACCGTGGTGAACACCAACAACACAACCACAAAAACGACGAGGTGCTCGCCCAGCGCGTGGCGGCACACGATCGTTTGTCCCATCAGTCTCAGGTTGTTCTACGGTTGGGGCAGATGCTCCTGTCCTTTGGTGCCAGCGCGTATCGCGTGAAAAAGTCGATGGCGGACGTCGCGAAGGCGGTCGGTATTTCGGAACACCGAGCCCAGGTCACATACACTGAGATCATCGCAACCGCTTACGCCAACGGCACCTTTCGTACTGAGCTCGCGGAGCAGCGGCTCATGGGCGTGAACGCGGATAAGATCGATCGCATTAACAACTATGTCGCTTCCTTGAATGGAAAATCCGTTCGAGTCGAGGACGTCTCCGAGGAACTCGACAAGATTGCTCGCGTTCCCGGTCTGTACGACTGGTTCTCAAACGCTCTCGCCTCGGGCCTGGCCTGTGCGGCTTTCGCATTCCTTAACGGCGGGGGATGGGTCGAGTGTTCCGCGGTCGCGGTCGCCTCCTTCTTCGGACAGGCGTTGCGCCGTCAAATGCTCGTGCGCCACATGAATCACTTCGGTGTGTGGATGGCGTGCGGTGCATTGGCAGCCATCATCTACATTCTCCTCGTGGCCCCTGCACAACAGTTCCTCGGCATCGAGAGCACCCACCAGGCCGGGTTTATTTCCGCGATGCTCTTCCTCGTTCCGGGCTTCCCGCTGGTGACGGGACTGATCGACCTCGTGCGACAAGACTTTCAGGGCGGAATCGGGCGCCTCGTTTACGTTGCGATGCTGGTAGCCTCCGCCGGCGTTGCGGTCTGGGCCATCTCCTCGATCTTCGGCTGGTCGGTGACGCCGGTGTATGGCGTGTCCCTGGTGCCGTGGCTTCATTACCTCTTGAGGTTTTTCACGAGCTTCGTTGCCGCCTACGGTTTCGCAATGCTCTTTAATTCTCCGCATCGCGTGTGCTTCGCGGCTGCTTTGATCGGCGCGGTCATCAACACTTCACGCATTGCGCTGGCGCTCGAGCTGCACGTTCCCGTTCCAGCTGCGGTCGGTCTGGCCGCGCTGGCTGCCGGCCTGCTGGCGGTGTTCGTCGCTCGGTCAACACGGTTCTCTCGAGTGACCCTCTCCGTTCCCGCCGTCGTCATTATGATTCCCGGAGTCCCCCTCTACCGAGCGCTCACCTACCTGAATAATGCTCAGACCGACGAGGCGCTGGCCGCCCTCTTCACGGTTCTGTTCACGATCGTCGCCATCGGGATGGGACTGGCGCTGTCACGCATGCTCACCGACAAGAACTGGCTGGTGGAGAAGCAGGAACGCGTGCCCAACCTGTGGGAGTACGAGGAGGAAAACGCATGAGAGTCCAGGTTCAAGTAGCCGTGATACCCCCGAGTGTCAAGGCTGAGTACGAGATCAACCGCGACGAGATCCGAGCCGTCGGTCGCAACATCGCGATCATCTTCGGGGGAATCATCGCCGCTCGAGTCCTGCGTACGCTCCTCAAGCGCTAGGGGGACCCGCAGACGAGGCCGTGGCCGGGAAGTTGGCCACGGCCTCGTTTTGTCTGTGGGGCAGTGGGCGTCGGCACCCATGATGGCTGGCCTGGCGCTCGTTGACGCAATGCAAGGAGGGAGCGGGGAGTCGGTGCTTCGGGTGGACGTGGCGAGGATCACCGGGCCAAAGAGCGCGGGGTGCTGGAGCAATGTCGAGCCCCAGCCAGACCCGGCGCACCGACCCCCCACGTGGGTAAGGCTTCGCTGGACCACGAAGAACACGCGTTGACCCCGCCCACGCGGGTGGCTGTGCTCTTTCGACGATGGCCCTGCCGGTACCAGCGGGGCAAACCACCAACATGACAAAACGAATGGGGCCGACCCGAAGGCCGACCCCATTCGCACGGGCGGGGGAGGATGGGGGTGTGTCCCCGCCCGTTCGCAGGGCGTGCGGAGCGTATCAGACAACTCCGCCGCCATAGCTTGTCACATGCCGCCCAGAATCTGGGCGACGACGATCTTTCCGACCATCGCGACCGGATAAACCAAAGCATACCCCAGTGCAACGCGCGGATCAGCGTTGGTGCGCCCGTTGGCGAAGGCCAGAACCGCCGGCTGTGTCTGCGAGCCACCCAACAGACCGGCGAGCTTCGTGCCGCCCATCTTGAACACCCAGCGCATGGTTACGTAAAGGCCGACAGCCATGATGAGCGTTATGAGAATCCCCAGCAGGAAGATGCGGATCCAGTCGCCCGACGTGAACGCCTCGAGAATCTGGCCGCCGGCCTTGGCGCCAGCCTGCGCGAGGAAGATCAGGAGGCCGACCTCGGCGAGCACCTGACACGTCGTGAAGGGCAGAGCGGTCGCGACAGGGCCGATGCGGCCGATGCGGCCAAAAACAAGCCCGACAATGAGCGTGCCCGCAGCGGAACCGATCGAAAAGTACTCACCCGAGGGGGTCAGGATCGGAAGTTCGCCGATGGCGATGCCGATGGCCATTCCCAGGCCCAGGGCGATGGGGTTGAGGTCCGTCAGGCCTCGTGTCGAATCGCCGAAGAACTTCGTGATCTCGTTCATCTTCGAGGTGGGGGCGACGACACGGACGCGGTCACCTTGCTGCAGGACCAGACCCGGTTCAGCGATCATGTCGACGTCGCCGCGGCGGACACGAGAGATGGTTGCGGAAAAGCCTTTCGCGAGTCCCAACGACGCGACCGTTCGACCAGCGATCTTGGGATTCGAGATCGTCATGCGGCGGAAATCCAGGTAGGAGCGATCCTGCATGAGCGAGTGAGAGGAAGCGTGGCCCAGCTCGGTGGCGGCGCGTGCGACGAGCTCACGGGGACCGACGACGGTCACCAGATCACCCGGATCGAGCGTGTCCGACATCGCCGGCCGGGTGATAGGACCGGTTTCGCCGCGGCGCAGGCGTGAGAACGAGACTTTCTCACCGAGCTTGTCGTAGATGTCGCCGACGAAAGGATGGTCGTCGCGCTCAACGCGGATCGTGCGGTTTGAGAGCGGAGAGGGGGCATCTTTGTCGTGGCGACCGTAGTGCAGGGCCGCCATCGAAGCGACGAGCATTCCGATAACGCCGAACAGGTAGGCGATCGAGTAGCCGACGGTCGCGCGGGCGGGATCGCCGCTGGCCTCGCCTGCGGCTGCCAGCGCGGGAGTGTTCGTCACGGCGCCCGCGAAGGTGCCGGCAATGAGAGGCACGTCCATCCCCATGGCCTTACCGACGTACAGGCCCGCGGTGGCGGCGATGCCGTAGAAAGCAACCATCGTCAGGATCGGGCCGATGGCGCTCTTGAGATTGTGGAAGAAAGAGGCTCCCGAGTTAATGCCGATGGCGAAGGTGAAGAGCGTCAGGCCGAGCGTTCCCAGCTGAGGGGTGACCCGTAACTCGATCCCGTAGGACTGTGCCCAGGCGGCCATGACGATGGCGAAGAAGAGAACGGCGGCGGCGCCGAGACTAATGCCCTTGATTTTCACGTGCCCGAAGGCCATTCCGATGCCGATGAGAAGAAAGAGGAACAGCACCGGCTGCTGACTCAAGATCTCAAAGATCTGTACCACGATGAAGTCTCCGTGTCGTGAATTGCGGTATGAAGGATAAGTCAATTAAACCAGCTGTACGTGCTGTGTGTCTCAGTACGTCGTCCTGAGCGGTGCTGGACCCCTGGCATTCCGCACAATGAGATGGTCCGGAGCGCCTCGTCGTGGGAGAGATACGGTAAGCCCATGCTCAGCGTTTGCGGGATTGGAACCTTCGCCCTGGATATCGTACCCGGGCGTGCGATGACTGCCGCGTAACGAGAGGATGGATCGCACGCCTGTTCCCCGCGTCCGAGGATTTTCCCGGATATGACGGGGCTTTTTCTTTGAGACTGTCCCAACGATTGAGAGGACGAATGGTGAGCGACACCAGCAACACCACCCGGATGACCGGAGCCGAGGCCATCATCGCCACCCTTGAAGCGCTGGGAGTGACCGACGTATTCGGCATGCCCGGAGGTGCAATTTTGCCGACGTACGACCCCATGATGGCCTCGACGGTGATTCGTCACATCCTGGTTCGCCACGAGCAGGGCGCGGGCCACGCCGCAGAGGGATACGCGCTTGCCACCGGCAAGATCGGTTGCGCAATGGTGACATCTGGTCCCGGCGCGACGAACGTGCTGACCGCTCTGGGCGATGCGTGCATGGATTCCGTTCCGATCGTCGTGATCTCGGGGCAGGTAGGCGCCTCCCTGATCGGCAGCGACGCCTTTCAGGAAGCCGACGTGGTCGGCGCGTCGATGCCCGTCACTAAGCACTCCTTCCTGGTGACGGATCCGGCCGAGATCCCCGCGCGCCTGGCCGAGGCCTTTCACCTGGCTGCGACGGGTCGGCCCGGACCCGTGCTGGTCGATATCGCGAAGTCCGCCCAGATGGCGCAGATGGACTTCTCGTGGCCCCCGGAATTGGAGCTGCCCGGATACAGGGTCGCGGACAAACCAAACACGAAGCAGGTGCGTGCCGCGGCTCGCGCGATCACCGATGCGCAAGCTCCCGTGCTCTATGTCGGCGGCGGCGTGATGCGCGCGGGAGCGACGGATGCCCTGGCCGATCTGGTGGAGATCACGAACGCTCCCGTGGTGACGACGCTGACCGCGCGCGGGGCCTTCCCCGACTCCGACCGCCACAATCTGGGGATGCCCGGCATGCACGGCACGGTTGCTGCGGTTGGGGCGCTCCAGCGCGCGGATCTGATCGTGGCGCTCGGCGCTCGTTTCGACGACCGCGTTACGGGGCGTCTGGATTCTTTCGCTCCCCGCGCGACGATCATCCACATCGATATTGATGCCGCAGAAATCTCGAAGAACCGCCGCGCCGATATCCCGATCGTCGCGGATCTCGCGACCGCCCTGCCGATCCTTTCCGAGCATATCGCCCAGGCCCAGGCGAGCAGGAAGGCCGATATCTCAGGCTGGTGGCGCTACCTCGACCGTCTGCGCACCAAGTACCCGATCGGCTGGGCCGAGCCCGAGGACGGGATGATGGCCCCCCAGGAGGTCATCAAGAAGCTGTCCGAGACAGTGGGCCCCGACGCCATCTACGTGACCGGCGTGGGACAGCACCAGATGTGGGCGGCGCAGTTCGTTACCCTGGACAACCCGCGCAGCTTCATCTCCTCATCCGGCTCCGGCACGATGGGGTACTGCGTCCCCGCGGCCATGGGCGCGCAGGTCGGGGTCCCCGACAAGGTCGTGTGGGCGATCGACGGGGACGGATCCTTCCAGATGACCAACCAGGAGCTGGCCACCTGTACGGTGAACAATATCCCGATCAAGGTCGCCCTCATCAACAATTCGGTGCTGGGCATGGTGCGTCAGTGGCAGTCCCTGTTCTACGGGAAGCGCTACTCGAACACGACGTTGAATCCGAGCGAGGGCGAACAGATCCCCAACTTCGAAATGCTCGCCCAGGCCTACGGAATGGCCGCGCGCACAGTTCGCTCTATCGACGAAGTTAACGAGGCCATCGAATGGGCAATGTCCATCAATGATCGTCCCGTCCTCATTGACTTTCGCGTCTCGAAGGATTCGATGGTGTGGCCGATGGTCGCCGCAGGGGTCTCTAACGATGAGATTCGTTACGCCAAGGGAATGGCGCCCGACTGGGAAGGAGAAGACTGATGACAAAACGACACACTCTGGCCGTGCTGGTCGAAAACAAGCCCGGCGTGCTGACCCGTGTCGCCGCGCTTTTCGCCCGCCGCACCTTTAACATCAAGTCGCTGACAGTGGGGGAGACCGAGCACCCCGAATTTTCCCGCATGACCATCATCGTGGATGCCGACTCTGCGCCCATCGAGCAGGTGGTCAAGCAGCTCAACAAGCTCATTAACGTCCTCAAGGTCGTCGAACTCGAACCTGGAGACTCCATCGAACGGCGCCTGCTCATGATGAAGGTTCAGGCGGACGAAACCCGTCGCACCTCGGTCCTGCAGATCGTGGACCTGTTTCGCGCGCACGTCGTTGACGTTCAACCCGAGTCGGTTGTCATCGAGTCGATCGGTTCGCTGTCCAAGCTGGAGGCGCTGCTGCGGGCACTTGAGCCCTACGGCGTCACCGAACTCGTCCAATCGGGTGCCGTGGCGATCGGTCGCGGCTCACGCTCGATCACGGATCAACTGAAGGAGAAATAGCAATGGCTAAGATCATCTATGACGACGGCGCGGACCTGTCGCTGATCCAGTCCAAAAAGGTTGCCGTTATTGGTTACGGCTCGCAGGGCCACGCGCACGCGCTCAACCTGAAGGATTCCGGAGTTGACGTGGTCGTCGGCCTGCGCCCCGGCTCGTCCTCGTGGGACAAGGCAGAGGCCGCCGGCCTGGCAGTGAAGGACGTGCCCGAGGCCGTGGCCGAGGGCGACGTCGTCTCTATCCTGCTGCCCGACCAGGTTCAGCGCTACGTCTACGCCGAGCAGGTTGCCCCCAACCTGAGGGAGGGCGCGGCCCTGCTGTTCGCGCACGGCTTCAACATTCGCTATGGCTACATCGAGGCCCCCGCCGGCCACGATGTCATCATGGTGGCCCCCAAGGGGCCGGGCCACAAGGTCCGCGAGACCTACGTGGAGGGTAAGGGCACCCCGGATGTCGTCGCCGTCGAGGTGGATGCCTCCGGCACGGCATGGGACCTGGTTCTGTCCTACGCGAAGGCGATCGGCGGCACCCGGGCGGGCGTCATCAAGACCACCTTCACCGAAGAGACCGAGACCGATCTCTTTGGTGAGCAGGCCGTGTTGTGTGGCGGCGTGTCGCACCTGATCCAGGCGGGCTTCGAGACTCTGGTCGAGGCCGGCTACCAACCCGAGATCGCCTACTTCGAGGTTTGTCACGAGATGAAGCAGATCGTCGATCTCATCAACGAGGGCGGTATCACCAAGCAGCGTTGGTCCTGCTCTGACACCGCCGAGTACGGCGACTACGTTTCCGGCCCGCGCGTCATCGGCGAGGCGTCGAAACAGGCCATGAAGGATATCCTGTCCGACATTCAAGACGGTTCATTCGCCCGCAGGTTCATCGCCGACCAGGATAACGGCGCTCTCGAATTCAAGGCGCTGCGCGCTGACGAAGAAACTCACCTGATCGAGCGGACCGGCCAGAAGCTGCGCAAGGCTTTCGGCTGGACTGACGCGGATGAGGATTACACCGAGGGCAGCGCCGCGCGCTGATAGTCCTCTACCAATGACGCCAAGCCCCGGCCTCGTCCAAGAGCATCTACGAGGCCGGGGTTGCTCGCGCCCGCGCAATTGACGGATCGGGGGAGGGCGGTGCAGTGGCCGTGAGGGAAACGCCGTCGAGGATGGGCGCGCCAGATCCGCCCGCATCCGCATTGAATGATGGGGGGCAAACAGGGCCGTGGGGTGCTTTTTGTGCGTATAACTGGTTAGCGAGCATCTAAATTTGTATGATGAATCTTGTGGAGAGAGAGTTTCGGCCCACTCACCGCGTACTGATCACCCATCATAGAAGGACCAATGATGACCCTCCGTCACTATGGGCGAGCCCTCGCGGCAGTCTCGGGAGCCGTGCTGCTGTGCGCCTCCCTGGCCGCTCCCGCGCTGGCCGCCCCCGACAACGACACCGCTACCACAGACACCACCACGGCCTCGGAAACCCAAGAAGGTTCGGCCCCGATCACCGTCACCGCCACCCGCACCGACTCCAACGGCGACAAGGTGTACGCCGGTGACGTCATTACCGTCACTTTCACCTACACCAACGAAACCGACAGCGCGCTCACCGCCTTCCCGACGGAGTCCAACTTGTCCGGCGTGCTGCCGCCCAACGCCCCCAACTGCCGGTGGCACAACCTGCCCGCGCACACCACCAAGCAGTGCACGAGCGCCAGCCACACGGTGACCGCCGAGGACGTTGCGGCTGGATCCTTTACCCCCACCTCCACGTGGGCGGCCACCCGCGACCGTGAAGGCAAGGACGTCATCGCCGGGAACATCACGGCCAACGCCGCTCCGATCACCGTTGTCGAGGGAAGTCGCCCCCCGGAGCCCGACCCGCTCGAAACCCCTCGCGACTACGCCATCGGTGAAAAGGCTCGCCTGGCTTCCCCCGGAAGCGCCGGATTCAGTTGCCACCGCATCCCCGCGCTGACCACGGCCCCCAATGGCTGGATCCTCGCCGCGTGGGACGGGCGCCCCGACACCTGCCAGGACGCCCCCCAGGCCAACTCCATCGTCTACCGTATCTCCAAGGATGGCGGAAAGTCCTGGACCCCCATCAATACGGCTATCGCAGGCACGCCCGGAGCGAACAAGGTTGGATACTCCGACCCGTCCTTCGTCGTTGATCGCTCGACCGGAACGATTTTCCTCTTCTCTGTCAAGTCCTACGACGCGGGTCTCTTCCAATCCCAGCTGGGCACCGATCCCGCCGCCCGCAACATCCTGCACGCCCACGTGATTGAGTCCCACGACAACGGCCTCACCTGGGAGAACCCCCGCACCATCACCGACCAGGTGACGCAGGGACACGAAAGCGAGTGGTCCACGCGCTTCGCCTCCTCCGGTGAGGGGATCCAGCTGCGCTACGGCGCACACGCCGGTCGACTCATCCAGCAGTACGCCGTCGCCAAATCCGGCAGCAGGTCCCTGATGGCCGTCTCCGTCTACTCCGACGACCACGGTGCCACGTGGAAGCCCGGCGCCGCCACGGAAGGCAGCGCCGACGAGAACAAGGTCGTCGAGCTGTCCGACGGTCGCCTGCTGCTCAACTCGCGCACGCAGGGCGACGCCGGCCAGCGCCTGGAGTCGATCTCTTATGACGGCGGCCAAACCTGGGGTCCCTTCCGCCACAACTGGGACCTGAAGGATCCGCGCAACAACGCCTCCATCACGCGCGCCTACCCGGACGCCCCCAAGGGTTCCGCGCGTGCCCGCGTCCTGCTCTTCTCTAACGCCAATTCCGACAAAGAACGCGCGAACGGAACAGTCCGCATCTCCTACGATGACGGCTTCACCTGGAACGAGGGCAAGGTGTTCGAGAAGGGCGCGATGGCCTACTCGACCCTGCACGCCCTCAGCGATGGAACCTGGGGTCTCCTCTACGAGTCCGAGGACTACAAGAACATCGAATTTACGCGCCTCGACGCCGCCTACCTGGGCCTCGTCGATCCCGGGGAGGGGCCAGCGCCGGAGGATCCCGGTCCCTCGAAGACCCCTCCGCACTGGGTCAACACCGGCAACGGATGGAAGTGGCAGCTGGAAGACTCGTCCTTCGCGACCTCCCAGACCCTCACCATTGGTAACGCCACCTACCGCTTCGACGCCAACGGCTTCATGGTCACCGGCTGGGACAAGCAGGACGGCAAGTGGAGCTACTTCAACGCCTACGGCGCTCGCGTCAGCGGCTGGCTCCTGGACGCAGGCACCTGGTACTACCTGGACCCCGACACGGGTGTCATGGTTACCGGCTGGGCGCAGGTCGACGGTAGCTGGTACTACCTGGACGCCTCCGGCGCGATGGTCACCGGTTGGCTGCAGCTCGGAGGTACCTGGTACTACCTCGCCTCTGACGGTCACATGGTCACCGGTTGGCATATGATCGACGGACGCTGGTACCGCTTCTCGCCCTCGGGTGCGTGGATCTGATCCACCCTAAGCGGCGGGCCGGGGCCGCGGGGACGCAATCGCGTTTCCGCGGCCTCGGCCTTTGGCGCCCTAAGTCTGGCCGAAAAAAGCCCGCGGGCCGAAGAGCCGCCAGGTGGAAACGGGTCATGCGCGGCACGAGCGGTTACGCCGCCCGCGTTAAAGGTGAGATGGTGCTGTGATGGCGCGCGTCAGCGGGTACCGATGAGCGAGGGCAGGGACGTGCGCGACGCCCACTGCTCGATATCCGCCAGAGCGGCACTGGCACCAGCTGAGCGCACAGAAGCGGAATCGGAGGCCAGCATGGCGGCATCCGCCGCCAACAGGTTGGAAGCCAGAGATGCCGGGTCGAGGGCCTCCAGCTCGCAGCGCGGGGTGCGCGTGTCCGCTGCCCCCGCTCGCAGGGCCGTCTCGGCGCGGGCCAGCAGCTGGCCCGACACGTCGTAGGCGTCGTTCAACGTACCCGCATGTAGCTGGGCCTTCGGGAGCGTGGAAGCCGTGCAATCCCACGTGGCGACCGCGTTCGACAGCTCCGTGGAGGACGCCAGCTCCTTGCCCGAAGGGGCGAAGGCTGACGTCACAGAGGGGGCGTCGAAAAGGTCAATCGACCACGTCTGGACGCCCTGACGAGATGCCGCGTTGATGCGGTCGTTGACGGCCGTGGCCTGTTCCCGCCCCGCATCCAGGTCGATGCCGTACGCCTGGCCGAGCATGACGGCGGTCGCGTAGCGTCCCAGTGCGGACGCCGCGAGGGTGCGCGCCTCCTCCATGGAGGCGCGGTCCGGGTCGGATGCGATTTCCAGGTCGCGCGTCGCCGTTCGGGCCAGCCACGAGACGTAGGCGGACACCTCCGTGGGCGCTTCCGACACGGCGGCAGGCTCCGATTCTCCTTCGGGGGTGGCGCCTCCCCACGGGTCCCACAGGCCGCCGAGCGCCTGTAGGCGTTCATCCGATGCGGACGCGGCCGCCCGAAGAGCCGCCGAGCAGGATGCGCAGTCAGTGGCGACCTGCGCCAGCTGGGACGCGCGGGCGGACGCGGCTGATTCAGTGCGAGCGGCCTGGTCTCGCACGGCCGCGAAGCCGGACAGGGACGGCAGGGACGAGGCGTGGCACGCGGACAGCGCAAGGAGTGCCGCGCCAGTAGCGACGAGGCCGGGGAAGCGACGTGTGGCGAAAGTCAGATTTGCGAAATGCACACCCGCATCATCCCACACCCGCGGGTAAGATAGGTAACTGACCCGCGTACGCGAGAAGAAAGATTGGCGCATATGGCATCGTCCACGTCAGATGGACCGCTTGAGGAGCTGCTGGCTCCCGTGGCCGCACAGTCGGGACTGGAACTGGATTCGGTGAGCCGGTCACGCTCCGACGCGATGCCCCTCCTGCGGGTCATCGTTGATGCTCCGGTCGGTGCGGAGGATATCGACTCGGACACCCTGGCGAGCGTGTCCCGTGCCGTGTCGAAAGCGCTGGATGAGGCTGACCCGATCGATGGCGAATATTTGCTTGAGGTGTCCACCCCCGGAGCCGAGCGCGAACTCACCAAGGTCGGGCACTGGCTGCGCCAGATTGGACGCCTCGTTCGCATCAAGCTTCGCGCGGGGGGATACGTTTGCGGCCGCGTCGTCGATGCCGACGGGACCAGCGCAACGATCGAAGTCGACGGCACAACGACTACCATTGACTATCAGGATATGAGGAAGGCGCGCTCCCGCGTCGACTTCGCAACGGGGAAGTAGGAGACCATGGAAATCGATATGACCGCTCTGCGGATGGTGGAAAACGAGAAGGGCGTCAGCCTCGAGACCCTGGTCGACGCCATCGAAGAGGCGCTGCTCAAGGCTTACCACAACCTGCCTGGAGCAATCTCTGAGGCTCGCATCGAAATCGATAAAAAGACCGGCCGCGTGACCGTCATGGCGATGGACGAAGATGAAGACGGCAACCCCATCGGTGAATTCGACGACACACCCAAGAACTTTGGGCGCATCGCGCAGTCCACCGCGCGTTCCGTCATCATGCAGCGTCTGCGCGACGCAGACGACCAGCGCGTCTTCGGTGACTTTGCCGGCCGTGAAGGTCAGGTCATCACCGGCACCATCCAGGCCTCGCGCCCCGGGCGCCCGACGATGATCCAGGTCTCCGACGACTTCGAGGCCATCCTGCCCGACGGTGAAAAGGTATCCGGCGAGGCCTACCGCCACGGCGACCGCATCCGCGCCTACGTCGTGGGCGTCGAACGCACCGAGCGCGGTCCCCGCGTCACCCTGTCCCGCACGCACCCGAACCTCGTGGCAGGACTCTTCCAGCGTGAGGTCCCCGAAATCCAGCAGGGCCTCGTGAAAATTAGGGCGATTGCTCGCGAGGCGGGCCACCGCACCAAGATCGCGGTTGCGGCCACCCGCGACGGTATCAACGCCAAGGGCGCCTGCATCGGTCCGATGGGGGCGCGCGTGCGCTCCGTCATGGCTGAGCTGGGCGGCGAGAAGATTGACATCGTCGACTACTCCGAAGACCCGGCGCGCTTCGTCGCGAACTCGCTGTCCCCGGCGCGCGTCACCCGCGTTGTCGTCCACTCCGTCGACAACCGCACCGCGACGGCGATCGTCCCGGATTTCCAGCTCTCCCTCGCCATCGGTAAGGAAGGTCAGAACGCGCGTCTGGCCGCGCGCTTGACGAACTACCACATCGACATTCATGCCGACACAGAAACCGGTGACGACGCGACCGCATCGAGGGTCTCCGCTCCCGATGACGTGACAAGTCGCTCATAGAATCTCAGACGAGCAATCCCCCAGCTGGACTAAGCTAGGGGATTGTGTCGTATCCCGTGCTGCCGGTGCCTACTCGTGGGCCCCAGCGCACCTGCATTGGATGCGGCGCCAAAGCGCAGCGATCCGACATGTTGCGGATCGTACGCTCGCCGGACGGTTCGACTCGCGTCGACCGGGCGGCGGCTCTTCCGGGCCGAGGGGCGTGGATCCATCCCGATGCGGGGTGCGTTCAGCGCGCTCGGGTCAGGCGTGCCCTCGCACGCGCCTTCCGAACGGCGGACGTTTCGGAAAACGTGTGGGAAGCCGTGGAGGAGTTGATCACCACCCAGTGATGGCCGTGTGCCATCAACGCCGAGAAAATGGAAGCGGGTTGGAAGCTGATGGGCACCCGATGAGTACCCAGCGATGAGCTGCCAGCAATATCAGTAGGGCGTCTCCGGACCGGAGGCGCTTTCCGGAACGGAGAAATGTGGCAAAATTGCGTGTCCACGAGCTCGCCAAAGAGCTCGGAATCACGAGCAAAGAACTGATGGGGCACCTGAAGGAAGCAGGTGAATTCGTCAAGTCGTCGTCCTCCTCGCTTGAGCCGCCCGTCGTGCGGCAGATGCGCGAGAAGTTTGCGGCGGCACCAAAGACCAAGAAAGCGGAGGCAAAGCCCGCCCCCAAGGTACCCAAGCCCAGCGCGGCAAAGCCCGCTGCTAAGAAGCCTGCGGCCCCCAAGAATGAAGCAGCCGAAGCGTCAGGAACGAAGGCTCGCGCGCCCAAGCCCGGTGCTCCGAAGAGCGCTGCCGCACGCAAGAGTGCCCCCAAGCCTCGCGGCAAGAAACCTGAAGGCGCGCCCAAGCCCGCGCCGCGTCGCTCCGACGGCCCGCGCCCTGCCCGTCCTGGCGGCCCGCGTCCCGGCGGTCCGCGTCCGGGTAACAACCCGTACGCATCCTCCCAGGGCATGCCCCGTCCCGGCGGGCCTCGCCCCGGTGCACCGCGCTCCGGTGGCTCCGGCAGCGGCGGGCCTCGCCCCGGCGCACCGCGCTCCGGCGGCTCCGGCAGCGGCGGCCCCCGTCCCGGCGCACCGCGCTCCGGCGGAAACCGCCCCAACCCGGGAATGATGCCCGGCCAGGCGAACTTCGCGCGCAACGCCTCCCCCGGTAACGGCGGTGGCGAGCGCACTGGTCGCGGCGGCCGCGGTCGCGGCGGCTCGCGTCCCGGGGGCGGCGAGCGCACCGGTGCTCCCCAGAACAACGGCGGCGGCTTCGGTGGTCCCCGCGGAGGCGGTCGCGGTGGTCGCGGCTCCACGCCGGGCGCATTCGGTCGCGGGGGCGGACGCTCGCAGCGCGGACGCAAGTCAAAGCGCGCGAAGCGTCAAGAGTACGAGCAGCAAAACGCCCCCGTCATCGGCGGCGTGTCGATCCCGCGCGGAGGTGGCGCGCAGATCCGCATCCGTCAGGGAGCGTCCCTGGCCGACCTGGCTGAGAAGATTGACGTCAATCCCGCGGCCCTCGTGACGGTCCTCTTTGCGCTCGGCGAGATGGCGACCGCCACGCAATCCCTCGACCAGGACACCTTCGAAGCCCTGGGTGCCGAGCTGGGGTACGACGTCAAGGTCGTTTCCCCCGAGGACGAGGACCGCGAGCTGCTGGAGTCCTTCGACATCGACCTTGAGGCCGAGGAACTTGACGACGCCGACAACATGGCGCCCCGGCCACCGGTCGTCACCGTCATGGGCCACGTTGACCACGGTAAGACGAAGCTGCTTGACGCGATCCGTCACACGGACGTCGTCGACAGCGAGCACGGCGGTATCACGCAGCACATCGGCGCCTACCAGGTGAAGGTCAAGGCAGAGGACGGCACGCCCCGTCGCATCACCTTCATCGACACCCCCGGTCACGAGGCCTTCACGGCCATGCGTGCGCGTGGCGCCCAAGTCACCGACATCGCGATCCTCGTTGTCGCTGCTGATGATGGCGTCATGCCCCAGACGGTGGAGGCGATCAACCACGCGCAGGCGGCCGGTGTGCCGATCGTCGTGGCGGTCAACAAGATCGATAAGGACGGCGCAAACCCCGACAAGATCCGCTCCCAGCTGACCGAGTACGGCCTGGTCGCGGAAGAGTACGGCGGCGACGTCATGTTCGTGAACATCTCGGCCAAGCAGCGCAAGGGTATCCACGAGCTGCTGGAGGCCGTCTTGCTGACAGCCGACGCGGCGCTGACCCTCGAGGCGAACCCGAATACCGACGCTCGCGGCGTAGCCATCGAAGCGAACCTGGACAAGGGGCGCGGTGCCGTCGCAACCATGCTGGTCCAGCGCGGTACGCTGCGCGTCGGCGATTCGCTGGTGGTCGGTTCCTCGCACGGTCGTGTGCGCGCCATGTTCGACGACGCCGGTAACGACGTCTCCGAGGCTGGCCCCTCGGCCCCGGTGGCGGTCCTGGGCTTGACCTCCGTCCCCAGAGCAGGCGACTCGTTCCTGGTTGCATCCGACGACCGCACCGCCCGCCAGATCGCCGATAAACGAGAGGCGGCGGAGCGTCAGGCAATGCTGGCTAAGCGCCGTAAGCGCGTTTCCCTGGAGGACTTCGACAAGGTCCTCGCCGAGGGCGAGGTCGACACCCTCAACCTGGTCATCAAGGGCGACGTCTCCGGTGCCGTCGAGGCCCTGGAGGACTCGCTGCTGCGCATCGACGTGGGCGACGAGGTTGCGTTGCGTATCATTCACCGAGGCGTCGGTGCGATCACGCAAAACGACGTCAACCTGGCGACCGTCGACAACGCGGTCATCATCGGCTTCAACGTCCGACCTGCCGAGCGCGTGGCCGAGATGGCTGACGCCGAGGGCGTTGAGATCAAGTACTACAACGTCATCTACTCGGCGATCGATGATATCGAGGCCGCCCTGAAGGGCATGCTCAAGCCGATCTACGAGGAGGTCGCGCTGGGCAGCGCGGAGATCCGCCAGGTGTTCCGTTCCGGTAAGTTCGGCAACATCGCGGGCTCTCTCGTCCGCTCCGGCACGATCAAGCGCGGCGTCAAGGCGCGCCTGGTGCGTGACGGCGTCGTGGTGGCCGACAACCTCGAGATCGCGTCCCTGCGCCGCGAAAAGGACGACGTGACCGAGGTCCGTGAGGGCTACGAGTGCGGCATCACCCTGGGCTACAAGGACATCGCCGAGGGCGACGTCATCGAGACCTGGGAGATGCGCGAGAAGGCTCGTGACTGATCGCATGGCGACGTGTCGGGGTCCGGGCGTGCGCTCGGACCCCGATCTCTTACCATTAAGTGTTTCTACGAGGGCGCGCGCCCGAAAGGAGGTCGCGATGGCTGACGAGGCTCGCGTTCGAAAGGTGCAGGAGAGGATCCTGCAAACGGTCGCGTCGATGATCGGGCGGCAGGTCAAGGACCCGCGCCTGGAACTGGTGACGATCACGGACGTGCGCGTGACGGGCGACCTGCAGCACGCGTCCGTCTTCTACACGGTTCTCGGAGACGAGGAGCAACGCCAGAAGGCTGCCCGAGCGTTCACGTCCGCGCAGGGCCTGTTCCGTTCCCGGGTGGGCAAGGTCCTCGGGCTGCGCCTGGCCCCCTCTTTGGAGTTCATCCTGGATGCCCTGCCCGAGAGCGCCGCCGCCCTGGAGGACGCGCTGGCGAAGGCGAAGGCGAAGGACGAGGCGATCGCCGCCGCTTCCGCGGGCGCTTCCTACGCTGGCGACGCGGATCCCTATCGCCACGACGACCAGGATGAGGCAGCCGACGAGGAACGGGCCTAGGTACCAATGGCTCGCCGTCCCGATAACCCCCGCCCCGGCCTGCTCGTCATCGACAAGCCACAGGGGCTCACCAGCCACGACGTGGTCTCGCGGGTGCGACGCCTGGCTCATACCCGCAAGGTCGGCCACGGCGGCACGCTGGATCCTATGGCGACGGGAGTCCTGGTTATCGGCATCGGTAAAGCCACGAAACTGCTCACGTGGGTGAGCGGTCACTCGAAGGAGTACCGGGCGACGATCCGTTTCGGCATATCGACGAATACGGACGACGCCGAGGGAGAGCCCACGCAGACGCTTGGGTGCGTGTCCCTGCCTGCCGACGCCCTGGAGAGGGCACTGGCTTCCCTGCGTGGCGACATCATGCAGGTGCCGTCGACGGTATCGGCGATCAAGGTGCAGGGGAAGAGGGCGTACGCGCTGGCTCGCGCCGGCCAGGACGTCGCCCTGGCTGCTCGGCCCGTGCACGTCTCACGCCTGGAGGTTCCCGCGCCCCCGCGCCCCCTGACCGTCACGCCCGACGCGGCCTCGGCCCGGCTGGGCGGGGCGACGCGGGTGGGCGCTGTGTGCGTCGTTGATGTCGACGTCGAAGTTGAATGCTCCTCGGGTACCTACGTGCGAGCCCTGGCCCGCGACGCTGGTCGGGCCCTCGGCGTGGGCGCCCACCTGACCGTGCTGCGCCGCACACGAGTCGGAGGCTTTTCGCTCGCGCGCGCGATGACGCTTAAGGAGCTCACGGAAGCGGTCGACCGGGCAGAGCCTCAGGGGGCGTCCGAAGGCGGGCCGACCCTGCCGCTGATTCCCCTTGGTGAGGCCGCCAGGAGCATGTTCCCATCCCTGTTCCTGAGCCGGGCCGAGGCCAACGCTTTCGCCCACGGGCAAGCGCCCAGGCGATCACACCACGAACTGATACAGTGGGGAGCCGACGTCGGGCTCGCGCTCCTCGGCGCTGGATCCGCCCCCCGCGATGCTTCCGCGATCGACGACACCCCGATCGCAGCCGTCGACCCCGGCGGAAACGTCCTCGGCCTGCTTCGTATCGACGCGGCGCGTCTGCGAACCGTCCTGGTTTTCTAGAAAGAGACAGCATGAACGTCTGGCATTTCCTCGCAGAAATCCCCGGTAACGAGTCCAGTGTCGTCACCATTGGCAACTTCGACGGCATGCACAACGGGCACAAGAAGGTCATCGCGACCTGCATCGAGCGCGCCCACAAGCTCGGAGTCGATGCCGTGGCCATTACTTTCGACCCGCACCCGATCCAGGTGCACAGCCCCGACGCTCACCTTCAGCTCATTTCGCCGCTGCGCGATCGTCTCGACGCAATGGCCGCCGCGGGTCTAGACGCCACGCTCGTCGTACACTACGACGCCAGCGTCTACAGCCTCGAACCAGACGAGTTCGTCGACGAATACCTGGTCGAACGATGCGGCGCTCGCGAAGTCGTGGTCGGCGAAGACTTCCGCTTCGGGCGCGGCAACGTGGGAACGATCGACACCCTGCGAGCGCTGGGACGTACCTACGGCTTCGACGTCATCACTGTCGCCGACATTGAGGCGCCGGAAGGGCGCCGCTGGTCCTCCTCGTGGGTGAGGGAACTCCTGGCCGCCGGCGACGTCTCCGGTGCCGCCCGCGTCCTCGGACACCTGCACCGCATCCGCGGTCGCGTCTGCCACGGCTTCAAACGAGGCCGCACCCTCGGATTC
Organism: Schaalia meyeri; assembly: GCF_900105015.1. GTDB lineage: Bacteria > Actinomycetota > Actinomycetes > Actinomycetales > Actinomycetaceae > Pauljensenia > Pauljensenia meyeri. The sequence goes on along the minus strand of NZ_FNLK01000003.1, from coordinate 53,553 downwards.
CCCACGGCTAATCTCGCGGAAGACGTCGAAGGGGTGATCCCAGCCGACGGAGTCTACGCAGGCTGGGTCGTGCGAGCCGTTCCCGGCACCCAATCCGCGGAGTTCCTGCCCGCCGCCATATCCGTGGGCACTAACCCGCAGTTCAATGGTGAATCGCGCACGGTCGAAGCGCACGTTCTCGGCCGCTCCGACCTCAACCTCTACGGTGAACGCATCGCCGTCACCTTCGTGTCGCGCATCCGCCCCATGCTGTCTTTCGACTCCCTCGACGGCCTGCTGACGCAGATGGATGATGACCTGCGGCAAACGGCCTCCATTCTCGGAATCGGCGTCGCCGGGCGTGTCGACCCCGATTCCGTCACCGCCCGATAGCTCCCCGACTCTCCTGTGCTTGTTGCCGGGGCGTGCGCCGAATCCGCCTGCGGCACCAAAAGAGAAGCGGGCGGGGGAGGAGACCCCGCTGTAACGGGGAGAATCGTTAGTTTCGTCGCTCGTTCTTGGTCCCCGGGCGTGCGCGTGCTAATGTAGAAAAGCCGTGGATCGGCCGCGGACTGTCAGCACCCGGGGGAGGCCCGGATGCCCCGTGCAACGAACACTAAGGAGAAGCCTGTGCCGCTGAGCAAGGACGTTAAGGACCAGATCATCGCCGAGTACGCGACCCACGAGGGCGACACCGGTTCCCCCGAGGTGCAGATCGCGCTGCTCACCCAGCGCATCAAGGATCTGACCGAGCACTTCAAGACCCACACGCACGACCACCACTCCCGTCGTGGCCTGCTGCTGCTGGTCGGTCGTCGCCGCCGCCTGCTGGGTTACCTCGCTGACATCGACATTGAGCGTTACCGTTCGCTCATCAAGCGTCTCGGCCTGCGCCGCTGACTTCGTGCCGGCCCGCCTCCCGTTGCGGAGACGGGCCGGTTTTCATGCGCCCGCCTGGGACAAACCCCATTTTCGCGCACAAGCCGCCGGTTTTCGACAGTGGCCTCCGGAGCGTTCATCCGGGAGCTTCGATCGAAGGCCGAAGTGGAGCGCGACACCAACACACCAAGGAGAAACGCCCCCATGATGGAAGGCTCCGACATCGTCGCCGCAGAGGCGATCATCGACAACGGCCGTTTCGGCAAGCGCACCGTGCGCTTCGAGACTGGCCGCCTCGCCAAGCAGGCCGCGGGCTCCGCCCTGGCCTACCTGGACGACTCCACGACCGTCCTGTCCGCCACGACGGTCGGCAAGAACCCCAAAGACCAGTTCGACTTCTTCCCGCTGACCGTCGACGTTGAGGAACGTCAGTACGCGGCGGGCCGTATTCCCGGTTCCTTCTTCCGCCGCGAGGGCCGCGCTGGCACCGAGGCTATCCTGGCCGCCCGCCTCATTGACCGCCCGCTGCGCCCCGGCTTCGTCAAGGGGCTGCGCAACGAGGTTCAGGTCGTCGAGACCGTTCTGACGATCGACCCCGACGACGCCTACGACGTGTTGGCCATCAACGCGGCCTCCATGTCCACGCAGATCGCCGGCCTGCCCTTCACAGGCCCCATCGGCGGCACCCGCCTGGCGCTCATCGACGGCCAGTGGGTCGCGTTCCCGCGCTGGAGCGAGCTCGAGCGTTCCGTCTTCAACATCGTCGTCGCGGGCCGCATTGTCACCAAGGCTGACGGCACGGATGATGTCGCGATCATGATGGTCGAGGCCGGCGGCGGCAAGAACCAGTGGGAACTCATCCGCTCCGGCGCCACCGCTCCCACCGAAGACGTCGTTGCCGACGGCCTGGAGGCTGCCAAGCCCTTCATCAAGGCCCTGTGCGAAGCACAGATCAAGGTCGCCGAGAAGGCCTCCAAGGAGACCGTCGACTTCCCGCTGTTCCTGGACTACAGCGACGAAGAGTACGCGGCGGTCCAGGAATGGGCCGGCGACAAGATCGCCCAGGCCCTGCTCACCGAGGGTAAGCTCGCCCGTGACGAGGCCGTTGACGCCGTGAAGGCGGAGATGCTTGAGGCACTGTCCGAGCGTTTCCCCGAGGGTGAGAAGAGCCTCAAGGCTGCGTTCCGTTCCCTGGAAAAGGCGACGATCCGGGAACGCACCCTGCGTGAAGAGATCCGCATGGACGGTCGCACGCCCCGCCAGATCCGTTCCCTGTCCGCCGAGGTCGAGGTCCTGCCCCGCGTGCACGGCTCCGCCCTGTTCCAGCGCGGCGAGACCCAGATCCTGGGCGTGACCACCCTGGCGATGCTGCGCATGGAGCAGCAGATCGATAACCTGTCGCCCGTTAACTCCAAGCGCTACATGCACCAGTACAACTTCGCGCCCTTCTCCACAGGTGAGGTTGGTCGCGTCGGCTCTCCGAAGCGCCGTGAGATCGGCCACGGAGACCTGGCCGAGCGTGCCCTCGTCCCCGTCCTGCCGTCGCGCGAGGACTTCCCCTACGCGATCCGCCAGGTGTCCGAAACGATGGGATCCAACGGTTCCTCCTCGATGGGTTCCGTGTGTGCCTCGACCCTGTCGCTCCTGCAGGCTGGCGTCCCGCTGCGCGCGCCCGTCGCCGGAATCGCTATGGGGCTCATGACCGGCGAGGTCGACGGCCAGTTCAAGGCCGTGACGCTCACCGACATCCTGGGTGCCGAGGACGGCTTCGGCGACATGGACTTCAAGGTCGCCGGTACCCGCGACTTCATCACCGCCCTGCAGCTGGACACCAAGCTAGACGGCATCGACTCCCAGGTCCTGCGCGGCGCGCTCGCCCAGGCCCGCGACGCCCGCCTGGCGATCCTCGACCTCATCAACCAGGCGATCGACGGACCGGACGAGATGAGCCAGAACGCTCCTCGCATCATCACCGTGAAGGTTCCCGTGGACAAGATCGGCGAGGTTATCGGTCCCAAGGGCAAGATGATCAACCAGATTCAGGACGAGACCGGCGCCGACGTCACCATTGAGGACGACGGCACCGTGTACATCGCGTCCTCGGACGGTGCCTCCGCTGAGGCCGCGCGCACCATGGTCAATCAGATCGCCAACCCGCAGATGCCCGAGGTCGGCGAGCGCTTCGTTGGCACTGTCGTCAAGACCACCTCCTTCGGCGCGTTCGTCTCGCTGACCCCCGGCAAGGACGGCCTGCTGCACATCTCGCAGGTGCGTCGCCTGGTGGGCGGCAAGCGCATCGACTCCGTGGACGACGTCCTGCAGGTCGGCCAGCAGGTCGAGGTCGAGATCAACGAGATCGGCGACCGCGGCAAGCTCAGCCTGCACGCCGTCATCGACGGTGAGGCCGGCGACCTGGAGGTCCCAGAAGGCGAGCAGACCGAGCGCCGCGAGCGTCGCGACCGCGGCGAGCGCCGTGAACGTCGTCCCCGCACGCGCACGCGTCGGCGCCGCGACGACGACCGTGAGGAAGGCGCTTCCGAGGAGTGAGCATCCCGTTAGCTGAGAAAGCCCGGTGGTTGACGGAGTGAGAGCTCCGCCCGGCCACCGGGCCTTTTACAGCTACACTGTGATCGTTTCGTGCCCGTCCCATCACGTGGGCGAGGGGAACCAAGAGGAGAAGTATGACACCGAAGCCGCTACCGCTTAACGAGGACAACCTATCGATTGAGGACGGGGACACCCGTGTCGATCGAACGATCCTGGGCTGCGGGGCGCGCGTCCTCACTCAGACGATTCCCGCGACCAAGAGTGCGGGCATCTCCCTGTGGGTTCCCGTCGGTTCGCGTGACGAGGAAGAACGGACTGCGGGGTCGACACACTTTCTTGAGCACCTCCTCTTCAAGGGGACGCACGCGCGTTCCGCTCTCGACATCGCCATTTCCTTCGACAGCGTCGGCGGCGAGTCGAATGCCGAAACGGCTCGCGAACACACCGCGTACTGGGCGCGCGTACGCGACGCGGACCTGGACATGGCGATCGAGACGCTGACCGATATGGTCAGCGATTCTCGCCTGGACGGGACGGACTTTGCGATGGAACGCGGCGTTATCCTGGATGAGCTGGCTATGGGTGAGGACTCGCCCACCGACACGGTGCACGACGCCTTCCAGCTGGCCGTCCACGGGGACCGTCCAATCGGGCGACCCGTCGGGGGAACTGCGCAGGCCATTTCAGGCGTCGATCGGGCTGACGTGTGGGAGCACTACCAGGCGCACTACGCGCCCTCCTCCCTGATCGTTGCGGCTGCGGGGAGCGTCGATCACGATCACGTGTGTGAGCGCGTGCAGGCGGCCCTTGACGCATCCCCGTGGGATGCGGGCGGCGCGGCTGCCCCGCGACCTCGTCGATCGACGACGCGAACGCCCATCGCCGACCACGAACGAGAGATCACCCGCCGACGCGATGTGACGCAGACGCACGTCGTGATCGGCTGCGAAGGTCTGTCCGCCACGGACCCGACAGGCCCGACGATGAGCGTGCTGCTGTCAATCCTGGGAGGCTCAATGTCCTCAAGGCTCTTCCAAGAGGTGCGGGAAAAGCGCGGCCTGGCGTACACGACCTACGCCTTCGATGTCGCGTACTCCGACACCGGTACCTTCGGCATGTACGCGGGGTGCAGCCCCGACAAGGCGGCCGAGGTCGAGGCCATCATGCGCGCGCAGCTCCACGACCTCGCCAGTGACGGCCCCACGGAGGAGGAAATGACGCGCGTGCGCGGTCAGGTGCGCGGGAACGTCGTCCTGGGACTCGAAGATAACTGGTCTCGAATGATGCGCCTGGGACGTTCGGAGATCATCGGACGCTATCGCCCCATCGACGAATCGCTCGCCGAGTTTGAGGCAGTTGATGCGCGCGACGTGCGAGCGCTGGCCGCTTCCCTGGCCACCAAGCTGGACTGCCGGGCATTGGTCCTTCCCGCCGACTAAAGCGCTGTTGGCAGTGAGACGTCGCGCTTCAATCGTGCGCTCAAAGCGCATACCCTGACACCATGAACGAACGCTAAGGAGGAGACAGCAATGATACGCGTGGCAGTCACCGGGGCCAAAGGCCGCATGGGATCCACCGTCGTCCAGGCGGTGACGGACGCGCCCGACATGGAGGTCGTCGCCCTCCTTGACGCGGGCGACGCGATCACCGCCCAGAGCGTTAATGGCGCGCAGGTCGCCGTCGATTTCTCGGTTCCGACCGTCACGGAATCAAACGTGCACGCCCTCATCGACGCCGGAGTGGACGTCGTCGTCGGGACCACCGGGTGGACGGAAGAATCCTACGCGAGGGTGAGCGAGCACGCGTGCCGGGCGGGGCAGGCCGTCCTGATTGCCCCGAACTTTGCGATGGGAGCGGTGCTCGCCATGAAGTTCGCGGCCATGGCGGCACCCTACTTCGAGTCCGCAGAGGTCATTGAGATGCACCACCCCGGCAAGGTGGACGCGCCTTCCGGCACGGCGGTTGCGACCGCGCGCGGTATGGCCCAGGCTCGCAGGGCGGCCGGGTGGGGGGATATGCCCGACGCGACGCAGACGGATGAGCTGGGTGCACGCGGGGGCCGCGTTGACGGCATCCCCGTCCACGCGGTTCGCCTGCGCGGACTGACCGCCTCCGAGGAGATCCTCCTGGGTAACGAGGGCGAGCAGCTGGTAATCCGCACCGACTCCTTCGACCGCGCATCCTTCATGCCCGGCGTCCTCCTGGGCGTGCGCCGCGTCATCGGTCGCACGGGCCTGACGATCGGTCTCGATGAGGTCATGGACCTGTGAGCTTTCCCGTGGACGCCGACCGCTCGGTGAGGCCCGCCCAACGCGGTGACGAGGGGGCTATCGCGCGCCTGCAACTGGCCGCGTGGCGGACACTCATGGGCGAGGGGGTGCTCGCGGCACAGGGAATCACCGAGCGATCCCTCGCGCAGCGGTGGAACGAAACCCTGTCCGCGCCCAGGCCCGCACGCACCGCGCTGCTCGTTGCCCTGCACGGCCACGCGGTCGTAGGCTTTGCTTTCGCGGGACCCGACGAGGCATCCTCGGATTCTCGGGGCGCGCCCGGCGGGGGATGGGGCGAGGCCACGCAGGTGTACGAGCTGGTTGTGGATCGGGATTTCCGTCGCGCCGGACACGCCTCGCGTATGCTGTCGGCCATCGCAGATCTGACGAGAGGGCAGCTGCGCGTGTGGATCAGCGCGGGTGACGCGCAACGCCAGCGCTTTTACACATCGGCGGGATTTGCGCCCTCGGGTGCGGTGCGCAGCATCGGCAAGGGGATAACCCAGCACATGTGGTGGGCACGGTGCGACTAAAGGACCAGCGGAGCCCAACGGTGCGCGTGAGTCGCCCGCAATGCGGCCCTCTCGCACCCCGCTCCGCGCGTTGTGCGTAGGATGGGACGCATGAGCCACGTTCCTCCCCGCCGCTTCGGTTCCCTCGCCGCCGCCATGGTCACGCCCATGACCGAATCGGGCGAGGTTGATGTGACGTCCGCCCAGCGCCTGGCCGGCAAACTGGTCGACGAAGGGTGCGACGCGATCCTGCTGTCCGGCACGACGGGCGAGTCGCCGACGACGCACCAACCGGAGAAGAACGACCTGACAGACGCGGTCCGTGAGGCTGTGGGGAACCGGGCGTTCATTCTGTGCGGCGCATGCTCGAACGACACGGCGCACGCTGTACGCATCGCAGAGGGTGCCCAGGAGCACGGAGCGGACGGGATCCTGGTCGTCTCCCCCTACTACAACCGCCCCTCCCAGGAGGGGCTGCGCGCCCACGTACATGCCGTCGCCAACGCGACCGACCTGCCGATCATGCTCTACGACATTCCCGGGCGAACGGGCATCGCCTTCTCCGATGCGACCCTCGACGTCCTCGCCCAGCACCCACGCATCCGGGCCGTCAAGGATTCGACTGGTGACATCGAAACGGGCGTGGAACGCATGCACCGTACCGGCCTGGAGTACTACTCGGGCGACGACGGCCTCAACTTTGCGTGGATGACGGGTGGCGCCTCCGGCTTTATCTCCGTCGTCGCCCACATCGCTTCCACCCACTACCGCCGCATGATCGAGCTGTTGGATGGCGACCGGGTGTGGGAGGCCCGCGAGCTTTCCTACTCGCTGCGTCCACTGGTCCACGCCATCATGGGAGGCGGACAGGGGGCTGTCCTCGCCAAATACGCGCTGTGGCTCCAGGGTGTTATCGACAGCCCCGCCGTGCGCCTGCCCATGGTGGGGATCAGCGACGCCGAGGTGAGTGCCCTGCGGCGCGCCATGAGTCGCGCCGGGCTTGTCTGAGCCCAGTATTGCCGAGAGACGCAGGCCTGCCCGGCTTCGTTGCCCGTCGGCACGCGTTGGGTCGCTTCACCTACCAAGTGTGAGGGGACCGACCCGTTTAAGATGTTCCCCGATGCGGGCAAAGAGCCGCCGACGTGGCAGACTGGCATCATGAAGTCTTTGTACGAGAACCTCAGCGAGCCCGCGCCCCTGGAAGATGACGCATTGCGAGTGATACCGCTGGGAGGTCTCGGCGAGATAGGGCGCAACATGAACGTCCTCGAGTACCGGGGCAAGCTCTTGGTCGTGGACTGTGGCGTTCTCTTCCCCGAGGAAACCCAGCCGGGCGTGGACCTGATCCTGCCCGACTTTTCCTGGATCGAGGACCGCATGGACGACGTCGTCGGCCTGGTTTTGACGCACGGCCACGAGGATCACATCGGCGCCGTGCCCTACTTGCTCAAGCTGCGCGGCGACATCCCTATCTACGGCTCGGACCTGACGCTGGCGTTCGTGGCCCCCAAGCTGCGTGAACACCGCCTGAGCGACCCCGGCCTCACCATCGTCGCGGAGGGCGAACGCCTGACCGTGGGGCCCTTCGACCTTGAGTTTGTCTCCGTCACGCACTCGATCCCCGACGCGCTCGCCGTGTTCGTGCGTACCGGGGCCGGTAACGTGCTGATCACGGGCGACTTTAAGATGGACCAGCTGCCGCTGGACCGCCGTCTGACCGACCTGCGTGCCTTCGCCCGTATGGGAGAGGAGGGCGTTGACCTGTTCATGGTTGACTCCACAAACGCCCTGGTTCCCGGTTTCATTACGCCCGAACGCGAGATTGGCCCGGTTCTCGATCAGGTGTTTGGCGAGGCCGACGGCGGTCAGATCGTCGTGGCTTCCTTCGCCTCCCACGTGCACCGTGTCCAGCAGGTCATCAACGCAGCCGCTCATCACGGGCGCCGCGTCGCGTTCGTGGGGCGCTCGATGGAGCGCAACATGCGCATCGCCGAGGAAAAGGGCTACCTGTCGATCCCCGAGGGCATCATCGTGGACCTGAAGGAGATCGGTGATCTGCCGCCCTCGCAGCGCGTGTACATGGCGACGGGGTCGCAGGGTGAGCCCATGGCCGCCCTCTCGCGTATGTCGGTGGGCTCCCACCGCACGGTTCGAATCGAGCCAGGCGACATGATCGTGCTCGCTTCGTCGTTGATCCCGGGCAATGAGAACTCCGTGTACCGCGTCATCAACGACCTGACGCGGCTGGGGGCGCGCGTCGTGTCCAAGGAAAACGCGAAGGTTCACGTCTCCGGTCACGCGAGCGCCGGGGAACTCATTTACTGCTACAACATCATCCAGCCGAAGAACGTCATGCCCATTCACGGGGAGGTTCGCCACCTGGTCGGCAACGGTCAGCTGGCCGTCAAGACGGGCATCAGCCCGCGCAACGTGGTCCTGGCCGAGGACGGCGTGACCGTTGATTTAAAGGACGGCACGGCTCGCGTGTCGGGCATCGTTCCCTGCGAGTACGTGTACGTGGATGGCCGCTCGATCGGCGAGATTTCCGAGGATGAGCTGGAAACTCGCCGCACCCTGGGGTCGGAGGGCTTCATCTCGATTTTCGCGGTTGTCGAGCACGACTCTGGGACTGTGCTGGCGGGCCCCGAGATTCGCGCGATCGGTATGGCCGAAGACGATGACGTGTTCGAGGAGATCCTGCCCGACGTCACCAAGGCCCTCACAGAAGCGGCGGCTCCCGGGGGGCAGGACCCGTACGTCCTGCAGCAGGCGATGCGTCGCGTGATCGGTCGCTGGGTTGCGCGGCGCCTGCGTCGTCGGCCTATGATCGTTCCGGTGGTTACCGAGCAGTAGGCTGGTTGAAGCAGCTGACGAGGCCGTGGCCCGGTGGCGATGGCGCGCTGAATGAGGAGGAAGGTTCCGTGTTGGGTCGCTTTATTTCGACGCACTCTGTTGCGCTGGTGTTGCCGATGCACATCGCGTACATGCCCGAGCGTGGTGGTTCGGTGCACGCCGACGCGGCTAGCTCGCGACCGGGCGGGGGCTTTACGACCCTGTGTGCGGCAGCCGCCATGGGGGTTCCGGCGGCCGCCGCGTCGCCGCTGGGGACGGGACCCAATTCTTTTGCGGTCCGCCAACAGCTGGTCGAGGCCGGGGTTGATGTCCTGACCCCCGAGCTGGTTGGCGATATCGGCGTCGTCATCCAGCTGATCGTCGAAGACGGGTCGATGCGGTCGGTCGTCACGGCCGGCGTGGAGTCGGAGCCGTCGCGTGACACTCTGGAGCACATCAAGCTGCGTGAGGGCGATGTTATCCACGTGGCGGCATCTGACATGACCAGTGCGCACTCCGCCTCCGAGCTGAGCGAGTGGGCGTCCTCCCTGCCCCCTTTCGTTACTCTTGTCGTGTCGGTCTCGCCCGCCGTCGCCCAGGTTCCCGTCGAGGCGTGGGAGACGATCTTCCCGCGGGCGGATATCGTGACCATGAACAGCCGGGAGGCCGCCGCGCTGGGGAGCACTCTCGATGCCCACCGGCACGGTTCCACGATTCGGTCCTACATGCGCGCCGATGCCGCGACGGTTCGCCGCGTGGGGGAGAGGGGCTGCGAGCTCCAACTCCATGCAGATGCGCCCGTCATCTCGATCCCCGCATTCGATGCCCGCATCGCGGATACCGCTGGCGTAGGTGACACACACATCGCGGAGATGTGCGCCGGCCTCCTTTTAGGCTATGACCTGGAGACCGCGTGCCTCATGGCGAACGCGGGCGCCGCCCTTGCGATCTCTCACGAGTCCGCCCTGCCGGTTCCCACGCGCGATCAGGTGGAAAACGTCCTCGAAACCGGTGTGGTTACTAATATTTTGCGCTGAGGACACGCGGCGCGCCTCTTCCTAAGGGGCTGCTTGAGCGATATCGTGGAACAACCATGGCACATTCGTCTCCACGCTCCTCGTCCGGTAAAGCCCCCGCGCGCCCGCGCGGCAAGGGAGGCTCCCCCCGGCCAGCTCAAGCACCCCAGCCAGAACCCGCACAGCGGGGCTTCCTGGCTCGCTTCTTCGCGGCCGTCGGGCGGGTCGCCCTCGGGGCCGCGCGGGCGTGGAAAGCGACCGATTCGCAGGTCAAGCGCGACGCGGCAGCATTCGTTGCGGTGGCAGCAGCGATCGTTGTTGCCCTGCGCGAGTGGTTCCAGATCTCCGGCGAGGCCGGAAACGCGATCCACCACGCGTCCGCGGGGCTATTCGGTATCTTCTCGGTGGTTGTGCCCCTCCTTCTCGTCGCTCTGGCCGTCGAGCTCGTATCGGCCCGATCCGGGCGTTCCGCCCTGCCCCACCACATCGCGGGTGGCGTCGGCATCTCTCTTGCCCTGACTGGCCTGGTTCACATTTCGCACGGAAACCCCGGGCTCGAACAGGACCCCGGCATCGAGACAGCGGGCGGTATCCTCGGCTGGTTCATCGCCCGCCCGCTCATCTACCTCCTGTCGGGGTGGGGGGCAGGCGCCCTGATGATTCTTCTACTGGCCTATTCGATCCTGCTCGCTACCCGTACGGCAGTCGCCGACGTTCCCGGGCGCCTACGCGACATGGCTGCGCACCTGAGCGGCGTGGGTAAGCGGGGGGAAGACGGCAGCAGTGAGGCGGTCGCGGATCCCGCCGAGAAGGCGCGCCGCCAGTCGCGCAAGGATCTCGCGGCGGGTGAGGACCCCTTTCTCGACCAGTACGACGGCGACGAATCCTTCCGGAAGGCGACGGACACCGAGGCCGTCGGCGATACTCGCCTGCTCGAATCCGGGGGCGTTCCCGCGGTCGCACCCATTCCTCGGCCTCGTCAGTCCTCTTCTGATGCGCCGACCGAGACGCTGACCCAGATGCGTCCAGCCGTGGCACCCGCGCAGGGGCCCGCGCCCGAAGACATACCCGCGCCGCCGCCGATTACTGACGAGCCCGAGGGCGCGTTCCAACCCGACCTGGACGAGTCCATCACCTACACGCTGCCCTCCGATGACTTGCTCGTGTCCGGGCCGCCCCACATGACGCGTTCCGCCGTGAACGACCAGGTTGTCGCGGCCCTCGGACAGGTCTTCGCTGACTTTAGCATCGACGCGCGCGTGACCGGGTTCTCCCGCGGCCCGACGGTCACCCGCTACGAGGTGGTCCTGGGGGCCGGCGTCAAGGTCGACAAACTCACCAACCTCTCTAAGAACATCGCCTACGCGGTGGCGTCCGCGGACGTGCGCATCCTCGCGCCTATTCCCGGAAAGAGCGCCATCGGCATCGAGATCCCCAACGCCGACCGTGAAAACGTCGCGCTCGGCGATGTGCTGCGTTCCGCGGCCGCGCGTCGCAACCAGCATCCACTGGTCGTCGGCGTCGGCAAGGACGTCGAAGGCGGTTACGTGGTCACCAACCTGGCCAAGACGCCGCACATGCTGGTCGCAGGCCAAACCGGTTCCGGTAAGTCCTCCTTCGTGAACTCCATGATCACCTCAATCATGATGCGCGCCACCCCCCAGCAGGTGCGCATGATCCTCGTTGACCCCAAGCGCGTCGAACTGACGATCTACGAGGGCATCCCGCACCTCATCTCGCCGATCATCACCGACCCGAAGAAGGCCGCCGAAGCACTCGAATGGGTCGTCAAAGAGATGGACGCCCGCTACGACGACCTCTCTGACTACGGCTTCAAGCACATCGACGACTTCAACAAGGCCGTCGCCGCCGGGCAGGTTCAGGCGAAGCCCGGCCTGCAACGCACCCTCCATCCCTACCCGTACCTGCTCGTGGTTGTCGACGAGCTCGCCGACCTCATGATGGTCGCCCCTCGCGACGTCGAAGCTTCCATTCAGCGCATCACGCAGCTGGCGCGCGCCGCGGGCATTCACCTGGTGCTGGCCACTCAGCGCCCGTCGGTCGATGTTGTCACAGGGCTCATCAAAGCGAACATCCCCTCGCGGCTGGCCTTCGCGACCTCCTCGCTGACCGACTCGCGTACGATTCTTGACCAACCCGGCGCGGAGAAACTCATCGGTCAGGGCGACGCCCTCTACCTGCCCGCGGGTGCCTCCAAGCCCATGCGGGTCCAGGGAGCATGGGTTAGCGAATCTGAGATTCACCAGGTCGTCGCGCACGTCAAAGGCCAGATGGAGGCGCACTATCGAGACGACGTGGTGCCCGACAAGAAGGAAACGAAGGTCGCCGAAGACATCGGAGACGACCTTGAAGACCTCCTGCAGGCTGCCGAGCTCGTCGTCTCGACGCAGCTGGGCTCCACGTCAATGCTCCAACGCAAGCTCCGCGTCGGATTCGCCCGCGCCGGGCGCCTCATGGATCTGCTCGAATCCAGGGAGATCGTCGGTCCGTCCGAAGGGTCCAAGGCCAGGCAGGTGCTGGTTGCCCCCGAGCAACTCCCCGAAGTGCTCGCGATGCTGCGTGGAGAATCCAGCGGCATCGGCGGTTCAGAGCCGAGCGCCCCGACATCGCAGTCCGCGGCGGCTTTTAACGCCCCCGTACCCGGCCCTGCCGCCGCCGAGGGGGTGCCCGTTTGCGGCGACGGCGAAACAGGCGGAGCGCGAGACGCAACGATGACCTCGGATGAGGCGGGGACGGGAGGCGCGTCCGGCGACGAAATGGGCGAGGCGAGATCGCGCGATTCGCGCGGCGGTGGGGTAGACCCGTACTCTGGTCATAACTATGGTGGTTCTTCGCCCGACTGGGTGGATGCGGAACCTGACGACGATGAGGACGCTTGGCAGCTCACGGGCCGCTGAGAGGAAAGGAATCGGTCATGACCGGTAACGTGTCGCGTGTGCAACGAGATAGCAAGGTTCCCCTCGTGAATCTGCCGAACGCGCTGACCGTCGCGCGCCTTGTTTTGGTTCCTGTCTTTGTCGTGCTGGGATTGCAGGAGTCGTGGACTGCGCGGTGGCTGGCCTTCGTTGTTTTCGCCGTCGCCGCGGTCACGGATCGCTTCGACGGGCAGCTGGCGCGCTCGTGGGGACAGGTCACCGACTTTGGTCGCGTCGTCGATCCGATCGCTGACAAGGCGCTGACGCTGGGCGGCTTCGCTCTCTTGTCCTTCCAGGGGTTCCTGCCGTGGTGGGTGACAATCCTCATCGCGGTGCGCGAGCTGGGGATTACCGCGATGCGCGCCGTGTTCCTGCGGCGTGGAGTCGTGGTGTCTGCGAACAACGCGGGCAAGCTCAAGACCTTCATGCAGATTATCGCGCTGGGGACCCTCTTCATTCCGTGGGAGCATTTCTTTGCGTTGTCTGCCTCCAACGAGGGCTGGGTCGTTCTGATGATCCGCCTGGGGCAGGCCCTGGCGGGTGTCGCGCTGGCGCTGACGGTGTATTCCGGGTTGACCTACATCATCGACGGTGTTCGTCTGGTGCGCGGCGCCTCGGGTGACGAGGCCGAGGCCGGGCGCGCGGAGGAGACCGGGGCGGAGGAGACCGAGTGCGAGGCGGAAGCGGAGGCTGTGCACGAGGAGGAGGCCGAGTCGGTGGAGTCGAAGCCGTCTGGCCACGATATGGTCGGCCAACAAGCACAGAGTTGAGCCCGGGTGACGCAACACATACATTGGTTGAAAGATTGTTGGAATAAGGTTGGGCTCTCACACGTTGACAGGGTATGAATGCAACCCGAGGTATCAATGTGCCGAGTCGAAGTGGTCCGATGCGCGAACTGACGATGCGCCCCTCAATCAAGAACGGCTACAGTAATACTATGGAAAAGACACTGGGCGAGACACCGCTGCTGCGCAGCGAACTCGGCGATGTCCTGCGCGGTATTCGCCAGCGCCAGGGTCGCACCCTGCGCGAGGTTTCCTCCGAGGCTCAGGTTTCCCTCGGCTACCTGTCCGAGGTCGAGCGTGGACAAAAGGAGGCGTCCTCGGAACTGCTTGAGGCGATCACCTCGGCCCTGCGCGTTCCTCTCTGGTTCGTTCTGCGCGATGTGTCCGAACGCATGGCGATCATCGATGGTGCGGTTGTCCCCGATGCGGTTCCCGATGATATTGTGCCCGTCACGCTCATTTCCTGACGCGTGAAGCACTCAGAGTTTTACGAGGCGGTCGAGGCGACCTTCGGTTCTGCCCTCGGCCGCTCGTACGTTTCCGACCTGTACCTTCCATCGCTGGGCGGGACCGCGCGCGACGCGCTGGCCGGGGGCGTGGAACCCGACCGGGTGTGGGCAACGCTGTGCATGGAAACGGGGCGCGGCGAGGCGCGCTGGATTCACCGCATCGACCCTCGCGAGCGCGGCCGCTGAGGCGCTGGACTGCGGGAGCCGTGCGAACGGATGCCCGCGTGCCCGGTGGGCGGCGTGTCGAGGCGATATCGAACAGGTGTTCCATTTATGCTGGCATGCGGCGAGGCATTCACGCGTGTCGTCCACAGGGGCGCCGCTCGTTGGACGCAAACGACGATGGCCGGTCGCATACTCGTCATGGCGCCTCGGAGAGGGGCGTCATCTGGGCCAGGACACCCGCAGGTCGGAGAGGCCTGAAGACGAAAGGAAGACCATGGCACGTAAGACATCCGCGGCAAAGACAATTACCAACGACCGCAATAAGGCGCTCGAAGTCGCCCTGTCACAGATCGATAAGCAGTTCGGAAAAGGCTCCGTGATGCGCCTGGGCGACGACAATCGCCCGCCCGTCCAGGTGATCCCTACGGGTTCGCTTGCCCTCGACGTCGCGCTCGGCATTGGTGGCCTTCCGCGCGGACGCGTGATCGAGATCTACGGACCCGAATCCTCCGGTAAGACGACGGTCGCGCTGCACGCTGTTGCCAGTGCCCAAAAGGCCGGTGGTAACGCCGCTTTCATCGACGCGGAGCACGCGCTCGACCCCGTCTACGCTCGCGCGCTGGGCGTCGATACGGACTCTCTCCTGGTATCTCAGCCTGACACGGGCGAACAGGCGCTGGAGATCGCCGACATGCTGATCCGCTCGGGTGGCATCGACATCATCGTGGTCGACTCCGTTGCCGCGCTGGTACCCAAGGCGGAAATTGAAGGAGAGATGGGCGATTCCCACGTGGGCCTCCAGGCCCGCCTGATGAGCCAGGCCCTCCGTAAGATCACGGGTGCTCTGTCCGCGACCGGAACCACCGCGATCTTCATCAACCAGCTGCGCGAAAAGATCGGCGTGTTCTTCGGTTCGCCCGAGACGACTACGGGCGGTAAGGCGCTCAAGTTCTATGCCTCGGTGCGCATCGATGTGCGCCGCATCGAAACCCTGAAGGAAGCCGGGTCCCCCGTCGGTAACCGCACGCGCGCCAAGGTCGTTAAGAACAAGATGGCCCCGCCCTTTAAGCAAGCGGAATTCGACATCGTTTACGGAAAGGGCATCTCACGCGAGGGGTCGATCATCGACATGGGCGTTGAGGCCGGTATCGTGCGTAAGTCCGGCTCTTGGTTCACCTACGGCGACGATCAGCTTGGCCAGGGCAAGGAGAACGTTCGTCAATTCCTCGCGGATAACCCGGAGCTGGCGAACGAGATCGAACAAAAGATCCTCGTCTCATTAGGGATTGGCGAGGCCCCTGAGCCGGATCGGACCTCGCAGGACGTTCCGGCGATTGACCCTGACGAGGACGCGGGATTCTAGGCCGTGGTTCGCTACCTGGATCCGCAGGATCACCCGGAGCTGGGGGAGGAACGGGAGCACCGTTCCTCCCCGAGGGAGCGGATCGCGCGCGCCCGCGAACGTAACGCGGCCCTCACGGGCGCGGCAGCGATCGAGGCGGCGCGCGAGGTGGCGCTGCGTAAGCTCGATGCCCGGGCGTGTTCGCGTGCCGAGCTTGTCAGCTCCATAAAGAGCCGTGGTTTCAGCGCGGATCTGGCGACGCAGGTCGTGGATCGCTTTGAGGCCGTGGGCCTCGTGGACGATCAGGCCTACGCGGATGCGCTGGTTCGCTCGCGCTTTAGTGCAACGGGCACAGCGCCTCGCGCGTTGCGCGAGGCGCTAACGCGCAGGGGGCTGGACCCTCTTACGGTCGACCGCGCTCTTCGGCAGATCGACAGGGACGACGAGGCAAAACGGGCGGCCCAGCTGATCGCCCGTAAGCGCCGCTCACTTGAGGGCCTCCCGAGGCAGACCGCCTACCGCAGGCTGGCATCGATGCTGGCGCGCAAAGGGTATTCCCCGTCCGTCGCTTCGGCTGCCGTTCGAGACGCGCTTGACGCGTGGGGCGACGGGGAAGCGGGAGAGGAAGAGTTCTGGCAGTGGGGAGTGACGTGACAATGGAAGACGCACAGGTCGCGGACCTTATCGAGGAGCTGGCCGATCGGGGCCTGACGATCGCGACGGCGGAGTCGTTGACGGGAGGGGGACTCGTTGCCCGGCTGGTCGATGTTCCCGGCGCGTCCAGAGTCGTCCGAGGGGGTGTCTGCACCTACGCTGTCGACACGAAAACATCGGTGCTGGGGGTTTCGCCGGAGCGCCTGGCACGGGTAGGGCCCGTCGATCAGCAGGTCGCCATACAGATGGCGAAGGGGGTGCGGTCGCTATTTGGGGCCAGTATCGGTGTGTCAACGACGGGGGTTGCCGGACCCGGCGCGGCCGACGGGTTCCCCGCCGGCACCATCCACATCGCGTGCGCGTATCCCGCAGGAACCACCCATCGCCTCATTCACGTGGAAGGGGACCGAGCCCTGGTACGCGCGGGAGCAATCGACGCGGCGCTGCGCCTGGTGCGTGACGTGCTCGACTTCGCCGGCGTGCAGGCGGAGGACTAGACTTCAGTGCGATGAATACGACGACACCGGAGAGCACCATGTTGCCTCGCACCTACGCGGTGCGAACGCTCGGCTGCCAGATGAACGAACACGACTCTGAACGAATGGCGGGTTTGCTGGAGCAAGCGGGGCTGATTCCCGTTGAGTCCGTGCCCGAGGCCGTCGCGCGTGCAACGGACGCGGGGGACATGGGGGCGGACGTGATCGTGATCAACACGTGCTCTGTTCGGGAGAATGCGGCGACGCGCCTTTTTGGAAACCTCGGCCAGCTCGCTGCGGTCAAACGCAAACGGCCCGGCATGCAGATTGCGGTTGGCGGTTGCCTGGCCCAGCAGATGCGCGACGGCATCATCGAGAAGGCCCCGTGGGTGGATGCCGTCTTCGGCACACACAATATTGACGTGCTGCCCGCGCTGCTGCGCCGCGCCGAGCACAACCGCGAGGCCGCCGTCGAGATCGAGGAATCCCTGAAGGTCTTTCCGTCGACGCTTCCCACCCACCGCGAGAGCGTCTACGCGGCGTGGGTGTCGATTTCGGTAGGCTGCAACAATACGTGCACGTTCTGCATTGTTCCGCGCCTGCGCGGTAAGGAACGCGACCGACGGCCCGGCGACATCCTCTCGGAGGTGCAGGCTGTGGCCTCGCAGGGCGCCATCGAGGTAACCCTGTTGGGACAGAACGTGAACTCGTACGGGGTGGGCTTTGGCGAACGTGGGGCATTTGCGGATCTGCTGCGCACCGTCGGACGCGTCGAGGGCATCGAACGAGTGCGTTTCACCTCGCCGCATCCGGCTGCCTTCACCGACGACGTAATTGTGGCGATGGCCGAGACGCCGACGGTTATGCCCAGCCTCCATATGCCGTTGCAGTCGGGTTCTGACGCGATCCTGCGCCGGATGCGTCGCTCGTATCGTCGTGAGCGTTTCATGGGGATCCTGGACCGTGTGCGCACTTCAATTCCGGATGCGGCGATTACAACGGACATCATCGTGGGTTTTCCGGGTGAGACGGAAGAGGACTTCCAGGCCACCCTTGACGTCGTGGAGCAGGCGCGTTTTACGTCGGCGTTCACTTTCCTGTACTCCCCGCGTCCCGGCACTCCCGCCGCGGATCGCGGCGATCAGGTTCCCCCTGACGTCGCGCTGGAACGCTACCAGCGTCTGATCAAGGTGCAAGAACGCATTTGCGCGGAGGATAATGCCGCGCTTGCGGGCACCGAGGTTGAGGTCCTGGTCTCCGAGAGCGACGGACGCAAGGATGGTGCTACCCACCGTATTTCGGGGCGTGCCCGCGATAACCGTCTCGTGCACGTCGCGCTGCCTCAGGGACTGCCTCGAGATGACCATCCGCGCCCCGGGGACATGATTCGAGCGATGGTCACCTACGGTGCGCCGCACCACCTCATCGCGGATTCTGGCGCGCAGGGTGGGCTTTTTGAGGTGCGTCCCACGCGCGCCGGTGATGCGTGGCAGGCGCGACGGGCATCGGAGGAACCCGATACCGCGGTGTCCCTGGGGATTCCAAGGCTGCGCGTGGGGCTGTCGCGCTGACAGATCGAAAGGGGGCTCGGGTTGGGTCAGCACCGCGAACTGAGCCCTCGCGGCTCTCGCCCCGCCTGCCCACCCTCTGAGGCAAAGCGTCGAAACCGGGAGCCATTGCCGCCAGGAGCTCCCGCATGATCTCGGCGCACGCTCGCCCAGAACGCTCCGCCCCCGCGCGTAGCGGGGGAGCGGGGCGCACCCACCTGCCGCGAGATCTGCGACGGGTGGAAACTACTGCGCTGACGCCTCGGTGAGGAGCTCGGGCAGTTCGCCAACCGTGGACAATCCGATGATCAGTCCTCGGCGGAGCATCGCGTGAATCTGCCGGTCCGACAGTCCCTCGCCGACGAAAAAGCGCGACGCCGCCACCAGGATCCAATTGTTGCCGTCCTCGACGGGAAAGACGGTGGGTTGCAGGTGCTCGGTGTTCCAGCGGTTTGCAACCTCTTGCAGAGAGTACTCCGTGTGGCCGTCGCCCTCCGGGACGATGCGCGCTTCTATCTGTACCCAGGGAGCGTCCGCGGGCTCGCGGTGGATCTGGAAACGGACGTCCTCCAGCTGGGTGACGGCGATGAATTCGCCGGAGCCGTGCGGCAGGCCGTCGCCTTCGAGGACGTTTTCGATGCGCGCGATCGTCACCTCGGCGACTTTAGTGTCCCACTTTGCGGCGTATTCGTCGGCTTCCATCGCGGGTGCTGGGGCAGCGGGGGCGGGCTTGGCCTCGGAGCCGTCGCCAAAGGTGAAGCTCTTCCACTCAGGCATTGGAACCCTCCTTGGTCCACTGGTCGGGGAACATGACATCAAGCTGGTTCATCATGGCAACGGATGCCATGATGAACTGGGATACCTCGGCCTGGACCTGGGCGTCAGAGGCTCCGACCACCCAGTTGAAGGTGTGTTGCAGGCGCAGCACGATGGTTCCAGTATCGGTGGGCGCGGAGGCGATCTTCGGCAGGTACGTGGTGGCGTTGAGCCGACGAAGGGTGGACGCGATCTGCTCGGCGTGAGACGCGTCAAAAAAACGCGGGTATTCGGCAACTCCCTGAATGGGGTGGCCATCGGGCATGGCGATGCGGATCGTGCGGTTCGGCAGGATCGCCGCGACCTGTCCGGTGTGGGAGACGAAGGGGATGAGTCCCACGGCCTCTACCGCTTGGGTGATCCGGTCGATGGTGACCGGGGGAGTATCTGTTGTGCTCATAGCCTCAAGCGTAGCCGTTGCGCGCCGGTATCGGGGTCAGCGGGCCCTACACTGGTGGCCATGGAGTCTTCGATGTGGCGTGCGTCGGACGTGCTGTGCGCGGTCGTGGGACCCACAGCCTCGGGCAAGTCGGACCTTGCGCTTGAGCTCGCCGGCATTCTTCCGGGCGCGCTCGGCGCGTCGGGCGCGGGAGAAATCGTCTCTGCCGACGCGCTGCAACTGTACCGAGGGATGGACGTGGGGACGGCGAAGACGCCCGTTAGTGAGCGCCGAGGGATCGCACACCACCAGATCGATGTGCTCTCCGTGCGCGACGAGGCCTCGGTGGCCGCATACCAGAAGCACGCGCGCGCCGACGTCGCGGCCATTCACGAGCGCGGGGGACTCGCCGTGGTCGCGGGAGGATCCGGGCTCTATCAGCGTGCGCTCCTGGATGTCATCGACTTCCCGGGGACGGATCCGCTCGAGCGTGCCCGCCTGGAAGCGCAGGCGCAGGGGTCCGCCGGTTCGCGTGGCTTGCACGAGCGTTTGGCGTCCCTGGATCCGGTCTCAGCCGACCGGATTGATCCGCGCAATTCGCGCCGGATCGTGCGAGCACTGGAGGTTATCGAGGTGACGGGACGCCCCTACTCGGCGTCGATGCCACGCCACGAGTTCGCGTCCCCGGCGCTGATGGTAGCCCTGCGCCGCCCGATGGATGCCCTTGATGAGCGCATCGCGGTGCGCACCCGCGCGATGATGCGCGGCGGCCTGATCGAGGAGGTGCGTTCCCTGATCGACGAGGGGCTGCGTGAGGCAAAGACGGCTTCCCGGGCGACGGGATACGCCCAGGCGCTCGCGGTCATCGACGGAGAGATGACCGAGGAGGAGGCCGAGGAGTCGATTGCGCTCGCGACCCGTCAGCTGGCGCGCCGTCAGGTGAAGTGGCTGCGCCCGGATCCGCGTGTCTTCTGGGTGGACGTGGAGGAATTCACCGGCGACCAGTCCGTGGTCCGCCGCGTCGTCGAGCTGACGTGCCGGGAGGCTGAACGGGCGGTGGGGCGCTCGTGACGCGACCAGGTGCTGCGCGACAGCCTCACCGAGGCTACGGTGGGTTCATGGTGTTTTCGCAGCTGCCCGGCCGCGCGCGGGTGGCCAAGGCGCACGGCGCGGGCAATTCCTTCGTCGTTATGACCGACCAGTTCGATCGGTACGACCCCAGCGAGGCGGAGGTGGCGACCCTGTGTTCGCCAGCCCGTGGGATCGGTGCGGACGGCTTCATCCGCGCCGTTAAACGCGACGGGCTGTGGTTCATGGACTACCGCAATGCGGACGGGTCGAAGGCCGAGATGTGCGGCAACGGCGTGCGCGTGTTCGTGGATCACCTGCGGCGCGAGGGACTGGTGGACCTGCCGCTTGGCCAGACCCTGGACGTTGCGACGCGCGGCGGCCTCAAGCGTGTCACCCCGGAGACAGAGGACGAGGGACTAGGTGCGCAGTACCGCGTGGACATGGGGTCCGCCGCCTCCTCGGGGCGCGAGACGATCAAGGTGCGCCCTCCAGGAAGTCGGCGCGTGCTGGGCGGGATATGGGTGGACATGCCCAACCCCCACACGGTCGTTGAGCTGCCCGACGTGGAGGCGCTGCGCGACGTATTCCTGCCGACCGTTGATGTGGCGCGCATCCCGCCACAGCAGCGCCCCGCCTACGAGCCCGAGCCGACGTCGGGCACGAACCTAGAATTGGTCGTTGACCTGACGGAGGTCGGCGCCCCCGAGGGGCACATAGCGATGCGCGTGCTTGAGCGCGGCGTGGGTGAGACTCAGGCGTGCGGAACCGGGTGCTGCGCGGCCGCCCTGGCGACCGCCCTTCGGCGCGGGCCGCTCGCCCCAACCCGGTGGGTCGTGGACACTCCCCGCGGAACAGTGCGCGTGGGACTCGACGGTGTTATCGACTGGTCGGGAGAGACTCCCACCGTTACCGGGGCCTCGGTGTTTTTGACGGGGCCGGCCACGCGCGTCGCCCAGATTCGCCTGCTCTGACGCCTCACACGAGTCGCATGACCCGCCTGTGGGTGCGAGGGTCCCCGGGCCGCGATGATGACGCTGAGTGATACTCAGGCGGGGCGCACCTCGATAATGCGGTAGCCCTTCTTCGACGCGTACTTGCTCGCAGCCATGCCGCGGCCTTTCATCCAGGTGATCAGTGAGTCCGCTCCGAGGTTGCGCTGAACCACCAGGTAGGCGACCCCGTCCGGGGCCAGCCGACCCAGCCACTGCGCCAGCATCTCGTGCATCGCGTCCTTGCCGATGCGCACGGGCGGGTTGGACCACATGACGTCGAAGCGCGTGTGGGATTCGATCGAGGCAGCCAGTGCCTCCGCGGCCTTCATCGTGAGCACTCCCCGGGCCCCGTTTGTCCGCGCGTTACGTGCCGTCAGGTCCAGTGCCCGCGAGTTCACGTCGATTGCCCACACGTCGGCTTCGGGAGACTCCAACGACATGACGGTCGCGATCGGACCCCATCCGCACCCGAGGTCCAGGAAGGTCCCGCTCCGCGGCAGGTCGGGTGTGTTTTCCAGGAGCTGGCGCGTCCCCAGATCCAGCTTGGACCCGGAAAATACGCGCGAGGAGACGCGCATCGACAGGTCGAATCCGCGCGCGCTCACCTCAATCAGGCGGGTCTGGTCGGCCTTCGCGGGAGAAGAATCGGTGAAGTACTGTTCGTCCACGCAAGAAAGCCTATCGCGCCCGCGGGCGACGGCGCAGACGGGGCGCTCGCCCATCCGATTCGAAGTTTGCGCTACCCGCCGACATGCCGGTCGACACTCGTGCCCCCACGAGTCGGAAAGGCGCGCGACACGTGCGACACTGGAAGCCCCACGCAAAAGGACGGACATGGACACGACCCCCAACGATTCCAACGCCTCAACCGAGCAGCGCGACCAGCGCGTCAACGACGTCGTCGCGCGTATCCTCGCGCGCTCCGGCACGGCGCTCGCCTCAACGTCGGGGCAGGATCACTCGGGGGATGCGGGCGCGCTCGAACGCGAGGCCCGAGCGGGCACGCGACGCGTCGACACCGGAGCGTCCGACCGCGCCGACATCGCCGAGGTCGAGTATCGGCAGGTGCGCCTCGAGAAAGTGATCCTGGTAGGACTGCGCACCACGCAGAGCGAGGAGGAAGCCGAGAACTCGCTGCGGGAGCTGGCCGCGCTCGCCGAGACCGCCGGATCGCGGGTCCTGGACGGCATCATTCAGCGCCGCATGAAGCCCGACCCGGCGACCTACCTGGGATCGGGGAAGGCACGCGAGCTCGCGGAGATTGTACGCTCGGCGGGCGCGGACACCGTCATCGTTGACGGGGAGCTGGCTCCCTCTCAGCGCCGAGGCCTGGAGGACGTCGTCGACGCGAAGGTTGTCGACCGCACGGCACTCATCCTGGACATCTTCGCCCAGCACGCGAAGTCCCGTGAGGGCAAGGCGCAGGTGGAGCTGGCTCAACTCGAGTACTTGTTGCCGCGACTGCGCGGATGGGGCGAATCCATGTCCCGTCAGGCCGGTGGGCGCGTCGCCGGCGGCGCGGGCATAGGCTCGCGGGGGCCCGGTGAAACCAAGATCGAGCTCGACCGGCGTCGCATCCGCACGCGCATGGCGAAGCTGCGTTCCGAGATTGCCCGCATGGAGCCGGCCAGGCGCACCCAGCGCAGCTCGCGCAGGCGCGGGGCAGTGCCGTCGGTGGCCATCGCCGGGTACACGAACGCGGGCAAGTCGACGCTGCTCAACCGCCTCACGGACGCGGGTGTTCTCGTGCAGGACGCGCTCTTCGCGACCCTGGATCCCACCGTTCGCCGCGCCCGGGCGGCCGACGGCCGGGAGTACACGCTCACCGACACGGTGGGTTTCGTGCGCAACCTGCCAACCCAGCTGGTGGAGGCCTTCCGGTCGACCCTGGAGGAGGTGGGACAGGCCGATGTCATCGTGCACGTCGTGGACGCGGCCCACCCGGATCCGGTGTCTCAGGTGCGGGCCGTACGTTCCGTTATCGACACGATCGAGGGCGCGTCCGACATCCCGGAGCTGATTGCCTTGAACAAGGCTGATCTGGCTTCACCCGAGCAGGTCGCGCTGCTGCGCACGGTTTTTCCGGGTGCGGTGGCGCTGAGCGCGTACACCGGGTGGGGCGTGGATGACCTGCGCGCCGCGCTGGAGGACTTGCTTCCCCGGCCTCGCATCGCCATCGACGCGATCCTGCCGTATGCGGCGGGTGCCCTGGTGCACAGGGTCCACGAGGAAGGCGACGTGGAGCGCGAGGAATACGTCGACGCTGGTACGCGCCTCGTCGCGCGCGTCGACGAGGCGCTGGCTACGGTGATCGCACGCGAGGCGGCCTGTGGGACGGTGGACGGCGCGGCGGTGAGCGGGGCATGAGCGAGGATCTAGTGGGTGTGTCAGGGCGCGTCCTCGATGAGGTTGTCGCCCGGATGGGAGGTGTCGCGCGGGAGGGGCAGGCATCGATGGTGGCTGAGGGCGCTGCCTGTTTGGAGGATCGTGAGCACCTCTTGGTCCAGGCGGGCACGGGCACGGGTAAGTCGCTCGGCTACCTTGTTCCCCTGCTGTCGATGTGCGCAACCCGGGGCGTGCGAGGGGTGGTGTCGACCGCGACGCTCGCGCTGCAGCGTCAAATCCTAGTCAAGGACGCTCCCGTGGCGATCGATGCGGTCGCGTCCGTGACCGGGGTTCGCCTCAAGGTCGCGGTGCTGAAAGGCTGGTCAAACTACGCCTGCCTGCACAAACTGGACGGCGGCTACCCCGGCGAGGGGACGCTCTTTGAGGACCGCGACCTCGGCGGACCGACGGGCGCTCTCGGCAAGGAGATTCTGCGCATCCGCGAGTGGATAGGCGAGAGTCGCACAGGGGATCGCGACGACCTCACCCCGGGCGTATCGGATCGAGCGTGGCATCACGTGTCCGTGACGAAGCCCGAATGCCTGGGGAAGCACTGTCCACTGATCGATGAGTGTTGTGCGCAGGCCGCTCGGGTGCAGGCGTCCGGCGCCGACGTCGTGGTCACCAACCACTCGCTTTTTGGTATCAGCGCGTGCGGCGAGGGTGAACTGTTCGGGGAGTACGGCGCGGTGGTCATTGACGAGGCGCACGTGCTTGCGGATCGGGTGCGCGCCCAGGCCGCGGCGGACTTGACGGTGGCGCGCGTGAGCCGAGTGGCGCGCGCCCTGCGCTCGAATCTGTCCATCGACTCCACGGCCCTGGATGAAGCCGGGGCCGGGCTGGGCGCAGCTCTGGCGCCCCTGCCGGAAGGGCTGCTGGAGTATCGGCCGAGCGTGCTCGATGACGCGATGGTCGTGTTGGATGATGCGGCCCGCCGTGCCAGCCACGAGGTCAGCGAGGCTCAGGGGGACGCGGCAGCAAAGCTGTTGGCGCGCGCCGCGCTCGACGAGCTGATCAATACCCTCGACGCGTGGGGCCGTGACCCCGCCCAGTCAATCGCGTACGTCACCAGGGATGAGTCCGAGAACGCGCGCCTGACGGTGGGGCCACTCGACGTCTCTGCCGCGATCGGCGGCGTCGGCATCGGCGAGCGTCCCGCGATCCTTACATCAGCGACGCTGGCGCTCGGAGGAAACTTCGACTTCATGGCGAGTCAGACCGGAATGGCCGTCTTAGGGATTCCGTGGCACGGAATTGACGTCGGTTCTCCCTTCGATCATTCGCGCCAGGGCATCCAGTACGTGGCCGCCCACCTGCCGCTCCCGGGGCGCGACGGCCCATCCGATCAGCTGCTGGACGAGCTGGTGGAACTGACCCAGGCCTCGGGCGGGGGAGCGCTCGCCCTGTTCGCATCGCGGCGCGGTGCGCAGGCGGGCGCTCAGGCGCTGCGCGAACGAACGGAGCTGACCGTCTATCTGCAGGGGGAGGAGACGCTCGCGCAGCTGATCCAACGCTTCCGGGACGAACGTGACTCCTGCCTGGTCGGCACGATGTCGCTGTGGCAGGGGGTTGATGTCGCGGGGGAAGCCTGCCGCCTGGTCATCATCGACAAGATCCCGTTCCCGCGTCCGGACGACCCCGTCTCCCGCGCGCGAACGATGGACGTCGAACGTCGGGGCGGGAATGGGTTCATGTCCGTATCCCTTACCCACGCGGCGCTCATGATGGCGCAGGGCGCGGGGCGGCTACTGCGCTCGACTAAGGATAGAGGGGTCGTCGCTATCCTCGATCCTCGCGTGGTAACGAAACGGTACGGGGGATTCATCCTGCGGTCGATGCCGCGGATGTGGCCCACGACCGACCCTCAGGTCGTTCGTGGTGCCCTGAGACGGCTTTGCGAGGAATCCAAACAGTAGGCGGGAAGCGCGGCGAGATCACGCAAAACGTCGCGCAGATTACGGCCTCACGCCCCGGTGTATCTGAGACAATGGGAGTGCCCGCAGACTCTAGGAGATACTCGTGGAAAACCAAGCGCAGACCCTATACCCGTCAAAGTCCTTCGGACGTCCCTCCAAGATTGCCATCATCGGCGCCGGTGCCGTTGGCACGGCCGTCGCTTACGCGTGCGCGATGCGCGGCGATGCCCGCTCTATCGTCCTCCAGGACATCAACAAGCCGAAGGTCGAGGCAGAGGCCCTCGACATGGCTCACGGCATCCAATTCACCCCCGCCGGGTCGATCGAAGGCTCCGATGACGTCGAAATCGTTCGCGGATCCGACCTGATCATCGTGACCGCCGGGGCCAAGCAACAGCCCGGACAGTCCCGGCTGGAACTGGCCGGTTCGACCGTCAGCCTCATGAAGAAGATCGTGCCGAACCTGCAAAACGTTGCCCCCGACGCACGCTTCATGTTCATCACGAACCCGGTCGACGTCGTCACCTACGCGGCGCTGAAGATCACCGGTCTGCCCCGTAACCAGGTGTTCGGCTCGGGAACGGTGCTGGACACCTCCCGCCTGCGCTACCTGGTGTCGCGCGAGACCGGCGTGGCCACGCAGAACATTCACGCCTACATCGCGGGCGAGCACGGCGACTCCGAGGTCGCCCTGTGGTCCAGCGCCGAGATCGGCAACGTCCCGCTGTCGCAGTGGGGTCCGACCCTCAGCGGCGGCGTGTTCGATTCCGCCCTGCGCGCATCGATCGCGCAGGAGGTCGTTCAGAGCGCCTACAAGATCATCGAGGGCAAGGGTGCGACGAACTACGCGATCGGCCTGGCAGCTTCGAAGATCGCTGGCGCGGTCCTGCGCGATGAGCAGCGCGTCCTGACGATCTCGACGCTGCTTGAGGACTGGGAAGGCATTTCAGACGTCGTCATGGCGGCGCCCACCATCGTTGGCCGCGACGGCGCGGGACGGGTCCTGAACCCGCCGCTCACCCTCAACGAGCGCGACGGTCTGACCGCGTCGGCTCAGCGTCTGCGCCAAGTTGCACGCGACCTAGGCCTGTAGGTGTAAAGACCGACGCGTGGCGCCGACCTATCCGGGTCGGCGCCACGCGTTTCATGCGGTTACCGCAGGGATCGTATGACGGTGACGACTTTCCCGAGGATTGTTACCTCGTCGCCGGGGATGGGCGAGTAGTCCTGGTTGTGGGGGAGCAGCCAGACGTGTCCGCTCGTGATCGATAGCTCCTTGACCGTTGCTTCCCCGTCGATCATGGCAGCGACGAACTCTCCGTTGCGCGCATCGTTTTGGGAACGGATGACAACGTAGTCTCCGTCGAAAATCCCTGCGTCGACCATGGACTGGCCACTGACCTCCAGCATGAACAGGTCTCCGTGGCCCGTCATTGAGGTGGGGAGGTGGACGATGTCTTCGATGTGCTGCTCGGCGGTGATGGGTGCGCCGGCGGCGATGCGTCCGACCAGGGGGATTGCCGTTCCTTCTTCCTGGACGTTGGAGACCGGAACTTCGATGCGGACCACCGACGAGGCGGCCTGGGCAGGATCGTCGACGCCCAGTTCGGTGCGCGCCCGGTCCGTGAGGTCAAGCGCGCGAGGAAGGCCCGCTTCGCGCACCAGGAATCCGTCGGCTTCGAGGGCGTCGAGGTGATGCTTCACCGTCGATGGAGAGGCCAAGCCGACGGCGGATGCGATTTCGCGCACAGACGGCGGAAAGCCGTTCGCCTCCAGCTTGTCGCTGATCACTCGCAAGATCGCGCGGTGTCGATCGCTGATCGCTCGACCGGTCATGGCTTCCCCTTCGTCTTGAGGCTCACGCAGATGTGCACGGGTAGTCGTCTACTCAGATACGTCAAGGATATGCCGAATTCACGCAATATGAAACATATGTTCGAGCGGGTCTCGACATTGCCCACGTTGCATGCTATCGTACAGGTGTTCGACGAACATGTGTTCGATGAATCTGTTTTGGAGGTTCCCATGAGCGTTCCCTACGCCTCGAAGTCTGCAGTCTCTTTCCCCGCGCGCCGGTCCCCGCTGCGGCCCCTGCAGGAAACGCCCCTGGCGACGGTCCGCGATATCTCAACGGCTCCGTCTGCGCGTCGTCGCGTCGTGGCGCAACGCGGCGACGACCCCTCCTTCCTGCGAGTGCCCGCAGCCCCGCGGCGACGTGTGCGTTTCGCGCATCGCGGGCTGGCCGCAGGTGCGCTGGCAACGCTCGTGTTGTCGGTGGGCGCCGGTGCGCTGGGGTTGGCTCTCCAGCCGGCCACCTACGACGGTCCGACGGTGACGAAAGCCGTCGTTAGCGGCGACTCGGTGTGGTCGCTGGCGCAGAGCGTGAATACCGACAGGCCGCTCGAGGAGGTCGTCGCCGATATTGAGCGCATGAATGATGTCAGCGGTGCTCTCCAGCCCGGGCAGCGCGTTGTTGTTCCGGTCCGGTAGCGCGTAGGACACTGTGACAGACCAAGGGGTGAGCGTGTACCGTTGAGGGGTGCACTGTCCCTTCTGTCATAACCCGGATTCGCGCGTCGTCGATACGCGCATCGCGGACGATGGCGCGTCAATTCGGCGCCGTCGTGAGTGCACGCACTGCAAGAAACGATTCACCACGCTCGAGACGTCTTCGTTCCAGGTCGTCAAGCGCTCGGGTGTGGTCGAGTCGTTTTCGCGCAACAAGGTCGTTTCGGGTGTGAAGAAGGCCTGTCAGGGCAGGCCCGTGTCGGACGATCAGCTTGCTATCCTGGCCCAGCAGGTCGAAGAGCAGCTGCGGTCCACCGGTGTCTCCAACGTATCCACAAACGAGGTCGGTCAGGCGATTCTGCCCTTTCTGCGGGAACTTGATGTCATCGCCTACCTGCGTTTTGCTTCCGTGTATCGCGCGTTCGATACGCTTGATGACTTCGAGCGGGCCATCCAGGCGCTGCGTGAGCGGACGTCGGCCTTGGGCGATGGTGCGCAGCCCGCCCCCGCGGGTGAAGGGGCGCCCGATCAGGCCTGTGCTGCACCCGCAACAACGAAGAAGAAGTCACGCAAGGCGCGCGTCTCGCGCAAGCGGGCAGGTGGCGGGCCAACGCTTTTGGGTGACGACTAGCCTTGACCTGGGGCTGCGACGCCCCGAAGGCCACTTTGTCACCGCCTCGTGCGGGCCTTCCCTCCCCCTACCGACGCCCCTCCTCGTCGCCGCGTCGCTCGTTCACCTGCGACGCCAACCTCCGGACTGCGGCCCCGGCCTCGGCGGAAGCTTCGGAGGCCGCCTCACGCGCCCCCGCCACGGCCTCGGACACAGCCTCTCGCGCACCGGCGACGGCCCCGGATGCTGCGTCTCGCGCTCCGGCGACCGCCTCGGAGACAGAATCGCGTGCCCCGACCATGGCCTCACGCGCCCCCGCCATGGCGCCTGACGCCGCGGCCTGCGCGCCCATGATCTGCTCGCGTACCTTCTTGCGCATGACCTTGCCCAGCTGGGAGCGCGGCAGCTCGGTCATGACGACGATTTGGCGGGGCAGAGCGTAGTGCGCCAATGATTTTTCCGCCCACTTGCGCAGATCCGCCAGTGTCACGGAAGCCCCCGCCTCTAAGACAATAGCGGCGATAACGTCCTCTCCGGACTCTCCGGCGGGAACACCGATCGCGGCGACATCGCGCACCCCCGGCATGGAGCGAACGGCGTCCTCCACCTGCGAGGGGTAGACGTTGAAGCCCGAGGAGTTGATCATCTCCTTGCGGCGATCAGCCATGTAGATGAATCCGTCGCGCACCTGGACCAGATCGCCCGTGCGCAGCCACCCGTCGGTGGTAAACGCCTCGGCCGTTTCCTCATCCTGCTTCCAGTAGCCGGAAAAAACCTGCGGGCCGCGCGCGATGAGCTCGCCGACCTGTCCGTTAGTCACGTCGCGCTCGGGATGTTCGGGATCGACGATACGAATCTGCGTCGATGGGTACGGGATCCCCAGGGCGCCGCGTGCCCGCGAGGACGCCAGCGGAGATCCGAGCAGAATAGGGGAGGCCTCGGTCATGCCGTACCCCTCGATCATGAGCCCGCCGGTCGCCTCCTCCCACAGGTCGGCCAACGACGCCGACAGCGGCATCGCGCCCGAAAGGGAGAATCTAATGGACGACAGATCCGCCTGCGTGCCCTCGGCGGCGGCCAGGAGGCGTTCATACATGGGCGGTACACCCAGGAAGAACGTACAGGGCAGGCGGCGCTGCGCGGCGAGAACCAGCGCGGTATCAAACTTTGGGAACATAGCGATGGTCGCGCCAAGACGCAGCCCCGCCAGGAAACCGATCGTGAAACCGAACGCGTGGAACAGCGGCAGGATGCAGTAGAAGACCTCGGCGCCCTCATGAAGGACGGGAACCCACGCGATGGATTCCTCGACGTTGGCCATGAGGTTCGCGTGCGTGAGGGCGGCCGCCTTAGGGACGCCGGTCGTGCCGCCGGTATGGATGAGGAGCGCGATGTCGTCCATGGATGCGGGGCACCCGCCCTCCCAGGGTGCGGCGGCCCGCAGGGCTCGTGACCACGAGCGGACCCACCGAGGGTGCGGGCTGGAGAGCTTGTCCCTCTTTTCTCGGGCAGCCTTGAGCGGCAGGCGAAGCGCCATCCTCGAGGCCGCAGGCAGCGCTGTCGTCAGATCCAACGCAAAAGTCGTGTGCCCCCTGCCGAGGAAAGTCAGCTTCTCGAGGGACTTCGACCAGGCGATCGTCACGCGCGCGCCGTGCCGCTCGTACTCTCCCCGAAGCTCGTCGGACGGGGCCAGGGGATTGTGTTCGACGACGATCGCCCCGAGCAGCATTGTTCCCAGGACCGCGACCGCGTGCTGGGGGCAGTTCGGGATCACCAGGGCGACGCGGTCACCGGG
Source organism: Schaalia meyeri (assembly GCF_900105015.1). Taxonomy (GTDB): domain Bacteria; phylum Actinomycetota; class Actinomycetes; order Actinomycetales; family Actinomycetaceae; genus Pauljensenia; species Pauljensenia meyeri. The sequence continues at coordinate 22,629 of NZ_FNLK01000003.1, read as the reverse complement.
ACGCACGCCCGCCCGGTGTAGCGCTCCCGCGCACCTGCGCATGTCCTTCACGAGTTGGGCGTAGGTGAGCTTGCGCGCGAAAAAATCGATCGCGGTGCGGTTCGGGTAACGGGAGGCGACCTGAAGAACCATGTCCGGGATGGGGCGGTCTGGGGTTGCGATCTCGTAGGCCACCCCGGGCGCGTACAGGGCACGCAGCGATGACGTGAGGTCCATCTGTCCTCCTTCGGGAATGATGACCCTACGATACCGTAACTTTCGGGCCGTTTGGCCAGCCGGGAGCGCGATGGAGGCGACAGCCTCACAGAGGGCTGGCGATCAGCCGGATCGTTTCAGGCAGGCGGGACAGCTCCTCCAGACCCTCTCGTCCCAGGCCCGCGGAGATATCGGTCAGCGCGTAGCCGACCTCGTCGACGGTGGCGAGAATCTGCGCGTCAACGTTTGCCTTCGAGCTGGCGAAGATCTGGTTGACACGCGCCATAACGCCCGGCACATTGCGGTGGATGAGACGTACACGGTAGCGCGAACGGGGGCTGATATTCATCGTCAGGTTCGGCAGGTTCACGCTCATGTCGGTGGAGCCGCTGGCCTGGTATTCGCCAATCTTCGCGGCCACGAAACGGCCAATGTCGTACTGGGCTTCCTCCGTCGATCCCCCGATGTGGGGGGTCAGGATCACGTTGTCGAGGCTCGCCAGGGGGGAGGAGAACGGGTCCCCGTTTGCGCGCGGTTCCAAAGGGAACACGTCGATCGCGGCTCCCCCCAGGTGGCCCGAGACGAGAGCATCGTGCAGCGCGTCCACGTCAACAACGTGACCGCGGGAGAGGTTGATGAAGAGGGCGCCAGCCTTCATGAGAGCGAACTCTTTGCTCCCGATGAGGTTCGTGTTGGATTCGTGGCCGTCGACGTGCACCGAGACGACGTCAGCTTCGCGCAGGACGGACTCCATGGTCGGCATCTGTGTCGCATTGCCCAGGGCGAGGCGCTCGGCCGCATCGTAGAAGATGACGTTGAGGCCCATGGCTTCTGCGAGGACGGAAAGCTGGGTACCGATGTTGCCGTAACCGATGATGCCTAACGTGTGTCCCCGCACCTCGTGGGCGCCGTCCGCACTCTTGTCCCACACACCCTGGTGCAGGCGCGAATTCTTGACGGTGACCCGACGCGACAGGTCGATGATCTCGCCGATCGCCAACTCCACGACGGAGCGCGTATTCGAATAGGGGGCGTTGAACACGGCGATACCCATCTCGGTCGCGGCCGCCAGGTCGATCTGGTTCGTGCCGATACAAAAAGCGCCGATTGCCTTGAGATTCCCACATGCGCGCAGGACCTTCTTGGTCACCGCGGTCTTTGAGCGAAGACCCAGGTAGTCCACGTCCTCAAGCGCGTCGATCAGACCATCCTCAGACAGCGCCCCCGTGACGCGGATGACCTCGATACCGAACGTGGCAAAAACTTCGTCGGCGATGGCGTGCGGATTTTCCAGGAGCAGTGCGCGTGTCATGGCTTCCATCATGTCAGATGTGCGGGCCACGGGCGTAAGAGCACCGGCGCAGTCACTGACACCACTCTTCCATCCCCGCCGGAAGTGGACCGGCGTGGATGACGTGCACGTCGTGGGTGGCGCGGGTCAGGGCGACAAAGAGATCTCCGATGCCATCGCGCATAATCTCCTCGGGTTCGACCAGGACGACGGAATCGAACTCGAGCCCCTTGGAAGCGACGGCGGACAGGAGCGACACGCGCTCGGACAGGGCGGTCTCGCCGAGGCCATCTGCCCCCCACGCCCGTGCGCGCTCGTTGCCGACGATCACGGCGATGCGTCCTTGGGACGCGCCCGCCTCGCGGTCCAGGCGGTCCTCCGCCAGCCGCTGGGCGGCGTGGGCGGCCTCTCGCAGGGGATCGTCCTCGCCTGGACAGGTCGGGGCGGCCTGTGGCGCGTTCACGCGGGTCACGCGATAGCATCCCTTCACGTCTCGCACCGCGGTCATCGGATGAAGGACCGGGGCGCCGGCGCGGGCGACGACCCCCTCGGCGAGCCTTGTGAGCGTCGCGGGAGTGCGGTACGAGACGGTCAGCGCATATTCGGCTGCGAGGGCGCGCGCCGCCGGCCCCAGCGCTTTTTCCCAGGTCGGCGGCCGCTTGTGGCCCCGCCGCTGGTCCAGGTCTCCCACGACGGTCAGTGAACGCGACGGGCATCGACGCAACAGGCACCGCCACGCCATGGGGGATAGCTCTTGAGCCTCGTCCACCACGATGTGGCCGTACGCCCAGGTCCGATCCTTCGCTGCGCGCTCGGACAGCGGGGTCCATGATTCCTGGCCAGCCGCCTGCTCTGCGAGCATCTGGGCGGTGACGATACCCCCGCCCAGATTCTGGCTCTCGATGGCTGCCCGCGCCCGCTCAACGTCGCCTGAATCCGGTTCCCGCGACGGTGCCGACCGAGTCGGCATCGGCCCCAACAGCTCCTCGCACTCGTCCAGGATCGGCACATCCGACACTGTCCACGGGGCCGAGCGCGGCCGTACGAGGGCCGCCAACTCGTCGGGACGCAGGGGAGACCCCGCCCGTCTGTTCGCCGCAGCCAACACCTCGGGACGGGCATAGAGCCTGCCCAGGAGCGTCTGCGCGCTCGTCGGCATCCACGCCGAGTTGATCGCGCGCCGGCAATCCACCGAGCCATGAATCTCGGCCAACCACGAACGCTTCACTTCCGCCTCGACCCTCCCCTCGCTGTCCGCGTCGCCGGCCTCGCGCGCCAAACGAAGCGCCACAACATCCATCAGCTCCCGCGCGAAAGACCCGCGCGCGACATTGTGCTGGCGCCCCGAGCGCTTCGCCCTGCGTCTGGCAGTATCCACGTCCGAACGCGTCAGAGTCACCTCGCGGTTCCACACGTGCAGCACCTGGTCCCCCTCGGGGAGCTTCGCCAGGCCGCGCACGGCTTCCTTGATGATCTTCGCCCACGCTGGCAGGCCTTTAATCCGCGCCACGGACTCGTTCTCGCTGGCGCGTGCGTGCACTCCCGGCACCAGATCGCCCAGCGTCACCGACACGACCCCCGTTTCACCCAGCGACGGCAGCACCTGCTCGATATAGCGCAAGAACAGGTGGGAGGGTGCCACCAACAGGACGCCGGAACGCTCCAGGCGCTCCCGGTGCGCGTACAGGAGATACGCGATGCGATGCAGAGCGACCGCCGTCTTTCCTGTCCCCGGCCCGCCCTGCACGACCAGAAGCCCCTTGTCGGACGCGCGGATAATCCTGTCCTGCTCGGCCTGAATGGTTGCGACGATATCACCCATGCGGCCGTCGCGAGCTTCGCTGAGCGCGTGCATGAGGGCTCCCTCGCCCTGGAGCTCCATGCCCGATGCCCGCGACGCATCCAGGAGTTCGTCCTCGAGCCCCGTCACGCGGCGCTCGCGGGTCGAAATGTGGCGGCGCCTGACGACCCCGTCCGGTTCGGCCGAAGTCGCCTGGTAAAACGGTTGGGCGGCGGGGGCACGCCAGTCCACCAGGAGCGGGGTGCCGTCTTCGCGCGCGAGCGACAGGCGGCCAACGTGATGGACCGACCGGTCGGCCATATCGAGGCGACCAAATACCAGGCGTTCTTCCACGCCCTCCAGGCGTGCCGCCATCTCGCCCAGGTGGGCTGACAGGGCTTCCCGTTCGGTCCATCCCTGAGCGTTCCCGACCCCGTGGGTCGAGTGCACGCGACCCTGGCGTGCCCGGTAGGAGGCGCGCAGCGTGTCCAGGCGCTCGTAAGCGTCATCGACGAAATCCTGTTCGGGCAAGGGAAGGCCCATCGAAGACTCCTGCTCGGCGCGCTCGGTCATGGGTCCTCCTCGCTTTTGATGGTCCTCCATTGTTGCTTACTTTTCGCTCACCCGCTCCCGTCCGCGCGAGGGTGTGGGCGACTTCGCCCCAAGCTCAAAATCAGCTCCCGCGTGACGTGGCGGGGCGGCCCAGGTACGTTAGTGGTGAGGGAGCAGATCGAACATCAGGAGGATACGTGAGCATCACCGCCACTGACCTATACGCCGACGGTCCAGCCGCCGGTGCGAAGGCGAAGATTCTCCTCATTCATTTCGATGGGGCGATTGACGCTGGAGGGGCAGGGCGCATGGCCATTGGCCAGATGTTGCGCTCCCTGCACAACGAGAGGGTAGCGACCTTCGATGCTGACGCGCTCATGGACTACCGCTCCCACCGGCCCGTCGTGACCGTCGATAACTGGGTGGCCTCCCCGGAAATGGTCATGCCTGAAACCGTTGTGGACCTGGTCGTTGACGACATGGGCAACCCCATCCTGGTCCTGCACGGGGCGGAACCGGACGCGCACTGGGAGTCCTTTACGACCGCGATCAGCTCAATCTGCGAGCGTGCTGGCGTCGAGATCACGTTCTCCTTGCACGGGGTTCCCTCCGGCGTACCCCACACGCGCCCGACGCCCGTCCACGTCCAAGCCACAGACGCGTCGCTCCTGCCCTCCGGCGGTCGGATAACCAATCACATGCAGTTCCCATCGCCCCTTTCCACATTCATACAGATTCGGTTGGGTCAACGAGGTATCGGCGGGCTTGCGTTGCTCGGGGCCGTCCCCTACTACATGGCGGACACGGGTTACCCGGCTGCCTCGTCGGCGCTGCTCACGTCCTTTGCCAAGTTCGCGGATCTGTCGTTGCCCGTCGGTGACCTCGAGCAGGGCGCCGCCCAGGATCAGGAGAACATCGAAAAGCTCGTCGAAGGTAACCCCGAGGTCTCCCACACGGTTTTAGCCCTCGAGGAACATTTCGACGCGTGGACTGGGGGAAACGGAGCGATTCCGCTGCCGGGCATGGGCGAGCCCCCTGCCGTCAGCGGCGAGGATAAAGCACCCAAGGATATTGGTGACGTCATTGAGGCGTATCTGGCGCAGGTTTCCCGCGCCCAGGATGCGGAGAGCAAAACCGTGCGCAGCCCCTCGTTGGCGCAGGAAGAGCAGGTTCCCTCTAAGCCCGACACCATCGAAGACGTGCTCGCGCGCATAGAGGCGCGACGCAACGGTCAGGGACCCGGCCCCTCCAGGCCTCGGCATCGGGCCTAAGGGGCGGGCGCCCCGGCGACGCCCCTGGATCGGAAGGAACCTCGCGCCCCGTTAGGCAGAGAGCTCGTACCCGATCTGCGAGTCCGTCAGCGCGGGGGTCCCGGCCACCCATCGTTCGAGCTGAGTGGGGCGCATGATGCGGGCGAGCATGCGCAGCGCGCGATCAACCTCGTTGGCATCGACAACGCCGTGATCGCAGGCCAGGGCGACGACGTTACCTCGCCTGCCGCCACGTCCCACCTTCGGGTCCTGGATGGATGCGACGAACGGGAACACTTCGCGCAGGGCGGCCACGTCCTGTCGGGCATTCGCCGTCGCGCCGTGCGCGCAGTTCACCAGGTACACGCCCGAAGCGGTGAGCGCGCGGCGGGCCTGGCGAACGCACTCAACGGTGCGCAGGTGATTCGGCGTCGCCCCTGAAGCGAAAGCGTCGCGCACGATCACGTCGAAGGAAGACTCGCGGGTCGTTTCGAGGACCGTTCGGCCGTCGCCCACGCGGATCTTCACCCGTGGGGCCTTTGGGATGGGGAAGTGCTCGCGCACCTGGCGGGCGAGGAGGCGATCCACCTCCACGGCCACGTGTCGCGATTGTGCGTGTGACGCTGACCAGGCGCACGCGAGAGCACACGCTGCGCCGCCAACGTGGAGGGCACGGAAGCGGTCCTTCGATCCCCACAGGGAGGCGACCACCGCGAACATGTGCTGCATGTACTCGAACTCCAGGTATGTGGGATCTGAGGTGTCCACCGCTGAGGATTCCACGTCGTTAAGGAACAGCGTCGCGCGCGGACCATCCCAGCGGATGCGTGCCGATCCCTGATCCGTTTCGAACGTGATGTCGCGTGACGAAGATGAGCGTGCCATGGTGGACACTGTAACCGCGCATCAAAAGGGCAGACACAGGAGGTGAGATGTCAAACGCTCCCAGAGACACGCGAGCCAAACGCGACTGGGGATCAGACGACTCGCACGCTCCCATCTTGCACGTTGACATGGATTCCTTCTTCGCACAGGTAGAGATGCGCGAAGACCCAACGCTGAGAGGCCGCCCCATCGTCGTGGGGGGAACCTCCGGTCGCGGCGTTGTTACCTCCGCTACGTACGAGGCGCGGGCCGTCGGCGTGCGCGCTGGAATGCCGACCGCCCGTGCCCGTGCGCTGTGCCCGATGGCCGCCTTCATTCCCGGCAACCACTCGCTGTATCGCCGCTACTCCCAGGAGGTCATGGGGATTCTCGCAACCGTCACCCCGGTCTTCGAACAGGTGTCGATAGACGAGGCCTTCCTCGACGTTAGCGGGGCTCGCTGCAGGCTCGGCTCACCCACGCAGATCGGGTGCCTTATCCGCTCTCGTATTCGCGAGAGCGTCGGTCTGCCGGCCTCCGTCGGCATCGCCGCCACCAAATCGGTTGCAAAAGTAGCCTCTTCGCACGCCAAACCCGATGGCCTGCTCCTGATTCCCCGAGAATCCACGGTCGAGTTCTTGCACGGACTGCCGGTGGGGGCCCTGTGGGGGGTGGGCGGCAGGACCGGCGCGGTACTTAACCGCGAGGGGATCGACACGATCGGAGAGCTCGCCCACGCTCCGATCACGCGCCTGACCCGCCTCCTCGGTGGAGCCGTCGCCCATCACCTCCACGACCTGGCCTGGGGGATCGACCCCCGGGCCGTGACCAACTCGCGCGTGGAAAAATCTATCGGCATGGAACGCACCTTTGAGGAGGACATTCGCTCGCGTGCCGACATTGAGGATTTCATCTTGGCCGCTGCCCACGACTGCGCGCGGCGGCTGCGCGCGTCTCACCGCGTTGCGTGGACCGTCGTTATCAAGATGCGCGGTGCGGACTTTTGCACCGTCACCCGCAGCGCGAGCCTCGTTGCCCCGACCGATACCGGGCGTGATATCGCCCACGCCGCGCGCGCCCTCTTTGCTCGCGAGGATATGCCGATCGGGGGAGTGCGTCTCTTTGGGGTGCGCGTCGAGGGGCTTCAGTCGCGTCGGCGCGGGGTCGCCGTCACCCTGGATCGCGATGAGCGTCCCTCTGCCTCGGAGCGTGCGATGGACCGGATCCGCAGCAAGTTCGGGGCGGGTGCCCTGGAGCCAGCCACGCTCCTGGGCAAGGCGGTGCCCGGGCGAGGAGGTGCTGGCCCGACCGAGGTGCTTGGCGGGGCGAGAGAGGATGGGGAGTTCGGGATGAGCGGCCCGGGGGAGAATCCGGCGGTGGTGCAGGAGACACTGCTGTGAGGGCTGGTTCGTCTCTGGCGTACCCCACGCGCTAAGCTGTTGACATCATCCGTCCGAAAGGGGCACCCAATGGCTCTCACCGAGTATGAGAAGAAGATCCTTGAGCAGATGGAAGCATCGCTGCGCGAGGAAGACCCGGCGTTGGCCTCGCAGATGTCCGCTCCCGTTCCCGACCCCAAGGCGCGGTCGGGCCAGGGAGCGCATGCGCCCCGACGCATCGCTGTCGGCTTTGCGGGTGCCGTTCTTGGCATGGTGGTCCTGGTTGCGGCCGTGTCCCTGGGCTACTCCATCGCGTCGATCCTCCTGGGGGTCGCAGGGTTTGCCCTGACCGTCGCTGGTATCCTCTACGCACTGTCCAAGCCTGGCGCAAAGAGTCGGATTGCGGGCGATGCGACTGCCGCGCGGAAGAAAAGCAAGGGCAGCGGGGGATGGGACTCCTTCATCCAGGACCAGGAGCGTCGTTGGGACGACCGAAAGGGTGATGATTAGTCGTCGCGTAGCGTCGCGGGGAAGCGGGGTGTACCGGATTGGCCGGTACACCCCGCTTCCTCTATCCGGGAGAGTGCTCCCCACTGTGCTCCCCACTGTGCTCCCCACTGTGCTCCCCACTGTGCTCCCCACTGTGCTCCCCACTGTGCTCCCCACTGTGCTCCCCACTGTGCTCCCCACTGTGCTCCCCACTGTGCTCCCCACTGTGCTCCCCACTGTGCTCCCCACTGTGCTCCCCACTGTGCTCCCCACTGTGCTCCCCACTGTGCTCCCCACTGTGCTCCCCACTGTGCTCCCCACTGTGCTCCCCACTGTGCTCCCCACTGTGCTCCCCACTGTGCTCCCCACTGTGCTCCCCACTGTGCTCCCCCGGACAGGGGTGCGGTCCCGGTACGTGATGCTGCCTCGTAAACACCCCTGGTATTTCAATGAAAAGTGCTGTTGAAGGAGCTGCCTTTACCGTCGGGGGAGAGGGAGGGGACGCGTGCGACTCACCGAGTGTGTGCAAGCTTTCCCCACTTTTCTCCACCCTGATTTTCACTTGGAATCTCGCGGTATCTGAAGATGAAACTGCGCGCCACGCCGCAACTTTCCGCGTATGTTTGGGTGGGAGTGGGTTAAAGTGGAGGGAAGTTCCGAACAAGGGAGGGTGGTGACATGTTCCTCGGCACGTACGGGCCCAAGCTCGACGACAAGGGGCGCATGTTTTTGCCCGCGCGCTTTCGTGAGGATATGGAGGGCGGCATCGTCCTTACTCGCGGACAGGAGCATTGCGTGTACGCCTTCCCCGCAGCGGAATTCGAGAACATGACCGCGGAACTGCGCCGCGCGCCTCTGTCTTCGAAGCAGGCGCGTGACTGGATCCGCGTGATGCTCTCGGGTGCATACAAGGAGATTCCGGACAAGCAGGGGCGCATCAGCGTTCCGGCGGACCTGCGTGCATACGCCGGCCTGGATCGCGAGCTCGCCGTCATCGGCGCGGGGTCGCGAGCCGAAATCTGGAATGCCTCGTCCTGGCGCGAGTACCTCGCGGTCCAAGAGGAGGTCTTCTCCAATACAGCAGAAGAAGTTATTCCCGGGATGTTCTGACCCGTATTCCCAGGTCTCCGCCCGCTGTTCCGACATCACTTCCCCGATAGCGGAGCACGGTGGGGGACCTGGGGGGATGGATTGGGCGCTCAACGCGTGAAGGAGGCGCGACGTGCTTGAAGCATCGGAGTCGGTGCGCGCTTCGTCGCGCCACAGCAGCAACATTGGTCACGATGGCTCCACGCGCCCCGTGCAGGAGCGGCATATTCCCGTCCTCCTTTCCCAGTGTCTCGACATGCTCGCCCCAGCGATCGAGGCGCCGGGCGCCGTCCTGGTCGACGCGACCCTGGGAATGGGAGGGCACACGGAGGGCGCCCTTGAGCGTTTCGACGGACTGACCGTTATCGGGATAGATCGCGACCCGCAGGCAATTGCTCTGGCCTCCCAGCGCCTGGCGCGTTTCGGAACGCGATTTCGCGCCGTGCACACCACCTACGACCACATTGACTTGGCGATCGAGGAACAGTGCGGAGCGGGCATGCGGGTCGACGGGATCCTCATGGACCTGGGGGTCTCTTCCCTCCAGCTTGACGAGGCCGACCGCGGCTTCGCGTACTCGAAGGACGCCCCGCTCGACATGCGGATGGACGCGACGACCGGAACGAGCGCCGCTGACCTTCTCGCGACGGCCTCGGAGGCGGACATCATCCGGATCCTGCGCACCTACGGAGAAGAAAAGTTCGCCCCCAGAATCGCGCGCCTCATCATCCGGCGTCGGGACGAAGCGCCGATCACGCGCACCGGTGAGCTCGTGGACATTGTCCGCGCGGCGATACCGGCTCCCGCCCGTCGTACCGGTGGAAATCCGGCTAAGCGCACGTTTCAGGCGCTGCGCGTAGCCGTGAACGACGAGCTCACCATTCTCGAGCGCGCCCTGCCGCGGGCGCTGGCCAGCCTACGAGTTGGCGGGCGCCTGGTCGTCGAAGCCTACCAAAGCCTTGAGGACCGAATAGTAAAAGACGTGCTGCGCCGCGGGGCGACCGGCAGCGCACCTTCTGGATTGCCGATCATCCCCGATGAGATGGCGCCCAGCCTACGCCTGCTGACAAAGGGCGCGGACCGGGCCGACCAGGCCGAACAAGAACACAACCCCCGATCCGCTTCCGTGCGACTGCGCGGCGCGGAGCTTATCAGCGAATGGAAGGACAACTCATGAGTGCAGCAACCGCAAAGGCACGTCCCGCAGCGCGGCCCGAGCTGCGCCGCGAGGAGGTCCGCGAGCTTCGCATCGTCGAGGGGACGCGCCCGCGTCGCTCCATCGCGGCGGTTCTCGTGCTGATGGTCGTCGTCGCCATGGCCTCCGTGGTCACGTCGATGGTGCTTAACACGCGCATGGCTCAGACTTCCTTCGAGATCCGCGAACAGCAGCTGGCTCTGAACGAGCTGGAGGCACAGTCATGGACGATGCGCGCCGAGCTGGATCGTAAGGCTTCCCCCGCGGAGCTCGAGAAGGCTGCGAAGGCGAACGGAATGGTGCCCGCCGGTAACCCCGGGTTCATCACGCTCGAGACGGGTACAGTTGAGGGCGGGACGCCCGCCAAGTAACTCGGAAGCGAGTACCTATGGATACCGTCACGGTACGTTCGCGTTGGATCGTGTGGATACTGGTGGCTGCACTGTGTGCCTGCTGCGTGCGGCTGGTGCAGCTGCAAATCATCGAAGGGCAGTCTTTGGCGGCCCAGGGCCAGCGCGTGCGAACGTCGTCGACAGAGCTTGCCGCCGCCCGTGGAACCATCACCGATGCGACGGGTGTCGTCCTGGCGAACTCTATCCAGACCTACGATATTGCCGTCAACCAGGTGAACATTCGATCATACGTTCATCGCGACGATGACGGCTACGAGGTGGGGCGAGGTCCCGCGGAGGCCGCCCGATTGCTGGCTCCCATCCTGGGGATGAACGAGGCCGAGCTGGGCGGCATGATGCTGGGGGACTCGACCTACGAGTACATCAAGCGCAACGTTGATGCCGTGTCCTATCGTGAGATCCGCAAGCTCGACATCTACGGGATCGAATGGGAGTCGGTGTTCGAGCGGGAGTACCCCAACGGGAACGTCGCTGCGCCCGTGATCGGAACGGTGAACGCCGAGGGGCAGGGATCCTCGGGTATGGAGGCCGAGTTCGACGCTCTTTTGACGGGCACCCCGGGGGCGCAGGCATTCGAGATAGCCCCCAACGGTGCGGTGATGCCCGGTGGCAAGAAAACCACCGTGGAGCCGAAGAACGGCGGGTCGATGGAGCTGACGCTGCACGCGGACCTGCAACACCAGGTGCAGGATCTCCTGGACGCGCGCGTGGCCAAGCATCAGGCGGACTGGGGCACCATCGTGATCGAGGACGTTTCCACCGGGCATGTGCTGGTGATGGCGGACTCGAACTCGACCGAGCCGGATAATGCGAAACCGCAAAAGGTCCATGCGGTTCAGGACGCGTTCGAGCCGGGTTCGGTGGGCAAGCTCATCACGGTGGGCGCTGCTCTGAATCAGGGCACCGTCACGCCGACGAGCGTCTTCCAGGTCCCTTACTCGCTCGATCTGGTGGACGCCGGCGGGCCGATCACGGACTTTCACGAACACGAGGGCGAAACGCTGACCGCAACGGGTATCTTGGCGGAGTCGTCGAATACGGGCACGGTCATGATCGGACAGGGGCTGAGCGATGAGCAGCGCTATTCCATGATGCGCGCGTTTGGTTTCGGCCAGGAAACCGGCGTCGAGTTGCCGGGTGAGTCCGCGGGACTGCTGCGCAGCTCGGACCAATGGCAGGGACGCGACCGCTACGTGACGATGTTCGGTCAGGCGTATGCGATCACCGCGATGCAGGAGGCGTCCGCGCTCGCAACGATCGCCAACGGGGGTGTGCGTATCGCGCCTCACATTGTCAAGTCGTGGACGAACGCGGACGGCACCGTTGAAGTACCCGAGAAAAGCCAGCCGGTTCAGGTGATGGATCCGACGGCCGCCTCCCAGCTGCTGACCATGATGGAGTCCGTGGTGGAGGACCAGCGAGGCACCGCCGGTGCCGCAAAGGTTCCGGGATACCGCGTTGGGGTCAAGACGGGTACCGCCGAAACCGTCATCGACGGAGCCTCGGGACTGGTGTCGACGACGGCGGGCATTATCCCCGCGGATGCGCCGCGCCTGGCGATCTCGGTCGTTCTCTACAACCCGAAGGTGGCATCGATCTCATCCGATTCGTCTGCTCCGCTGTTTGGTGACGTTGCGCGTACGGCGGTTAGCAACCTGGGTATCCCCGCCTCGACGGGGTCCGCTAACCTGTATCCGACGACGCCGTGAGTTCGAAGGAGAAAAACATGCAGGCATCGGCTCGGTGGATTGCTGAGGCAGTGTCGGGTCGCCTCGTGGGACGCGATGAGCGCGTTACCGGTCCCGTGGTGACAGACTCTCGCCAGGCATCGGCGGGTTCCCTGTACGTTGCGCGGCGAGGGGAGAACGCCGACGGGCATGCGTTCGTGCCCGGAGCGATAGAGCGCGGTGCGGTGGCCGTCTTCGTCGAGCACGAGGTCGACGAGGACGTGGCCCAGATCATCGTCGATGATTCCACGGAAGCGCTGGGCGCCCTGGCGCACGCGCACATTGAAAGGCTGCGATCACGCGGTGAACTGGACGTCATCGCGATCACGGGCTCCGTGGGCAAGACGACCACGAAGGATCTGCTGCTCCAGATTCTGAGCGAGGACGGGCCAACGGTGGCCCCCGAACTGTCCTTCAACAATGAGGTTGGGTTGCCCCTGACAGTGCTCAGGGCTGATGAGTCGACGCGGTACCTGGTGCTGGAAATGGGAGCCTCGGGACCGGGGCACATCGCCTACCTGACGGATATTGTGTCCCCGGATGCGGCCATCGAGCTGTGCGTGGGACACGCGCACGTGGGGGGCTTCGGTGGTTTTGCGGGTGTGGCTGCGGCGAAGGCCGAACTCATCAGAGGAACGCGCCCGGGTGGCCCCGTCATTCTCAACACCGATGACCCCAACGTCGAGGCGATGGCGCCGTTGGCGACGGGCAGGGTTATTCGCTTCTCGGCGTCTGGAGACCTGCGCGGCGACGTTCGCGCACAGGATGTGAGCCTGGACCGCGCGGATCGGGCCTCGTTCACGTTGGCGACGCCCGAGGAACGTGCCCGGGTTGATCTGACCGTTGTCGGACGCCATCACGTGAACAACGCTCTCGCTGCCGCAGCCGGGGCACTGGCGCTTGGCATGGATTGTGAGACCGTGGCGGCTGCGCTGTCGCGTGCACGCGCTCTCAGCCCTCACCGTATGGACGTTTGTGAGCTGGTTGTGGAGGGAGCGGAGCTGACCCTCATTGACGACTCCTACAACGCGAACCTGGATTCGATGCGCGCAGGAATCGCGGCGTTGGCCTCAATTGGATGCGGTGGGCGCAGGATTGCCGTCCTCGGCGAGATGCTGGAGCTGGGGGAGGAATCGCGATCGCTGCACGAGCAGGTCGGTGCGATGATAGCGGATGCGGGGGTGGACACACTCATTGGCCTGGGAGCGGACGCCCACTACTATCTAGAGGGGGCCCACAGGGTGACCTGCCGCGAGGTTGCTTCGGATCCGCAGCACGCCGCTCGGCTGGCGCTGCAGTTTGCCGGGGATGGCGCGGTCATCCTGGTCAAGGGTTCCTACGGTTCACATTCATGGCAGGTGGCTGACATCCTGCGGGAGAAGGGAACGACCCGGTGATTGGACTTATTGCCGCGTTCATTATCGCGATGGCGCTGTCCGTGGCTGGCACGCCGTTGCTCATCCGTTTCCTGGTGATGCACCAGTACGGACAGTTCATCCGTCAGGACGGGCCGACCCAGCACTTGACCAAGCGTGGGACTCCGACGATGGGCGGCGTCGTCATTATTCTGGCGACCGTCGTCGCTTGGCTCATCGGGTCGTTCGTCGCGGGGGCGGGACCGTCGTGGTCCGGTGCGCTGCTGGTGTTTCTGTTTGTCGGCCTGGGGGTCATTGGCCTGCTCGACGACGGAATCAAGATCATGCGTCAGCGCTCCTTGGGCCTGCACCCATCGGGCAAGATCGTCGGCCAGGTTACGATCGCCTCGCTGTTCGCCCTGGGAACCCTGATCTTTCCCAACGAATACGGCGAATATCCGGGGACACTGGCGATATCGGTGGCGCGCCCAACCACCGTCACCCTCGGCTTCGCCGGGCTCGCTGTGGGCGTGATCCTGTACCTCGTGTGGACGAACCTGATTGTCACGGCGTGGTCGAACGCGACGAACCTGACGGATGGACTGGACGGCCTCGCCACCGGCGTGTCGATCTTCGTGTTCGGTGCCTACACGTTTATCACCTACTTTCAGCGTATTCAGTCGTGCACGATGCCGGGAGCCAGTCAGGCGAGTTGTTACGCGACGCGCGATCCGCTGGATCTGGCGATCTTCTGCGCCGCCCTGATCGGCGCGCTTGCCGGCTTCCTGTGGTGGAACGCCTCGCCGGCACAGATCTTCATGGGGGACACGGGCGCGCTGGCGCTGGGCGGCGCCGTTGCGGGCCTGTCGATCCTGACGCAGACGCAGCTGCTGGCTATCGTGATCGGTGGGCTGTTCGTCGCGGTTGTGGGGTCGGATGTCATCCAGATCGGCGTGTTTAAGGCCACCGGCAAGCGCGTATTCCGCATGGCTCCCCTGCATCATCACTTTGAGCTGCTGGGATGGAAGGAAGTCACGATCGTGATTCGTTTCTGGTTGATCGCCGCGATCGCTGCCGTGGCCGGTGCCGGTATGTTCTACGCGGAGTGGGTGTCCGCTCGATGAGTCGTCACGGCGCTGTCGTCGGCTGGGGTCAGTCCGGTCAGGGGGCGGCTGGCGCGCTGCTCGCTCGCGGCTGGCGGGTCAGCGCTTTCGATGCGCGCGGGGCAAAGGCCCTGAGCTGTGACGACGTAGCTGACGTGTCGGTGCACGTCGAAGAGGATCCCGAGGCGTTGGTGGACGCTCTCATCCAAGCCCACCCCGACCTCGTTGTTGTTTCCCCCGGCATCCCCGCGCATCACCCGGTGTTTACCGCGTGCGAAGAAGCGGGCATTGACCTGTGGGGCGAGGTAGAGCTCGCTTGGCGTCTCCAGGAGGAGGGGCCGCACGCCGGTCGTCCGTGGCTGACGGTTACCGGGACGAACGGTAAGACGACGACCGTGGGCATGCTGGGGGAGATCCTGCGAAGCGCCGGGCGGTCGGTGCTTGAGGTGGGTAATATCGGGACGCCGATTACCCGCGCGATCGATTCCGATGCCGAGGTGTTCGCTGTCGAACTCTCGAGCTTCCAGCTGCACACGACCCGGTCCGTGTCGCCCCTGGCCTCGATCTGCCTCAACGTGGACGCCGATCACCTGGATTGGCATGGCAGCGTCGAGGCGTATGCGGCCGACAAGGCTCGCATTTACGAGAACACGATCAAGGCCTGTGTCTATCCCGCGTCGGATCGGCGCGTGGAGACGATGGTCGAGAACGCCGATGTTATCCAGGGAGCGCGCGCTATTGGGCTGACGCTCGGTTCGCCTTCCGTCTCGCAATTCGGCATCGTGGATGGCCTCCTGGTGGATCGAGCCTTCGTAGAGGATCGCGACCGTCACGCTGTTGCCCTCGCACACGTGTCGGATTTGACGGGAGCCTACGGTCCTCGCCCCTTCGCCGCGGCACTGTTGGACGCGTTGGCTGCTGCTGCGCTCGCTCGCGCGTACGGTGTCGAACCGGAGGCGGTGGGTAGGGGGCTTAGCTCCTTCCGTCCCGCCGGGCATCGCCGCACAATCATCGGGCGAGCGGCGGACCTGACGTGGGTCGACGACTCGAAGGCGACGAATGCGCACGCTGCCAGGGCATCGCTGGCAGGTTTGCCCCCGCGCAGCGTCATCTGGATCGTGGGAGGTGATGCGAAGGGACAGGATTTCAGGGAGCTCATCGCCCAGGTTGAACCGACCTTGCGAGGCGTCGTCGTTATTGGTGCTAAGCGCGCCCCGTTGGTTGATGCCCTGACGAGTGTTGCCCCCGAAGTGCCCTTCGTTGAGGTCGATGGGCATGAAGACTGGATGTTCTCGGTTGTGAACGAGGCCGTCGCCCTGTCGCGTCCGGGCGACACCGTGGTGTTCGCTCCGGCCCACGCATCGTGGGATCAATTCGACAACTACGGCCAGCGGGGTGACGCATTCGTCGAGGCGGTCTCCCGCCTGCGCGCCCAGTGGGGAAGCACCGGTGGCGATGAATAAGCGAGGATGGCACATCCCGACGGTCACGCTGCCGAGGATTCGTTTCGGGTCGGGGCAAGAACGGGAGGACAGCCCGGTGACGACGTACTACCTCGTCGTCATTCCGGCCTTGCTCCTGTCGGTCTTTGGCCTGGTGATGGGCTTTTCCGCCCAGACCGTGACCTCAATCGCCCAGGGGGAAAACCCGTACACGGCGTACGCGCGTCCCCTCCTCATCATCGTGTTCTCGCTGGTCATCGCGACGCTCGTCCAGCTGATTCCGCAGCGGTTACTCCTGCGACTGTCGGTGCCGATGTTTGTGGCCGCCCTCGTGTTTCAGGGGCTGGTCCTGACCCCGCTGGGCAGATCCGAGGGCGGCAACGCGAACTGGGTGAAGCTCGGCCCCATCATGGCTCAGCCGTCGGAGCTCCTGAAGCTGTCGCTGGTCGTTTTTTTGGCGTTCATGGTCTCGAAGTCGGCGTCGAAACGATCGGATATCAAGACGATGGGCGTGGCAGTTGGCCTGCCGCTCCTGGTGGCATTGGGTGCAGTCATGCTGGGGCGCGACATGGGCACCGCGATGGTCGTGGCGACGGGTGCGCTCGGTGCGGTGTGGGTGGCGGGACTGCCCAAGCGCTGGTTTGGCGGGCTCGCGATGTTCGCGATTCCGACCCTGGTGCTGCTGGTCCTGTCGAATCCGACGCGTATTCGACGCATTTTGGCGGTCCTGCCGGGAACGTCAAAGAGCCCTGACGAGTCCGCGCCGGAGCAGATCGATCATTCGCTGTGGGCGCTGGGGTCGGGTGGCCTCACCGGGTTGGGTCCTGGCGCTTCTCGCGAGAAGTGGAACTACCTGCAGGCAGCCCACACGGATTTCATATTCGCGATTGTCGGTGAGGAGTTCGGCTTACTCGGGACGCTTGCCGTGCTGGTGTGCCTGAGCCTGCTGGTGTGGGGGATGTTCCGCGTGGCGCGCGAGTCTTCGGATCTGTTCGTTGTCATCGCCTCGTCCGGCGTGGCCACGTGGATCGGTGTTCAGACAGCGATTAACGTCCTGTCAGTCACGGGTATCGGCCCGGTGATCGGTGTTCCGTTGCCACTCGTGTCGTATGGGGGCTCGTCGTTCCTGTTCACGATAACGGCGGTCGCGGTGGTGGCGTCCTTTGCGCGTGCGCGCGCGGGGATGTGGATGATCGGTCGTCCGGACGAGGCCTCGGCCGGGCGCGATCCACGGGTGGCGCCCCGCAGGCGCGCGGCTCGCTAGACTAAAGCTACGCAAACGCGTAAAGGAGACGCTTTATGGTCAAGGTCGTGATGGCTGGCGGCGGAACCGCCGGTCACGTGAATCCGCTGCTGGCGACCGCGGCGCAGCTGCGTGAGAGGGGTGCCGAGGTCATCGTGCTGGGAACCAGCACCGGCTTGGAGACTGATCTGGTTCCCGCCGCGGGATTTCCGCTGGTGGAGATCCCTCGCGTGCCCCTTCCCCGGCGTCCTTCACTGGCGTTCTTCACGTTGCCGGGTCGGTTGTGGGGCGCCGTCAAGCGTTGCGCGCAGGTTGTGGAGGGGGCCGACGTGCTCGTTGGGTTCGGCGGCTACGTGTCGACCCCGGCGTACATCGCGGCGAAGCGGGCGGGTGTTCCCGTCGTTATTCACGAGCAGAACGCCAGACCCGGCCTGGCGAACAGGGTGGGGGCTCGCAGCGCACGGGTCGTTGCGCTGACTTTCCCGTCCACGCCCCTGGCTGCGCGCTCCGGTCGCACGATCGTCACGGGACTGCCTCTGCGCGCCGCGATTGCGTCGTTGGCGAAGCAACGCGAGGACGCGGATGGCATAGCCGCAGCTCGACGGAGGGCGGCTTCACGCCTGGGCGTGGACGCCGACGCACCGACTCTTCTCGTGACGGGTGGCTCCCTGGGCGCCCAGCACCTCAACGAGTCGATGGCGGCCAGCACGGACGCTCTGCCCGAGGGCGCGCAGGTCGTTCACCTGACGGGTCGCGGCAAGGACGGGCCGGTGCGTGCCGCCATTGAGGCTGCCGGTGTGGCGGATCGGTGGCACGTGATCGATTACCTGACGACGATGGAGGATGCCCTGGCGGTCGCGGATTTCGTGGTGTGTCGTTCGGGTGCGGGCACCGTCGCGGAGATGGAGGCCCTGGGACTGCCCTGCATGTACGTTCCGCTGCCGATCGGTAACGGAGAGCAACGCCTGAACGCCGCCGACCACGTGGCGGCCGGCGGCGCCCAGCTGATCGATGATGAGGACTTCACGGTGGACTTCGTGCGAGCCAACGTGTTCCCGTTACTGGGCTCGGCCCGCCTCGCTGATATGGCAGCTGCGTCGCAGTCTCTGGGGCGTGCGGGCGGGGCGCGCGCGCTGGCTGATCTGGCTGTGGAGCAGGCGAAGAAAGGGAACCATGAGTGAGCCGTCGCTTCGGGATCGTTTTCACCTGATCGGTATCGGCGGCGCGGGGATGAGCGTCGTCGCTGAGCTCTTGGCGTCGCGTGGAGCGGTCGTCACGGGATCCGACCGTGAGGAATCAGCAGCCCTTGATCACCTGCGTTCCGTGGGCGTTCGAGCATACGTCGGACACGACGCATCCCACGTCGATCCGGCGTCGGTGGTGGTCGTGTCGACCGCGATTCGAGAGGACAACCCGGAGCTGACGATCGCCCGCGAGCGCGGTCAGAGGGTGATCCACCGTTCGCAGGCCCTTGCCCTCGCCGCTTCGGGGATGCGTTTCGTCGGTGTGGCGGGCGCCCACGGGAAGACCTCAACGTCGGGCATGCTCGCGGTCGGCTTGGCGGCGTGTGGTTTCGATCCGTCGGTGGCGGTGGGCGGTGTGCTCCCTCAGCTGGGGACGGGCGCTCACCTGGGCGGCGGAGACATCTTCGTCGCCGAGGCCGACGAATCCGATGGGTCGTTCCTGAACTACTCCCCGTCCATCGAAATTGTGACGAACGTGGAACCCGATCATATGGATCGCTACCACTCGCGGGAGGAATTCGAAGAGGTTTTCGTTGAGTTCGCCCGCCGCCTGGTTCCCGGGGGGCTGCTGGTCACGTGCGCGCAGGATGCGGGGGCGGTGCGTGTGGCGCGTTCCGCTCGCGACCGTGGCGTGCGGGTGGTGACGTATGGGCGAAAGGAACGCTCGCTGTGCGACGTGGACGCCGTCATCTCGGATGTTCGTGTCGGCGAGCACGGTGCTGGTGCGGAGCTGACGTGGGGGCTGCGCCGAGCATCCCTGAGGCTTCGTGTGTCCGGCGAACACAACGTGCTTAACGCTGCCGCGGCGTGGGTGGCCGGCATTGAGTGTGGGCTGGACCCGCAGGTCATCGCGGATGGCCTGGGTAACTTTACGGGTGCGGCGCGTCGCTTCGAGGCGCGCGGCAGCGTTGGGGGGCGTCGCCTGTTTGACGATTATGCGCATCATCCCACCGAGGTGGAGGCCGCAATCCGGCAGGCGCGCATCGTCGCTGGAAGCGGGGAGGTGACGGTCGTATTCCAGCCTCACCTGTACTCGCGGACAATCGTCTTTGCGGAGCGTTTCGCGCAGGCCCTCTCGGGGGCGGATCGCGTCGTTGTCGCAGGCATCTATGGGGCGCGTGAGGATCCCGTCCCCGGTGTTGATTCCTCGCTGATCGCTTCGCGTATTCCCGGCGCGTCGTACGTGGAGGACATGCATGAGGCGGCTCGTCTGGCCGCGTCCTTGACCCGCGACGGGGGCGTGTGCGTGACGATGGGTGCTGGCTCGATTACTCGCTGCGCGCCGGAAGTGCTGGATCAGTGGAAACGGATGGGGCCATGAGGCCACCAACGCCCAGGCGTCCAGGTCGCGGGCGCGCATCATCCTTTCGTGCATCGGGCGAACGACGGTCTTCTCACCGAGGGGACGAGGCCGTTGAGGCTTCGACGCAAGCGGTTAGGTCCAAGGAGGCCTCGCCGAGCAGCTCCTCGGAGCTTGAGCGTCGCGATCTGCGCGAGACTTTGTCTGCCCCCGTGGCGGCGGGGGATGCGGCGGTCCTGCTGGGTGGGGAGAATACGACGGATCTGGGGGATAGACTGCGTGAGCGTGCGCGTGCGCGGCGTTTGCTGCTCGTGCGTCGGGCGGCGCTTGTCCTCGTGACCGCCGCGCTGCTGGGCGGAGCGGTGTGGGTGGTGTTTTTTTCGCCGCTGTTTGCCTTCTCGACCGCTTCCGTGCTGGTTTCGGGTGGGGATGGGACGTTGGTGACGGCGGATTCGGTGCGTTCCTCGCTCGCTCCCTTCGAGGGAGTGCCGCTGACGCGTCTGAACACCGACGCGGTTGCGCGCGCGGTGGAGTCGAATGTGGCCGTCAGGTCGGCGTCCGTGTCCCGGCGGTGGCCAACTGGTCTGAGGGTCACCGTTTCGATGCGTACGGCCATAGCGGTTGAGGAAGCATCCGGCGCGTACTGGTTGATCGACGATCAGGGCGTGGCATTTGAGCAGGTGAGTGGCGCGGGTTCGTATCCGGTGGCGACTCTCCCCGAGGAACGCGGCACGGGAGCTTTGGATATTGCCTCCGCCCTGGGCGCTCTGGACGATGCGACGCGTTCCCAGGTGGCGACCATTACGTCGACGGGGACGCAGGTGAGTTTCACGCTGCGAGGTGGCCAGAGTGTCAAGTGGGGAACCAGTGCAGACGCGCCTCAGAAGGCTCGGGTGTTAGCCGCCTTGCTGGCGAATGTCACTGCTACTACGTACGACGTTTCCTCACCGAATCACCCCGTGACCAGTTGAGTCTTCTTCTTTGTCCGCGTGTTGGCTTGAAGGTTGACGCGCGGCCCCCTAACGTCTTCCCGACACAAAGCACGTTAAACATCAACCTTCAACTAAAGGTTGAGGGTCTGATGCAAGGGAGACATCCATGGCGACACCGCAAAACCACCTGGCAGTGATCAAAGTCGTCGGCGTTGGCGGCGGCGGAGTGAACGCCGTGAATCGAATGATCGAGGTCGGACTGAAGGGCGTCGAGTTCGTCGCGGTCAATACTGACGCACAGGCTTTGCTCATGTCCGATGCCGAGACGAAGCTCGACATTGGTCGCGAACTGACACATGGCCTCGGCGCCGGTGCGGATCCCGCCGTCGGTCGGAAGGCCGCTGAGGACCACGTTGACGAGATCACCGCCGCGCTCGAAGGAGCCGACATGGTGTTCGTGACCGCGGGTGAGGGGGGCGGCACGGGAACGGGCGCAGCGCCCGTCGTCGCCAGGATCGCCCGCGAGGCGGGCGCGCTGACGGTGGGTGTCGTGACCCGTCCCTTCTCCTTCGAAGGCAACCGTCGTGCGGCGCAGGCCGAGGGGGGCGTGACGACCCTGCGCGAAGAGGTTGACACGCTCATCGTGATCCCCAACGATCGTCTCCTCGAGATCTCCGACGCTAACATTTCCGTGCTGGATGCCTTCCGTGCCGCCGACCAGGTGCTGCTGTCGGGTGTCCAGGGCATCACTGAGCTGATCACCACCCCGGGCCTGATCAACGTGGACTTTAACGATGTCAAGTCGGTTATGAAGGACGCGGGTTCGGCGCTCATGGGTATTGGTGCGGCGACCGGCGAGGATCGTGCGCTTCGTGCCGTCGAGAGCGCGATTTCCTCCCCGCTGCTCGAAGCCTCCATCGACGGTGCTCACGGCGTGCTCATGTTCTTCCAGGGTGGTTCCGATCTCAGCCTGCAAGAGGTCTTCAGCTCCTCGCAGCTGGTGCGTGAGGCCGCACACCCCGAGGCGAACATCATCTTCGGTAACGTCATCGACGATGCCCTCGGCGACGAGATTCGGGTGACGGTCATCGCGGCCGGCTTCGACGACGGGACCGATGCCAACCGGGTGCGCCCCGCCGTTGCCCGCGTGTCCGCTCCCGTCGCGCAGCAACGTCCGGCCGCCCCCGAGGCCAAGGGTCCCGCTGCGGAGACCACGCGGATTAGCCAGCTGTCGACGCGCCGCCCGCAGCATCGCCGAGACGTCGCTGCCCCGGTGCGCGAGGTAGCCCCGGCTCCCGTGGAGGCCCCCGCCGACAGCGAGTACGAGGAATCTGAGTCCGATGATTCCTTCGAGGTTCCCCGCGTGTACCCTGAGACCGCCGAGAAGGAAGAGCTGGATATTCCTCCCTTCCTGCGCTGATGACAACCCAATCGTGGGCTGGTGCCCGGGTCCACCTGACGAAGGCGGACCCGGGCACCAGCGCGCTATGGGGCAATGTTGGCCTGCACGTAGGCGATGCTCAGCATCTCGTGCGGGCGCGCCGCCGCGCTCTCGCGGCCGAGCTCGGCCGCGACATCGTGTGGATGCATCAGACTCACTCAACGCGGGTCGACGTTGTTGTGTCCCTCGGTGGCAAGCCGAGCCGAGAGGCCGATGGTATCGCCCTCGATCAAGTCGCGCCGGGGGAGTGGGGACCCCTGGACGCCGATGGCGTCGTCCTTAACGCGCGGGGCTGGGAGCAGGCCCCGGCCGTCGCTGTCCAGACCGCCGACTGTTTGCCGGTCG
>NZ_FNLK01000002.1 GCF_900105015.1 Schaalia meyeri | reverse complement strand
CGTCGTGGGCAACCCCGCGAACACCAATGCGACCATCGCCCAGAACGCCGCCCCGGACGTGCCCGCGTCCCGCTTCACCGCGATGATGCGCCTGGACCACAACCGCGCCGTCGCGCAGCTCGCGCACAAGACCGGCGCCGCGAACGCCGACATCAAGGATGTTGTCGTGTGGGGTAACCACTCCG
Organism: Schaalia meyeri; assembly: GCF_900105015.1. Classification (GTDB taxonomy): domain Bacteria; phylum Actinomycetota; class Actinomycetes; order Actinomycetales; family Actinomycetaceae; genus Pauljensenia; species Pauljensenia meyeri. The sequence continues at coordinate 29,148 of NZ_FNLK01000002.1, read as the reverse complement.
CCGACCAGTACCCGGACGTTTCTTTCGCGAAGGTCGCGGGCAAGCCCGCGACCGAGCTGGTGGACGAGGAGTGGCTGTCCAGCTACTACCGCCCCACCGTCGCCAAGCGTGGCGCCGCCATCATTGAGGCGCGCGGGGCCTCCTCGGCCGCTTCCGCCGCGAACGCGGCGATCGACCACATGTATTCGTGGATCCACGGCACGCCCGAGGGCGAGTGGGTCACCGCAGGCGTCATGAGCGACGGCACCCACTATGGTGTCCCCGCCGGCCTGAACTTTGGCTTCCCTGTCACCTCCGACGGTGGCGAGTGGCAGGTCGTTGATGGCCTCGAGATCTCCGATGCGACCCGCGCCGGAATCGACCACAACGTCAAGGCCCTGCAGGAAGAGTACGACGCCGTTAAGGCTCTTGGCTTCATTAAGTGAGGTCTACCGCCCCTGTGGCGGTTGGTGGGAAGGGCGCGCGCCCGGCTTGGCCGGGCGCGCGCCCGCATTATGCAGCCCGTGCCTGGGGGTTGCTGGCGTGTGGGGGAGCCGTGTGCGTGTTGGTGGTTGCTATGAACGCCGGGCGGTCTGTTTGACGTGGCCCCATCGTCCTGTGGGCCGACTTCTGGGTAGGTTGTTCTCTTCTGGATAGGAAACCAGTGTTCTGGATAGGATATTTTCCTATCCAGAACCCGATAACCTATCCAGCTCGTCGTTTCCTATCCAGATTATCGCGGTGGGTGCGCGACACTGCGTGCGGTGTCGGCACTGCGCGGTGTGTTGTGGGAGCGAGCGGGCGCTGCTCCACTGCGCGAGCGAGACGTCAGCGGGAAATGTGGCTCCCGGAACTTCATCATCAATTCCCCTGCAAGTAATCCAACCTTCGGGGCAGAATCGTTGAAATCGGGCGGATTTTGATCTGTTTCACGATCGTTTATTCAGGGAACTGCGTGCGAGGCTGTGAGCAGGCCTCCACGGAGTGGGCGGGCTAGTCGTTTGCCTTGGAGGGTGTGGTGTCCGTGATCCAGTCGTAGGCGATGCGTGGGGTGCCGTCGGCCACCGTGATCGTGCCGCACTCGCTGAAACCGAATGATTCGAGGGCGTGGCGCATGGGGGCGTTGTTCTCGTGGGTGTCGCAGCGCAGGTAGTCGGCCCGTTCGCTGGCGAAGACGAAGACAGCTCGGGCGATGCCCCGGCCGCGCACGGCGGCCACGCGGTGGATGACGTGGTAGTCGGCGTCGCGGCGCCACGCGCCGTCGATCTTCGCGTAGGTTTCATCGGGCCCGGGCGCGAAGGTGAACACGGCGATCGGTCCCTCCTCGTCTGTCACGAGGTAACAGTGCCCCAGCGCGATGTCCTCCTCGGCGTCGGCGCGCGCGGGGTATCCCTCCGGCCACTGTGTGCCGTTCCCGTTCGCGCGCATGAACTTCCGGGCGTGTGCGTAGAGGCCGTCGATGAGGTCGAGGTCGGCCAGCGCTGCAAGGTGAATGCTCATGAGGCCGATGGTAGACGTGCGCCGCGCGTCGGTCCTCCTCCACCGGTGTCCGTCAGGGAAAAAGGAAACTGTGCCCACCACGCGTGGCGTCCCCCGCAAACGGTTCCCCGGCCTCGTTGATGGGTGTGAGCGTGGCTAGACTGGCGCCCATGACCAAAACCGCGCAGCTTGTTGTCACCCTGTCGTGCCCGGACCGTCCCGGCATCGTGCACGCCGTGACCGGTGTGATCGGCGAATCCGATGGCAACGTCATTCAGTCGCAGCAGTTCGGAGATCCGGGCACGGGCACCTTTTTCATGCGCGTTGAGGTGGATTCCCCGCAGGGGCGCGCCCCCATCCACGAGGGGCTCGCGCGCGTCGCCGTCGAATTCGACGCCGCCTACCGCGTGGACGACCTGGGTCGCAAGCTCCGCACGATCATCATGGTGTCGCGCGAGGGCCACTGCCTCACCGACCTGCTCTATCGTCAGCAAACCCAGGGCCTGCCCATCAACGTGATCGCAGTCGTCGGCAACCACCCGGACCTGGCGCCCGTCGCCCAGTTCTACGGCGTGCCCTTCCTGAACATCCCGGTCACGAAGGACACGAAGGCGCAGGCAGAGCGTCAGCTCCTGGGCCTCATCGCCTCCGAAAATGTGGAGCTGGTTGTGCTGGCCCGCTACATGCAGATCCTCTCCGACGATGTTTGCCGCGCCATGAAGGGCCGCGTCATCAACATCCACCACTCCTTCCTGCCATCTTTCAAGGGCGCGCGCCCCTACGCGCAGGCCCATGAGCGCGGCGTCAAGCTGATCGGCGCGACCGCTCACTACGTCACGGCGGATCTCGACGAAGGACCGATCATCGAGCAGGACGTGACGCGTGTGTCTCACGCGGACTCGACGCCGGACATGGTCGCGCTCGGCCAGGACGTGGAGCGCCGCGTGCTCGCGCAGGCCGTTCGCTTCCACGCGGAGCGGCGGGTCCTCATGAACGGGACGCGCACCGTCGTTTTCTCGCGCTGACCTCGGCGTCGCCCGCGGGGGCATTGGCCAGGCCGCGGCCGCTCTTCTCAGGCGGGCACGCTTCCTCGCGGGTCGGGAGTGCGCGCGTCGGCGGCCACCTGGTCATTTTTCTTGACTATGCAGGCTTTGCGCGGAAGCTGGTCGCGTGGTGTGTGATGCTGAGACGTGATCTTTCGGTCATTTAGTGGGTAAGCGTCGCGTTGACCGTCTGATAAATGGCACACTTGTTACGTGGATGAAACGACTCAGCGACGCACCCCCATCACCGGCTACGTTCCCGGGGGTTTTGACATGTTCCACCAGGGACACCTTAATATCCTGCGTGCCGCGCGCGAGCGCTGTGATCGCCTGGTCGTCGGCGTTACCTCGGACGAGGCGCTCATCCGCATGAAAGGCCGCGCCCCCGTCATCCCGCTGAAGGAACGCTGTGATCTGGTCTCGTCGCTGCGTTTCGTGGACGCGGTGGTCGTGGATCTGGATCAGGACAAGCGCCTGGCATGGCGCCTGCAACCGTTCGACGTGCTCTTCAAGGGGGACGATTGGAAGGACAGCGCGAAGGGCGCCCGGCTTGAGGCCGAGATGGCGGAGGTCGGCGCGCGCGTCGTCTACCTGCCGTACACGCCCTCAACGTCGTCAACGAGGCTGCGCCGCTTCATTGCGCCCGAGGATTTCGATGACGAGGCCCCGGCCGCTCCCGCAAGTCAGATGCGCGAAGGGGGAACGCAGTGAGCCTTCCCGTGGTGCTGGATCCTTCTTCCTCATGGGGGAACCGTTTCGGAGCGTACCGGTCGGCCCTCACCGCCGCCCAAAAGCCGGGCGCCGGTGTTCCCGCGTACATGCGTTGGGTGAACCGTGGCGCGGCCCGCGTGGTCGCGGCCGCGTGCGCCGCGTCGGGCTGGACACCGAATGTCGTGAGCCTCGTGTCGGTGTGCTTCTCGACGGTGGGATTGGCGGTGCTGGTGGCCTTTCCTCCCGTCTGGTGGTCGGGGCTGATCGCGGGAACCCTGCTGGCCGTGGGCTTCATGTTTGACTCCGCGGATGGACAGGTGTCGCGCGTGACCGGAGCGTCGTCAAAGACGGGGGAGTGGGTGGATCACGTGGCGGATGCGTTCCGTTCGCCGGCGATCCATTTGTGCACCGCCATCGCGGTGATGGCCTATCGCCCCGAGTCGTGGTGGCTGGCGATCGCGGCGCTCGTCTACGGGTGGGTGACCTCCGGCCAGTTCATGAGCCAGATCCTGGCCGAACAGTTCGTTCGCGCGGCGGGCCGCAAACAGACACGCGGCGGCAACTTGCGTTCCTTCGTGCTGCTGCCCACGGATCCGGGCGTTTTGTGCTGGTCCTTCGTGCTGTGGGGGTTCGGTTCGCCATTCATGGTGCTTTACACGTTCCTGGCGGCCGTCGCGCTCGCGCACTCGTCGATCTCGCTGCGTCGCCGCTTTTGTGACCTGCGCGCGCTTGACGCTGCCGCGCGGCAGGGGGACAGCCGTGCCTGAGCTGTCCGTCCTGCTGCCCGCGCGCAACGCGGCTGGCACGATCAAACGAGCCGTGTCTTCGACCCTGGCGGCGATGCCCCGCGACGCGGAGCTGGTGGTCGGCAACGATTCGTCGTCGGATTCGACGGTGGGGGAGGCAATCCGCGGCGCTTCGCACGCCGGCACGGTGGATCCTCGCCTGCGCATCGAGGACATCTCTGCTGGTGAGGGCGGCGTGTCGCGTGTCCTGGCACAGCTGATGGAGCGCACGGATTCGCGCCTCGTTGGCCGCATGGACGCGGATGACGTGTCGCTCAGGGGACGCTTTTGGCGCTCCCTGCGTGCGATCGAGCGCGGGGATGACATGGTCTTCATGCAGATGATCGAGCTGCGCGGCGTGCGGCCGGTGCCCCGCGTGCCCTACGAGATAGCGCCAGAGGACATGGGGTGGCACCTGCTGCTCACGAACCCCGTGTGCCATCCAACCATGGTAGCCACGCGCGAGATCATCGACCGGGTGGGCGGCTACCGATCCGTCCCAGCGGAGGATTACGACCTGTGGATGAGGGTCGGCGCCGTCGGCGGGCGTATGCGTCGCCTGGCGCCGTGGGGGCTGCTGTATCGCATTCACCCCGGTCAGGTGAGCAAAAACGCCTCGTGGCGCGCAGATTCGTGGAAGAATCTGGAACAGGCCCGCGCGTTTAGCGACCTGTCGGTCTCCCTCACGGGCCAGGAGCTGCCGCGCCTGGTCTCGTTGGTTTCTCTTCCTCGCGACCGGGCCGTGCGTGAGCTTGACCGCTTCGTGCAGGTCTACACTCAGGGGGTCGCGTCCCGGCCCCCGTCGTCTCGCCGCGCTCTTGAGCGTCGGCTGAATGCGCGTGCCGCGTGGGTGCGCTCTCACCTCCAAGGAGAACAGTCATGATCCTTACTCCTCCGCCCACGGGCGGCCAGCAGATCCTGCGTCATGCGCTGGTGCGCCGCTGGGAGTTGATAGTTTTGGGAACCGTGGTCGGCCTGGTCGTGGGTGCCGTCGCAGCGTTTGCTTTGCCCGTGACGCACTCGGCGACCGTATCGATGACGGTGACATCACCGTCGCCGACCCCTGCGCCGGCGCTGCGCGCGTCGCTGTCGAACACCACCGATATGGCCACCGAGCAGGGGATCGCGAAGTCCGCGGTGGTCCTGGAAGGGGCCGCTGCGCAGCTCGGCGGTGGTATCACCGCGAGCGATCTGCTTGAGAAGATCGAGGTGACGGGTGACACGAATGGCACGATCGTGAACATCTCCTACTTCGCGTCCACCCGCGAAAAGGCGGTCGCCGCAGCCGACGCGATCTCGACGCACTACCTGAAGGAACGCACTTCCCTGGTGGAGAAGCGGGCGAATGAAATGAGCTCGGCGATCAACGATGAGATCGCCGCCCTCGAGGCCGAACTCGCCACTCTCGCCCCGACCACCTCCGAGGATGGAAAAACAGGGCAGAACTCGCGCGCTTCCGAGCTGCGCACCCAGATCGCCAAGCTCACCGAGCAGAACGCGCAGCTGCTTCCCTACCGCGCCAGCGCGGGCCTCGTGATCACGAGCGCCGCCGCTTCCGTGGATGAGGAGTCCCCCTCGAAGGTACGCCTGATCCTCATCACCACGGTCGTTGGCCTCTTCATCGGGCTGGTGATGGTTCTGGTCGCCGAGACCCGCTCGCGGAACCTGGCGTCGCCCAGCCAGTTGGCCGACTTGACGGCTCTGCCCGTGTGGAGCCCGGAGGAGGGCGCACCCGAACCCTGGCTGGCGCCCACGCGCATGCTCGCCATGGCGATCGACCGCGACCACTGGGTCGACCTGATTGTCGATGCGTCGGATCCGCAGGCACGCCCGCTGCACCGCGTGCTTTCAGATTCCCTGGCGGAGACGCGCGTCCCCGCGCCGCGGCTCATCGACATCAACCAGCCCCTGGCGTCACTGCTTGATGAGGTGCGCCCCTCCAAGCATGTTCTCATCGCCGTGCGCGGAGGACACGATCTGAGGAAACTGCACGCCCTCCTGAACGAGCTGGCGCTCATCAACCGTGAGGTCAACGGCATGATCTATCTGGGGAACCCGATGAGCACGTCCGTCGACTACTCCGACCCCAGGCCCGTGGTGGCTCCCCAGATCGTTGAGCTTCCGGATGAGATCGTCGCCACCTCGGTCAATACGGGGTACGGCGCGCGACCCACGATGAGCACAGAGAACGCGAGGGGCACCATTCCCCAACGCAGGGGTGGCCACACCGATGCGAGGGGACAGCGATGAGCGTCGAGGAGGCGCGCGCGGCCGACGCGATGGCCGCGTCCATCTGGCACGTTGATCGAAGCGCCTGCGTTACCCAGCTGGTCTCGGGCGATCCGTCGGCGCCTCGCGCGCTGGTGCTGGTGCGCGATCACGGACGCAATTCCGGTTTCGTTGAGATCGATGGTACGGACCACCCCGAGGAGGATCCGCGCGTCGCTGCGGTTCCCCCCGCTTCAGCGCGAGGCTGGGAAGAGGGGGCTGGCGCTGACATTGACGCGACCGTCATCATGTGCACGGTCGGTTCCTCCGACATGCTTGAGGAAGCTGTGCGCGCCATCTTGGATCAGGACCATCAGCGTTTCACGCTCGTCGTCGTCGACAACGCGCCGCACACGGGCCTTACCCGTGAGAAGCTTGCGGGGATCGACGACACGCGGTTGAGTATCGTCTCCGCGTCGCGTCCCGGCTTGTCCAGGGCCCGTAACCGCGGCGTTCTGGCGGCTCGTGGCGAGGTCATCGTCTTTACGGACGACGACGCGATCGTCGACTCGCACTGGCTGACGGCCATGATCGACCCCTTCACCGCGTCCCCTTACGTAGCGGCGACGACTGGCATCGTGCTGCCCCTTCAGCAACGATACGCGCCCCAGCGGTGGTTCGAGTCGCGAGGCGGATTCCCCAAGGACATGACGCCGCGCGTCTGGTGTGCGGGTGACGTCCCGGAGGGCCTTGATGCCCTGGGTGAAAAGGGTAACGGCGGGCCCCTGTTCCCCATCACGACCGCGCGCGTGGGCGCCGGCGTATGCATGGCGATGCGCCGTGACGTCCTCATGGAGGTTGGACCTTTTGATCCGGCCCTGGGCGCAGGCACGTCCACGCGTGGCGGCGAGGACCTGGACATGTTCGCGCGCATCCTGGCCACGGGCGACGTCATTATCCACACGCCCGACGCCCTGGTGCATCACCGCCATCGGGTCGACGAGGCCGGGTTGGATAAGCAGATACGCGGAAACGGTTCCGGCATGGCGGCCCTTTTGACCAAGGCCGTTCTGGCCAAGCCCACGCTTATCGGCACCTTGGTCGCGCGCATTCCCAGCGTCCTGTCCCGCATCAAGCCCGGCAGCGCGCGAGTCGCAGGAACGGAATCGGATGTCCCCGGTTCGCTGACCGCCTCCGAAATCAGGGGGTTCCTGGAGGGGCCTTTCCTGTACCTGTCCTCGCACCGACGCAACAAGTTGAGCGTCCCTCGTCGCGGTGGCCGGGACGATGCCCAGAGGCCCGCGCGGCCCGCCGCGAGCGAAGCTGTGCAGGAGCCCGCGACCCTCGTCTCGTCCCAGGAAACAAACGCGCCAGAAGGGAACACTGACGCGTGAGTTTGCGCCGAGGAATCTGGGGCAAACCCGCCCCCGCCAGTATCGGCCCGCTGAGGGAGGACGCGCGGGACCTGCCAGCGTGGCCCTTCGCCGTGGCCTACTCAGCGTACCTACTGTGGTGGGTCTTGGGGACCGGCGACATGATGTGGCCGATCTTCGCGATCGTCATGCTCGTGTTCATGATTGGCCGACACGGGCTGCGTTTCCCCCCGGGGAGCATCCTGTGGGTGTTTTTCCTCGCGTGGGTGCTGGCATCAATGTCCATGCTGGATTCGGGTGGGCGCGTGATCGGCGCCCTGTATCGCTTCGCCCTTGAGCTGTCGCCGGGCGTGTTCGCCGTGTACGCGTTCAACGCGCGTGAGTCCCTGAGCGTGCGCACGATCGTGCGCACCATGTGGGGGTTCCTCGCGTCGACGACCATCGGCGGCTTCATCGCAATGGCGTTTCCCACCCTCCGCTTCAAGACGCTCATGTACTACCTGATCCCGCGCGGGCTCCACTCCAACAACTTCGTCAGGGAGTTCATCAAGCGCGCGACGACACAGTGGAACCCGTCGTCGTGGGTCCTGTCTGATCCGCGCCCGTCCGCCCCATTCATCTACTCGAACACCTACGGCAACGTCTATTCGTTGATTTTCCCGCTGGCGCTGGTGTTTGCTTTCGTCCTGTGGCGCGAGCGTTCGCGATGGCGTTTCATCGTGGCTGCGGTGTGCGCGCTGTCGGTCATCCCGGCCGCCGCCACCCTCAACCGAGGCATGTACATTGGTCTGATTGTGATCGTCCTGTGGATCGGCTTCCAACGGCTGCGCGTTGGCGCGTGGCGCACCGTCGCCGGCATTGCCGCGGCCGTCCTCGTCGGCGTCGTCGCCTGGCTGGCGACGCCCGCATCGCAGTCCCTTTGGGATCGCATCGCCGCGTCCTCATCGACCGAGGACCGCGCCTCGAACTACCTGGAGACCCTCTCCGAGCTGGCCGAGTCGCCGCTCTTGGGATTCGGCGCACCCCGCCCCTCGTCCTCCCCGTGGTTGCCCTCGTTGGGCACCCAGGGGCAGTTCTGGACCGTGCTCTTCTCCTACGGGTTGGTCGGCGCCTTCCTGTTTATCGCGTTTTTCGTTCGCATGATCCCGCGCGTGTGGCGCGCCACGGACGTGTACGGGTCGATCCTGGGGGGCATTATCCTGGCGACCCTCGTCGAACAGTTCTACTACGGGATGAACACGGGCCTGATGCTTTCCGTCGTCGCAGTCGCCCTGCTGTCGCGTCACCTGGAGGAGGAAAGCGATCCGCTGCGTCGCGCTGCCGCCGAACAGGAAGGCACACCCACGCCCGGAAGCGTCGCCGGGACAGCGCGCGCGGCGCGCACGGTGCGCATGGGGCACTGGGAAAGCCCCGCCGCGAACGACGGGGCTTTCTCCACGCAGATGCTTGGGCGTCTCAGCAAGTCGGGTCGTCGGGGAACGAGAGGCCGGACAGCTTCCAGTTTTCGCCGTCCTTCACGAACTGAAAATAGGTGAGGACACGGGTCGGGGCCGCGTCGTCCCTGAGTGAGGTTCCCGCGTCGTTGACGACGTTCACGGATGAGGAGTCCACGCACGCCGATACCGTGACGTTCCCTGCCCCGTCATCGTTGTGGATGTGCACGTTCTCCAGAGTGGGCGTGCCGGTAGAGTGGGTGCCGTCTCGCGACCATTCGAGAGCCTGCGAGTCGAACTCTTCCAGGGCGGCGGCGGTGAGGACAGAGGACAGGTCCGTTGCCAGCGCCTGGGCGGGGTCGGTGTATGCGCCCCACAGGGTGTTCATAACGAAAGAGGTCTGCCCGGAGGCTTCCTCGTCCGTGCTCAGTGAGCCGGAAGCGTTGGCGGGGCCGCCCGACTGCGGGGTGATGGTCTTCGGAACGGACTGCGGATCGGCGTACGGGTCGTCCTGTTCGCTCTGCGCGCCGGAAGCTGCCGCAGTCGGGGAGTCGGATGAACGCGTGAGACGCAGGACCCCCACGATAATGAGAGCCGCGATGAGAAGTATCGCGGCCACCATGAGCGATTTCTTTCGGGCGGGGGTCATTGAGGTGAGGTTGAGGTCCATGTGTATCCCATCGATCGGTTATAGAAAAAGGTTACCGCTTGGTAGCGGGAAGGACAGTTATGAGTGAGCTAAATCAAGCCAGGCGTTCCCTGGCTCGTGGCGGCATTATCGGCTTCGTCGGAGCGGCGACATCGGCGATCCTCGGCTTCGCCTTCACGATCATCCTGTCGCGGATGCTGGGGACGGGAGGTGCGGGCGTCGTCACGCAGGCAACCGGCGTGTTCGCGATCGTCATGGCGCTGGCCAAGGTTGGTTTGGATTCGACCGCCATCTACCTCTTTCCTCGCCTCAGCTTGGATGCGCCGCAGGAGATCCGTGCGACCCTGTCCTTTATGGCGTCGATGACCCTCGGAGTCTCGACCGTGTGCGTCCTCATCCTCGAGGCCGCGGCCCCCATGATCTGGAACGCGGACGTCGCGGCAGCTACCCGCGCCGTTCTCTGGTTCGTTCCGATCGGAGCGCTTACCCTGGTCGCGTCGGCGGCGCTGCGAGCCCTGGGAAACATGCGCGAATACGTCCTCGTCCAGAACCTCCTGCTGCCGGGGCTTCGGCCCCTGCTGGTAGCGCTGGCCGCAGCGTTAACGGGATCACTGGCCTTTGTATCGATCGCGTGGGCGCTGCCCTTCGTTGTTGTTTTGGTGGCCGCGTGGTGGTTGCTGCTGCGCCACATGCCTTCGGCTGCGGACTCTGCCGGGTGGTGGCCGACCTCTCAGCGTCGCCGACAGGTCGTGGTCTTTGCCCTGCCTCGTACTCTGACTGCGGGTTTGGAACAGGCTTTGCAGTGGCTGGATGTTCTGCTCGTGGGCATGCTCGCGGGGGATGCCGCTTCGGGCATTTACGGGGGTGCGATTCGTTTCATTCAGGCCGGCATGGTCGTCGATACGGCGCTGCGCGTTGTCGTATCCCCGCGCTTTTCGAAGCTTCTGCACCAGGGGCGCACCGCAGAGCTGCGTGAGATGTACGCAACGGCGTCGATCTGGCTGGTGCTCTTCGCGGCACCGATCTATGCGCTCATGGCGATTTTTGCGCCGGCGCTCATGCGTATTCTGGGAGACGGGTTTGCGCCGGGCGCCAACGTCCTCGTGGTGTTGTGCATCGGGTCGATCGTGACGTTCATGGCGGGCAACATCCACTCCCTGCTCATCATGAGCGGCCGCTCGGGATGGGCCGCGGTCAACAAGGTTGTGGTCCTCACCCTCAACGTTGTGGGTAACATCATCTTCATTCCTCGCGGCGGGATGGTCGCAGCGGCGATCGTGTGGGCGGTGTGCATGGTGCTTGACGCAGCCATGGCTACCGTTCAGGTGTCGCGTTTTATTGGTGTGACACCAAAATTGTCGGAAGTGGTCAAGCCGGTCGTTGTCGTGGTCGTGTCCGCGGTGATTCCGGGCGGGTGTATAGCTTGGTGGCTGGGGCGCGATTCATTCGTCGCAATCGTTGCTGGCACGGTGCTTTCAATCGTCACTTTTGCCTGTGTTTGCGGCTTCTTGAGGCGACGCCTGCACCTGGCGGGACTTGGGTCCCTGGCGAGGAGGTAAAGGGGGGAAATGAGGGACGTGTGGTGCATCTGTGAAAGTCTTGCTTGACCAATCGGTTGATGCCAAGGGGCTTGTTGTGTAATTATTTATGCATCGAACCCATCCTCATTCGAAAGGTCGTGTTATGCCGTCCATGATTTCGCGCTTTGCGATCTGTGCTACCACGCCGGTTGTTGCGTGTGCTCTGCTCGCGTTCGCTCCGATAGCGCGTGCTGATAGTACGGATCAAGAGAAAGCCACAACCGGTCAGGCCGTCGCTCACGATGGCCTCAGCGCCGCCACAGCTGCTGCCTCCTGCTGGGACATTAAGCAGCGGGATTCTAAAGCTGCGGACGGTACGTACTGGCTGCAGACGCCCGCGATGGACCATCCCGCTCAGTTCTATTGTGACCAGACGACAGACGGCGGTGGCTGGGTTCTCATCGGCCGCGGACGCGAAGGATGGGAAGGCTGGAGCGGCGGAAAAGGTGATCCTGCGAAGCTGACCGCTCGCGACCGTAATGCCTCGGCGTTCGGGGTTGTCCAGTACTCCAATGCGACGGTGAATCAGCTGCTGAACAACGAGGCGGTCAAGGACCAAGCGGACGGCGTGCGAGTCCTGCGGGCGAGGAACTCTTCGGGTAGCGAGTACCAAAAGCTGGACCTCCAGTTCGCGAAGATGACCGACTTCGTGTGGCCTTTCAAGATGGGACACCCGGTGAAGGTGTCGTTCGACGGTGGCGGGCAGGCCTCGGACAACATCTGGACTCAGGTGGGCCGTGATGAGAGGTGGAACGCTCTTCAGGTCTATCCCTCGTCGCACACGGGCTGGACTATCGGTTGGGGCTACGGGCCTGACGTGGCGGACTCGGGCGGAGACCTCTCTTCCGCTTCGTCTTTCCTTCACAAGAACGGGTCGACGGTCTTCCCTTACGCAGAGACTTACGTTCGTCCGCGAATCGCCTCGGATTCCTCGGCGTTCTCCCGTATCCCGGACGGGGGCGTGCCTGCCTCGACCGTGACTCGCGCGGTGTCGCAGTACGCCGCTCCGACCAAGTGGGGCGTGACCGGTAACCTCAACGGGTCGGTGAAAGAGGGCAACATCCAGGTGCAGGCCTTCGCTCAGGTCGGATCCACCATGTACGTGGCCGGCAACTTCACAGGCGTGAAGCAGGGCGAGAACGGGTCCGTTGTTCCGTCGAAGGGCCTGGCTGCTTTCGACGTCGCTACCGGTAACCACACCGGTCAGACCTTCGATTTCAACGGCCAGGTTAAGGCGCTCGTGCCCCTTCCGAATGGCAAGCTCCTGGCGGCCGGAGACTTTACCCGCGTCGGCGGCGAATCCCACGTCGGTACGGCCGTCATCGATCCTGCGACAGGCAAGCTTGACCCCTCGTGGGATGTGACGATCACGAACGGGCTGCGCGGTGGCGCGGTGAGCGTGCGCGCCGCGACCTACCACGATGGCTACATCTACCTGGGCGGCTCCTTCACACACCTGAACAGCGGCGGCAAGAAGAGGGTCTACGGCCGTAACGCGGCGCGTATCTCCCTGGACGGTAATCCCGACCGCACCTGGAACCCCGAGCTGAACGGTGCGGTGCAGGCCGTGGCCGTCAACGAGTCCAACAAATCCTTCTACGCCGGTGGGCACTTCACCCGTGCGCACGGAGGTCAGCGTGCCTGGTACGCCGCGAAGTTCTCCACCGAGGCGGGGGCCGCAGTGGACACGGGATTTGACTTCAAGCCCTCTACCGTCGACGCGGCCAAGTATCAGCAGACCATTTCCTCTGCGAGCAACCGAGTTTTCATCGGCGGTTCCGAGCACTCTCTGTTCGGTTACGATGCGGCGTCCAATCAGCGCACCTCGGGTTCTGTGACCATGCGCAACGGCGGTGACCTGCAGGCCTCAACGATCTCGGCGAATGGCGTCATCTACGCGTCCTGCCACTGCTCGGACGGAACGTACCAGGACAAGTACGACTGGGAAGACAACCACAACTGGTCGCGCGTTGATGAGATCAAGTGGGTCGGCGCGTGGGATGCCACGACGGGCGAAAGCCTGCGCTGGACGCCCTTCGAGCTGCTGTCTCAGCGCCGGACCGGCGCGTGGGCGCTGACCACCGATACCAACGGTAACCTGTGGGTGGGTGGCGACTTTACCCTGTCGTACACCGACGCCACGCACAAGCAGTGGAACGGCGGCTTTGCCCGCTACGACAGCCGTGACAACGCCGCCCCCGCCACGCCGTCCGGCCTGCGCGGCTCCTCGGCCCCGAACTCCAGTGTGACTCTGTCGTGGGAGGGTGTCTCCGACGCCGCCTCGTACGAGGTCCTGCGTGACGATCGCGCCATCGCTTCCACGGATTCCACCAGCGTCACGGTGCCGCTCGGCGGCGAGAACCGCTTCTTCGTGCGCGCCGTTGACGCAGCGGGCAACCGCTCGGCGACCACCCCGGTGTACAAGGGCTCGGGCGATGGACAGGCGGCCCCCCCGTCGGGTCAGATGCTGCTCGAAGCGGGCGCGACGTGGAGCTACCGCGCGGAGAACAGCGCGGCGCCCGATAACTGGGCTCAGGCCTCGTTCGATGACTCTCAGTGGCCCACCGGTGCGGCTCCCCTGGGGTACGGCGACTCGCGCATCGCGACGCAACTGGCCGCTAAGGGCGCGCGACCCGTCACCACCTACTTCCGCTCGCGCTTCCAGGTGAGCGACACGAACGCCCTGAAGGGCGTGAACGTGAAGTACCTGGCCGATGACGGCGCGGTCGTGTACATCAACGGTGCTGAGGTTCACCGCACGCGCATGGGCAAGGGCACGGTCAGCTACGCGACGCGAGCCGACTCCGCACCCAGGTACAATGCCGCCGCCGCGTCCCTCTCCGAGGTCTTCGTGCCAGCCTCCGCGCTGAAGAACGGTGACAACGTTATCGCGGTGGAAACGCACGTGAACTACCTGCGCAGCGTCACCATGGCGATGCAGGCCTCCGTCAGCCGCGTCGAGGGCGCTCCCGACTCTTCCGACGGCGGCGACGCTCAGCCCCAGCCTCAGCCTCAGCCCCGCGAGGGCGAGCTGAAGAACGTGGAAGATGCGAGCAAGAGCATCGACGCTACGGGGGTGAAGTCCGGTACGGTCATCCCCTCGGGTGCCGGGTGGAACTATTGGACGGCAACGTCCGAACCGGCGTCTGACTGGGCCTCCAGTGCTTCCCTCGAGGACTGGTCGCGCGGTGCAGGGCCCATCGGCTGGGGAGATCCGAAGGCCGGAACTCCTCTCGACATCGACAAGAAGTCCCGTGCGATCACCAACTACTTTGCGCGCGACATTGACTTGGGGACGGTCACGTCCGAAACCACGCTGACCGTGAAGGTGCGTGCGGATGACGGCGCCGTTCTGCGGGTCAACGGAGAGCAGGTTGCTACGAAGCGCATGACGGATGGAGACATCGGGCATACGACTTTCGCGGACGTTGCGGTGTCGGCATCCAAGGCGTCCTCCGACATGCTTGAGGTGACGATCCCCGCCAACCTCTTGAAGAATGGCGTGAACAGGATCGGCGTTGAGGAGCACCTGAACTACAGGGGCACGTCGTCGATGTCCTTCGATCTGTCCGCAACCGTGGCCAGGTAGTGCCGGTATCGCTCCGCTTCGATCGGGTTTGAACGAGGCCATGGTCGCGTTGCGCCACTTGGTTCATCCCGTCGGGGCTGGTTGATGAGGGAACCCCTGCCGGATCGGCAGGGGTTCCCTCACGTATGGTTAACGAATCGCGCTCAGGCCAAGCGAGAGTTGGCCCTCTCTGTGCGCGACTGAGTGAGAGTGACCGTCAATGCGCGACCTTAGAGGATTCGATGTGCGATGCCAGCTCCAGTGGCGTCAGCGCGAATTGTGAGCTCATGTTCAAAATTCGCCTGACCTTCGGCACCATTAGCGGTAACGAAGGCGCATGAGCGAACGTGCTCAAGGCCGCGATCAATGCCAATACGCGGGCGTCGTCTGACGAGGCGCTCGCGGTGGCCAAACGAATATCGTCAGCGTCCCGGTACCGCGTAGCCTGTTCCTTGACGGCGTGAACCGTGTCGCCGTTAAAGAGCGTGCCAACTACGCTGGTGCCTCGTTATTCCTTCGATGAGAAAGCTACCCTGGTGAGGTAACCCCATGACAGATACGATTCCCCCACTCGGCGTCCCTGCCGTTCCCCCCGCGTTCGAGGCCATGGCCGAACGCCTGCTCACCCGCGGGCATGCCACCTCCTGGCTCAACCACTGGTCGCTCCTGCACGCCGACTTCCGTGCCCTGGCGCGCATGAACACCATCGGCTTTGACGGAACCTTCCTGCAGATGCGGCTGCGCGCTGCGGGACACGCAGTGAGCCGCACCTCGACCGACCTCGTCCTTCCGTGCGTTTTCGATCGCCTTGACGACGGTACCCGCATCACGCTGATCGGTACCACGCCCGAGGCCGGGCAGGCCGTCGCGGCGCGCCTTCCCCGTTTCGACGTGCAAACCATCGACGGATACGACGGGTTGAGGCGCCTGAAGGCTGACCCTGGGCAGCTAACCGCTTTCGATCCACGCCTGATTATTGTCGGTCTCGGCGCCGCGCTCCAGGACATCGTTGCTGCCTTTGCGCTCGAACACGTGCCCGACGCGTCCGTCTGCGTGGCTGGCGGCTGGATCGACCAGTATGCGCGTGCGGCAGACGACTACTTCCCCGACTGGGTGCACGCGGCGCGGCTCGGATGGGCATGGCGCATCGCGCATGAGCCGCGGCGCCTCGCCAAGCGCTACACCGTTGAGGCTCTCGACTTCATCGCTTACGCGCCCGAGCTCTTGAGGCGGCTGGAGTCCCTGGGGCACTTCGATGATCTGGGGCTGGTGGTTGACGCCGACCGTGCCTAGATCACTTTTCCCGTTTGCAAACGGCTACGGGACCCGCGGTGGTTTTCGCATATCGCTTTGCTGTTAAGGGTGGGGCCCGAGCCAAATGGCTCGGGCCCCACCTGTTATCCACGAGACGGGTCAGTAGGCTCCTTCGTGACGCAGCAGCGCGGGGATGGTCTGGAGCATGATCCACGCGTCAAGTGTCAAGGAGCGGTGCTGGGCGTAGGAGAGGTCCAGGTGGACCGTCTCATCCCAGGAGAGGTTGGAGCGGCCGGAAATCTGCCACAGGCCGGTGATGCCGGGGCGGACGGCAAATTTGCCCATCACGCGGGGCTCGTACTGCGCCACCTCGCTTGGCAGCGGGGGGCGGGGGCCCACGAGGGACATGTCGCCACGCAGGACGTTGAACAGCTGGGGCAGTTCGTCGATGGAGGTTTTGCGCAGGAAAGCGCCGATGCGCGTGATGCGCGGGTCGTTCGCCATCTTGAACATGATCGAATTTCCGGCGCTGGCGTCAGCCTCGTTAGCTTCCTGGAGCGAGGCCTTGAGAGCTTCGGCGTCGACTCGCATGGTGCGGAACTTAAACATGGTAAAAGTCTTGCCGTCAAGGCCGACGCGTTCCTGCGTGAAGAAGGCGGGGCCACCGTCGTGCAGGCGTACCATCAGGGCGACGACAATCCACAGTGGAGTCAACAGGATGATGCCGATAAGGGCAGCCAAAATGTCGCATATGCGCTTGATGACCCTGTCGGCAGACGTGGCAAGGCTAGATGCGTGCTCGAGGGCGAGGGCCGTGGATGCGGCCCGCGCGGTTGGTTTCGTCAAAGTTGTCATCTGTGCCTTTTCCTCCTGTCCTATCAAACTCAAATGCTGCACCCTGGTTAAGGGTGTCAAACCTCTGTGAGCGAGGGGGGCGGCGAAGCGGATGTCCCGTGTGCAACCCGGTCAGCATTTGGTGTAGCACTAGTCTATCCACATGGTTAGCTTATTTGCTAACCAAAGGGTTAAGTACAAGCGAAAATTGGCTGTGATTTCGTACACCACGACAGTTTCGCAGGTTCGGTCGTAACGAGTCGTGACCAGGTGGTAGTTTACTGACACCCCGGCAGAGTGCGGGGAAAACCCTCGGACGATAGACTGGAGACCGTGTCGCGATTGGCGAACAGGTGGGCCACCGCCGGGAAACGACGCACCGGCATCGATAGCCGACCGCCTGGGCTAGAGCCACTGCTATCCGCAATCGAATGATCAATAGGAGAACCCGATGGATTCCCTCAATGACATGACCCTGGCGCGGTTGGACCCCGAGATTCAGGGGGTTTTGGACGGCGAACTGAGCCGCCAGCGCGACACCCTCGAAATGATCGCCTCGGAAAACTTTGTCCCGCGCGCCATCTTGCAGGCCCAAGGATCGGTCCTGACGAACAAGTACGCGGAGGGATACCCGGGCCGCCGCTACTACGGCGGGTGCGAATTTGTTGACGTAGCGGAATCCCTGGCAATCGAGCGCGCGAAACGGGTCTTCGGGGGCGACTATGTGAACGTCCAGCCACACGCGGGGGCACAAGCAAACGCCGCGGCGCTCATGGCTATGGCCGATGTCGGCGACACGATCCTGGGACTGTCACTGGCGCACGGCGGGCACCTGACTCACGGTATGCGCCTGAACTTCTCCGGTAAGAACTACAGGGCCGTAGCCTACGAGGTGGACCGTGAAACCATGCGCATCGAGCCCGAGAAGGTGCGCGAGGCGGCGCTGGCCGAGCGGCCCCGGGTCATCATCGCCGGCTGGTCGGCCTACCCGCGTCACCTTGATTTCCAGGCCTTCCGCGACATCGCCGATGAGGTGGGGGCGGCCCTGTGGGTGGACATGGCCCACTTCGCCGGCCTCGTGGCAGCCGACCTGCATCCGAACCCGGTGCCCCATGCCGACGTCGTGACGACGACGGTCCACAAGACCCTGGGCGGTCCTCGCTCCGGCATGATCCTGTCCTCGCGAGGCGAACAGTGGGGCAAGAAACTGAACTCTGCCGTGTTCCCCGGGCAGCAGGGGGGCCCACTCATGCACGCCATCGCGGCCAAGGCCATCGCGATGAAGATCGCGATGGCCCAGGAGTTCAAGGACCGTCAGCGCCGCACCCTTGAGGGCGCGCAGATCCTGGCTGAACGCCTGGGAGCGGACGACGTCAAGAAGGCTGGCATCAAGCAGGTCACGGGCGGTACCGACGTGCACCTGGTCCTGGTGGACCTGGTGGAATCCGAGCTGGATGGCAAGCAGGCCGAGGATCTGCTGCATGAGGTCGGCATCACCGTCAACCGCAACGCGGTGCCCTTTGACCCGCGTCCCCCGGCCGTCACCTCCGGCCTGCGTATCGGCACGCCCGCCCTGGCGACGCGCGGCTTTGACGCCGCCGACTTCGCGGAGGTCGCCGACATTATCGCCGTGACGCTGGCCAGCGGCGCCTCCGGGGGCACCGTCGAGGTGGAAGCGCTGCGTGCGCGCGTGAAGAAACTGACGGACAAGCACCCGCTTTACGCCGGGCTTGAGCAGTGAGGTCACCCTGGGAGGGGCCCGCACGGGTCCTTGATGGTAAGGCGACGGCGGCCGCCATGAAGGCGGAACTGAAGGAGCGCGTCGATCGTCTGCGTGCAGTCGGCGTCGTTCCGGGGCTGGGGACGATCCTGGTGGGCGAGGATCCCGGGTCCGTGGCCTACGTCGCCGGAAAGCACCGCGACTGCTCGCAGATCGGCGCGCAGTCCATCCGCGTGGACCTGCCCGCGCACGCCACGCAGGATCGGGTCGAAGCGGCGATTGACCGCTTGAACGCGGACCCTGCGTGCACGGGGTACATCGTGCAGCTGCCGCTGCCGCGCGGGATCGACACGAATGCGGTCCTGGAACGCATCGACCCGGCGAAGGACGCCGACGGCTTGCATCCGATGAACCTCGGTCGACTCGTGTTGCGCGGTTCCGGTCCGATCGACTCGCCGCTGCCGTGCACGCCTCGCGCGGTGATCGAGCTCGTCGAGCGCCATGGGATCAACCTCGCGGGTAAGAACGTGTGCGTCGTTGGCCGCGGCGTGACGGTGGGCCGTTCGATCGGCTTGATGCTCATGCGCAAAGAGGTGAACGCGACGGTCGATGTGTGCCACACGGGTACCATCGACCTCGCTGATCACGTGAGCCGAGCGGACGTCGTTGTCGCCGCCGCGGGGTGCGCCGGAATCATTACCCCCCGGATGGTGGCTCCCGGTGCGGTCGTCCTGGACGTGGGTGTCAGCCGCGTGCGGGACGAGCAGGGTAGGGCGCGCCTGTTGGGCGACGTCGCGGACGGGGTGGATGAGGTGGCCGCCTGGCTCAGCCCGAACCCCGGTGGCGTTGGGCCGATGACGCGAGCCCTGCTGGTCACAAACGTTGTCGAGGCGGCGGAGCGCCAGGCGGGCCTGAGCGTCCGCTAGGCACCGACTGTCTCACCAGCCCAGCGTTGGCTCTCGCTCGCGCGGGTGAGCGGCGAGGACAGGCGTTCGTCGCCATTCCCGCGCGTTCTTTACACTGGAAACAGGCTCGCATAAGGAGAAGCAATGACTCTGACGGTAACTACCGTGAACCTCAACGGCATCCGCGCCGCACACAGGCGCGGCTTTCTTTCGTGGTTGGAAACCAGCGATACGGACGTGTTGCTGATGCAGGAGGTGCGCGCACCCAAGGAGTGTTCCCGAGACATCATGGGCGAGGGATGGGACAGCGTGTGGGTTCCCTGCCGGATCAAGGGGCGCGCGGGCGTGGGCGTGGCCGTGCGGCGGGGCAGCGTCCTCTTCGAGGGGAAGCCCCGCCTCGTCCTGGACGACGCGGAGAGCGACGTCGATTCGGGCCGCTGGCTGGAGGCCACCGTGCGCCGCGAGGGCGGCGACACTGCCCTGCGGGTGGTTTCCGCCTACTTCCATTCGGGAGAGAAAGACACGCCGAAGCAGGATGCCAAGATGGCGCACCTGCCTCGCATCGGCGCACGCATGGCGGAGCTGATCGCCCAGGAATCCGCGGGGGGAATCTCGTCGCTGGTGTGCGGCGACTTCAACGTGGTGCGCTCGCGGGCCGACATCAAGAACTGGACGCCGAATCACAACAAGCGCGCTGGCGTGCTGGACGAAGAGATCGCATTCCTTAACCGGTGGGTGGATGAGGGGTGGCGCGACACCGTGCGCGACCTCGCCGGACGGGTGCAGGGTCCGTATTCGTGGTGGTCGTGGCGCGGTCAGGCGTTCGTCAACAACGCCGGCTGGCGCATTGATTACCAGTACGCGACGCCGCAGCTGGGGGAGCGCGCGCGGTCGTTCGAGATTGGACGAGCCGCCGAGTACGACGCTCGTTTCTCCGATCACGCGCCGGTGTCGGTGACTTACGAAATCTGAGCCGACACCGCGCGGCGCGTCCGCCTAGCGAGCGCTCACGTCGAAGTCGAAGAGCGCCATGGAGGAGTAGATGCCGGACGGGTCGATCCGGTCGAGGCGGAATCCGGGGACGATCCACGAGGCCTCGATGGTGGTCCCGATGTCGAGGGCCAGGTCCAGCGTGACGTCGTCGACGTCTTGGGCGAGGGTCACGTGCGGGTGGTAGGGGAAACGCGTGTCGTGGTCGAGCGGCCCCGAACGAATCTCTTCTGCCAGGTCCACGCAGTCCGCGGCCCCTTCGGATAGCGTCATGAAGGCGACGTCCGAGACGGGGCGGAAGGAGCCGGTGCCGGACAGGGTGATTCGGAAGGGCGAGTGCCGGGTTGCGATTGAGCGCAGGTGATCGATGACCGCGGGGCGCGCGTCGCGGGCGACGGGGGTGGGCGGCATGAGGGTGATGTGAGCGGGGATGCGGGATCCGGCGAGGTCACCGAGGCGCAGTCGCAGGTCGGTCAGCCGGGTGACCCAGGGTTCGGGGATCGCGACGACGACGCCGAGCCATTCCTGGCCGGGGAGTCGTTGGGGGAGGAACATGGGGCCTGCCTGTGTCGCGTACGGGGTGGCTCCACTGTACCGGTACGTTGGCCCGGGACTCCGGCTTGAAGAATGTGAGGGCGTTCACGTAGCCTAGTGGGGTAGAAGCAAGGAGGATCCTTTGAACGCTCTCGTGTGGGCCGACGCGGCCACCCCGGAAGAGGGGGGCGCGCAGGCAACGAACCTTTTTCGTGAAACGTTTAACTATGAACCTCGTGGCGTGTGGAGCGCGCCCGGGAGGGTCAACATCATCGGCGAGCACGTGGACTACAACGGTGGGCCGTGCGTGCCGATCGCGTTGCCGCATCGCGCGTACGTCGCCCTCTCTCCCCGCCAGGACCGGACGATCCGCCTGATTTCTCCCCAAACGCGCGAGGCGATAGATGTCCTCGATCTGGACGCTCTGGGCCCCAAGGGCGGGCCCGGGGAGGTTGCCAACCACTGGACCGCTTACCTTGCTGGCGTGCCGTGGGCGCTGGAGCGCGCGGGATACGGCCCGCTGCCCGGATTCGACGCCGCCCTGTGGTCGTGCGTGCCGCTGGGGGGAGGGCTGTCGTCAAGCGCCGCGCTGGAGTGCGCGACGGCCGTCGCCCTTGACGAGGTGTGTTCCCTGGGCCTCGCCGGATCGATCGAGGCACCGAACGATGAGGGGCGTCGCGTCCTCGTTGACGCCGCGCGCGTCGCCGAGAACCAGATCGCCGGTGCCAACACGGGAGGCCTGGACCAGACCGCCTCGATGCGCTGCCGGGAGGGACACGCTCTGGCCCTGGACTGCTCCGACATGTCGACGCGCCAGGTTCCCTTCGACCTTGGCGCCGTCGGGCTTGAGCTCCTGGTCATCGACACGCGCGCCAAGCACTCGCTGGCGGACGGCCAGTACGGGGCGCGCCGCGCGGACTGCGAGGAATCGGCCAGGATCCTCGGCGTCGATCAGCTCGTGGAGGTGGCCGACCTGGCCCAGGCCGTGGCCGCCCTGAACGATGAGCGCCTGGCCGCGCGTACGCGGCACGTCGTATCGGAGATCGCGCGCACGCGCGCGTTCATTGACCTCCTCGTGGAGGGCCCCCTGGAGGGGACCCGTCTGAAGGTCGCGGGTGCGCTCATGGACGATTCGCACGAATCGCTGCGCGACGACTACGAGGTGAGCTGCCCCGAGCTGGACGTGGCGGTCGCGGCCGCCCGATCCGCGGGCGCGCACGGGGCCCGCATGACGGGCGGCGGGTTCGGCGGCAGCGCGATCGCGCTGGTTGACGCGGACGCGACCCCGGATGTCGCGCTTGCCGTCGCCCGTGCCTACGCGGAGCGCGGCTGGGAGACCCCTCACTTCATTCGGGCACTGCCGAGCGCGCCCGCCGGATACCTGGGCTGACCCGAGCGAAATAGGGCCGGGGCAGGTGCTTCATCGTTTGAAGTACCGGTTCCGGCCTCGCTACACTAGGACGGCAGCAAACACGAGGGAAGGACACTTCAATGGGGATCAGCAAGCGCGCGTGGCAGGTAGCGGGCGCCGCGGCGGGTGGCGCGAGCCTCTTCGGCGGCGGCCTGGCCATCGGGCGTCTCCTGCGGCTGGACTCCCAGCGAGGCGACTATCGCAAGGCGTGGGAGAACCACAACCTGGCCACCCTCGACCGCCTGCGTCAGCTTGACGAACACCCCGAGGGCGAAGCCCCCTACCTGATCGTGGCCCTGGGGGACTCCTCCGTGCAGGGCATGGGCGCGTCGCGCATCACCGAGTCCTACCCGGCGCGCCTGGCCTCGGCGATCGCCTCCCAGATCGACCGCGAGGTCCTGCTGCTCAACCTCTCCCTGTCCGGAGCCACCATCGAATCCGTTGAGCTCACCCAGATCCCGCAGATGCGCGGCCTGGGCCTCATCGGCGGAGCGCACGCCCCCGACCTGGTGACCCTGACCGTCGGAGGAAACGACGTCATGACTGAAGACATGGCTCCGGGCCAGTTTGAGCAGCGCCTACGCCGCGTCCTGGACGCCCTGCCAGCCGACACGCTGGTCTCGACGATCCCCTCCTTTGGCATCATGCCCCAGGAACGACGCGCACAGAGCATGTCCGACCGCATCGGCGCCGCCGTCGCTCACACCGACGCGTGCCTGGTCGACTTGCGCTCCCTCACGCAGGAATACTCCCTGCCCACGTACACCTTCGCCTACCACGCGGCGGACTTTTTCCACCCCAACTCGGCGGCCTACGCCAAGTGGGCCCAGCTCTTTGCCGACGCGTGGGCCATGTCCCGGCGTGAGGCAGTCCCCGTCGTCGAAGACGCCCCCCGCTGGGACATGCTCTCGGCACGGGTGGCACAATCGGAGTATGACGACTGACGGACCGTGGCTCATCGTCGGGTTAGGTAACCCCGGCGCGCAATACGCATCCACCCGACACAACGCGGGGTACCTGACCCTCGACGTCCTCGCCTCGCGCGCCGGAGCGACCCTGAGGTCGCACCGGTCGCGCACACACACCGCAGACGTGCGCCTGGGCGTGGGCCCTGGTGGCGTGCCGGGCCCCAGGGTGGTTCTGGCGCGCTCCGACAGCTACATGAACACGTCCGGCGGCCCCATCGGTAAGCTCGCCTCCTTCCTGACGATCCCCCCGGCTCGCATCCTCGTCATCCACGACGACATGGACTTGCCCGCACACGCGCTGCGTCTCAAGACCGGCGGGGGAGAGGGCGGCCACAACGGCCTGAAATCCCTCAGCTCCCACCTGGGCACGCGCGACTACGCGCGCCTGCGTATCGGTGTCGGGCGCCCCCCGGGGCGCATGGACCCCGCCGACTACGTTCTGGCCGCCCTGCCTGCCAAGGACCGACCCGACTGGGATGTCACCTTCGAACGAGCCGCCGACGTGGTTGAAGACATCGTCAACAGGGGATTTGCCCCCACCCAGCAGGACCTACACACCGGGTCCTAGCGGGGCCGCGTCGAAGGCGGCACCCGCCCCCATCCACACCGCGAAAGGCAGCGAGTGTTACTCACCGGACTCCTCCCGGACATTTCCACCGACCCGGCAATCGAGACGGCCTCCGACTCCGTCGAAGCCGGCCGTTCGGGCACGATTGTCGCCCCCGTCGGCATCCGTCCGCCCCTCCTGGCGCGCCTCGCATCCCGAGCGGCCGCGCCCCTGGTCGTCCTGACCGCCACCGGACGCGACGCAGAATCGCTGACCAACGCCCTGGCCTCGTGGATACCGGGTGTCGCCATGCTGCCCGCATGGGAGACTCTCCCACACGAGCGCCTCTCGCCCCAGGTTGACACCATGGCCAGACGTATCGCCGTCCTACGCCGCCTCGTCCACCCCATCGCCGGAGACGAGAGCGCCGGCCCCCTCTCGGTCCTGGTCGTCCCCATCCGCGCCTTCCTCCAGCCGATCATCGCCGGGCTGGCCGACCTCGAACCCGTGCGCGTGCGCACCGGGGACATTCTCGACCTCACCGACACCGCCAACCGCCTTGCCGAACTGGGATACGAGCGCGTCGACATGGTCGAGGGACGAGGCCACATGAGCGTGCGCGGCGGCATCCTGGACGTCTTCCCGCCGCAGGAGCCCCACCCCCTGCGCGTCGAACTCTGGGGCGACGAGGTAGAAGACATCCGCGCGTTCTCCGTCTCTGATCAGCGCACCCTCGGGGAAGCAGAAGAAGGACTGTGGGCCGTTCCCTGCCGCGAGCTGCTGCTGACCCAGGCCGTACGCGCCCGTGCCCGCGAGGCGGCCGACCGGTTGCCCGGCGCCGCCGAAATGCTCTCCCTCGCCGCCGAAGGAATCGCCGCACCCGGCATCGAATCCCTGGCTCCCATCCTCGTGGGAGGCATGGAATCGCTGCTTGACCTCCTGCCCGCGGCCTCCCCGATCCTCGCCTCCGACCCCGAGCGCATCCGCGCCCGGGCAGCCGACCTGGTTGCCACCACCGAAGAGTTCCTGACCGCCGCCTGGAGCGCCGCCGCCGGTGGCGCAGACACACCCCTTGAGGCCTCCAGGGCGTCCTTCCTCGACCTGGGGGACCTGTGGGGAAGCGGCACGCGACCCTGGTGGGAAATCACCGACCTGCCGCCAGCCGACCTGGCTGCCGCCGTCAACGAGGCCGAGGGCGGGCAACCGGCAGAGGAGGGGCCGAGCCCCCTGGTCGTCTCCCCCACCCTCGTGCGCGTCGGCGCGCGCGACGTCCGCCCCTACCGGGGGGACTTCGCCCGCGCCACGAGCGACCTGATCGACTTCGCCCGAGACGGCTGGCGCATCGTCGTCACCACCGAAGGCCCCGGCCCGGGCCGACGCATCCGGTCCATCCTCACCGACGCCTCGTGCCCCGCAGCGCTCGCGGACAACATAGACGCGCGGCCCGAGGCCGGCCTGGTTACGATCACGACCGCGCAGGCCGGCGTCGGATTCGTGGCACCCCACCTGAAGATCGCCGTTCTCACAGAAGGCGACCTCACCGGGCGGGCCGGGGCATCCACGCGCGACATGCGGCGCATGCCCTCACGCAGGCGTAAAGGCGTCGACCCGTTGACATTGCACCCCGGGGACTACATCGTCCACGATCAACACGGCATCGGGCGATTCGTCGAACTGGTGTCACGCTCGATCGGGCGCGACCAGGCCCGCTCCACGCGCGACTACCTGGTCATCGCATACGCGCCCTCCAAGCGTGGACAGCCAGCCGACCGCCTCTTCGTGCCCACCGACGCCCTGGATCAAATCTCCAAATACACGGGAAGCGACGAGCCCTCACTGACGAAGATGGGCGGGGCCGACTGGGCGAAAGCCAAGGCCCGCGCGAAGAAGGCCGTGGGCGAAGTCGCCAAAGAGCTCATTCGACTGTACGCCGTGCGCCAACAAACCAAGGGGCACGCCTTTGGCCCGGACACGCCCTGGCAACGCGAACTCGAGGACGCCTTCCCCTACGTCGAAACCCCCGACCAGCTGGTCACCATCGACGAGGTCAAAGCCGACATGGAAAAGCCCGTCCCCATGGACCGCCTGCTCACCGGCGACGTCGGATATGGCAAGACGGAAATCGCCGTGCGCGCAGCGTTCAAAGCCATCCAGGATGGCTACCAGGCCGCCGTCCTCGTCCCCACGACCCTGCTCGTCACCCAGCACGCTGAAACATTCGCGGAACGCTACGCCGGATTCCCCGTTCGTATCGGGACCCTCTCTCGCTTTTCGACCCGTCAGGAAACCGAGGAGGTGAAAGCGGGGCTGGCCTCGGGCGAGGTCGACCTCGTCATCGGCACGCACTCCCTGCTGACCGGAACCGTCTCCTTTAAGAAACTCGGCCTGGTCATCATCGATGAGGAACAGCGATTCGGCGTCGAGCACAAGGAAACCCTGAAGGCCCTGCGCACCGACGTGGACGTCCTTTCCATGTCGGCCACCCCGATCCCGCGCACGCTCGAGATGGCCATCTCCGGCATCCGCGAAATGTCCATCCTGCAAACACCGCCCGAGGAACGCCAGCCGGTCCTGACCTTCGTCGGCGCCTACACCGACGCGCAGGTCAGCGCCGCTATCCGGCGCGAGCTGCTGCGCGACGGCCAGGTCTTTTACGTGCACAACCGCGTCGACTCCATCGCCTCAATCGCCGCGGGCATCGGTGAGCTGGTCCCCGAGGCCCGTGTGCGCACCGCCCACGGCAGGATGAATGAGCACCAGCTTGAGGCCGTCATTCAGGACTTTTGGAATCACGAGTTCGACGTCCTCGTGTGCACGACCATCGTCGAAACCGGGCTGGACATCTCCAACGCGAATACGCTCATCGTCGACCGTGCCGATACCTATGGCCTGTCCCAGCTTCACCAGTTGCGCGGGCGCGTCGGGCGAGGCCGCGAGCGAGCCTACGCGTACTTCTTTTACCCTGGCGACAAGGCGCTGACCGAAACCGCACACGAGCGGCTCAAGACCATCGCGGCAAACACCGAACTGGGAGCTGGACTGGCGGTTGCCCAGCGCGACCTGGAGATCCGTGGCGCAGGCAACCTGTTGGGAGGCGCCCAGTCCGGGCACGTTGAGGGTGTTGGCTTCGACCTGTACGTGCGAATGGTCTCCGACGCGGTGGCGGCCTACAGGGGCGAGGCGCCCGCCGAAAAGACCGACGTGCGCATGGACCTCCAGGTTGACGCCCACATCCCCGAGGACTACGTGCAAGGGGAGCGATTGCGTCTGGAGGTCTACGCCAAGATCGCGGCCATCACCACCCTCGAGCAGGAGGCGGATGTGCGGGAGGAACTGATCGATCGCTATGGCCCCATCCCCGCCCAGGTTGACCTGCTCTTTTCCCTCGCCCGGCTGCGCGAGGTCGTGCGCCGCGCCGGGATCACCGAGGTGGTCACCCAGGGGAAGTACCTGCGCGTCTCTCCCGTCCAGCTGCGTGATTCCCAGGTCATGCGCCTCAAGCGA
The DNA here is from genome assembly GCF_900105015.1 of Schaalia meyeri. Taxonomy (GTDB): domain Bacteria; phylum Actinomycetota; class Actinomycetes; order Actinomycetales; family Actinomycetaceae; genus Pauljensenia; species Pauljensenia meyeri. The sequence goes on along the minus strand of NZ_FNLK01000002.1, from coordinate 1,673 downwards.
CTGCACCCGGGCACCGTCATCAAGGCGGCTCTCCGCCAGGTGCTGGTGCCCCTCCCGCTCACCTCGCGCGTGGGCGGGAGCCCGCTCACCGACGGCCCGCTCCTGGAGTGGGTGGAGACGCTGGTGACGAAGATTCTCGTACCTTTTGGCGAGTAGCGCCTGTGGTGGAATACACTGGAGTCATTGCGTCGCAACACATCTGAGGAAGGAATACTCGTGCGCTACACACGTCAGCTGGTTGCCGCCGTCGTTCTCGCGGCCGCAGCACTGGGCATGGGGGCTTGCTCCGCTCACCCCGGCGCCGCTGTCGTCACCTCCACGGCGTCCTACAGCAACGAAGAGGTCGCCGAGGCGGTCCGGCAGTTGAGTGTCCTGGCGGGCGCACAGTCGCAGATCACCGGCGAACAGATCCGTGCCCAGCTCATCAACGAGCCGATCCTGGAGGCCGCGGGCGCGTCGGTGGGAACCGTCGTCACCGACGAACAGATCGATCAGATCAACGAGCGCGTGGCACAGAGCCAGGGGATCACCCCCCTCACGCTCGGCCCCGCGACGCGCGCGACCGTCAAGTCGATCCTCCTCACTCAGGCGCTGAATCAGCTGGCTAAGTCGGATCCGTCGGTCGTTGAGCGCCTCAACCAGACCATGACCGAGGCCCGTGAGGCTGCCAACGTGCGCGTCAATCCGCGCTTCGCGCAGCCCTCGCAAGGGGGCGCGCAGGCGGCCTCGACCCCCCTGTTCGGCGACGCGGTCGCGGGTAACAAACAGGGCGGCCAGGCCCCGCTGCAGGGAGGAACGACCAGGGGCGGTGCGCACTAACTCGTGTGAGCATTCACTCACAGCTTGCGTGACAGGGACCAATGTCGCTTGTCTCGCCCGTCTCGGGGGGATCATTCACCCCCAATGACGAAACCACTCCCGCATCGGGGGTGACCACACACGGCGGTCCGTATTACCGTTGTACTGACCGCTTCCACGCAACAAATCGATTGGAGAATGACGTGGCAGTTATTGAAGGCATTGGTGCACGCGAGATCCTCGACTCGCGCGGTAACCCGACCGTCGAGGTCGAGGTCGTCCTCGAGGATGGCACCGCTGCGCGCGCGTCCGTCCCCTCCGGCGCGTCCACCGGCGCGTTCGAGGCCGTCGAGCGTCGCGATGGCGACAAGGGGCGCTACCTCGGTAAGGGCGTCCAGGACGCCGTCGACGCCGTCGTCGAGCAGATCGCACCTGAGCTCATCGGTGAGGAAGCCGACGACCAGCGTTACATTGACCAGGCCATGCTGGACCTGGACGGCACCCCCAACAAGGGGAAGCTCGGCGCGAACGCCATCCTCGGCGTGTCGCTGGCCGTCGCGAAGGCCGCTGCGAAGTACGCGGACCTGCCCCTGTACAAGTACCTGGGTGGCCCCAACGCGCACGTCCTGCCCGTCCCCATGATGAACATCCTCAACGGCGGATCCCACGCGGACTCCAACGTTGACATCCAGGAGTTCATGATCGCCCCCATCGGCGCGCCCTCCTTCCGTGAGGCCCTGCGCTGGGGCGCCGAGGTCTACCACACGCTCAAGGGCGTCGTGAAGGAGCGCGGCCTGTCCACCGGCCTGGGTGTCTCCCTGCTCTTCACGACGCCCTTGAGCGTGTGGTAGACCTCGGCCCCACGCAGGGCTCAC
>NZ_FNLK01000010.1 GCF_900105015.1 Schaalia meyeri | reverse complement strand
TGCCGTCGCCCTTCACGGCGGCCTTTTCCCAATCCTGCTGGTTTCCGGAAGTGTCGACCTTGTTGGCACCCGACGACTGGCCTGCGGAGCCATTCTTAGAGTCGGCGGAATCCGTCGAGGTCGTACAGGCAGCCAAACCCAGGGCCATAGAGCCGGCGGCAGCGGCGGCGATGATACGTCCGATGGGGCGCATTGGTGTTCCTTTCGTGGAGTTGGCGGGGCCATTCCCGCCCATTGTGTGTGCGGACCGACGTCGGTCCACGATGGGTGATTCTGATGTGGAAAGGGGATCAGGCGGCGTTCTCGCGAACGCGGCGGATGTTGTCGATGACGACAGCCAGCAGCAGGACGATGCCGGTGACGACGAACTGCCATTCGGCGGCAATACCCATCATAGTCAGGCCCTTCTTCAGGGTCTCCATGATGATCGCGCCCACCAGCGCGCCGGGGATCGAGGCGCGACCGCCCGAGAGGGAGGTTCCGCCGATGACCGCCGCAGCAATGACGTTGAGCTCCATGCCCACGCCTTCAGCCGGCTGGACCAGGCCGCCACGCGAGGAATACAGGACCGCGCCGATGGCCATGAACGCACCCGCGACCACGTAGATGATGATCTTCCAGAGGCGAACGTTGACGCCGGAGAGGCGGGTGGCCTCCTCGTTGGAGCCGATCGCCAGAGAGTAACGCCCCAGCAGGGTCTTGTTCATGAGGAAGGTCGCCAGGGCCGTGAGGATCACGAAGATGAGGACGGCGTTCGCCACGTGCGGGATCAATTCGCCGCGCGCGATGGCCTTGTAACCCGAGTTGGCGATCGTGATGGAGGCCTTGTTTGAAATGATGAGCGCCAGGCCCCGGGCGACCATCATCATCGCGAGCGTTGCGATGAACGGAGGCAGGCCCAGGATCGAGACGTTCAGGCCGTTGACCAGCCCGATCGCCATGCCCACCAGCAGGGTCAGGAGCAGGCCCAAACCCAGCGGCAGGTTCATCTTGTCCCCCGCCAGGAAGATGCCCGCCATGACGGCCACGAGGCTCATGCCCGTGCCCACGGACAGGTCGATGCCGGAGGTTGCGATCACGAAGGTCGCGCCCAGCGCCATGACGCCCGTGTAGGCGGACTGCAAAACGATATCCAGGTAGATGTTGGGCTTCGCAAAGCCGCTGGCTGCGATGCTGAAGAACAGCAGGATGACGAACAGGGCAACCGTGACAAGCAGCAGCTGCATGTTGTTCTTCAGGAAGGTCCTGACAGGCGACGGCGCCTCCAGTCCCTTGTTGTCGACGACGGTGCTCACGCAACTTCTCCGTTCGCTTCTTCCTGACCGACAGTGGCCAGTTCCATGATGTTTTCTTGGGTGGCTTCCTCGTTGTTGAGGGTGCCGATGATGCGGCCGTGTGCCATGACGGCGATGCGGTTGGCCAGGCGCAGGACCTCGGGCAGCTCCGAGGAGATCACGATGATGGCCTTGCCCTGTTTCGCCAGGTCCTCCAGCAGCGTATAGATCTCGTCCTTGGCGCCCACGTCAATGCCGCGCGTCGGCTCATCGAAGATCAATATGTCCGAGTTACGCTCCAGCCACTTGGCGACGACGACCTTTTGCTGATTACCGCCCGAGAGGCTGCGCAGCTCAACGTCCACGCTGGGGGTGCGGGTGCGCAGCTTCTTCACGTATTCCTGGGCGACCTGGCGCATCTTTTGCGTGGCGACGACCGTTCCCTTGGTGAAATGGTCCATGGCCGCCAAGCCCGTGTTAAAGGAGATGTCTTTATCCAGGAGCAGCCCGTACTGTTTACGGTCCTCGGACAGGTAGCCGATACCGTTCCTCACGGCGTCGGAGGCGCTCTTGATCGACACCTTCTTTCCGTGAACGTAGATGTCCCCCTCGGTGTGGGGATCCGCGCCGAAGAGGGCGCGCGCGACCTCGGTACGTCCGGCGCCGACCAGGCCCGCGAAACCGAGGATCTCGCCTTTCTTGACCTCGAAGGAAACGTCGTGGACAGCCTTGACGGTCGACAGGTGCTCAACCCGCAGGACGGCCTCGTCCGACAGGGGCGAGGTGGTGGGGCGGGCGTCGGCCGGAACCTCGCGGCCGACCATCATCTTGACGACCTCGCTCATGGGCGTCGAGGCCGTGTCCACCGTGCCGATGTACTTCCCGTCGCGCAGCACCGAAATGCGGTCGGTGAGCTCGGTGAGCTCCGGCATGCGGTGAGTGATGAAAATCAGGCCGGTCGTCGGGCTGACGAAATCGCGGACCAGCTCGAAAAGAGACTCGGTTTCGGTGGTGGTCAGCGGCGCCGTCGGTTCGTCCATGACCAGGATCTTCGAATCGAAAGACAGCGCGCGGGCGATTTCGACCATCTGCAGGCGCGCGACTGGCAGATCCCTGCAGTGCGCGGTGGGGTCGATGTCCATGTTGAGGCGCTCAAACAGTTCGCGCGCGTCGCGAATCATCCGGCTGTCGTTGATGTACATCCACTTGGACGTGTTGGGACGCCCGATGTACAGATTTTGGGCGACCGTCAAGTCGGGAACAATGTTGAGTTCCTGATGGATGATCGACAGGCCCAGGTCGCGCGCGTGCTCGGGCGACTGGATATCAACCCGCTCCCCCTGCAGCCAGATCTCGCCGCCCGGGTCGGATTTGTGGATGCCGGTGAGGACCTTCATGAGCGTGGACTTGCCCGCCCCGTTCTCACCGCAGAGACCCAAGATCTCGCCGGGGCGAAGGTCGAGGTCCACGTCGGACAGCGCCTTCACACCGGGGAACGTCTTTGAGATCCCTTTGAGCTCTAATAAGTTCGTCACTTCTCACCCCTTGGGTACCAGTAACTTCTCTGTTTCTGGAGTTTGCTCCCCCAGTTTCGTTAACGCTAACGAAAACAGTTCCGAGAGAACGCCCTCTTTGGCGTCCCTTTAAGCGTAGAGCATCACAGTCTCTGGCGCGACCCCGATCCGCCATCGCGTAATCAAATCGCAACAGAGCGCGCCCCACACTAGTCTGATAATTCGGTACTATTTCGCAGATTATCAACGATAATCCGCCCAACGCAATCCAGCCACTCCTGCTCAACAGCACACTGGTCGAGTAAGAGTTTCCCCCGCATCACATCGTGAGGCATCCCCTCCTTTTCCCACTCAGCGAGGCCACTATCCCGAATAGTTGTTGGGTAAGTTCCGTGAGCGCTCACGACGCGCCACCACGGAACACCACCGCCCCAATCGTGCATGATCCGCCCCACAACGCGCGGACTCGTACCAACCGCACGCGCGATCATCCCGTAGGTCGCCGCCCGCCCCGGCGGAATCGCCTCCACTATCCGCAGGACGGCCTCGACCAGCTCTTCCCTCATCCCGGCTCCCCTCGCCTCGTTTTACCTCGTTTGCCTCACGCCATTTTCCTCACCTTGCCCCGTTTGCCTCGCCCCCGAACAGGGGCACTCATTGGCGCGCGGACGCCTCGAGCCCTGCGCGAAAACTTCGGGGCGGTTGCACGTCGGCGCCACGCCCGCGCGCGGATCGGCGGTAAACAAAAATCCCCGAGTTTGCAAAAACTCGGGGCTGTGGCTCCTGCGACTGGATTCGAACCAGTAACCGTCCGATTAACAGTCGGATGCTCTGCCGTTGAGCTACGCAGGATTGCGACAAAAGAAGATGGTAGCAGAGCGGCCTATAGCCTGGCAACTTGGATGAGAACCCAGGCTTATGTCGCGCATCACCGGCTGAGTGCGTCGGCGTTCCACCCCCGGTATAGCCCCCAGATCGAGTTTGAAACCAAGACCACCCCCGCCTCAGGAAAACAGCCGATTCTGCGACGAATCACCACAGCAGGGGTGGCCACGGTTTCAACCGGCAAAAGCAACCACCAGCGGGGGCGACGCCGGTTTCACGCGCGAGTGCATTCCCGGCCTTACGGGGCTCATCTAAGACCCTGATCATGGCACCATGGCGAGACGGCACGCCGACGGAAACCAACACCGCCCCGGTGAGGGCGTGCCGACACACCCGTACTCCCCGAGGCTCCATTACCGCGCCGCCCGGTTGAAGGCCGCCCGGTTGAAGGCCGCCTCGGGGCCTGGCCGGGCTTCGAGAGCGAGCACTCCGAGCCGACAGGCTCGCGTGTGGCGATCGAGCGGGCGGGCAGGCCCCGCGGCGGCCAGAACCCGAGGGTATGGCCAGGGGCGGCCGGAAACCAGCGGCGCAGGACAGCAGCCCCCGGGAAGCGCTGCTCAGCTGCGCGGCGAGGGGTTATTCATTCCCATTTGGGATTGTCCGTGTCCACGCCGCTGTCGCGCGCAACGTACTCGATCGCGGTCGCGAGCCACTGGGCGAAACCCTCTTGCTGGGAGTCGTAGTGGGAGCGGAAGCCCTCATCGCAGACGTAGGCGCACGAGATCAGGTAGTGCTTCGCAGGACTCACGGGGAAGTACTCGCTCAGGGCTTCTCGGTGTGCGTCGACGAGCTCGGCCGCCCGATCACTGTCGGGAGCAACGCCGTCACGGATCGCTTCGATCAGGTCGGATTCGATCTGTTGAATCCGTTCGGCGTTGGCCCGCCAGTCTCTTTCCCTCCACGAGGCGGTGCGGCGATGCCACTCTTTCCAGTCGTCGGTATCGCCGTAGCATTCCTCTGCCCGCTCCTGATGGGCCGCAAAGTCGGCATCCCCCAGGATCGCGCCGATCTCTTCCACGGTCAGAGCGTTGTCGTTCATTGTGTCCTCCAGCAATATGTCTATGGCTTCGATCATCTTGTCCGTCTGTTGACGTTGAGCAACGAGGCTCTCTCGCTGTCGCTTGAGGTGCGACACACCCGACTCGTCGGATTCGAGGAGAGCCTTGATGTCCGTCAGCTTCATGCCAGTGGCACGGTAGATGACGATCCGCTGCACGCGGGCACAGTCCTCAGCCGAGTACAGCCGGTAGTTCGACCAGCTTCGCTCAACGGGGATCAGGAGCCCCTGGGCCTCCCAGTGGTGCAGTGTTCTAACCGTCAGCGCGAAGCGTTCAGCTACCTCGCCGACGGTGTAGAGAGTGTCGTTGTTGCTCATGACATTGATTCAAAAGCCTCACGCCGCGTCATGGTCAAATCCAATGCCTACCCGGTTGAAGGTCGCTGCGGGACTGCGGGGCGACTTGGGGTTTTGGTTGCTGGTGTTTGTGGGTGGGGGTGAAACTGTGGCCGCCCCTGCGTGGTGATTTGGTTTGGATTTTGGGGTTTTTGGCGGTGTGGGGGTGGTGTGGGTTTCATGCGGGCCTGGTTGGTTGTTGGTGTTCGTGGGCGGTGGCGGGGCCTGGCCGGGCTTCGAGATCGATCACTCCGAGCCGTCAGGCTCGCGTGTGGCGATCGAGCGGGCGGGCCACCGCCCACGGACACAAAAGAGCAGCAAGCAGGCAGCGTGGCAAGCACAAACCCCGTCCTGCAGATGCGGGACGGGGTTCGCCCACCCAGTGGGTGGAAGTCGGAACGAATCAGACCGGGACGGTCACTTAAGGGTGACCTTGCCGCCGGCCTCTTCGATCTCAGCCTTGGCCTTCTCGGCGTCTTCCTTCTTCGCGGCGGGGAAGATGGTGGAGGGCGCGGAGTCAACCAGATCCTTGGCTTCCTTCAGGCCCAGGCCGGCCAGGTTCTTGACGACCTTGACGACGGCGATCTTCTTGTCACCGGCGGACTCGAGGACGACCTCGAACTCGTCCTTCTCTTCGGCGGCGGGGGCGTCGGCGGCCGGGGCGGCAACGGCGACGGCTGCGGGGGCAGCGGCCTCAACGTCGAAGGTCTCCTCGAAGAGCTTCACGAAGTCGGAGAGCTCGATGAGGGTCATTTCCTTGAAAGCTGCGATGAGCTCGTCATTGGAGAGCTTAGCCATGAGTGGCATCCTTCCTGATTGGCCTGCACGAGTGCAGAATGTTGGGGTGTTTCACGCGGCCCGGGTGGGATCGTGAAACATGGCCTGTCTCGTCAGGCCGCTTCGCTCTGCTTGTCGCGCAGAGCATCGATGGTGCGCACTGCCTTGACGGGCAGAGCGTTGAATGCGAACGCCGCCTGACCAATCTTGGCCTTGAGGACGCCTGCGGCCTTGGCCAGCAGGACCTCGCGGGATTCCAGATCGGCAAGCTTCTTGACAGCCTCGACGCTCAGGGGAGCGCCGTCCATCGCGCCGGACTTCAGCACGAGGGCGGGGTTGTCCTTAGCAAAATCACGCAGTGTCTTGGCAGCCTCAACGGGCTCGCCGGAGACGAAAGCGATGGCCGTGGGACCCTTGAGGTCCTCAGCCAGGAAGTCGAGGCCGACCTCCTTGGCCGCCAGCCGCGCCAGCGTGTTCTTTGCCACGGCGTAGGTCGCGTTTTCGCCCAGGCCGCGACGCAGCTGCTTCAGCTGGCCGACGGTCAGGCCGCGGTACTCGGTCAGCAGGACAGCGTCGGCTGCGCGGAAACGCTCCACGAGCTCGGCGACTGCTGCCACCTTGTCGGACTTCGCCATGGTCCTCCTTCCAGTTACGTGACCGCAGGCAAGAAAAAACCCGACACGCAGGATCGTGTCGGGCATGTGCTCGAATGCCGCGGGGCGGCTCACTCACCTGCGCTGGATTTTCCTCCACTAGCGTGGACACCAACGGTCTTCGGCACGGATCAGGTTAGCAGCCGGGACATCGCCGCGCAAGCAACGGGGTACGTTTCACAGAGCGGGCCGTGGCCGGTGCGCACAGGAGCGCCATCCGGCCACGGCCTTCGCGCGTGTTGCCTCAGACGATTCGCCAGCCGGTTGCCCTGGTCCTGGCGTCCCAGAACGCCCGGTATTGCCCGTCGGCTTCCGCGTGCAGCTGCTCGTGAGTGCCGATCTGGGCGACGGTCCCGGATTCGTCGAGGACGACGATCTGGTCGGCCGCCGTGATGGTGTCCAGTTTGTGTGCGATGACGATCAGGGTCGCGTCGCGCCGCAGCGCGTCCATGGCGTCGGTGATATGGCTTTCGTTATCTGGGTCGAGGGCGCTGGTGGCCTCGTCGAAGAGGACGATGGGCGCGGCCTTGAGGAGGGCGCGAGCAATCGAGACGCGCTGGCGTTCGCCTCCGGACAGGGCTCGCCCGGCCTCGCCGACGGGAGTGTCCCACCCGAGGGGCAGGCGCGCGACGATCTCGTCGACTCCGCTGAGGCGGGCGGCTTCCCTGACGTCGACTTCGCTCGCATCGGCCCGTCCGACGCGCACGTTTGCCTCGAGGGTGTCATCGAAGAGGTAGACGTCTTGGAATACGAGGGAGAGCTGGGCCATAAGGTCGGGCGTCGACCACTCGCGCACGTCTCCTCCCCCGACGCGCACGCTGCCGGAATCGACGTCATAGAAGCGGGCGACGAGGCGAGCGATGGTCGTCTTTCCACACCCCGACGGTCCGACGATCGCGGTCATCGTGCCGGGTTCGACTTGAAAGCTCACGCCGCGCAGGACGGGGTGGTCGGCCTGGTAGGAGAAGGACACGTCCTCCAGGGCCACGGTCGCGCCGGACGTGCCGGGCGGCAGTCGGTAGCTCTCGCCTTCGTCGGGGGATGGCAGCTCGGGCGCGGAGAGAATCTCGTGGCTGAGGTTCAGGACCGGGCGCTTGATCTCGAAGGCCGAGGCGAGCATGCCGACATCGACGAGGACCTGGGTGAAGCGCAGGAGGAGGCCGATGGCGACGATCGCCTCGACGGCACCGACGCGGCCCCCCACCGCCAGCAGGGCTATCGCGCAGATGAGGGCGACAACGACCACTTGCGCTGCCATCCCATTAATGATCTGGCCGATCGTCGAACGGATGAGGCTGCGGCGGGCCGCGGCCCCGTAGGTATCTTCCGCGTGCTGGAGGGGTTCGAAGGTGGCGGAGCGCCCGCACGCCCGGAGAGCCCCCTGCTTGGTCGCGAACTCGACGATGCGGTGCGAGAGCTCCCTGGCGGGAGGTTCCTCGATGGCGGTGCCCGCGCGAAGGAAGTATCGGGAGACGTACAGGCCACCGATGATGATCGGGATGGCGGCCAGGCACGCCAGCCCGAGGAGAGGGGAGAACACGGTGATGCCGACGAGCATCGTCAGCGAGGTCAGGATGGAGGCCACGAAGGGCGAGTACATGTGCGCGAAGACCTCGCCGAGCACCATGAGTTCGCGGGACACGAGGCGCGATGTCTTGCCGGCCGTGTCGGGTCTGAAGGAGCCGAGCGGCAGGGACGCGACCTTGTCGCCGATGGCGCGATGCATGTTGGTCAGGAAGTCGAAGGCCACCGAGTAGGAAGTTATGGCGAGCAGGTACTCCACGATGAACGAGGCCACGGCGCAAAGCGCGAGGACAACGATCCACGCGCGCAGGCTGAGGCCCCACGCCGGACCCGACGAGGTGAGCGCGATCGCGGCGGGAATGAAGGCGACGAGCGAGAGCCCGCGGATGACGCCGACGATGCAGGAGAGGACGGTTGTCTGCGCGAAGCTGGCGCGCCCCTCGCGGGATAACGGCTCGCGCAGTCGGGAGAGAATGCCGAACATGTTAGCGTCCTTTCGTTGACGTACTCATGCGCTGCATGTACGGGTGGTCGGCAACCTGGTCGGGGGTGCCGCACGCGCTGATGCGGCCGCCCTCGAGGATCGCGATCTGGTCGACGCCGATGATCGAGGCTACGCGGTGAGCGATGACCAGGACGGTCTTTCCTTGGACGAGTCGCGTGAGGGCCTGCTGAATGTCGGCCTCTGCTTCGGGGTCGGTGAACGCGGTGGCCTCGTCGAGCACGAGGACGGGGGCACCGACCAGCAGTGCCCGGGCGATGGCGATTCGCTGGGCCTGCCCGCCCGAGGGGTGGGCGTCCCGTCCGACAATCGAGTCGAGGGAATTGGGCAGGGACCGAATATAGTCGTCGATCCGGGCGTCGGCGGCCGCCTCCCACACGGCGTCGTCGCTGACGTCGGCGGCTCCGAGCGCGATGTTATCCCGGATGGAGATATCCAGCAGCTGCGGGTCCTGCAGGACGAAGGAGACGTGCCGGTAGAGCACGTCCGGGGCGATGTCTCGCACGTCAACGCCGCCGATACGCACGCTCCCCCGGTCAGGGTCGGCGAAGCGCGCGACCAGCGTGGCCAGCGTGGACTTTCCCGATCCGGAGGGGCCGACGAGGGCGGTGATGCTCCCGGCGGGGACGGACAGGTTCACGTTGTCGAGGGCGAGCGTGGGTCCGTAGGAGAAGGACACCGCTTCGATGTCGATGTCGCTCCCCCGCGGCTCCTCGTTGCCGCCGGAGGGCAGCGGTGGCACCGACAGCAGGTTAACGATGCGCAGGGCGGACGCCCCGGCGATCTGGTAGGACCATGCGGTGGCGCCCAGCACCTCGATCGCGGCCGGGATGACCAGGGCGATGATCGCGCAGGTAACGACTTGGACGGGGCTGACCACGCCGGCGGCCGCGAGCGCCGTGCCGCCCGCCGTGGAGATGAGGAGGATGAGCGAGGGTGAGACCGCGGCCTGGCCCAGCGCGGACCCCTTCAGGAGGGGACCGCACCAGGCGAGGTAGAAGTGGGCGAAGTCCTGGGCGGCGTCCGTGAAGCGCCGGTGCGCGCGCCCGACCGTGCCGAAGGCTTTGACGACGCTGATGCCGGAGACGAATTCAACCATGGTGGCCGACACGCGCGTGAGGTGTCGGTCCATTTCGGCGGTCTTCTCACCCATATCTCGCATCATCCACGCGTTGATGATGCCGAAGATGGGCAGCGTGGCGATCGCCAGCAGCCCGAGCCGCCAGTCCACGATGAAGGAGTAGATCAGCAGAGAGAGCGGGGCGCTGACGGCCGCGCTGGCTTCGACGGGCGCGTGGGCGATGACGGTATGGACGTCGTGGGTGTCATCCTGGATGGCCTTGCGCACGGCGCCGGAGTTCGTGGCGGTGAACCAGGCGAGGGGCGCGGAGGCGAGGACCTTAACCATTCGACTGCGCACGATGTGCCCGAAGCGCACATCCGCGAGGTGCGTGGTGGTCAGGGCCACGAAGTAAACGCCGTAGCGCACTGTGAAGGCCCCGGTGAGCCACATGAGCAGGTCCATGACCGTGCCCTTCTCGGGGGCGACCCCCAGATGGGCGGCGCGAAGCAGCACGTCGCCGAGCTGGACGAGGATCACGTAGGGGACGACGGCGAGCGCGCCGTACACGACGCCGAGGACCCGTGCGATGGTCATGGGCAGGCGGATCGGTGCGGTGAGTTCTTTGAAGGCCCGCTGCCCCGCCCGGTGGGCCTCGCGCGAGTCGGGGGGCGCGGGGTCCGCGTGGGACGAGTCTTGTCCCGCGTCGCGCTCGTCCGCTCCGTGGTCGGTGGTGTTCATTGGCTGCCTCCTTCGCGGGCACGTCCGGCGCCCGTCGGTGTCAGTGTGATGAGTCGGTCGGCACAGGCCGAGGCGAATTCGCCGTCGTGCGTGACGACGATGACGGCGGCTCCTTCGCGGGCGATGCGTCGCAGGGTGTCGACGATGGAGTGCAGGTGCCTGGCGTCCACGCCCGAGGTGGGTTCGTCGAGGATGACGATGGGCCTGCCCGTGGCGCGGGCGGCGGCGATGACGAGGCGTTGTTTTTGCCCGCCGGACAGGCTCAGCGGGTGGCGGTCTCCCAGGTTGGCCAGGTCGAAGTCCGCCAGGAGCCGTTCCCCGTCCTCTCCATGGGCCTGCGAGGCCCCGATCGTGAGTTCCCCCGCGAGGGTGTCGGAGAAGAGCTGGCGACCGGTGTCCTGCATGACCAGCGCGCACGCGCCGCGCCGCACCCGTCGCGAAGCGGCGACCCCGTCGATGCTGATCGTGCCACCGCTCGGTTTCGCCAGCCCGCACAGCACGCGTACCAGGGTCGTTTTGCCGACACCGTTCGCTCCCGCGATGCAGGTGATACTTCCGGCCGGGAAGTCGGCGTTGAGCCCCTCAAAGACGGGGGTGCCCCCGTAGGAAAAGCTCAGATTCTCGCACGCGAGGCGGGGCGGCCCCTCCCTCGACGCGGTTTCCGCCCTCGGGGCCACCCCGGGCATGGCTGCCCGGGGTGGCCCCGGGTCGACGAGGGCGCGCAGTCCGAGGGAGTTCCGCGTTTCCTCGTCCATCGCAAAGAACTCTTCCCCGCTCCAGCGGCGCGTCACGGCCCCGCCCTCTACGAGGAGGACCTGGTCGGCCAGGCCGCGCAGGAAGTGGAGCCTGTGTTCGACGACGACGATCGTCATCCCCTGCTTCTTCAGGATTCCGAGCGCCTCTGTGACGTCGGCAATGGCGCGTCCGTCCAGGTTCGAGGTCGGCTCGTCCGCCAGCAGGATGGGTGCGCCGGAGGCGAGTGCGCAGGCGAGGGCGACCTTTTGGAGCTGCCCGCCGGAGAGGGTGGCGAGCTTGCGGCCCATCAGGTGTGTGATGCCCATGAGGGTCGCGGCGCGCTGGCCGTCCTCGCGCAGGCGGGCGGGATCGCGACCGTAGTTTTCGCCGCAAAAGGCCAGTTCCTCGGATACCGTCTCGCTAAAGAACTGGGTGCGCGGGTTTTGGAACACCGCGGAGCACAGGTATCCGACCTCGGTCAGGGGTACCTCGGCGAGGTCTCGCCCACTCACCCTCACCGTTCCGCCGATCTCGCCGGGGCTCATCTGGGGAACCAGCCCGGTCAGGGCCTTGACGAGCGTCGACTTTCCGCACCCCGACGCTCCGCACACGAGCGTGAGGGACCCCGGCCTGGCCGACAGATCCACGCCGGTCAGGGCGTCGACGCGACTGCCGGTCAGCTCGCTCACGTAGGAAAAGGATAGGGATTCGACGTCGATCACGGGAGCACCCCTCGGTAGCAGAGGATCTCAAGCGCCAAGGCGGCGCCCACGAGAGACAGGGCGAGGCCGTCCCACGCCGTGGCGCGCAACCGGGTCAGGGATGTTGGGCGCGTGGGACCGCCCAGGCCTCGGATCACGCTGGCGGCCGCCAGGTCGTCGGCGACGCGCGCGATGGAGGACAGCAGGGGAACGAGGAAGCGCTCGGCTATCACGATCGGGTGGCGGAGCACGCCGCGCAGCCCCAGGTCGACCCCGCGCATCTCCATCGCGTCGCGGATGGCAGAGGCCTCGGCGCCGACGGCGGGGATCACGCGGAAGGCAACGACGAGGGCGTCGACGAAGGGGCGCGGCAGGTGGGCGGCTCGCAGCGCAGCCTTCATCTGGCCGATCCGCGTCGTGTGGTACACGTAGAGGGCCAGGCCGAGGCCCGCGCCAAAGCGCGCGAACCAGTAGGCGATGGCGGAGAAGGTGCCGATCGTGAGCGCCACGCCCCGAGGCCAGGAAGCCGACTGCACCCAGGCGAGCAGGGCAGGGGACCCCAGGCTGATCGCGTCGAATGCAAGGCAGCTGGCGACCACACGCAGCGCGGACCTGCTGCTGACCTCCCACGCGAGCGCGGCCACGGCGAGAATCTGCACTGCGAGGAGAGTCGTGACGGGACCAGAGCGCATGACGAGCGCGTTGAATACGAGCAGAGCGAGGAGTTTCGTACGCGGATCTAGCCTGCTCAACGATTCACCGGGGGTGGCATCGGCGATCACGATCTCAGGCAACCCCGGCCTTTGCGAAGTGTTTGCGCAGCAGGAAGCGACCGATGAGGCCACCGACGCACGCAACAATTAGCGAGACGACGGCCCACACGCAGATCACGGTGGGGCTAAAGAGCGCACGCATACCGTCGGCGTAGTCTTGTCCCATCGACGTGGCGATGTCGGCGAAGTAGGCGTTGGGACTGAAGAATATGGGCGCAAGCGGAGCGATTCCCCACAGTGAGAACAGCATGTATGCCGCGATGTTGCGAGACGCCGACACATACCCTCCGCTGCGGGCGATGAGGTCGCCCAGGAAACCGAGAACGAGGGCAACCGGCAGGGTGACCCACGCATGGCCGGTGAGGACCATCAGGAAGGCGACGATGCCCCCCATGATCGTGAGGGTCCCGAACATGCGCGAGCGCACCAGCATGAGCATGACAACCGAAGCGTTGAGCAGTAAGCCCACCACACCGCCGACGAACATGAACGCCGGACCGAAGAAGCCGAGCATTCCCGAGCACCACAGGAGAACGAAGTAAACGGCGGTGAATGCGCCGATGGTGACGACTGAGCGCGCCTTGGTGACGCCCGAGCCAGCGACCTGAGACATGAGCAGCCTTTCGCGAGCATAAGGTAACTGGAATCAAGGTAAGGGTACCCTATAAGGACTACATAAAGCGTGACCTACGACCTACGATTTGCTCACGTCTCGGGCCGCTTGCGTAAAGAGCGGGTCCCCGTGCAGCAACGCCGCACGGGGACCCGAATCGCTTCGCCAGCGAGTTGGGCTTACTTGTCCAGCAGGTCCTTGACCTTGGTGACATCCAGGGGGATGCCGGGGCCCATCGTCGTGGCGACGGCGCCCTTGATCAGGTAGCGGCCCTTGGAGGAGGTCGGCTTCATGCGCAGAACCTCGTCCAGGACGGCGGCGTAGTTTTCGGTCAGCTGCTCGGCCGTAAAAGAGGCCTTGCCGACGATGAACGCCAGGTTGGCGTGCTTATCGACGCGGAACTCGATGCGACCACCCTTGATCTCCTTGATAGCCTTCGCGACGTCCATGGTCACGGTGCCCGTCTTGGGGTTCGGCATGAGGCCACGGGGGCCGAGGACGCGGCCCAGGCGGCCAACCTTACCCATCAGGTCGGGCGTGGCGACGGCGACATCGAAGTCGGTGTAGCCCTTGGCAACCTTCTCGATGAGCTCGTCGCCGCCGACCTCGTCGGCGCCCGCGTCGATGGCGTCCTGCGCGCGCGGACCAGCGGCAAAGACCAAGACCCGGGCGGTCTTGCCGGTGCCGTGCGGCAGGGAAACGGTGCCACGGACCATCTGGTCCGCCTGGCGGGGATCGACACCCAGTCGGAAAACGACCTCAACGGTCGAATCGAACTTGGTGACGGTGGTCTCCTTGGCCAGCTTCATGGCCTCGAAGGGGGTGTACAGCACGTCCGCGTGGACCTTCTCGGCGGCTGCGCGGTAGCTCTTGGAGCGCTTGGTCATTCTGCTTCTTCTCCTTGCAGTCGTGGGTGTCGGGCAGCGCCTGCCCTACCACGGGGGTCGGTTGGTGTCAGCCTTCGACGGTGATGCCCATGGAGCGGGCGGTACCGGCGACGATCTTGGCGGCGGCCTCGACGTCGTTGGCGTTGAGGTCGGCCATCTTAGACTGGCCGATCTCGCGGGCCTGGTCCATGGTGATCGAACCAACCTTGACGGTGTTGGGCGTGCCGGAACCCTTCTGGATGCCAGCGGCCTTCTTGATGAGCTCGGCGGCGGGCGGCGTCTTGAGGACGAACGTGAAGGAACGATCCTCGTAGACGGTGATCTCGACGGGGACGATGTTCCCACGCTGAGACTCGGTGGCCGCGTTGTACGCCTTGGTGAACTCGACGATGTTCACGCCGTGCTGGCCCAGCGCGGGGCCGACAGGCGGAGCGGGGGTGGCGGCGCCGGCTGCGATCTGAAGCTTGATCAGGCCGGTGACCTTCTTCTTCGGTGCCATGAATGCGGGTCTTTCTGCTGAAGTTCTGGCCGACGGACGTCGGTCAGGGCGGCGCAGGGGCGGCATCCCGCTGGTTTTCAGCGGGCACACCCCGCCCTACGCACACAAAAGTGAATCATAACGCGATTCCGGGCTTGATCCCAAGTCCGGGTGCACGATGTCACTGATCGAGCTTGTCCACCTGATCGAAGCCGAGCTCGAGCGGCGTCTCGCGCTCGAAGATGGTGACCAGGACCTTGAGCTTGTGCGTCTCGGGCATGATCTCGGCGATCGTGGCCGACATGGTCTCGAAAGGCCCGTCGATGACGGTGACGATCTCGCCGACCTCGAACTGGGTCTGAACGGCCTGCACGGGAGCGGGCTGATCCTTGGCGGCCTCGGCGGCCTCCTCCAAGACGTTGGGCGTCAGGAGCATGACGACCTCGTCGATGGACAGCGGAACGGGGTTGTGCTGATCGCCCACGAAGCCGGTGACGGCGGGGGTTTCCTTGACGACTCGGTAGGAAGCCTCGTTAAAGTCCATGCAGACGATCGCATACCCGGGGATGCGCACGTGGCGCACGCGCTTCTTCGCGGTGCCACGGTACTCCATGACGTACTCGTCCGGAACCTCAACGGCGAAGATGTAATCCTCCATGTTCTGCGTGGCGATGCGCTGCTCGAGGTTTGCCTTCACCTTGCGCTCGTGCCCGGAGTAGGTGTGGATGACATACCAGTCGCCGGGGGACGTGTAGAGCTTGCGGCGCAGCTCGGCCACCGCTTCCTCTTCCGTCGACGCCTCCCCCTGGGAGGCTTCCTGGGCCTGTTCGGCAGTCTCCGCTAAGGATTCCGAGGCCTGGCCGTCGACCACCGCCTCTGCGTCCCTCGAATCGGCACCCTCTGGCTCGACCGCTTCCTGGGGCACTTCCTCCGCCGTTTCCTGGGCGGCCAGGTCGGCGGGGTCCTCGGTGTACTTGTCGTCGTTCACGGTGTTTCCCTCCTGAGAATGGGGCCGGACCGTGAAAGAAACCCGCCTGCAGTATCCTGCGGGCGGGTTCGTCGGTCTCAGCCGAAGATCAATGCACTCAGCTTACCGAATCCGAAGTCGAGGAGACCAGCGAAAATCATGATTGCGGTAACAAACACAACGACGACCGTGAAGTACGTCCAGGTCTCGGATCCCGTCGGATAGGTGACCTTCTTCATTTCGTCGATAACCTGCTTGAAGAAAAGCCAGATGCGACCGAAAAAACCGGGGC
This sequence comes from Schaalia meyeri, assembly GCF_900105015.1. Taxonomy (GTDB): domain Bacteria; phylum Actinomycetota; class Actinomycetes; order Actinomycetales; family Actinomycetaceae; genus Pauljensenia; species Pauljensenia meyeri. The sequence continues at coordinate 225,576 of NZ_FNLK01000010.1, read as the reverse complement.
GCTTCGTTTTTTCACGAGCGGCTTCCCCGCGCTTTGGGGTCGCCTCGTTTTTCGTGCGGTCTCGGCGCGAGGATTCGACGTCCGAGGCTTCACTTGCGGCCATTGGAATCCTCCTGCGAAAATATCAGCCTATTCGCAGGGCAGGCGGGACTCGAACCCACAACCGCCGGTTTTGGAGACCGGTGCGCTACCAATTGCGCCACTGCCCTACGCAGAAAAACCTGCTTGACGAACACTAGTGTATGGGTCGCCGCTTTGTCCAACGGAGAAGGATCCCGTCATGTCGCGAGCCGCGAAAACCTGGCCCCGGCCTCGCAGATGAGAGGTAGACCACGCACACGCCGCCTGCGCTCAACGCCACACGGGCTCACGACGTGGGACCATTAAAGGGTGAGCACATCTCCACGCACCCGAGTCTCTGATCGTTTCAACGCCATCACCCCGTCGGCCACCCTGGCCGTCGACGCGAAGGCGAAGGCCCTCAAGGCTGCCGGCCGTCCCGTTATCGGCTTCGGCGCGGGTGAACCGGACTTCGCCACCCCCGACTACATCGTCGAGGCCGCCGTGAGGGCGGCGCACGATCCCGCGATGCACCGCTATACGCCCGCAGCCGGCCTGCCCGCGCTGCGCGAGGCCATCGCCGATAAGACCCTGCGCGATTCCGGCTACGAGGTCTGTCCCGCCGACATCGTTGTCACCAACGGCGGCAAGCAGGCGGTCTTCCAGGCCTTCGCCGCGCTGCTGGGCCCCGGAGACGAGGCGATCCTGCCCGCCCCCTACTGGACCACATATCCCGAGGTGATCAAGCTCGCGGGCGCCACCCCCGTCGAGGTGTTCGCCGGCGCAGACGCCGACTACAAGGTCACCGTCGAGCAGCTGGAGGAGGCGCGCACGCCGCGCACCAAGGTCCTCCTGATGTGTTCGCCTTCGAACCCCACGGGCAGCGTCTACACGCCCGCGGAGCTCACCGTGATCGGACAGTGGGCGCTAGATCACGGCATCTGGGTTATTTCCGACGAAATCTACGAACACCTGCTGTACGAGGACGCACAGACGGCACACATCGTCGCGCTCGTGCCCGAGCTGGCCGACCAGGCCGTCATCCTGAACGGTGTCGCCAAGACCTACGCGATGACGGGGTGGCGCGTCGGCTGGATGATCGGCCCCTCCGACGTGATCAAGGCGGCCCTGTCCTTCCAGTCGCACCTCACGTCCAACGTCAACAACGTCGCGCAGGAGGCCGCGCGCGCCGCCGTGTCCGGTTCCCTTGACGCGGTGCATCAGATGAGGGCCGCCTTCGACCGCCGCCGCCGCACCATCGTCGACATGCTGCGCCGGATCGACGGCTTTACCGTTCCCACACCCACGGGCGCGTTCTACGCCTATCCCAACGTCGAGGGCCTGCTGGGCCGAAAGATTCGCGGCCGCGTCGCCCGCACCTCCGGCGAGCTCGCGGACCTGATCCTCGACGAGGTTGAGGTCGCAGCCGTCCCCGGGGAGGCATTCGGCCGCTCCGGGTTCCTGCGCTTTTCCTACGCCCTGGCTGACGAGGACCTGGTCGCAGGCATCACTCGCGTGCAGGAGCTCTTCGCCTGATGCACGTCTCGTTCGAACGAACTGCCGAGGATTCCCCCCGGGGCACCGTCCTCCTCTCCCACGGGTACGCAGAACACTGCGGGCGCTACGCCCGCCTGCGTTCCGCGCTCACCCGCGCCGGTTACGACATCGCTTCCTTTGACCACGCCGGCCACGGCACATCCGGCGGGGACCGCGGCCGCGTGGACGTCGGCGCGCTCATCCGCGACTTCGGGGTCGCCCGAGGACAGGCCCTGGCCCACGCGCGCACCCCCGACCTGTTCCTGTTCGGGCATTCGATGGGCGGACTCATCGCGGCCGCCGGGGCGATCCTGGATCCGACGCGGCTGCGCGGCATCGTCCTATCCGCGCCGGCCCTGCGCCCCCTCCCCCGCGTCGCCCCCTCTCAGGCCCGCATGCTGGCGCCCCTGGCGCGGCTGTGCCCCGGCCTCGTCGTCACGAAGGGGGCCTCCGACATGGGGGTCTCTCCGCTGTCTCGCAACCCCGAGGTGCAGCGCGCTTTCGACGCGGATCCCCTCAACTATGTGGGGGGCGTCCCAATCCTGACGGGCGTGACCATGATCCTCCAGGGCGACGAGGTGCTGCGCCACGCCGCCCGCCTGCGCACGCCGACCCTGGTCATGCATGGCTCGCATGACCTCATGGCGGATCTGCGGGGCTCGCGAGACCTGGTGCGGGGCGCGCGAGCCGCCAACCCCGGCGCGGACATCCACCTGCGCGTCGTGGACGGCGCCTACCATGAGCTGCTGAACGAACCCGAGGGACCCGGCCTGATCCGCGACATCATCATCTGGCTCGGGGAGCACTGAGCCGTGGCTACGCCCGCGGTTGCCGACCTGACCGCCCCGCGTCCCACCCCAAAGGGCAGGCGGGACCTCGCCACGCTGCCGAAGGCGCACCTGCACCTGCATTTCACGGGGGCCATGCGCCCCTCGACGATGATCAACATGGCCGCGTCCCAGCGCGTGCGTTTGCCCCCTCACCTTTTGCACGTCGATGCCGCTTCCATGCCGGCCGACGGGCGCGGGTGGTTCCGGTTTCAGCGCGCCTACGATTCCGCGCGTCACCTGGTGCGGTCCGAGGATGCGATGCGTCGCCTCATCCGTGAGGCCGCCGAGGACGATGCCGCCGAGGGCAGCGTCCGCATGGAGATCCAGGCCGACCCCACCAGCTACGCGCCCTACGTCGGCGGTATCACGCCGGCCCTCGAGATCATCATCGACGAGGCCCGCTTAGCCTCCGCCGACACGGGCGTCGATATCGGGGTAATCGTCGCGGCCTCCCGCATGAAGCACCCCTTGGACGCGCGCACACTGGCGCGCCTGGCGGCTTCCTTCGCGGGCGACGGCCCCGGCGACGTCGTCGGATTCGGGCTGTCCAACGATGAGCGCGTCGGTTCCACGGACTCGTTCGCCCCGGCTTTTCGAATCGCCCGGCGCGCGGGCCTGGTGGGTGTGCCCCACGGTGGTGAGCTCCTGGGGCCCGCGTCGGTGCGCGAGGTCGTGGCCTCCTTGGCGCCGGCGCGCATCGGGCACGGCGTTCGCACCAGCGAGGACCCGGACCTGCTGCGGGCGGTCGTCGATGCGGGCATTGCCCTGGAGGTGTGCCCCACGTCGAACGTGCACCTGGGAGTGTTCACGGACTTTTCCCACGTGCCGCTGCCCACCCTCATCGACGCGGGCGCCACGATCGCCCTGGCGGCAGACGACCCGCTCCTGTTCCGGTCGCGCTTGGTCGCCCAGTACGAGGTCGCGCGCGATGTCTTTGGGATGAGCGACGAGGCCCTAGCCGCCCTGGCGCGTTCGTCGATCGACGCGTCCCTGGCTTCCCCGTCGCGCAAGGCGGCCTGGAAGGTGGGCATCGACGCGTGGCTGGCGGCCCTGCCGGGGGAATAGGCCAGGAGCGGAACTCGTTCGGGGTAGCACGCTGGCGTCACAAACGAATAGTGCATGCGTGCACTCCGGCGAAAAGATGCACCGGCTCTCCTGCGCGCCGCGGACTATCACCCACCCGCGAGGTATCGCTCTTCAAGTTGGCGGACATTGCCTCATACTCGAGCAAACTCACCGGCTTCCCAACCGAGGTTCCACGCGCTCAGCCCGGCCTCGTTCACGACGACTCACTCCTGTCAGATCGATGGCGAACGCCGCAACCTACCAGTCAATGCCGACCGTGACCGGCTCGGGCACCAGGGTGATGCCATAAGCGGAGCGCACGCGCTGGCGCACGGCGCGGGCCAGTGCCTCGATATCGGCGGCGGTGGCGCCGCCCCGGTTCGTCAGCGCCAGGACGTGCTTGGTGGACAGGGAGGCGCGCGGCGGGTCCCCGGCCTCGGGCAGATGGAAGCCGCGAGCGCAGCCCGCGTGGTCGATGAGCCAGGCGGCGCTGGTCTTAACCATTCCCTCCCCGGCCCCGAAGCGAGGCGCGTTGGCGGGCAGTGAGGCTGCCGCGTCGGCGGGCATGATCGGGTTCGTGAAGAAGGACCCCGCGCTCCACGTGTCGTGGTCGCCGGCGTCCAGGACCATGCCCTTGCCTCGGCGCAGCTCCAGGACGGTGGAGCGAACCAGGTCGGCCTCGGCGCGCTCCCCCACCCGGACGCCCAGGCGCCTGGCCAGCTCCGAGTACATGACGGGGGCACTCAGTTCCGAGCGCACAAGACGAAAGTCGACGGACAGGACGACCCAGCGCCCGGTCGGCCCCCACGGGCGGCCGCCCACGCCGGGCTCGCCGATGCTGCGCTTGATCGCGGATGAGCGGTAGGCGAAGCCGAGGTCGGAGGGCAGCAGGCGCACGACGAGGCCGTTCCAGCGGTCGTAGGCCGCAACGCTCTCGATGGTTTCGGAGACCTCGTGGCCGTAGGCGCCCACGTTCTGAACGGGAGAGGCACCGACGGTCCCGGGGATGCCGGACAGCGCCTCGACGCCGGAAAGGCCGTGAGAGAGAGTCCAGGACACGAACTCGTCCCAGACGGTGCCCGCGCCGACGCGAACGACGGCGGTGCCGTTCGAGGCCTCGCGCACGACGGCCGCGACCTCTCCTGCGGGCTGCACGTCGATGACCGTGCCCTCGAAGGGCGCGTCACTGGCCAGCAGGTTCGACCCGCCGCCCACGACCAGGAGCGGGGTGCCCGCGGCGTCGGCGGCGGACACTGCGCCGACCAATTCGTCGGCGGAGGTCACGGTCACGTGGCGGGCGATGGGTCCGCCCACGCGCAGGGTCGTCAGGTCAGCGAGGGTCGTCATGCCCTCAAGCCTAGCCGCCAAACGCGAGGTCCGTGCGCCTGGTGCCGCGCCGGTCCGGCACCTGCCCGGCCAGGCCGATCGCGACCGCGACGGGGATGGCGACGAAGGCCAGGGCCCGATGGTAGCCGATGTGGTCGGCGATGAGCCCCAGCAGGGGCGGACCGATCAGCGATGCCCCGTAGTTCACGGTGGACAGGACGCTGACGCGCGCGGGCGTCATCACGGGATCCACGCTGAGGGCGGAAATACCCAGGGGAAAGCCCAGGGACGCGCCGATCCCCCACAGGGCGATGCCGGTAACGGCCAGCGCGTGATGGGGCGCGAATGCGACGAGGAGCAGGCCGATGACCGCCCCGAAGAACGTCAGACGCAGCAGCGTGGGCGACCCCAGGCGCGCCTGAAGGCGCGGGGACGCGAAGCGGACGATCGTCATCATGAGGAGGAAGAAGGCGAAGGCGGCGGAGGCCCCCGCGGTCGAAAAGCCGTATCCGTCCACCATGGACAGGTTCAGCCAATCGTTCGCCGCGCCCTCCATGAGCCCGGCGCTCATCACCATGAGCGCGATCAACACGGTCTGCCGCTCCCGCCACGCCAGGCGGGTCAGGCCCTTCGCCTCCGTCTTCGGCGAGGCCGACCCCACCTTGGCCCCGCCGGTATCCGGGGCGGGCGCCAGGGAGGTGACCTCCTCCTTCGTCAGGTAGAAGCCGACGGCGACACCGCAGGCGACCAGTTCGAGGGCGGCGAGGCCAAAGAGGTGAGCGCCGAGGGGCAGCCCCAGGTGCGAGGCGAGGGAGCCGACGAGCGCGCCGGTCAGCATGCCCACCGCGTACATGGCCTGGATGATGGGCACCACGGTGCGCCTCACGGCCGCCTGGACCAGTCCCGCCTCAATGTTCATGGTCGCTCCCCACAGCCCGTTACCCGCGGCCAGCAGCACGAGGCCGAAGGTCGCCAGCGGGAGCAGGCCGAGGAGCGCCCCCACGCCGGCGCTAACGATCCCGACGGCCCAGACCCCCACGCCGACGCGCCCCGATGCGCGCGCGCCGATCCGGGTGACGATCGGACCGGAGGTCGGCAGGGTGATGAGGGAGCCGAGGGAGGCGATCAGCAGCATCGTGCCGATCGTGGCGGGCGTGAGCCCCAGGTCATCGCGCACGTCCGGCAGACGGGACAGCCAGGCCGAGGTGCCAAAACCGAGGCAGACGTAGACCGCGCAGGTCGCGCGCAGGGCGGCGCGGGCGCGAGCAAAGGAGATGGGCATGCTGGGTAATATACGCCCTTGGCTTCCCCAGTAAAGCGGCGCGCGGGCGGGTGTTCGTCACCCCGCCCGCGCGCCGCGCCAATCCTGACGCTCAGCCTTCCACGGCCGCCTTGAACCAGGTCGTGATCGACGTGGGGTGCGTGATCGCGGTGCCCACGATGACGGCGAAGGCACCGGCACCGATGGCCGCGGCGGCCTGCTCGGGCGTGTGAACGCGGCCCTCGCAGATGACGGGCACGCCCGGGAAGGCGGCGACGACCTCGGCCAGAAGCTCTATGTCGGGGCCGTCGGTCTTGGCGCGCTCCCCCGTGTAGCCGGCCAGGGTCGTGGAAATAATGTCCACACCGGCATGGGCGGCGCGCTTGGCATCCTCGAAGGATCCGCAGTCCGCCATGACCAGGGTGCCGTCCTCGTGCAGGGCGCGGGTGGTCTGGTCAAAGGTCAGGCCGTCCAGGCGGGGGCGACCCGTCGCGTCCAGGGCGACGATGTCGGATCCGGCCATGACGCAGGCGCGGGCGTGGCGCAGCGAGGGTGTGATGTAGACGCCCTCGTGGCCCTCCTTCCACAATCCGATGACGGGCACGTCAACGCGGCCCTTGATGGCGGAAATGTCGGACAGGCCCTGGCAGCGGATCGCGGCGGCACCGCCGATCTCGGCCGCGCGGGCGATCTGCGCCATGGTCTCGGGATGGCGCATGGGCTCGCCCAGGTAGGCCTGGACGGAGACGATGAGCTTACCGGACAGGCCAGCAATGAGCGGATGCATGGTTTTCTCCTATGGGTGAAGGAAGAACGAAACGGCCCCGAGCAGCGGCGCGTCGCCGCCGAGGGAACCAACCAGGAGGGGGGTGTCGGCGACGGGCGTCATCGCGCTGGCCGCGAAGCCCTCGCGCAGGCCGTCCCACCACATGTCCCCGGATCGGGTCATCGACCCGGAGAGGATGACGGCCGCTGGGTCCGTGCAGTTGACGAGCGAGGCCGTGGCCTCGCCGAGCGCATAGGCGGAGCGGGCGAAGCACGCGGCGGCCAGGGCGTTGCCGGATTCGGCCAGGTCCTGCAGGGCGCGCCCGCCGTCGGCCTCGGGGTCGGCGGAGGTGCGCAGCGAGTCGTACCAGGCGGTGATCCCCGAGCCGGAGCAGAATGATTCGATGTGCCCGAACCTGCCGCACGAGCACGCCATGTCGGGCGCGTAGTGGTGGTGAATGTGGCCCACGTGCCCGGCGATGCCGCGAGCACCGAAGGCGACGCGGCCATCTTCGACAAACGCCCCGCCGATGCCGGTACCCACCGCGATGGACAGGACCGAGCGGTAGGGGCGGCCGGCTCCCAGCGTCGCCTCGCCGAGCCCGTGCGCGTGCACGTCGTTCAGGACGCGCGCGTTAAGGCCGGTGGCCGCCTTCAGCTGCGCTCCGAGGGCGGTTCCGCCCCACCCGGGCATGGTGCCGGTCGCGGAGACGATCGTGCCCGTGGCCGGGTCGACGACGCCCGCACTGGCGACGGCGATCCCCGAGGCTTCCGGATGGGAGGTCACCAGGGAGCGCGCGAGGGCGCAAACACGCTCGGCCACGTCGGCCCCGCCTCGCATCGCCTCGGTCGGGATCGACCCGCGCTCGGTGACCTCAGGGGTGTCCCGGGCCTCAACGATGCCCCAGCCGACCTTGGTGCCGCCAATGTCCAGGGCAAGGAGCGAAGTCATGGGGTTCCTTACGAAAAATGGGGTGAGAGAGGGGATCGACGAGGCCGAGGCGCGCGCCCGAGGGCGCGGCGGATGCGGAACGGAGGGCCCCGGCCTCGTCGACGATCAGGAGAGCAGCCCGACCGTGCGCAGCACGGAAGCGACGTGCTCGACGTTGTCGCCCTCAAGGGCGCCAACGGGACGCGGCATCTCGGAAGAATCGAAGACGCCCAGGAGATGCAGGGCGGTCTTGAAGGCGCCGACGCCAGCGCCGAAGCCCTGGACGCCCTTCACCTGGACGATGCGCATGAGGTCCGCCAGGCGATCCTGTTCGGTGCGCACGGCCTCCCAGTCGCGCCGCTCGTAGGCCTGCCACTGGCGCACGTAGCCCTCGGGGTCCACGTTGGCCAGGCCGGGAACAGAGCCGTCGGCGCCGGACATGTAGGCGCCGTCAACGACGACCTCGTGGCCGGTGAGCAGACGCAGCGGGCGACCGGCGGCCTCGTTCGCGCGGGCCAGCCAGCGGAAGGAAACGTCGTCGCCGGAGGAGTCCTTGACGCCGGCGAGCACTCCGTCGCGGCCCAGGCGCAGCAGCAGGTCGGGAGACAGCTTCGTGTGCACGCACACGGGGATGTCGTATGCCCACAGCTCCAGGTCCGTGCTCTCTGCCAGAATCCTCAAGTGCCGCTCGATCTCCGTTTCGCCACCGAGGGCGTAGAACGGGGCGGTGGCCACGACGCCCGCGGCGCCACCGACGGCTTCCACGGCCCTGATGTTGTCGAGGACGCGCTCGGTCTCCGTGTCGATCACGCCGACCAGCAGCGGGACGCGTCCGTCGACGATGCGCACGACCTCGCGCTGGATCTGGGCGCGGCGCTCGGTGGTGGAGAAGGCAACCTCACCCGTGGACCCCGACACGAACAGGCCGTGAAGGCCAGCCGCGATGAGGCGGTTGATGTGACGCTCCAGCGAGGCAACGTCCAGTTCACCGTCCTTCAGCGGGATAGCCAGCGGCGGGATAACGCCACGAATCTGCGAAGTCATCAGTTCTCTCCTTCGAGGGTGGGGTGAAGCAGCGAGGGCGCGGCGCCCAGCAGCTTGCGAGTGTAGGGATCCTTCGGGGCGGCCAGCAGCTGCGCGGCCGGCCCCTCCTCCACGACCTTTCCGCCGTTCATGACGGCGATCCGGTCCGACACGTAGCGAACCGTCTGGATGTCGTGCGAGATAAACACCATCGCCAGGCCCAGGTCCTTCTTCAGGTCCGTCAGCAGGTTCAGGATTTGCGCGCGCACCGACACGTCGAGCGCGCTCGTGGGCTCGTCCGCGATGATCGCGTCGGGGCCGATGGACAGGGCGCGGGCGATCGCCACGCGCTGGCGCTGGCCGCCCGAAAGCTGGCCGGGCAGCGCGTCGAGCGCGCTTGAGGGCAGACCGACCAGCGAGATCAGTTCGCGCACACGTTTTGTCCGCGAGGCCTCGTCGCCGATCCCGTGCACACGCAGCGGGTCGGCGAGCTGATCCTGCACGTGCATGCGGGGATTCAGCGCGGTCGCCGGGTCCTGGAAGACCACGGAGACGACGCGGCCGACGCGCCTGCGCGCGTCCGCGTTGCGCTTCGTGATCTCCTCGCCACCAAAGAACACCTGGCCCTTCGATGGCATCTGCAGGCCGCACATGACGTTCGCGGTCGTGGATTTTCCGCAACCGGATTCGCCGACGATGCCGAGCGTCTGCCCGCGCTCGATGCGCATGTTGACGCCGCGCACCGCGTGCACCCTATTGGGCTTGAACAGGGAGCCGGTACGCGAGGTGAAGGTCACCTCGACGTCCTTCAGTTCGATGATCGGGGTGTCGGCGCTCATCGGGTTTCCTCCTGACCGTTCGTTTCTGGCGCGGCGTCTTCGTCGTCGCGGGGCGGCAGGGCCGCGTACACGTGCTCGGGGCCCACGGCGGTGAGAACCGGGCGGATATCCAAGCCGTAGTCGGGGTGCGAGGACCTGGGGGCGAACCGGTCGCCCGCCGGGAAGTCGCGGGGCGAGGGCACCGTGCCGGGGACCTGGTGGAGTCGCCCGGAGCCGGACTCGATCGAGAGGACGGCGCCCAGCAGGCCGCGCGTGTACTCGTGGGTCGGGTGGGTGAGCAGTTCCTTCGTGGGGGCCTGCTCGATGACCTGGCCGGCGTACATGACGGTGATGTGGTGCGCGACCTCGGCGACCAGCGCCAGGTCGTGGGACACGAAGATCATGGCGAAGCCCAGCTTTTCGCGCAGCTCGTTGAGCAGGGCGATGACCTGCTTCTGGACGGTCACGTCCAGCGCGGTGGTTGGCTCGTCCGCGATGATGAGCTTCGGATCGCGGGTCAGGGCCATTGCGATGAGCACGCGCTGGCGCTGGCCTCCGGAGAGCTCGTGCGGGTAGGACTCGAGGGTGCGCGAGGGATCCAGGCCCACCAGCTCAAGGAGCTCCTCGGCGCTGCGCGTACCTCCCCTGCTGGTCAGCTGCTTCATCTGCGCCTTGATCAGCATCGCGGGGTTCAGGGACGACAGCGCATCCTGGTAGATCATCGCCATCTCGTGGCCCAGCAGCGCGCGGCGCTCCTCGATGGACTTGGACAGCAGGTTCTCACCCTGGTACAGGATCTTGCCGGTGATCTTGGCCTTCGGGTCGATCAATCCCATGATGGTCAGGGCGGTGATCGACTTGCCGCAGCCGGACTCGCCGACGAGGCCCATGGTTTCGCCCGGACGCACCTTGAAGGAGACGTGATCGACGACGTTGACGTCGCCGTGGCGGTCGAACTGGATGCACAGGTCCTTGACCTCCAGCAGCGGCACATCCTCGAAGGACCCTTCGAAACGGTCGGTGCGCTTGCTTTCGACGGCCTCCAAGTCATCCAGGCGGGCCTGCAGGGAATCGGCCTGCTCGGCGTACGCGCGGCGCGGGTCGAGCAGGAGCTTGTCGGCCTCGCGGTCGGAATCCTTATCGACCTGGGCGACGGCCCCCGACGAGGGGGCGGCCACCATCGCGTCCGTGATGCCCTCGGACAGGATGTTCAGGCACAGGACGGTGATCATGACGAACAGGCCCGGGAAGAACGCGGTCCACCACTTGCCCAGCAGAACCGACAGGTTCGACGAGGCCTCGGACAAGACGTTGCCCCACGTGGCCACCGTGGTCGCCTGGAGGCCCGACCCGATGAAGGTCAGGGACGCCTCGAGGATGATCGCGTCGGCGACCAGCACCGTGGCGAAGACCAGGACGGGGGCGGCCGTGTTGCGCATGACGTGTTTGATCAGGATCCACGGGGCGCGGGCGCCGGACACGATCACCGCGCGCACGTAGTCTTCGCCGTAGGCGGCTATGACGTTCGCACGAACGACACGGGACAGCTGCGGAATATAGACGAAGGCGACCGAGCAGATGATGACGAACACCAGGGCCACCGTGTTGCCCGACTTGGACAGCGTACGGCCGAACACCAGCACGAAGACGGCGGCCATCGCGATGCCGGGCACCGCCATGATGATGTCCATGACGCGCATGATCGTCTCGGACAGGCTCTTGCGGACGACCGCCGCGACCGAACCGACGATCGCCCCGAAGAATAGGGCGATGAGGGTCGAGCACAGACCGATCAGCAGGGAGAAGCGGCCTCCGTACAGGACGCGTGCCAAAATGTCGCGGCCCACGTGGTCGGTGCCGAAGAGGTGTTCGCCCGAGGGCGCCAGCCACTTGTCGTGGATTTCATCGGGGCCGTAGGGGGAGATGAGGGGCGACAGGATCGAGATCAGGATGACGAGCGCCAGGATGGCTATCGCGATCTTGGACCCCAGGGACATCGCGCCGATGCGCGAGAAACGCGCCCCCTTCGCGGTGACCTTAGCGAGCTTTTCTTTCTGGTTCATGCCTCACACCGACCTAATACGCGGATTGATGAGCAGGTAGAGCATGTCAACGATGATGTTGACGACGATGAAGGCGATCGCGACGACGAGCGCGCCGCCCTGCACCAGGGTCACCCAGTTCTCTTGAATGCCCTTGAGCAGGACCGCCTTGCCCATTCCATCAATGGCGAAGATGATTTCAATGACGACCGCGCCGCCCATCAGGTACCCGATGCGCAGGCCGAGGACGGTGACAGGGGTGATGAGCGCGTTACGCAGAACGTTGCGCGCCACGACGATTCGCTTCGGGATGCCGCCGCCCACCGCGGTACGCACGTAGTCGCGGTCCAGTTCCTCGACCATGGAGGTTCGCACGACTCGGGTCATCTGACCAACCACGGGAACCGCCAGGGCGATGGCCGGAAGCAGCATGCGCAGGAACCATCCCCCGGGGTCTACGGAGAGGGCGGGAACGGAACCCGAGACAGGTAGAACGGATTGGTTGAAGACGAGGACCAGCAAGGCAGCCAGCCAGAAGGAGGGGGTGCCGATGCCGATGACCGACAGGACGCGGATGACCTGGTCGGGCCAGCGGTCCCGGTACAGGGCGGCGAGCACGCCGAGGGGGAAGGACAGGAGGACCGCAAAGAGCAGGCCCAGGAAGGTCAGCTGCAGGGTGATAGGCAGGGCCTGGCCCACGAGGTCGCTGACGTGGTTGGACGTTCCGACACCGTAGGTGCCGAGGTCGCCGTGGAGCATGTTCCACAGGTAGCGGCCGTACTGGACAAAGAAGGGATCCTTGAGACCGTGCTGCGCGCGGTACTCTTCGAGGGCTTCGGGGGTCGCCGTCTCGCCCAGGGCCGAGTAGGCCGGATCGATGGGAGACAGGGACATGATGAAGAAGACGAGGAAGGACACGCCGACCACCATGATCGGCAGGGCCACCAGTCGTCGTCCGATGAGACGCAGAAGGTTATTCACTGCTAGACCTCCATTTCAGTGGTTTTTGGCAAAGAGAACGGAGGGGTGGCGCCCCACTGTGGCGTCTGCCTCATGGGTGGGCGTTCCACCCCTCCGTCCTATCCGGCCCCTGCGGGCCTTACTTTGCGCTCACACCGAGCAGCTGCAGGCCGGTGGAGGAAATCGCCTGGAATCCGTCCACCTTCTTTGGGTTGGAGCCGGTGATCATGTTGCGGAAGACAAGGGGGTACAGGACGCCCTGTTCGGCCAGCAAGTCCTGAGCCTCACCCCACTTGGCCTTGGCGGCGTCGCCGTCAAGCTGAACGGCCTCGTCCATGATGGACTGGAGCTTCTTGAAGGATTCGGGATCCGACTCCTGCCAGCCGTCACGCTTCTTGGTCCACACGTTGTCGCCGTTCCACCAGGAGATGATGATGCCGGGGTCCACGCCGAAGACCGAGGGGTCACCGGGGGCCAGCACGACGTCGTAGGTGGGGGAATCCACGTCGGTGACGTTGGAGTACAGGTCGGAGGACGCCATCTGCGTGTGGTTGACCTTCACGCCCAGCGCCTCCAGGTCGGACTTGATCTGGGGAACCAGGGCCAGGACCCACGGGTGGTCCGTCGTCACGAGGTTGATCTCCAGCCCGGACACGCCGGCGTCGCTCAGGAGCTTGGTGGCGGCATCCTTGTTGTAGGACAGGTCGGTCGAAGGCTTCTTGTAGGCGGGGTTCGCCTCGGGCAGGAAGGAGGTCGCCTCGACGGCCTGGCCTTCCAGCGCGGAGTTGATCAGCTTCTGCCTGTCGATGGCCTTGAGGAAAGCGCGGCGCACCTCGGGCTTGTCGAAGGGAGCCTTGCGCGTGTTGAACATCATGAAGGGGTTGCCGTAGCCGGGCTTGGAGTCGACGTTCCAGCCGGCGCCCTTGAGCTGATCCTGAGCGGAGGCGGGGACGGCCTCCATGAGGTCAACCGTGCCGCCGATAGCGGCGGCCAGACGGGCGGAGTCATCCTTGAGGGCCTGCCACTTCAGGGTGGCGACCTTCGCGGGCTCGTTACCCGTGTAGTTCTCGTTGGGAACGGCGGTGATCTCGGTGGCCGTGATCGTGTCGTACTTGTACGGGCCCGAGCCGATCGGCTTTGCCTTCAGGGCGTCCTCGTCCATGGAGGAGGGAACCACGCGAACGTTGACGAAACGCTCCTTCAGATTGGCGAAGGGGTGCTTCAGCTTGATAGAGACCGTCTTGTCGTCCTTCGCGCTCACGGAGTCAACGAAGGTGAAGAACTGACGGTAGATGGACTTCTCGGACGTGGCGCGCTCGTAGGAGCTAACGACGTCAGCGGCGGTCACATTGGAGCCGTCGGAGAACTTCGCGCCGTCGCGCAAGGTGACCTCGTACTCGGTGTCGGAGACCTTCACGGGGTCACCGCCGGCCAGCGCGGGGCTGACGGAATAGTCGGCCATGTTGAAGCGGTACAGGCCCTCGAGGACCTGCCAGTTCGCACCCATGCCAAGAGCCGAGGTGGTGATCGGCCCATAGTCGGTGGTCTCGTAGGCGACACCGGCCGTAACGGTCCCCTTCGGCCCGCCGGAAGCGTTGCCGCCGGAGCCGTTCGAGGTGGGCGATCCGCCGCACGCGGTCAGGATCATGGCGGCGGCTGCGGTCAGCGCAGCGCCAGTTGCGAAGTGTTTATGCATTCGCATGTTCTCGCTCCTCATCTTCGAGAATTGGGACGTGCGGTTCTTTTGTTCCGCTCGCTATACTCATCGTATGTTGTCAGACAAATCTGTGCAAGCGATAACGACGCAATTGCCTCACACATCCGAACAGAATCGCACAGGACCAGCACCAATCGACACGCGATCCTCGGTAACGATGGACGCGATCAAGTCCTACATCCTGCGCCACGGACTGCGATCCGGCGACCGTCTCCCGACCGAATCGGCGCTGTGCGCCGACCTGGGCGTGTCTCGTTCCTCCGTGCGCGAGGCGCTGCGTCGCCTCCAGGCGCTCGACATCGTGACCGTCCGCCAGGGCTCGGGCTCCTACGTGGGCGACATGTCCATGCAGCCACTGGTTGAGACCCTGGTGTTGCGCGCCGCCCTGGACGAAATCAACGGGGTCGAATCCCTGCATTCGATCGTCGAGACCCGGCACGCCCTCGACCTGGGGATCGCGCTGCCGCTCACGCGCGCTATGACGGGAACCACAAACCCGCGACTGTGGGAACTCGTGGACGCGATGGCCACGCGCGCACGGGAGGGCGCCACCTACCTGGACCAGGACATCGCCTTCCACTCCGGGCTGCTCGCATACCTGGACAACGCCCTCATGCACCAGCTGGTGGCCGCCATGTGGCTGGTCCACCAGAGCGTCACCCCCCAGCTGGCCGCGGCGTCGCGCCAGGAGATGGAGGACGCCGCCGACGCCCACGCCGCGATCCTGCGCGCCTGCGAAGCAGGAGATCCGGCAGCCTACGCCGCCGCCGTTGACGCGCACTACGCGCCCCTGCTGGCCATCATCGAGGGACGCTGAGGGCTCGGGGAGAAACGCTCACGCGCCGGGAAGCGGGACCGCCGCCTCCCACAGGCCACGGTCCCGCTCGAACACCACCACGGCCTGGCCCACCCCCACGGCGACGTCGCTGTAACCGAACCCGCCTTCGCCGAGGGAGGCGACCGGGCGGGCACGCACCTCGCCCTCCCACGGGGGCGTCAGCCGCAGGACGGCTCCACCCGCGCGCGCACCACGCGAATGCGGGTGCACAAACAGGTCTACGATGTGGCGCGCGTTACACCCCGGGTCCTCCAGCTCCCACATGCGCCCACCATCCCAGCGGCGCCCGTCGCCCCACGCGAGGTAGCGCGCACCCGCCCCGCGCCCCTCGAAGCCCTGAATCCGGCAATTTGCCACGAGGCGCCCATCCCACACGCTCACCGTCGTCTCGTCCAGCAAGACCCCCTGCGGCCCCTCCAGGGGCTCCGACACCCACGCCAGCTCACCGCCGCGCGCGAACACGACGCACACGCGGGTCAGGTCCCCCGTCCGCACGACGTAGGGCAGCGCCACGGCGCCGCCGAAGCTGACGGTTCCTCCCGAGGCGGCGAAGAGCCCATCCGCGCCCGTCTCCTCATACAGCCGGTCCGTGACGTCCTCGTAGGTCAGTTCCTCGGGGATGCTCCCCCACGCCCACCAGGCGCGCAGGCGCTCGCCGGCTGCGCGCGAATCCATATAGCCGACGCACCCCCGCGTTGACGCGAAGGCCAGGTGCATCCACCCGCCCCCATCGACGCCCACGCAGGCGTCCGACGATACCGGAGGGCACCCCGCAGGCAGCGGGCGGGGAGCAGACCAACGGCCCGCCGCCTGCCGTTCCACCCACCGGATCCGGTTCGGATTCGGCAGGTCCGAGGCCATGGTCAGCCCGTTAAAATCGGATCCCGCACCGCAGGCCGGGGCCGGCCGTTCGTCGTAGAACAGGACCGTCCTTCCATCCCCCAGTGCAACGAGCGCGGGAATGCGCGCCTCCCCCGCACCCAGCGGAGCAATGATCTGTTCCGGTTCAACACGCGCCATCACCCGACCAGGATAAGCCACAGTGGCACGGCGCACATACAAAGCACCCCGGGGAACCCAGGTTCCTCGGGGCCTTACAGGCGAAAAGCCGTCAGCGAGTCTCGCGGTGCGCCGTCGACTTGCGGCAGCGCGGGCAGTACTTTGCCAGCTCGAGACGATCCGGCGTGTTACGACGGTTCTTCTTGGTGATGTAGTTGCGCTCCTTGCACTCCGAGCAGGCCAGAGTGATCTTGGGGCGAACGTCCTGAGACTTGCTTGCCACGGTTGTTTCCCTCGCTTAGTTTCGTCGCCGTGCGACCTGTCCGATTAAAGATTCGGTAGCGGGGGCGGGGCTCGAACCCGCGACCTCACGATTATGAGTCGTGCGCTCTGACCAGCTGAGCTACCCCGCCGCCGGAAGCGGATGAATCCGCAACCGGAGCCCCGAAAGGGAATCGAACCCTTGACCTTCTCCTTACCATGGAGACGCTCTGCCTACTGAGCTATCGGGGCAACGCCGGAAAGCCTATCCCAACTCCGAGCACCGAAGCAATCCCGAAGCCTGAGAATGACATCACAGACGTTACTCGCTGAAACCAGCGAGCCTGTGGCAGGTGAGGGATTCGAACCCCCGAAGCACGAAGCGTCTGATTTACAGTCAGATCCATTTGGCCGCTTTGGTAACCTGCCGCGCGCCGCTCTCGCGGTGCCGTGAAAGAATAGCACTAAAATGACGCCGAGCGCCAATCGGAACAACGATGGGCGAAATGTCAATGAAAGGTGCCTTCTCATGGCCGATTCTTCCTTCGATGTCGTCTCCAAGCTCGACCGCCAAGAGGTCGATAACGCCGTTAACCAAACCGCCAAGGAGATCGCCAACCGCTACGACTTCCGCGGCGTCGACGCCGCCATCGTCCTCAGCGGGGACACGATCGCTATGGAGGCGAACTCGGCGTCCCGTGTGCTTGCGATCCTGGACGTGCTCCAGTCCAAGCTCATCCGCCGCGGGCTTTCCCTGAAGGTCTTGGATTATAAGGACCGCGAGCCCAAAGCATCGGGCAAGCTCTACAAGCTCGTCTGCCCCCTCAAGGAGGGAATACCGCAGGAGACAGCCAAAAAGATCGCCAAGCTCATCCGCGAGGAGGGGCCCAAGGGGGTCAAGGCTCAGATCCAGGGCGATGAGTTGCGCGTCTCCTCCAAGTCGCGCGACGACCTGCAGGCCGTCATCGCCCTGCTTAAGGGCCCCAGGGGCGAGGAGCTGGACGTCGCCCTCCAGTTCGTCAACTACCGCTGATCCCGGGCATCAATGAGGGCGGGCGCGCGCAAAGTCCTGATGGGAGGCCGCCGCGGGGTCTGCGGGGCCTGGCCGGGCTTCGAGACGACGCACCGGGCGCAGCTCGGTTGAGCAGGCTCGCGGGCGGCAGGCCCCGCGGCGACCGGAAACCAGGAAATGCACCAGCACGACGAGGAAGCCGGGCAGACGAAGACGCGTCAGTAGCCCGCGATTTCCTCCAGACGCGCGATGCGTTCCTCCATCGGCGGATGCGTCGACAGCACCCGCCTGAGCGATGACCCCCGGAAGGGGTTGGCGATCATCATCGCGGCGACGTGTCTCGTGCGCGGCGTATCCTCCATCGGCCGGCGATCCGTCGCCGTTTCCAGCTTGCGCAGCGCCGAGGCCAGCGCCAGGGGATCCTGCGTGAGCATCGCCCCGTCCTCGTCAGCATCGAACTCGCGCGTGCGCGACAGCGAGAACCGGATCAGGGTCGAGGCGATGGGAGCCAAAAGGCTCAACGCGAGCAGCCCCAGGAAGCCCACTCCCCCGCCCTCGCGGCGTACGCCCCCGCCGAAGAACAGCAGGAACTGGGCGATAGCGATGACGACGCCACCCATCGCCGCGGCCACCGAGGTCGTCAGGATGTCCCGGTTGTAGATGTGCATCAGCTCGTGGCCCAGGACCCCCCGCAGCTCCCTTTCGCACAGGATCGCCAGGATTCCCTCCGTGCAGCACACCGCCGCGTTATTCGGATTGCGCCCAGTCGCAAAGGCATTCGGCGTCGGCGAGGGCGCCACCCAGATCGACGGCATCGGTTCCCCCGCCCGTTCCGACAGCTCGCGAACGATCCGATAGAGCTCCGGCTGCTCCGATTCGCTCACCTGATAGGCGCCCATAGACCGCAGCGCGATGGCCGCCGAGTTCCAGTAGGAATAGGCGGTCTGAGCCAGCCCGATACCGGCAAACACTAAAATCCACACGGCGCGACCCGTACCCGAGGCGACCAGTGCCCCCAGGCCCAGCAGCAACGCCCACATTCCTCCCAGCAAGAGCGTCGTCTTGAGGCCATTGTGGTAGTTCCTGTGCACCATGCACGGGATTTTACGAAGGCTACCTAAAAGATCACTGAAAGGGGCCCGGAAACCCTGTGTGAATCCGGGGCCGCAGGGGAAACCGATACCAGCGGGCGAGGCGGTGGAGCCCACCGCCTCGCCCGGGAAATCACTCGCCTAGGAGCGGCGCCCCGGACCCGTGTAGTCGTCGAAGCGCTCGGGGGCCGCGGGAACGCCCATCTCGCCCATCTCCCCGATGTGATCGACGGTCGCTGAATCCACCTCGGCGCCGCGCGAAATGTCCGTCATGACCCGGCGCGACACCACCTTGATGCGCTCGCGCGTCCCGCGACCACCGGGCAGCTCACCATAGCTTTCACCCAGGGCCTGCTCGTAGGCATCCAGGAGCTCCCACCCCTCCCAGGTCGTGAACTCCACGCCCCGCTCCTCCAGCAGGGCGACCATGGCCTCGTGGCCCACGGCCTCGGTCTTGGCGTGCAGGCACCCCGCCGAGGCGTCCTCCACCAGGTGTGCGATCGTCTGCTGCGCGTCCGACTTGGTCGAACCGATCAGGCCGACCGGACCGCGCTTGATCCACCCCGTCGCATACACGCCGGGAATGACCTCGGCGGACTCGTCCTTCGTCTGCTCCGCACAGATGACGCGGCCCTCGACGTTGGGCACCACGCCGGCGCTCTCGTCGAAGGGCAGGCCCGGGATCGGCGAGGAATAGTAGCCCACCGCGCGGTAGACCGCCTGCACCGGCCACGTCGTGATGACCCCCGTGCCCGACACGCTGCCGTCGCCGTTTAAGGCGGTGCGCTCGGTGCGCAGCGCCTTGACGTGCCCGCGCTCATCAGCGACGATCTCGACCGGGGACTGGAAGAGATGAATGTGGATGCGACGCGACGCGGTGCGCTCTTTCTCGTCCACCATCGCGTAGTTCGTCAGCGTCTTCACCACCTGGCGCTGCTGGTTCGACGCGCGCAGCGCCTCCTCGGAGCCCTCGTCGAAGTCGAAGTCCTCTTCCGACACGATCACGTCCACGTCCGGCACCTTGCCCAGTTCGCGCAGCTCCAGCGGCGTGAACTTCACCTGCGCCGGTCCGCGACGCCCAAACACGTGGACGTCCGTCACGGGGTTCTCGGCCAAAGCCTGCGCGACGTTGGCCGCCACCTCCGTCTTGAGCATGTCTTCCGCGTGCTTGGCCAGCACGCGCGACACGTCCAGCGCCACGTTACCCACGCCGATGACGGCGACCTCGCGCGCCTCAAGCGGCCACGTACGCGGGTAGTCCGGGTTGCCGTCGTACCAGGAAACGAAGTCCGCAGCGCCGTAAGACTCCGGCAGATCCACGCCCGGAATGTCGAGGGGATGATCGCGATCCGCGCCCGTCGCGATCACGATCGCGTCGTAGTGGTCGCGCAGGTCATCAATGCTCACGTCCCTGCCCACCTCGACGTTGCCCAGCAGGCGGATGTCCCCGCGCTGCAGGATCTTGTACAACGCGACGATGATTTGCTTGATGCGCGGGTGATCCGGCGCGACACCGTAGCGCACCAGACCGTAGGGGGCGGGGAGGCGTTCAAACAGGTCGATATTGACCTCGAGCCCCGACTTTGACAGAATATCCGACGCGTAAATACCGGCGGGACCAGCGCCGATGACGGCAACGTTCAGCGGTGCCAACCAAGTTCTCCTTACTTCGACAAAGCGCGAGTGCGCGCACCTGGGCACCGAGTCTAGCGCCCGAGGCCGAGGGTAACCTTACCTGAGACCCCCCGCACACCTCAAGGGTCTTCTCTTCGGGTGAGGCCGGTGTGCGCGGTGGCCTGTCGGCCCCGGCCTCGCGTGCACCGTCAGACCAGGCGATCCACCATCAGGTTCGCGAACGACACGAGCGCCGTCCTGGCCTCGCCCTCGGGCAGGTCCTCCAGCGCCTGGACCGCATCGCGCGCCCACGCGCGCGCCAGCTCGCGAGTCTCCTCCACGACGTCGTGCGCGCGCAGCTGCTCAACCACGTCGGCGAGCGCCTCATCGGAGGACAGGTCGCCCGCCAGGTCACGCAGGATACGCGCCCCGGCCGGGTCGATCGCTCCGCTCGCCTCGCGGCGACGCAACAGCAAAACGGGCAGCGTATCCACGCCCTCGCGCAGATCCGTGCCGGGGGTCTTACCCGATTGCTCGCCCGAGGAGGCCAAGTCCAACACGTCGTCCGCGATCTGGAAGGCAACGCCCACCTTCTCGCCAAAGTCGCTCACGATGTCACCGACCGACTCGCTCGCGCCAGCCAGCAGGGCACCAAACGAGGCGGCCGCCGACACGAGCGAACCGGTCTTATCCGCCAGCACCTGCAGGTAGAAGTCCACGTGGTCCGCACCCGGCGTCGGACCGAAGGTTTCATTCAGCTGGCCCTCGCACAGGCGCTCGAAGGTGCGCGCGTGGTGATCCACCATCTGGGAACCCAGGGACGCGATCAACAAGGATGCGCGCGCGAACAGGATGTCGCCGGCCAGGATCGCCCGGTTGTTGCCCCAGAGGCGCTGAGCGGAGGGCACCCCGCGACGGGTCGGCGCGGAATCCATGACGTCGTCGTGGTACAGCGACGCCAGGTGCGTCAGCTCGACCGCCGTCGCAGCCGTCAGCACCTTGTCGTCCAACGCGCGCTCGGGATCCCCCAGCTGCGCGCACACGAGCGTCAGCAGCGGACGCATCCGCTTGCCGCCCGCGACCGCCAGATGGCGCGTCAGCTCATCCATCAAGTCGCGGGACGAGGAGACCGAGTCGAGGAGACGGCGCTCAACGGCCTCAAGCCCCGGCGTAATACGGAGCTCAAGGTCGGGAACATGAAGATCGGGTGTTTGGACGTTCACGGAATCAGTATGACGATCTTTTCCAGGAGGCTCAACACGGGACCGGGGAACACGCCCAGCGCAACCGTGCCCAGGGCACTCACGATGATGGCCAGAGCCGACAGGCCCTGCGACCTGACCACCACGGAGTCCTCGCCGGGGGCGGTGAAGAACATCAGGCGCACCAGACGGAAATAGTAGAACGCCGTGATCGCCGAGGCAGCCAGGCCCACGATCGCGAGCCAACCGATGCCGCCCGCGATGGCGTCCGAGAAGACCACGAACTTGGAGACGAAACCGGCCGTCAGCGGGATGCCGGCAAAGGACAGCAGGAAGACTAGCATCGAGGCCGCGATGCACGGGTTCGTGCGGCCGATTCCCGCCCACTTGCGCAGGCTCGTTGCCTCACCGAGGACGTTGCCGTCACCGTCGCGGCCGCGCACCAGGGCGACCACGCTAAAGGCTCCGACCGTCGCCAGCGCGTAAGCCAGCGTGTAAAACAGCACGTGCCCCGTGCCGCCCTTTTGGATCGCGAGAATACCCATCAGGATGAAGCCCGCGTGCGCGATCGACGAGTACGCCAGCATGCGTTTCACGTCTTTTTGAACCAGGCCCGCGAAGGTTCCGACCAGGATGGTGCCGACCGCGACGGCGGCGAAAACGTACAGGAAATCCCACTGCAGGTACGCGGCGACTGCCTGGTAAAAGCGAGCCATCGTAGCGAACGCGGCGATCTTGACGGCCGCGGCCATGAAGCCCGTCACCGGGGTCGGGGCGCCCGTGTAAACGTCCGGGGTCCACGCGTGGAAGGGGGCGGCCCCCACCTTAAAGAGCAGTCCAACCATCACGCTCAACACGCCGATGAGAACCATCCAGTCCATGTCGGTATTCGTCGAGATGGCGCGCCCCAGCGCGGAGATGCGCAGCGAGTTCGAGAAGCCGAAGAGGAAGGCCGTGCCCATCAGCATGAAGCCGGAGGAAAACGCGCCCAGCACGAAATACTTCAGCGCCGCCTCGTAGGACAGCTGGCGGCGGCGACGCGCGGTTGCGGCCATGATGTACAGGGGCAGCGACATGAGTTCAAGGGCCACGAACAACGTGACGAAGTTGTCCGCCGCGGGGAAGATCATCATGCCGCCGAGGGAGAACAGGGTCAGCGGGAACATCTCGGAACGCTGGTGGCCGTGGCGCTGCGTCAGTTCCTCGGCCGCCGAATCGGGACGATCCGACGGCTGACCGGCGAACGCGCCGTCACCGGCGCTCGTGCGGTCGGCCATCGCCAGCACCGCGACGAGGCCGATGACCGCCAGAATCGACTGCGCCGCAACGGTCAGCGGATCCTCGATGTACTCCCCCAGCGAGGCCGGGGCGGCCACGACGGCAGACCAGCGCAGGGCCAGCACGGCACCCGCGCCGCAGGTGGCCGCGATGGCCAGGGCGATCACGATGGGGCGGCGAGCCTTCGCGGGGGCGAATGCCTCGACGAGGATTCCCAGGACCGCGCCCCCCAGCATAATGATGATGGGAGCGAGGCTCAGCCAGTGAACCTCGGGGGCCTGGAAGTTAGCCATGGGCAGGACGTTCACTGTGCGCTCCCTTCAGCGGCGGCCGGGACCGGCGCTGTGTCCAGGTCGAGGTCTGAAGCAACCGGGGTCAGCGCGCCGACCAGGGGCGCCGACCAGATACCGAGGACGAGCATCGCGATCACGAGGGGCGTCATGACGCAGCGTTCGCGGGTACACAGGTCCGCCAGGTCTTCCTTTCCTTTGCCGGGCGCGCCCGTGAAGACGCGCTGGTAGGGCATGAGGACGTACATGGCGGCGATGACGACGCCGAGGACCGCGAAGAGCGCCAGCGGCGCGCTCACCTTCCAGGTCCCCATGAGTACCAGGTACTCGGGGACGAAACCGGACAATCCGGGCAGCGCGATTGACGCCAGGCCAGAGATCAGCCACAGGCCAGACAGGACGGGCGTGACCCTTTGCATGCCAACGTACTCGCGCATGTCCTGCGATCCGCCGCGACGCGAGAGCCAGCCGGACAGGAGGAACATCGCGGCGATCGAAACCCCGTGGGCAACCATGTAGAACATGGCGCCGACCAGGGCCAGGTGTGACCCGATGAAGATGCCCAGGACCATGAAACCGAAGTGCGATACGGACGTGTAGGACACCAGGCGCATGATGTCGCTCTGGCCGTTGGCCGACAGGCCTCCCCACAGGATCGAAATGACGGCGAGGACGCACACCGCCCACTTTGCGGACGCGGCGGCGCCGGGGGTCAGTTGCAGGCACAGCGTGATCATCCCGAAGGTACCGATCTTGTCCAGCACGCCGACCAGCAGCACGGAGGTGCCGGGGCGCGCGGCCGCGGCAGTGTCGGGCAGCCACGTGTGGACGGGAACCATGGGCGCCTTGATGGCGAAGGCGACCAGGAAGGTCCAAAAGACGACCATCTGCACGGCGGGGGCGGTATTCGGCAGCACCTGGGCCAGCGAATCCAGGCGGAAGAACGTCGAGACATCCGAGGCGGACCGCGAGCCAATCGCCCAGAGGAACAGGATTCCGCCCAGCATGACGAGGCCGCCAAACAGCGAGTACAGCAGGAACTTCATTGCCGCCTTGTGGCGCGCGCTCTCCTGGCCGACGCCGTGGCGGCCGATCATGACGTAGAGCGGCACCAGCATCGCTTCGAAGGCGAAGTAGAAGACCGCCAGGTCGTAGGCCGCGAAGATGACGACCATGAACGCCTGGAGGGCAAGGACCAGGGCGGGGTACGCGCCGCGATCCGATGCCTCGTCCTCGTTCCATCCCGCGACGAGCACGAGCGGCACGAGCCCCAGGGCCAACAGGATCATAACCAGGCCCAGGGAGGTCACGCCCAGGGACCAGCTGATGCCCATCTGGGGGATCCACGCGTGGGTCTCGTACACCTGGTACGAGGCCGGGGCGGACCAGTCGAAGGCGGTGACGGCCACGACGATGCCGAGCGCGAGCTCGACGAGGGCGACGGCCAGGGCGACCATGCGCCCGGCGGCGCGCCTCAGGGGCGGGACCAGGCCGAGGAGGGCCGCGCCCGCGGCCGGAACTGCCACGAGGACGGACAGCCACGGGAAGTTAGCATCAACCATTGCACTTTCCATTGTCGTATGTCCCTTAGAGCCTGAATCCGAGGACGATGGCCAGGGCCAGGATGACACCGCCCAGGATGTAGGCGGCGTACGTGCGCACGAGGCCATTCTGGGTGAGGCCAACGGCGCGTCCGAGCAGCTGCGAGCCGCGCCCGAGGCCGGTGAGCGCGCCGTCGATAGCGCTCGCGTCGCCGACGGTCGCGACGGTGACGAGCCCCTTGGAGGGCATCATGAACAGGGCTTCGTTGGCCCTATCCTGGTAGAGGTCGCGCCGAGCGGCCTCTACCAGGATGTTTCCGGCGGGAACGGAGGCGGGTACTTCGTCGCGCCCGTACTTCATCCACGCGATGAGAGCGCCGGCGATGACCAGGGCCAGGGTGGCCCCCTGGATCACGTACTCGTTCAGGACGGGCTCGCCGTGCTGGGCGCGGCCGATCGCGGGGGCCAGCCAGTTGACGAAGGCGTCGCCCATGGACAGTGCGCCGCCGAGGAGGACGGCGCCGAGCGCCAGGATGATCATCGGAACCGTCATGAGGGGGCCGGACTCGTGCGGGTGCACGGGGGCGCCCTCGGCCTCGGTGGTCCAGCGGGCCTTTCCGTGGAAGGTCATGAAGAAGAGACGGGACATGTAGAACGCGGTCACGCCGGCGCCGACCAGCGCAACCAGGCCGTACACCCACCCGATCCACGGAGCCTCGCTAGCTCCGAATTGGTGGGCTCCAAACGCGGCTTCGATGATCCGATCCTTCGACCAGTAGCCGGACAGGGGCGGGACGCCGAGGATCGCGAGCCAGCCCATCATGAAGGTCAGCCACGTGACCTTCATGACGCCGCGCAGGGCGCCGAACCGGCGCATGTTCACCTGGTCGCCCATGCCGTGCATGACGGAGCCCGCGCCCAGGAACATGAGGGCCTTGAAGAAGCCGTGGGTAAAGAGATGGAAGATCGAGAACGCCCACCCGATAGGGCCCAGGCCCGCGCCCAGCATCATGTAGCCGATCTGGCTCATGGTGGAGGCGGCCAGCACCTTCTTTATGTCGTCCTTGGCGCAGCCCACGATCGCCCCGAACAGCAGGGTGATCGCGCCGACGACGGCGACCGCGGTCGCGGCCACGGGGGCGGCGCTAAAGACCGCGCCGGAGCGGACGATCAGGTAGACGCCGGCGGTGACCATCGTGGCCGCGTGAATCAGGGCGGACACGGGGGTCGGGCCAGCCATGGCGTCACCCAGCCACGCCTGCAGCGGGAACTGCGCGGACTTGCCGCAGGCGGCGACCAGCAGGAAGAACCCGATGATGGTCGCTGCGGAGGTGGGGATCGCGCCGACCCGGGAGCTCACGTCCGAGAAGGACACGGACTGAAAGGACGCGACCATGGCCATCATGGCGATGAGCATGCCCATATCGCCGATGCGGTTCATGACGAATGCCTTCTTGGCTGCCACCGCGTTGGCGGGCACATGGTTCCAAAATCCGATGAGCAGGTAGGACGCCAGGCCCACGCCTTCCCACCCGGCAAACAGGCCGGCGTAGGAGTCGGCCAGCACCAGGGTCAGCATCGCCGCGATGAAAAAGTTCAGGTAGGCAAAGAAGCGGCGCCGGGCCGAATCGTGGGCCATGTAGGCAATCGCGTACACGTGGATGAGGGAGCCGACGAAGGTCACCAGGATCACGAAGGTGATGGACAGGGGATCGACGAGCAGCCCGAAGTTCACCGTGAACTCGCCGGCGGGGATCCAGGTGAACAGGGTGTGCGCGAAGCGGCGCCCGTCCTCGGGTGCATTCCACATCTGGGCGGCGATGAGCGCGCCGACGACGAACGTCGCCCAGGACGCCAGCGTGGCCAGCAGGTGGCCCCACTTGTCGCAGGCGCGCCCCAGGAGCAGGGCCAGCCCGGCTGAGGTGAGCGGGATCAGGATGAGCAGCCACGCGTAGGAGGCGATCCCCGTGGCGGCAACCGTGTCAACCGCGCCTGGGACCTGTGCGGAAATGAAGGCGGTCATGCGTTACGTCCTCCTTCAGTTCTTCAACAGGTTGAGGTCGTCCATGCTCGTGGTCGAGCGCGAACGATAGATGGACACGATGATCGACAGGCCGACGACGACTTCCGCGGCGGCGACAACCATGACGAAGAACGCCATGATCTGTCCGTCAATGTTGGAATTGATGCGCGAGAACGTCACGAGGACGAGGTTCGCGGCGTTGAGCATCATTTCGACACCCATGAGCGCGATGACCGCGCTGCGGCGCACGAGGACCGTGGTCGCTCCGATGGCGAACAGCACACCCGCGAGGATGAGGTACCAGGCGAGGCTCATTCGTTCTCTTCCTTCTGGTCGGTGGTGGTGGCGCGCTGGGAGCGAGGCCGGGGCTGGGCCATGCCGGTGGGCGCGGGGGCGCCGGGCATCCCGAAGGAGCCGGAGCGGGCCACGTTGAGCGTGCGCCCGATGGTGTAGGGGGATTCTTCCTCGGCGTCCTCAGTCGCGGGAGCCTCGGTGCGGGCCAGGGTGAGCTGGGCCGACACCTCGGGGGCGACCTCGCCGATCGTGCGGGTCAGTCCGCGCACGCGCAGGACGCGGGGCACGGATTCCTCAACGGGGCCCAGGGTTTCGCCGGAGATCGCCGGCACGTCGGCCGCGTTGGACTGGGCGTACACGCCGGGGGCGGGAAGCTGGCCGATGCGAGCGCCCTTCTCCTTAAAGGCGCGCATCTTGTTGCGCGCGGTCTCGGCCTGAGTCGCCTTGGCGACCAGGCGGTCGGAGTGGGTCAGCAGCATCGCGCCCACAGCGGCGATGATGAGCAGCCCACCGGCCAGCTCCATGCTCAGCCAGTGTTCCTGGAAGAGCAGAATCGCCAGGTCGGTGATGGGCTGATCGGAGTAGGGGTCGGCGTTGCTCGGCGAATGCGTGGCGGGCACCGACTTGAGAACAGCCGTCGTCACGATGAGGATCATCCCGGCCCCGCCGGCGGTGGCCGCGATGATCGCTCCGTGGCTCTGGCGCGCGTAGTCGTCGGTGTTTCCGATGCCAATGAGCATGATGACGAAGAGGAAGAGCATCATGATCGCGCCCGTGTACACGACGACCTGCGCGACGCCCAGGAAGGGCGCGTTGTTGGCGAGGTACAGGACGGCCAGGCCCAGCATGACGCCGACCATGCAGATGGCCGCGTGCGCGGCCTTCTTGCAGAAGAGGACCCCCAGGGCGCAGACGATCATGACGATGGCCGCGCACACGAAGAGGATGATCTCGCCCACCGACCCCATCATGGGCCAGCCGTTGGACATGTTCATGAATGTGCCTCCTGCGCGACTCTTACCGTCTTGAGGGAGGGGTCGTCGGGGCGGCGGGCCGCGACCCAGTCGACTTGGGTGGCGGTGGGGCCGGTGACTTCCCCGCGGTAGTAGTCGATGTCGTTCTTTCCCTCAACCATGGGGTGTGGCGCCGCGAGCATTCCGTCGGAGAGGGGAGCCAGCAGGTCTTCCTTCTCATAGATGTCATCCTCGCGGGTGTACTTGGCGATCTCGAAGTCGTTCGTCATCGTCAGGGCGCGCGTGGGGCACGCCTCAATGCACATGCCACAGAATATACAGCGCAGGTAGTTGATCTGGTAGACCCGGCCGTAGCGTTCGCCCGCCGAGTACTGCCGGTCGGGGGTGTTGGACGCGGCCTCAACGAAGATGGCGTCGGCGGGGCACGCCCACGCGCACAGCTCGCAGCCGACGCATTTTTCCAGGCCGTCGTCGTAGCGGTTCAGCTGGTGGCGTCCGTGGAAACGAGGCATGACGCGCGCGCGCTCGCGCGGGTACTGCTCGGTGACCGTGGACCGGAAGAAGGAGGACAGGGTGACTCCGTAGCCGGCCATGGGCGCCACGAACTGGGCGAGCGCCCCCTTGGGGTCGTGCTCGAAGAGCATTTCCTCGTCGGTGTTCTTCTCACTCATCGGTGCTCTCCTTCGGGCTGTCGGCCTCGGTGGCCGTGGCCGCCTCGCCCTCGATGCTGGCGGCGGCGCGCGGCGAGGCAACGGGGGTCTGTCCGGGCAGCGGCGGTACGGGGAAGCCGTCCTCGAAGCCCGTGTATTCGCGTTCGGACGCCGTCGCCTCCCCCGGTTCGGATCTGTCGGTCAGCCAGATGAACGCCAGCGCGATGAGGAAGAGGACGCCGACCCCGCCGAACAGGACGGGGGTGGTGACCTGGACGAACTGGGTGATGCCGCGCACCAGGGCGACCAGAACGAGCCAGCCGAGCGCGATGGGCATGAGTCGTTTCCAGCCGAGGTTCATGAACTGGTCGTAGCGGAAGCGCAGCAGCGTGGCGCGCGTCCAGACCAGCAGGAACATGAAGAACCAGATCTTCAGGAAGAACCAGAGCATGCCCCACCAGCCGGAGTTGACGAACTCGACGTGGGACAGTGGCCACGGGGCGTGCCAACCGCCCAGGAACATGGTGGTCGCCACCGCGGACACGTTCAGCATGTTGACGTACTCGGACAGGTAGTACCAGCCGAACTTCATCGACGAGTACTCGGTCATGTGACCGGCGACCAGCTCGCCTTCAGCCTCGGGCAGGTCGAAGGGCAGCCGGTTCACTTCGCCGGTGGCGCTGATGCAGTAGATGACGAACGCGGGGAACAGGGTGAACGCCCACCAGAACTGTCCCTGCGCGGCGACGATCCGCGAGGTGGACATGGAGCCCGACATGAGGAAGACGCTCACCAGGGACAGCCCCATGGCCAGCTCGTAGGAGATGACCTGCGCTGAGGAACGGACGGCGCCGTACAGGGGCAGGGTCGAGCGGGTCGACCAGCCGCCGAGCACGATGCCATACAGGCCCAGCGACGTGACGGCCAGGATGTACAGGGAGGCGACGGGGGTGTCGGCCAGCTGCAGGGGGGTGGAGATAGGGCCGATAGTAACGTTCGGTCCCATGGGGATGACGGCGAAGACGCTGAAGGCGGCGAAGGCGGCGATTGCGGGGGCCAGGAAGTACAGGAACCGCTCGGCTCGGCGCGTCCACATGTCCTCTTTGAAGAGCAGCTTGCCGGCGTCCGCGAAGGCTTGGAACAGTCCGAGAGGACCGGCCACGTTGGGACCGGGACGGGTCTGCATGCGGCCCAGGCCCCGGCGTTCGACCCACAGGGCGATCAGCACGTTGACGATCAGAAAGACGATGATGAACACGGCCTTAATCAGGCTGATCCACCAGGTGTCCTGGCTGAAGTCCGCGGCGGTGTACTCCGGGACTGCAAAGGGTGCGAATGTCATCGTGCCACCTCCTGCGTGGCGCGCAGCGTCGCGGCGGTGCCAACACCGCCGAGGTTTTCATGAAGGACGGAGCCGTCCGAGCACTCGGGAACCCACGCAACCGAATCTGGCAGGTCGGCGATGGCGGCTGGAAGGGTGATCGTTCCGCGCTCGGTTTCCAGCGTAGCGTCTTGGCCCGGAGTGATCCCGGCGGCGGCCAGCGTCGCGGCCGCGGCCAGGAGGACGGGGCGGCGGGCCGATCCGGCCAGCCAGGGGGCGCCGTCCTGGAGTCGTCCGGCGTCGATCATGGGCTTGTGGGAGGCGATCAGCACGCGCCCGGCGCCCACTTCGGCGGCCGACGCGGCCGAGGCCGGGGTGAACTCCTGTGGCTGGCCGTCCCATTCCATGAGGTCGTTGACCTCGGCGTACAGGTCCGACAGCGCGGTGATACCCAGGTCGAGGTCGAACTCTTCGGCCAGGCGAACCAGCACGTCGCGGTCCGTCAGGGACGTCGCCGAGCGGGCCTGGCCGAAGGGACGCAGGCGGCCCTCCCAGTTGATGTACGTGCCGTTCTTTTCGACCGCGGGGGCGACGGGCAAAACGACGTCCGCGCGCTGGGTGACCTGGGAGGATCGAACCTCCAGGGACACCAGGAAGGGAACATTTTCGAGTGCCTGGCGCACGCGCGCGGGGTCGATAAAGTCGCGCACGTCGATGCCGCCGACGACCAGCGCGCCGAGTTCGCCCCGGGCGGCGGCCTCGATCATCTGGGTCGCGTCGAGCCCACGCTCGGGCAGGTCACCCCACCCGAGGGAGTCGGCCCCGGCCCGGTCGATTCCGCGTCCGAAGGGGGCCAGCCCCGGGAGGAGCCCAGCCTCGACGGCGGCCCGGTCACCGGCGCGGCGAGGAATCCACGCCAGGCGCGCACCCGTGCGCTCGGCCAGGGCGACGACAGCGGAGAGCAGGCCGGGGGTGGCGGCTGCGCGCTCGCCCACCAGGACGATGCCGTCGGCCAGCGCGGCCGCCAGGTCATCGAAGCGGCCGCCGCCAATGGCTTCCACGATAAAGGCCTCGTCGCCGGGGGCCGCGTGCAGCACGCGCGCATTCATCTTGCGCGAGCCCGCGGAGGTGAAGGGGGCGATCGTCGCGACCTTCACGCCGGCCTTGCGCACTGCCTTGCGCAGGCGCAGGAACACCGCGCCGCACTCGTCCTCGGGCTCACAGGCGACCAGGAGCACCTGCCTGGCGTTCTCCAGGTCCGCATACGTCGTTTCGAGTCCGGAGCCGGCCACGCGGGACGCCAGGAAGGAACGCTCCTCCTCGCTGGAGGGGCGGGAGCGAAAGTCGATCGAATCGGAACCCGCGACGGTACGGGCGAACTTCGACCACGCCCACGCGTCCTCGAAGGTCAGGTGGCCGCCGGGCAGGAAACCGACGGACGACCCGGCGCCCTGTAGGCCTTCGCGCACGCGATCGAGGGCGTGGGACCAGGACGTGGGAACCAGCTCGCCGTCGGAGCGCACGAGCGGGGTCGTCAGGCGGTCTACCTTGTCCCATTCGAACGCGAAACGGTCCTTATCGGTGATCCACTCCTCGTTGACCTCGGGATCATTGCCGCTCATGCGGCGCACGACCTCGCCGCGGCGAATATCCTGGCGAATCGCGCTGCCGGAGGCGTCGTGTTCGGTGACGGCCGCCGTCGACACCAGATCGAAGGGGCGCGCACGGAAGCGGTAGGACGCGGCGGTCAGCGCACCGACCGGACAGATCTGGATGACGTTGCCCGAGAAGTAGGAAGCGAACGCGCGGCCCGACACGTCGCGCTCATCGACACAAAGATCGCCCTCGTTGAGGGAACCGACGATCGCGTCGGTGCCGAACGGTGAGGACAGCGTCGAGGTCGAGGCATCCTTTGCCTTCGGGTCGAAAAAGTCCAGCGTGGTCGAGTCGAAACCGCCGACCTGCGCGCCCATGAAGTAGTGGTCGTCCGTGGGGGCGCTGCCGCCACCACGCCCCTGCAGGTCCATGAACACGTCGCCACAGATCTCCTTGCCGAACCGCACGCAGCGCTGGCACAGGATACAGCGCTCGCGGTCCAGCAGGATCTGAGAGGTGAGGCGCAGCGGCTTCTTGAACGTGCGCTTAGAGTCCGTGAAACGGGATTTGCCGCGGCCATCGCTCATCGCCTGATTCTGCAGGGGGCATTCGCCGCCCTTATCGCACACCGGGCAGTCCAGCGGGTGGTTGATGAGCAGGAACTCCATGACGCCGCGCTGGGCGCGCATCGCCGCCTCGGAGGTGTGCTGCGTCTTGACGACCATGCCCGGGGTGACGGTTTGCGCGCAGGAGGGCTGGGGCTTGGGCATGAATCGCAGCTCGCCCGTGTTGCGGTCGGGCATGCCCACCTCCACCAGGCACTGACGGCACGCGGCCACAGGATCCAGCAGCGGGTGGTCGCAAAAACGCGGGATCCGGATACCGGCCTGCTCGGCCGCGCGGATCACGAGCGTGCCCCGGGGGACTGAAACCTGAACGTCGTCGATGGTGACGTCGATCATGTTCGCAGCGTCGCTCATCGGCCACCTCCTCGCGCGTAGTTAACGGACGCCTCGTAGGGGAAAAGCTCGCGGGCGGGCGTGGTCAGCCCGGCCTCGAACTCGTCGCGGAAACGCTTGATGCCCGAGATAATCGGGGTTGCTGCGGCGTCGCCCAGCGGACAGAAGCTGCGGCCCGCGATATTGTGCGCGATCTCGTCGAGCAGGTCAACGTCGCCGGGGCGGCCCTCGCCTCGCTCAAGGCGCGCCATGATGTGCTTCATCCAGTAGGTGCCCTCGCGACAGGGCGTGCACTTACCGCAGGACTCGTGCTGGTAGAACTCGGCCCAGCGGGAAACGACGCGCACGACCGAGACGGTCTCGTCGAACACCTGCAGGGCGCGCGTGCCCAACATCGACCCGGCGGCGCCCACGGATTCGTAGTCCAGCGCAGTGTCCAGCTCGTCCTGCGTGAAGATCGGGGTGGAGGAGCCGCCGGGGGTCCAAAACTTCAGCGTATGCCCCTCCCGGATGCCTCCGGCCATCTCGATGAGCTCGCGCATCGTGATGCCGAAGGGGGCCTCGAACTGTCCGGGGCGCTCGACGTGGCCCGACACGGAGAAAATACCGTGGCCCTTCGACTTTTCGGTGCCCATCGACGCAAACCACTGCGGGGAATTGCGCAAGATGCCCGTCACCTGCGCGATGGTCTCAACGTTGTTGACCACGGTGGGGCGGGCGTACAGGCCCGCGACCGCGGGGAACGGGGGCTTGAGGCGCGGGTGGCCTCGGCGGCCCTCAAGGGAGTCAAGCAGGGCCGTTTCCTCGCCGCAAATGTAGGCTCCCGCGCCCGCGTGTGCGGTGATCCGCAGGTCGCCCAGCACGCCGGCTTCGGTGGCCTCGCGCACCGCCTCAAGCAGGCGGCGGTACACGTGCGTGACCTCGCCGCGCAGATACACGAACGCGTGGTCGCAGCCGATCGCGCGCGACGTGATCGCGATGCCCTCAATGAGGACGTGCGGGTTGCCCATGATGAGCGGAATGTCCTTGCAGGTGCCCGGCTCGGATTCGTCGGCGTTGACGACCAGGTAGCGCGGGCCGCCATCGTCGGGCGGCAGGAAGGACCACTTGAGTCCCGAGGGGAACCCGGCGCCGCCACGGCCCCGCAGACCCGACTCTTTGACGGCCGCGATGATGTCGGCGGGCTCCATCGCGCGCGCCTTTTCCAGGCCCAGGTAGCCGCCGCGCTCACGATAGGAGTCCAGCGTCCACGAACGTTCCTCGCCCCACCCGTGGGTGAGGATCGGGGTCAGCGGCCCGGGCGCAACGTATATGGTGCTCACTTCGCCTCATCTCCCCGCGCGTCACTGGCCTCGTCGGCGACATCGACGGCAACCGGTCCGGTCCAGCCGCGCTCGGCGGCGATTCTTCGACCCAGCAGGCTGGCTCGGCCGGCGGAGGGGCCCTCGTTCTGGTGGCCGTCGAGGAAGCCGGCCAGGACACGCTCGTTCTTCTTGAACGTGGGGGCCACGTTTGGGCCGCGCGTCGGATGAAGGTCGCGGCCCGCCTGGATGTCGTCGATCATCGCCGCAGCCGATTCCGGTGTCTGGTTATCGAAGAACTCCCAGTTGACCATGACGACGGGGGCGTAGTCGCACGCCGCGTTACATTCGATGCGTTCGAGCGTGACGCGGCCATCCTCGCTGGTCTCATCGCTGCCGACGCCGACCTTTTTGGAGACCTGCTCCCAGATTTCATCGCCACCCATCACGGCGCACAGCGCGTTCGTGCACACGCCCACCAGGTAATCGCCGGTCGGGTGGCGCTTGTACTGCGTGTAAAAGGTCGCGACCGCGCTGATCTCCGCGCGCGGCAGGTCCAGGGTGGTGCTGACAAAATCGATGCCGTCGGGGCTGACGTATCCGTCCACGGACTGGATCAGGTGCAGCATGGGCAGCAGGGCGCTGCGCGCGTGACCATCCGGGTAGCGGGCGATAATCTGCGCGGCGTCCGCCTGAAGGCGCGCCAGCGTGTCGGGTGTGTAGCTCATCGGTCAACGCCTCCGAGAACGGGGTCGATAGCGGCCAGGGAAACAACCACGTCGGCCAGCTGGCCACCCTCGGTCATCATGGCCAGTGCTTGCAGGTTTGCGAAGGATGGGTCGCGGAAGTGGGCGCGGAACGGGCGGGGGCCGCCGTCGGAAACCAGGTGGACGCCCAGGATGCCCTTCGCGTGCTCGACGGTCTGATAGACCTGACCGGCGGGCACGCGAAAGCCCTCCGTGACCAACTTAAAGTGGTGGATGAGGGATTCCATGGACTCCCCCATGATTTCGCGGACATGTTCGGCGGAGTTTCCCTGACCGTCGGTTGCCACCGCCAGGCGGGCGGGCCACGCGATCTCGGGGTCGGCGACCATGGTGGGCGCTCCCTCGCACCCGTCCAGCCTGGCGAGGGCCTGCCACACGATGCGCATGGACTCGTAGCATTCGTCGAATCGGACCATCGTGCGGTTGTAGACGTCCGACTTGTCGCGCGTGGGCACGTCGAACTCGAAGTTCTCATACCCGCAGTAGGGCTGGGACTTGCGCAGGTCCAGTGGCAACCCCGCGGCGCGCACGCCGGGGCCCGTGTGTCCCAGGGCCATGAGGGCGCTCAGCGGCATGACGGACACGTCGCACAGGCGCTTTTTAAAGATCGGGTTTTCCTGCAGGATGTCTTGCAGCTCGCCGATGTCCTTGCGGGCGCGGCGCAGGCGCTCGCGGATGTAGCCGGTGGTGCCCTCGCCGATGTCCTGGATGACGCCGCCGGGGCGGATGTACTCGTGGTTCATGCGCAATCCGGTGATGCGCTCGAAGACGCGCAGGATTTCCTCGCGGGCGCGAAAGCCGATCGTCATGATCGTCGTGGCGCCCATTTCGTTGCCGGTGGATCCGATGGCGACCAGGTGCGAGGCGATGCGGCACAGCTCCATCATGAGGACGCGGATCAGCCTCGCCCGCTCGGGCACGTCCTCTTCGATGCCCAGCAGCTTTTCGACGCCCAGGCAGTATGCGGTCTCCTGGAAAAAGGGGGCGACGTAGTCCATGCGCGTGCAGTATGCGACGCCCTGGGTCCACGTGCGGTACTCCATGTTCTTTTCTATGCCGGTGTGCAGGTAACCGGTATCGACGCGGGTTTCGCGGACCTTTTCGCCGTCGAGCTCGAGGATGAGGCGCAGCACGCCGTGGGTCGAGGGGTGCACGGGGCCGAGGTTAACGACGATGCGTTCGGAGGTGATGGCCTCGATCTCGTGAAGAACGTCGTCCCAGTCGCCGCCCTGGGTGAGGACCTCGGGAATCTCCTCCAGGGGCAGGTCGGCGGCACCGACGGGAGCGTGGAAGTCGGCGGTCATCAGTTCACACTCCTACGGACGTCGGCCGGGGCCGTGACGGCGCCCTTGAATTCGACGGGGATGCCACCCAGGGGGTAGTCCTTGCGCTGGGGGTGTCCAATCCAGTCGTCGGGCATCGCGGTACGCGTCAGGGAGGGGTGAGCGGTGAAGACGATTCCGATCAGGTCCCAGGTTTCGCGTTCCTGCCAGTCGTTGCCGGGGTAGATGGAGACGATGGAGGGGATGCGCGGATCCTCGTCGGGGCAGGTAACTTCGAGGCGGATCATGCGGTTGTGCGTGATCGAGTACAGGGGGTAGATGGCGTGCAGTTCGCGCCCCTTGTCCTGCGGGTAGTGGGCGCCGTTGGTGCCCAGGCACATCTCGAAGCGCAGGTCCGGGTCGTCGCGCAGATAGGAGGCGACGCGCGCGATGTGCTCGCGGGCGATGAAGATGGCGAGCTGGCCCCGGTCGACGGTCACCTTTTCGATGACCTCGGCGACGTCAAGTCCGTCGGCACTGATGAGTTCTTCGAGGACGTCAACGACCTGGTCGAACCAGGAGCCGTAGGGGCGGGTGGCTTCGCCGGGCAGGAAGGAATCGGTGACCAGCCCCGCGAAACCGGAGGTGGAGGAGTCGGTGCCCGCGCCGAAAAGGCCCTCGCGGTGGGCGATGGGTTCGGGCAGGGCAAAACCACGCGGGGACGAAGCCGCCTCTGCGCGGGTGGGCGCGTCTTCCTCGGGGACGGACATGTCGCTCATGCGAGGAGTCCCTTCATCTGGTGTGTGGGGGTTGCCGCAAGAGCGGCCTGCTCCGCCTTGCGCGCGATCTCGCGGCGGTGGACGCCCAGGGGTTCTTTGCCGATCTGTTCGCGCAGGACCAGGACCGCGTGGATCAGGGCCTCGGGGCGGGGCGGGCAGCCGGGCAGGTAGACGTCGACGGGGACGATGTGGTCGCAGCCCTGGATGACGGCGTAGTTGTTGAAGACGCCGCCGGAAGAGGCGCACGCGCCCATGGAGATGACCCACTTGGGTTCGGGCATGGAGTCGTAGACGCGCCGGATGATGGGGGCCATCTTGTGTGAGACGCGGCCGGAGACGATCATCATGTCGGAGTGGCGCGGCGAGGCGCGAAAGACTTCCAGGCCGAAACGCGCCATGTCGAATCGGGGGGTGCCGGCGGCCATCATCTCGATGGCGCAGCACGCCAAGCCCATGGTGACGGGCCACTGGCTGTACTTGCGTGCAAGCCCGAGGACTTTCTCGACGCTGGTCAGCGCAATGCCCGCAGGCAGGGATTCTTCGAGTCCCACTTGTCTCTCCCTTACCTTTGCCTCAGTAGTCCAGGCCGCCGCGTCGCCATTCGTAGGCGTAAGGGACGGCCAGGGTGACCAGGAAGCTCATCATGACGATCAGACCGAAGAGACCGAGCTGGTTGAAGGTGACGGCCCACGGGTACATGAAAACGACTTCGATGTCGAAGATGATGAAGGTCATGGCGACCAGGTAGTAGCGCACCGGGAAGCGGCCCTCGGTGAGGTGGGCGCTGGTCGGCTGGATGCCGCATTCGTAGTTGTCGGCCTTGGTCTTTGACTTCTTGGTGGGCCCCAAGATCGCGGAGGCAACCAGGCCCCCGAACGCCAGCACGAGGGCAGCTGCCGACATGATGAGCAGCGGCACGTAGGGATTCGTCATCGTTCCTCCCGGTTATCGGTGGCGGTGCTCATGCGGGGCGCACCACCTTGGTCAGCAAAGCGATCAGTTGATCGTCGAAATCCCCGCCGTTTCTCTCGTACCCGTCCGACAGGAGTTTGTGGACCAGCGTCATGAGGCGCGCGTTGGGCAACCCGACGTTCGTGCAGGTGCGCATGATCGTCGGGTTTTCGATGAGGGCGACGAAGATGCGGCCCAGCTGGTAGTAGCCTCCGTATTCGTCGCGCAGCATGTGGGGGTATTCGCTCATGGCGCGGTCGATGCCTGCGCGGTGGTTCCGGCTCAGGGCCTGGGCGATGCAGCAGGCCGCGTAGCGCCCGGCCTTCATGGCGGGGGCGATGCCTTCGCCGTTGTAGGGGGATACCATGCCGCCTGCGTCGCCGACCAGGACCAGGCCCTGCGTGTAGTGGGGCTTGCGGTTGAAGCTCATGGGCAGGGCGGCGGAGCGTAGCTGGCCGATCTGGTTCTCGGGGGTGAATCCCCATTCCTGGGGCAGGTTCGCGGTCCAGGCCTTGAAGACCTCGCGGTAGGGCAGGTTGGTGGCACCCGCGCGGGAGGCGACGGAACCGAGGCCGACGTTGACGACGCCGTCGCCCATGGGAAAGATCCACCCGTATCCGGGCAGCAGGTCGGAGTCGCCGGGGGTGCCGCTCCACAGCTCCAGGTGGGATTCCATCCATTCTTCGTCCCCGCGGGGGCTGCGGAAGTAGGCGCGGGCGGCGACGCCCATGGGGCGGTTCGTCTTCTTTTCCAGGCCGAGGCTGGTGGCCAGTCGGGCGGCCACTCCCCCGGCGTCGACGGTGATGGGGGCGCGCACAGTGATGGTGGCGGCGTTCTTTCCGCGCCCGCTCTTGGCGGTGACGCCGGTGACGCGGCCGGAGCCGTCCTGGATGGCGCCGGTGACGGTGACGCCCTCGTGCAGGCGCGCCCCGGCGCCCACGGCGCGGCCAGCGAGGGCATGGTCGAGGTCCATGCGGGCACGTGTCATGCCGTATCCGGGCAGGGATTTCTGGTCGGGCCAGTCCATGCGAACGGTGTGGCCGCCGCCGATGACGGTGAGGCCGCGGTTACGCATCCACCCTGTAGTGTCAACGCCCATGGCGATCAGCTCGTGGACCGCCGCCGGGGTGAGTCCATCGCCGCAGATCTTGTCGCGGGGGAACGTAGATTTTTCCAGGAGGATGACGTCGAGGCCCGCCTGAGCGAGGTGATAGGCGGTGGAGGACCCGCCGGGGCCTGCACCGACGATAACAACGTCGGCGCTCATGTCGCCAGGCATGGTGGATGCCACCGCGTCCCTCCTGTGTGGTGCGCGGTTTTCTCCGCGCGAAATGTACATAGGCGGATGAGGTGTGCACATCACCTCATTCGCCCGAAAGACTATCCAGGCACCCCTCGCCTCGGCGACCTACGTTACTTTTTGGCTGTATCTCGGGGAATCAGGTATGCGGGAGCAGCGCTCAGTCCCCCCATTTGCGCAACGAAACTCTGTCGTAAATCTCGGTCCGGGCCTCGTCGGCCTGAGGGGCGCGCGACTGGCGCGAACAAAGCGGCCCCGGTCCCCCATGTGGACATGCTTGCTGGCCACGCGCCGGGTCCATAGACTGGGGGAAATCAACACACCACCCTTGACCGGCCACCGCAGGCCCCGCGGCCGGTCGATAGCAGGAAGCACACCCATGGCCACCGACTACGGTTTCAACAGCGATTCCCACGCGCACACAAACGGGGACATGACGGACGGCGAATCCGCCCTCGCCTCATCCAACGACGCGACGCACCAGCTCAATGGCGCGCAGACGGACACCCGGTGGACCAGCGAGCAGGGGCCGAGGAGCTTCCGCAGCAGCACCATCGCCTTCTTTGGTTCCGTTGATGAAATGCTGGCCGACGAGCAGGACGTCTTCGACACTTTCCGGACGAATCTGTCCATCGCAGAGCAGGAGGCGCGGGGCACGGAGGAAGCCAACGCGGCGATCCTGGAGGCCATCAACCGCGCGCTCCAGTCCGACCCCGAAACGGCGGCGGCCGCGGCCGCCGCGTCGTCCGCAGCTTCCGGGGTTTCGGGGGCCAACTCCTCCGCCGATGGTGCCGCGACGCCCAGCGCCCCGCCCGCCGACGCACCCACCCCCGTCGGCGAGATGCCCGAGTTCTGAGCGTTTAGTTAAAGGATAGGGATCATGGTTTCTTCACCTATGTATGACCGTCTCATGCAGTTCGCCGCGGAAGCGGAATACAACGAAGAGCTCAGGTCGTGGGACGGCGAGCACAAGCGCATCCTTGACGGCTTCGATCAGGCCATCGAGCGCGTGCGCCACTTTCAGCAGCACCAGGGGTTCACCGGCCAGACCGGGGACGCTCTGAACGCGTGGGCGGACAAGACGGTCGCCCGGCTCGAATCAAAGCGGTCCTACTACATGCGTGGCATCGCCCACTATGTGGCGGCTCGCCAGGCGATCGCCCAGGCGAAGGCGGATGCGAAGCAGCTGTCCCCCGCCCTGCTCGATTCGAAGACCGAGGCGCTGCGCTCGGCCGCGACGGTCGCCCTGCCTTTCACCCCCGTCCTCGCCCCCGTGCCCGGGCTTGTCGCTAACACGGTGCTCTCGACCGGAGCGGCCTACGTCAGCGCCGTGGAGGCTCAGGCCAACGCCCAGCGCGAGGCAGCCTCCGCCGAGATCCTTGATCGCGTCAACAGCACAGTGGGCGAGATCGGCGGGGGCATGAAGAAGTTGGTGCAGGAAGGACCGAATTCTGGGTACACGAACATCGATATTCCTGCCGTTTCACTTCCACAAAGCACGGAAGAGAATCTCGATCGCGGCCACATCCAGTTCTCGCCCTACGATCGAGGCGCCTACGGCCGCAGCGCCGAGGACGATTACGGGCGCGCTCCCCTGCGCTCCGACAAGTCCCTGTACCCGGAGGGCTACGCGGACCCCGACACGGAGGAGGCCGCGCGTCGGCGCGCGCTGGCTTCCCACCAGATTTCCAAGCGTTACCTCCCGCCGGATGCGAACGGCTCCTACGGCAGGCCCATCACCGATCCGCAGGACCTGATGGGCGTGGACCTCATGCACACCCGAGTGGACGCGAACCGCCACCGCAACGGTCACGTATGGGGCGGACACGTGCCGGCCACCCCCACCGACATCGACCACCCCCTGTGGCGCATCAACGGCGGCCCGGCCACCGACGCCAGCACCGCTGGTCGACTCGGCGGCGCCGGAATGCTGGGGGCTGGCGCCCTGGGGCTGCGCGGAGCCGCCCGCGCGTTTTCCGGCGGGACGGTGGGCCCTGCTCCGGCACTTCACGCCGGTTCCTTTAGCGGAAAGGGGTTCGGCACGTACACTCCGCCCGCAGCCTCAGCCTCACAGGGCGGCGCGGGGAGCTCCGGGCATCCCGGCTACATGGGTGGTACGGGGGCCGGTGTGGGCGGCACCAATGACGACAAGAAGCAAGAACGACGCAAGTACGAACCGTACCGCTACCTGGACGACGACGAGGGCGCCTTGCCCGAGGGGTACGTCAATCCCATGTCGCAGACGTACGGTTCGGACAGGGACATCACGCCCGCGAAGCGCGTGGACGACGGATGGGATCCCCGCCAATGGTAACTGCTCCCCGTACCCGCATCGCATTCTCGGTGGCCTGCGCGGCCGCGCTCGCGCTGGGCTCGCTGGCCCTCCCGGCATCCCCCGCCCGCGCAGCCGACACCATCACCGCCGCCGACCAACCCTACTTCGCCTACTACCACCTCGACCAAGCACGAGCCAAAGGCTACACCGGCAAAGGCGTAACCATCGCAATCATCGACGGACCGGTCGATACATCTCGTCCAGAGCTTGCTGGCGCTTCGATCAGCGATAGGAGCCCGTGTCCTGTCAACCCCAGTAACGACAGTCGTAGACACGGTACCGAAATCGCGTCGCTGCTGGTTGCACGCGACTACGGCGTTGCACCCGACGCAACCCTCAACAGTTACCAGACCCTGAGCGGAGGCTCCACGGCCGATCCATCATGCAAAGACCCAGCAATCCATAAGCATGCGTCATTGATTAACCATGCAATTAATGACGGCGCACAGGTCGTCAGTATCTCGCTCTCTTCAGAGGACCACGACGCTTCATTAAAGTGGGCCATGGCCAGGGCGATGAGTTCGGGGACTATCATTGTCGCGGGTATGGGAAACACCCCTATCGCCAACGACTCAGCAAGCCTGTCAGCGTGGTCTGGGGTCGTCGGCGTTTCCGCTGTCGACATTACCGGGGCGCGGGCCGACTACTCATCTTGGGGGAACACCGTGACGACCGCTGCCGTCGGAGGCCCTATCAAAGCCTACGACCACGGAACATCACAGATCATCGAAACCAGAGGCACATCAATCTCGACCCCTATCGTTGCTGGTTTTCTTGCGTTGACTCGTCAGAAGTGGCCGGACGCGACCGCGAACCAGCTGCTGCAACTCCTGGTCCACACGACCGTCAACCCCGATGGAGGATGGAACCAATACACCGGATACGGGGTGGCCAGCCCGGCATCCATGCTCAACACGGACCCCAGCCAATACCCCGACGAAAACCCCCTCGCCGATAAGGGCGGCGGCTCCAGCCCCACCCCCGAGGAAGTCAGGCGGTACGCTGACGGAATCGTGGACCCCACCGAGATCGTCCACGACAACTCCTACACCTACCGAGGCCTGGACGAATCCACCCTGACCTCGAAAAACAACCCCTACCCCACACACATCGGAACAAGCCCCCGCTACCACGCTAAGTAGCAGCCGTCCTCCACGCGCGAAGGCCGGAACCCCGCTGAGGGGTCCCGGCCTGGTCGTTAAAGAACCCTACGGCAGCGGCTTCACCGCGCGGTGCATGCAGGCGATTCCGCCCGTCAGGTTGCGGTACTCGACCTCACGCCATCCGTTGGCGGCGATTATGCGGCCGACTTCCTCCTGCGCGGGCCACTGCCGAATGGACTCCACCAGATAGTCGTACGCGCCGTCATTCGTGGAAGCCACGCGCGCCAGCGCCGGCATCACCGTCGACTGGTAGGCGTTGTAGAGTCCGCGGCATACGCGCGAGGTTGGCGTGGAAAACTCCAACACCACCAGGCGTCCGCGCGGGCGTACCACGCGCATCATCTCCCGCAGCGCGAGCGCCGGGTCGGGGATGTTCCTCAGCCCCCACGAAATGGTCACGGCATCGAAGGTTCCGTCCTCAAAGTCCAGGTCCATCGCGTTTCCGTGGACAAACTCGATCTCGGGGTGGCGCTGGCGCCCCACCTCGATCATCCCTTCGGACAGGTCGCAGGCGACCACCTCGGCGCCGCCCTTGGCCAAGGCGGCGGAGGACGTGCCGGTTCCGGCGGCCAGGTCCAGGATGCGTTCGCCGGGGTGTGGGGCGACCGCCTTGCGCAGGGCGACCATCCACACGTTGTTCAAACCGCCCGTCATCAGCGCATCCATCATGTCGTAGCGCGATGCAACGGAGTCAAACATCGAGGCAATCTCTTCGGGCACCTTATTCAGGTCCGCGCGCGGGGCTTCGTTCATGCGTTAATCCTCCCACGTCTTTCAGCGCGCCGCCGCCCCGGCTCCTACCATGGAACCCATGCACGACAACTCCGGATGCTCGCGCCTGGTTTTTCGGGCGGCGTTCCTGCCCGCACAGCACCCGGGGTCTGCTTGCTCACTGTTCCACCTGCTCCCCGCTTCCGGTGGCGCCGCGTGGCTGGGCGAGCGCCGCCAGATGATTGGCCTGGGACGCGCGCTCACGTTCGAGTCCACCAGCGCCGACGCGATCACGGATGTTCGCCGCGTGTGGGAGGGCGCCGCCGCCCCACTTCCGGGCGATATCCCCTCCCCGGTCCTCTTCGCGTCCTTCGCGTTCCGCGCCCCCGCCCGCTCTGTGGCCTTCGTTCCGGCGCTGACCATCATCGACCAGGCCGGGGCGCGCTGGGCGATCACGGCGGGCATCGGCCGGGCCCCGGACCCGCTGGAGGCACTCGACGGTGCTCTGCTCGCGGCCCGCCCCACCCCCCGCGTCCCCGCCTCGTTGTCTTTCGGCCCAGGATCGATGTCCCGAGGCCAATGGCGTGCCTCGGTCCGATCTGTCGCGGCGCGCCTGCGCGAGGGGGATGCCGACAAGGCCGTCATGGCGCGCGACATGACTGTGCGCTGCTCGCGGGGTTTCGACGAGCGCTACCTGCTGGAGCGGCTCAGCTCCCTCTACCCGTCAACGTGGCGTTTTTGCGTGGATTCCCTGGTGGGCGCCTCCCCGGAGATGCTGATTTCCTCCTCGCGAGGCACCGCCGCCTCGCGCGTCCTGGCCGGCACCTGCCCGCCCGGGGAAGGCCCCTCGCTGGCATCCAGCGACAAGGATCTGCGCGAGCACGCGCTGGCCTCCGATTCTGTCTCATCGATCCTCACGCGCCTGTGCTCCGACGTGCACGCCCGGGGCCCGTTCCTGCTGGAGCTGCCCAACGTCGTTCACCTGGCCACCGACGTGCGCGCGCGGCTCGGCGATGCACACCTGCTGGATCTGGTGGCCGCCCTGCACCCGACGGCCGCCGTGTGCGGAAGCCCGCGCGAGGCGGCGATGCGCCTCATTGAGGAAATCGAGGACACGGAACGGGGCCGCTACTCAGGGCCGGTCGGCTGGGTGGATACGGCTGGCGACGGCGAGTTCGCGATCGCCCTGCGCTGCGGGCTGGTCTCGCCCGCGGGCCTGCGGCTCTTCGCGGGGGCCGGCATCATGCCGGATTCGGACCCC
Source organism: Schaalia meyeri (assembly GCF_900105015.1). Taxonomy (GTDB): domain Bacteria; phylum Actinomycetota; class Actinomycetes; order Actinomycetales; family Actinomycetaceae; genus Pauljensenia; species Pauljensenia meyeri. Next base: position 181,469 of record NZ_FNLK01000010.1, on the reverse strand, counting down.
GACGCTGAGTTGGCCGAAACCGAAGCAAAGATGCGCCCGCTGCTGGACGCCCTGGGGGTGTGAGACCCCGCGATGCTCGTCATCGCGGGCAGCCGCGGCCGGGGCTTTTGCGACCATAGGACTCCGACACGCCGGCGACACGCCGACAAAGTAGCCCTGTGGTTGCAATTCCCCCCAAGCCACCACCGCCGCACGAGCATCCGACGCCACCCGAATCCCACGAACGATGGCATCGACCCGCGCGGAGACAGACGGCGCCCGAAGCACCCGTTTCCCCCGGCGCCCCTCACCGGCGCGCAACGCCCACCAGCGGACGGGGCCACGCTCCAGGTCGATCATCACGCAACGCACGGCGTTGCTTGCAGCGCGTTGAGGTTACGTTCCACAGGCCTAACGGTTACGAAGGTGGTCACAACGCGGGCACTCACGCTGCGCGATCGCACTCACCGTTACAAACGTCGTCCAAACGCCGGTACGCCCGCGGCCCGATCCCGCCCACCGTTACAAACGTCGTCCAAACGCACGCTCGAACAGCCGTTTCCTGCCCTTTCGGGTACCGGATGGACGACGTTTGTAACAACCGAGCCGGAAACCGCCGAAAATCGAACCCGGATGGACGACGTTTGTAACAACCGCGCCCGAAACCCCCGACAACGGGCACGAAGGGACTGGGTAGCCGCCATGCAACAGCCCTTCCACGCGCCCCGGATCATCGCGGGAAGTGTGCAGAGTGTGGGGTCAGGGGCATCCACCCCATCCACGCTCCCGCAGCATGGCCACCGCCACGCGAACAGAGCCGCGTTGAGCGCCTCCAGCGGGTCCGGGGCGCGGTCGATGCCCGCCGTGATCGCCCAGCGCGCCCCGGCCTGGTCGATGATGGTGAGCGCCGGAACGAAGGCCACAGAGCGGGCGGGGGCGCGGAACGCGAAGGACGCGAAGAGGACCGGGGAGAGGATATCGTGTGCCCGCAGGTGAGCCGGGCCACGGTCAGACGCCAAACTCTCGACGGAGCGTTGCTACCGCCGTCGTCTCACGGCTCGCGCTCTACGCCCCGCGCCCGTTCAGCCATGCGCGTGCACGCTTTCCCCTCCCTGCGTGACGAAACCCGCCGCTTGAAGGAAGCGGCGGAACACCGACCGCAACGAAACCAATCCGGAGTGACGAGGCCCGCCGCCCAAGGGGCGGCGGGCCTGCGGTGCGGCGCGCGGCCGCTCAGGTTCCCTGGATCGTCACCGACACGTCGAAGGTGGCGCCGTCGCGAGCGACCGTCATAGTGATCGTGTCCCCCGCGCGGTAACGTCGCACGTAGCCGATGAGCTGCTTGGGGCTGGTGACCTCCTGGCCTTCGACCTTGGTGATGACGTCGCCGGAGCGCAGGCCCGCGCTGGCGGCGCCGGACCCGGGGGTGACGTCCTGGATCTGGGCACCGACGTAGGTGTCGGAGCCGACCGTGGTGGTCGCGGCCCTCACCGTCACGCCGAGCATGCCGTGGGAGGCGTGTCCGGAGGCGATCAGCTGGTCGGCGACGGAGGCCGCCAGGTCGGAGGGGATGGCGAAGCCCAGGCCGATCGACCCGGCCTGCCCATCGCCGGAGGACGACAGCGACTTGATCGACGAGTTGATGCCGACCACTGCGCCGGTCGCGTCGAAGAGCGGGCCGCCCGAGTTACCGGGGTTGATCGAGGCGTCAATCTGGATGGCGTTCGTGACCACGAGGTCCGATGACGCCTGGGTCGGGTCCTGGGGGCCCTTCGAGTCTTCCATGGACACCTCAACGGGGCGGTTGAGGGCCGAAACGATGCCGGTCGTCACCGTGTTCGACAGGCCCAGGGGGGCGCCGATGGCCATGACGGGGGCGCCGACCTTCAGGGTGGAGGAGCTCGCGAAGCGCGCGACCGTCAGGTTCGAGGGCGGGTTATCCAGGCGGATGACGGCCAGGTCCGTGGTCTTGTCGTGGCCGACAATGTGCGCGGTATAGAGGCGCCCGTCAGCCAGGGTTACCTGGATCTTGCCTCCGTTCAGGACGGAGGAGATCACGTGGTAGTTCGTGACAATGTCGCCCTGGGAGTCGTAGATGACGCCGGAGCCGGTGCCGCCCGAGGAGGTCGCGCCCTGCGTCTGGATGGTGACGACGGCCGGGGAAACCGCCGATGCGACGGCCGTCCAGTCGGTGCCGTCGCTGTTGGAAGCGGGAAGGGCGCTGACGGTGCCGCCGTTCATGTTGCTCGGCGTGGAGGCGCGCAGCAGCGCCGGGCGCGCGAGGAACACGGCACCCAGCGTCATGACGATCGTCAGGACCATCGCGCCGACCAGGGCGACCCAGCCGGGTCCCTTCTTGGTGACGACGACGGCCGGGGCCGCTGGATTCTCTGGCAGGGCCGGGGCCGTTGGGTTTTCCGGCGAGGCCGGTGCCTCGTACTCCGTGTAGGGATCGCCGGTGGGCGCGTTCCAGGCGCCGCCTTCCGTGCCTGTACCCGGGGCGAACGGATCCGCGGGGGCGGGGGGTGAGACGGGCGCGGGGATAGTGGTGGCAGCGGGCATCTCGCGCGTGACATCCGGCTGGCTGCCGGGCACCGCGTGTATTTCCTGCGTCGCCGCTAACGGGTCGGGGGGCGCGGGCCGCTGCGCGTAGCGCGGGACCCCGCCGGGGTTGTACGGACGCGACGAATCGGCGTCGGGGGTTGGAAGCTGAGGATTGGTCATGGTTCCCTCGTGGTGTCAGTTCTCAAGTTAGGAACCAGTATGGGCATACTCCTCAAAGGGGCACTGGAAACGCCCTGTGAGTATCCTGAAAACCCTGACGGCCCCGATTATGTGGCGCTGCCAGCCTCAGCGCAGGACGTCCCGGATGGCCGCGTACAGGTGCGCGGCGCGCTCGACGGGGGCATGTATCAGGCGGGGGCCGGGCGCGGGAGCTAACAGAATGCAGCCCAGCTCCTGCGGGTCACTGGCGGCCGCGAAGTCAATGCCGTAGGCGGCCGCCAGCGCGGCGTAGTCGACGTTCTGGGCGACGCCAAACCAGCGGTCGTAGGCCGCCGGGTCCGCGGCGCGACCGTGTTCCAGGGTCGCAAAGATTCCCCCGCCCCCGTCGTCGGCGACGACGATGTCGAGGTCCGCGCGCGCGCTGGCGGCCAGGGCCAGCGAGGAGGCGTCGTGGCACAGGGTCAGGTCGCCCATGACGGCGGTGACGCGGCCGAGGCTTCCCCGGGGAGAGGCGCCAGAGCCGAGGGCGACGCCGACGGCCGTGGCGACGGTTCCGTCGATGCCGGCCTGGCCCCGGTTGGAGTGAATCGTGCGTCCGTCCAGGGAAGCGACTCCCAGGTCGAAGGCGCGCACGGGGTTGGATGCCCCGAGCACCAGGGGGCCGGTGGTGGATCGGGCGACGGCGCGCGCCAAGTCGAGCATGGTTCGCCCCGAGCCGGCGGTCAGCAGGGCGTCGATCTTTTGCCCGGCGGCATCGGCGGCCTGGCCCACGCGCGCCGCCCACGCGGCGGTGTCTTCGCTGACGGGTCGCGTCGCGGCGGCAAGCTCCGCGACCACGGTGGAGGCGTTTCCTGAAATGTCCACCCAGGGCGCGTGCGGGTCAACCACGATGACGCGCACGTCCGGCCTCGCGAGCAGTGCCTGGATGGGGCGCGACAGCGTGGGGCGGCCCGCGACTACGACCGTGTCCACCTCTCGCCCGATCTCCCCGGACACGATGGATTGTTCGTAGGGAGTCACGCCGCCGCCCTGCCACGCGCCCGACGCCGGTTCGGACAGCAGCGGGAACCCCGAGGCCAGGGACCACAAACGGGCGTGCGGAGATGCGCCCTCGCCTGCGACGATGAGCCCCGCAACCCCCTCGCCGACCGTTTCCTCCCAGCGGGCGGGGGCGGGTGAGGAGGGGATGACGCGCGACGGCCGCGGCACGCAGGAGGACTCGGCCCCCGCACCCCGGGGGGATTGGGCGGGGGCGGGCGTCAGGGGGTCGCGGAACGCGACGTTAATCTGCACGGGACCGGGGGCGCCCGCGGGAGCTCCGCACGCGGCGGCAACGGCTCGCGTCAGGCGTCCGATCAGCGCAGGCGAGGCCTCCTGCGGCTCCAGTTCCACGCACGCCCGCGCGTGGGTGTCGAAGAGACGCGCCTGGTCGGTCGCCTGGGATGCGCCGACGCCGCGCAGTTCGCCGGGGCGGTCAGCGGTGAGGGCCAGGAGGGGCAGGCGCGCGTGGGATGCCTCGAGGATGGCGGGGGCCAGCTCGGCGACGGCAGTGCCCGAGGTGACGATGACGGCGGGCAGCGCTCCGGTGCGCGCCAGGCCGACGGCGAGGAAGCCTGCGCCGCGTTCGTCCAGGACGGCGCGCGCATCCCCGCGAAAGGCCCCGGATTCCAGGGCGTAGGCGAAGGGGGCGCTGCGTGACCCGGGGCAGTACAGGACGTGCGTGACACCCAGGGCGTCCAGGGTGTGCAAGATGGCGCTGGCGGTATCGACGGAGGGCATGCGCCCAGCCTACCGGGCCCCTGCCCCCAGGTGCTCGGCCATGCCTTCCAGACGCATGCCCCACCGCGAAAGCAGGTCGCCATCGACGGGGGTGCGGTCTATCAGCTCGTGGTCGGGTTCGCGACGCACCACGGGCAGGCGCCCGCGCTCGGGAACCAGCGGCTCAGTCACGTCCCCCACCAGCAGCGAGGCCGTGGCCAGGCCCGCCGCCCGGGACACGCCGGGCACGGCGGCCGCGGCGGCCACGCCGACGGACAGGCCCACGGACGTTTCCAGCGCGGAGGACACCACGACGCCCAGGCCGCTCTTGCGGGCGACCCGCAGGGCCGCCCGCACCCCGCCGAGGGGAGCGACCTTGATGATGACGACGTCGGCGGCCTCCTTGCGGGCCACCTCCATCGGATCCTGCGCGCGGCGGATGGATTCGTCCGCGGCGATGGGCACGTCAACGCGGCGGCGGACCTGGGCCAGCTCGTCGACCGTCAGGCAGGGTTGTTCGACGTATTCGATGGGGACCGCGCCTGCGGCCTCGGTCATCGCGGGGATCGCGTCGCAGGCCTGGTCCACCCCCCAGGCTCCGTTGGCATCCAGGCGGATCGCGGCCTGCTCACCGACCCTCTGGCGCAGCGCGTCGGCCACGGCGCCGATGCGCGCGCAGTCGCGTTCGATACTCACGCCGGGTTCGGCGACTTTGATCTTCGCTGTCGCGCAGCCGCCGGATGACGTGACCCGCTCGTAGGCGTCCTCCGGGGAAACCACGGGGATCGTGACGTTGACGGGAACGAATTTTCGTCGGGGAATCGGTGGAAAACGGCGCGCCGATTCGAGCGCAGCCGCCAGCCAGCGCGCCGACTCCGCATCGTCGTAGTTCCAGAAGGGCGCGGCCTCTGCCCAACCGGCCTGCCCGCGCAGGAGCAGACCCTCGCGGCGCGTTACCCCCCGAAAACGAGTGGTCATCGCGATCTTGTAAACCAGCAGGTCGGTGACGCCCTCCAGGGCGTATCGGGTTTGGCGGCTCAGGGTGCGCATGGGGATGCGCAGGAGCGTCGGTTGCAGCGCTACGTTCATGAGACCCCTCCTTACTTACCGGTAACAGTGTTGCGCGCGCTCAGCCTGGCGACAGGTCCCTGACACGGACGCTTGCAGGGTATTTTACGCTGTTTGTCGGCGGATGATCGACTTTCAGCCCCTCTTGAACACTTGGAAAATTGCAGCCTTTCGCGCGCCGCGCCCGCCTACATCCGCCTGCGGCCGTCTATCTACGCAGGTGGGCACGCAGTTCACCGCCCCTTTCCAGACGGCTCGCGTCGCTCCCCGTTGTTTCCCCCTCGGGCGCGCGCACCCCGAAGCCCGCGGCGAGCGCGTCGACTAGAATCCCACCCATGAGCGCTCTGCCCTTTGTCTCCGACACTTTCGACCCGACCCGCTGGCGCGAGGTCGCAGGCTTTGACTTCACCGATATCACCTATCACCGCGGCATCTCCCGCGGCCCCGAGCTCGATGGTCGCGCGCAGGGGGCCGACATGCCGGTGGTGCGCGTCGCCTTTGACCGCCCCGACATCCGCAACGCTTTCCGCCCGGGCACGGTCGATGAGCTGTACCGGGCGCTCGACCACGCCCGGCAAACCTCACGTGTCGCCGCGGTCATCCTCACGGGCAACGGCCCCTCCGCGCGCGACGGTGGATACTCCTTTTGCTCGGGCGGCGATCAGCGCGTGCGGGGCCGCGACGGCTACCGCTACGAGGTTAAGGACGCTGACCCCCAGGCCCCGCTTTTCCAGCGCCGCGAACAGATCGATCCGGCGCGCGCCGGACGCCTGCACATTCTGGAGGTCCAGCGCCTGATCCGAACCATGCCGAAGGTCGTCATCGCGGCGGTTCCCGGGTGGGCGGCCGGGGGTGGGCACTCACTCAACGTCGTCGCGGACCTGTCGGTGGCCTCTGCCGAGCACGCCGCATTCATGCAGACCGACGCGAACGTTGGTTCCTTCGACGCAGGCTACGGCTCGGCGCTCCTGGCCCGCCAGGCCGGGGACAAGAGGGCGCGCGAAATCTTCTTCCTCGCGCAGCGCTACGACGCCGCCACGGCGGAGAGCTGGGGGGTCATCAACCGGGCCGTCCCCCACGCCAAGCTCGAAGAGACGGCGCTGGAGTGGGCTGCGACGGTGGCGACGAAGTCCCCGCAGGCGATCCGTATGCTGAAGTTCGCGTTCAACCTGGCCGACGACGGGCTGGCCGGACAGCAGGTTTTCGCGGGCGAAGCGACCCGGATGGCCTACATGACGGCCGAGGCGCAAGAGGGGCGCGACGCCTTCCTTGAGCGCCGCGCCCCTCGCTGGGAAGACTACCCCTACTACTACTAACCGCCGCCCGAGCCCGCCCCGTTTCTGGCTCGCGCAGCCCCAGGCACAGCCCTCCGGGGCGACGCCTGGGGCCCTCGCGAAACTAGGCGATGTAGACCCTGGCCTCCCATTCGCCCAGGACCGCCGGGACATCCCGGTTCTCCTCGGGCAGGTCTCGGTTGGACAGGAGCAGCGTCCCGGGGACCCGAGCGGCAGCCTCGCCGAGGGGGGCGGGGGCATCGGAAAGGTTGACCAGGATCGTTGCCACTGCATCGCCCATGGTGCGGCGATATGCGAAGACCGCGGGCGTGGGGGTTGCGATGCGCTCGAAGTCGCCGCTGGCGATGACGGGCAGGCCGTGGCGGATCTGCGCGAGCGCCCTGTAGTAGGCGTACACCGAGTTCGGGTCGCCGACCTGCGAGGCGGCGTTGATTTCCGTGTAGTTGGAGGTGACGTCGATCCACGGGGTGCCAGTGGTGAAGCCGGCGTGGGGGCCATCGTCCCACTGGACGGGGGTGCGAGCATTGTCGCGCCCCATGAGGCGCATGCCGTTGAGGACCGACTCGGGGCTTTCGCCGGCTTGCGTAGCCTCGCGGTAGTATCGCAGGGCTTCGACGTCCCGGAAGTCGTCGATTCCTTCAAACGTCCCGTTGGTCATCCCCAGCTCCTCGCCCTGGTAGACGTAGGGGGTGCCGCGCAGCATGTGGAGCGCGGTGGCCAGGGCGGTGGCGGAGGCGTATCGGTGGACCTCGTCCCCGAAGCGGCTGACCGCTCGAGGCTGGTCGTGGTTATCCAGGTAGAGGCTGTTCCAGCCGACCTGGCCCTGGGCGTTCTGCCAGTCGGTCAAGCAGTCGGCCAGTTCGCCCGGGCGCAGCGCTCTGGGGCGGAACTTCCCGTTTTCCAACCCCAGATCGACGTGGGCGAATTGGAAAACCATGTCCAGCTCGTGACGCGCCGGGTCTGTGAAGAGCAGAACGTTGTCGCGGCGCACGCCGGGTGTTTCCCCGACGGTCATGGGGGCGTCGCGCCCGTCAAAGACCTCGCGGCGCATTTCCGCCAGGTACTCGTGCAGGTGGGGGCCCTCGGAGAAAAGGGGGAATCCTTCGCCCCAGGCTCGCCCGGGGTACTTTTCACCATCGGGCAGACCGGGGTTTTTGGAGATGAGGTTGATGACGTCCATGCGGAAACCGTCGACGCCTCGATCCAGCCACCAGTTCATCATCTCGTAGACGGCGGCACGCACCTCGGGGTTGTCCCAGTTCAGGTCGGGTTGTTTCTTGTGGAACAGGTGCAGGTAGTACTGCCCGGTGGCCTCATCCCACTGCCATGCGGAACCCGAGAAAAAGGACTCCCAGTTGTTCGGCTCGCCGCCCTGCTGCCCGCCCGCGAAGCCCGGCCTGGGGTCGCGCCAGAAGTACCAGTCGCGCTTGGGGTTCTGGCGCGAGGAACGGGACTCGATGAACCACGGGTTCTCATCGGAGGAGTGGTTGACGACCAGGTCCATGACCAGGCGCATGCCGTGGGCGTGCACGTCTGTCAGGAGGCGGTCGAAGTCTTCGAGGGTGCCGAACATGGGGTCGATGCCGTAGTAGTCGGAGATGTCGTACCCGTTGTCGGCCTGCGGCGAGGCATAGATGGGCGAGAGCCACAGGACGTCGACGCCCAGGCCCTTCAGGTAGTCCAGCTTGGATCGGATGCCCTCAAGGTCGCCGTACCCGTCTCCGTTGGAGTCCTTGAAGGAGCGCGGATAGATCTGGTAGACGACCGCGCCCTTCCACCAGTGGTCGGCATCGAGGCCGTTTCCTGTTGGGTTCAGCGCGTCGTGAGAAAAGAACATGGAGCACCTGCCATACGTTGGGGTCGGAAAGGGTCGCGGGGTTGCGATAGCGTGACCGTCCTGGTTGAGCGTACCCGAGGGCGCGCGGTGAGGCCGCGCCGGGCTTGGCCGCCGCCACGCGCGCGCGACGAGGTCGCACGAGGGGGTCATGCGCAGCGTACCGCCTCACGGTCTTCGGCGGGCGCCGACGGCACGCGCTTCGTGTGGCGCACACGCGCAGCGTACCTTTTCTCGGGCGCCCTACAAACGGGGCGCACCGGTGAGCAAAAGTACGCCCGCGGATGCGAAACACCGAGAAAGTCGGATGCAGGAGGGAAGTCCACGCGACACTCAAAAAACAATACAGCGGGACACCACCGGGAAGCCGGCCAGAATCCTACGTGCAACAAAGTGGGGCGGGCCGGAACCAACAACAGGTTCCGGCCCGCCCGCATCGCGTGATCGGTGGGATCAGTAGTGGACGACCACCGTGTCGCCCATGTCGGTCCAGTCATAGATAAACTTCGCGGCATCGACGGGCATGTTGACGCAGCCGTGGGAACCGCCGTATCCGCTCCAGCCGAAGGAGGAACGCCAGGGGGCGCCGTGCATCGCGTAGGAACCGGTGAAGTAGGTGACCCACGGGACGCCTTCTGTCACATACTTGGAACCGTCGGCGTTCTCCCCGCGCATCGTCTGCACGTCGTACTTGAGGTAGACGTGGAACGTGCCGGTGATGGTGGGCGTGTTGGGTGCGCCGGGAACCATGTAGAAGGGGCCGCCTGCAACTTTGCCGCCGACGTAGGCGGTCACGGACGCGTCGGAGAGGTTGATGTCAACCCACTTTTCGCCTTCGGCCGCCTGATAGACCAGGTTCTCAGTGCCTTCGGCGACCCGCTTGGTCTCGGATCCAGGTTCGACGTCGTCGTAGTGGAACAGGCCCTCGTAGGCGGTGCGGCCGGTCATGGCCGCAACGACGTCCTTCGTGATCTGATCGGTGTTGTTGGTCTTGAGTCCCTTTTTGCCTTCGCGGGCAACGGTGAGGACGTTACCCTCCGAATCGACGTTGTGGACGCGGTTTTCCGGCTTGACGTCGGTGGTCGCGGCCAGGGCGTTAACCCAGTCGGCAACCTTGACGGTGTCGATGGAGGGATCGTCGAGGGAGCCGTCGGGCTTGGTCAGGAACTCAATCCACTTGACCTTGTCGGAACGCTTGGCGCTGAAGGTGTCGATGCCGTCAGAGACTTCGATGCTCGTCTCCAGCAGGGCATTTGCCTTATCCGCGGCGCTCTGGGCATTTTCGGTGGTGATCGCCGGTTCCGTCTGCATAACGGACGCGTCCTGCGTGACCGAGGCCAACGTGGTGCCGGCCTGTTTGACGGCGGCGCTCACTTCGTCCGTGGAGATGCCGTTACCCATCTGAGAGGGGGTGACGGTGAAGGATTCACCGTCGTCCGCGACGACGACCTTCGCGTCTTTCGTTTCCGAGGACAGGGTCGAGTTGGCGGTGGCCGCGAGCTTCCTGATGGAGTCGTCATCGACGGTCATGACGGGGTCGACGGTGCGCCCGGCGAAGAGGGAGCGCACGAACGCGGGCAGCGATGTGGAACCCTCCATGGCCGCGGCGGCAGTTGATTCGGCGTCAACGGTGATGCCCGCTTCGTTGAGTGAGGCCGTGGTCGCCTTCCCCTCAACGGTGACCGTCACGGTCGTCGCGTCGGCCCGTTCGTTGATCGAGGACATAACCTGGTCATGCGTCATTCCGGCAACGGACGCGCCGGCGACGGTCGTGCCCGGCAGGGCGCGACCCGAGTAATTTGCCGCGTATACGGTGGCGGCGCCAACGACGAGGAGGACGAGGGCGCACGCGGCGCCGATCGCCCATCTGACTTTCACGGAAATGTTATTGAGCATCACAGTCTATCGTATAGCCTTATGCCGACTCGTGGGGGGATACTGTTGAAATTTCAGCTGCGTTCTGTGCCACATGAAAATGCCCGTCATTTAGGGGATCCAGCCATTAAACGTGATCATTGCCGCGGGACGGTCCGCCACCTGCGAGAACACCAACCTTTATCCTTGTTACATATTGCATACGCACTCGCCGTCGAACTTGGGAGGCTCATCATGGCTGCGCCACGAATCCTTGTCGTGCCGGGGGGCACCTCCGCCGGTGCCGTCGCATTGGCCAACGCGTCCATCCACAAGCTCGTTGAGCTGTACGAGGAACGGGCAGCCGACCCGAATCATCCCGCGCCCCACACGGTCGTGGTTCTGCGCGAGCCTGAATCCGTTTCTCCCGCCACTCTGCGGGGTTCCGCGGCGACCCCGCAGGAAGCGTTCCCAGAGGAAAGATACCCCGGCCTGGCCCGTGAGATCGATCAGGATCCCGCATTTTTTGACGGAATCGACCTGGTGGTCCCCACTTCGGGTTCCAGCGCGGGCGCGCCGCGCCTGGTCGGCCTCTCTACCGAGGCGCTCATCGCCTCGGCGAAGGCCACCGAGCTGGCGTTAAACGGCCCGGGGCGCTGGATCCTCGCCCTGCCGACACACCATATCGCGGGCGCGATGGTGCTCCTGCGCGCCGCGGTGGCAGAGACGAATCCGCAGATCGTCGACACCTCTGAGGGCTTTTCCCCCGAGGCGCTCCTGCCCGCCGTTCGGGGTGCCACGCAGGACGACATGCCCGGCTACCTGTCCCTGGTGCCCACGCAGCTCTCCCAGTGCCTGGACGCGGAACAGGTCGTGGAGGCGCTGCGCTCGCTCTCGGCGATCCTCGTGGGCGGCGCGGCCACCAACCAGCAGCTGCTCGCGCGCGCCCGCGAGGCGGGGCTGAGGGTGCGCACCACCTACGGCATGACGGAGACGGCAGGCGGCTGCGTGTACGACGGCCTGCCCCTGCCCGGCACGTCCGTGCGCGCGGTCGATTGGGACGGCCGCACGCGCCTGGCGATCAACGGTCCCACGCTGATGACCCGCTATCTGGATGCGGACAGCCCGTTCTTTGAAGAGGGTGGCCACCGTTGGCTGCTCACGGGCGACCTGGGCATTATTCGCGCGTCGGGCACGGTCGAGGTGCGCGGGCGCGCCGACGACGTGATCGTGTCGGGCGGATTGTCGATCGCCCCCGGCCTGGTGCGCCACGCGGTGCGTTCCCACGAGGGAATCTCGGATGCATGGATCATGGCGACCCCGGACGCCAAGTGGGGGCACGTGGTCACCGCCTTGGTGATCCCGGAGCGAATGCCGTCGGATTCGCTGGAGATGGCGAAGCTGGGCTCCTCGGTCCGTGAGCACGCCGCCGCTCACATCGGGCGCGCTCAGGCTCCTCGCCGCGTTGTCGCCATTGATTCCCTGCCCTACCTGGGCTACGACAAGATCGACCGTGCCGCGGCTGCGGATGCGGCTACCCGCGCGGCGGGTACCGCCAGGGAGTGGGTGCGCTAGGCTCCCCTGGCCGGGGCCCGCTCCAACTACACTGATGGCCATGGCTTCCGTTTCTGATTGGATCGAGGGCGCTCGCCTGCGCACCCTGCCCGCCGCCGCCGCGCCCGTGATCGTGGGGTCGGCGGCCGCCCATCACCTGGGTGGTTTCGGCGCCGGGCGCGCGTGCCTGGCGCTCGTGGTGGCTCTCGCGTTGCAGGTGGGGGTCAACTACGCGAACGACTATTCGGACGGTATTCGCGGCACGGACGATAACCGCCGGGGGCCGGCGCGGCTGACAGGTGGGGGCCTGGCGGCGCCAAAGACGGTCCTGAGGGCCGCGCTGGGTTGTTTTGCGCTGGCGGGCGTGGCAGGCCTGACTCTGGTGGCGGTGTCGGGCACGTGGTGGCTGATCGGTGCGGGCATTGCTGCCGTGGCCGCGGCGTGGCTGTACACGGGCGGGAGGCATCCGTACGCGTACATGGGTATCGGGCTGTCTGAACTGATGGTGTTCGTTTTCTTTGGCTTGCTGGCGTGCGTGGGCACTTCGTGGACGCAGGTCCGCGATGCCCCGTGGTGGCTGTGGATGAGCGCGTCGGCGCTGGGGCTCCTGTCGGTGGCGCTGCTGATGGCCAATAACATTCGGGATATCCCCACGGATCGCGAATCCGGAAAAATGACGGCGGCCGTGCGCTTGGGGGATCGCGCGTCACGCTGGGTGTTTGCCGCCTGCGTGTGGGGTCCGGTCCCCATGATCGTCACGCTGGGCGTGGCGGTGGGCCTGCACCCGTTGGCGACGTGCGCGTTGGGCGTGGGTGCGGCCGTTTGGGCGGCGGGCGTGAGCCTGCCGGTGCTCACGGGCGCGTCGGGGCGCGCGCTCATAGCGGTGCTGCGCAACACGGGGTTTTACGCGATGTCGTGGGGTGCGTTGGTGGCCTTGGCTCTCACTCTGTCTTGAGGGACCGTTGAACAGGCCGGATTGTCCGCCCCGGTCTCACAGAGTTCGTCGGCGCGTGAAAAGTAGCCGTCTGTCAGGTACCATTTCGCGCAGCACTATTTACCGTTGAAGCGGAGGCAGCGATGAGCGTTGGTTCCTACGTGCCCGGAAGGTTTGCCCGTTTGGGCGAAGCTGCCGTGGGGTTGGTGATGGGCCGGTGAATTGGGCGGACATCAAGCAATGGGATTCTGCTCCGCTCCAGGAGTACGCCTTGGAATGCGAGAGGAAGCAGCGAAAGCTGCAGGAGACGGGCGAGGACCTCTCGACCGAGCTGAGCAGGCTCAGCGGCCAGGGCCAGACCGCGGACGCCGCGCGGAACGCGCTGCGCAAGCGGGTCAGCGAGATTGAGGAGCAGGTCAACTACCTGATCAGCGCGGCCGAGGTCGCCTCCGCCGGAGTCCAGGGGATCAACGAGATCCGCGCGAACATTGAGGACATCTCACAGTTGGCTGTTTCGCTGAGTGTTCACATCGACACGAGCGGGGTTGTCTCTGTGTTCGAGTCTGTTCTTCGCGAGCTTGCTGATGTCGCTATGGACCCCCTGGCTCCGCTGAAGCGTCTCACTTTCATCCGCGAACGCATCGCAACTGTCCTCACGGACGCTCGCGCCCTCGAAGAGAAACTCGCAGGCATGATCAGTGCTTTGGACAGGGGAACATTCGACAACGGAGTGCACTATTCCGTGTCCGGCAGCGCTCGCCCCTCCCTGCCTCCCGCTGGCGCTTCAGCGCAGGAGGTGGCGTCCTGGTGGAGTTCCCTGTCCGACAAGGACAAGCAGTGGATGATCGAGAATTACCCCGAGCAGATCGGAAACCTTGACGGCGTTGACTTTACCTCCCGCGACAAAGCGAACCGTATCGCGCTCCCGCAGAAGATCGCGGAAGCGGAGCAGCAACTCGCAGACTACGAGAGAGAGCTCGGGGACGATCCAACGGTCGAACAGCTGGGAGAGTTGAAACGGCTTCACCGGCAACTTCAGGCGCTCCGCGCTATTGGACACACTCTCAAAAAAGAAGAGGAAGATGGTACCCCCCGCTTCCTCCTCGGCATGGACACGTCGGGGCCCAACGTCCTCGCGGCTGTCTCTCAGAATAACCCGGACACGGCCGACCACGTGGGCGTCATCGTCCCGGGCATGACCACGAACGTGGCAGATTCACTTGGCGACTACGACGACAAGGCCTCCACCATGCGTAAGAACGTTAAAGAGTACACCGATGGATCCGTCGCGATCGTGGAATATCTCAATTACGACGCACCACAGGATGTTGACGTTATGTCCACGGACAAGGCTCAGGCTGGCGCTCAACGCCTGGCTGGTTTCCTGAACGGGCTGGACGCCTCGCGCGAGCACGGCGCGGGGGACGCCCACGTCACCGTTGCGGCTCACTCCTACGGTTCCACGACGGCGGGCATCGCCGCCACGAAAGTGGGCGATGGCGTCATCGACGACCTGGTTCAGTTCGGTTCTCCTGGCTCCGGCGTTCAGGACGTCGGCGAGCTGCACGTCCCAAAGGGGCACGCGTGGGTCAGCGCGGCGCCCTACCGGCACGACATGGTCCAGGGGGTCGGCCCGGATGCCACCTTCGGAAAGAACCCCGACACGATGCCCGGATACAGGCACCTATCGGGGGATGTCGGCGACACCCCGTGGCACCCCACCGGCTGGGGAGAACACAGTTCCTACTTCAAGGAAAAGACGAAGGCGCTGGACGACATTTCACGGGTCATCGCCGGGGAAAAGAAATGAAAATACATCGGTTCGCCACAATCATCAGCGTTATCTTGGTATCGCTGCCACTCACCGCCTGCACACCGTTTTTTGGAGGATCAGGAATGAACCCGCACCACGCTGAGGACCTGCGCAACGCGTCCAAGATGGAGTCCGTCGAGGCTTTCCAGCGCGACATCGAGCCCGCTATTGTGGCGGCACGCAACGAGATTCTCACCAGCGAGAACATCCGCAAATACGGCGACAAAGACCACATCTCCCGACGCACAGCCGGAAATCAGTACCTATACAGCATGTTTGCCGCCCAGTACTTCTTCGAGGAACACGACGTCGACCGGTTCCGTTCCGTCGTCAACGCTCACCTCGAACCACTCGGATTCGAAATTGTGGAAAGGAAGCACATCGACGACGGGAAAACACGGATCAAATTCTACTGGGTGAATGAACGATACGGCGCCACCGTGAGCGCCCTTATCTCCCTCTCCCCGGACCTCCACAGCTCCTACACCTACGACACGGAGCCCCTGCGCAGCGACGGGTCCACCGATGACCCCAAGCGGCTCATCGACCTGCCCGGCCGCGTCCCCGACTGGTTCGACCCGACAACCACTCCAACGAAATGACCACACCCCCTGCACGAACGGCCAAACCCCTCGCCACCCTGGCCTGCACCCTCCTCCTAGCGGGCGCCACCGCCTGCACGCCGTTCCTAGGAGGAACTATGAAATCGCCCGATCAGAAGGTTCAGTCCGTTGAGGCTTTCCAGCGCAACATTGAGCCCGCCATCGTCGCGGCACGCAACGAACTCATGACCGCTGACAACTTCATGGCATACAAGAACATAGACCATATCGGCACGTACACGCGCGAGGGGTCCAGAATCTACTCCTTTCATTCGCGTCTGTACTTCTTTGCGAACATGGACACTGACGCCATTCGAGCCACCTACAACTCGCATCTCGAGCCCCTCGGCTTCAAGATGACCGAGAAACGCTGGACAACGGAAGACGGCATACAGTTCGTCGACTTTTCCTGGACCAATGACCAGTACCAGGCAGTCGTCTCCTCCACGACAATTGGAGGCGAACAAACCGCCGTGCACTACTACGTCTTGCGTGCTCCTAGCGATGGGTCCACCGATGACCCCAAGCGGCTCATCGGCCTGCCCGGCCGCGTCCCCGACTGGTTCGACCCCTCAACCCCACCAGCCGGACACAAATAAGACATATGACAATAAACGTACGCCCCACCAAGTTCCTCGCCGCCCTGGCCTGCACCCTCCTCCTGGCGGGCGCCACCGCCTGCACACCGTTTTTTGGAGGATCAGGAATGAACCCGCACCACGCTGAGAACCTGCGCAACGCGTCCAAGATGGAGTCCATCGAGGCTTTCCAGCGCGACATCGAGCCCGCTATTGTGGCGGCACGCAACGAGATTCTCACCACCGAGAACATCCGCAAATACAGCGCCAAAGACAGCATCTCCCGAAGCACAGCCGGAAATCAGTACCTATACAGCATGTTTGCCGCCCATTACTTCTTCGAGGAACACGACGTCGACCGGTTCCGTTCCGTCGTCAACGCTCACCTCGAACCACTCGGATTCAAAATTGTGGAAAGGAAGTACACCACCAACGACGGGGAAACGCGGGTCAGCTTCTACTGGGTGAATGAACGATACGGCGCCACCGTGAGCGCCCTTATCGCCCGAGATATCCACAGCTCCTACACCTACTACACGGAACCCCTGCGCAGTGACGGGTCCACCGATGACCCCAAGCGGCTCATCGACCTGCCCGGCCGCGTCCCCGACTGGTTCGACCCGACAACCACTCCAAGGAAATGACCACACCCCCTGCACGAACGGCCAAACCCCTCGCCACCCTGGCCTGCACCCTCCTCCTAGCGGGCGGGCCGCCTGCACGCCACCATGCGACATACCATCACGGGTCCGCCACTCGGCCAAACTGCCCAAGACGGCGTGGCGCTAGCGTCCTCTGCGGTAGAGATGCTCGTGAACCCAGTCGCCCACAATGCTGGTCGCGGCAGCGAGGACGCACGCGGCGGCGACGGCTCGGAAATAGCCGGAGGCGAGCCAGGGAGTGAGCATGCCGATGCCGAGGGCGGCGCCGCCCTGCATGGCGAGGTCGTTCATGGCGACGGCTCGACCGTTCTGGCCGGGCGCAACGGTGGCAAGCACGGTGTCATAGATGGGCGCGAAGAGGCCGCCAAACCCGATGTTGATGAGGCACATGGCGGCAGTGATGACCCACGGACCGGCGCTGATTAACAGCGCCAGCAGGGCCGCGCCCAATAGGATCAGGCCGATGCTTGCGCGCACGGTACGCCCGCGCCCGATCCGCGCTATGACGGCACTCGAACTCAATGCGGCGGCCAAGGCCAGGCAGTAGGTCGGCAGGAGGCGCACGGACACCTGGGCTGGGCTCAGGCCATAGTAGCCAGAACCGATGCCGTTCATGAGGGGCGCTATCGCGTAGTTCGTGCAGTAGGCGATGAGGATGAGGCTGATTGATCGAACCCACGGCACGTTCGTAAAGAAGGACCGTGTGATGAAGGGGGCGCGAGCATGCCCGATGTATTGCCAGAACACGGCCACCCCCAGGATAAGTCCGGCGATGAGCCACCAGCGCGGGTGGGTGGCGACCAGGGTGAGCAGCAGCGCGCAGGCGGAGAAGATCGCGAGGCCAATCACATCGACGTGTCCTGCGTGCGCGCGGGCGGGGACGCGCCTGCCCATGATGGGCAGGAAGGCCAGGCCGACCAGCGGAATCAGGAACAGGATCGACCAGTTGATGTCGGCGAGAAAACCGCCGGACAGTATGCCGATGGCGGTTCCGCCCTGGAATGCGGCACAGAACAGGCCGATGTAGATGCCTCGTCGTTTGGGATTTCGGATGGAGGTCGCCAGGATCATGTACACGGATGCCGCGGCCTGGTATCCCAGCGTCTGGAGGGCGCGCGCAACGATGACGCCGACCAGCGATGTGGACAGGGCGAAACCGAGGAGCGAACCAACGATGATCAGCCCGACGCCCACGTCGACGATGCGGCGCAGCGGGATGAAGTCGCCCAGGGTGCCGTAGAGAAAACAAGCGACGCCCAGCACGATGCCGGGTATCGCGGTGATCAGGCCGGACGCGTCCCCCGCGCCGATATCTTGCGCGACGCGTAGGTACACCAGATTAAAGCCCTGCAGCACGACGGTACCCAGCATGAAGATTCCCAGGAGCGGCAGGAGCACCCGCGCGGGGCCGTCCGCCAGGTCGCCGTCGGTGGCTACCTGGCTCATGTCGATTGAGGGCGCAGAGTCCGCGCTCCCCTCGATGGCCCCCCGCGAGGAGGGGGCAGCGACGCGGCAGGTCGGGCCTGCGGCGCGCGACGTGATGAGAAAGCGGAGGATACGCACGGTGCATAGTTCACCACAGGGCGCACCTCGAGGCAAATTGCAGGAATCTAGCGCACAATTGAGGCGTCCCGCTTTTCGCCTGTTCCATATCACCACCCGCCGCCGGGGCATGGCACAATTGAGTAACCCCTCGCAAAGGAGCGCCCATGGCACGCGTTATCGTCGTCGGTTCCATCAACCAGGACATCACGGTCACAGTCGACCGGTTCCCCGCCCCCGGCGAAACTCTCTCAGGCACGTCGCTCGCCTACAGCCTCGGCGGAAAAGGAGCGAACCAAGCGGCGGCGGCCGCGCACTCCGGCGCGCCTGTCGTCTTCGTCGGCGCGGTCGGCTCCGACCTGTCCGGACAGCGTCTGCGCACAGACCTGGCTTCCCACGGCGTAGATGTTACGCACCTGCGCGAGGCCAGCGGCCCCACCGGGACCGCCCTCATCACCGTTTCCGCCTCCGGGGAGAATACGATCATTGTGGACGCGGGCGCAAACAGCGCGGCCACGATCGAGCACGCCCGGGCCTCGTTGGTCCCCGATCCTTCCGATATCGTCGTGCTCCAGGCGGAGATTCCCGCCGAGGCAAACGCCGCCGCCCTGGAGTGGGCGCACTCTTTCGGCGCGACAGTCATGCTCAACCTGGCCCCGGCGCGGCCCACGGATGCCGACCTCTTGGCTCGCGTCGACGTTTTGGTCGTCAACGAAACTGAGGCGGGGCTGGCCCTGGGTATGCCCGCACCGGCGACGCCCACCGAAGCGATCGGTATCCTCTGGGCGCTACGAGGCCTGGGACCTCGGCACATCATGGTGACCCTGGGGGCCGACGGGGCAGCGTGGGCGTCAGGCAGTCAAGCCGAACACTGCCCAGCACTCTCCCTGGGCGAGGTCGTGGATACCACCGGAGCGGGGGACGCGTGCGTGGGTGCGCTGGCCGCCGCCATGGCGCTGGGCAAGCCCTTTAACCAGGCCGTCGCCGACGGCATGCGAGCGGGATCCACCGCCGTCCTGGTTTCGGGCGCCGCCCCCTCGTACGCGGCGCTCCCCACGGTCACGCGCGACTAGGTCCCACGCGCCCCCGATTGCCCCGGGAGTGAACGGCTCGGCGTGAGGCAACCCACTCCCCTTAGACTAGGGGCATGGTCAGGATTGTCTTGTTTGTCGCGATGCTCGCGCTCACCATCTACGCGGCCGCAGACTGGCATCGCACGCCCGAAGAGGAGATGCCCGGCAAGCTCGCCAAGCCCATCTGGCTGCTCATCATCCTTTTTACCGCCACGCTCGCCGCCATCGGTCCCATCGTGTGGTTGGTTCTGCGCTGGGTGGCGCGCGCCGAAAAGGCTCGACAGTCCCGCGCCGCGACCCCCGAGCGGCCCGCCGCCCCCGACGACGACCCGGACTTCCTGTTCCGCCTGGAGCGCGACATCCAGCGCAAGCGACGCGAAGAAGAGCGCCGCAAACGCGAAGAAGGCAACGGTAATCCCCCGGCCGCTGGCGAGGGCCAGAGCGAGGGGCTCTAGCGGCGCAGATCCGCCGCCGAATCGCCCGGCGTCATATCGCGCGCCACGGCCACCAGGTCGGCGGCCGGTTCCGCGTAGGAGGTACCCACCAGCGTCGCCCCCGCAAAAATGAACGAGGTGATCGACGCCAGCGCGCAGTGTCGATGCTTCGGAGAATGCGCCAGCGGCTGCCCGTCGACGAAACGCGTCAGCGTCACGATGGGGTTTTGGTGCGACACGACGAGCGCCTCGCGCCCCCTGGCCTCACGCAACGCCGACGACAGGGCCGCGCTCATGCGCGAGGCGATGTCCCGATACGGTTCGCCCCACGAGGGCCGCAGCGGATTGAGGTAGTACTTAAAGTACTTCGGGTTCGCCAGCATCGCGCGATTCGAGTTCACCGGCAGGCCCTCAAAGACGTTATCCGACTCGATCAGACGCGAATCCGACTCGATGGTCAGCCCGTACGCCGCGGCCGTGGGAGCCGCCGTCAACTGCGCGCGCAGCAGCGGCGATGAGATCACGCGGGCAATGTCAGCTCCCGAATCCACCAGGTATGTGGCGGCGCGCTCCGCCATCCGATGCCCCAGCTCCGTCAACCCAAAACCCGGCAGCCTGCCGTACAAAACACCGTTCGGGTTGTCCACCTCGCCGTGGCGCATAACGTGAATAATGGTGCGGTCCATGAGAAACAAGTATAGGACTTCGGACACACGTGAGGCCCGGCCAAATGGCCGGGCCTCCGCTCGCTCACTTCTTGTTGCGACGCTGGTGACGCGTCTTGCGCAGGAGCTTGCGGTGCTTCTTCTTCGCCATGCGCTTGCGGCGCTTCTTGATGACGGAGCCCATGGGGTTCCTCCCTGGTGGTGTGGGCGGCAGCGATACTACCGCTAATGGATGATGGGTGCTCGAGACGAGCACATCGTGCCTATACTACCCGCCAATGACGCGAGCCTGGCCACCGGAGCGATCAGCCGTACCCGCCTGAATCATCTGAGCGACCGCAGCCTCCGGGACTCGGAAGCTTTTTCCTACGCGAATCGCGGGCATCTCACCGCTGTGAATCAACCGGTACACAGTCATTTTAGAGACGCGCATGATGTCCGCCACTTCTGTGACAGTCATAAAACGCGGCGCCGACTGCTGTTCCATCAATGACTCCCAGTATGCTCGCGAGGCGCGCTAAACCCGATTCGTTCACCGCTTACGTAGCCTCACGAAATATACTACTGCCCAACCACGTGGAAACTGCAACTTTATCCACGTTTGTTGCAGAGTCGTTAAGGAGCAGCGATGGCACCGGCACACAACAGGCGGAAACCGCCAGCACACAGCTCCCGCCTGCGCACCGAACCCGGTGCCACGCGTTCCCTGATCCGTGGACGAGCCACGGCTTCGTCCCCCGTGATTTCAGCGGAAACCATCAGTCCGCAGCCATCCCCCATCGTCCGCCCCGTCCGGGGTGGCCCCCGTGGCCCGCATCCCCAGGTGCCCACCTCCAACGCCCAGCGCGTGCGCGCCTGGCTCTCCCGGCAGGCCCGCTACTCGCCCGCGCGCCTCGCAATCGGCACTTTTGCGCTCATTATCGGGGTTATCACCATGCTGCTGATGCTACCCATCGCATCCGCTTCCGACGCCCCTGCACCCTTCGTTGATGTCTTCTTCACCGCCGTCTCTGCCGTCTGCGTCACCGGCCTCACAACCGTCGACACTGCTACCTACTGGTCACCATTCGGTCAAGCCGTCATCGCTTTCGGCATCGTCGTGGGCGGCCTGGGCGTCATGACCCTCGCGTCGATCCTCAGTTTCGCGGTGTCGCGCCACCTCGGCCTGACCCAGCGGATGCTCGCCACGCAGGAGTACAAGACCGGAGCCATGGGACAGATCTCCACTCTCCTCAAGGCCGTGATCGCGACCTCCCTCACCATGCAGATCCTCCTGGCCGCGATCTTCCTGCCTCGTTTCCTCGCCTTGGGCCTCGACCCCGTGCGCGCCATCTGGAATGCTCTGTTTATGGCGATCTCCGTTTTCAACAACGCCGGATTCGTCATCCTGCCCGGAGGGCTCGCACCCCACGTTACCGACTGGTGGATGTTGGTCCCCATCATCCTGGGTTCCACCGTTGGCGCCATCGGGTTCCCTGTGATCATGGACGTCACCACGCATCTGCGTTCCCCGCGCCGCTGGCGGCTTCACACCAAGCTGACGCTCTCCACGTACCTGGCTCTCGCCTTCGTGGGCGTGGTGGCGCTCGCGCTCACCGAGTGGCACAACCCCACCACCCTCGGCGCCATCGACACCCCTTCAAAGATCCTCAATGCCCTGTTGGCGGGCGTCAACTCGCGTTCATCTGGGCTGTCCGCGCTTGACGTCGGCGCCATGCGTTCGCAAACCCACTTCGTCCAGGACGTCCTCATGCTGATCGGGGGCGGCTCCGCGTCCACAGCCGGCGGCATCAAGGTCACGACCTTCGCCGTGCTGGTGCTGGCCGTCATCGCGGAAGCCCGAGGCGACCGCGACGTTGAAGCCTTTGGCCGCCGTATCCCCACGTCCGCCGTCCGCCTCTCCGTCGCCGTGTCGCTCCTGGGCCTGGCCTTTGTGACCGTTTCCGTCGTCCTGCTGCTGTCCATGACGGATTACACGCTCGACGTCATCCTCTTTGAGGCCATCTCGGCGTTTGCCACGGTGGGCCTTACCACCGGCGTCACGCCCGTTCTGCCGGTTGGCGCAAAGTACGTGCTCATCGTCCTGATGTTCGCTGGACGCACGGGATCCATGACCGTCGCGGCCGCCCTCGCCCTGCGCGAGCGTTCTCGCGTCATCCGCATGCCTCAGGAGCAGCCGATCATCGGTTGAGGCGATGACGGCACGGGCGTGAGGCAGCCATCTCGCCGCCCTCTGGCTCGACGCCGCCCGGCATCGGGGGCGCGGCTTGTGCCGTCTCCGTCGCGTGAAACCGGCATAGCCCCGGCAGCACGAAAAACACCAGAATTAAGCCGCTTCAGCCAAGCAGGGGCGGTGCAGGTTTCACCACGCCCTCATTCTGACGTGTCACCACATCGGTGAGGCAGAAAACCAACACCGAGTCGCGGCATCACAGCCCTGCAGCGGCGCAGATATCGCGCGTTTCACGCCGTTTCACGGCATCCAGTCAGGCAATTACCCGTTCGTTCCGGGCAAGCTCGTCGCTTGGTTCCCATTCGCGTATAGCGCGTGCTCAGGGAAGAATGGGGGCATGACAGATGAACGCGAGTCAAAGGAACTCCAGTCGGGAACGCTGGTCATTGGGTTGGGACGTTTCGGTTCTGCTGTGGCGGTGACGCAGGATCAGCTGGGGTACGAGATCTTGGCAGTCGAAAAGAACCCCGCACGCGTGCAGGCGTTCGCAGGACGCTTCCCCCTGGTCGAGGCCGATGCGACGTCGAAGGATGCGCTGGAGCAGCTGGGGGCCCGGGAGTTCCGCAGCGCCGTCGTGGGCGTGGGTTCGTCCTTGGAGGCGGCGGTGCTGATCACCGCGAACCTGGTCGACATGGGAATCTCGTCGATCTGGGTAAAGGCGACGTCGTCGCAGCACGGGCGCATCCTGCGCCGCGTCGGGGCGCACCACGTCGTGTACCCGGACTTGGATGCGGGCAAACGCACGGCGCACCTCGTGGGCGGCCGCATGGTGGACTACATCGAGATGGAGAAAAACGGATTTTCAATCATGAAGCTGCGTCCTCCGCAGGAGGTTCACGGCTTTTCGCTTCAGGAGCTGGATCTGCGTGGCCGTTACGGCGTGAACGTGCTGGCCATTCGTCATCCAAAGCATCGTTTCGAGTACGCGGACGCGTCAACGCGGATCAACGCCGACGACGAAATCATCGTCTCAGGTGATTCGCACCTTTTAGAGTATTTCGCGAACCGACCTTAGGGCTTCCGTCGCAAGAGGGTGCCCCGCACGAGATTTCGTGCGGGGCACCCTCTTGATAATCTGGCCAAGCGGAGGCAGCCGTGCCGCTGAGCTGTCAGGAAACCAGCAAACCGGCACTGCTTCACGGTTCGTTTACCCGGTCACCCCATGCTTCCCGGCCAGCGCATCAGTGATGGCGGCGGTGGCGATGGTGGCCGCCACCATGATGGCCGCCACCATGGTTACCGCCGTGGTGCCCACCGTGGTTACCACCATGGTGCCCACCGTGGTTACCACCATGGTTACCACCATGGTGCCCACCGTGGTTACCACCATGGTGCCCACCGTGGTTACCACCATGGTTACCGCCATGGTGCCCGCCGTGGTTACCACCATGGTTACCGCCGTGGTTGCTACCGTGGTTACCGCCACGGTGCCCACCATGGTCCTTGCCGCCGTGGTCTTTGCCACCGCGATGCCTGTCACCATGGTCGGAGCCCTTAGATGAGCCCTTCCCCTTGTCACCGCTGCCATCGTGCGACTTGTCGCGGGACCTGGAACGCCCATCCGAAGAGCCGTTGCGACGATCATCGCCCGAGTCATGGCCGCCGTCTTTGCCCGACGATCCCTTGTCACCGCGATTGATATTGATAGTTGGGTTGTATTCGGTGTGGTGATCATCGTGTCGACTATTGTCGATGGTGCCGTTGTTATCGCCGCCGACGTTACCCGTTCCGGTCACACCGCCGGTCTCACCATTACGGACTCTGCCGTCATCCCGGTCATCGCCATTCGAAGAACCGTCACCCCTTCTTCTTCGACCTGTGGGAGGCTCATTGCCGCCACAGCAGCCGCCCCTGCGGGGTCCCTGGCACTGCTCGCCAATCTTCTTCGCGTCGCGAGTCAGATCGCTGCCAGCAGACGTCAACACGGCGAAAATTGCCTGAAGGGCTTCGAGGGCGTGGGTGAGGACCTCCAGGATCGGCCCGATGCGCGACGCCCACTTCGAGACCTTCGAGGAGACTTGTGCTGCCGCAACCGGCGTCGCGGCACCAAACGTCATAAGGACTTCTGCAACCACCTGGAAGCAGGTCACAACGATGTCCGCAATCGCGCTGACGATGGCATCGTGAATGTTGTCAACCGAGTCGGCGACTTTGTTCAGAGCCTCACTGAATGCGCCCGATGCTTCAGCAATCGCACGAATCGCACTCACAACGATCGACTGGCGCTCAAGATAGGCGCGAACCGCCTCACCCCGCATGTTCGACATGGCGCTTTGTGAATCGTCGTCGAGTTCGTCGGCGACGGAGGAGAGCGAACTCGAGATCGAGTCCCAGCTCGCGCTCATTCCATAGACCTGAGCGGAATCGCCAGTCACCTGGTTTACCCATCCCTTGAGGGGTTCGACGTGCTGCAGGATCCACTCAACGACCATGCCGCCTAAACCGCCAATGGGGTCGAGCACCATATTACCGGCCTCGCTCACGAGGCTTTGGGCCGCGCTGACGAGAGTCGTCACGTCGCCGGACTTCATGTCCTGGACGGCATTGTAGATGTCGTCGATGGCCCCTAGGCCTTCGGTCGGAGTTGTGTTATCGATACTCCGGGTATGTGTGGGAGCCTCAAGACTCACTTCTTCACTCCTTCGAACATGAAGCGACGCAAGGTGCGCTCCTCATCCTGACGTTGACGTTGGAGGAACTTTTCGATGTCCTTGTCGCCGTTACTATCCTGTCGCTCAAAGAGCGAACGCACATCATCCGGCCTCGAATCGGGGTGAGACTTTGTAAACTCCTCGATTCGGGCATTCTGAGCCTTCTGCTGCTCCTCGACAAAGGAACGGTAGCTCGCCTCTTGCTCATTGCGCTGCTGCGACATGAACGTGTCGAAGTCGCGACTGGTGGCCTTCGGATGCTCCTGCAGATACTGCCGGATCTGCGATTCCTCTTCCGTTCGTTGCCGTGAGAGGAAATCCGTCATCGCGTCCTGTTGCTGCTGCTGATTCGACTCGATCAAAGACTTGACTTCGGAGATGTCCTGACCGGGGTGAGCCTCAGCGTAGCGGGCGAGCGCCTCACTCTGATCGGCCCGCTGACGCTCGTAGAACGTGGCGAGATCGGTGTTTTCATCATTGCGCTGCTTCTCGAGGAATGCGCGCAGCTGATCGTCGTCAACGTTCACCTTGTCATGTCCGCCAAGGATGCTGTCGAAATCACCCGCTCCGCCGGAGCCACCTTTTCTGGCGGTATCCTCGGCGGCGCCTTTGTGGCCGTCGTGACCATCTTTACCGTCCCTGCCGGTACCGTCATGGCCGTCATGACCGCCGTGTCCATCCTTACCGGTGGTGCTGCCATCAGCCGCACCGCCGGCTTGGGAGCTGTGACGTCCCGGGGTTTCGGGGATAGGCATCTTGGGTTTAGATGAGTCCTCGGTGGAACCGCCGCCCCCACCACCATGAGTGGAACCGTCGCCGCCTCCGCCGCCGTGAGTGGAACCACCGCCGCCTCCGCCACCGGAGGTAGAACCGCCGCCTCCACCACCGCCGCCACCGGAGGTGGAACCACCGCCGGTTCTGTCACCGTTGCCGCTTCCGTTGCCAGTAGTGGGACCGTTGGGACGGGGACGCCGACAGTCAGTCGGCTTGTTGTCGCCGCCTTGTTCCTTGTCGATTTTGGACAGCTTCTCTCGGATGCGGTCTTCGAGGTCGTCCATTTCCTCCGCCCACTGCAGGAGGCAGCTCACCAAACGAGATTCGGCCCCAGCACAGTCGGAGATCATTCCCTGCAGATTCCGGATCTGTGAACTGACCGGAGGAACGAAGAATGAACAGATAATGCCGAACGCGTTACCGCCCACCTGCCCTTGCGTACCGCTGGCGACGCTCACGTTCTGGTCGAGGGTTGATGCGCAGTTACTGACGTTGGACGCGTGCGAACGGATGAGTCCTGTATCGACACCGAGATCGGGGGAACCTGTACTCATGTGCGATCAGCGCCCCAGCGAGCCGAGGCTCGAGTCCATCTTGTCGAGGTAATCCTTCAGCGAACCGCCGTCTTCGCCGAGGCGATCGATCGTCTCCCGCTGAATGTAGTCACGCATGCTACGCCCCGCGTTCGCGTAGGCCTCCATAACCCCTTCCTCGAGGTCCCGAGCGCTGCCTTCGAGGGCGTCTTCGTCGATTGACAGTTTCACGAGGTGTCCTTCAGGATCCACCTCAGCCTCAATCTCGCGCCGGGAATCAAAGCCGGATGCCTTGGCTGACTTCAAAAGCTCAACGAGCTCCTGTGTGGCAGCGGCCCTCTTCTCGGCTGCCGCCACTTGTTCTCGCAGAGTCTGTCTAATTTCTTCGGGGGTCTGCCCCATCACATCTACCATACGGTTATTCTAACCGACTCCCCAGCCACCTGTACAGCACTTTGGCTGCAGAGACCCTGCCCTCGCCCGCGAGAATCGCGTGATCCGCCAATGGGTTCAGAATCAATGTCTCAACCTGCGGACTTGCGCGGATGCGTCACTGCGCGTGATACCTGGGGCTGGTGCCCAGGTGCACGGGATAGTCGTGCTGGTCGCTAAGGGCCGCATCCTCGTTAATCCCCCGATAGACGTAAGAGTCGTCGTTCCTGATCAGCAGCGGATTAACGGTGCCATCAATATAGTCTTCGACATCTTGCCAGCTGGGGTCCGAGGCATACGTTTTTGACTCGCACGGATTCTCATTTGGCAGATTCGACGGATCGGTATTGAGGAAGGCCCATGGGTCGATCGGACCGTAGCCCGTGTACTTGTTCCAGTTCTTCTTGCCTGACTCGGCGAGGGCCTGCAGGATCCGGTTGGCATTGGCGTCGTCAAACCTCTGCCACGCGATAGCCAGGAACCCGGCGACGATAGGCGTCGAAAAGGACGTACCTTCCCCGAAGTAGATTTTCTTATCCGTGCCACTGCGGTAGTAAACGCCGCCCAATGCGGCGGTAAAGATCCCGTTACCCCAGTTCGTATAGTCGGTGAGGGAACCGTTTTTCAAGACTGCACCGACCCCGCATATACCCGACCACGACGGTAACGTGTCGTCAGGGTCCTCCGTGGAGTCATTTCCCATCGAAGCAACCACCATGACTCCCTGGTCGATGGCCCTCGCCATCGCCCAACGCAGGTCTTCGGAGTATCCGGGGTAGCTGCTTGAGATCGTGATAATGTCCGCGCCGTCATTGATCGCTTGCTCAATCAGCAGCGAGGTATCGGTTCCTTCTGTGCCGGTCCACCCGGGCAAATCACAGGTCTGTCCCTCTCTGTCGCCGTTCAACTGAACGGCGTAGGTGTGGAGCGTCGCCCCGGGGGCCACGCCAAACTCGGGCGCCACCAGGAGCTGTGCAACCAGCGTTCCGTGATCAGCGTGTTCGGCCGTGGAATTCACGGGGCACGGGCTCTTGTCCACGATATTCGCGCCCGCCAGCTCGGGAATATTCGGGTTCACGGTCCCGTCGATCATCGCGATGACTGTGCCCTTACCGGTGTATCCCTGCGAGTGCAGCGACCGGATCCTGTAGTGCGTGTAGTACTCCTGCTCGTTGCCCGTCAGCGGCGGATCGACAGCCCGCGCGGGAGCAGCGGGCAGCAGCGTGGTCCCGGCGACCAGCACAACAACGCCGAGTGCAACCATGCACGCGCGCCGACACCGACGCCTCACATTCCTGGTCATGACAGGTCCTCTTCCGACTCATCGATATTCTTTGGCCTGCCGCGCAGGTGCGACAGAATCACTAAACCGCCCAGCAGTGCGGAACCGAGGACCGCCACCGCCGACACAATGTATGCGCGGATCGTCAGGTTATTGTCTCGGTTTGTCAGGTTAGCCGATGCCTCGGCAGGGCGCAGCGGAGCGGGGTGCTCGGCGGCGTTCGGGTGCGGCGGCCCATACCTGGTTCCAATGTCGCCAAAGGTGAGGGCGTCGTAGGGCGCAACAATACCCCAGCCCAGTTCGTCGGTACGCTGGTCGGCGGTCCCGCGCAGGGCCGTCACCTCCAGGCGGTATTTCCACATGTCGGGGCCCTCGCCCGGGAACTGGGCGGCAACCAGGGCGGCGAATCCACCGGCGTAGGCGGTCGCGTACGAGGATGACGGCAGGGGCGTGCTCCCAGAGTGCCCCCCAACCATGCAGTCGGCCTGGTCGAACCAGGTCGTGTGAATGACCCCCGCGGGGACGGCCAGATCGACGTGTGCGCCGTGCACCTGCTGGTCGGACGCCGAACCGTCCGCGTTCGTGGCGGTCACCGCCAGCACGCCCTCGTACCCGGCCGGGTAGACGACGACGTTATTCTCCTGGTCCTGGTACGTATTGCCGGTCGAGGCGACGACGAGCGCGCGGCCACGCACGGCCTGAATGGCCGCCTTCAGGTCCGGGTCGTCCTCCTTCGTTGACTGAGCAACGACGATGATCTGGGCGCCGTGGTCGGCGGCCCACCGAATCGCACGGCCCAGGCGCTGCAGGTAGGTTTCCTCCCCCTTTTTTTGGTTGTTTCCCTGCTCGAGGCCGGTCTCGACGCGGACGGGCAGGATCTGAGCCTCGGGGGCCACGCCGACCAGCCCCGACCCCGTGGAGGATGGCAGTTGCCTGGCGGCGATCGCGCCGGCGATGGCGGTGCCGTGCTCGCCCACGTCAACGCGCCCGTCGGTGTTTTCGCCGCTGAGGTCGGTGCCCGGCAACACGACGGTCTGGCCGCCCGCATTGAAGTGCGCGTTACCCGCGGCGACACCAGAATCTACGACGGCCACCTTAACGCCCGCGCCCCGCGTGACATCCCACGCGCGCCGCACCCCAACCTGGTCGAGGATCGTGGGCTGAGTCTTGATGTAGGTCGGCGTTTCCTTCGGGCAGGTCTGGTCTGCGCTTGAGCTCGGAGTCGGCGTGGGCGCCTCCGATGGCGGGGTCGTGGGCGTGGGCCGCACACTCGGTGCAGGCGTCGGATCCGCGTGAGCAACGGCGGGCCCGAAAGCGGAGGACTCCCCGGCCCGGTCCGCAGGAGCGGAAAGGGGCGCAAACAGGGGCGCGAGCGCGAGGCCCGTCGTCAGCGCGGCACCGACCAGGCCTCGACTCAAAACCCGAGACCGTGCGCGCCCGCGGCTCACGACAACCCCACTGAGGTCGCCGCGGCCTGGGGCGTCAGGTCGGTACCGGGCGGGATAAGGAGCGCCCAGGCCTCGGGGATTGCGGAGGCGTCCGTCTGGGCCCAGCCGAGCGCGTTGATCGACGCACTGGGAGAGGCCCCGAGGGAGTGCATGTGCCCCTGGTCAGAGACGAACGCGTAGGCCGCAGCCTCTCCGCCTCCCGAGGTGATTGCGACGAGCGCGCCGGAGCCACCCGCGACCGTCACCGTGCGCGTGGTGGTCGGGCCGGAGGTGGAGGACACGGATTCGGCGTCGTATGCGGCCTGAACGGCCCGCTGGTTGGGCATCACGTACAGTCCGAGCTGAGGCACCGCGTGGTCGGTGGTGGACATCTGAGCGCACAGGGCGGTGCGGCTTGAGGCGTCCGCCTTCGGGTCGGCCCACTGGGCGTCGGCAAAGTGCTCGTAGAGCGGCCAGTCTTCGCCGATAAAGTCCGCGTGAACGGGGGTCACATCCTTGAACATGTCCGTCGGGAAGGGCCGGGTGGGCGGCGCGTCCTTGTACAGGCGCGAGGCAGTCGAGTTAAACACCGCCAGCTGCGACGAAGTGAGGACCAGGTATGAGTTCAGGACCTCTCCGTTCGTGCTGGTCTGCTGGATGACCGTGCCGATCGTCAGGTTTTCATTCTTTAGCGGTCCCGGCAGCTCGTTCGCGGGCTGTCCGGCGTTCGGGATGTCCGAGTAGCTCCACGACTTCAGCGGCGTGCCGGAGGGGAACAGGTCCACCCACGCGGGTTCTGCCTCGATCGGATAGCCCATGATGTTTTGGAAGGCGAGCGCCCACTCGCTCTGTCGGCTATCGGTTTCGTCGACCAGGTACTTTTTGTTCGTGGTTCCATCCACGAAGTACTTGGTGGCCCCGTGATCGGGGGTCACCAGCGCCGACGTGGCCGCTTTCAGGGGGAAGTTGTCGGTTGGCAGGGACTCGGCGATCCACGTGTGGTACGTATCTTCCAGGTCGCACGACAGCCACGTGTGGCCCAGCTGCGACGAAGCGGGCACGTCGTCGGGGACGCCGGGCAGGCCGATCTGTGCACCTCGCGGGATGTCCTTGAGGGCCGAGGCGCTGGCCGAGATGACCTCAAGCCCCGACTCCTGGGCCAGGAGCCTGGCCGTCGTCACGTTCGTGATCGGGTGAAGCACGCCGTTCGCCCAGAAATACCGGGCGCCAGTGGACTTGACGTCAACCAACACGTAGTTCGAGGCGGTCAGGTCCGGATTCGGGTTGAAGAAACGGATGCCCAATCCGACGACGCACATGATGACGGCGACGACTGTGCCGAAAATCAGCGGGCGCACGGGGGAGGGAGTGTCGACCTCGTGGCCGTCCGGCGTGCCCGACGTGAATGCGGTGATCAGGCGGTTGCGGTTGAAACGCTGGGCTTCAAGAATGTCTTTACTCGACGGCATGGTTCAGCCCCAGAGGTAGACGGCCAGAGGGATCAGGACAAAGAGCGACAGCACAGAAATCGTGTCCGCGATGCGCGTCAGGTGCGGGCGGGCGCGAGGCCCGACGACGTTCGTGACCACCAGGATCAAGGCGGCGGCGATTGACGAGAGGGTGATCCACGACAGTGTCGTCGGATCCGCGCGGGTCGCGAGGGTCGCGGCGACCAGGATCGTCGTCAGGCCGGTGAGCGCACCGAGCAGAACCTCGACGCGGGCGCGGATGGAGCGGGTCTGTAGGATCAGGGAGACCGAACCGAGCAGGATCAAAACCAGCGGGAGGAAGACCGAACGAATGCTGGGCGCGGCCATCATCGAGACGGCCAGGAAGATTGCGGCGAGCGCGCCGCCGGAGCGCAGAGCCACGACGAAGACGAAGGAGGTACTGACCTGGTCCGTCACCCCCTGAGCGGGAATCTGCTCACTGGTGTTCGCGTCCAGGATGCGCACGGGAATGTGGGCCAACGCCACCCACGGCGCAACCTGCAGCAACACGATAACGAAGGCAAAGAGAACGGCAGAAACGCCGACCTGCGAGAGCGCCCCAAAATGCACCATGAGGCCGGTCGCGGCAATTATGGAACCGAGGACTATCGGCGCAGCGATCGAAATCCGATAGCGCTTCGGCAGCGTCAGCGCGGCAACCGATCCGATCAGCAATCCGGACCCAATCGCGATCCAGCCGCCCGCGCTCCACTGGCTTTGAGTCAGACGCAGGGCCGCGGCGGCGGTCAAGAAGGGCGCGGTGTGAGCCAGGGCGATACCGCTGGGCCCCGGGTGCTTCCGGGTCACCACCGCCGAGGTGCCGGTGACGAGCAGCGCGGAGACGACGCCAATCGCACCGTACACGTAGTTCAGCATCGTGATGCGCCCGGGCTGCAGGGAGGCAATCGCATCCGGGGGCGTGGTCGCCAACAGGACTGCGGCGACAAAAACCAGGGCGGCCGCGGACAGTGCGGCGAAGGTGCGAGTATCCTCACGCGTCCAAGGCGTGGACACCCTTTCGATGACTTGTCCGACCGCTTCGGTCAGATCGTCGTAAACCATGTCCGCCGCGCCTTCGCCCAGGGGCTCAAGCGTCAGGGAGGCGCCCGCGCGAACTCCCTGTGCGGACAGCGACTTCGACTGATCGAGCAGGCGCCCTGACGCGGTACGCACCGCAAACCCGTCATTTGTGGGCTCATCAGTGAAAGCACCGGCAGACTCAACCAGTCCGGGGAGCAGCTCAACCAGCGGTATCGACTGCGGAATCGTCACATCGTTGCGATCCACGCCATAGGTAATCGTGAGCGGGATCAGTGCCACTCCACGAGATGTTTTCGATGCCATCGAATCCTCCCCGGTGCCGCGTGATGGGGTTTTTGACTACACGACACAACCCTGTAAGTTTAGGTTGTCGGTCAGGATTTGTCATGATTTTCGCGTAACATCTATAAAAGTATCGGAAACACGGTTAGTATTCGTATGTCCCCATGCTCTCACGCATCCCCGCGGGAGAGTCCACTCATACAAATGGAGGTTCACATGGCAGACCAGAGGGCCGAGGAAGGCGCCCTTCCTAAGGGCGTACAGGCAATCGAGTCGACCTACGCCGACCTACAGGGTCACTTCTCCCGCCTCAGGGGCGACCTGTCATCCGTCGGCGGCGCCTGGACTGGTGAGGCCGCTCTCAAGTTCCAGCAGCTGATGCAGCAGTGGGATGAGAACGCCACCAAGGTTAACGAGGCTCTGCAGGAGCTCGCTGACAAGCTGCGCGGCACGCACCAGTCCATGGAAGCCAACGAGGCTGATACTGAGAGCTCGTTCTCCCAGCTTCTCGGCGGACTGTGATAGAGACGATAGGAGACTGAAATGGATTTCCAGGTACAGTACGGCGCCCTCGATCAGGCCGCCGCTGACATCAACACCGGTGCCGGCAACCTCGATAGCTGCCTGAGCGACCTCGAGCAGACGCTCAACCAGCTGGTCGCATCGTGGGAAGGCCAGGCTCAGGAAGCCTACCAGGCCGCCCAGCGCAAGTGGAACGAGGGCCTCGAGGGCCTGAAGGACGTCCTGCGTCGCACCTCGACCGCCGTTGACTCGGCGCGTACGAACTACCAGCAGACGGACCAGTCCAGCGCTTCCCGCTTCTGATAGCGTCGCTCGGAGAGCATAGAGGGGCCGCCCCAGATGGGGCGGCCCCTCCCTTATGCCTGCCCTCATGTCTGTGCGGGGTTTGCGGTGGCGCCGCGCGTGAGTTTGCGGTGGCGCCGCCCGCCCCCACCGGGGGGTGGGCGGCCTTGTTGTGTGTCTGTGAAGCGTGCTGTGTGTCTGCAGGGGCGTTGATCCGTTCCCGTGGCTGTCGGCCCGCGTGGGATCAGGTGCCGCGTGCTACTACTGCCGGGGTTGCGCGCCGTTTTTTCGCGACACCGTCAACCCGCAGTGGCTCGACCCCGCTGCTGCTGGTGTCGCTGCCTTTTGCGGCTGGTTCGTGGATAGGAAGCTTGTTGCTGGATAGGAAGTGCGTTGCTGGATAGGAAGTGCGCTCGTGGATAGGTTATTAACCTATCCAGAAGCTCGTAACCTATCCACGAAGCCGTTTCCTATCCAGGTGTCCGTTTCTCCGTGTGCCTGCTCCCTGTCCGCCACGACGACGGCCCAGCACTATCTCCCAGATACTATTTCCCCGCATGTCTGTTTCCTAATCCAGATGCAGGGCTGCCGTCAACATCGCCCAAAAAGCGGTGCCTGCGATTGGCGACCCGCCCAAACGCATGATCTACCGCTGGTGTTGCTGCCCTTTGCGGCTGGTTCGTGGATAGGAAGTGCGTTTCTGGATAGGTTATGCACTCGTGGATAGGTTATTAACCTATCCAGAAGCTCGTAACCTATCCAGGTGGCCGTTTCCTATCCACGAAGCCGTTTCCTATCCAGATGCGGGACTCACGCGCGCCGCGCGCTCACCCCCATCCACGCAGGCCACACCCCCGTTATCGGGCTGACTGTTCTCAACCCGCTAAGATACGCGCAGCCCTCTACGGCGCACGCTAAGGCGCATACATGCCCGCGAACAGGGCTGCCCACCACGAACACCTCAGCAAGATTTATGCGCGCCAAGTGAGCCAACGCGCCTCGAAACAAACCCGGACTACCAACTCCTGCCCCTCCTCGCCCACCCACCATCCCAACCCCGCACCAGACACCCAACCCACCAAATACACCACCATCGAAAGACGGCGCGCGTATGCGGGTCAACGCGCCTCAAATCCTAGGGTATGGGGCGAGAGGCGTCGTGAGCGATCTGAAGGAGGACACGACCCCGTCCGCCTACTGCTTGACAGCGTCGATCATCGGGCGGCGTGCTGCCGTGAAGCCGCCTTTAGCGACGGCTACCGCTCGCGATCACCGCACCGAATCCGCGTCGGCGTAGACGATGGTGGCGCGCCGCTCCCCCATCAGGATCTCGGTGCCTGCGGGAACCTCGACCGCCTGCCCGCCCGCCAGCGCAGCGATGCGCCCGTCTGGCGTCCGGATCTGCGTCCCATTCGCCGAGAACGCATCTTCGATCCACGCGCCGCTTGCTGCGGGGCCGACACGCATGTGCGTGCGCGACAGCGATACGGTCGTGTCGGGGACCACGACGGCGCGCGAGCCTTCGTCGGACGCTGGCGCGCGCCCGAGGGTCAGGGGAGCGTCAATGAGTTCGCGTTGCCCAGAATCGAAGATGAGCCACAGCAGGGGGCTGGATGTCGACGCGGCGGGAGCACCCCCCTGCAACCGGTCGGGATCATTCCTGCGGGCGGCCTGGTAGGCGCGTCGGCTGGGCGGCGGCGCGGGCACGCCCGACGTGCGAGGCGCGTATTGCCCGGCGGCGTCACTCTCCGGCTGCCCGATCGCATACGAGGCCTGGGCTGGCTGCGCGGGCACCTGTCGGCCGGGCACATCCCCGTTTCCTGGGGGGGCGGCGGGTGGAACCCGCGAGCCGGATACGGCGGTACGCGGCGGCGCGGGGTGCTCGGGCATGAAACCAGAGCCTCCAGAGGTATCCGAGGCAGGCGCAAGAATCGCATCGAATTGCGTGGACTCGCTGGACTGCTCCCGGGAGGGGGCGGGGGCCGCAGGGACTTGCGGGGCTAAGGCCCCGCGGAGCGAGGGATCGGAGGAAGCTGGGGGAACGGGGGCGCGCGGCGGCACGGTCGGCGGGACGCTCTGCTGCGACGCGGCGTAGCCCGGCCCACTGGGGCCACTGGGACCGG
The DNA here is from genome assembly GCF_900105015.1 of Schaalia meyeri. Lineage (GTDB taxonomy): Bacteria > Actinomycetota > Actinomycetes > Actinomycetales > Actinomycetaceae > Pauljensenia > Pauljensenia meyeri. Next base: position 146,028 of record NZ_FNLK01000010.1, on the reverse strand, counting down.
CAGAGCGTCCGGACGCGGAATAGCCTGAAACACCGGGGCCACTAGAGCTACCGGCGCCGCTGGAACCACCGGGGAATCCCGGCGCGGCGTAGCCCGAAACAGTGGAATCACTGGAACCATCCGGGCCTCCGGGCGCGGAATAGTCCGGAACAGTGGAACCACCGGGGAATCCCGGTGCGGCGTAGCCCGAAACAGTGGAATCACTGGAACCACCCGGGACTCCGGGCACGGAGTAGTCAATCGCGTGGGGGGCTGACATGAGCGGGGAGGTCGGAGCGTCCCATTCCTGTGACACCGGGCTGGTGTGGACGCTGTCGAATCCGCTGGGGGCCTGCCCCGGGCGGGGCCGGTCGGCCCCCTCCCCCATGCCGACGGCGGCGGGTCCCGTCGCGAGCGCCGCGTGCTTGCGCAGGTCGACCAGGCGGGTGCGGGTCGCTCCGGTGAGCCAGGTGTGTCCATCACGGACCATGGCGAGCGCGGCGAGGGGGCCGACGACGGTCAGCTGGAGCGCCACGGTCATGGCCGTGTAGGCCAGGGCGGCGCCGAGGGAGGGGGTTTGCGCGTCTGTTTCGTCACGGATCAGGCACACACGCATGGCCGCCATGCCGGGGGTGCGTCCGGTGGCACCCAGCATGATCGCGGAGGCCACCACGGCCTCGACGGTGATGAAGGTGATCGTCAGGGGCGTGAAGTACACGAACCAGGTCGCACCGGCCAGCGCGCCGAGGACCGCCAGGTCGACGAAGTAGGCGCCCACGAGTCGCGTCGCGGTCGCGGGGGCGAAAGGAGTCGTTGTGGTGTCAGGCATTACAGGACCGCCCTCCAGGCGAACGCGAACAGGCCCGAGGCCATGAATGCCGCGGGGAAGAGTGTAAAGATGCAGAAGGTTTGGAGGAAATCGAGGATGGTGCCGACCAGTGCCGCGTGCCCCTGCGGCTCGTACAGTGTCGCCCAGGCGGCTATGGAGATGCCGACGATAACCAGGACGCACATCGGAATCAGGGGGTACATGCCGACGGGGGCAGTCCAGGATTGGACCCAGCTGCCGAAGAGGAAGGCGCACGCCAGGCCGGCGGCCCCGATACGAGGCAGGATGCGGCCCAGGTGGCTTCGGGTGGCGCGGGGCGCGGTGAGCAGGGTGAGGATCGCCGCGATCACCAGAATGAAGCCTGCCAGCCCCCGCCCCATTTCGATGGTCGGGGTGACGGTGCGCGCCAGGGGGATGCCTCCCGCCAGGACGAAGATGGCGGAGGCCGTCACCAGCAGAGTGTTGCGGGCGCCCGTGTGCCCCAGGGCGGTCGCCATGCGCCCGCCGGTGACGGGGCTGGGGGGTTGGGTCGGGGCCTGGCGGATGCGGGAGGCGATCGTGAGGACGGCGGAAACGTCAACGAGCTGACTGTCGGGCACGCGCAGCGCGAGGCGGGGCGCCATGAGGAGAAGATAAATGCCCAGCACGACGGCCAACGGAGCGATGTCGATCAGGTGAAAGAGGGGGTAGGCGCTGATCGTCACCAGGGCGGTCGCGCCGACCCAGGCGAGCATCGCGCTGATCGCGGAGGGGGCGGCCGTCAGCGAGACCACGGCCAGGGCGACCACCAGGGCGACCCAGACCCCGACGACGGGCGCGACGGACAGGGCGTGCAGTCCCGTGGCCGACACGAAGCCGATCGCGCTGTATCCGGCGAGGGCAGGCATCAGCAGGAGCATCACGGGCCGCGAGCGAACGGACCGAGAGACGAAGAGGGGCGCGGCAGCGGCGGCGCAGCAGATCAGGGAGCACAGGATGCGCAGCCAGATCGGGATTGACGAGGCAACGAGAGCCCAGGTGGGTCCGTCCTCCGGGTGCGTAAATTGGCTGAGGGCGGCGTCGGCGACCAGGGGCAGCAGGCACAGGGAGCTGATGGCGCCGATGAGCAGGAAACAGAGGCCGACCAGGGCCAGCACGGGGGACAGCCACTGGTTCTCCTGGCGCGCCGATGCCTCGTTGATCTGTTGGGCAGACAGGACGCGGCTGGAGAGCGCGATCATGGATCCGGAGGGCAGTTCCTGTCCCAGGACGGAACCGCTGTCCAGCGGGCGTCCGTCCGCGTGTGTCAAGCGGACTGAGGGCACGGTCAGGTCGATGGCCAGCATGGCGCACAATCCTGCGACCGTGGTCCCTTGGGGGGCGGCGAAATCGGAGGCGCCGTCCTGGTCGATAACGGTCACGGACACCATGTTGGCGCTCATGGGACCTCCGATCTCAGGGATACAACAGTGACCAGTGTAGTGCACCGCGGCTAACCGTCGGTTAAAACTTGGAAGTCCACTCCGCTACACTGGGGGAAATCGCATCGAACACGGAGGCGCGCAGCGCGAGGAGACCCGATGGTTACACGCAAGAAACGGCGCACTGCTAAGGTTCCGGAGCAGCCCTCCGGCACCCTTGACCTGCAGATACCGCCGGAGAAGGCCGAACCCGCAGCGATGGGTAACGTCTTGATGATGGTCGTCCCGATGCTGGGATCCACGGGTGTCATGGTTTTCATGGCCCTGCAGACCGGCGGCACGCGTTCGATGCTGATGGGCGGCGGCATGCTGGTCGCGATGCTGGGCATGGTGGGCTTCAACATTTATCGCCAGTTCGCGCAGTATCGGACGCGCGTGGTGACTCAGCGGCGCGAATACCTGTCGTATCTGGCTAAGACGCGCGAGGCTGTGCGCAAGGTTGTCAAGAAGCAGCGGGCCTACTACAACTGGGTGTACCCGGACCCGGATGCACTGGTGACCCTGGCGGCCAACGGGGCGCGCCTGTGGTCACGCGAGGGCAACACGTACGATTTGCTGGCGTTCCGCTATGGCAGCGGCACGCAGCCCCTGGGGCTCACGTTCAACCGTCCGCCGATCGATCCGATGACGGAGATGGACGTGGTGTGCCTGTCTGCGATGGATCGTTTTATCGGGGTCCACGACCACACGGATAACGTGGGCAAGTTCCTGTACCTGGGTGATTACAGCCACATCGAGGTTGCGGGCGAGGGCGAGGCCGTCTACGACGAGATGCGCGCGATCATGATGCACGTGGCATGCTTCATTGAGCCGTCGAAACTGAAGATCGCGGTCCTGTGCTCCGCGGATCGTCTGAATGACTGGGAATGGGTGAAGTGGATGCCCCAGGCACGCTCGGCGGTGGTGCGTGACGCGGTGGGCCCCGGTCGCATGATTTCGACGGATCCGGCGGAGTTGGCGGAGATGATCGGCCCGGAAATCCCGATGCGCGGGGCTTTCAGGCCGGGCGATGACATGCCGGAGTGGCCTCATCTGTTGCTGGTGTGTGACGGGGCCGAATTCCCGTCCACGTCCCCCTTCGCTTCGATGGCGGGGGTGCGGGGCGTGACGGTGATGAGCCGTGCGCGCGAGTGGACCCCGATGAAGTCGCACACGGCGCTGCGTCTGGTGATCCACCCCAGCCCGGATCACAATGGTTTGGACGTGATCGACGTGGTGACCATGGACGCGGTTCCCGAGACAGCGCACGCCGACCGTCTGTCCGCGATTCAGGCGGAGGCCGTCGCCCGGCGTATGACGCCGTTTGCGACCCAGCAGAGCCTGGAAGAGGCGGACACGCCGATGGGCCGCTCGGATGAGTCCCGTCAGATGGATCTGATGGAGCTGATCGGTATTGGTGATATTCGCGATTTCGACCCGGAGAGGCAGTGGACGCGCCGCGAGGGCCGCGAACGCTTGGCCGCGCCCTTCGCGGTGACGCCCGAGGGCAAGCCGGTGGTGCTGGACATTAAGGAATCCGCCCAGCAGGGTATGGGTCCGCACGGCCTGTTGATCGGCGCGACGGGTTCGGGTAAGTCCGAGGTGTTGCGCACGCTGGTGTTGGCGTTGGCGCTGACGCACTCTCCCGAACAGTTGAACCTGGTGCTGGTGGACTTCAAGGGTGGCGCGACCTTCGCCGGCATGGCTGATCTGCCGCACGTGTCGGCCATGATTTCGAACCTGGAGTCGGAGCTGTCGCTGGTTGATCGCATGCAGGATGCGCTGCAGGGTGAGATGGTTCGCCGCCAGGAGATGCTGCGCCAGGCGGGTAACTATGCGAACGTGAGCGACTACGAGGCGGACCGTTTGGCGGGCAAGCATGATTTCCCGCCGCTGCCGGCGCTGTTTATCGTCCTGGACGAGTTCACGGAAATGCTGGTGGCCAAGCCGGAGTTCGGCGAGGTGTTCATCATGATCGGCCGTCTGGGTCGTTCGCTGTCGGTGCACCTGTTGTTGGCCTCCCAGAAGATGGATTTGGGTAAGGCGCGGGGCCTGGAATCGCACCTGTCGTATCGCGTGGCGCTGAAGACGTTCACGGAGAACGATTCGCGCGAGGTTTTGGGTATTCCTGACGCGGCGAAGCTGCCGCCTTTGCCGGGTTCGGGGTTCTTGAAGGCTGGCGGCGACGGGCTGGTCCGTTTCCGCGCGTCTTACGTGGCGGCTCCCCCGCCGGCCCGAACGTTGGCGTCCATTTCCGAGGCGTCGACGGCTGGCGCTCCCAGCGCTCCGATTGAGATCCTGCCGTTTACTGTGGCTCCCGTGATCACGCGCGAGGATTCGATGGGTGATGAAGAGGAGGAGGTCGATCAGAGTCAGGAGGTGGTCCTGGCTGGCGACGAGGAGTGGGCGGACATGTCTGAGATGGACATCGCCGTGGCGAAGATGAAGGGGAAGGGCTACCCGGCTCACCAGGTGTGGTTGCCGCCTCTGGAGATCCCGGATACGTTCGCCACGCTGATGCCGGATCTGGGGCCGGACCCGGATCTGGGCTTTGTGTCGCGCGCGTGGCGCGAGTCTGGGACGCTGCGCGTCCCCTTGGGCACGGTCGACTTGCCGCTGGAGCAGCGCCGCGAGACGCTGATCTTGGACCTGTCGGGTGCGGGCGGTAACTTTGCGCTGGTGGGTGGCCCGCAGACGGGTAAGTCGACGACGCTGCGTACGATCGTGCAGGCCCTGTCGCTGACTTACACGCCGCAGGAGGTCCAGTTCTATGTGATGGACTTCGGTGGCGGCACGTTTGCTGGTTTCGATGGCGCACCGCACGTTGCCGGCATCACGACGCGCGACACGCCCGAGGCGCGCACGCGTATGCTGGCGGAGATCGCGTCCATCATGGATGATCGCGAGCGGTATTTCCGTCAGCACGGCATCGATTCGATGGACACGTACCGGCGGGGGCGCCAGGAGGGGCGTTTCGATGATGGTTACGGCGACGTGTTCTTGGTGGTCGACGGTTGGGGCGCGCTGCGTTCGGAGTTCGACAGCCTGGATAAAGAGGTGACGACGATGATGAGCCGCGGCCTGTCCTTGGGCGTTCACCTGGTGGTTTCTGCGGCTCGCTGGATGGACATTCGTTCGGAGGCGCAGGATATTTTCGGGTCCAGGCTGGAGCTGCACACGGCGAATCCGAAGGAGTCGATCGTCAACCGCGACGGTGCGGCCCGTATTCCGAAGGGGCGGCCGGGTCGCGGCATCGACATGGTGGGGCACGAGATGATGGTGGCCCTGCCCCGCGCGGACGAGGACCAGGATCCGGCCACCGTGTCACAGGGCGTTACCTATACGGTGGAAAAGATTCGCGAGTCCTTGGTGGCCGGCGAGGGGCCGAAGCTGCGCCTGCTGCCGGAGCTGATCACGACCCAGGAGATCCTGTCTCAGCTGCCGGAGCAGCAGATTCTGCCGCGCGGCGGCGGCGACATGATCCTGGGCGTGGAGGAGTCCCGCCTGGGGCCGCTCATGTTCAACACGCGCTCGGAGTCGCACCTGTATCTTTTCGGCGACGCAAAGACGGGCAAGACGGCGTTCTTGCGTTCCATCATCCAGGAGATCACGCGCCTGTACTCTCCTTCCGAGGCAAAGATCGTGACGCTCGATATGCGCCGCTCCCTGCTGGGCGACATCCCCGAGGATTATTCTCTGCGGTACCTGACCAACCACCAGGAGGCTATGGGACAGTTGCGCGACCTGGCGAAGTTCCTGCGCACGCGCCTGCCCGGATCGGACGTGACGCCGGAGCAGATCCGCGAGCGGACGTGGTGGTCGGGTCCCGAGGTGTGGATCCTGGTTGACGACTACGATCTGGTGGCCACCACGTCGGGCAACCCGCTGATGGAGATGCTGGATCTGCTGCCGCAGGCGGGCGATATCGGCCTGCACGTGATCATCACGCGCCGCATGGGTGGCGCGTCGCGCGCGGCCTTCGAGAAGGTGATACAGATGATGGGCGACCTGGCGGTCACCGGCATCCTGCTGTCCGGCAATCCCAAGGAGGGCGCGGTCATTAACGGCGTGAAACCCAGGCGCGCGGTGGCGGGACGCGCGCAGGTCGTCCACCGCGATCTGGGGGTGGTGGCCGCGCAGATGTCGTGGACCCCTCCCTCTATGTGATCACATTCTTGACACGGCGCCCCCCGGGGTGCGTATGATTGACCAGTCTGAAAGTAAGGGGAGTAGTTATGTTGTCTCTTGTTTCTCGTCGTGTTGTTGCTGCGGCTTCGTCTTTTTTGTTTGTTGTTGTTGGTTTGTCTGGTTGTTTTCCGTTTCGTGGGGGTTCTGCTGATATTAGTAAGTTGCAGAATATTCCGGAGGGTCAAAAGCGTGAGTTGATTGCTCAGATGAGTTCTGCTTCTGGGCAGGAAAAGCGCAGGATTGGTGAGAAGGCTGTGGCGTTGAGTAAGATGGTGGGTGCTCAGTTGGTGGGGGTGGATCCGGCTGGTATTTCGGGTCAGCAGTTTAAGTTGGATGCGCAGAATCGGGTTTCGGTGAATAAGGACGACATGGTGTATAAGATGATGTCGGCTACTGATTTTTGGCGTTTGGGTGGGGATTCTTATGATTTGTGTGTGGAGCAGGATTGTGAGTATTACTCGTCGTGGACGGTGGATGTTGAGGGTAGTGGTGGTGATGTGGTGTATGTGTGGACGTTGAAGATTGATGGTGCGGATCAGCCGGATAAGCCGTTGGTTCGTAGGTTTAAGGTAGCTAAATAGTTGGTTTTGGCGCATAGGCGCGCTGTTAGGTTTTCCATCAACGATAAGGAGCACATGATGGCAACGAGTTCGGATCAGTCCTACGACGGGGATAAGCAGCAGCAGGCTGCTCCCAAGGTGCAGGAGAGTCAGGAGGCGGTGGATTCTTCTGCGAAGTCGTCTTATGCGCTGGGGTCTGCACAAAAGCCCGACGTCTGGGGAACCGAGAGGGGGCCCGAGTCTTTCGGGCACCGCTCCGGCGACATGTTCGGCGAGATATCGGATCTCCTGTCGAAGGAGAACGCTTTGATTTCGGAGTTTGAGACCAAGATGCGTCAGGCCATGGCCTCCATTGAAGAGACGGAGGCTGATAACGAGCAGACGTTTAGGGCCGTGAACCAGGCCCTGGAGGGTGTTGCCCGTTCGTCGCAGGCGAGCGCGTTGGCCTCCTCCCTGCAAAAAGCAGGCATGATGTCCAAGCAGAGCGGTGCGGGAGGGGCCGACGCGGGTTCCTCCTCGGCCGACGGCGGTTCGGCGTCTTCCGGTGGGGAGACCGAGGGTACCCAGAACGCGCAGACTGCCGCTTCTGGCCCCCACGAGTACTGAGAGTTGTTGTAGAAAGGAAGTTGATCATGGTTTCGTCGCCGATGTATGAGCGTTTGAAGGTGTTTATGGAGGCGGCCCGGGCCAATCGTGGGTTGGCTGCGTGGGATTCTGATCACGAGAAGACGATCCAGGGTTTTGAGCAGGCGATTGATCGTTTGAAGGCGTATCGCGATGGTCATGGTTTTACGGGTAAGACCGGGGACGCGATGGACCAGTGGGTGGACCGATCGATCAGCCGCATCGAGGAATACCGGAGGAGGTACCAGCAGGGGTACAACACGTACGTGGCAGGACGCCAGGTGATGGCGAACGCCCTGAAGGAGGCGGAGTTGCTTTCGCCGGATTTGTTGGATGCGAAGACTGCGGCGATGCGTGGTGCTCCGCTTGTTGCGGTTCCTGAGAGTGAGCCGGGGGGTGGCGTGTCACTGTTGGGGATGCGTTTCACGACCGGCGAGGCCTACGCGTCTGCGGTTGAGGAGCAAAACAACGCCCAGCGCGAAGCCGCGGCATCGCGCGTACTGAACATGGTCAACGGTCTTACCACAGCGCTTGGTGCCGGGATGACACAGGGCGGTGGCACCGAGGCACCGGACCCAGGAAAAGACATCGGCGAAGACTTCGAGAAACCACGCGGCGGAACGGAGCCTGGCTCGGGAAATGGTTCCAACAATCCCTCGGTTTATTCTTCTGGGAATGGTTTTGGTCGCCAGGGTGGTCGTAGTCCTTCTTCGGGTGATTATCCGGGTGGGTTTGATCAGCCGTGGTGGAGTGAGGCTGATGCGGCTGCGGCTCGTAATCGGACGGTTGCTTCGGGTGCGTTGCCTACGCGGGAGCCTTCGTATGGGGATGTGGGGTCGCGGACGAATCCGATTACGGATCCTCAGGATTTGATGGATACGGATTTGTTGCATCGGCGTGTTAATGGTACGGCGTATCGTAATGGTGTTGTGGGGGGTCATACGCCGGCTCCTGCGGCGGATGTGGATCATCCGTTGTGGCGCCTTAACGGGGGTCGTGCCTCTGATTCGTCTGCGGCTGGTCGTTTGGGTGGTGCGGGTGTGCTGGGTGCTGGCGCGCTGGGTATGCGTGGTGCGGCCCGCATGGGCTCGGGTGGTCTGGGCGCCGCTGGCGGGCTCAAGGTTGGTTCTTATTCTGGGTCTGGGTTTGGTTCCTATACTCCCCCCTCGACGTCCGCTGGCGCAAACGGCACCGCGGGCTCGGGCGCCTCTGGCGTCACGGGCGCGGCCGGCGCGAACGGCAGTGGCGCTGCCGGCGCCGCGGGCTCGGCGGGCAAGGGCGGCGCGGGTGGGCGCGGCTTCATGGGTGGTGGTGCCGGCGCCGGTGCGGGCGCGGGCAAACAAGATCGTAAAGGCCGCAAGCGCAAGTACGTGGCCTTCACGTTCGATGAAGGAGACGAGGACGGGCTGCCCCGGGGTTATGTGAACCCCCTGTCGCAGATGTATGGGAACGATCAGAGCATCACCCCGGCTAAGCGTGTGGACGACGGATGGGATCCTCGCCAATGGTGAACCCCATGCATGTTTTCACGCCCCGCCCGCCCCGTCTGGTTTCGGGGTGGGTGGGGCGCGCTGCGCGCGTCCTGACCGCCGCCGCCTCCGTCCTGGCGCTGGCCGTTGGTGCTCTCGTGTTGGTGCCTGCGTCGGCCCGTGCGGATGATGTGATTACGACGCAGGAGTATTTTTCTTATTATCATTTGGATACTGCTCGTGCGAAGGGGTATACGGGTAAGGGCGTGACCATCGCCCTCATCGACGGCCCGGTGGATACCAGCGCGCCGGAGCTCAAGGGCGCCAACATCACTGATAAGAGCCGATGCACCATCGAAGCATCCGCATCAAACAGAACCCATGGGACGGCGATGGCGTCCTTCCTGGTCTCACGTGATTACGGGGTGGCGCCTGACGCCACCTTGCACACGTATCAGGTTGCAAACAAATCTTCTGTTTCTTCTGGTTCCTGCTCGGCAGGCGGAAAGCCTCTCGCCACCTTCAGCAAACTGATCAATCAGGCTATTGATGATGGTGCCCAGATCATCTCCATTTCACAAGGCGGAGCTCATGACGACAGCGACGAAACAAAGTGGACAATAGCCCACGCGATGAGCCGGGGGGTCATCGTCGTCGCGTCGGCGGGCAACGAGGGGCGCGACGAGAACGACACGCACCTCGGTCGCTGGTCTGGTGTGGTGGGGGTCTCCGCGATCACCAGTGATGGGAAGTTCGCCAAATACTCCTCGTGGGGTAACGGGGTGACCACCGCGGCCATCGGCGGACCCGCCACAGTACGCAGCTACAGCGAAGGCAAGAACGTCGAGGAAACAGGAACATCAATCTCCACTCCCTTAGTTGCCGGGATGCTGGCTCTGGCTCGTCAGAAGTGGCCGGAGGCTACGGCGAATCAGACCCTGCAGGTGCTGACGCATACTGGGCTGAACCCAAACCACCAGTGGGACAAGTACACGGGGTACGGGGCCATTGACGGGGGTGCGTTGGTAAATACGGACCCCTCCCAGTACCCAGATGAGAACCCCCTGGCACAAAAGGAAGGCGGATCCAAACCCACCACCAGCGAAGTACAAGACTACGCCGACGGACTGATCCCCCCTCCAACCAACTTTACGCTCGATGCCTCCTACTCCTACCGCGGCACCGACGAAACACTCCTCTGGCTCCCAGAAAACGCAACACCCATCCACCTGGGCACCAGCCCCAAATACCACCGCAAATAACCACAACCATGACACACGCGCAACACACCACCCCCGCGGCGCCTCGTTCACCCCACCCACCCCGCCCGCTTTCGGGGTGGGTGGGGCGTGCTGCGCGCGTCCTGACCGCCGCCGCTTCTGTCTTGGCGCTGACTGTTGGTGCTCTCGTGTTGGTGCCTGCGCGGGCTCTTGCGGATGATGTGATTACGACGCAGGAGTATTTTTCTTATTATCATTTGGATACTGCTCGTGCGAAGGGGTATACGGGTAAGGGCGTGACTATCGCCCTCATCGACGGCCCGGTCGAGCTGAGCGATCCCGAGCTCAAGGGCGCCAACATCACCGACAAAAGCCGATGCACCATCGAACCATCGCTCAAAAGCAGGTATCACGCGAGTGAAATGGCAGCGCTCCTGGTGTCGCAAAATTATGGAGTTGCCCCGGATGCCACCTTGCACACGTATCAGGTTGCAGGCAAATCTTCTGTTTCTCCTGGTTCCTGCTCGGTGGGCGGGAAGCGTCTTGACACCTTTGGTAAGTTGATCAATCAGGCTATTGATGACGGCGCCCAGATCATCTCCATTTCACAAGGCGGAACTCATGACGACAGCGACGAAACAAAGTGGACAATAGCCCACGCGATGAGCCGGGGAGTCATCGTCGTTGCATCGGTCGGCAACAACGGGCGCGACGAGAACGACACGCACCTATCACGATGGTCTGGTGTAGTGGGGGTGTCCGCGATCACCAGCGACGGCAAGTTCGCCAACTACTCCTCTTGGGGCAACGGGGTGACCACCGCAGCCATCGGCGGACCAATCAATGTCCGAGACTTCGATACCGGCAATACAACGACGACAACAGGCACCTCGAATTCGACAGCACTGGTTGCCGGGTTGCTGGCTCTGGCTCGTCAGAAGTGGCCCAATGCCACGGCGAACCAGACCCTGCAAGTCCTGACCCACACCGGGCTGAACCCAAACCACGAATGGAACAAGTACACGGGGTACGGGGCCGCTAACATTGGTCCGTTGGTGAATACGGACCCCTCCCAGTACCCGGACGAGAACCCCCTGGCACAAAAGGAAGGCGGATCCAAACCCACCACCAGCGAGGTACAAGACTACGCCGACGGACTGATCCCACCCTCCGACGACGTCGCGCTCGATGCCTCCTACTCCTACCGCGGCACAGACGAAACACTCCTATGGCTCCCAGAAAACGGCACACCAATCCACCTGGGCACCAGCCCCAAATACCACCGCAAATAACCACAACCATGACACACGCGCAACACCCTGCCCCTGTGGTGCCTCGTTCGTCCCGTCTTTCGGGGTGGGTGGGGCGCGCCGCGCGCATGATCAGAGCCGGTCAAATCCCCATCGGTGGACACCGTGCGGGGCTTCGGGTGCGCCCCGGGCGCGATGCGACAACCACCCGTTCACGTTCACGCGCCCCCAGGCCGCTAAAGTTCGCCCGCGGGAGTCACGGCACCGACACGCACCGCGTAACCGGCGCGGACTCACGCCCCGTAGACTCCACGACCACGCTGACCGTCAGGCAGTTCTCGCCGCTGACCGCCACCGTCGTCAGGCTATTGCGGCGCATGGTATCCGCCACCGCGGCCTCGCCCGGACGGGTCAACACGTACTTGAACGCCAGCTGATCGGCCTGGTACTGCGCCTGATGGGGCACCTCCCACCCCCAGCGGATCTCCGTCCCCCCCAGCGTCGCGCTCACCTCGCCGACCGCCGCGGGCGGAGCCGCACCCGGATCGGCACCGCCCGTCTGACCGGTCGTCTGCTCCGTCGTGGGAGTGGATCCGCCGCCCACGTGCACGCTGTGTCCGCCGCCCGTCAGCATCGCCACCACCAGGGCCGCCGTCGCAACCACCATGACCAGCGCCAGCACCGGCACCACCCACGGGGGACGCTTCGAATCGCCATCGACCAGCCCCGTCCGGCTGGTCGTCGAATTCCCGTCCCACGCCTGGTTCGCCGAACCCTGGGGGACATCCGCGAAACTGCCGCGCCGAGTACGCGTGCGCTCCGCGTCCAACGCCGCCGCAGACGCGGGCGACAGGGCCGAGGCGGGCGTTAAAGCCGACGCGACGACGCTCAGCTTCATCTCCGTCACCGGGCGGTGCATCTCGCGCTCAATGGTCTGCAGCGCGTACCCCAGCGCCGCCGCGGACCCGAAACGATTCTCGGGATCCACACTCATGGCGCGACGAATCACGGCCGTCACCGCGTCCGGCACGCCCGGGCGGTCGATGCGCGACACGCGCCCCGCCGCCACACGCTCCGCGACCGCCCTCGCCGAATTATCCCCGCCGGGCACCTCGAAGGGCGAACGCCCCATCAGCAGCGTCCACAGCGTGGCGCCCAGCGCCCACACGTCCTGCGTCGGGTGAGCCCTGGCGGTCCCCGCGATCTGCTCCGGGGGCGCCCACATCACCGAGAAACCGTCGCTGCCACCCCGCGGATCCGTCCCCATCGGATCGGCCACGCCAAAGTCGGTGAGCACCGGCGACCCGTAGGTGTTGATCATGATGTTGCTGGGCTTAATGTCGCGGTGCACATAGCCCGCGCGGTGCAGCATCTCAGCGCCGCCGCACATGCGAATCATCATCGACAGCGCCCGATCCGCGGCCATCGGGTTCGCGCGAACCTGATCCAAAATGTTCGCGACCGGGCAATACTCCATGACCAGGTACGGCAGGCCGTCCGGCGTGCGCCCAGCCCCGTACAGCTGCGCGACCGCGGGGTGGCCCGACACCAGTGCCATAACATCCGCCTCGCGGGCGATCCCTGCCTCGCCGTCGGCGCCGCGATCCCTGCGCGCCACCTTCACCGCGACATCGCGGCTGGGCAGCTCCTGACGACACAAAAACACGTCCGCAAAACCCCCGGACCCCAGGGGACGAATCCACTGGTATCCCGGCAGCACGGGAACCATTCCAACGCGAGCGTTACTGTCCATCAACGTGCCCCTTTCCTGCGGCCCACAAACCTGGCCCACGGGCGCTTGCTCATGGCGACGGCCGCCTGACGGCGGGCGCGGCGGCGCCAGCGCAGCGACTTCAGCGACAAAGCGGCGCGCACGCGCGCAAACACCGACACCGACGACGCCCATTCGCGTCGCAGCTCATCCACGTCGCTCCAGGCCCTCTCAGCGTCCTCCTGGCGCGCACCGGCCGAAGCAAAGTCCGCGACATCCGCGCGGCGGGCGACCGTCACGACGCGGGGAACCGCGCCGGAAAACATCGACCATCCGGGCACGCGCACGGCGACCGGGCGCCCACGCGCCTTTCGGCCACCGCGGGGCGATTCCCCGGAGCCACCCGCATCCTCCGAGCCGCCGGACTCTGTGCCCGATTCCTCGGGGGCCCACTGCGTGGCCAGCGCCCACGCGACCTCCTGGCGCGTCAGGTGAGATTCGACGACCAGGCCGGAGTCGATCGCGGTATCCACCAACTCATCCCACGAGCCCCGCACCGCCTGGGCGCCCCCCAGGCGGCGACGGCCCTGGCGGCGACGCGCCTTGAGCAACAGAACCGTCAGGACCGGGCCGAACAGCACCAGCAGTGACAGCGACACGGCGCCGATCACCATCCACGGGATATGCAGCCCGTTGGGGTCGTGCGGGTCCGTCGCCTGGTCGCGCGTCGCCGGCGGCAGCTCGACCGGCGGCTCGGGCGGCTCGGGCGGCTGCAGGACCTGAGGCTTGGGCACCGACTTCGGCCGATTGACCTGCGTGGTCGGCTGCTGGTCGCGCGGCGGCGTCGGATCAAAGGTCGCCCACCCCACGCCGGGGAACTCCACCTCGACCCACGCGTGCATGTCACTGCCCGTCAAATCCACGCTGCCGGAGGTCCCCTCGCGGTAGGCACCCATGACGACGCGCGCTCCGATCCCCTGCGAGTGCAGCATGAGCGCCATCAGGGTCGCGTACTGCTCGTCGTCCCCGACCAGCATGTCCGCGCCGATCATGCGCTGGATACGGTCCTGGGAGGAACCGGGCCTGGAATTGATCGAGTCCTCGTTGGAGTAAAAACCCTGCGTGTGCAGGTACGTCTCTATCGCGCGCGCCTTCTCCAGATCCGAGCGCGCCGTGGTCGTGTGCTCGGAGGCCAGGGTATCGACGTCCTTCGGCACGTTCGTATCGGTCCCCGAATATCGACGCGCGTCCACGCTGGCGTACTCCGCGTCCGCGTGATCGTTCGGCATCGAAGTGCTCAGCGAATAGTTCATCTCCCCGGCGGGACCCGTCGTCAACGCGGTCTCCGCCCACAGGTCGTAGTTCAACCCCTTCTGTTGGTCGTCCGACGCAGAGTCGGCCCCGTCGAAGCGCAGCACAGAAACCTGTCCGATCGTGGGCACCCACGGCCCCAGCAGATGCGACGTCGAAACCGTCGTCTGGGTCTGCGCGGTGTCCGCGCTGCGCCCGGGAATCGTCGAACCGACGCGCCGGTATCCCGCGGTGCCGTCCGTGTTCGCCGCGCCCATCCCGAACGTGGTCCCGTCGTACACGTCCATCGCGCCCAGGCGCACGCGCGCCTCCTTGGGCATGTTGGACACGCGGATCATGGACTCATTCTCCAGATCCTTGTTGTAGTGGCGATAGCTCGACAGCGGGGACGGGTACTCGCGCGCATCCACGGGCGGCTCCACGAAGTCACGCCCCACCAGGCGGTCCGAGGCCGTCGGCCCCAGCAGGGACCCCGCGGGAATCGCGGCGGCGACCATCGCGCCGACCATCAACGAGGCCATGCCCACGCGCCACCACACGTGCACAATCTGGCGGGACGAGCCACCCATGGTGGTGGACGCCGACGTGGTGGACGACGCCATGCCGATGACGATGTCCGCGCCCGACCGGGCCCGACCAATCGCCGAGGCCCACGACCACCACACGATCAGGCCAACCCACCACAGGACCACCACGATCACGCCGGGGGCCTGGTGGGTGGGACCCCACACGATGGCGATCACGCCGGAGAGAATCAGGGCGGCAGAACCCCACATCGGGCGCCCGTAGCGCACCGTCACGACCCCCGCCACCAGGGAACACACCAGGCACGTCATCCACGGCACCAGCGCGGGCCCCACGTAGGAGGCGGCGGGAGGCGTCAGGGTCAGCAGATCCTTCCAGGACTCGACCGCGCCGATCACCAGCGTCTGCAAGGTCCGAGAGGTGGGTACCACGCCCCACCGGGTCGTGTCGCGCAGGGCCGCGGCCCCGCCAAACAGGAAATACGATGCCACGAGGCCGGCCGTCATCGACAGCAAATCCCAGCGCCACGCCGAGGCCACCCAGGCCAGCAGCAGGCCGACCACGACGCCCGCACCGGCCGCGATCGCGCCCTGTCCGCCACCAAAGACACCCTCGAACATAAGGACCGGCCCGGCAAACAGGACCGCCAGCACCAGCAGCGACCACGACGGCAGAGCGGCGCGGCGCACCGAGCCACCCATGGTGGTCTCCTGCGCAGACGAGCGGCGGGGAACACCGGGTGCGGGAGCACGACGCGCAGCATTCACAGCGCCACCCCCCGGGTAATCAGCATCGGCAAATCCTCCAGCGACGGGCAATCGATGATCACGCCCCGGCTGGTCTTGCGGCGGCGCCTGGCTTGCCCCGGGACGACACGAATAATAGACACCGCGACGTCGACCGGCGCGATATTGGCCAATCGCGCCGCCTCGGCGTCATCGACGCTTTGCCCAACCACGATCGACAGCACCGAAATGGCGCCGCGCTCCATGACGCACCGGCGCACGACGCCCGCGAAATCGGAACGGATCGACGTTTCCATCTCGGACAGCGCGTCCAGCATCGCCATGGGCGTGCCCGTCGGAATCCACTCGTCGGCGGTGTGCATCGACACGGTGCGTGCCTCTCCCGAACCCGCGATCGCCAGCGAGGCCGCCACCGACACCGCCGTCTCGAACGCGCGCCGATCCCACGAAACGACCCTGGTGTCCAGCAACACCATGTGGTGCGACCGGTGTATCTCTTCGAACTGGCGGACAATCAGGCGCCCAAAGCGCGCGGTCGACGCCCAGTGGACCGCGCGCCGGTCATCCCCCGGCTCGTAGTCCCTCAGGGCGTGGAAAGACACGTCGGAGCTGGTCAGCTTCTCGCTGGCCACACCCTCAACGTCCATCTGCATGCCCGTCGCGTTGAACGAAAAACGAACCGTCGGCGGATGCACGTGCACCAGGATCGGTTCGTCCCACTCGCGCACTCGGCGCAAAAGCCCCAATCCGTCCATTCGCACGGTGCGCGCGGGACCCACCGTGATGACGCCGCGGCGCTTCGTCATCACCGAAAAGGCCTCGTTCCAGGTCCCGTTCCCGCTAATCGGGGGAACCGTGAACTCGCCGCTGCCGCGCCCGATCGCGACCTCCACCAGCGTCGAACCCGAACGCCGCCCGGACTCGTTCACCACGCGCACGCGCCCGACGGCCACCTCGCCGGCGACGATCCTGTCGCTGGCCATGCGCAGCGACACCGACAGCGGGGACGGCGACGCGACGGAGGCGATCGCCACCGCCAGCACTACCAGGCCCATCACGGCCACGATGAAGCCCTCGATCCAGCCGAAGGCCGCCGAGGCGACCGCTCCGGCGATGAGCGCGACGCTCACCGCCCAGCCGGCAGGCGTCAACACGCCCAGCCAGCGCGCCAGGGCCGCGTACGCGGGCATCGCCCGCAGCCGGGCAGTCGCGTCACGCCAGGCGCCCAGGAGGATCCGACGTAGTTTCCTCACGCGCTCACCTCTCGGGCTTGCACTCGCCGACGATGTGGGTGTCGCGTTTAAAGGCGTCCTCGCTGTCCGCCTTCGTCGCCATTCGCGATGGGATCGGCCCCTGGGAATCGACACGGACCTGCTCGGTGGCGTTATCGATGTCGGAGCGGATCGTGCAGATGTGCGGCACGGACGCACCACCCCAGCCCGGCGCGTTCAGCGAGAACGTGTGGCACGGGCCGTTCTGGCGGTGCCCCTCATCGCCCTGGCAGGTGCCCACCCACGTCGCCGTCACATCCAGCTTCGTCGTGGTCGTCGGGCGGCTGTTCATCGTCGTTTGGCCCGCGGAGTTGACAGCCACGACCGTGGCCTGATAGCGCGTGCCCTGATCCAGGCCGGTGAACGTTACCTCCGTCGCGTCCTTCCCCACGACCTGGGTGTGCTGGCCCAGGGTCACGCGGATTTCGCTGGGGGCGGGGTTCGCGCCCACCGGATCCCAGCGGACGGTCGCGCTGTTCGTCCCAACGTTCGTGATAGACACTCCCACCTGCGAGGGCGGGCCCGTGGGGGTGCCGCTGGCCGACACGACCGGCGACGCGACCGTCTTGTTGCCCAATCCGGTGCCGGTCTGGCAGAAGAACAGCGTGTACCTCTGCCAGCCGTCAACCTGGATGATGCTCCCGTTCGAGATGGGCCGACCGCCCGCGCAGCCGCCCTCGTTCCACGCGTAGCGCAGCGTCAGGCTGCCCGCGTCGAAGCCGTTGCCCGGCGCGACGGCCAGGCCGTCCACGCGCAGCTCCCCGGCACTGCCCGTGCCCGACAGGGTCGGGGCGGCGATCGGCGCGGGGGTCGTCGCAACGTTCGTCGAGGCGTACGCGGGTCCAGAGGAGTCCCCATCAGAGTTACTCAGCGTGACCGTCACCGGGATGTTCGCGCCCGTCTTCACGCCGGGAACGTCCACACTCGTGGCACCGGGCGCCGCATCGGCGCGAGCATTGCCCACCGTCACCGTGGTCGTGCCCCAGCCTCGGCCGCCCGATTTGCCCAGCGTCCACGTCACCCGGACCGTCGCGTACGACGGATCCGATTCCGCATGCAGCGGATAGGCCGACACCGATCCCGGCGTATCCGGGGCGCCGTGCGGATAGCCTGTCCCCCGTGAGGAGATGGGCGAGGGCGACTCCGCACCATTGTGCGCCTGAATCGTCACCGAGTAGACCTCGCCGTTCTTCAGGCCATTGATCCTCTTGAAGGTTTCCCCGCCTCCCGCCGTATACGACTGCGGCTGTCCTCCCGAAGAACCTGCGACGAAGATCGTGTAAGAGCTGATCGCCGACCCCCTGTTCGCAGGCTGAACCCAGGAAACCTCCAGGGCAGAGTCAACGCCCTGGACCGTGGGGGCAGCCATCTGTTCGGGCGCCACGTCGACCAGCACCCTCGAGGAGGGTGCCGACGGGTCGGAGGTACCAGCCTCGTTGTGCGCCACGACGGTGAACGTGTGGTACTCGCCGTTCTTCAGGCCAGTGACCTGCACGCCGGGGTTACGCGTCCCATACTTCTCGCCGGTAGTCACATCCGTCACCGTGTAACCGGAGATGGTGCCGCCATTGGCCGCACCCTCCTGGAAGGACACGAACGCGCTGCCCGGTCCCGTCGCCGTAGCCGTCACGTTCACCGGCGGATCCGGCCGATCCAGCACCCTGACGATGACGCGGCCCTGCACGATGCGATCAGGATCATTCGTGGCGTCCATGACGCGGTACACGACGATCATGTCGCCGTGGAAACCGGCCTTCGGCGTCACCGACACCACGTTGCCGTTACCCGACGCGGTTCCCTGGCCCACGTGCACGGAGGCATCCAGGACCGTGAGCGGCTGCTGGAACGGATTCGTCGTGTACTCCGACAGGTTCACGTCCACCGTCTGACCGGCGCTGGCCTTGATGCGCGCATCCGTGGTGGTCACGAGCGGCTTCGAAGACTTTACGATCGTCACCGGAATGTCGGCACTGACCGCGCCCGAACCGTCGTCCACGCTGACCGTGATCGCGCCGACGGGCCCCTTGGGCTGATCCTTCTTACCCGACACGCTCATGCTGTAACCATCCAGCGACACGTCCACGCCGCCGGGCACCTTCGTCAGACGGTACTCGAAGGTATTCTTCGCCTGATCGTCGGGGTCGTCAACCATCTGCGTCAGATCGACCGTCACCGTCTCGCCCTGGCCGACCAGGATGGGCGTCGGCGTCAGGCGCGGCGGCAGGTTTCGGGCGGGCTGGATCGTCACCGGAATGGTGAGGGTCGCCGACAGCGCGGAGACGTCATCCGCCGTTCCGTCGCGCACCGTGAAGGATACCGACGCGCGGCCCGACGCGTCCTCGGGGGCACTCAGCACCAGGTGCGACGAATCCTGCAACGACACCGAATCCAGGCCGCCGTTGGACTTAACCGACGCGGAATCCGCGATGATCGGGGTTCGCGACCGGTCGCGTACCAGCACGTAATCGCTCAGATCCAGGGTCATCGTGGACCCCGCGCGCATCGCCACCGGGACGCGCGAGTTATTCAGGCGCGGCGCCAACAGATCTGTGCCCGGAACGGTCACGACGGCGCTGGCGCTGAGGCCGTCCTGGTCCGTGGCCGTGTACACCACGAGGCGGCGGCGCGCCTCCGGGGTGATCGACAGGTTCTGGCCGGACACGCTCACGCTCGACCCGTCGGCCGACACCGTGAGCGCCCCGGTGGTGCCATCCGGGTCCTCGTCGTTCGCCAGCACCGCGACGCTGACGGGCTTCGAGTCCGAGGGCAGGTCCGCCACCGACACCACATCATCGCGGGCGACCGGGGCGCGCAGAGGCGCCTCCTCGTCCACCGTCACGGTCAGCTGCCCCTGGGCGCGGCCACCGCGCCCATCCTGGATCTGGAAAGCGACGACGAAAACGCCGTTGGTGTCCGGGGCCTGCACCGTCACCGCGTCCTCGGCCACCGACACCGAAGCCGCCGTGTCCGACACCGACACGGTGGCGGGATCCGTGTCCACCGACAGCGCGTCGCCGTCCGCGTCCAGGTCGTTGCTGAGCACGTTAATCCGAACCTCGCGGCCGGGGCGAACCGTCACCGCATCCGGCACGGCCGTCGGGTTATGGTTCTGGTTCCCGGGGGGAGCGATACCCACGCGGACGCGCGCACGTCCCTGCACCCCCAGACGGTCCTCGACGATGTAGGAGAACGTGTCCGTGCCCGTCGCGTCATCGCTGGGCGTGTACTCCAGCCACTCCGTCCCCAGCACGACGCTGCCCTTCGAGGGCGGCTGATCGATACCCACCAGGGTGACCGAATCACCGTCGGGGTCGATGCCCGTGAGAGGCACCGGAATACGGCTCATCTGACCCTGAACGGCCCACGCGCTCAACGCCTTGGGCACCGGGGCGCTGTTCGCCGCAGAGGCGGGCACGATCTCGAAGGTGACGGTCGAGGTCGCACGGTTCCCCACCGAATCAACGACCGTGTACGCCACACGCACCACGCCCGCCTCGGAACCCGCGGCCACACGCACCTGGTTGCCCGTGACGAACACCGTGCCCAGCTCCGCACCGGACAGAACCGTCACGTCCGGATCCAGGCTCAGCGACAGGCCGATCGGCGAGCGGTCGTTCGACAAGACGTTCACCGATCCGATGTCGTCGGCGCGCACCTTCGCGGAATCGGGCGTCGCCTCCGGCGGCTGCTCCTCGCTCTGGGCCTCCGTGGGGATGACGCTCACCTGCGCGGTCGCAGAACCGGCGCCGTTGGACACCGTGTACGTAAACGACGCCACGTCGGCGAGCCCACCGGGGGCCGTAATCCTCAGCAGGTGGCGCTCGATGAGCGTCACCTCAAGGCCCGACTTTGCCGGCACGTCAATCGACTGCACGACCAGCACGCCGCCCGACGGATCCGTGTCGTTGGCCAGCGGGGCGATCAGGGACGCGCCGCCGCTGGGCAGCACCGACAGGTCATCCTCCGCGATCGGCAGCGCTTTCGTGTCGTCGGCCACCACGTCCACGCGGATCACGCCCACCGACGTGGAGGGGCCGTCCGACACCGTGTACGTGAACTGGAACGAACCCGGCACCGAACCGGTAAAGTTCAGCGTCCCGCGCGACAGGTCAGCCGACACGGAGGTTCCGTCCGGCGGCGTCCCCGCGGCCACCAGCGACAGGGCATCGCCGTTGGGATCCGTGTCGTTCGCGATCGGGTCGATCGTCAGCGGCTCGCCCACTCGGGCCACGTAAAAGTCGGCGCGCGCCAACGGGGGCACGTTCCCCGACTCCTGCACGCTCACCTGCAGCTCACCCACGGTTTCCGCGCGCCCGTCCGACAGCGTTACGTTCAGCGCCTTCACGCCCGCACCCGAACCCAGGTCGCGGACCTGAACCGTGCCGTCCTCCGAGAACTGCGCCGCCATGCCGTCGGGCGCCGCCACGCTCTTCACATAGAATTGATCGCCGTCCGGATCGATCCAGTCCGACAACAGGTTGTACTCCACCTGCGCGTTCGCGCCCACCTTCACCACCGGGTGCTTAATCTGGCGCGGCCCCTCATTCTGGGTCCACGGGTGGACCGTCGCCCGCACCGTCGCAGTGGCGCCCGCCATGCCATCCGATGCCTCGTAGGTAAAGGAGGTTGACCCCGACGTCATGTTCTGCGGCACGTCCGTGATCTGCAGGGCGCGTCCTCCCCTGGTGCGCACGACCGCGCCGAACTCGGGTTCGGACACCGCGCGTGCCGTCAGCACGTCCCCGTCATCGTCCGAATCGTTATCCAGCACCGGCAGCATCGTCGAGCGACCCGGGCGGATCCCGAAATCGTCGTCCACGGCCTCGGGGGGCGTGTTCTTATCCTTGTGCTCCGGCTCTGAAACCTGCTCGCGCTGATCCGGGGTGGGCGTGTCCTCTTCCTCCTGCTCCTCGGTGGGGATCTGGTCCCAGTTGTTCACCACGACCATGTTCTTGTCGGGAAGCCACAGCGTCCCCGTCGACACGTCGTTGAGGATGATGCGCGTGCGATTCGTGCGGAACACCGCGGAGGTGGCCTCGGCCAGGGTCGATACCGTCTGCGCCTGGTTGCGCGACTGATCCGTGCACGTGCGCAGGAAGGCGCCCGAACCTGCCCACGCGCCGTAGGAGCAGCCGCGGTGAAACACGGGAGCGGCCGGGGTGCCCTTTTTTCCCTGATCCGATGCCGCCTGGCGCTGTGCCCCCTTCCCGTTCAGGGGAACGGACAAGAGCTCGGAGTCGGTGGCCATCAGGACGGCCGCGGCGTCGTCTCCGGGCGCCTGCAGGACGGCGCCGGTGATGTGGTCTTCGCTGAGGTCGCGCACCTTACCGTCCGGCATTACGAGGCTGTTGCCGCCCTGGTCATAGATGATGGGCTTGTCCCCCACCGCGGTGATCGACAGCTGTCCCGCACCCTTGAATCCCTTGATTTCTGTGGTCTTTGAGCGCCACGTCTGCCCCGCCTGCTCCAGCGTCACCAGCGTGGCCGAATCGGGGGAAAAGGCAAAGACCTTGCCCGAGCGGGACACGGTGACGACACCGCCGCTGAGGTCCTTGGCCACCGCATCCTCGCGCGCAAAGGACATGGACGCGGGCTCTTGCGCTTTTCCGGCCCACAGCAGGCCCTCGCTGGGGTCCAGCACCGCCAGCACCGACCCGCCCTGGACCTGGATCGCGCCCTCGGGCAGCGTTACCGCCTGGCCGACGGAAAAGGAGGTCGGGCGCACGGGAGACACCGTGCGGGTGACCGTCTCACCCAGCGTCACGTCCCCACCTGCCTGGCCGATATCGAAGGAGGCGGACTTGACGGCGACCGTGCCGTCCAGCATCAGGGCGTCATAGTTGAGGTGCCCCACAAGCTTGCGGTCCTGGTTGGTCACCCAGATGCCGCCGTCGTCAACGCTCACCTGGGTGACCTCGACGCCCCGGTAGATGACCGCCAGCACGCACAGCATCGCTGACACCAGCAGGACGGCGATAGCGGGGATCCGCTTGCGCCAGGCGTTTGCCGATTGACGTGCCTTATTCATGTCGCTTCCTCAGTCTCGATGTGCGCACTGTCTGCGGGCGTTGTTGGCATCCGTGGGCGAATTATCCACCCCACCCAAGGATACACACCGACCAACCCTATGGATAAACCCCCGCGAGAACAACAGGTGTCGCATAATCCGACGGTTTTGCGCCGGTTTTCCATCGTTTGCCCACGGTCTTTCCCCATGCGAGAACCTGACCACAATCGTGCATTTGGACGCCCCGCCGGGCGGATGCGAACGCCCTTGCGCACCCTCGCGCGCCCTCAGATGCGGGCGACCCGAGTTACGGTGGGTGCATGGCGAAAGAAAAGATCACGTACCGCTGCTGCGATTGCGGGTGGGTCTCGCCCAAGTGGGTGGGCCAGTGCCGCGAGTGCGGGGCGTGGGGAACCATCGATCAGAGCGGCCAGGCGGCGTGGGCGCACGCGTCGGCGACGCCCCCGCGCCAGGCGGCCGTGCCCATCGGTCAGGTGGACGCTGAGCGGGCCGCCTGGCGCTCGACGGGGATGGGTGAGCTGGACCGGGTGCTCGGCGGCGGCATCGTTCCCGGCGCGGTGGTCCTGCTCGCCGGCGAGCCGGGTGTGGGCAAATCCACGCTCCTCCTGGCCGTCGCGGCAAACGCTGCGCGCTCGGCGCGCTCGTGCGGCCTGGGACCCGTCCTGTACGTGACGGGCGAGGAGTCGGCGGCGCAGGTGCGCTCCCGCGCCGAACGCATCGGGGCGCTGGAGCCGAACCTGTTGATCGCGGACGAGACCGAGCTGGGGGTCGTCCTGGGGCACGTCCAGGAGGCGGCCCCTTCCCTGCTGATTGTCGACTCAGTGCAGACGATCAGCTCGGCCCAGGTCGACGGGGGTGCCGGCGGCGTCGCGCAGGTGCGGGCGGTCGCGGCCTCACTGATCCGGGTCGCCAAGGAATCCGACCTGCCCGCCCTGCTGGTCGGGCACGTCACCAAGGACGGGGGGATCGCGGGCCCGCGCGTCCTGGAACACCTGGTGGATGTCGTCTGTCAGTTCGAGGGGGATCGACATTCGCGCCTGCGCCTGTTGCGGGCGGTCAAGAACCGCTACGGACCCACCGACGAGGTTGGCTGTTTTGAGCTGACGGACTCGGGGATCTGCGGCCTCGCGGACCCGTCCGGCCTGTTCCTGTCGCGCACCGGCAGGAGCGTGCCCGGGACGTGCGCGACCGTCTCGCTTGAGGGGCGCCGCCCGCTGCCCACCGAGGTCCAGTCGTTGGTGGCTCCCTCCTTGGGTGGCTCTCCCCGGCGCACCACGTCGGGCGTGGATCACGCGCGCGTCGCCATGATCCTGGCCGTCCTGCAGGCCCGCATCGGGGCGGACGCGTCGGGGGCAGACGTGTATGTTTCCACGGTCGGCGGGGCTCGCACCGTCGAACCCGCCATCGACCTGGCGATGGCCATCTCCATCGTGTCCTCGGTGAGGGGTACGCCCCCTCGCGCCAACCTGGTCGCTGTCGGAGAGATCTCGCTGACGGGCGAGGTCCGCGCCTGCACGGGCACGCAGCGCAGGCTCGCCGAGGCCGCCCGCCTGGGCTTTTCGGCCGCTATCGTCCCCTCGCAGGGCAGCCAGGACCTGACCGGCGCCTCGGGCATCACCGTGTTCACTGTCTCTGATTTGGCGGCGGCGATTCGCGTCGCTTTCCCCGCGGACTCGCAATAATAGAGAGCGAACCTACTCACTCGGGAGGGAACCACATTGACGTCCGACGCAGCGATCCTTCGTGAAGCACTGCGCGCAGTCGCGCCAGGCACGCCGCTTCGAGAGGGATTGGAACGAATCCAGCGTTCCCATACGGGTGCCCTCATCGTCCTGGGCTACACGCCCGAGGTGCAGTCCATATGCTCGGGCGGCTTCGACCTTGACGTCGCGTTCACGGCGGCGCGCCTGCGCGAGCTGTGCAAGATGGACGGGGCCGTCATCATCGACCCCGACCTGTGGCGCATCCGCAAGGCGAACGTTCAACTTTTCCCGGATCCCACGATCCCCACCGACGAGTCGGGCATGCGCCACCGCACCGCCCAGCGCACCGCCCGGCAGACTCACCTGCCCGTCTTGTCCCTGTCGGCGTCCATGCGCATGATCTCTATCTACGTGGGCACCGAACACCGCCTGGTCGAAGAGCCCGAGGCCCTCCTGTCGCGCGCCAACCTGGCCGTGGACACGCTGGACCGCTACAGCCAGCGCCTGGACGAGGTTTTGCAGACCCTGACGATCCTGGAGATGCGCGACAGCGCGACCGTGCGCGACGTCGCCACCGTGATGCAGCGCATGGAAATGATTCGGCGCATCACCTCCGAGATCACGGAGTGCCTGGAGGAGCTGGGGTCCGAGGGGCGCCTGCTCGCCCTGCAGGTGGAGGACCTGGTGCGAGGCTCCGCGTCAGAGCGCGCGCTGGTCATGCGTGACTACATCCGCGAGCCCGGCGACGTTGCCCGCGTCGAGTCCGAACTGTCCTCGATGGGGTCGGAACGGATCGTGGATTTGACGGCCATCGCGAATATCCTGGGCCTGGACGTCTACGAGGTCGCTGACCTCGATCGCGAGATCACCCCCCGGGGCGTGCGCGCCCTGTCCCTGGTGCCCCACCTGTCATGGAGCGCCATCAAGGAGGTCTCCGCTCACTTTGCCTCCCTGTCCGAGCTGCGCGCGGCCACCGTCGCCGACCTGGAGCCCATCGAGGGGATCGGCCCCTACCGGGCCAAGGTCATCACCGAGAACCTGGCCCACCAGGCGCAGGCGGTCGGTTCGGGCATCGTCGGCTGGTAGGCGCGCGGGCTGAAACGCTGGAACTGCGGGGGCTCGGGCTGGAAGGACGCGGGCTCTTAACGCCCGGATTGCGTTCCCGTCTGGCCGCTCTGTTGGGGCGGTGGGGCGGGGACGGGCGTCACGTCGAATACGGTGGATTCGACCTCGCGCCCTCCCATGATGATCGCGACCTTATAGGTGCCCGCTAGCGCGGCGCGGGCACCCCCCGCGGGCGGCGTACAACCGTTCGCGTACACCAAGCCATCCCAGCGCAGCGCACCACTCCACGAGCCTCCGGGGCGCAGGAGCAGGGGCGTGGAGCTCTGCTGGTCCTCGGCGCAGTTCGCGGAGTTGTACACCAGCTGGTCGCCCGTCGTTATCTGCAGGGCGAATTGCGACAGGGAGGTCGAGCAGGCGACGTTGCCCCGATTCTCCAGCGTCAGCTTCACGGGCGTTGGCGTTCCGGACACGGCATCGTCCGCTTCGGCGCTCACGGTGATGTCGCGCTCCGGGCACGGGGGGATGTCGATCGTCGTGCCGTCAGTGAGCAGGCCGTCGGCGGTGGCCTCTTGGCCACCTGTGAGTGTGTAGCCCGAGGCGTCAACCCCGCCGGAATGGGCGGACTGCGCGCCGTGCGTCGTCTGTTCTGCGGTCGCGGAGCCCGCGATGGCGCGGACGATGGCGGCCATCCCCCACACGATGAGTGCCACGATCAGGAGCAGGCCGCCTCCGGTGATGATGCGCCTGGGCCACAGGTTCACGGGTGGCCGTCCGCCGCCCGACGATGACGACCCACCGCCGCGCGTTGTGCTTCCGCGTCCCCGTTTCACGGCCGACGCGCCCGAAGAGCCCGCCGATGAAGCGGACCGGCGGCCGGCGCCGCGCCGGAAGGCGCCCGCCACGGGACGCCGGGAGGGACGCCTGGGGAAAGTCTCACGCTGGTCAGCCACGCATCCACGATACCGGCCCTACCGCGCGCGGCGCGCGGGGCGCTCGGAGTGAGCGCACTTTCGCCGCCCGGGGCCGCGTGCGTTTCCTCTCGCGCGCCGGTCAGGCGGCCGCGCTGGGTTTGTTCGAGGAAGGCCCGTCATCGTCGGTGATGATGCACCAGCGCTCCACGACCAGGGCGACGATGACCCACACCAGGCCGACGAGGGCACTCAGGCCCGAGGCGATTGCGTTGGATGCCATCGCCGGGGCGCCCAGCTGTGTCAGGGACACGGCCATGACGCCGCCGAGGAAGCCGGTGAGTGCGCTGCCGACCAGCGCGCTCGTGCGGGCGAACACTGCGACACGCATCGCGCCGAGCGCGTCAATCCACGTTTCCCTGTCGGCGCGCAGGCGGCGCACGGCCAGGCCGGACCAGATCAAGCAGGCGGTGGCCACGGCAAACAGCACGGCCGGGCCGGGCGTGACGATCATAGGGGTGTTACCGGCGCGCATGTGGGCGAAGAAGCCCAGGAAGCTCATTGCGGTGCAGACGAAGCCGACCAGCGCAACCCAGGTGATCGACAGCGGTTTCACTGCTAGCGCCTCTTGACGACCGGGATCGCTCCCGTCATCGTGGGCCGCACGACGACGCGACGCAGGATGCCGGTGTGGGTGGCCTCTTCCTCGGGAATGGGGCCGACGGGGGTGTTGTCGGGCAACCCGGGAGCCAGAATCGTGGAACGCCCGTCGGCGTGCACGGTCGGCTTGGGCGGCTCGTCGTCGCGGACCAGCCCAGAGCGGTCGTCAACGACGCGAACGTCGTGGGCGGAGCCGACGGGGAAGTTCCAGTCAGGCAGCCCGATGTCGGAATGCGATTCCTCGCGTTCGGCCTCAAAGACGGGCATCCAGCGGGGTTTCTCGTCGCCACTGGGCGTGTAGGTGCCCGTGCCGATCTTGCGGGTCACGCGTCCGGCCGGTGAGTCGGCCGACACGGAAGAGATGGGGTGCCACGAGGGGCGCGCAGAGGCCTTGGCCGTCCGCGTTCCGCGGCCGCCCTCGGGCCGGGTAGGGGCCCCCTGGGGGGCGCCGCCTGACCGGGGAGCGGGGGCCGCCTGCCCTCCGCGTCCATCCGCCGGGGGGGCGGAGGCAGCGCGGGGGGCACCGCCTGGCCGAGGGGAGGGAGCCGCCGGGGGAACGGGGGGTTCCTGAGGCGCTCCGCTCGCCTGGGGCGATCCTCCCGCCTCACGGCGTTGCTCGGCGGCCCGGGCGGCGCGCTGCGCGGGGGTTTCAGGTTGCCTCATCGGCGGCCGCGCCTCGGGTTCATCGCTCGCGTGGGCCTTGGGGGCCGGCGGCCGTTCGATGCCCATGGCGTGAGCGATGTCTTCGCCGACGTCGGTGGCGGCCCAACGGGTCCACATGTTGTTCCACGTGGCGGGATCGACCGACGCGTGCCCTTCCTCGCGCGCACGGGGGGTGGGCGCCTCGGGCTCGGGAGCGGGCGCCTCGCTCTTGTCGCCGCGCGCAGCCTCCGGCGCGGCACCTGGGCCCTTCGCCTCGGGTGCGGCGGCAGAGGGCGCGGTTTCACCCGCGGGCGCGGCGCTCTCTGTCGGTTTGGTCACGAGCCCGCTCACCCGGCTGATTTCGCCGGTCAGGGTTTCGATGAGCTCGCGCATGTCGGCGCTGGCCTGCTCAGCGCGCTGGGCGAGAAGCCGGTCGGAATCAACCATGACGGCCGCGGGGTCTTCGAGCCAGTCGTCGACGGCATCGATGATGCCTTCGCGGTCGGGCGTGAGGGCCAGCAGGTCGGCAACGCGTCCGACGCCCTCCAGCACCGCGTCGGGTTCGCACAATAGCCAGGGCGCCAAGACGAAGGCGCGTTCCCTGGCCCGCGGGTGCGGCAGGGACAGGGCCGGATCGGAGGAGGCCAGGCCCTCGACCTGAATGATGTCGATGTCGACGCTGCGCGCACCCCAGCGTTCGTGGCGCTCCCGGCCAAGCTCGCGCTCGATGCGGCTGGTCTGCGTGAACAGCTCGTCGGGCGTCGCGATGGCCGAACCGATGACAATGGCGTTCCAGTAGTCGGGCTGGGGCGCCTGCCCCGGGGCCAGGACGGGCTTTGTGCGCATGATCGGCGATACGTCGTCGATCTGAAAGCCTTCCATGTAGGACAGGGCTTCGACCGTGTGCATGAGCGTGACGGGCACATCCCCGAGGTTGCCGCCGATGGCCAGAACGACGCGGCGTGAACGCAGGTGCGCGGGCATGGAGGGCTGTTCCGCGCGGGGGGCCTGGGCAGCCTGGGCGACGCGGCGGGACGGAATATCCTCCCGCTGCTCCTGCTCGGCGGGGCTGGGCGCCTGGGCACGGCCGTACGTCTCGATCTCGCCGGTGATAACGGAGCCGTCCTCGGCCTCGTAGATGCCTTTGAGGGTCAGCGACAGGGGGAGCGCATCGGTCTCACCCGCGCGCACGGTGACGGACACGTCCGCGAAGGGGTGCTCAATGGGGGCCTCGGGCTTGTGGACGGTGACCTCGGTACCGACCACGCCGTCGTGGCTCATGACGCGAGAGGCGATGTTCTCCGCCAGCGTCTCGATGAGATCGACGGGTTTGCCGGTGAGCACCGCCATCGTTTCGTCGGCGATGTCGGCGTAGGACACGGTGGCGGCGATGTCGTCGGCGGTACCCGCGGTCTCGACCCACATGATGACGTCGGCGCAAAAGCGTTGCGCCTGCGTGCGCTCACTGTCGTAGACGCCGTGGTTGGCCAACGCCCCCAGTCCTTTCAGGGCGATGATGACGCGTCTGCTACTCAACGTCGTTCTCCTTTCGGGCGATGGCCGCCACGGTGGCCGCTATGTCGTGGACCCGCACGGCCCACGCGCCGAAGCGGACGCTGTGGGCGGCGATGGATGCGCTGTCGGTATCGACATCGCCTCCGAGGGCCTTGACGAAGCGCTTACGTGACGCCCCTATAAGTACAGGGTACCCATAGGAACACAATCGCGGTAGTTCAGACAGAATCTGCCAGCACTGATCGACCGTCAGCGAGAAGCCGAGGCCCGGGTCGATAACAATTTTATCAGGTGTCACACCCGCATCAATCGCATCGCTCACCTGGGAATTGATGCGCGCGACCAGCGTGCCCACCAGATCGTCCCCGTAATCAAAGGACTCTCCGGGCATCCCCGGCAGGGCCCGGTAATGCTGAATGATGTAAGCACATCCACACTGGGCGACGACCCGGTTCATCTCTGGGTCCCATCGCCCGCCGCTCACGTCGTTGATGATTGCCGCGCCCGCCCGCGCGGCCTCGCGAGCCGTCGAGGCGTGCAGCGTGTCCACCGACACGATCACGCCCTCACCGGCCAGGGCCTCGACCACCGCACCGATGCGCTCCCACTCCTGGTCCGCGCCGATGCGCGTCGAATTCGGACGCGTCGACTCGCCGCCCACGTCGATCAGATCAGCGCCCGCGCGCACCATCGCGCGCGCGTGGGCCAGCGCGGCCGAGGGATCCGTGTAGCGCCCCCCGTCCGAAAAAGAATCGGGGGTCACGTTAAGGATCCCCATGATCGCGGCGCGCCCGCAGGGCAGCGCCAAGCCGCCGGGCAGCGCCGGGGGCGCGGGCGGGGCGGCCTGCACAGTGGGGGCGGGGGGCAGGGGAAGGACGCTCATGTCAGCGGCTCCCCGACAGCACCAGGGCCATCATCTCGGCCCGGGTCGCGCCGTCGCTCATGATGCCGCGCAGCGCGCTGGTGACGGTCGACGAACCGGGTTTGGACACGCCCCGCATCGACATGCACAGGTGCTCGGCCTCGATGACGACGATGACCCCCTGGGGAGCCAGAACCTGGTCGATGGCGTCCGCGACCTGCGCGGTCAACCGCTCCTGTACCTGGGGCCTGCGAGCGTAGCCCTCGACCACCCGGGCCAGCTTCGACAGGCCCACCACCACGCCCCCGCGTGGAATGTAACCCACGTGCGCGCGGCCAAAGAACGGCAACAGGTGGTGCTCACACACCGAATGGAAAGGGATGTCGCGCACCAACACCAGCTCGTCCGTACCCGCGCGAAACTGCGTGCGCAGGTGCTCGCACGGATCCTCCGTCAGGCCGGAGCACATCTGCTGCCACGCGCGCGCCATACGCTCGGGGGTGCCGACCAAGCCCTCGCGCGCCGGATCCTCGCCGATCGCGACCAGCAGGTCGTGCGACGCCCTCGACACGCCAGCGGGATCGTAGGTCACGCCTGTTCCCCGCCGTCCCCGCGCGGCTCACCCACCACGTCGGTGACATCAATCACAGTGTCCCTGTGGGCGTCCCCCGACTTATCCGAAGCCTCGGATAAGCCGACGCCCACCGGGTTGCCCAGGAGGGCGCCGGGCGCGGCCGCGTCGGACTGGTAGTTCCACACGGGGCGCTCGGGGGCCTTCACCACGTCCTTGAAAATCTCCGCGAGCTGCGCCTCGTCCAGGGTCTCCTCCTCCAGCAGGCGAGCGGCCAGCGTGTCCAGGATCGCGCGGTTCGTGGTCAGGATCTGCCAGGCCTCGCGCATCGCGTTATCCAGGAGGCGGCGAACCTCCTCGTCGATGATCGCTGCGGTATCGTCGGACAGGGCGCGCGGCGCATCGCCGCCGCCGTGCCCGAAAGCCTCGGTGTCGGTGTCGCCCAGCTTCACCATTCCGATGCGGTCGCTCATGCCGTAGTCGGTGACCATCGCGCGGGCCGTCTTGGTGGCCTGCTGGATGTCGTTCGCCGGGCCGGTCGAAGGGTCGCGGAAAACGATCTCTTCGGCGACGCGCCCACCCATGCCGTACACGAGGTCGTCCAGCAGCTGGTTGCGCGTCTTGTTAAAGCGGTCCTCGGTGGGCATGACCATCGTGTAGCCCAGCGCGCGACCGCGCGGCAGGATCGTCACCTTTGTCACCGGGTCCGTGTAGTTCAGCGCCGCGGCGGCCAGCGCATGGCCGCCCTCGTGGTAGGCGGTCACGGCCTTGTCGTGGTCGTTCATGACGCGGGTTCGCTTCTGCGGGCCCGCGATAACGCGGTCGATGGCCTCGTCAATGGCGCGCTCGTCAATGAAACGCATGTTGGAACGCGCGGTGAGCAGCGCGGCCTCGTTAAGCACATTCGCCAGGTCGGCGCCCGTGAAACCGGGGGTGCGTTTGGCGATCTGGCGCAGATCGACCTGGGCCGTCAGCGGCTTGCCGTGCGCGTGAACCTTGAGGATCGCCTCGCGGCCCTTCAGGTCCGGCGCCTCCACGGCGATCTGGCGGTCGAAGCGGCCGGGGCGCAGCAGCGCCGGGTCGAGGATGTCGGGGCGGTTGGTCGCCGCGATCAGGATGATGTTGGCGCGCTCATCGAAGCCGTCCATCTCGACCAGCAGCTGGTTGAGCGTCTGCTCACGCTCGTCGTTACCGCCGCCGATGCCGCTGCCGCGGTGGCGGCCCACGGCGTCGATCTCGTCCACAAAAATGATGGCCGGAGCGTTCTTCTTGGCGCGCTCAAAGAGCTCGCGCACGCGGGAGGCGCCCACGCCGACGTACAGCTCCATGAACTCCGAGCCGGAGATGGAAAAGAACGGGGCGTTTGCCTCGCCTGCGACGGCCTTGGCCAGCAGGGTCTTGCCCGTTCCGGGGGGGCCGTAGAGCAAGACGCCGCGCGGGATGCGCGCACCCACCTTGTGGAACTTGTCGGGGGAGGCCAGGAACTCGCGGATCTCCTCCAGCTCCTCTACGGCCTCGTCCTCACCGGCGACGTCCGCGAAGGTCACGTCGGGGCGCTCCTGGTTGAACTCTTTGGCGCGAGACTGCGTGAAACCGCCCATCATCCGCGAGCCCGACATGGAGCGCATGATGAAATAGAACGCCGCCATGAGGACCAGCAGGGGGACGAGCAGCTGGAATATGGCCCCCAGGGGGCCGGACTGGGGACGCACCGCGTTCCATCCCTTTGCGGGGGCCTTGGACGCGACCGTCTCCAGGATTTCCTTCGTCTGGACGTAGGAGTAGGTGAAATAGACGTTCTTGCCCAGGTTGACGGTCGGGTCGCCCTCGCCGGTGCTCTGGTGCTGGTAGTCCTCGGTCAGTGTCAGGTTAACCTGCTGCGTGCCCTCGTTGAGGACCACCTTCTCGACCGTGGTGCCCGAGATGAGCGCTATGCCCTCCGACGTCGTCACGGCCCGCGGCTGGAACGCCTGCCAGAGGAACCATCCGGCCACGAGCAGGATAATGAGCGGAATCGCCACCCACGCCAGACTGGGGCGTTTATTCTTAGTTCTCTCGTTCATGCGTCCCCTACAGGTAGGTGTTCTCGATTGTTGTCAACGTGGGGCCTCAGGGTCCCCACGAACGGCAGGTTTCGGTACTTCTCCGCATAGTCCAGCCCGTATCCGACGACGAATTCGTCGGGAATATCGAAGCCCACGTAGGCGACATCCACGTCCACCTTCGCGGCGGAGGGCTTGCGCAGGGCGGTGGCGATCCTGACGGAGGCGGCCCCTCGGCCGGCGATGTTGGCACGCAGCCAGGAGAGCGTCAATCCAGAGTCGATGATGTCCTCGATGATCAGGACGTGGCGCCCATCCACATCCTGATCAAGATCCTTCAGGATGCGCACGACGCCCGAGCTCTTGGTGCCCGCCCCGTAGGAGGAGACGGCCATCCAGTCCATCTCCAGGGGCGTGTGGAGCTTGCGGGAAAGGTCCGCCATGACCATGACGGCACCGCGCAGGACTCCGACGACTAAGAGCTCCTTGCCCGCGTAGTCGCGGTCGATCTCTTCGGCCATCTCGCCGAGCCTGCGGTCCATGTCCTCGGCGGTGACCAGGATCTCCTTCAGGTCGTTTCCCATGTCGGTGGCGTCCACCGTATCCTCGTTTCGTTTCGTTGCTGCGCGAGCGATTCCACTACAAGCGTGCCACAAAACGGCGCAAGCGCGCCAGGAAGGCACAGATTCTCACTGTGAGCGCAACATCCTGTGTGCCCTCACCGGCGTCTCCTTGGGGCGGGCCGAGGCCATCGCGTCCCTCACGACGCGCGGACTGCTGTTTCACTGGATTGGGGCGTGACCTGCGGTAAAGACGATTCGCGCCGTTGCCCCACGCCCGACGCGCCGCGCGCTCCCGCCGGGCAGATCGATCGGCCCCTGGCCCCTCCACGCGACCACCAGGGCGTCCACGGCATCGACGTTGGCGCGAGACAGCGAACCTACACCCGCCGCCGAAGCGGCCTCGCGCAGCGCGCGCGTACGCACCGCCCGGGGCGCTCCTGCCAGCTCCCGAACGCCGAGCGCGAATCCCCCCTCCCCCGCCGGATCCGGGGCCTGCCGTGCTTCGTCGCCGCGCGCGCTCCGGGTGAGTTCCCGCGCCCACTCGCTCAGGGCATCGTCGTCGCGCGCGCACAGTTCGGCAGTGCGCGCCAGCGCGGGCACCGGGTCCACCCCCAGGGCCGAGGCCAGGGCCGGGATCGCCAGATGCCGCAGGGCGCAGCGCCGCAGCGGAGTCCCGTCCGCTGCGCGCCACGGGCCGTCGATGGCGTTCGTCGGATCCTCGACCGGGACGAGCCCGGCCTGCTCGCACGCTCCCGCGGTATCCCCCCGCCGCAGTCCGAGCAGGGGCCTCAGCCACGTCACCCCATCCCCGTCGCGCGAAACGGGGGCAATAGCCCGCAGCGAGGAGGGGCCAGAACCCCTGGCCAGCCGCAGCAGGACGGTCTCGGCCTGGTCATCCATCGTGTGCCCCAGCAAGACGGGGGCGCCCTCGCACAGCGCAACGCCACGCAGGGCCGCGCGCCTGGCTTCGCGCGCCGAGGCCTCGGGTCCCCCGCCCCCGGTGCGCCCCACGCGCACGGTCTCGACGATGCCTCGCGCGCCCAGGGAGCACGCCAGGTCCGCGACGCGACGCGCCTCCTCGTCGCTGCCCGCACGCAACCCGTGGTCGACGGTGACCGTCACAACCGGGATACCCGCGCGCGCGGCAGCGTCGATCGAAACCAGGGCCAGCGCCAGCGAATCCGCGCCCCCCGACAGCCCCACGACGATGGAGGTGAGGGACCCAGCCCGCCCGATCACACGGTTCAGGCAGTCGTTAACCGCGAGCGAGCACGCGCGCAGCGGCCCCCGCGGGTTGGGACCCACGAGGCGCGAGGCCTCAGCGCACACGCGCCAGCCACGTTCTGGGCGCGGCGTACTCCTGCGCGGTGGGCAGCGCCTCCGGGCCGGACAGCAGCGCCCTGATCGCGCCTTCGCGCACGACCGTTCGCGCAAAGCCCGCGGTCTGTGCCCAGATGGATTCGACCCCGGCCAGCGGCATGCCGGCCGCCGCGCACGCGCGCACCAGCGCCACGCCCCCGGCCTGCGCCCGGTGGGTGCGCAGCCACTGGATCGAAGGCAGGTCCCGAGGGGTGAGCACCTCCATCTGCGCGGACGGCAGGGCATCCAGGAGCAAAACGATGCGCACCAGCTCGTCGCTGCGTTCGGGAAGGGCACGAATCAGGCCCGCGATGTGGGGGACCAGGTAGGGGGCGTGCGTCAGGTGGACGGCGCGCAGGCCCGTGCACAGGCACACCCAGCGGCACCAGTCCGTCTGATCCAGGGCGTAGCGCT
This sequence comes from Schaalia meyeri, assembly GCF_900105015.1. GTDB lineage: Bacteria > Actinomycetota > Actinomycetes > Actinomycetales > Actinomycetaceae > Pauljensenia > Pauljensenia meyeri. The sequence continues at coordinate 110,574 of NZ_FNLK01000010.1, read as the reverse complement.
GCGCGTCCGCGAGCACGTTCGGCGCGACCAGGATCCGGCGCGAGGAAATAACGTCCCAAATGCCCGTCGCGTTCTTGGCCAGCGCCCGCAGGATGATGGCCTCGGCGGCGAGCACCATCGGCGTGCGCGTGTCCTCAAAACGATCCAGGATGGCGCCGACGGATCGGATCAGTCCGCGGCGATCAACGACCAGGGTCGAGGACGCGGCCACCTTCGCGGAGGCCTCAGGCAGGGGCGACAGTTGTACGAGCTTGCGATCCGACCAGGCCACCGATCGACGCAGGCGCGCCACGACGGCGGAGGCGCCCACGCGGGACGCCGACGGTCCCGCGTAGGACAGCGAAGCGAGAACTCCCGCGACGTCGCGCGGGCCAAACGGCATATCCATGACCCTAGTTTAGCCTGGCCAGGCCCTCCTCGAAGGCGTCCAGGTGACCGCGCGTGGCGAGCGCTCCCCCGCTCACCCGGTCGTGCCCGATCGACACCAGCAGAACGCGCCCGCCCCGCGTGATGACGGAACCCGACAGCGAGGTCACCTCCGCCAGCGCACCCGTCTTTGCCTGCACGTTTCCGGCGGCGGGGGCCTCGTTCATGCGCTTAGAGAGCGTGCCCACGAGCCCCGCCCAGGGCAGGAGGCGCATCGTGTCAGCGCTGGTCCCCTGCCCCGCATACGAGGCCTTGAGGACGCCGACCAGCGTGTTGGCGCTGATGCGGTCGTTGCTGGACAGGCCCGAGCAGTCCTCGAGGGATAGGCCCTGGGTGGGGACCCCGGCCGCGCTCAGCGTGCTCGCGACCGTGGCGGTGGCGCCCTCGTAGGTGGACGGCGCCCCGGCGGCGCGCGCGGCGAAGCGACAATACTGGTCGGCGAGCGTGTTGTCCGAGTGGGCCAGCATCCAACGCAGCTGCTCGCCCATCGTCGCGGAGCTGACGGACGCCAGGGTTTCCGTCCCGGCGGGGGCCTGACCGGCCTCGCCGAGGTTTGCGCTGATGCCGGCTGCCCCCAGGGCCTGAGCAAAGACCTGGGCGACGCGCGCGGGGGCGTCCGCGTAAAAGTCGTTCGCTCCCTCAAAGGTGCGCCCGGCGTCGATGGCCATGGGGCCGACGTGCCCCTCGTAGGCGCCCACTTCCTGGGCGTCCCACGACGACAGGTGCGAGGCGCCCTCAAAGAGGGTGTCCCTCCACTTCAGGGTCACCGAGGTGATGCCTCGCTGGGTCAGGGCGGCGGCCGCGTCGTTCGCCAGGGTCTGCAGGCCCGCGCGTCCCGACACCTCGGTTTCCTCGGAGGTGCCGATGCCCAGGAGCAGATCCCCCTCTGAGTCGAGGTAGAGGGTCTGGGAGTCGGCGCTCAGGAGGGCGCTGGTCGCAAGCGTCTTCGTCGGATCCAGGTGCGCCAGGGCGGTGAAGGCCGCCAGGGTCTTCGTGGTGGAGGCGGGCGTATGGGGGGTGGAGGCTTCCGCGTCCAGCAGGACTTTGCCGGTTTCCGCGTCCACGACCGTGCCCCACGCGGTGTACCCCCCGGCAGCGGCCGCGGCGGCGACGGGCGCCCACAGCGCCTCGACGTCGGCCTCGCTGACCGGCGTTGACGAGGCATGGGAATCCTGCGCTGCCACCGCCGGATCGAGCCTGGATGCGGTCGGTGGCGGTGCCGCGGCTTGCCCGGATGAAGAACAACCGGCACTCACCATCGCCACTGCCGCCACGAGCGCGGCACTAGCGCTTACAATTGCCCCCATAGACGTGCGATGCATGGATGTCCCTTCGTGGTTTCCTAGGTAGCTAGACTACCCGTCCATGCACCCACATAACCAACTGGCCCCCGAGTTTCGGGGGCTGACGCGGAAGGCACAGCCATGGAATTCGACGTGACCATCGAGATCCCTAAGGGGAACCGAAACAAGTACGAGATCGACCACGACACCGGACGCATCCGCCTGGACCGCATGCTCTTCACGTCCACGCGCTACCCCGACGACTACGGCTTCATCGACGGAACCCTCGGCGAGGACGGCGACCCCCTGGATGCCCTGGTGCTGCTGGAGGAGCCGACCTTCCCCGGCTGCGTCATCCGCTGCCGCGCGCTGGGCATGTTCCGCATGCGCGACGAGAAGGGCGGCGACGACAAGGTCCTGTGCGTGCCCAGCGCCGACCAGCGCGCCTCCTGGCGCACCGACATCGAGGACGTCTCGGAGTTCCACCGCCTGGAGATCCAGCACTTCTTCGAGGTCTACAAGGACCTGGAGCCCGGTAAGAGCGTTGAGGGCGCCCACTGGGTGGGCCGCGAGGAGGCCGAGGAGGAGATCCGCCGCTCCTACGAGCGATTGAAGGAACACCAGGGCGGGCACTGAGCCCAGCGCGGGGGCCGCGCCCGTCCGATGGCCGGCGCTCGCCTCGCGCACAACCTTCACGCGCGCGAAGGGGCCGCACAGACTTGACGGTCTGTGCGGCCCCGCTCGCTTATTTGCCTCGAGGATTCACAGCCTCACAGCGTAGGGCATGATGGATCCCCAGCTGTAGACGCCGGTGATGCGCACGGGCACGCCGAAGGTGGGGGCCTCGATCATCTGCCCGCCGCCCAGGTACATGGCGACGTGGTAGATGCCGGACTGCGCGCCGTTGGAGGACCAGAAGATCAGGTCTCCAGGCTCCATGCTCCCGATCGGCACGTGCGTGCCGTATCCGTACTGGGCGCGCGACAGGTGCGGCAGGTTGACGCCCGCGCTGCGCCAGGCAAGCATGGTCAGGCCGGAGCAGTCCACGCCGCCGTAGGATTCGCCGCCCCACACGTAAGGCACGCCGAGGTAGCTCTTCGCGGCCGCGATCGCGGTGGATGCGCCGCCGCCCGAGCTGGCGGGAGGAGAGTAGGGGGGTGCCGGGCGCGAGGGCGCGGGGCTGCCCGGGGAATCGTCGTCGTCATCGCCTGCGGAAGATGAGGCCTGGGACGCGGCCTGCTCGGCAGCGGCGGCCTGTGCCTGACGGCGTTCTTCGGCGGCTGCGGCGGCCTGCTCGGCGGCGATGCGTGCGGCCTCTTGGCGTTCGGCTTCGAGGGCCGCCTCGCGCTGGTTGATGAGGTCGACGGTCGTGTTCTGCTTGGCGGCCAGCTCCTGCACGTAGGCGCTGCGCTGGGCGGCGACGAGGGCGGCCTCGTTCTGAGCTGCGGCCGCTGCCCTGTTTGCGGCGTCGGTGCGGGCCTGGACCGCGGCGGTGGCCGCTTCCTGGTTGGCCAGCGCGGCGTTCGCGGCGTCGCGGGTGACCTTGGCGACCTGTTCGAGGGCGGCGACGTTCTGCATCTTCGCCTCGGCCGAGGCCGAGAAGGAGTTAATGCCCGCCTGCTTGGTTTCGACGCTGCGCAGCCCGTCGGAGTCGAGGTAGGGCGCGATGGCGTCGAGAGAGCCGCCACCGTTCCGGTAGGCGGTCTGGGCGACGGCGGCAATCTGTTGTTTGCCTTCCTGGAATGCCGCCTCGGCGGCGTCGGCGTCGTCCGAGGCGGCCGAGGCGGTCGCGGTGGCCTCGGCCAGGGCGATATTGGCTTCGTTGAGGTCTTCTCCGGCGATTTGCGCCCTCTGGGTGGCAGCTGCGGCGTTAGCGCTGACTTCGGCCAGCTTGACCTCAATCTGGGCGACACTCATCTTCGCGGCCTCTTCGGCCGCTTTGGCCGCCGCGATTTCTTCCTCGGAGGGTGCTGCCTGCGCCACCTGGGGCAGGACCAGGAGGGCGCAGGCAGCCAGCGCCGTCAGTCCCATGCGGATGGTTCCGCGTTGTCTCATCGTCGTCTCATCTCGTCAGTGCGGGCGCCCGCGGGCGCGTACATGAGAACGAGCCTATCCACTTTCGCCACACTTGGCAACAAACGCACCAAAATCACCACCGTTCACAGTCGCAACAATCGCAACATTAGTAACATTCACACCATGAATACCGAGCAATTACTTATATTTTTCACCCGCCACCAGCCTTCGAGTGCTTCTACTCACATTTGGCGCGCTTCCTGTCCTTCACGTGCCCCGTCCGACGTTCACCGCACGAAATCGCCCGGCCTCGGCCCGTTCACTCCACCCACGCAGACCCCCGCCACATGCCCCATCGTCCCCGCCAATCGACGGCTGCCCGCGCCGAGGCAGCGTCAACCGCCCTACCGCGCACCCTGTCACCCCCTCGCCAATCGACGAGGCCGGTGACCCCGCGCGTTATGCTGGCCTCATGAGCGCTTCCACCGATCCCACGCCACACGACCGCCACCGTTCCGAGGCGCCCGAACTCGCCGGTTTCTCCGGGGTGCCGGCCCAGGCCTCGTCGAACGACGACCGGGCCGTACCCCCCACCCTGCCCGAGCGCGACGTGATGGCCCCGTGGGGCCACGCCGGCCCTCCCGGCCAGGAATGGCGCACCGACATCCTCGGCCAGGACTTCGTCTCACGCACGATCGAGCTCTTGGACGACGCGGAGGGAGCGTGCGTGGCGACTCTGGTGCGCGCGAGGGCCACGCAAAATGCGCGCATGACAGTTTTGTACCTGCACGGCCGCAACGACTACTTTTTCCAGACGGAGATGGCGCACCGTTTGACGGAGGCGGACGTGGCGTTCTACGCGCTGGACATGCGCAAGTACGGGCGCAGCCTGCGCCCCCACCAGACAATCGGATACACGGATGACCTTTTGGTTTACGACGAGGAAATCGGCCAGGCCATCGAGCTTATCCGCGAGGAACGCGACGACGAGCCCCTGGTGCTCATGGGCCATTCGACGGGCGGACTCATCGCGACCCTGTGGGCGCACCGTCACCCCGGCGTCCTGTCGGGTCTGATCCTGAACTCCGCGTGGCTGGAAATGCAGTCGATGAGCGCGTGGCGCGGGGCGATGGCCCCCGTCATCGGTCGCATCGCGGCGCACAACCCCATGTGGGAGGTGCCCACGGGAGGGGCCGGTCTCTATGGGCGTTCGCTCGCGGGGCGCGCCTCGTCGGGGCTGCCCATCCCGGACGGACTGACCGACGACGATCCCTCGGTCGCGGGCTGGCCTCTCGCCCACGAATGGAAACGCCCCGAATCCTACCCGGTTCCCGCGTCCTGGCTGGAGGCGATCATGGCCGGTCACGATACCGTTGAAAAGGATGTGGCGCTGGAGTGCCCGGTGCTGTCGATGGTGTCAACGTCCTCATATTTCGACGAGGAGTGGAGCGAGCGCGCTTTCACCTCCGATACGGTCCTGGATCCGGCGGTCATCGCCCAGCGCAGCCTGAACCTGTCGGACCTGGTGACGATTGCCCGCTTCCCCGGCAAGCACGACCTGGTTCTCTCGGACGCCCCCGTTCGCGAGGCCGTCTACGCCGCGATCTGCGGGTGGCTGGAGGCCTTCGTCAGGTGAGGCGCGTCGGGGCGGGGCAGAATCGGATTGAGCCGCGCCCCGCCACCGCGCATTGCGCGCCGCCGCGTGTGGCTGTGTTGCCCGGGTGCTCGGCCGTGTCTTTGCTGCGCTTGACGCCGTTTCCACCGCGCTTGGTCGCGTGCCTCAGTGCTTGGCCGCGCGGCGGGCACGGGGCGCCTGCGAGTACTCGCGCACGATCTCGCGGTTGATCTCGTCGAGTGCCTCCGCCAGGGTCGGACCCAACCGGTCACCGATGCGCACCTGTGCCCAGGCGCGAATATGCCCGAGTCCGCGCGCGGTCAGCAGGGTTTCCAGCGACGGATAGGTCAGGCCCGCACCGGAGATGGCTCCGCTGGCCGCCAGCACCAGGTCTGAGGGCAGGCCCAGTTCGCCGCGCGCCACCAGGGGCGTGTCTTCACCGAGGATCTGCGCCAGGGTGCGCAGCCCGGATTCGTCGCGGTTGAGGACGGGCACCCCATTCTCTCGGGCATGGATGACCTCCGCGGATTCCTCGGCTCGGTCCACGAACGAGGCCGTGGCCGCGTCCGTCGCACCGTCGTCGTTGAGCTCTTCGGTCTGCGCGCGGCGCGCGACGCGGCTGCCGAGGTGAGCGGGCCGCTCCCAGCGAGGCTCCTCTTCCCCGAGCGCATCCTCCTGCTCGGGTACTGTTTCCTGATCGGGTGCGGCTTCCATGGGGTCATCCTTTGGGGTATCGGCTTGCTCGGGCGCATCGATCTGCTCGGCAGCGCCGGGCCAATCGCGGGGTTCGGCTTCACCGGCCTCACCATCGCCCGCGTCAGCCGGGTCGACCGTGTCGGCCTGTTTGGCCCGGATGGCCTGAGTGGCCAGGCTGGCCTGGTCACACTCCTCAACCGACTCCGCCCGCGCGTCATCCTCAGGCTCCTCGCAGTCACCCAGATCGACCCGCTCCGCGGCACCCGGCAAACCACGGCCCTCGGCTTCACCGGCCTCACCATCGGCCGCATCCACCTGCCCGCGCGCGGCTCCCACGGGCATCTCCTCGACCGCGTCGGGGTCGGCATCGCTCATAGTGTCAACGCACTCTTGTTCCTCACCCCGTGCCTCGACCCGCTCATCACCGCCGCGGGCGCCCACGGTCTGGTCGCCGAACCCGTCGGAAGGCGCCTCCTGCGCCCCGGGCTCCGTTTCGTCAGCATCGCCGGGCTGCCAGGGCGCCGGGGGCTCTTCGCCCACCGGATAGCTGAAGACGTCGCGCAGGCGCGGAGAAACCTTCGGGGTGGGGCGCGTCATGGGTGTCTCCGCTTCCGCCTCACCACTATCCTCCGCGCCATCCAGCGCATCGTGTTCCGCCGATGTTTGGGCACGATCCGCCCCGTCGACCCCGACCGCCGGTTCGGCGGCCGTCAGTTCGGGGGCGGCGGCAGCGGAGGCCAGAACCTGCGGGGCATGGCCGTAAAGGCGTGGCCCCACCGCGTTCACGTCGAGGAAAAGGCGCCCGTTCGACATCTGACGGAGGTTCATCAGATGAACCTCCACGCCGGACGTCGCCAGGACGGACAAGGCGGGGCGCACCGAGGGATCGATACTGCCCGCCACCATGATGAGCCTGGGCCCCGGACCCACGGCCGGGGGCATGGAGTCGCGGAACTGCGTCCATCCCGTACGGAATCCCTCGGGACCCGACGGGTATTCGGCGGCCAGGTCGGACCACGAGATCGACGCAACCTCGGCCAAGCGAGAAAGAGACGCGATGAGGGTTTCGGAATCCAGCTCCTTGAGAATCTCGACGGAGACGATCTGCCCCGTCACATCCAGGGAGGTCAGGCGCGGCGTCTCCTCGTCACCCTGGCCGGTCATGTCGCGCCAGGTCACCGGGAACAGGGGGCGCGACACGATCTGCAGGACCTGCTGGCAGATTGCGTCGACCAATTCGGGTCCCAGATCGTGCGCGACCGGGTACCCGAATTGAGCGGGTACGAGGCGTCCATCCTCAAACTCAAACAGGGCCATCGATCTTTCCTCCACATGATTGGGGCGCTCGTGGCCATTGTTCCATACGTTCCAAAAGAAACTCGGAGGACACAGGGACATTGCGATGGATACCACGTAAGCATCAGTTGGTCATACATCCACCATCAGGCCATCCAATCGCATCACAGCGATACCCATCCCCTCACCTGTCAACAGAAGATGTGCGCCAGCTCCTCGCACTCCACAGCGGGGCAATGTGGCTCAGTAAAACCAGACCACTATCCCTTTGTCACACGATCCCATCCTGACACATCCTGAGCAACTATTTGCACATCACGCCGACTCATGACTATTGTCGTGTACAATATTACGTGTCCCACAGGACACAGGCGGAAGGACCCCTTCCACCTGGTTAGACCACTGCGCGACATGAAGCAATCAACAGACAGGGCGGTAAACAATGGGCAGAGAAGACCTGCGCATCGTTGAATACTCGGCGCCAGAACCCCGCGTTCCGGCGTCCGAAGAGACGCGCCGCGAACTCTCACCCTACTGCCTCAACTCGGACTCAGCCCCCCATTTCTACCCCGATACTTCACAGGCGGTCAGTCCACATTTGCCTCCGATCGAGCCCATACCTGTCCCTGTGACACCTTTCCCTAAGCTCTACGGAGACGACCCCGAACCTGCATAGAAGACCCCGGTCGTTTCTGGTTGCTTTTTGTGCCCGTGGGCGGAGGCCCACCCGGATATTTGCCACGCTGCCTGCTTGCTGCTCTTTTGTGTCCGTGGGCGGTGGCCCGCCCGCTCGATCGCCACACGCGAGCCTGACGGCTCGGAGTGATCGATCTCGAAGCCCGGCCAGGCCCCGCCACCACCCACGAACACCAACAACCAACCAGGCCCGCATGAAACCCACACCACCCCCACACCGCCAAAAACCCCAAAATCCAAACCAAATCACCACGCAGGGGCGACCACAGTTTCACCCCCACCCACGAACACCCACAGACCACCCCACAGAATCAAGATGCAAGACCAGCACAGCGTCCCCCACGTCCCCGCGCCTGTACGCGGTCATCAGCTTCCCCGTCGTCGCCGCCAGCCTGGTCATCATGCTCACCCTTGTCCTGAGGGTCGTCGAGGAGGTCGCCCCGAACCTGGCGGACAACCCCACGACCAGGCACATCATCTACGTCTGTATCGGCGTCGTCATCGCGCTGGTGGCATGGTTCAAAAGACAATCGACCATGGCCCGGGTGTGCCCGCCGGCGCCCGACGGCGGCATCGAGGATAACCCCACCGCGTATCAAACGCCCGCACCGCCCAATGACGGCTTCCAGCAAATCGACGACACCACTATTCCACAGCCCCACTGACCCCAGCCTCGCCAAACAGCCGCACGATCCGCCACCGGCCCTCGGGGGCGCCCGCGTGGGACCGCTGCGCCGCGGCCTCGTCGCGCACACAGGATGGATCGACGAGGATCGCGGTGGATAGCGCCTCCGCGAGCACACCCGAGGAAGCGACGACGCTGACCTGACGCACTCCCGAGCACGCGGGACGCCCGGTCCGCGGATCGATGATGTGGTGGTCTCGCAGGCGCGGGAGCGCACCTCCGCAGCCGCCTGAGCCCGCCCGATCGGCGCGCGCCTGGTCGGCGGGAACCGCCGCTGCGCAACCGGACGCGGCCGAGGCGCCCGAATCTGCCGCTCCCGCGACGTGGGCCCCCAGCGGCCCCAGGTTATCCCCCGACGTCGACAGGGACGCCATGCCATCCGCGGGCAACTCGACCACGCCGCACACGTCAGTGGGTGCCCCGTCGGGGTCACGCACCCCCACGCGCCACGGCGAACCGTCCGCACGGGTACCGAAGGCGGCCACGGACGAGGTACCCACCGACACGAGCACCCCCGCGGCCCCCAGGTCCACGGCCAGGTCGCGGCACGCGTCGGCCGTGTAGCCTTTTGCGACGCCGCCCAGGTCAACGCTCGGGAAGACCCCCGGTGCAGCGCCCGGGGTGCGGCCGCGCCCACCGCCCGGATGACCGCCCGAGGCCGCATCTGGCCGGTCTCCCGGCGCCCGCAGCAGCCAGCGCCGCTGGCCGATTCGCACGAGCAGCCCCGAGTCGGATGCGCGCAGCGCCGCCCGGATGCGGGCCGGTCCGGGAGCGGGCGGAAGCGGAGCGCCGGCGAGGTAGGCGGCGCGCATGGCCTTGACGTCCCACGCGGCAACGAGCGGCCCGATCAGCGGATTGAAGGCTCCGCCCGTGGCGCGCGCGAGCGCCAGCGCGTCCTCCAGCAGGCGGTCGGTGTCGGCACTAACGACCAGGCCATGGCCGCCCTGCACCACCAGGCCTGCCCCCCTGAGCGGGTCATCCGCCCCCACGGAACCCCGGTCCCCTGCGCCGACGTCGACTCCACCGGCCCCTGCCTGGCCCACCCGGCCAGACGCGTTGAGCCGCGATATTTCGGAGGTTGGCCGATACACGCTCCACAGCTCCTCGTGGCGCGCGACCAGCTCCACGACGGCGTTCACGATCGCCATGCCGTCCCCGCCCCAGCCGACGATGTCGACGCGGGTGCCCATCGCGGGAAAAGAGGAGCGCCAGGTCGGCGAAGCGTCAGTCGTCGCCGCCTCCAAGGTCCTGGTCCAGGCCTGCGTCCTTGGTGGAGTCGTTCAGGCCAGGGATGGTGATGTCGTCGGCTCCGTCGGGCGAAGTGCCCTGGGCGGCGGCGATGGCGCGAATGGCGGCCTGAACGAACTGCCGGTGGGCCACGGTCGCCCCCGTGATGACGTCGACCTTCGCGGGGTCGCCGACCTTGGTGAGGTTGTCGGAGTACTCACGGTAGGAGGCGACGGCGGCCTGGGCCTTCTTGTAGTAGTCCTGGTTAAAGACCTCACCGGAGGAGCTCTTTCCATAGTTTGCGCCCTTGTCGGTGCCGTCCGCCAGCGCCGTCTCATAGGAGGTGGCGGTGATGTGCCCGCCCTCGACGGTGATGGTGATCGTGCCGATGGAGCCCTGGTCGTCCGCGTTGGACTGGGCGCTCCACGTTCCATCGCTCATGGGTTTGCTCATGTCGAGGCCCGTGGAGGGCTGGCACGCGGCGAGGATCGTGGCCCCGAGTGCCCCGAGGGCGCCGAGGGCCGCGCGGGAGGCGGGTGCCCTCCACCGGGCAGCTCCGGGGGTGTGGCCATCGTGATTGATTCGAGCGCTCATCGCACCTTGTCCTTTCCGCTGCGCTGTGCATCGCTGTCTCCGGGGCCTGCCGCGTCGCAGGCGCGTACGTCGTGGTCGTGCCACGTCTCTTTAACGACCCTGCCGTGGTCCAGTCGAATCTCGCGTTGTCCCTGTTCGGCGACCAGCGCGTCGTGGGTGACGACCATGAGGGTCGTGCCGTCACGGTGGAGCTGGTTGAACAGGTCGAGGACGATCTCTTCGTTGGTTTCGTCCAGGTTGCCGGTCGGCTCGTCGGCGAGGACCAGCTTCGGGTAGTTGATGAGCGCGCGGGCCACGCACACTCGCTGCTGTTCGCCGCCGGAGAGCTGGCGGGGCAGGTGCGTGGCGCGGTCGGCCAGGCCCACCCGGTCCAGCGCCTCCAGGGCTTCCTTTTCGTCGGGCATCGAGTGATAGTACTGGGCGACCATGACGTTTTCGAGGGCGGTGAGGTGCCCGATGAGGTGGAACTGTTGAAAAACCAGCCCGATGGTCCGGCAGCGCACCTCGGTGAGTTCGTCGGCGGTCAAGTCGGAGATGTCGCGGCCGTCCAGGGTGACGGTGCCCTTCGTGGCGGTGTCCATAGCCCCGACGATGTTCATGAGGGTCGTCTTGCCGCTGCCGGAGGGTCCGACGATGGACACCCACTGGCCGCGCGGGATCTCCAGCGAAACGTTGTCCAGCGCGTGCAGGTCGCCGTAGATCTTGGAGACGCCTTCGAGGGCGAGCAGCGTGTCCTTTGACGAGGCGTGGGCCGCCTCGCCCGATTCGTTCGAGTCGGTGGGGTTATCGGGCGTGTTCATGGGTTCTCTCATTCTCCACGCAGGACGAGCGCGGGGTCAACGGCCAGTGCGCGGCGCACGGGCGGGAGGCAGGCGAGGACGGCGATGAGGATCGAGCACGCGACGGTGGCGATCCAGATGACGGGATGCAGGGAGATCGAGCGGTGGAACACGGAGTGGGAGATCAGGGCCGCCAGGGCGTATCCGGCCCCCGCGCCGATAATTCCGCCGATCGCACCGAGCATGACGCCTTCGCCCATGAACTCGGAGGTGATGGATCGCGCGGTGGCCCCCAGCGCCTTGCGCAGGCCTATCTCGTTGCGTCGTTCGGTGACGACGGCGATCATCGTGGTGGACACGCCGATCATGGTCAGGGCCAGGACGATGGCGGTGATGACCAGCAGCAGCGATCGGAGCATGTCGAGGACTCCCGTGTCCGATTGTGCGAGGCGTCGCACGGTCTGGGCGTGGATGTCGGGGTTTGCCGCGTTCATGGCGTCGGCGACTGCGCCCAGCTGCGCGCCCTCGAGCGCGATGGAGTATTCCGCGATGGACACGGCCACGGGGGCCCCGGTGAGGGCGGACATGTCCTGGGTGGACATGTACAGGTAGCCGTCTTCGTTTCCGCCGGTCTTGAGGATCCCGGCCACGCGCAGTGTCACGGTGCGCGGATCGACGGACAGGGACGAGGCCTGGGACGCGTCCGCGGGACCGGACTGCTGGCCGCTGGCCCGGGCGGCCTTCGCGGAGGCGCCGCCGTCGAGCTGACTGACGGTGATCGCATCTCCGGCCTTGACGCCGATCGTGGAGGCGATCTGTTCGCCCACGAGCACCTGGCCGGCGGCATCCGGCCACGCACCGTCCACGAACCAGAAGGGGTTCATCGACCGAACGGCGTCGAGGTCGGTGCCACCCGCGACGTACGGTTGTTCGTTAATGGTAACGGTCTCGTAGTCGAACGCGGCGGAGCCAACGAGGGCACCCGAGGGCACCTGGGCGGTAGCCGCGGCCACGGCCTCGTCCGTGATGGTCCCATCCCCGCTGGGGGTGAGAACGAGGTTGGCGCCGTACGAGCGGATCTCGCGGGCCATCTGCGCGGGAACGTCCACGGCGATGGTAACCAGGCCGGACAGGGTGGTCGCGCCGATGGCGACAGCGAGGACAGCGATGAGGACGCGGGAGCGGCGGCGGAGGATGGAAGAGGTGACCATCCGCCAAAACATTGCGCGTCTGGACATGGGGATCACCTTCCGTGGAGGACTTCCGCCGCGTTGAGGCGCAGCAGGTATCGGATCGCCGGGATGGAAGCGCCCAGGACCACGATGATGACGAGGACGGCAACGAGTCCGACGACGACGGGCGCAAAAGCGATGGAGGAGTGGAACACCATGTACCCGATCGCCTGCGCCAGCCCAAGGCCGGCGCAGTAACCGATGACGCCACCGACCAGGCCAACGACGATCGTCTCGGTCAAGAACAGCGCGATGATCTGTTTATCCTTGGCGCCCACGGCCTTCATCAGGCCGATTTCGCTGGAGCGTTCCATGACGCCCGCGGTCACCAGGTTCGCGATGGCCAGGGCGGAGGCGATGAGCGCCAGGACGGTCACGAGGACCATGAGCAGCTGCGTCTTCTCCAGGATGGTGCCCTCGGACTGGGCGACCTGCCGGACGGGGCGGGCAACCGAGTCCGTCATGACTTCCTCGATCTGGTAGGCGATCGAAGAGACGTAGGCCGTGCAGTACCAGGTTTCCTTTTCGGACACGCTCAGCGAATTCGGGTTCTTCGCGGCCTTGCGCGCCAGGTCGTTGTCGGGTGTGGTCAGGGCTGAGACCTCGACGCTGCCGACGGCGCCTTCGCGACCAATCAGCTCCTGGGCGGCGGCCAACTGAATGTAGACGCCGCGATCCGCGTCATCCCCGGTGGTGACGACGCCGCGGACGGTGAACTCTCGGCTCGCCTGCCCGCGCGTGAGCGTGAAGGAGCCGCCGACGGACAGACCTTTGTCGGCCGCGTAGGTCGCTCCGATTATCGCCCCCGTGGCGTCGTCGTCGGTCGGCCACGCCCCGTCGATGCCCCACCAGCCGCGCAGCTTGTCCAGGCCGGTGTCCACGCTCTCGCCGGTCGCGAGCTCAAGGTGGTGGCCAAACCAGGTGCCGGTCGTGGGGACGCGCGCGCCCGAGGCGTCGGTGGCGGACACGCTCAGCAAGGGCGCGAAGTCGAGGATGTTGTAGGTCCAAAAGATCGTCTTAATGCTGCCCAGCTCGCTCTCGCGCAGATAGGTCCGCGATTCGCTGGACTCGCCCGTGGAGTACAGGTCATTCAGGACGGCAGCCCCCTGCGGGCGCACGACAATGTTGGCGCCGTAGGACTTAAGCTCCTGGTTAACCTTGTCGCCGACGTTGAACATGACGGAGAGCATGGAGGTGGCCACGCACGCCCCCAACGCGATGGTCAGGGCGATCATGAGGTGGCGGTTACCGCGCCTGGTCAGGGTCCCTCGGAGCATTCGGATAAACAAGCGCGCGCCTCTACTTTGCGAAGATGGGGGCCGCGGCCTCGAGGGCCGAGATGGGAACTGTCAGGGTCCCGTTAGAGACCTTGTATTCGATGGGAATCGGGTTGCAGCCGCCCTTAAAGCCGATGGTCGCGATGTTCATCGCCACCTCGCACAGCTTGCAGATGACCTTGCCATCCTTCTCGTAATAGCCGGACGGCCCGCAGATCTCGCAGGCGTCCAGCCCCACGCCGAAGGAGGACCCGGATTTTTGGATGACGATGAAGCGCACCTTCACGCCGCCCGACGTCGTGTACTCGAAACGGTGCAGGTGCCCGTCGGAGATGTCGGCCAGGTTGACGCTCACCTGATCGTCGACGACGCTGTGAGCCTCGGGAGCCGAAAGCTCGACCTCCTGGCTGCCTATCGCGACGCCCACGGTGATCAGCAGCGCGCCGCACAGGTAGCCGATGGCAGCGGTGCCGGCCATGGACTTGTAGAGGCGGGAGCGGGCGCGCCCCAGCCGCCCCTCGGCGGGGTTCGCGCCCACGGTCGGGATCGATCGGGAGGCGTACCAGGTGAGGGCCACGACCACGCCGAGCGCCAGGGCGGCCACGATCGTAAAGACGGCCTCGTGGTTGATGAACCACGCGATCACGTTCCACGCGCCCTTGGGAACAGAAATCCACCGCTTGGCCTTGAGGATGCGCACGAACATCAACGAGTGCTCAAGGGCCAGCGCGCACAGGATAAACATCGCGGGCCACACCCGGTTATTCCACGCGCACAGGCGGTAGGACACCCACGCCAGGAAGCACACGAGCCCCCACGCCAGCGCGTAGCCGACGATGGCGAGCACCGCCTGGGTGGAATAGATTCCAACCCCACCGGAGAGCATCATGACCGCCTGGCTCATCGCCACCGGAACGGATCGGAACAGCGCGAACGCAATGTACAGGGCACCGACGAGGCGCACCAGGGCATCGCCGGGCAGCGCCGTCTCAATCGCCGAGGCCGCCTGTGCCTCCTCGTCCGCATCCCCCCCGGGCAGGTGCGGGCGTACGCGGCGCGATCGCACAGCGACGAGCGCCAGGAAAACGAGGGCCAGGGCGAGGGCGATGGGCAGAGTGTACAGGCCGACGGTCTGACGGTTGACCGACTTGGGGGCCTCCACGTTGATGATCGTCAACGCGGCGGAGGCGACCATGCCCAGACCGATGCCCAGCCACACGGCCCGCGAGCGCACCTTTTTGCCGCGACGTCCGTGGCCCGCGGTCGGCATGAAGCGGATGGTCGCACCAACGGCGAGCATGGTCAGCAGCAAGATCAACGTCGCTTCACTCATCTGCTGAAGCACTGGTTTTCCTCTCCTAAAAAAGGCGGACCGAAGTCGTGCGACTCCGGTGTCACGTGTAGTCCCCTGGCGGGGCGCGGGGCGAGGTCATGGCCCACGATGGGAGCCGCTGCCTCGTCCCCGCGTCAGCTGAGCTTCACCAAGAAACAGCCGTGGGATCCCACTGCCAATCCTTGAACTCGGCGACCAGCGGTTCGGTCCAGAAACGGCCCTCAACGCCGGTAGCCTTATCGGTGTGGAGCAACCAGCCGTTCTTTTCCGGTGACTCGATCGAGAAGGTCACGTCGTAGGTTCCGGCTTCCAGCTTGGGGATGTTCAGGCCGTAGTGCGGGCCGTCGGAGGCATTCATCGGCATGAAAGTGCCCGTCTGGACCGTGCTACCGGACTTGTCCTTAATGGTGTAATTGACGGTCAGGGCGGGCACGAAGTCACCCGCGCCGTAGCCGAGCTTGTTATCAGCCGCAGCGTGAATGTCTGCTTCCATGTGCATTGACGCTTCCGCCGCTGAAACACCCATCGCGGGCTCCATGTCGACGGGCTGGAAGTAGACGCCGCCCACGACGAGCGGGCCGACGTGCACGTCGTCGCCCAGGGGCTGCTCTTCGAAGCCCGCGTCCTCACCGGGGGCGGCCGCACCCGAGTCGGAGCTGGCCGAGGAATCGGTGGAGGGCTTCGTGTCGGTGGAACCAGACGAGTTGTTCGAGCAGGCCGCGAGGGTGCCTGCGAGGGCCAGCGTGGCCAGGGCCGCGCTGACACGGAAGAGTGAGCGCTTCATGCGATGAACTCCTTAGCGTGTTGGTTGGGTGATGGGTCGGTGTCGCTCGACTGATGTCACTCCTCGGCCCGCGTCTGGGCGGCGGCCTCGCGAGCGAGGCGAGCTTTTCCGAAGAAATAGAGACCGACGATGAGGATGAGAACAAAGGCCTGTGCGGCCAGGTTCTCCACTCGGGGGAAGATCCCCAAGAGGTCAATAGTGGGGAAGCCGCCAACGGGCGTCAGCGAGATAACGTCCGCCTCCTGGAGCTCCTTGATGCCCGATCCCGTGAACGTGAAGGCCATGAGGGCCAGCAGCAGCGACGTGATCGTAAAGAAGGGACGCAGCGGGATGCGCAGCGCGGCGAACTGGATGAGCAGGTAGACGACCACCAGGATGACGGCGCCCACGCCCAGGCCGATCCACACGTAGTGGACATTGCCGCCGGCGCCGGAAACAATCGGCACGTAGAAGAGAATCGTCTCGGCGCCCTCACGCAGGACCGCCAGGAATGAGATGAATGCCAGGCCCAGCAGGGAGCCTTTGGTCAAGGATGCGTCCGTCTGTTCCTTGATGTACTTGTCCCACGCCTGGTTGGAGGACTTGTTGATCATCCAGTTCGACACCCAGATCAGCATGGCGACAGCGAAGAGGGCCGCGACGCCCTCCAGGAGCTCCTGATTCGCGCCAGCCAGGGAGGTCGCGTAGTTGAACAGGAACGCCAGGCCGATCGAGAGGGCCAGCGCCAGTGCGACACCGCCCCACACGACGCCGACCTTGTCCTTGTGTCCGGCCTTACCCAGGTAGGCGAGGACCGCGGCGACGACCAGGATCGCTTCCATGCCCTCACGCAGGATGACGAGGAGCGAGGGCAGGAACTGCGCCAGCCACGGGGACGAGGTGGAGGCTGAGGATTCAGCGGACTTGCCGGTGTACCCGTCCAGGGTGTTAGCGTCCTCACGGATGAGGTTCGACAGGGTCGCGTAGTGCTGGTCGACCGCGCTCGAGTCGTTGTCGGTCATGGCCTTTTTCAGCAGGGAGAACTCCATCTCCACCTGCGAGACGCGGGCCCCGGAAACGCGGCTCAGGACCTGCTTCTCCATGCCAGTCGTCTCATAATTCTTGTAATACGCGTCGTTAACCTTGTTCTTACCACCCTTCGGATCACCCGCCTTAAAGGCCTCGACGCCCTCCGCAAGGATTCCGTTAATGGTCTGCGCGACCTGCCCCCACGCGCCCGGGCTGTAGTCGCCGGACGATGCCTGCGCACCCTGGTCCGGGGATACTCCGTCCAGGGTGGCGGCATCCTCCGCGACGTACCGCTTGAGGGTCGCCGCGTGGCTCTCAACATCCGCGGCGGCGCCATCGGTCATGGCCTTTTTCAGCAGGGAGAACTCCATCTCCACCTGCGAGACGCGGGCCCCGGAAACGCGGCTCAGGACCTGCTTCTCCATGCCAGTCGTCTCATAATTCTTGTAATACGCGTCGTTAACCTTGTTCTTACCACCCTTCGGATCACCCGCCTTAAAGGCCTCGACGCCCTCGTCAATGAGGCCGTTGATGGTGGTGGCCACGTCGCGCCAGGTCTGGCCCTGGGCGCGCGAGGGGGCGCCCATGATCGCCAGGGCGAGGGCCGCCATGACGGCGATGATGAGAACGCGGGCGAACCGCTGGATAACGTTTTGTGCGCAAACGCGAAGCACGGCTATCACGAGCCTCCTGGAAAACCGGCGCGTGGGAGACGCCGGGCTGATGGGATTTCCTCAGCAGTCAGCGTAGCCACATGCCGCCCAGATGAAAAGTAGCCCATTTAGGATTGCCTAAATTGTAACCATATAGTCACCGTCAATAATGCTCACAAGCCACTTGTGGCAAGGACCAAAGGCCTATCCCCTGTTGCCGAAGTCGTCCCGCCAGTTTACTGTCGTGCCCTTTTGTGTCCGTGTATATGTCCGTGGGCGGCAGCCCGCCCGCTCGATCGCCACACGCGAGCCTAACGGCTCGGAGCGATCGATCTCGAAGCCCGGCCAGGCCCCGCCACCACCCACGAACACCAACAACCAACCAGGCCCGCATGAAACCCACACCACCCCCACACCGCCAAAAACCCCAAAATCCAAACCAAATCACCACGCAGGGGCGACCACAGTTTCACCCCCACCCACAAGCCACGCCACAAATCCCCACACCGGCCAGCGCCCGGAACAAAGACTCTCACACTAACCCGCTGGGATGCGCGGCGAGCAGCCCCGCCAACGTGCAACCAAGAGGGTTAACGCGTGCCGTTGGGGCACCCGCGGGGCCACGAAACATGTCACCGCGCCCCAGACAAACGAGGCCGCGACCGGGAAACCCGGCCACGGCCTCGCCTCGTCACCTCACGGAGACGTCAGGCTCACTCCTTAACCCCTCACTCCTCTACGTGGTCCTCGACCGCGGCGCGCCCGGCCTCCAGCCGAGCCACCGGGACGCGGAACGGGGAGCAGGACACGTAGTCCAGTCCCACGCCGTGGAAGAAGTGGATCGACAGCGGATCGCCCCCGTGCTCGCCACACACGCCGAGCTTGATGCCGGGCTTGGTCGAGCGGGCGCGACGCACGCCCTCGGAGACCAGGGTGCCCACGCCGTGAACATCGATGGACTCGAAGGGGGACACGCCAAAGATTCCCGCCTCAATGTAGTGCGGGAAGAAAACGCCCTCAACGTCGTCGCGCGAGAAGCCCCACACGGTCTGCGTCAGGTCGTTCGTGCCGAAGCTGAAGAAGTCGGCTTCCTCAGCCAGATCCTCGGCGGTCATCGCGGCGCGCGGCAGCTCGATCATCGCACCGATCGTCACGCCCGACAGATCCACGCCGCGGGCCCGGGCCACGTCGGCGATGATGGCCTCGCCCTCCTCGCGCACCAGCTGAAGCTCACGCACGGAGCCGACCAGAGGCACCATGATCTCCGGCTCGGGATGCAGGCCTCGCGCGACCAGCTCCGCGGTGGCCTCACACAGGGCGCGCATCTGCAGGGCAAACAGGCCGGGCAGGTAGATGCCCAGGCGCACGCCGCGCAGGCCCAGCATGGGGTTCTGCTCGTGCATGCGGCGCACCTCTGCCAGCATGCTCTCGTCCGCGGGATCTAAAGTGCCGGTGGCCTTGCCGACGGCGACCTTGGTCTCCAACTCGATGAGCGCCGGCATGAACTCGTGCAGCGGCGGGTCGATGAGGCGCACGGTCATCGACTTGCCATCCATGACCTGAAGCATCTCCAGGAAGTCCTGCTTTTGCAGCTTCTCCAGCTCGTCGAACGCGGCCTGACGCTCGGGGGAGGCGGGGGCAGAGAGGATGGCTCGCTCGACCAGCGGGCGCCGCTCGCCCAGGAACATGTGCTCGGTGCGGCACAATCCGATGCCCTCCGCGCCGAATTCGATGGCGCGCTTTGAGTCCAGCGGGGTGTCCGCGTTGGCGCGCACGCGCAGGCGGCGGACCTTGTCGGCATGAGCCAGAATCTTGTCGACCGCCCTGACCAGCTCGCGGGTCCCCTCGTCTTCGCCGGCGGCAGCCAGGCCCGCTTCGAGGCCCTCCGCCAGGTAGGTGGTGACGGGTGAGTCGGTGACGGGCACCTCTCCGCGGAAGATCTCGCCGGTCTGGCCGTCGATCGCGATCGTGTCATCGCCGGTCAGAACCAGGTCGCCGATCGTGACGGTGCCTGCCGCAGCATCGATCACGAGCGCCTCGGCGCCACACACGCAGGTCTTACCCATGCCGCGCGCGACGACCGCGGCGTGAGAGGTCTTGCCGCCACGCGCGGTCAACACGCCCTCGGCGGCGACCATGCCGGGCAGGTCATCGGGGTTGGTTTCGCGCCGCACCAGGACGGTCTTGAGCCCCTTCTCGGCGGCGAGGATGGCCTGCTCGTTATTGAAGGCAATCTTACCGACGGCCGCACCCGGAGAGGCAGCCATGCCGCGCGCGATCAGTTCCTTGTCGGCCTTCGCGTCGAACTGCGGGAACATCAGCTGGGTGAGCTGGTCGCCGGTCACGCGACCCAGGGACTCGTCGCGCGTGATGAGCTTTTCGGAAACCAGCTGCGTGGCGATACGGAACGCGGCTGCCGCCGTGCGCTTGCCGACGCGGGTCTGCAGCATCCACAGCTTGCCGCGCTCGACCGTGAACTCGATGTCGCACATGTCGCGGTAGTGCGTCTCGAGCTTGCGCATGATGGAGCGCAGCTCGTCGTACACGGGCTTGTTGATGCGCTTCAGGTCAGCCAGGGCCAGCGTGTTGCGGATGCCGGCGACGACGTCCTCGCCCTGCGCGTTCTCCAGGTAATCACCGTAGACGCCCGAGTGGCCAGAAGAGGGGTCGCGGGTGAAGCACACGCCCGTGCCGGAGTTCTCGCCCATGTTTCCGAACACCATGGTGCAGACGTTGACGGCGGTACCCAGGTCGTGGGGGATACGCTCGCGGCGGCGGTAGATGCGGGCGCGCTCGGTGTTCCAGGAACGGAAGACGGCCTCGATGGCCATGTCCATCTGGGTGCGCGGGTCCTGCGGGAAGTCCTGCCCGGTCTGTTCCTTGACGATGCCCTTGAAGGTGTCAACGAGGCCGCGCAGGTCGTCGGCGGTCAGTTCCGTGTCCCCCGTGACGCCGCGCTCGGCCTTGAGGCCATCGAGTGCGTCGGAGAACAGGTCGCCGTCGATGTCGAGCACGGTCTTGCCGAACATCTGGATGAGGCGGCGGTAAGAGTCCCACGCGAAGCGCTCGTTACCGCTGGAGGCGACGAGGCCGCGAACGGATTCGTCGTTGAGGCCGATATTCAAGACGGTTTCCATCATGCCGGGCATGGAGAACTTCGCGCCGCTTCGCACGGAAACCAAGAGCGGATCGGTCGCGTCGCCCAGCACGCGGCCCATCTGGTCTTCGACGCGACGCAGGGCGGTGGTGACCTCGGTGGCCAGGGACTCGGGGACGACCGAATCCTTGAGGTATGCCCGGCATGCCTCGGTGGTGATCGTGAAGCCGGGGGGAACGGGCAGGCCGAGCTTCGTCATCTCGGCTAGGTTCGCTCCCTTTCCTCCGAGCAGGTCCTTCATGGACTTGTCACCCTCGGAGAAGTCATATACGTACTTGACCATCATGGTCCTCAACTTCCGTGGTTGCATGTGACCGGCCCGCGCCCGGGCCGCTACCACAGGAAAGAATACACTGATCACGGGACCTAGGTCACCTTACGCCACGACGGCGACTGGTTGTCCCGATATGTACCAGGCCCGGGCCGTTTCTTAGGCGACCGCACCGCGTCAAACGAGTGTGGGGCGAGCCCACCTGGCCCGCCCCACATCACGTGTCGAATGTATGTCAACGCACTCGGAACTCGACCGTGGTCCCCTCACCGACGTCGATGAGGTCACCGTCGCTCAGAGAGAGAGCCACCATGGGGGTGACGTCCTGGAAGGAGCCGTCGGCGTGGCGCAGGACGGTGCCATTCGCACTGCCGAGATCCATGAGCGCCCACGAGCCGGGGGCGGTGATCATGACGGCGCAGTGAGAACGCGAGATCTCCGTCGCGGGACTGGGAACGCGCAGGACGGTGGCGGCGGGGCGGCCGGTGAGGGCGGACGCGTCGGGATCGCGACCGATGACGACATCGCGTGAGACCTCGACGGGGACGGTGCCGCCGTGAATGAGGAAGGCGACCGGAGCGGCGGGGCCGGAGTCCACGGAGGGCAGACGCAGAATCGTGGATTCGGTGTCGGTTTCCGCGTTCAAGCCAGCCAGGCCAACGGCACTCATGGCCTCGGGCGCGGCGGGAGAGCCCATCACGGGTTCCGGGGCGGGCTCGGGAACGGAGGGGGCGCTGGGTTCGTCGAAGGCGCCCGCGCGTTCAGAGGAGGCGGACTCCGCCGTGTCAACCGGCGGCTCCTCCGTGGCGGCGACGACGTAAAGGTCGCCCGAGGGCTGCTCGATATCCTTCTTGGGCGCCTCGTCGATCCGCTCGACCGGCTCATCCTGGTCCGGCTCGGCGGGAGCATGGGCGGCCTCATCCGCATCGGAGGAGGACCCGCGGGAGGACGAGAGGAACACCGGGGGGTTGTTGGTGGCCGCCAGGAACTGCGCCTCAAGGGCCTCCAGATCAACGGAGGAGGTGCGCACCGACGGCTCGGGAAGCTCCTCGCGGGCCTCTCTGCGCGCGCGACGCTCGTGATCGGGAATATCGGGGTTGATGAGGAAGCCCATCGTGTCGACGGGCATCGAGGCCATGGCCTCGACCTCGTCCAGAGCGCGACCGATGCGGATCTCGGCGGCCTCGACGCGGTCGGCAGCGGGAACCATCCACGTCACCTCGTCGCCGTCGATGATGGTGGCCTCAAAGGTCTGCCACTCGCCGGGATTAAAGGGCCACGCCCAAATCGGGTCGGTCCACACCTGCTCGGTGATCTGACCGGCGGCGCGCATGCGCAGCTGGATGTTGCCGAGCACCGTCAGGTACGGCTGCTCGCCGGCGCAGTCCAACAGCAGGACGTCGCCCTGTTCGGCCTGCACGTGAGACAGCCACGCCTGGGTGTCCGCACGCCCCCACACGACATCAGCCGCGGAATCCGCGAAATCCAGCGGAACCAACGCTGCACCGAGCGGTCCGGTGACGAGCATCGCGCCCTGTCCGCGACACAGGAAGCGTCCAATCTGAAGCATCAGTTACTGCCTTTTCTGCGAGGAATCCGGCGAGCGGTCTCGATCGACGCCGGACGTACTGGTTGAATCATTCGACTCATGACATTCGATGTCAATGTTACTCGCGATTCGGTTCCTGCGTAAACCACAACGGCTGTCGTATTGTCCCGAGTACCCGCCTCGAGAGAAGCCTGAATCAGATCGTCGGCGTTTCCCTGCGGACCGTTCCCCGCGGCAACCAGCGCATATAGCTGCGCATCCTGAAGCACTCCGTGTACGCCGTCCGTACAGATGACCGCCCGATCGCCGTCCTCCAACGGCATAATTGTATAGTCGGCCTTCACGGTCCCGCACTGCCCGGCGCCCAGCGCCTTCGTCACGACGTTCGCCGGGGGAATCACCCGCGGCGCACCCGAGACAGCCGCCAAGTCGCGCGCCTCCTGCAGGGCCGAGTGGTCATGCGTGAGCTGACGGATTCCGCCGCCGCCCACCACGTACGCGCGCGAATCGCCCACGTTAAAGGAAAGCCAGTAGGGGCCCTCGGCCGTGTGCAGTACCATGAGGCCCGACAGCGTCGTGCCGGGCGCGCCCATCGGGTTATCGTCCGACGCCAGCGCGGCTACCGCAGCGGCAGCCGAATCAATCGCAACGGACAGGTCCACCAAGTCCACCGCGCGGTCGCCTAGCCTGTCGGGGCTGAGAAACTCCTGCAGCGTGAGAACAGCCGTGGACGAGGCCTGAGCGCCGCCCAGGTGACCACCCATCCCATCGGCGACCGCAAAGACAGGCGGAACCGCCAGCCACGAGTCCTCGTTCTCTGATCGAACCGGCCCGATGTCGGTCGATGCACCCCACCGAACTGCGGGCTGCTCCGCCTGTTCATCGAGAGCCATCTGCCTTCATCTTTCCACTGTGTTGGGCGCGAGGGATTACGCGCGACGGTAACCATTCTACACGCGACGTAACCGGTGCCTCGCCACGAAGAGACGCGCTGCGCGCAACAAAACTGGCGCGATTAGGTGATCGCTCTCACGGAACGGTCACGCACGCGCGAACCGGATCGGACAAACGCCCCGACGACCGCGACACCGTTGTGACCTGCATACAGTTCTCTCCGCTGGAGGCGTCCACGCTCACAGTCGTCTCGTTGACGCGACCGCGCGAGGTTCCCCCCTCACTCGACCCCTCGTACACGTACACGATGTCGGATTGGGCGATGCCCTCCGGGGCACTCCACTTCCACGCCACCAGGCCGTCCGCGTACTCGCCCGTCAAATCCGTCACCTGCGGCGGGGCGGCGCCCAACGCGTCACCCGGAGCCGCAGACGGGGTCGTCGTCTCCTTCCCGGGCGCGATACGAGTAAAAGAACCCTGGCCGCGCAGCATACCCACGACCAGGCCCGCGGCGATCACCGCGGCCAGCAGCGCCAGAATCGCACCCGTCACCGGGGTCAGGCCCCTCCCGGTTGCCGCCGCCTCCTCGACGACGCGGCTGGAGGAGGAATCGTCTAAGTCAGCGGAGCGCTCGCTCTTCCACGAATCCGCTACGGCCTCGACGCCTCCGGAACCCGTTCCCCCCTCAAAGGAATAGGGCGAGGAGGAGCGCAGGCGCGTCGCATCCGCGTCGATCAATGCCGCGCCGCGCAGACGGGTCCTGTCGTCCGCGCTGACCGCAGCGGCGGCCGCCTTCGAACGCTTCTCCTTTATTTCCATCTCCGTGCGCGGGTACCCCAGCTCTTTTTGGACGCGCTGCAGCCCCTCGCCAAACGCCTTCGCAGACTGCGTGCGCTCCGCCAGATCGACGGACATCGCGGTGCGCAGCACTCGCTCCAACTCCGCCGGAGCGTCCGCCCGCCCCAAGGCGCGCACGCGCCCGCGCTGCACACGATTCGCGATCGACGCCGCCGAATTATCCCCGATTGGATCCTCGAACGGGCTGCGCCCCGTCACGAACGTCCACGTCGTCGATGCCAGCGCCCACACGTCCTGCAACGGCGACGCAGCGGAGGACACGTCCTGCTGCTCCGGAGGCGCCCACAGGACCGAAAAACCATCGAATGCGCCAACCTCCAGCTGCCCCGCCTTCGAGGCCACGCCAAAGTCAGCCAACACCGGTTTTCCATAGGCGTCCAGCATGATGTTCGACGGCTTAATGTCGCGATGCACGTAGCCCTTCCAATGAAACGTCTCGACCACGCCACACATCTTGATCATCATGTCCAGCGCCGTCTCCAGAGACATCGGACGCGCGCGCACCTGCGTGAGCAGATCAGCCACCGGGCAATATTCCATCACCAGGTAGGCGCGCCCATCCGCGGTCGTGCCCACGCCGTGCAGCTCCACGACAGAGGGGTGGCCGGACAGCAGCGTCATCGCGTCTGCTTCGCGATGCAGCTCCTTCGTGCCCCGCTCATCCCCCTGCGCGCGCACGACCTTGATCGCCACGTCGCGGCTGGGCAGCTCCTGACGATACAAAAACACGTCGGCGAAGCCGCCCTGCCCCAGCGGACGAACCCATCGGAAACCTGGAATATCGGGGCCCTTCAAGCCCGCGGCCACTGGACTCACTGCTGTGTCTCCTCTCGCGTCGCGCGCGCAGCCGAGGCGCTTTGGCGCAGCTTATGACGCATGCGCAGGCTGCGCAGGGACAGCGCTTGGCGCACGCGGGCAAAGAAGCCAAAGCGCTTGGTCACCTGCGTGCGCAGCGCAACCACCTGAACCCACGCGGCACGCGCACGGTCACGGGAGGCACCGTGAGACGCGAAGTTCGCCACGTCCGCATAGCGGGCGATGACGACCGGAGCCGGTACGTCGCCGCCGAAGCGGCTCCACCCGTCGATCACGTAGCGCCCCTGCCCGGCGGCGGCGTTTTCGACGGAGTATATCGAGCCATCCTCCCCGGGACGCATCTCACCCGTCACCAGGGTAAAGGGATCGCCCGGATCCTCGCCGAGCTTCCACTGGGAGGACAGGGACCACGCGGTCTCCTGACGCGTGCGCCCGACCTCAATGCGCAGGCCGGAATCGGCGGCCAGGTCCACGACCTCGTCCCACGAACCGATCAGCGCGTCACCGGCGGGTGCTCGGCGGCGGCGCCTGCGGCGTCCCGCCTTGAACGCTATGATCGCCAGCGGGGGCAGCAGGAGCAGCAGGAAGCCGCCCGAAACACCGGCAATGATCCTCCACGGAAAGCCCGCCTCGGGGGGCTTGTTCGGGTCGGCGTTCTGGTCGTTCGTCGGCGGAGGCAGCTCGGCCGGGGGCTCCGGGGGCTCCGGGGGCTGGAGCACCTGCGGGCGCGGCACGGAACGAGGCTTGGGAACCTGCGTCTGCGGCGTGTGGTCACGCGGCGGCGTCGGATCGAAGACCCCCCACACGCCACCGGCGAACTCGACCTCCACCCACGCCCGGATGTCCGATCCGCGCAGGGTCGCAGCACCACCCTGGGAACCGCCCTCCGGGTACGCGCCCATGACGACGCGCGCGTTGATGCCCAGCTGGTGCAGCATGAGAGCCATGATGGCCGTGTACTGCTGGTCATCGCCTATCAGATTCTCGTCCGAAAAGAGCATGCGCTCCAGGCGGTCGGTGCGCACGCCCGGCCGCGAAAACTGCGTGTTTTCGTTGAGATAGTAGCCGTTCGTCGCCAGATACTGCTCGATCGTGCGCGCGGCAGCCAGCGGCGTTACCGCGTTCTGCGTGATATCCGCGGCCTTTGACTTGATGCCCTCGGGCACGTTCGTGTCCTGCGACGTCGACGGCAGCGCCACCAGGTTCGCCAGTTCTTCGTCGCGCACGGGAGCAGTAAAGTCCGTGGTCACGTTGTAGCTCATGGTCCCGGCGGGGCCGGTCGTCAGGGCCGCGTTCGCCCACGTATCGACGTGCAGCCCCGCCTTTTGCGCGGCCGAGTTGGGGCCCGTGAAGGCGATCTGGGAGGGCTCCCCCAGGACGGGCACCCACGGACCCGACAGGCCAGTCGTGGTCACCGTGGTCACGGAGGTACCCTCGGCTCGTCCGGGGATGGTCGTTTCCACCAGAATGTATCCCGTGTGGCCGTCGCCGCGATTCTCGGACATGCCGAAGGTCGTACCGTCGTACACGTCCATCGCGGCGATGCGCACACGCTGGTTCTCGGGCAGGTCCGATACGGTCAGGAGCGCCTCGTCCTTCAGGTCGGTCGTGTAGTGACGAAACGAGGACATGGGAGAGGGGTACGCCTGAACGTCAAGGGGCGGCTTCACCAGGTCGCGGCCCACGATGCGCGAACCCGACGCCCCCAGGAAGGACGCGGCGGGCAGCGCCACACCCACGGAGACCGCCAGCGTGATGAGCGCGCCAGCGATCCGCGTCCCCACGTACACGGTCGATCGAGACCGGCGCCCGACCGTGGCCTCGCCTCCGCGGGATCCCGTGCGCCCCACCAGCACGTCCTGACCCAGCGTGATGCGCTGGTACTGGGCGGCCGTTGCCCACCAGGCGACCAGCAGCGCCCACCAGGCGAGCACCACCCACACGGGCAGCGGGTGGCGCGTCAGCCCAAAGAACACAGCGATAACCGCCATGATCACCAGGGGGATGGAACCCACAATCGCGCGTCCTGCGCGCGCGGTGATCAGGCCAGCGACGACGGCCAGGATCAGGCCACTCATCCACGGCACCAGGGCGGGCCCCGAGTACACGGACACGGGTGCCGTCAGAGTCAGCAGATCCTTCCAGGCGCGGAAAGACCCCAGGACCATGACCTGCAGTGTCCGTCCCGTGGGCAGGAAACCGAACAGGGCCTCCGAGCGCAGCGCCGCCGCGCTGCCCAGCAGGAAATACGTGACCACGATGCTCAGCACCGTCGTCAGCACGTCCCACCGCCATCGGGTCGACGCGGCGGCAATCAACAGGCCACTGACCACACCGGCAGCCGCGGCGATTGCGCCAACTCCGCCGCCAAAGACGGGTTCAAAGGCGGCGACCGGACCGGCAAACAGGACGGCGAGCACCAGGAGCGACCACATCGGCAGCTTCGAACGATACGTCGCGAAGCGCTGCGTGACCGACAGCAGGCGCGATCGTGTCGTCTTGGGGCGCGTGCCTTGCGAAGCGCCGCGGGCATCGTCCGATCCCCGGGGCTTGGCCGACTCTGGCGGCGGGACGTCCATCGAACGGGGCTGGGTCGACACGGGCGAGGGGGCTGGGTGCCCCGCTTGGGGATCGACCCGCTGGATACGCGGCTTGGTGTCGACGGTGCTACGGCTCATGCCAGCCCCCCGGCGACGATGATGCGCGGCAGGTCATCCAGCTTGGAGCAGTCCAGGAGCACCCCTCGCCCCAGATCCCGCCGCGTACGCCCGCCCCGGCCGCCGCCGATACGGATGATGGAGACGGGAACATCGATGGGAGCCAGGCGCGCCAGGTGCGCGGCATCCACATCCGTCACCTTCGGACCGACCACGAGCGTGAGCGCGGAAACGCCGGGGCGCTGAGCCAGGGCCTCGCGAACGCGCAGGAAAAGATCGCCGCCGGAGCGGGCCCCCACCTCGGACAGGGCATCCAGCATACGCATGGCGCCCCCGGAAGGCAGCCACGTGTCGGTCGTGGTTACCGACACCGGACGCGATTCGCGCAGGTTAGCCAGGCCCAGCGACGCCGCAACCGACACGGCCGTTTCGAAAGAATCGTGATCCCAGGCGTCGCGCGACGTGTCCAGGACGATGACGTGGTGCGAACGGTGCGTTTCTTCGTACTGGCGCACGATGAGCTTGCCCAAACGGGCGGTCGACTGCCAGTGGACGGCGCGGCGATCGTCCCCCGGCTCGTAGTCACGCAGCGCATGGAACGACACGTCCGAGCTGGAGAGTTTGCCGGTGGACACGCCCTCCACGTCCAGCTGAAAGCCGGTCGCATCGAAAGGGACGCGGACCGTTCGGGGGTGCACGTGCAGGACGACGGGTTCGTCCCACACTCGCACGCGGCGCAAGAGCCCCAGGGCGTCGGATCGCACCGACCGCGCCGGCCCGACGTTGATGAGGCCACGGTGACGCGAGGATATCAGGAACATTTCGTCCCACGACCTGCGGGCACCCAACGGGGGCACGACAAATTCGCCGGTGCCTGACCCGATCGGTAGCTCAATGATGCCGGATCGGACGGGGCGGGAGCGCTCGTTGCGCACCAGGATCTCGCCGACGGCCGTCTGTCCGGCGACGATGCGTTCGTTAGGGACGCGGATCGACACGAGGTGCGGCGGCTTCCACGCGACGCGCAGGGCCGCCAGCACCAACGTGACGACGCCCGCCAGCGCGCACGCCAGGGCCTCGACCCATTCGAGTGCTGCTGCCAGCGCCACGCCGACGAAGATGAGCGTGATAACGGCCCATCCGATCGGTGTGACCGCTCCCGCCAACTTTGCGAGGGGACGCGAACCGCTGGCCTGCTCCCGTGAGTGCCAGACCATGTCGTTGCTTTCCGAACGCTTCCCTTCCATCGTGGTTGTCGATAGACGTCCTAGGCGCCCACTGCCGGGGCAGGCACCGAGGTCAAAGCTCGTTGGATGACGCCCTCGGAGGTCGCGCCGGAGAACGCGGCGTCCGGGTCGACGACGATGCGGTGTGCCCACACGGGCACCGCGAGTGCCTTGACGTCATCGGGCAGGACGAAGTTGCGCCCCTGCGCGGCCGCCCACACGCGGGTGCAGCGCACCATGCCGATCGCACCGCGAGTGGACACGCCCAGCAGCGAGGACTCGTCCTCACGGGTCGCCTCCGCCAGGGCGGCCACGTAGTCCAGGACGGCCCGGTCCGTGTGGTTCGCCGACGCCAGGGACGACCAGGCGACGATGTCTCGTCCCGTGACCATTGGCTGCAGGTTCTTCGAACGGTCGGGCGCGGCCGAACCGTCCAGCACGTCGATCATCGCGCTGCGCGACGGGTAGCCGATCGAGGTCTTCATGAGGAAGCGATCCAGCTGGGCCTCAGGCAGCGGGTAGGTACCGGCCTGCTCGACGGGGTTCTGGGTAGCGATGACCATGAAGGGCTGGGGGGCCGGTCGGCGAACGCCGTCCACCGTGACCTGAGCTTCCTCCATGACCTCCAGGAGGGCGGACTGCGTCTTTGGCGAGGCGCGGTTGATTTCGTCCGCCAGGACGATCTCCGCGAAAACGGGGCCCGCGTGGAAGACCCACTCGCCGGTCTTCTGGTTGAACATGTTGACGCCCGTGATGTCCGAGGGCAGCAGGTCCGGGGTGAACTGGATACGCGAGTGCGTGCCATCAATGACGGCGCTGATCGCGCGTGCCAGCGCGGTCTTGCCGGTGCCGGGGGCGTCCTCAAGCAGCAGATGCCCGCCGGCGAACATCGTCGTGAGCGCGAGCCGCACGGCCTGGCGCTTATCCAAGACCGCCACGGACACACCGTTAACGAGGCTCTTGAAAACCTGGGCGAAACGCGTCGCGTCCTCAATGGACAGTGACATGAGTATCCTTTTCTCTTCGTTCGTGTTGTATTTTTGTCCGTCGGGTCGTCAACCGATCTGGCCGCTGGCAGAGCCGACCTAACGGTCGACGTACTTGATTATGTCTCTCCCAGACGACAGGGTGATGTACAAACCGATGCGATACTCCTTGGGGTCCGAAGGCAGCTGGTTCCAGTACGCACGCAGGGTCGGGGTCTCGTTCTCCGAAACGATCACCTCGCTCTGCGTGTAGATCCTTGTCCCGGTCGCGCTATCAACGACCTTCAATCGACACCCGTACCTGCACATGCCCTTGATCTCCTTGGTGTGCTTGATTTTTATCTCGAAGCCACCGTCGATCTCTTCACGTTTCGTGCGGATGTCCACGTTCTCCCAGTCTTTCTCGTCTCCACCGGCGTTGTTGTCCTTCGGCGTGCCGGTAGCCACCACGCTGTCCGATACCTCGTCGGACGTGGAGATCTGGCAGAAGAAGAACCTCTGGAGCACCCCGTTGGTATCGGAGCCGCCCCGCCAGATGAAGTTAGTGCCGTGGATGTGCCGGTTTGGGTCGCGAGCGCGCGCCTTTTGTTGGCATTCCTCCCCGCTCGTGCCCCAGAACACGGTCAGGTCATCGGCCACGTAGCCCCTGCCGGGCTTGACCCTGACGTTCGAGACCAGAAGCTGGCCGGAATTACCCGTGGCGGTAATGGTCGGCGCGTCCGGTGTCAGCGGCGGCCCATTCGGGGGCACCCTCCTGGTCTGCGGACTGGACGTAGCGGTATCCCCTTCGACGTTGGAGACCGTCACGATCACAGTCACGCTGTTCACCGAAGCTGGCAACGTTCCCTTCCAGGAGCGAATGCCCCCGGGGACGGTGATGGGATCGCCATTCACGTTGACCGTCGTATTGCCCCAGCCGCTGCCCCCGCTGGAGCCGACCGTCCAGGAGACGCTCACGCTGACCTCTCCCGATGCAGCCCTCTGGGCGTTCAGGGAGACCCTCGGCTGATCGGGGTTCACGTGCGAGGGGCGTGGGCGGCCCCAGGCGGGCGGGGACCAGGGGCCCTTGCCCGCGCGGTTGACCGCTCGAACCTGCACGTAGTAGTCGCGCCCGTTCAGGGCGGGAATGTTGGCCGACGTGTCGTCGTAGGGCACACCAGTGGCCTTATCGTTAATTTTCAACTCGTAGTGGTCGATCGAGTATCCGCCGTTACTCTCCGGAGGCACCCACGACACCTTCAGCTCGGAGTCGCCAGGGGTCACGATGGGGCGAACCATCTGACCCGGTTTGTCGCTCGTCGTAATCGGATTCGAGGGGAGTGAGTGCTTCGATTCGCCGTCCGCGTTACGGGCAACGACGGTGAAAGAGTAGTCCCGCCCCAATTCTAGGCCCTTGACCTTGCACACGACGTGGTCGTCGCGGAGGGGGCATTCCGCGGTCATCTCCTCGCCCGTCGTCGCATACACCCTGTAGCCCTGAATTTTACTGCCCTTGTCTTTACCCGGGGTGAAGGTAACACGGGCTTTTTTCTTTCCCACGAGCTCGGCGTGCACGCTTGTCGGGGCATCCGGCGGGCCGCCGTCCACCGTAACGGTGAGGGTCCCCTGTACGGCGCGCGAGAGGTCGCCCAACCGGTCGGTGATGCGATAGGTCACCGTGACGGTTTCGGTGCTCAACGGGGTGATCGACACCTCCGTGCCCTTGGTATCAACCTGTGCACTACCTAAGGTGGTGGCCGGGCCCTCCAGGGCCAGCAACGAATCCGGGGACGGTTTGGTAGCTATACGGGCAACATCAATCGTCACCTTCTCGCCGACCCGGGTATGCAGCTGGTAAGTGGCGGGCACAGAGACCAGCGGCCTCGTGGAATCCACCACCTCGACGGGGACGGAACCGGAGACGGAGTTTCCGTCCGTGTCGGTCACGGTCACCTCGATGGCACCGACCTGGCCGCGGGATATCCCCTCGGCGGCTGAAACGCTCAGCGTCGATCCCGACAGCGAGGCGGTGATACCGTCGGGGGCGGCCCCGAGCGCGTACGTGAAGGTTGAGGGGTCGGCGCCCTCGGGATCGGACACGCCGAGTGCCAGGTTCTGGCTGACGGGATTGCCCCCGGGTTTGACGCGCACGGTGGTCGGCGTAAACGTGGGGGGTTGGTTCTGGGTGGCGCGCACGTGCACGGGCACGGACAGGGTCGCGGAGAGCGCACCGCTGTCGTCTCCGTCGCTCACCTGGATGGCAAAGGCCGTATGACCGGAGAAACCCTGGGATGCGCTGATCGTCAGCTGCGAGTCTCCCCCGGCGACCACGGAGTCCAGGCCCGTTTGAGCGAGCGGGGAGGAGTCCGCCGCGAGCCGCGGGGAGCGGCCCGAACGCACCGTCACATAGTCGGAGAGGCTGATCGTGCGCTGGGTGCCCGCGTCCACCTCGATGGGCAGATTCGCGTTGTTCAGGAAGGGGGCGGTCGTGTTGCGTCCGGGGACCGTCACGACGGCGGAGTTGGTCAAGCCGTCACGGTCGGTCACGGTGTAGACGACCAGGCGGAGCTGGTCGGAGACGGGGATCAGCAGGTCCTGGCCGTTCACGCTCACCCCGTCTTCACCGGTGGTGACCGTCAGCTCGTCGACCGATCCATCAGCATCCTCGTCGTTCTCGGTGACGCGCACGCGCACCGCCGATCCGTCGTCGGGCAGTTCCGTGTAGGCAACATAATCGTCGCGCGCGACGGGCGCCTTCAGGGCAACGTCGGGGGACACGTAGATGGTGGCCAGGCCCACCGCGGACCCGCCGCGCCCATCCGAGACCGTGTAAGCCACCGCGTAGCTGCCGGGCTCCGAGGGGGTGCGCACCTGGATCGTCGAGGCCGAACGCACCTGCGGCGCCAATTCGGATGTCGCGGTGGACAGCCCGCCCTCATCCAGGGACAGCGAATCACCGTCGGGGTCGACATCGTTGGACAGCACGTTGATGGTGAGCACACGATCAGGCCGGGCCTGCACCGTGTCCGGGACGGCCACGGGGTTCTGATTGGACGAAGGGGCGGGGGATATCGCGACACGCACGCGCGCCGAAGCGCGGGCGCCCCTGCGGTCCTCGACCGTGTAGGTAAAGGTGTCGGTACCCACCGCGCCGCGGTTCGGCGTGTAATCGATCCACGTGGTGGAGGCGGTCGCCACCCCCTGCGTGGGCGAAGAATCCACACCCACCAGGGTGACGGAATCCCCGTCCGGGTCAATGCCGTTCAGGGTGACGGGAATACGCACGTTCTGTCCGGCGCTGGTCCAGGCGTTGAGGGTGCGCGGGCGCGGCGCCTCGTTGTTCTCGGAGTCGGGGATGACCTCGAAAGTGACCGTGCTGGACGCGCGGTTGCCCGCGGAATCGATGACCGTGTAGATGACCTCTAGGATCCCGGGAGTCGTTCCAGCCTCGAGGCGCACCTGGTTGCCCGTCACGAAGGGGGTTCCCACGGGAGAAGCCTGGTCGTATTGGAGGGTCGACTCGACCTGTAGGTTCAACCCGGCCGGGGAACGGTCATTCGACAGCACGGACACGGTGCCGATGTCGCCGACGCGCACCTTGGCGCGGTCCGGCTTGAGGATGGGTGGCATGTCGGAACGGTCGGGCGCACCGGGGATGACCGTCACCTCGGCGGTGGCACTCGCCTGCCCGTTAGACACCGTGTAGGAGAAGGTCACCGTCTCGGACAGACCGGCGTGGGCCGTCACGCGCAGCAGGTGGCGTTCGATGAGGGCGACCTGGATACCTGGCGCCCTCGAGGTGTCGACCGACGTGACGGAGAGTATGCCGCCGGCAGGGTCATAGTCGTTACCCAGCGGATTGACCAGCACGGACCCGCCCTGCGGCAGGACGGCCGTGTCGTTTTCGGCGACGGGGGGCAACGCGGAGAAGGCCACGACTTCGACGCGGATGATCCCCAGCGTCGTCGCGAGACCGTCGGAAACCGTGTACGCGAAGGAGTAGGACCCGGGCTGCTGCGCCCGAAAATCAATGGTTCCCCGATCCAGGTCGGGAGTGACGGTCACGCCCGCCGGGGTGCCCGACACAGCCGCGAGGGAGAGCGGATCGCCGTTGGGGTCCGTGTCGTTCTTCAGCGGGTCCAGGGTGACGGTCTCGCCCGGGTGCGCCTGGAAAAGGTCTCCGTTGGCCGAAGGCGGCAGGTTACCGGCCTCCTGCACGTTGACGACGAGTTCGCCGTGCGCCTCGCCGCCCTGGTCGTCAGCGACGGTCAGGACGACGGTCTTCGGGCCGACCGCGCTGCCTTCCTCGGTGATCGTCAACGTGCCGTCCTCGATGAACGACACGTTCAATCCGCCGGGGGCTTGGACATCCTTCAGGTAGATGGGATCCCCGTCCGGGTCGCGCCAGTCGCTGAGCGCCTGGTACTGGATCTGCGCGCCGGCGCCGATCTTGACGGTGGAGGACCGCAGCTGGACGGGCGCCTCGTTTTGCCCGTAGGGGTGGATCGTGACCTGGACGCGCGCGGAGGCGGATGCCTGCCCGTCGGATGCCTCGTAGCTAAACGACGTGGAACCTGTCTGGCTGGCCGATACGTTCTCTATCTGCAGGGCACGCCCGCTGCGCGCCACCACGACCGAGCCCCAACCGGGCTGGGAGGTCGGGGATGCGGTGAGCACGTCTCCATCCAGGTCGGAGTCGTTATCCAGGACGGGCAGGACGGTTGAGCGACCGGGGCGGATGCCGAAGTCGTCATCCACGGCCTCGGGGGGCGTGTTTTCTTCGCGCTGCTCAGGGTCCGCGACCTCGTTGGTCAGCTCGGGGCTGTCCTGCTCTTCCTCGCTCTCTTCGAGCTGGTTCTCGACCTCGTCCCAGTTGTCCATGAGCACCATGTTGGAGTCGGGCAGCCACACGCTGCCCTGCGCGACGTCGTTGAGGACGATGGCCTTGCGGTTGGTCCTAAAAACCAGCTCCTGAGCCGTCGTGAGCGTATCGACGATCATTTGCCTGTTGGCGGAGGGGTCGTCGCACGACCGTATGTACGCGCCCGATCCGCTCCACGCGCTGTAGGCGCAGCCCTCGTGACGCACGGGGGCTGCGGGGTGGCCGCTGGGGGCTCCCTCGGCCGCGGGGGTGATCACGGGGTTCCCGCCCCGCAGGGGGATCTCCACCAGGGACGAGGCGGTGGCCAGCAGGACGGAATTATCCTTTGGGCCGGCCTGCTGTAGGACGCCACCCGACTCGACGCCGACCGCGCTCAGATCCAGCGTCTTGTTCCCGGGCAGGAAGAGGGTGTTGGAGGCGGTATCTAGGGCGACAACCTGGTCGCCGACGGCCGTCATGGTGAGCCGCGCGTCCTCGGGGATGCCGCTCACCTGGCTGGTCTTCGTTTCGTCGATCGACCCCTGGTGCTTCACGGTCGTGAGCGTGCCGGAGGCGGACAGGGAGTACACGGTACCATCCGTGCCGGTCACGAAGGCGCTGGCCCCCATGTTCGAGGCCAGGGCCGCCCCGTCGGAGAGGTTATTCGAGCTGGGGGAAGCCGCAGAGGTCGTCCACAGGGTGCCGTCGGCCGCGTTCAGGACGCCCAGGACGTCGCCGCCCTGCATCACGCTGGCGCCGGGGGGCAAAACGGTCGGGGATCCCAGGGCCACCTGCGTCACGTTGACCGGGGAAACGGTGAGTGCGCTCAGGTCGGACACCGTGACGGTTTCGGCGGCCTGTCCGACGTCGAAGTTGGTCGCCTCGGTGCGCAGCGCGCCGTCGAGGATACGGGCCTCGTAGTCGAGGTGGCCGACCATCTGCTTGGACTTGTTTGTCACCCAGATTCCGCCGTCGTTGACGTTCACCTGGGTCACCTCGGCGCCCTTGTAGATGATGCCCGCAATACAGAGCGCCCCGACGATCAGCATGAGAATGGCCGACGGCAGGCGTCGCCTCAGGCTAGTCACGTTTCGTCGCGCTCGCGCGGTCATAGACCCTCTCTCGATTGATGAGCATTGCCCTAGGTATAGTGTGGCACGAGTTTACCCAGGATCAATAGTTAATTAGAACCTATCAGACAAATAGTTACCTAACAATCAGAGGGTACTCTATCACAGATCGACGGGTCGTTCCGCAAATATTGAAAGCTTGTCAACCTCACACAACTGGCGAATAGATCACTCTCCGTTAAAGGTGAACGTGCGCTCGTCGCCCTTCGTCTGCACGCCAACAGTGACAACCTGACCGGGTTGTAGCTCTCCGAACAGGATACGTTCGCTCAGCGCGTCCTCGATCTCTCGCTGAATCGCGCGACGCAACGGACGCGCCCCCAGGACCGGATCGAAACCCACGTCGGCCAGGAGCTCGCGCGCCTCATCCGTCAACTGCAGGCGCATATCCTGTGCCTCCATGCGCTTCGCCAGCTTCGCGATCATCAGATCGACGATGCGGGCGATCTCCAGCTTGGTCAGCGGCGGGAACACGATCGTGTCGTCGACGCGGTTCAGGAACTCCGGGCGGAAGTGCTGCTTGAGTTCCTCCGACACCTTCGACTTCATCCGCGCGTAGTCGTGCGTCTGGTGATCCGCCGACTGGAAGCCCGTCAAAACACCCTTATTGATGTCGCGTGTACCCAGGTTCGTCGTCATGATGATGACGGTGTTCTTAAAGTCCACCTTGCGGCCCTGCGAGTCCGTCAGGCGGCCTTCCTCCAGAATCTGCAGCAAAGAATTGAAGATGTCCGGGTGGGCTTTCTCAACCTCGTCGAAAAGGACGACCGAGAAAGGCTTGCGACGCACCTTCTCCGTGAGCTGCCCGCCCTCGTCGTAACCGACGTAGCCGGGAGGGGCGCCGAAGAGGCGCGAGGCCGTGTGCTTCTCAGAAAACTCCGACATATCCAGCTGGACCAGCGCATCCTCGTCCCCGAACAGGAACTCCGCCAGGGCCTTCGCCAGCTCCGTCTTGCCCACGCCCGTCGGGCCGGCGAAGATGAACGAACCGCCCGGACGGTTCGGATCCTTCAATCCGCTGCGCGTGCGGCGGATCGACTGGGCCAGCGCCTTGACCGCCTCGTCCTGTCCGATGACGCGCTTATGCAGCTCCTCCTCCATCTTGAGCAGCTTCGTGGTCTCCGTCTGGGTCAGGCGAACGACCGGAATACCTGTCGACATGGCCAGGACCTCGGCGATCTCCTGATCCCCCACTTCCGCGATCTCGTCGGACGCCCCGCCTTTCCAGGCCTCTTCCTTCGACTTGCGCTCCTCGGCCAGCTTCGACTCCTCATCACGCAGGGAGGCGGCCTTCTCAAAATCCTGATCGTCGATCGCCGATTCCTTGTTGCGGCGAACCTCGGCGATCTTCTCGTCCAGCTCGCGCAGCTCCGGCGGAGCGGTCATGCGACGGATGCGCAGACGCGCCCCGGCCTCGTCAACCAGGTCAATCGCCTTGTCCGGCAAGAAACGATCCGAAACATAACGATCCGCCAGCTCGGCGGCCGCCTGGATCGCGGCATCCGTGATAATGACGCGGTGGTGGGCCTCGTAGCGGTCGCGCAATCCCTTGAGGATCTCCATCGTCTCGTCGACGCTGGGCTCCTCGACCTTCACCGGCTGGAAACGCCGCTCCAGCGCCGCGTCCTTCTCGATGTACTTGCGGTACTCGTCGTTCGTGGTCGCGCCGATCGTCTGCAGCTCGCCGCGCGCCAGCATCGGCTTGAGCATCTGGGCGGCATCAATCGACCCCTCCGCGGCACCGGCACCCACGAGGGTGTGGATCTCGTCAATGAACAAGATGATGTCGCCGCGCGTGCGAATCTCCTTCAGGACTTTCTTCAGGCGCTCCTCGAAATCGCCGCGGTAGCGCGAACCCGCCACCAGAGAACCCATGTCGAGGCTGTAAATCTGACGACCCTTGATCGTCTCGGGCACGTCGCCCGCCACAATCGACTGGGCCAGGCCCTCAACGACGGCGGTCTTACCGACGCCCGGCTCGCCGATCAGCACCGGGTTGTTCTTCGTGCGGCGCGACAGGACCTGCATGACGCGCTCCATCTCGGTGCGACGACCGATCACAGGATCGAGCTTATTCTCCCGCGCGGCCTGCGTCAGGTTGCGGCCGAACTGCTCCAGGATCGCCGAGTTCGAACGCTCCGGGCCGCCGCTGCCCCCCACGCCGGCACCCACGGACTCGCGCCCCTCCTCCTCGCCGCGCTGATAGCCGGACAGCATCTGGATGACGGTCTGGCGCACCTGCGCCAGGTCGGCTCCCTGCTTGGTCAGGACCTGAGCGGCCACGCCCTCGCCCTCTTTGAGCAGGCCGAGCAGCAGGTGCTCCGTGCCGATGTAGTTGTGGCCCAGCTGCAGGGCCTCGCGCAGGCTCAGCTCAAAGACACGCTTGGCGCGCGGGGTGAACGGAATGTGCCCCTCGACCGGTTTCTCGCCCTCGCCGATGATCTCGATGACCGAGGCGCGCACGGCCTCGCCCTTGATCTCCATCGCCTCCAGGGCCTTGGCGGCAACCCCCTCCCCCTCGGAGATCAGGCCGAGCAGCAGGTGCTCCGTGCCGATGTAGTTGTGCTTGAGACCGCGCGCCTCGTCCTGTGCGAGCACGACGACCCGGCGGGCGCGGTCGGTAAAGCGTTCGAACATGCCTCTCCTCATTTCAGGGGCGAAGTCCCGCCGCGCTCGACGTACACCCGTCCCAGTTGACTGGTTACCAGCCTACGAGGCCCACCCGTCGCGTGCGCGCGCTTTCGCCCTGGGCGCAGGGGAACTCTGCCCCGATGCGCCCCGACTAACCCGGTCGGGGCCAGGGCGGGCGCGTCGCCCCCGACCCTCAGGCCTCCACCAGGACCGTGAATGGGCCGTCGTTGACCAGGTGGACCTCCATCATCGCGCCAAACTGGCCGGTCTCGACGTGCAGGCCCCGCGAGCGCAGATCCTCGACGACCGCATCGACCAGGGGTTCGGCCTCGTCCCCGGGTGCGGCATGCGCCCACGAGGGGCGCCGGCCCTTGCGCGTATCCCCGTACAGGGTGAATTGGGAGATGAGAAGGATCGGGGCGCCGACTTCCATGGCGGACGCCTCCCCGTCAAGGATGCGCAGTTCGGCGATCTTGCGGGCCACCGTGGCCACCTGCTCGGGCCCGTCCCCTCGGGCAACGCCCAGCAGGACGACCAGGCCCTGGCGCGCCACCGCGCCGCGTTCCGCCTCAGGGTCGGCGGCCCGAGGGCCCGCCGCATCGCCGAGTGCGAGCCGACCGACGAGGCGGCCGCCGACCCGCACCTCACCGGAGGTGGCACACTGGATGACGGCGCGCATCAGCGTGCCCCCAAGGCCGATCCGAGCCCCCCGAATCCGCCTGCCCCGCCGCGCTGGCCGGCCTCGCGGGAGAGGCCCCGGCCGGGGCGGGTCTGCGGAGAAATAGAGGACTTGCCGTGCGGGGGCACGATCTCTTCCTGCGCGGCGGCAACCCCATCGATGTCAAAGACCGTCGTCACGGGCACCGCGCGGGCGATGAGCGCCAGCGCGACCGGCCCTTCGTCCGCGTGGCGCGCCGCCGACGTGACGACACCGACCTGACGGCCCCCCAGCTCTATGGGCGTGCCCGGCGCGGGCAGGTCGGCGCGCGACCCATCCAGCTGCAGGTAGGTGAGGCGGCGCGGCGGACGACCGAGGTTGATGACGCGGGCGATGGTCTCCTGCCCGCGATAGCAGCCCTTTGCCGTGTGGACGGCGCTACGCAGCCAATCCACCTCGGGCGGGATCGTGCGGGCGTCCACCTCGCGCCCCAGGCGCGGCTTCCACGCGGCAACGCGCATCGCCTCCCACGCCAAACTCCCGGCGCGGCGTCGGCTGCCGCCCTCGGTCACGGCCAACCACGCGGCCTCGAACTCGGTCGCACGGTCGCGTGAAACGACGTGAAACATCATCGGGGTGCGCGCGCCGGGGTGACGCGCGCCCATAAAGTACGCGGCCCCACCCTTGACGACGCCCGGCCACGGATCCTCCCACGTCCATTCGACGCCGGGCAGCCCAGCCACGGCCTCGGCGGTGTTAGCTCCCGCGCGCACGGAGGAAAACACGGACACATCGCGCACGCCCACGCTCACGCGCAGCGCAAAACGCATGGACTCCAAGAACTCCACGAACGACTCGGTATCGGCGCGCTCCACGATCAGGTGTGCTCTCTGGCCGTCGTCGCTGGCGCCCGCCCAATGCTCGATGTGCCCGTTGGGCGACAGGATCAACAGCTCGCGGCTATCCCCCGCCTCCAGCCCCGTCAATACCTGCGACGACAGCGACGTCAGCCACGTCAACCGATCCGCGCCGCCCACGTCAATGACGGCCAGGTCCGGGCGCTCCACGATGGCACGCCCACCCTCCAGCGCCCACTGCTCACCCGACGGATCCCCATAGTGAGGGGCCTCGCCGAAGGAGGCCGAGGCCTGGTCCACAAGGTCGGACCCGCGGCGTTCCTCAGACAAGAAAACCCCCTTGAGAATCGTCGATGCCCTCAATGGCCTCACCCGATTCCGTGGAGGCCTGCGCGGTACGCATCAGGCGACCAGAAATCTCCACGTTCGCCTGATCCTCGCCATCGAGTGAGCGTTCCTGCGTCCACATGAGCTCGCCCGCCACCAGGCCGAACATCCGGCCCAGGTGATTGACGCGCGCCGCGCTCGCCCCCAGCGCGATCGCGTCGGAGACCATCTGCACGCGCGGACCCACGCTCACGCCGTCCCATACGGCGGCGTGCCCCTCGGTAGATGCCGACGTCGCGGTAAACTCGCGCGGGTTGTACTGGCCGGGGGCGGCAGCGGAGCGTCAGAGGGGGCGACCGACACGTACAGGGTTTCCTCGCTCACCAGGTCGCCCTTGGCGATCACGGAGAGCCCATGGGCCGCGTCCCACGTCGGGTCGATCGGCGCCGAGGAGACACCGGCGTACACGCGGGTCACCAGGCGCATCTGTTCGCCCACAACATCCCCGCGGATCTCCTCGATCACGGGAGCGTCCTCGCCGGACTGGCATGCCTCGCCGGACTCGCCGCAGCCAGCACGCATGCCCCACCCCTCCCACGTTCCAAGCATCCACGCAACGGGAGCGACGAGTGCGGGCAGGTCAGCGGGTATCACCATCATGCCTCCAGCCTAGCCCCTCGTGCCCGCGCTGGCCGAGGCCACAGGCCGCGTGGGGGCAAGCCGACGGGGCGATCCCGGGGCCGGTCAGATGCCGCCGATACGGATCATCGCGTACACGGGCAGCGCGGCGACCAGGAACTTGGCGGCCCCTCGCCCCAGCACGCTCGCCAGCTGTGCGGAGGCAGCCCGCCCACCCAGCAGCGTGTCCACGACGGACACGGCGAAACCGACGCCGAATCCGGTGACACCGCCCAGCGTGAGGAACGCGGCGAACTCGCCGAATCGCTTCGCGATGAACGGGAAGACGACGGGCAGCAGGTCTGAGGTCTGTCCCATGACCCACGCGATCGCCGCGGCCAGCAATCCCGCGCAAAGCCCCGTGACCATGGACAGAACGATGACGGCGCTGGAGCTGCGTCCGACGCGAACCGACGCAGCCGCGACAATGGCGACCAGGGCGGCCATGGGCACGATGACGGACCAGCGCTCGTGGACGGTCAGGGATACCCACATGGATCCGGCCGTGACGATGAGGAGGGCGGTCACCGACGAGGCGAGCGCCGCACTCAGGGCGGTCGATCCCCAGTGCTCGCTCGTGTGCCCGATGGAGTGGTCGCGGGGCGCGGGCGCGTCGAGGATCGTCGCCGCGACCAGGGCGACCAGCGTGATGCCCGTCAGGGGAACCGCGATGTCGAGGTTCTTCCAGTAGGCCACGGCCATCGGTGTGAGCGCACCCCCCGCAGCCAGGACAGCCTGGGCGAGCCAGGGCATGTGCAGGCGTGCCAGGGTCGGCCAGCCGACCGCCAGCAAGAGCGAGGCGACAGCGATGACGGGCCCCACGCTCCACCGAGAGCCTGGCAACCACCAGGCCGTCATGGTCAATGC
The DNA here is from genome assembly GCF_900105015.1 of Schaalia meyeri. GTDB lineage: Bacteria > Actinomycetota > Actinomycetes > Actinomycetales > Actinomycetaceae > Pauljensenia > Pauljensenia meyeri. The sequence goes on along the minus strand of NZ_FNLK01000010.1, from coordinate 68,572 downwards.
AGCCAGCAGGGTGACGGTCACCGTGTCGACGACGGCGGGCACGGGCTTGGTCGCCGGTGTCTCGCGGCGGCGCCCGCGGTCGGGGCCGGTTCGACGTCGTGTGGGTGGCGGGGTCGATGTCATCACTCTTCCATGGTCCCACATGTCCGTGCCGGGCGGGGACGAGGCCATCCCGTTTCCGGGACCGCGATCCGAGGCGTCCACATGTCCGTGCCGGGCGGGGACGAGGCACTGTCGCAGGTCCGCTCACCCGGGGGAACACCCACCCCGGGTGAGCCGCGGGAGCTGGAGAGGGCGCGGAGCGGGCCGGTGTGGGTTGCTGCACGTCCCCACGGGATGCGACCGCGCGAGGCACGCCGTACAGTTATTGAGCACGCCGGACCGGTATGCCCCGGGCTCCAAACTCTGCCGCTACGAGCGGCCTTCACGCCGACAGGCGCATTCGGTTCGGCGTGCCTTGTCGTATCCGGGCAGCGATGGCGTGGAGCACCCATCCACGGCGTGGAGCGCCGGGTGCCCTGCCGACCTCGCCCGAAACCCACACCGCCCCTGCGCGCGACATGCGCCCGCCCGGTGAAACCGAGACCACCCCCGCACCCCAGCAACGGCCACTTTTGGTCTGTTTGGGGCAAGCAGGGGCGGTGGGAGTTTCACTCACCCGCCAGGGCGCCCCACATGAGCGGGTAGCGCACGATGGTGGCCTCGCGGCCGGGACCCACGCCGATGGACTGGATGCGGCAGTGCGACAGCTCCTCAAGGCGCTTGATGTAGTCCTGGGCGGCCTGCGGCAGCTCCTCGAAGGAGCGGCAGCCGGAGATGTCCTGTTTCCAGCCGGGCATCTCCTCATACACGGGGACGGCTGCCTCGAAGCCCGCCTGGTCGAGGGGCATCTCCCCGGTACGCACGCCGTCGACCTCGTAGGCCACGCACACGGGGATCGTCTCGTAGCCGGAGAGGACGTCGAGCTTGGTGAGGCAGATGTCGGTCAGGCCGTTGATGCGCGTGGAGTAGCGCATGATGACGGCGTCGAACCAGCCGGTGCGGCGCGGGCGTCCCGTCGTGACGCCGAACTCGCCGCCCTTGCGGCGCAGCTCCTCGCCCACCTCGTTGTCGAGCTCCGTGGGGAAGGGGCCCTCGCCGACGCGGGTCGTGTAGGCCTTGGCGACGCCGATGACGCAGTCGATGCGAGTGGGTCCCACTCCCGAGCCGGTGAGCGCGCCTCCCGCGGTGGGGTTGGAGGAGGTGACGAAGGGGTAGGTGCCGTGGTCGATGTCGAGCATCGTGGCCTGGCCGCCCTCGAAGAGGACGGTGTCTCCGCGGTCGAGCGCCTCGTTGACCACGAGGGAGACGTCGCACAGCATCGGCTTGATGCGCTCCGCGAAGGACAGGAGGTGGTCGGCGACCTCGGCGGGGTCGAGGACGGGCAGATTCACGGCCTCGAAAATAGTGTTCTTGGGGGCCAGGGCGGCCTCCACCTTGGCGCGCAGATCCTCGGGGTGGAACAGGTCCTGGATGCGCAGGCCGATGCGGTTCATCTTGTCGGCGTAGGTGGGGCCGATTCCGCGCCCGGTCGTACCGATCAGGTTGTTGCCGCGCGCCCGCTCGTTGGCCTGGTCCATGAGGCGGTTGTAGGACGGGATGATGTGCGCGTTGGAGGAGATGAGCAGGCGCGAGCAGTCGACGCCTCGCCCGCTGATGTCCTCGAGTTCTTCGAAGAGCACGTCCAGGTCGACGACGACGCCGTTGCCGATGATGGGGGTGACGCCTTCGGAGAGGATTCCGGCGGGCAGGAGGTGGAGCGCATACTTTTCGCCGTCGATGACAACGGTGTGTCCCGCGTTGTTTCCTCCGTTGAACTTCACGACCAGATCGGTGCGCTGACCGAGCTGGTCGGTGGCCTTGCCTTTGCCTTCGTCGCCCCACTGGGCGCCGAGAACGATGACGGCTGGCATGAGTATCTCCGTTACATTGGGGGCGTCGCGCGGGCGCGCGCAACGAGCATATTCTACCGGATGATTAACCGGGGCGGGTCGCCCCCTGTCGCATTAGCTTCCGGAGGCGACCATGGCAACGCCGATGCCCCACAGGGTCGCGGAGGCCAGCGCTGCGAACAGTTCGATGGCGATGGTCCAGCCGTACGCCTTGAGTGCGTGGAGGGTGGATTTCCAGGCCGTGGACGCTTCGCGGCTGCGCAGGTATTCGACCAGGAAGATGGCCGCGATCATGCCCAGGAGGAGGCCGACGGGCAGGCCCAGGAACCAGCCCATGAGGCCGCCGATGCCGCCCCAGATGAGGGTTGATTGGGGGATCCCGGCCTTGCTCATGCCGCGCGCGGGGATCACGTATTTGAGTACCGTTCCCACTGTGAGGATGACGACCGTGAGGGCCAGGACGACCCACGCGGCGCGCGTGCCGCTCATCCACGCCCACACCAGGATCGCACCGCCGATGAGGGGCGAAGAGGGCCAGATCTGCACGACCGCGCCGACCACTCCGATCGCGATGACGACGCCGACGATCACGGTTCCAAGGATGCTCACGGGACGATGATAGCCCGCGAGTCGGCCTGCTCATGCATCGACGAACTCTGACTACCTGTGCTACTTTCACCTACAGGGAAAACAGCTCGCCGCCGAGCTCAGGAAACAACGTCGGCGGAAACCAACCACCAGAGCTTCGACACATAACGAGGAATCATGACACTATCCGTCGAGTATGCGGACCTATCGCTCGCCCAGCAAGTGCTTGGCGCCAGGGATCCGATCATCTCCCCGAGATGCGCCGCTTCCTGAATCAGTGGGGAACTTTCGCACAGGGCGAAGACGCAAGTGGTCTTCTTTTGATGGCCTTCCACCCGATCAATCAGACCGTCGTTAACATTGGCGACGGCGTACTCAGTCTAATCCAGGACGCACAACGCGGTTTCATCGGCAGCCAATTTACGATCGGCGGGACGGATCGCCACTGCACGTTTCGCTTCCTCGTGAAAGATTCGTTCAGGGAACCCGCTCTCACGGACGCTTTCATGAAGTCCACGCTCGCAGACATCGGGGAAGCATTCGCCAAGCAGAGCCTCTTGCTGGGCACGCCCCATTTCTTCCGAGGCGGCGACCTCCCCCGCGATCATGTGTTTTCCGACCTCGGTGTGATGAGACTTCGCCGAGATACAAAGAACAACAACCCTATTATCCCGACCAACCCGGAGATATCACATGGCTTCGATAACCCCACCAACACCTGGTAATAAGCTGTTTGATCGGCGGCGTTTCGCAGCCTACCAGGTGACACTGACTCCGCACGATGCCGTTGCTCGCTGTAAGGATTTTTGGGTCTCTATCGGTGCACACAGCGAGGTTTCGGGCATGCGGGACCAATTCGCCCAGCATGGGTGGGCGGGGACTGAACTAATATTTGGAAGTACCCTGCGTAGTTTTTTCCTCTCACCGTTTAATAATGACCTTCCACGCACTCTCCTGAGGCCTCTGATTCCTAAGAAGGTGGCCCGAGCCGTCCAAGAGAAGACCTGGATTTCTATCGTCGCCCGTGTTAACTCGAAGCAGGGCAGGGATGTCAGTGAGCTTTGGTGTTTCGAGTCCAAAGGGGCTCTTCATAATTGAGGGTGTAGTTGGGGTCTGAATCCTCCTGTTTCGAGGAGGCAGCGGGTGATGTAGTTGGTGAGGTTTCGGAACCCGAGTGCGGATCCGCGTAGGTGTTCGAGACGTCCGTTGATCGCTTCGGTAGGACCGTTGCTGGTGTGTGGATGATCGAAGTAAGCCAGGATGTCCCGGGATCGGCGTTTGAGCGTTCTTCCCAGTGTGATGATCTCCGTGAGGGAGCGAGGGACACCCGCGTTGCTGAGACGGTCTATTTCGGCTTGCATCAGGGCCTTACCGCGGATTTTATTGGGATCGCGGTAGGCGTCGATAATACTCTGGTAGACGCTCCAGGTGACTTCGAGGGCGACGTGGCAATCGCTGGCGAACAGGTCGAGGATCCGGTGTTGTTGGCGCGGGGTGAGCAGGCAGGATCTGGTGTGTAACATTCTGCGGGCCTTGTACAGGGGATCGGTGGCACGCCCACGCCGGTGGTGGAGTTCTTGCTGGATGCGCCTGCGACACTCATCGAGAGCATCACCGGCAAGGTGTACGACGTGGAAGGGGTCCATGACCGCGGTTGCGTCTGAGAGTTCTTCAGCGGCTGCGCTTTTGAACCCGGTGAATCCATCCATCGCTACGACCTCGATGTTCTCGCGCCACGTGTCGGGCTGGGAAGAGAGCCAGGTTTTGAAGACCTGCTTGGAGCGGCCTGGGACCATATCCAGGAGCCGGGAGGGACCACGACGGTCTCGTATAGGAGTCAAGTCCAAGATGACGGTGACGTATTTGTCGCCGTAAGGGGTGTGGCGCCACACGTGCTCATCAACACCGATGACGCACACTCCCTCGAAACGATCAGGATCATCGATGAGTATGCGCTGGCCTTCACCTAAGATCGCGGTATTGGCAGTGTTCCATGACACGGCCAATACGTCGGCGATGCGCGCCACCGTCAGATGGTGGACCACCAGGCCCACCAGCGCCCAGCGCACCGCTGCGCGCGAGAGCTTCGCGCGCGGATCGGCTGCTGCACTCATGTTTTGACGCCACACGTGAGCACACGTCTGGCAGCGGTAGCGGCGCACGCTCACGTGCAACATGGTGGGGTGCCACCCGTAGGGTACGTGAGCCAAGCGCCTGATCACCGTGTCGCGTACGACGCCCTCGCCCCCACACTGTCGGCACCACCGATCCTCACCCACTACCTTGCAGGCCAAGACGGTCCGATCGCCTCCTACACGCTGACCCATCACTTCCAGTCCTAGGTCATCCAGGCCCGTGAAGGCGCTCAGGTCAGGGCGACCAAAGGTAGCATTGGACATGTCGAGGTCTTTCGGATGGACGGTGTAGGAACCCCCATCATCGGAAGACCTCGACCCCTACCCGGCCACGACACACCGAACCCCGCATACCACCCCCACACCCTCAATTATGAAGAGCCTCCAAAGGCCTATCAGCGGATTCAGATACGAACGGATTCATGGATACAGCCCTGAACGACCTCACGAATTCTCTCACGAAGCAAAGGATCATACTGGGGCCTCCAAATTATTTCCTCGGAGGGAGCCTTCCCGAAAGCCACCCCTTTGGCAGGGCAAATATGGTGACAATGCAACGTACTGCCAAGACCGATACACGAACGAACAACAATCGCTAATGGGCATCCACCAGGCAGGCGGGAAGAGTAGCGACGGGTCTCGCAATTCCTTACCTAGAATCCGCACTGCCCACCTTCGGATCATCGCACGAAAGCACCCTGTTTTTCAACGCCGTCACATGACGGTGTTCGACGTGTCGTGCCCGCCCGACGAGGCGGTCGCGCGGTGCGTCGACTTCTGGCGCGCTATCAACGTCTCGGGAGAGTCGCGCGCGATAGCCAAGGAGCTCGCGAACCGCAGCTGGTCAGGCACCGAACTCACGGTCGTCGTCAAGACAACCCGGATGCCGGACCTCGTCGGAATTGAGGCGCCCGGCGGTTCCCCGGACCCCTTTCTCGTTGTTGCGCTGGGAGGACTCGCCGCGTACCTCACGTTGAAGGCCGTGCGCGCACAACTCAACAAGCGGACCATCATCATCGCGGCCCACCCCTCCACATACGCGGGGCGGGCCTCGACCGAGCTATGGTGTTTCCCGTGGGACAGACTCATCCAGCGCGCCCAGCCGGGCACGGATCCCCTCACCCGCGTGTACGCGTATCTGCACGCATCCCTCCACTGCCAGGGCATCCTCCTGGGGCCCCCACGCCTCGTCAATCCTGCGAACCTGCCCGACGACCACGTCCTGGCACCCGCCAGCCTCGCGGCCACGCGGGGCGACACGACTGCACCATTCACGAGTCACTTTTCGCGTGGAGGCCGCTCATGACCCCACGTTTCTCACTGCGCAGGCTTTACGACCGACACCGCTACATGGTCGCACAGGTGGCGACCAACCCACATCAGGCTGTCTCACGCTGTGTCGACTACTGGATCTCCACCGGGGCCAGGGGAGAAACCCCAGGGGTGAGCGACCAGCTCGCCAAGCACGGCTGGGTCGGCACCGAGATCATCACCGGCAGCGACCTGCGACACTCCCTCATCTCGCCAGCCATCGAAGACATCCCGATCATTAACATCTTTCCATCCCTCGCCCCCAAATCGGTCAAGCGAGCCCGGCAGGAAAAGACCCGGATCATCATTGCTGCCCGCGCCAGCTCCGTCGGGGGCCGCCCGGCGAGCGAGCTATGGTGCTTCGACGCTGAACTAGTATCGGACCCCTCTGTTACCAACGCGTACATGGATACGGCCCTCGCCGAACTCACGGACGCCCTCGGTCGGCAGGGAATCCTGCTGAGCTATCCACGCTACTTCCTCAGCGGCAACCTGCCGAAGGATCACGTCCTGTACTGGCGCAGCATCGCGATCATGCGCAAGGCCGCCAAGAACGAGGCATGGACAGGACGCGGCTCTTCGGCAAACGCTCGTAGCAGCCACCGCGGCACGATGCACGGCTCCACCTATCAGACGCTCGCTGCTGAGTTTTTATAGAGTGTGTTACTTTATGGCGCAAGGCAATTGGCCCGCCCTCAAGCGCCAAAAACGGCGTGTCGGCGGGGGTCCTTTCGCCCTCCAGGAACCGTTCGCGCCGGTCCGCGAGCAGATCGAACGACCACCCGTAACGTGCGGGAATCCTGGAATCCAACCAGTAACAACAGGATTAAGGAAGCATCCGTGACAGAGATATTCGTCAACGCGGGCGAACTCCAGTCCCTGGCCACCACCCTGGGGGCACGAGCCCAGGAACTCGAGGCGCGCATCGACGGCGTCCCACAGACAGCAGCATTTCTGGCAAACAACTGGGAAGGTGAGGCGGCGACCGCGGCGCTGGACCGCATCATCCGGGACGAAAAGCAACTGCGGCAGATCGCAGAGCGCCTGACGGCCAATAAAAAGGCGCTGGAATCGGCGCTGGAGGCCTACAGCGAAGCGGAGCAAAAGGTCTCCGCGTTGTGGGGAAACTGAGATGGCAGGCGGAGTCCCCCACAGTTAACCCCATCTGTCCCACGGCCCCCTGACCCCGATGCGCAGGGCGCAAAGGCGCGATGCGCAAGGCGTCCGACAAGAATGGCCTGCGGGCACCAGGTAGCGCCCGCAGGCTTAGGCACCCCCGCAGCCAGGGCCACAGGTTTCTTAATCCTGGGCGCGCAGCGACGCCACCTCGTACAGGGCGATGCCCGTGGCGACCGCGGCGTTCAGGGACTCAACGGTCGAGGCGATCGGGATGGACACGATCTGGTCGCAGGTCTCGCGCACCAGCCGCGACAGGCCGGTGCCCTCCGCGCCCGTCACGATGACGAGCGGTCCGTCCGCCAGCGGCAGGCCCCGCAGCGGCGCATCCCCACCACCGTCCAGGCCGACCACGAAGTAACCGGCCCGCTTCGCCTCCTCCAGGGCGCGCACCAGGTTCGTCGCACGTGCCACGGGCACGCGCGCCGCGGCGCCCGCCGACACCTTCCAGGCGGTCGCGTTGACACCCGCGCTGCGGCGCTCAGGGATCAGAACGCCGTCCGCCCCGAACGCTCCCGCGCTGCGCAGGACCGCACCCAAGTTGTGGGGGTCCGTCACCTGGTCGAGGGCGATCAGCAGGGGGTGACCCAGCTGCTGCAGGGAACCCGCGATGAGATCGGAGGCGTCGGCGTACTCGTAGCCGCGCACCTCGATTGCCACGCCCTGGTGGACGGCCCCGTCGGTCGCGACATCCAGGTCTCGGCGGGTGACCTCATAGACCGGGGCGCCCATAGCTGAGGCCAGGCGCACGACCTCTTCCACGCGATCATCCTTGACGTTATCCAGGATGAAGACGCGCTCGATCGGGACCGCGGCCCGGGCCGCCTCGGCGACGGGGTTACGGCCGGCGATCAGCTCGTGGCCCGGCTTGATTCGGATGGAGGACTTGGCGCGGGCCCGTGCGATGGCGGCCTCGCGAGCCTCGCGGGCCTCGCGCGTAATCTTGCGCTTGTGGGCGGGATGGTAGGGCCGATCCTCGGCCTTGGGGGTGGGTCCCTTGCCTTCGAGGCGGCGGCGAGAATGCCCGCCCGTGCCCACCTGCGCGCCCTTCTTCGTGCCCTTCTTACGGATGGCGCCGGGGCGCCCGCTGTGTGCGGCCATGGTGTCTCCTCGTCTTCATGAACTGACACCAGGGTACGTGGTTCGAACCGCCTGGGGGCACCGCGGCCGGGCGCGGGGGCAAAGATCACGATCTGGCGCGTCAATCCCGCGACCCCATCGACGCGTCCCTCGCCCCTCACGCGCCCGTGGGCGCATCCTCCCGGTCCCCGAGCGCGGCAGCGGGAGAGTCCGAGAGCCTGCAGTAATCGCGTGCAAGGAACACCGCCAGAACCAGGACGCCTGACGCGTAGGCGACCACACCGACCCAGGACACGCCATTCATGTCGAACCAGGAAACAAAGGGTCTGGCCAGAGCCAGCGCGACCACGCAGGCGACGACGTTGCCGACGAAGCTCGCGAGATAGTCGCGTACCGACAGCAGCAGGTCGTTCAAGAACCAGCTGAACGCGGTGATGACAGTGCACAGCACGGCGGGCAAAAGCAGGTGCGTGTTACCGCGAATCTTCTCACCGAACAAGAGAGTCAAAACAGGCTCGCCGGCGAAGGTCAGGGCCAGGGCGCACGCCGCGGCGATGACGAGGATCCCGCCGATTGTCTTCCACAGCAGGGCCAGAGCGGAACGCTTATTCGTGTGGAAACGCTCGGCGAAGACGCCCATAAGGGGGCTGTACACGTAGGTCGCACCCATCTGCACGATCACCGCCAGCGAGGCAACCGCCTGGTAGATGCCCAGAGCGTCCGCCCCGTCGGTCGCGGCGAGCATCTGCCTGGGGACCGTCAGGACCGATGTCGCGGCAATCTGGGCGACCACCAGGGGGGCCAATGACACCAGGGTTTTGACCGCGCGCCCCACGCGCAGCCGCGGGCGGATGGGTTCGAAGACGCGCGCCCGGGGAGCGTCGTAGACGACGCCGACGAGAATCACGACGGCCGTCATCAGGGCCACCGCGAGCAGCAGGGAATCGAAGAACCACAGCCCGGCGACGAAGCCGAGGAGGGAACCGACCCCCTGCATCATGTATGACTTTCCCGCGAAGTCCAGGCGCAGGTGCTTCTGGTCGATCGCGTGGAAGACCTCGATAAAGTTCGTGGCCAGCGAGTACACGAGGTAGAGGGAGATCACCGGCAGCGCGTCATAGGAGGTCGTCGCCACGGAATACACGACGCCCACGAGGAAGGCCACGAAGGACAGGACGGAGCGTAACCCTACGTACTCCCGGGAGCTGCGCTCCCCCGTCACGTCCGTGACCTGAACGGTGCGCAGGCGGAAGTCGGCGATCGGGTTCACGAGGTTCGCTATCGCCATGGCCAGGGCGAGCAGGCCCGCGGCGTCGAAGCCTGCCGCCAGACGCACGACCAGCACCGAGGAGACCAGGTAGTTGCAGCCAAGTCTGGTCAGGGAACCGACGGAGCTCCACATCATGTTCGCGCGCAACGACAGCTTCTGCGGGGCGTCCACGGTCGCTGCCTTCGTCTGATCCGGGACCGCACCGCCCGGGGTCATCGCGTCGCCGGCGGAGTCGTTCGGTTTGTCCATCGGCACGCCCCTCAGCGAAACATCGTGTAGCGCGCGACCAGCGCAACCGGGTAGCACGCCAACGCCAGGGCCTTGCTGGGGGCCATCGCGAGGGCTCCCTTCTGACGGGCGAGCATGCAGCCGACCAGGTAGAGCGCCGTTTCGCGGGCACGCGATCGCAGGGTCGTGGCGCGCTGCGCGCAGTAGCGCTTGTGCTTCCAGTAGCCGATGGGGCTCCTCTTCGCGTTCGCCGCGAAGTTCTGCGTCAACCCGTCGGGCAGGTAGTGGCAGATGGTCAAGATCGTGTTGTCCGCCAGCATGACGTAGCGCTCATCCAGCCGGTAGTACACGGAAGTCTCCGCAACGAACAGTTCCCCGGGGGCCACGTCGTAGGGGTAGTCGCGCAGCACCTGTGTGCGGTGGATGAGGGACGTGTCCCCGGAAAAACCCATCGTCTCGAACAGGTCCCAGTACTTGACGTCCTTGGCGCCCTCGGGCATCCAGGTAATCATAGGGGTTCGCTCGTCCGTGCCGCGCAGGGCCACGATTCCCGCGTAGCGCTCCTCCCCCTCGATCGTGCGCCACACGTCCAGCACGTGCTCCACCGCCGTGGGCACCAGGTGGTCATCGGAATCGACCACGAAGAACAGCGGGCTCTCACAGCGTGCCACCCCCGCGTTGATCGCGCGCGGTTTACCGCCGTTTTCCTGTTTCACGTAGTCGATCGCGATGCGCCCCTGGGCGATCCACTCGGCCACCAGGGCTTCGGTGTCGTCGCTGGAACCGTCGTCGATGATCATCCACTGGAAGTCCGTCGCCGTTTGAGCCAGTAGCGATTCGTACAGGGCAGGCAGGATGTACGCGCGATTGTATGTGGGGGTAAATACGCACAGTGTCGGGGCGGCGGGTGTCATCCGTCTTCCTTCCGGCGAACGGCCTACGTCTTCGATCTTCCGCCTCAGTCTAGTTCCCTCCCAGCACCGTCGCCAATGCCTAACCCACGCTCCACGTCGCCCCGTCGCGGCCGTCGGCGACGGTGATGCCGGCGGCGCTCAGGCGGTCGCGCAGTTCGTCGGCGCGCGCCCAATCTTTGGCCGCGCGAGCGTCCGCGCGCTCGGAGAGAACGGCTGCCACCAGGGCGTCCAGCGCCGCGTGCTCGGCCGCGCCCCCAGCCTCCGCGCCGATGCCCGCCTGTCCGCGCCACTGCTCGGAGGCGGGATCCAGGCCCAGCACGTCCAACATCGAACGGACCAGGATCTGCTGGCGAAAAACGCCCCGGGCGTCCGCGCAGGCCAGGGCGGCATTTCCCGCCTTGAGGTGCTCGTGCAGGACCGCGAGCGCCCCCGCGACGTTCAGGTCGTCGTCCATGGCGGCCACGAACGCGTCCGGCAGTTGGTCGGGGCCCAGCGCGATCTCCTCGGCACTTGCTTCGCCGGCGACCTCGATCGCGCGGGCGACGAAGGAAGAGAACTTCTCCCATGCGGCGCGGGCGTCGGGCAGCGTGTCGGGACCCCATTCGATGGCAGACCGGTGGTGCACGGTGGACAGCGCCCACCGCACGGCGGCGGCCGGGTGGTCCCGGGTGAGCGCGTCGATGGACAGGACGTTGCCCAGGGACTTGGACATCTTTTCGCCTTTGGCGGTCACCCACGCGTTGTGCACCCACAGGCGCGCGAACGCCCACCCGGCGCCGTGGGACTGTGCCTGTTCGTTCTCGTGGTGCGGGAAGCGCAGGTCGATGCCGCCGCCGTGGATGTCGAACTCGTCGCCCAGGTAGCGCCTGGACATGGCGGAGCACTCCAGGTGCCAGCCGGGGCGCCCGCGCCCCCAGGGGCTATCCCACGAGGCCGTGATCGGCTCCCCGGGTTTCGTCGCCTTCCAGAGCGCGAAGTCTCTGGGGTCGCGCTTGCCGGCCTCGACGGCCTCGTCGATCTGCGCGTCGTCCTCGGTGGTGCGCATGTCGGCCAGGCGCTGGCGGGTGAGGGAGCCGTAGTCGCTCTGGGAATGGACATCGAAGTAGACGTTGCCGCGCCCATCGCTGTAGGCGTGCCCGGCGTCAATCAGGCGCCGGACCAGGTCGATCTGGTCAAGGATGTGCCCGGTGGCGCGGGGCTCGTAGGTGGGGGCCTGCACGCCGAGGGTGTCGTAGGCGTTCGTGAATTCGCGTTCGAAGCGGTAGGCCCACGCCCACCAGTCCCATCCGGCCTGGGCGGACTTACCCAGGATCTTGTCGTCAATGTCGGTGACGTTACGGACGTATGTCACCCGGTATCCGCTGCGACGCAGCCAGCGGATCAGTGTGTCGAAAGAGACGGCGGCGCGCAGGTGGCCGACGTGCGGGGAGCCCTGCACGGTCGCGCCGCACAGGTAGATGCCGACCTGGCCGGGGGTGACCGGGTTCAGGGGCTGGAGGCGGGCGCTCTTGGAGTCGTACAGGTGCAACATGGTGCTCATCCTACCCGGCGGGCACCGGGCGGGGACGGTCGCGCCTCTTCCCGGGAGGATGTAACGAGGCGGGGGCTGGCCTTTCCGAACCGTCCGGTTCCGCGGTTTCGACGCCCCAGCCTGGTGGCAGGCGCGGGGTCAGGCGGGGCTGCCCGGGGATATGCGCTGGGCGATCAGCTCCTTGAGGGCGTCGGCCGAGTTCGCCAGCGCGGTGACGCGCTCGACCTGCCCCTCGATGCCCTCGAAGCGGGCGGGGACGGGCGGCAGGTGTCTGGTCGCCTCGAAGATGGTGTCGGCGAACTTGACGGGCAGCGCGGTTTCCATGACGACGAGGGGGCCGTCGATCTGGCCGCGCAGGGCGCGAGCCACGTGCATGCCGTCGGCGGTGTGCGGATCCAGCAGGTAGCCGCTCTCTTTCTCGGTGCGCGCGATCTCCGCCAGGCGGTCGGCGTGGGTGGAGGTTCCCGACACGAATCCGTAGGTGTCGCGCAGGGACGCAAACTCGGGTGTGTCGGACAGGTCGAAGAACCCATCGCGCCCCAGCGCCCGGTCAAAGAGGGCGCGCGTGGCGTCCCCGTCGCGCCCCAGCAGATCGAAGATAAAGCGCTCGAAGTTCGAGGCCTTGGAGATGTCCATGGAGGGGCTGGACGTGGCCAGCGTGTGTGCCCGGGAGCGGGGGCGATAGACGCCGGTGCGGAAAAATTCGTCCAACACGTCATTCTCGTTCGTGGCAACCACCAGGGCGCCCAGGGGGAGGCCCATCTGGCGGGCGATGTGGGCGGCGCAGACGTTTCCAAAGTTCCCCGTCGGAACAACGACGCTGACCCGGGAAGAGGCGTCGGCGCCTTCCTCGGTGACGCGCAGCCACGTGGCCACGTAGTAGCAGACCTGGGCGAGCAGGCGCGCCCAGTTGATGGAGTTGACGGCACCCACGTGCCAGGCGGCCTTGAAGTCGGCGTCCATGTTGATGGCCTTAACCAGGTCCTGACAGTCGTCGAAAACGCCGTCGACGGCGACGTTGACAATGTTGTCGTCGGGCAGGGAAAACATTTGGGCGCGCTGGAAGGCGGTCATGCGCCCGGCGGGGGTGAGCATGACGACGGAGAGGCCGGGGCGGGCGCGCAGCGCGTATTCCGCGGAGGAGCCGGTGTCCCCGGAGGTGGCGCCCACGACCGTGAGCCAGTCCCCGCATCGGGTTAGTTCGTATTCAAAGAGCTCACCCAGGAGCTGCATCGCCATGTCCTTGAATGCGGCGGTGGGGCCACCCGACAGGTGGGCCAGGTGCACTCCGGCGCCCTCCAGCGCGGTGACGGGCACGATCTGGGGGTCGCTGAAGGAGGGAGCGCTATAGGCGCGTGCCGCCATGGCGGCCAGGTCCTCGGCGGGGATGTCGTCGATGAAGAGCGCCAGGACGCGCGCCGCCATGGCCGCGTAGCCGTCTTCGCGTAAGGCGACACGCAGCCGCTCCAGGTCGGGTGCTTCGAGCGTCGGGTATTCCTCGGGCAGGTAGAGTCCGCCGTCGGGGGCTAACCCCTCCAGGAGGATGTCGCTGAAGGAGGAAGTGGGCGCGTCGGAGCCGCGTCGGGTCGAAATGTAACGCACGGTCCGATCCTATCGGGCGACGGGCCCACCGGGGCGATGGCACCCAGGGACAGTCCCACCTATCGACGAGGCCGGGGCGTGGGTATTCCTTTTGTGCTGGGAACTGGGCATACTGGGGGCATGAGTTCCCTCCACGACGAGACAATCCCCGCGGGTGCGGGACACTCCGCCCCCGCCGTCCGACCGCGCAGGAGAAGGCGGGCAGCGATTGTTGTCGCCGTGTGCGCGACACTGGTCGCCGCGCTGGCCGTAGCCGTCCACGTCATGGGGAAGCAGCGGGAGCGCCGGCTCCTCGACATGGAGCCCCAGTCGGGGCCCGCGCCCCTCGCTACGCAGGTCGGCTACTCGGGGGAGGCGAGGGCGACGGGCGCCCCGTCACCCGCGTGGGCTCGCGGAGTCGCCACCGCCTGGCGAATCGACGAGAAGCTGGACGGGACGTTCCCCGAGTACGGTGCCCGCCTGGCGGTCGAGGGCAGCCGCATGTACGTTGTCACGCTCTCCTCGGTGCGCGCATACGACATCTCCGGCTCGAAGCCCGCGCTGCTGTGGAACTCCCCCCTCACGAACGAAGAGCCAGCGCCAAAGCCGATCGTGTGGGGCGACCGCCTGGCGGTCGGCAGGACTATTCTCGCGGCGGACTCCGGACAGGCGGACTCCTCCCTGCCGTCCGCCATCGAGGGCACCGCCGTCGGAGTCGTCGACTCGGTTCTGGTGGTTTGCGGGGAACTCAGCAAGCAGTGCTGGGGAGTGGACGCCTCCCTCGACAGACTGTGGACGGCCGAGGGCCCGGGGTGGAGGTGCCCCGGAGTCTTCCAGACGACGAGCGCGGGCGGCCGCACCTGGATCCACTTCGGCTTCGCCGAATACAAGGATTTCCACACAGTCGTCGAAGCCCGCACCGGAGCCACGGCGGAACTCGGGTTCGGGGCGGGCACTCCCTCGCTGATCCGCCCCGCGGCCAACGGTTGGCTCGTGGAGGGCGACAACCGCGGAGCGTTCATGACCGCCGAGGCGGACGGCACCGTGCGGCAGACCTTCACCCTGGCGAAGGGCGACCCCGCAGCGGGCGGCCAGCCCGTCGTCCCCGGCGGCCAGCCGACTGTGGAGCAGTGGGAGCGCTACTACGGCAGCGCCGATGCTTCGTGGGCGCTCGGGGTCCTCGGCGCGACAGGCGAGGAGTGCCGCACGCTGACCTTCGGGGATTCCTCCGTGGACTTAATCTCCGACCGGGTCCGCAGCGCCTACGGGCGCTTCCAAGGACACGAGGAGGATCCGTGCTGGGTCAAGACCCCCTTCTCGGCCTCGCCGGACGCCTCTGTCCTGTTCTACCCGGAGACTCGCACACAGACCCCGGGCGGTTTGCCCGAGGAGGTCAGGCGCTTCTACTTCGTCGCCGTGAAGGAGGGGTACCTGGTGCGCCTCGATCCCTCCCAGGACGTGTACGCGGGGGTGTTGGCGTACGACGACCTGTACGTGGGCGTGACGCCCCGGGGGATCGTCGCCATCACACCCAAGGGCGCGTGAGTCGCAGCCGCGACGGACAGGGCACGCGCCATTCACTCCGACGCCCAGGTGACGCTACCCTGGTGGCATGACTGATCTGCCCTTTCGCATCGGCCAGGCACTTGACGTGCACGCCTTTGCTGCGCCCGACTCACCCCGACCCCTCATGGTCGCGTGCCTGGAGTGGCCCGGCGAACGGCCCCTTGAGGGCCACTCGGACGCGGACGTGGCCGCGCACGCCCTGTGCGACGCGATGCTGCTGGCCACGGGCCTGGGCGAACTGGGGAGCGTGTTCGGCGTGGACCGGCCCGAATGGGCGGGCGCGTCGGGGCGCGCGCTCCTGGGGGAGGTGCGCCGCATGACGGCCGAGGCCGGGTGGGTGCTGGGCAACGCCACCGTGCAGGTCGTGGGCAACCGGCCTCGCATGGCGGCCCGCCTGAGTGAGGCGTGCCGGGTCATGAGCGAGACCGCCGGGGGCACCGTCACCGTGTCGGCAACCACGTCGGATCGCCTGGGGTTCACGGGGCGAGGCGAGGGGGTCGCCGCGCTGGCCTGCGCGCTCATGGTACGGGCGGGCTAGGGAGCGCAGGCCTCGCACCCGAGTGGACGCGCACGATCGCCGGGTTGATGCGCACAAGCACCGTCGACGCGCCCCGCCGCGAGCGCACGCTTGGCATACTGGGGGCATGGAGTCTTCTTCCGGTAGTGTCACCGCTTCCGCGTCCGTGAGTGGCCACCGCGTGGCGCATCGACAAGCGGCTGGGCTGGTCCTTCCCCGAGTACGACGCCGACATGGAGGTCGATGGCGATCGACTGTACGTCGCGTTGAAGGCGCCGATTCGTCGTGACGTTTCCGGGCCTCGGGGCGATGGCTCCTGGGACCGCCACACCGGTATTTTCTCGGCAGCTCATTCCTGCCCCGCGCCTCGTTGAGCTGAGGCACTAGTTGACTGGCTTGCTAATTTGCTCGCTTCCATTGCCGTTGTCATCGATTATCAGAACATACACCTGACCGGGCACGATCACTTCGCGCCTCAAGGCACTCCAAAACACGAGTCGCTCATCCACCCTCTGCTCTTTGCTGAAGAGGTTGTCAAAAGGCGAGAAGAAACCCTAGCCCCACTACGCATCGCGGGTATGTCAAACCTACCCCCGAACGGAGAGTTGTCACAGGTCATCGTGTTCCGTGGATGCCCATCGAATGGAGGACAGCGCTCGGCGCTCCTGCTTTCGTTCGCTCGAGAGATCGTCGTCCCTACGCATAGATTCCTTTACTCCATGTGGTCCAGGGTGGCGCGGTGGGCCTTCACGGGGATCGTCAGGACCAGTCCTGCGGCGAGAATCAGCATGATGCCGAGAATGCCCCAGTAGGTGTAGTCCTGCCCGGTGGGGGTGAGGACCTCGCCGATGGCGAGGAACAGGCTGTACATGGCGGGCGCCATGAAGGACACGGCGCGACCGGTCGTGGCGTAGAGGCCAAAGACCTCGCCCTCGCGGCCACGGGGGATGATGCGCGACAGGAACGAGCGCGATGCTGACTGTGTGGGACCCACGAACACGCAGAGCACCAGGCCCAAGGACCAGAACACGACGGCCCCGCGTGAGTGCAGCAGGAAAACGCCGAATCCGGCGGCGACCATGGCGGACAGCGACAGGATGATGACCTTCTTCGGGCCGATCTTATCGTCGATCCACCCGAATGCGACGGTCGCCAGGCCGGCGACGATGTTCGAGGCAATCGCGAACAGCATGACGTCGCTGGCGCTAAAGCCGAAGGCAGTTTTTGCCAGGACCGCACCGAAGGTGAACACGCCGGCCAGGCCGTCGCGGAACACGGCGGAGGCGACAAGGAAGAAGAGGGTGTGCGGGGCCTCGCGCTTGAGCGTGCACACGGTGCGCCACAGCAGCTTATAGGAGTCAAAGATGGTCTCGTGATCCGGTCCGGTCTGCGGGTTTTTCGGCAGGGGCGGGCGCAGTATGACAGGCAGGGCGAAGCCGCCGAGCCACAGGGCGGCGATCACCATCGCGATGCGGATGTTCAGGTGACCTTCGGTGGGCACCTTCAGCAGGTTAATCCCGATCAGCCCGACGTAGAGGATGAGCAGCAAGGCGATGCCGCCGATGTATCCGGCGGCCCAGCCGAAACCGGAGATCTTGCCTCGGTCTTCCTTCTCCCCGAGGTGGTTGAGCATCGCGTTGTAGTTGACGGACGCAAACTCGAAGAACACGTTGCCCAGCCCGAGTAGCGCGATTCCGAGCATGAGCGCGCCGTTGGCCCCCAGGACCGAGTCGGGGTGCACGAAGTACATGGCGAGCATGCAGATGACGACCGCGCCCGTGAACCATCCGAGCCAGACCCCGCCCCGGCCTCGTCGGTCGGCGCGCTGGCCCGTGATGGGGGCGAGCAGGGCGATAAAGAGACCGGCGATCGTCATGCCGTTACTGAGCCAGGCGGAGGCCGTCCCCGAATCGGTGAACACGCCGTCGCTGGTCAGGTAGGTCGTGAACACGAAGGTCGTGGCAACCGCGTTGAAGGCGGCGCTGCCCCAATCCCAGGCCGCCCAATCGACGACTTTGCGCGTGATCACGCGGCGGGTGGTGGTGGGCGTTGTGCTCATGAGGTCTGGGCTCCTTCGACGGGGCGTACTCGGCGGCGCGCGTTGCGTCCAGGGTGAAACTACCACGTTTCTCGCCCCGTGCCCGGCCCACGCCGATTCAATGAACCGGGTCGGGGCCTTCGGCGGGACGTGGCGAGGTGCCATATGCTTGAAGCATGGCTGAGATGTCCATCAATACGCACCCGAATGTCGCACCCCCTTACATCTACGTTCCAGTGTGGCTAGATGATGAAGGGATGGTGCAGGTATCGATTGCTGAAGGTTCAAATCACGAGAAGATACTTCTCGCGTACACCGCCCTCGACAGACTCCTTGACGCTCTCGGAGACCAGCAGCCTTGGGCTGCGATCCAGACCGCCCAGCTTTCTGCGGTCAAAGAGGAAACTGGGTACACCCACCTCGTTGTCGATCACTTCGTCAGTGAATTAGTGAGAAAGATGAGTGCCGATGAGCGCCGATCTTAAAGTCAGTACGGACGACTACCTCAAGGACCTCAAGCAATCATACGAGTTCGCAGCAGCCGGTCTTGAGAGCCTTGCACCGAGAATGCCTACCGAGATCGATGGAGGGATCGCAACACTTATCATTACCGATATGTTCGGGGCCTTGTCCGCAGATGCGAGCACTCTTACTCTCATGCTTCGTGACACTCGGGACAACATTTCTGAGCTCATTTCCGCATTCGAGCAAAACGAGGCGGAAGCGGCAACGGCGTTTGCAGCAATCGCGGAACAGGCACAGTCATGACCGATACAGAAGCAATCGACACACGCATCTACGGCGATCCAGAGAATATCCGTGCCGTAGCGGCACAGATATACGAGGTCTACGAGTACATTGAGGGCCTCTCAGGCCAATTCAGAGACAAACTACGTGTCAACACTTACTCATGGTCGGGTGAAGCGGCATCGCGGTACGATGACGCGACCGTAAACATGGGAGCCAGGGTCAGCGAATTCGAACAGAGATTCTACTCAGCCTACGAGGTGTTGCGCGCCTACGCTCAGCAGCTCGATTACCACTACCGAGACATGGAGACAATTCGCGAAAAAGCTAAGATCGCTGGTCTCAATATTGTCAATAAGTATGACATATTGCCTCCCGCCCCAATTCCGGAACCAACGGTCGAGAAATGCTACGCCGAGCCTTCTGCTAACGAACAGCCTTCGATTGGCGTTCCGATGGGCAGCGCGGACGGCAAGTTCTCACTTCAGCACCAGCATGAAGTCTTCAACAAGCTGGTCTCACGGGTTCAGGATGTACGAGACGACCTCGAACAGTGGGTGGTCACCAATTTGCGAGCAGTGCAAGAGGAATGCGCGGTTCTGGTATTCGCCCGCGAGGTAACCAAGGGCGCACTGGAGTATCTTCATGACCCATGGCAGCAACTCCCTGACGTAGCAACTACCTCATGGAATGTACTCACAGACGCGTATGCTTCGCGCATTGAGGCACTTGCATTGTCCGCCCGCACAGAACAGACCTCGGGTTCCAAGCAATTGTCAGCGGCAATTACTGAGGCATCGCTGAGCAGCCTTGCATCCGCGAACGATGAAACCCTCGGCAAGATGCGCGGAATCGGACGGTCACTATCCAGAGCGGGAACGGCTTTCGGAGCAGCAACACTCGGATACGAGGTTATCAAGTCGGATAAGCCAGTCCAGAAGGCCGTGACCGGTTCAGCAGGCCTGGTTGTCGGCGCAGCCGTTGGAGGATTCGTTGGCAATGCGGTTACCGGGGCATTAGCCGGCACAGCACTTGTCCCTGGGCTGGGGACAGCAGCGGGAGGCGCAGCAGGCGCTGGAGCTGGGCTTGCGGCTTCGCTAGCAACAGAGCACGGGTTGAATGCAATCTACGAGGAAGTCCCCCTCGAATACCGAGAACGCGCCGAAGCGGTTGTCGCACACCTGCCCTACTACATGTTTGGAGCAGCGTGGTGAGCACCGTCGATCTGGTCAGCACATCCGAAGCGGACGAGCAGCAGCAGAAAACTGGCCGCTTTGTCGCTGTCCTCACCCTGCTCATGGCATTGTGCGTGCTGTTCGTCTGGATAGCCTGGAACGCGCCAAGTGGCCTCACGATACTCCTGTCGTTCAACCTAACGCTCGGCACCCTCCTGATCATCTTTCTGGCAATAGAACGGGTCGTGCGCCAACACAGGATTCCGACCCTCCGCATCGAGCGGGGCGGGGTGACGATGTACCCCCACCTCACCGCCATGTGGCTGGCGTGCTCATACCTCATCGTCGTCACAGCCTGGGGACCAGCCGCCATCATCTTCTACCTGCTTCAGCCGAGCAACGTGAGCGGCATCATCCTCGGTATCTCCTTCTCGTTCCTCGGCTACGTGCTGCTCAAGGGGACGCCCCATCGCCCTTCGAACATTCACCGCTCCCCCATCATCGCGCTCACGCCCGCCTGCCTCGTAATCCACCCACTCCTGAACCAGAGCCCAACCCGGATCCCGTGGGATAAGCAGCCGCACATTGCAGGTATCGAACAGCTGAATATAAACCGCAGTACCTACAACCTGCTGCACGTGTCCACCCGCGACGCCGAAGACACGCTGCGCCTCGACACGACGGGGATTCCCCTACGGTTTTGGCAGATCAGCCGCGTCATCAATCACTTCAACGCCCACCCGGAGGATCGGGCCACGCTCGGGACCCCAGACGGCGCGGACCTCGTGATCGAAATCCTCACCACGGGAGGCACAGTTTGATCGCCCTGAGATTCGCCAGGCGACCGCTCGACCCCCGCCAGGCGGACCTCATCAGGTGCCGTGCGTGGCGTGTACCGACCCTCCTCTATGCCCTCGGCACCGCGGCCACGCTCCCCATGCTTTACCTCGCGGCGCGGGGTTACCCCGCGCGATCGCTTACCCACGGCCTCGTCATCGCGATCATCCTCCTCGTCGTGTTCATCCCCGCCGCCATCGCCTACGCCCGATCCCCCAGGCGCGAACCCGAGATCGCCTTCGCGACGTACGAGGATGAGCGCGTGGTCACGGAGGTCGAACTGATCGCCGACACCACGTTCGTCCGCCGCAGGTCGGCTGCCATTGCCTGGGGAATCTGCGGCGTTCTCGTCTCTCTCTTACCGCTCGCTTTCTCCGCCAGCCCCAGGCAGGGGTTTGCACTTACCGTCGGCCTCATCTTCGGAATCGGTGCCCTGCTCGTAAAGGGGCCGAGCGTTCTGTTCCCTCGACCGACCGATTTCAAGCTCCAGAGGGTCGTTCTTCGCCCGACCGGGATTATCGTCACAAACCCTGCACACTCTCCGTCATTATTTATGAGCGACTGGGAGGCTTCACCCCGAATGGGGACGACCCTAAAAGGAGTCACCAATGTTCACTGGGCGGCGGACGGCGAGGA
This sequence comes from Schaalia meyeri, assembly GCF_900105015.1. Taxonomy (GTDB): domain Bacteria; phylum Actinomycetota; class Actinomycetes; order Actinomycetales; family Actinomycetaceae; genus Pauljensenia; species Pauljensenia meyeri. The sequence goes on along the minus strand of NZ_FNLK01000010.1, from coordinate 47,311 downwards.
GGGGAACTCTCGCCTGTCTCTGACGGATCCGGGGCTGTCGTTCACGGCACTGGAGCGCATCATGCGGTATTTCGTGGCCAACCCGGACCAGCGCGATGTGCTCGGCTCCAAGGCCGGCGTCAAGGTCGTGAAAGCACTCATGCAGGCCGCGCGCCCGCCCCGGTTCTAAGCGCGCGGCTCGTCGCGTACGAACAGTCGCGCCAGCGTCAGATCCAGCGGGCGGGTCACCTTGAGCGAGCGCTCATCGCCCACGACGATGTGCACGCACCCGCCGATGGCCTCGACCAGGCCAGCGTCGTCCGTGACAGAGGTGGCCTCGTCCCCGGCGAGGGCGGCACCCACCCGGTGCGCGCCCACCAGGATGTCCCAGCAAAAGCCCTGCGGCGTCTGCACGGCCACCATGTCGCGGCGCGGCGGCGTTCCGGTGACGACCCCGGAGGTGTCCACTGTCTTTAGCGTGTCGGTCACGGGCACGACGGGGATGACGGCCTGGGCACCGCCGCGCACCGCGCCGATGACGCGCTGGGTCACCTGCGGGGGCGTCAGCGGGCGTGCGGCGTCGTGCACCAGGACGACCGAGGAGGACTCTCGATCCCCCAGCGCGGCCAGGCCCAGGGCGACGGATTCCTGGCGGGAACGGTCAGATCCCGCGACGACGCTCAGGTTCTCAATGTCGGCCAGCGCCTCGCGAAAGTCCTCCAGAGACGGCTCCGGGGCGGTCACGACGATATCGCCCACTCCCCCGGCGCGCAGGCCGCGGGCCGCCCACCAGACGAGGGGGCGACCCGAGATCTCGACGAGGGCCTTGGGGCACTCGCACCCGAGGCGAGAACCGGAACCCGCGGCCGTGAGGACCGCGCACGCGCCACTACGCGAGAGCATCTTCCTCGATCTCGATGCGCCCCTCAGCCAGAACGGAGTCGAGGCGTTCCGCGGCGACGGACTTCTCGATGTTGCGGGCGAGCGCCAGCTCGGAGGTGAGGATTCCGCGAGCCTTCGTCAGCATGCGCTTCTCACCGGTGGACAGCTTCTTCAGGTCGTCACGGCGGGTCAGATCGCGCACGACCTCCGCGACCTTAACGATGTCGCCGGTGGCGATCTTCTCCTGGTTTGCCTTGAAACGACGCGACCAGTTGGTGGGTTCCTCAACGTAGGGGGCGCGCAGGACGGACAGGACCTCCTCCAGGCCGTCCTCGTCAACAATGTCGCGCACGCCGACCATATCGACGTTCTCAGCGGGAACCTGAATCTCGAGGTCGCCCTGGTTGACACGCAGCTTCAGGTACGTGCGCTCTTCACCGCGAATGGTGCGCGTCATGACCTCTTCGATCGTGGCAGCGCCGTGGTGCGGATAGACGACCGTCTGACCGATTTCGAACGACATGGAAGCACTCCTGGACCTTGCGTGGACAGCACACCCATTCTACCAGCTGACAGTCGAATAGCACCCATACAGTGTGAAACCTCAACAGTACACGCATACAAGGAACGACACAAACGAACCTCAAGCAGGACCGCAACCCACCCCACAATGTGGCACCAGTCATAACCAAGCGCGCAGCCTGGGGCGCGCACCACAGGCGCGCTCACCCGCCGGACGTGCGCGGCATTCCCTGCGGTACCAGTTCGACAGCGAAGCCCCGGCCTCGTCGATTTAACGAGGCCGGGGCTTGCGCATTGGTCACTTGCCCTGGTTGGCCACCGCGGCGATCTTCGCCTCGGCCTCGGGATCCAGGTAGGTGCCGCCCTTCTTGATGGGCTTAAGGGTCTCTTCGTCGAGCTCGTACACCAGCGGAATGCCGGTGGGGATGTTGACGCCGGCGATATCCTCGTCGGAGATCTCATCCAGGTGCTTAACGATGGCGCGCAGGGAGTTGCCGTGCGCGGCGATCATGACGGTCTTGCCAGTCTTGATGGCGGGAACGATGGTCCCATCCCAGTAGGGGAGCAGGCGCGCGATGACGTCCTTGAGGCATTCGCTCATGGGGACAGGCTCGCCGGCGTAACGAGGATCGGTATCCTGGGAGAACTCGGAGCCGGCCTCGATGGCGGGCGGGGCCACATCGAAGGAGCGGCGCCACAGCATGAACTGATCCTCGCCGTACTCGTCGCGGATCTCCTTCTTATTCTTCCCCTGGAGGGCGCCGTAGTGACGCTCGTTGAGGCGCCAGTTGCGCTCGACGGGAATCCAGTGGCGATCGGCGGCATCAAGGGCCAGGTTCGCGGTCATGATGGCGCGACGCAGCATCGACGTGAACAGGAGGTCAGGGGTGACACCTGCTTCCTTGAGGAGCTCGCCACCGTGGGTAGCCTCCGCGCGTCCCTTGTCCGACAGCGGAACATCCACCCAACCGGTGAAGAGGTTCTTTGCATTCCATTCGCTCTCGCCGTGGCGGAGCAGCACCAGTTTGTAGCTCATGTCTCCATTGTCCCACAGTCGAGCCACGGCTCCCACACCCCGTGTCGTTGATCACGCCACAGCCTCAGCGGCGGCACACGCGGCTGAACGAGCCTCCATCAAAACGGCCATGACCGCCAACCGGGTGAACGCCCCCCGAGACAACCCTGATTAGTCCCTGAGTCCACCCTCCGTTCCACCCTGAGAACGGCATTATCTCGCGATAATATATAATTTACAGGTAATCACCTGCCCTCCTTGTTTTCCCGTACGGTTGGGGGCATGAACATCACACGACACACCCTGACGGCCTCGGTCATTATCGCTGCTGCGGCTCTCACCCTGGGGGCCTGCGGCTCCTCCAAGCCCCGGACACCCTCGGCCTCCCCGACGGACGACGCGACCACGCCGACTCCCACCCAATCGGCCACGGCCTCGTCCGCTGATGCGGTGCCCGGGTACCGCCCGGGCGAGATCCCCCCGATCCCCCTGTTCGCTGTCCCCTCAATCGACGTGTTCGCCTCCAACGCGGACAAGGCCGTCGTCCAGACCGCTTCTTCCTCCCTCCAGTCGGTGCCCGGCGTGAAGGTCTCCCCCGCCAAATGCGACGGCAGCGGCCTGATCTCGGGGACCACGATTCTAGGTGGCGACGGCTCGGCGGTGTCATCGTCGAAAGGCGGATCCGTCGTCAACGACGGCATGGGAGCCGGCGTCATCAACGAGGGCCCCATCTCGATCGTCTACGGAGGCAACGGTGCCGGCATCTACACGAACAACGAGACGAAGGTGTCCATGAACGTGGACGTCGACGGTTCCGGCACCTATTCTACGCCGACGGAGAGTTACGTCATTAACGGACACGGGGGCGGCAATTACTCCAATTCCCAGACGGATGAGTCGATCATTAATCACGGCGACGGGCGTGGCAACTATTCGAGAAAGGAGGTCTCGATCATTAATCACGGCGACGGGACGGGCAGCTACAACGATCCAAAGCTGTCGATCATCAACCACGGCGACGGCACCGCCACGGTCAACGGCGTCACGGTCACGGATGCACCCAAGGTCGAGAAGGTTCCCCAGCTGGGTAAGTTCCCCCCGATCGATTCTTTGAAGCCGGTGGAGTCCTGCGGGACGCTTATCACCCTGGAAGACGGCGTGCTCTTCGACTTCGGCAAATCCGACATCCGCCCCGACGCCGCACAAACCCTCAAGAAACTCGCCGGCGTCCTCACCGACGCCAAGGTCCCCACAGCCCACGTATACGGACACACCGACTCCGTCTCCGACGAAGCCTTCAACCAAAAACTCTCCGAAGACCGAGCCAACGCCGTCTCCACCCAACTCAAGAAAGACGGAGTAACCGCAACCCTGGACGCCACCGGCTACGGCGAAACCAAACCCATCGCCCCCAACGAAAACCCCGACGGATCCGACAACCCCTCCGGCCGTGCACTCAACCGCCGCGTCGAAATCTTCATCCCCGCCTTCTAACCCCCGCGCCTTCGCCGAGGAGACCACCGCGGGATCCAACAACGCGGCCGCACGATGAGAAAAACGCTCGCAAAGCAACTCCGGAGCCAATGACTCCGCCGCGATGACATTCCATTTCCGCAGGGGACGGCGCGCAGATCGCGCGCCGTCCCCTGCGGAAATACAGCGATTGGGGCGCGCATTTCCTTGCGCGCCCCAATCGAAAGAGAGGGTCAGGCGTGAGCCTTGCGGTAGGCGTCAACGATCGGCGCGGGGATGCGCCCACGATCAGAGACCTTATGCCCCTCCGCGACCGCCCACGCGCGAATCTTCGCATTTTCGAGGCGCTGCGTCGGGTTACCGGCGTTACCGCGACGGCGGCTCGACCCGGTCTTACGGCCGGCCTTGATGTACGGCTGAATAGCTTCAGCGAATTCCTCGAAATGTGCGCGGCTCAGATCAATCTCGTACGACGCACCATTGAATGCGAAGCGGACGGTCTGATCGGCGGGCGAGCCATCGAAGTCATCGACAACTTCCACGATCTTCGTCGTCTTTTTCATGTATTCACTCCTTCAGAACGTTCCAAGAATCCCGCACTCCTACCAATTCGGAATTCACAACAATTAGGTTAACGCAATTCACTCATTATTTCTCACCACTTCAATCCTCACGCAAACGTGAGCTACGCAGCACCGATTTTTTGCTTCGGGTAATTGAAAGTTATACTGTAGCCACCCGCGAAGCCAGCACCGGCCTCGTCAATGAGCAGGAATACACGAGGAGAAGCAGTGAGCCGAGCACACCACTCCCGAGCGGCGGCCTGGGAACTCTACTTCACCGCGACGGCGCGGCTCACTGAACGCATCGAAGCAGCGCTCAAATGCCAGACGGGCCTGTCCATGCCCGAATACTCCGTCCTGCTCATGACCGACCGAGCCGGCCACGACGGCATACGCCCATCCCTGCTGGCGCGCCGTGTCGTATTCTCGCGCTCGCGCCTGACCCACACGACGAAGCGCCTCGAATCGCGCGGCCTCATTGAGCGCCGCCCCTGCCAGGGCGACGGGCGCGGCGGCCTGGTGTTCCTGACCCCCGACGGCAAAAACCTGTTCGACAGGGCGGCCCTCGTTCAACGCGACGTCATCCGCCGCCTGTTCCTCAGCGACATCACTGCCGAGGAAATCAACGTGCTCACCGCGCTGTTCACCAGGGTCAGCGCTCGCCTGGACGACGAATCGCCGTGCTGACTCAGACGCGTCGTCTCGCGGTTGCCACGATCGCCACCGGCGTCATCGCCGGGGTGGTTGGCCTGATGTGCATCCACCTGCTCCACTGGATCCAGGCGCTCGCCTGGGACATGCACTCGGGCACACTCCTGCAGGCCGTCAGCGCCATCTCCCCCGCCCGCCGCGTCGCGGTCCTCGCGCTGGCCGGCACCGTCGGTTCCGTGTCCTGGTATGTTCTTTTCCGGCGCAACAGAGCCATCACCTCCGTGAGCGACGCCGTAGACGGAGCCCCCATGCCCCCGCTGCGCCCCACCTGGCATGCCCTGACCCAGATCCTCATCGTTGGCCTCGGCGCCTCTATCGGTCGAGAAGTCGCGCCCCGCGAGATGGCCGCCGCCTTCAGCGCGATGGCCGCCGAGCGGCTCGGCCTCAGCGATGCCGACCGACGCATCATCGTCGCCTGCGGTGCCGGGGCGGGCTTGGCCGCCGTCTACTCGATCCCCCTCTCGGGCGCGATCTACACGCTCGAAATCCTCCTCGTCTCCCTCTCCGCGCGCGCCGTCGCGCCCGCTCTCATCACCTGCGGGATCGCCGTCCTGGTCTCCACGGGATTCGCCAGGCCGTCCTTTTTCTACGCGGTTCCCACCCTCAACCCCTCCCTCTCCCTCACGGTCTTCGGGGCCATCGTCGGCCCGCTCCTGGGAGCAGCAGGATGGGCGTTCAGGCGCGCCGTCGCCCGTGTCGGCGCCGTCCGACCGCGCGGGAGGCGCATCCTGGTCACACTGCCCGTCGCCTTCACGCTCGTCGGCTTGTTCTCCACCCGGATCCCCTCCGTGCTCGGCAACGGACAGGCCAGCGCCCAGACGCAATTCGACGCCACCTGGGCGGCCGGTACCGGATTCGTGCTCGCCCTCCTGGTGCTCGCCGCCAAGACGGGGACCACCTTCCTCACCATCCGCGCGGGAGGCTGGGGCGGTGTCCTCACACCCGCACTCGCCCTGGGAGCCGGGCTCGGGGCGGTCATCGGCCTGCCCTGGGCCACCGCCTGGCCGGGATCGGAGGTGGCCGCCTTCGCGTTCATCGGCGCCGCGGCCTTCCTGGGCGCATCCATGAAGGCACCCTTCACCGGCCTCATCCTGGTCATCGAATTCACCGGCCAGGGGGCCACAATCCTGGTACCCGCGGCCCTTGGAATCGGCGGCGCCACCGCTGCCGCCACCTGGTTGGCCCGCTGGACGTAAGCCTGGTTTCCCTCGGCCCCGGCTACAGCCAGCCCCCGAGCGCGATGCGCGCCTGTTCCTCCAGGGCATCCACCGCGCCGGGCGAGGCATTCGCCCAGGGCACGTAGTGGAAGTCTCCGCCCCCGGCCTCGGTGAAGGCCTCGCGGTTCAGCTGATCGATCTCTTCCAGCGTCTCCAAGCAATCCGCCATGAACCCCGGGCAGATCACGTCCACGCGCGGGCAACGTTCGCCGCCCAGCTGTGCCATCTCGTCGATCGTTTGCGGCCCCAGCCACTGCGCCGTTCCAAACACGCTCTGGAACGTCGCCGTCAGGGAGCCTAACGCCAGGCCCAAACGCGATTCCAGCGCCGCGACCGTGCGGCGGCATTCGCCGCGATACGGGTCGCCCGCCCGGTCCATCGCCACCGGGATCGAATGGAAAGAAACGATCACGCGATCACCCGACAGGAAGTTCGGACGCCCCACGCGCGCCCAGTGTGCCTCAAGCGCGACCGCCAGCGCGTCGATGTAGGCGGGGGAAACCGGGAAGGAGCGGTGCAGGCGCATCTCGAAGCCGTCGCGGTTGCGCCCGATCCACGCCGAGGCGGCGTCGTTAATCGAGGCGACCGTCGACGCGGAATACTGCGGGTACGCGGGCAGGACCGCCACGCGGCGCACGCCATCGGCGTGGAAACGGTCTAACGCGGCCCCGACCGACGGCTCGCCGTAGCGCATCGCCGCTTCCACCCGCACTCCCGGCAGGCGCTCGCCCAGCAGGCGCGCCTGCTCGCGCGTGTAGTGCATCAGCGGCGATCCCTGGTCCAGCCACACCGTTCGATACTTGCGGGCGGTCTGACGGGGCCTGACCCGCAAGATGACGCCCTCCAGGATCGGCTTCCACAGGAGCGGATTCATTTCGATGACGCGGCGATCTGACAAGAATTCGCGGAGGTAGGAGCGCACCGGTCCCGGCTCCGGGGCCTGCGGCGTCCCCAAGTTTACCAGGAGCAGCGCCGCACCGCCATCGCCGGAGCGGGCGCGGTTGGAGGGGGTGTCACCGGCCTCGGTGACCGTGCTGTCGTAGGAGTTCGTCACTCCCCCAGGATAGTGTCCCCGCACTTTCGTGTCGCTGAATCCGTGTCACCTCCACGTACCCCTCCCACCCCCGAGGCCGCCCGATTCCCGAAGCCGTCCGCTTCCCGTCCGCTTCCCGAGGCGCTTCGCCCAGATACGAAAACGGGGGTGCCCCGCACGAATGCGAGACACCCCACGTTCAATCGAGCCTAGGTGGCTCGGCCGAGGTGATCGGCGGTGTGTGGCTCAGGCCTGGCCGTTCTGCGAACGGATGAACCACGCCTGCTGCTCGAGGCGACGAATGTAGTCGTTGAGGATGTCGGCGGAAGCGGAGTCCTCGGCGTCAACCTTCTCGTGAACGTCACGCATGGTGGCGACGACCGCGTTGATGGAGGCGACGGCCAGCCGTTCGGCGTCATCCGTCTTGATGATGGCATCCGGGACGGTCGGCAGGGTGTTGTGCTGCGCGACGACCTCGGGCAGGCCGTTGGGGACAACCTGGAGGGCGCGCATGCGCTCAGCAACCTCGTCGGAGGCCTCGCGGGCGATGCTCACAACATCGTCGAGGAACAGGTGCAGCGAGCGGAATCCCTCGCCCGTGATGTTCCAGTGCAGCTGCTTGCCCACGAGGGACAGTGCCGTGACATCGGTCAGGACCTTCTGCATGTTTCCTGCGAGAACGTCGGAAGCCTTGAAACCAGTGGACTCAACAGTCATTGACTCTCCTATGCGAGTGTGTTCGGTGCGGGGTCGGCCCCGGTGAGGCGTCGCCCTTTAGCCACACCAATCTTGGTCCTTTAGTCCCATCATTTCTACCGGTAGCTCCCTATTCGTCAGATGTTTCACGATCGCCCCGCAATCGGGAATATACCCGTCAATGACGTGTTTTAATGACATTGTTGCACTCGACGTGAACTATAGGAATGCCTAACCGACTCCAGGTGAGCTGACGCTGGACGCATCGCCGCGAGGACCAGTGCGACAGCTACCAGAAACTCAGCGTGAACAGGCCAGCGACCCAGCGGGACCGCGAGATCGGCCGACCGGCACGCGCCAGCACGCACAAAAAAGCGCCCACCCTCTCCGGGTGGGCGCATCTGAGCCGCCTGTGGGAATCGAACCCACGACCTATTCATTACGAGTGAATCGCTCTGCCGACTGAGCTAAGGCGGCCGCGCCTGCGGTTTCACCGTTTCCACGGCTCGCAGGCAACGGCACAACTGTACTGGAAGGTGCGCCGAAAGCGCAAACCAGGATACCGCCGCTCGAAGATGCCGTGAGTCACGTCCCTATTGGCACATGAGCCCGTCGGAGGGGACGGTGCCCGCGACCAGGTAGTCTTCGACCGCCCGCACGACACACTGGTTGGCGCCGCGACGATAGGACGTGTGGTTCCACCCCTCGACCGACACCAGGACGCCGCTGGCCAGCTGCCCGGAGAGCCCCTGCGCCATGGAGTACGGGGTGGCCGGGTCGTGGGTGGTCCCGATGACGACGATGGGAGCGGCCCCCTGCGCGGTGATACGCGACCGGGCGGCGTGCCGGGTGGGCCACGCCTCCAGAGCGGCCGACGGGTACCCCACGTACTTACCCAAGATACGCAACTCCTCCTTGAGGGCCACCGCCTGGGTGACCCACAGATCGATGGTCCCTTCGGGCGTGTAGTCCAGGTTGTTAATCGCGTTGATAGCGTCAAAGGAGTTGTCCGCGTAGGTACCGTCTTCGTTGCGCGAGTTCAACGTGTCGGCGATGGCCAGCAACCCGCTGCCGTCACCGCCGCGCCACGCGGACGCGAACGCCTGGGTGAGCTGCGGCCACCACTGGGTGTTGTACATGGAACCCGTCAGGGCGGTGACCGCCAGTTTCTCGGTGAGGGGACGACTCGGGTTGGAAGTGGGCATCGGGGCGTCCTCGAGGGACTTCAGGAAGGAGGTGACGGTCTCGATCCCCTCCTCGCGGCTGCGTCCCATGGGGCACGAGGACTGGGTGGCGCAGTCGCTAATCCACTGCTGGAGGGAGGCATCCAGGCCGCGCATCTGCAGGGCGGAGACCTCGTTGACGCTGAGCGTGGGATCGAGTGCGCCGTCGAGGACGAAACGACCGACGCGCTCGGGGAACAGCCCGGCGTAGGTGGCGCCCAGGAAGGTACCGTAGGAGTATCCGAGCAGGTTGAGCGTGTCCTGGCCCAGGACGGCGCGCACCATGTCGAAGTCGCGCGCGGCGCTAACGGTGTCGATGTGCTCAAAGAGGCTTCCGGAGTGCTCGCGACATCCGGCGGCGATGGTGCGGGATTCCTCCTGGACGGACTCGACCGCGGACTGCGGGTTGTCGTCGCCGGCGGAGTCGCTGTCGTCCTCGCCTGCGTTATACCTGTCTTTTTCTTGGTCGCTCAGGCAAAAAACGGGGGTCGAGCCGCCCACGCCACGCGGGTCCAGGGCAACGATGTCGTACGCGTTGACGACGGACTCACCCAATCCCTTGGCAGCGTAGTAGGGCAGGGCGGAGACGACCGCGCCGCCGGGGCCACCCGGGTTAACGAACAGGGCGGGCGCGCCCTCGGAGCCGGAACGATGGACGGCGAGCGCCAGCGAGATCTGGTCCCCGCCCGGATTCGACCAATCGAGGGGCGCCTTCAGGAAGGTGCACTGGTACTCGCTGGGGTCCGAGGAGTCCACGCCCCGGAAGGAGTTGAAGGTGCCCGACGCGCACGCGCCCCAGGTGACGGTCTGCTCGTAATAGGAATGGGCGGATCCGGATTGGACAGGGACCGGCGCAGACGAATCCTCCGCTGTCGTGGTGGGCACCGGCCCCCTGCGATGGGTGCCGTAGTAACCGACGACGGTCAGGACGATCGCGACGACGGCCAGGACCGCGACGGCGCAGGCCGCGATGGAGCGTGTCTTCATGGCCACGATTGTAACGGAGATTGCGCGAGAGAGGTTTCACGCCTGTGGGCGCAACGAGATGGCCATATCTTCGAGCACCAGCAGGGGGTTTCCGTTGGAGGTCAGGCGGCGTCGCGCGGTCTCGATGTGGTCGACGCGCGTCAGGGTCTGGCGGGGAGTGGACTGCGCGGCGATCGAGTGCACCAGGTCGGCCAGGTCCGTGTTGATGAGCTCGCTTTCTCCCCCGACCTGCACCATGAGGACGTCGCGGTAGACGGCCAGCAGGTCGATGAGGGCGCGGTCGATCGCGTCGGTGAGCGCCCGCTTGGAGCGCCGCTTCTGGTCCTCCTCAAGCTGACGGATGAGGGTGCGCGAAGCCTTGGTGGCGCGCTCCCCCTCCTCCATCCCGAGCTGGCGCAGCAGTTCCCCCTTTTCGCGCGCGTTGCGTTCGCACACCTGCGCGTCGGCCTGCGCCTTGGCGGTCTCCAGCAGGCGGTCGGCCGCCAGAGCGGCCTCGCCCACGCTGCGCACGGACGCGGGGGCGGTGATGATGTCGCGCCTGCGCGCGCGCATCTGTGGGTCGCGGGCCAGTGCGCGGGCAAGCCCAATGTGCGATTGGGCGGCGCGCGCCGCCTCAAGGGCGACCTCGGGGGTGGCCACTCCCTCGCGCACGAGCAGGTCGGCGACCGCGCTGGCCTGCGGGATACGCAGGGCCAGGTGGCGGCAACGCGAACGGATCGTGGCGATCATGTCCTTTGGGCTGGGGGCGCACAGCAGCCAGACGGTGTGCTCGGGGGGTTCCTCGATGGCCTTGAGGAGCGCGTTCGCGCCGGACTCACCCAGGCGATCCGCGTCCTCGACGACGATGACGCGCCACAGCCCCTGGGAGGGCGCTCCCTGGGCCTGGAGGACCAGGGAGCGGGCGGTGTCAACGTTAATGATCGAGGTTTCGGTGGCCGCGAAGAGTACGTCGGCGTTGGTGCGCCCCATGGTGGTGCGGCATCCGGGGCACCGGCCGCAGCCGACGTCCTCGCCGGTGCACTGCAGGGCGGCCGCGAAGGCGCGGGCAGCCACGGAGCGCCCCGATCCGGGCGGGCCCGTGATCAGCCACGCGTGGCTCATGGAACGCGCCTCATCCACTGCGTGAGCGCCGCCCCTGGAGGCGACGACCGCGCGGGCACTAGCCGCGGCCTGGCTGAGGCGAGCGACCGCGCCGCCTTGTCCGACCAGGGAGGACCAGACGCTCATCATTCATCCCACAGGGCGCCCTGGGATTCCCCGAGGGCACCGACCATGGTCGCGGGCTTACGAGAGGAACGCTTGGCGTCACCGTCTGGGCGCGGCACCTTGGCGTCGCGGGCACCGCAGCGCCCGGCGGCCACCGTCGGCGAGGCCGCCGCGTCCTGGGTGGGTGCCGCTCCCGCGGGCGCGTCCACGTCCTCGTCGATGGTGGCCACCCCGCCGTCGAAGCGTTCGACCAGGACGCCTCGGATCTCGGAGAACACCTGATCGGCCGTGCCCACCGCGTCGATGACGACGATGCGATCCGGCTCGGCGTCGGCCAGCCGCAGGTACTCGTGGCGCACGCGCTCGTGGAAGTCCATGGACTCGCGCTCCATGCGGTCCGGGGCGTCGGTGTGGCGCCGCAGCCCGACCTCGGGGGGCAGGTCCAGGAGGAAGGTGAGGGAGGGGTAGAGGCCGCGCGTCGCCCACGCGGACAGGGAGGAGATCTCGTCGAAGCCCAGGGAGCGGGCCGCCCCCTGGTATGCCAGGGAGGAGTCGATGTAGCGGTCCCCCAGCACGACCGCGCCGCGTTCGAGCGCGGGGGCGACGACCGTGGTCACGTGGTAGGCGCGGTCAGCCGCGTACAGCAGCGCCTCGGTGCGCGCGTCCACGTCCTCGGGGCCGTTTTGCACCAGGCGGCGGATCTCCGAGCCGAGCCCGGTGCCGCCCGGCTCGCGGGTGACGACGACCTCGCGGCCGCGGCTTTGGAACCAGTCGCGCACCGCGAGGATCTGCGTGGACTTGCCCGAACCATCGCCGCCCTCGAAGGTGATGAACACTCCGCGCGCTGCCATTATCGTTCCTTCGTCGCCGTCTTCTTGGCGCTCGTCTTCTTCGCGGCGGGTTTCTTCGCCGTCGCCTTCTTCGCCGTCGTCTTGGTGCTCGCCTTCTTGCGCGTGCGCTTCGGGGCGGGGCCCTTGGCGCGCTTGTCGGCCAGCAGCTCATAGGCGCGCTCGGCGGTCAGGTCCTCGACCGTCTCGGCCCGAGGGACCGTCACGTTCGTCTCTCCGTCCGTCACGTAGGGGCCGAATCGCCCATCCTTGACGGTGACCTTCTTGCCGGAGATCGGATCCTCTCCGAACTCGCGCAGCGGCGGCCGGGCGGCGGCGCGCCCCCGCATCTTGGGCTGGGCGTAGATAGCCAGGGCCTGCTCCAGCGTGATCGACAAAAGCTGGTCCTCGCTGGACAGGGTGCGAGAGTCCGTCCCCTTCTTCAGGTAGGGCCCGTAGCGGCCGTTCTGGGCGGTGATCGCCTCGCCCGAGGCCGGGTCCACCCCCACCTCGCGAGGCAGGAACAGCAGCTGGAGCGCGTCTGACAGCGTCACCGTGGAGATGTCCATGGTCTTGAACAGAGAGGCGGTCCTGGGCTTGGCGGCGCTCTTCTTGGCCTTTGCACCGTCATCACCCTCGGGCTCGGGAAGGACCTCGGTCACGTACGGGCCGTATCGCCCGTCCTTGACGATGATCGTGTGGCCGGTGTCCGGGTCGACGCCCAGCTCGCGGCCGTCGTCGGCGGCGCGGCTAAAGAGCTGGTCCACCAGCTGGTCGCCCAGCTCGTCGGGCGCGACCTCCGGCGGCACGTTCGCGCGGGTGCCGTCGGCCTTTTCCATGTACGGCCCGTAGCGGCCCACGCGCAGGGTCACCCCACGCCCCAGGTCGATCGAGTTCACGGCGCGAGCGTCGATGTCGTCCCCCAGGGAGGCCACGTCGTGTCGCAGGCCGCCCACCTCGCCCGATCCGTCGGGGCCAAAGAAGAAACCGGAAAGGAACTCCGTGCCGTTCTCTTCGCCCGCGGCGATGCGGTCCAGGTCGCCCTCCATGGACGCCGTAAAGTCGTAGTCCACCAGGTTCGCCAGGTTCTCTTCCAGCAGGCGCGTCACGGAGAACGCCAGCCACGTGGGGACCAGGTACTGGCCGCGGTGCGTCACGTATCCGCGGTCCCCGATCGTCTGGATGGTGGCCGCGTACGTGGAGGGGCGGCCGATGCCCAGCTCCTCCATGGTCTTGACCAGCGTGGCCTCCGTGTAGCGCCCCGGAGGCTGCGTCTCGTGCCCGTCGGGCGTCGCCCGTGTCAGGGAAGCGGCGTCCCCCTCGGCGACATCCGGCAGCGTCTTCTCCGCGTCGTTCTTTTCCGCCTCGTAGCGCCCCCGGTCACGCCCCTCCTCGTAGGCCAGGCGGAAACCGGGAGCCGTGATGACCGTGCCTGAGGCGGATGAGAGCACGTCGTGACGCTTGCCGTCCACGTCGATGCCCGTGAGCACGCGGATGGTCGCCGTGTACCCCAGCGCGTCGGCCATCTGCGAGGCGACCGTACGCTTCCAGATCAGGTCGTACAGGGCGAGCTGCTGCTTCGACAGGGACGAGGCCACCTCGCCCGGCGTGCGAAAGTGATCCCCGGCGGGCCGGATCGCTTCGTGGGCCTCCTGCGCGCCCTTCGACGCCGCCCCGTACGTGCGGGGGGCCTCCGCCACGGCATCCGCGCCGTAGAGCTGGGTGGCCTGCTGGCGCGCGGCGTGGATCGCCTGCCCCGACAGCGCGGTGGAGTCCGTGCGCATGTACGTGATGTAGCCGGACTCGTACAGGGATTGCGCGGTACGCATGGTCGATGACGCGTTCCAGTGCAGTTTGCGCGAGGCCTCCTGCTGCAGGGTTGACGTCGTGAAGGGGGCGGCCGGGCGGCGACGGTACGGCTTGCGGGTCACGGAGTCGATGACCGAGCCCGGGGCATCGGTCAGTGCCTGCGCGTAGGAGCGGGCCGTGGCCTCGTCCAGGTGGAGGATGCCGGACTTGACGGCCTTCGCGCTCAGCTCGCCCTTCTCGCTGAAGTCCGAGCCGGTCGCGATCGCTGCCCCGTCCACGGAGGTGACGCGCGCGCCGAAGGCCTGACCCGCGCACGTGAAGGACGTGTCGATCGACCAGTATTCGGCGCTTACGTGCGCCATCCGGTCGCGTTCCCTGGCGACGACGAGCCTGGTGGCCACCGACTGCACGCGGCCGGCCGACAGGGACGGGCGAATCTTGCGCCACAGCAGGGGGGATACCTCGTAGCCGTAGAGGCGGTCGAGGATGCGGCGCGTCTCTTGGGCGTCCACCAGGGCCGTATCCAGGTCGCGGGTGTTGTCGAGGGCCCGCTGAATGGCTTCCTTCGTGATCTCGTGAAAGACCATGCGGCGCACGGGCACCTTCGGCTTGAGGACCTGCAGGAGGTGCCACGCGATGGCCTCGCCCTCCCGGTCCTCATCGGTGGCCAGGAAGAGCTCGTCGGACTCTTTCAGGAGCTTCCTGAGTTCGGTGACCTTCTTTTTCTTATCCGGGTTCACCACGTAGTACGGCGTGAATCCGTCATCCACGTTGACGGCGAAACGACCAAAGGGCCCTTTCTTCATGTCCTTGGGCAGCTCGGAGGGCTGGGGGAGGTCACGGATGTGGCCGATCGACGCGGTCACATGGTAGTCGGGACCCAGGTATCCCTTGATGGTGGCCGCCTTCGCAGGAGACTCCACGATCACGAGCTTCGTCGCTGACATTGCCTGTCCCTTCCCGTTCTTCCCCAGCTATTTGTAGCATCCCCGGGGCGATCACACCCACCGAGGCATCTGGGAAGGACCTTACCGCGTCCCACCCCTATCTGGGTATCGTGGCAGCTTCCGCGCGTCTCACGCCACTCGGGGTTGACAGGCGAGGCCGTGTCTGGCTCTAGCCCACAATGGGTACCTGTGCGGCGCGGCCTCGCCACCGGGCTCGCACCCGCGCTTGCCTGAGGCGCCACGTCTCGGGCACAATCGTGCACGTGATCGCCGATCTGTTCTCCCACGTTCCTCTCTCCGTGTGGTTGGCGCTCGGCGCGCTTGCCCTGATCTTTGCGGTGGCCTTCGTCAAGGATTCCTTGGCGCGCACC
This sequence comes from Schaalia meyeri, assembly GCF_900105015.1. Classification (GTDB taxonomy): domain Bacteria; phylum Actinomycetota; class Actinomycetes; order Actinomycetales; family Actinomycetaceae; genus Pauljensenia; species Pauljensenia meyeri. The sequence continues at coordinate 31,850 of NZ_FNLK01000010.1, read as the reverse complement.
AAGGGGCTGGGGCCCGCGCCGCTGGACGTTCGCAAGGCTGGCCAGGAGGACCAGTGGAATGAGATCACCGCGAATCATCCCGTGATCGTGCGAGGCTCGCGCAAGGCTATGGCAACCGACCCGCACGCGCGCCTGCTCGCCCCCGCGATCCCATATGCGCTGTGCCACGAGAACCCGGTGGATACCCTGGAGCTGACGGACCGCACCGCCACGCGAAATATGCTCGCATGGCACTGGAGCATACGCGACCGACGTCGCCTGATCACCCAGCTCTACGCCCTGCTGCGCGACGGGCACCGCAAGGATTACGAGTTCCTGCGCCGAAACTGCGCCGACCGCGCGTGGGCCGAATCAATGATCGACACGCTGAACGAAACCGCAGCCGATTCAACGGACGATTGGGAGGACTGCTGGCGCATCTGCCGTTTTTTAAACAATGACAGGGACATTTGGACTCTGGACTTCGCGGCGTGGGACTTCATTCGCGCGGCCATGCTGACGCGGGCTGGAGCGGGCCTCGGCTGGCTCAGCGAAGAGGAGGCGTGGGACACCCTCGCTCTCATCAACCGGGCGCTGCAATCCTGCTACTCCTCGTGGGAGGAGGCCTGGGAAGCATTTCGCACCACCCGCTGGCTGTGGGCGGCCGAGGGGGAAACACAGGGCGCCACCGACGACCTGCACGACCGCAACCGCGGCAACATCCTACTGGGCAAAGCTGGCCTGTGGACGGCCATCCCGTGGGACGCCCCCTATCCGACCCCCCGCTTCCTGCTGCTGGACGCGCTCGCGAGCGAAGGCGCCCTGCCCGATCCGGATGTCTGTTCCTTTTCTGTCGAGCTCCCCACGGCCTGGGAGAAGGAACTCGATGCACAGTCGCACGCGCGGCTCACCCCGCGCTCCCGGTATCTTCCCGCCGCCCCATCCAAGTGCGAACCCACCGAGGGCGACTAGCGGGTCCGGTACCCGGCGGCCGGATGCCCGAGGGCGCCCCGGCCTCGCCCGCGAGAGTGCCGTCAAGGCCGACGGTGAGGGCGGCGACTTGCGCGCCCGGTCTCGCACCCGCCCTTTCCCTCCCTCTGGCTTGTGTAACGTGCTGCCCATCGGGCACAATCGTCATCGTGATTGCGAACATCCTCTCTCAGATTCCCTTCCCCGTGTGGCTTGCGATCGGCTTCCTGTTGGCGGCGTTGGCATGGAACAAGATCAAGCTGGCGATCGGGCGTTCAAAGGGGGCAATGCCCGCGCCCCGAGACGTGCGCAAGGCCGGGAAGGAAGGCGAGTGGAACAAGCTCAACGAGCACCATCAGCCGCTCCTTCGGGGCTCACGCGCCTCGATGGCGACCGATCCCCATGCGCGCCTGCTGGCCCCGTCGATGCCCTACGCGCTGTGCAACGGCGATCCCGTCAACGCCCTGAAGGTGTCGAATCCTGCCGAGGTGAGGGGAATGCTCAAGCGCGACTGGCACATCACCGATCGCGACGAGATGATCACGCAGCTCTACTCGCTGCTGCGCGACGGCCATCGCGAGGACTTCTCGTTCCTGCGCGGGCGCTGCGCCAGCCAGAGGTGGACCGAGGCCGAGCTCTCTCGCCTGCGCAAGACCGCCGACGTGTCGACGGACGACTGGGAGCGTCTCTGGCGGATCCAGCGTTTCCAGGCGAACGACCGCGGCATCCAGGACCTGGATTTCGCCGCGTGGGACTTCATTCGCGCGGCCATGCTGACGCGCGCCGGCGCCGGCGTGGGGTGGCTGAGCGAGGACGAGGCCTTTGACACCCTCGCTCTCATCAACCGGGCGCTGCAATCCTGCTACTCCTCGTGGGAGGAGGCCTGGGAAGCATTTCGCACCACCCGGTGGCTGTGGGCTGCCGAGGGGGAAGCACAGGGCGCCACCGACGACCTGCACGACCGCAACCGCGGCGAATTCCTCCTGGGTGCGCGCGGCCTGTGGACGGCCATCCCGTGGGACGCCCCCTACCCGGCCCCCCGCTTCCTGCTGCTGGACGCGCTCGCGGACCGCGGCGCCCTGCGCCTCCTGTCGTCCGTCAACTGGGAGGACGCCTCGGCGTGGGAGAAGGAACTCGACACCCAGGCGCGCTCCCGCGCCCCCATGTCCGTCGGCGGCAAGCCGATCGTCAACTGATACACGACAGCCCCAAGGAGGCACCATGTCTGACCAACACACGCCCATTGAGCACCAGGTTCCCAAGCCCGGGGGCAACACGGGCTCGGTCCACGGCGAAGTACCGCTGATCCGCAAGAAGTCAGAGCTGACCCCGGAAGAGTACAAGCGTCAGCGCACCAACCTCATCTTTATGGTTATTCTCGTGGTCCTGGTGTTCTTCGGTGCCCTCGCGTTCTTCATGCTGAAGGACACGCTGCTGGGCGGGGTTGCGCTGGCCGCCCCCGCCGCGGCGGCTTTCCCGCTGCTGGCCTAGGCTCCATCTGCGCTTACTGGTTTCCTCCCCCGCAGGCCCCGGCTTGGGCGTCTGCGGGGGATTTCGCGTGTCACGCGCGCCCGAGCCCTAAAATCCCAGGATTCTCCAGGCTGCTTTAGTCCATTCCCCAAGGTTGGCTACCTACAGTAAGTACCGTCAGATGGAAGGAAGCGGGAAACACCGCACCAGGCACACGTAAGGAGTCAATTGAAAGCACCGGCAACGAATTGACACCGCGGAATACCCGCCCGACCCAGACGAAGGAGTCATTTGGAAGCAGTCCACTCATGTTCACGGGGCGGGGAGGAGGCCATCGCCTCCTCCCCGCCCTTCCCAGTGCGGACGCCGCCGGCGACTCCCTGGGAGGCGATGGCTCTCAACCCCCGGCGGATTCCGCCCTTCCGACAACCCGTTCCCGGTATAATCGGCCCATGGACTCCTGACACGACGCCCCGACCTCATCCCTCCTCCCCCAGGTGCGCCATGTCCACGATTGTCTTCTCCCACGTCTCTTTTTCCTACGGCACGCTGCCCGTCCTCGACAACGTCTCCTTCACGTGCGGGCCCGTCGACCGCCTCGTCGTCGTCGGCCCGAACGGGATCGGCAAGTCAACGCTGCTCGCCCTCGCAGCCGGCCGGCTCCAACCAGACTCCGGAACGATCACCGGCCCGCCGCTCTCCCCGACCCCGCTGGTCCCCCCGGTGCCCCGGTCGGCTGAACAGCAGTCGACACCAGGCCTGCTTCCCGCTCCTGTCCCTCCGCTCACAGAGAAACACGGTGGCCACACGGTCGCACAGTTCATCGATGACGCGACTTCCCTCACCCGAGGGCTGGCGGCGCGCTTCGACTCCCTCACCGAGCGCCTCGCCCGGGGCGCCTCCCCGCGCGACGAGGCGGAGTACGACCGCGTCCTGGCGGCGATGACCGCACTGGACGCGTGGACCATCGATACGCGCCTCGAGCAGACCATGGACGGCCTCGGCCTGGGCGGCGTCGACCGCTCCCGCCCCCTCGCCTCCCTCTCTCCGGGGCAGCGCGCTCGCCTGCGCCTGGCCCTCACCCTCGTCGAGCGCCCGGACGCCCTCATCCTGGACGAGCCGACGAACCACCTGGACGCTAACGGACGCGAGCACCTGGCGCGCGCCATTGACGGCTGGCAGGGGCCGGTCCTCATGACTAGTCACGACCGGACCTTCATCGAGCGCACGGCAACGACGCTGCTCGACCTGGATCCGGCGCCGTGGCGGGCGGTGGCGATCTCTGAGGGGGAGCCCGCGGGCTTCGGGGCGTACAGGGTGGGCGGATCTTACTCGGACTACCTGCGGGACAAGGCCGCCGCACGCTCACGGCACGGCGCGATCCACGCGGAGCAGCAGGCCGAGAAACGCCGACTCGCGGCCCACCGGCGGGACTCGGCGGTGGTCGGGCACGCGCACTTCAAACCCCGCACGGAGACGAGGATAGCGCAGAAGTACTACGCCGACCGCGCCCAGGCCACCTCGACGCGGCGCATCAACGACGACTCCCGGAGGCTGGCCACCCTGGCGGCCCGCGAAGTCCCCAAGCCCCGTTACGACGAGGCGGCCTTCTCCTTCCCCCGCCCGGCGGGGTCCACCGCCCTTGGCGCACCGCCGCGCCCGCGTCCCGCGGGCATCGCACTATCCGTTCGCGGCGCGTCGGTGGAGGAACGCCTGGCTCCGACCTCCTTCGAAATGCGCTACGGCGAGCACCTCCTGGTCACGGGCCCCAACGGGTCGGGCAAGACCACCCTGCTGGAGTGGATTGCGCGCGGAGCCCCCAGCAGCGGGGCGCACGGAAGCATCGACGCCTCCCCCGGGGTCGTCCTCGTGTCCCAGGAGCTCCCCCGCCCCGGCGACCCCTTGGTCCCCGGCGAGGCGTGGCGCCTGGGCGTCGGGGAGGCCGGGAGGGGATTCGTGCCCCCGTCGCTGTGGAACCGGCCACTCAGTGGGCTCTCCGCGGGGAACCAACGCAGGGCACAGCTGGGGTGGGCGGCGCGCGCCGACCCCCGTGTACTCGTGATCGACGAGCCCACCAACTATCTGGACCTGGACGCCGTGGAGTCCCTCGAGGAGTCCCTGCGGCAGTGGACAGGCACCCTGCTTGTCTCCACTCATGACGAGTGGCTGATCGCTAAGTGGTGGGGCCGCCTCCACCGGCTGGAGAGGACGGAAAAGCACTGAGGGCTTCCGCGGCCTCGCGAGCGAGGCGCGTGGGTGAGTGCGGCAGGGCATCCAGGGCGCGCAGGGCCTTGGCCAGGGCACTGGCCCCCTTCATCCTCGGCCGCAGCGCGTCGGGAACGCCCACCCCCATGCCATAGTCCCCCGCGAGGGCGACCAGGGCCTCGACCATGCCGTTCGCGCCCCGCACCCCCGCCAGGGAAGGCAGCAGCGCGGCGATCACCTGCGCGACCCGATACCCGGACAGGGCGGAGATGCTCGCGCAGTCGGTGAGCGTCTGGGTCAGGCGCGAGGGGCCGAACCATCCCCGGGAGACCAGGTATCCGAGCTGGTCGGCCATCGCGTCCGCGTCGAAGCGCCCCGAGTCGATGAGGCGCGCCAGGGCTTCGGCGGCGCTCGCCCGGTAGGACGCCTGGGCGGCGACGGACGCCCACGCCAGGGCCGAGTACGTGGGCGGCCCGGGTGCCCTCCAGCCGTCGGCCAGGGCTCGCACGATCACGTCGAACGCGGTGATGACCTGCGGAAACTTGTGGTACGCGCCCTGCAGGACCGGCATGGAGTGGGCGGCCAGCACGTCGGGGTTGTGCTGCAGCGCCCACGCCGCCCACGCGTAGACGATGCTGGTGGATCGGTAGTCCCCCGCCTCCATGAGGCGCCCGGGGAACTCGGGCGGGACGCTGGCGACGTTGGCGAGGGCGTCTGCCAGGGAGTCCGTCCCGGTCGGCGGTTCTTGGCCCGCGACCACCCAGGTCTCGTGCAGGTTGTCCGTCTTGTCGTAGTCTCCCGGCACGACCGCGAACGGGCGGTTGTCGCGCACGCGGATCACCTGACGCTCCCACCGGGGGCGCATCGGCTCCAGGGGCGCGGTCAGGACCGGGTCGAAGCGGTACATGTCCTGGCCGGGAGGCTTGTCGTAGGGCTTGTCGCGGAAGACGCGTCGCAGCTGCTCGTGCAGGAGCTGGACGGGTCCGCGGTGGTTCTCGTACTCGTTTCCCTTGCGGTGGTAGCCCCGGAAGCGTGGGGTGTCGGGGGCGTCGGTCACTTCCCCGCGCAGCAGGCGGGAGGCGATGTATGCGAGCTGGTCGGACCCCGACCAGCTCCGCGCGGAACGCCAGTACCTGAGCAGGAGCGCCTTGTCCGCCTCGGCGAGTTCCAGGCCCTGCCCGTCCAGGCGCGTCATGATCGCGGGCAGGGCCGCGCCGGCGTCGGGATCCTGGTAGAGGGCGTGCAGCGCCGCGACGGCTGCGTCGTTGTCTGCGGGCACCTCGGTGTTGCGCTCGATGCGCGCAAGGTCGGTGGCTGGCGCGTCGGGGAACGTCCACGAGGCCTGTGCGCCCTCCCCGAGCGCACTTCCCTGAGCGCTCGCGCCGGGGGCTGCCCCGGCCTGGTCCGCGCTGTCGGAACCCGCAGGGGCCACGGCGAGCGCGGCGGCGCGCTCGCGCAGGTCGAGGGGGAAGTCGGCGTCGGCGACCACCTCGCTGACGGCGCCCGCGCAGCTGAGGTGGGCCTTGACCAGGGCGGCGAGCAAGCGCAGGTGGGCGCGCAACAGCTTCTTCTCCGTGCGGGTCAGCACCGCGCCGCTCGCGCGCACGAGGGCGTCCGCCTGCTCCTCGGTCAGGGCATCGACGAGGCCCGTGAGCGCCTTCTGCGCCAGAGTCACCGTCGGCGAGGGCGCGGCGCCGAGCAGGGCAATCAGCTCAGGGGCCAGCGCGAGGCATTCGGCGCGCGTCGGCTCCAACAGCTCCCAGGCCAGCGAGAAGGCCCGCGCGTAGTAGGCGGAGAAGTCGCGCGCCTGCGCAGCCAGGCACTCGCGCAGGATCCGGGGGCGCAGGCGGGGGAAGTGGACGCCCATGTAGTGGATGAGGTCCTGGCTGCTCAGGCGCGCTCCCGACCCGCCCGGGTTCGCGGGATCCTCGCCTGCGACCCACACGATGAGGGGAGACCCCGGCAGGGCGCCCTCGACATGGAACAATTGCCAGAACTCGTGCTCGAGGAACGTGGGCTCCCCCTCGAAGAATCGGCGCGTTTCCTCGCTGGAGAGGACGGGCGCGGGGACGATGTCGCGGACGAAGAACTCCAGGGAGGCGGCCGTGGTGGCGTACCTGCCCCGCTCGGCCAGCAGGGCACGGTGGACGAGCCAGAAGCCGCGGCCCCCGGAGAGCCCGGCGACCTCCTCGAGCCATTCGTCGGAGCGCCCTGCGGCGCCGCGCGCGTAGGCGGACAGTAGCTCCTGGGCTTCCCGCCCCTCGCGCGGAGACCCGGGGCCGCGCCCGGCCCAGCGTGCGGTGTAGCTGTCGTTGATCTCGAGGGCGGCGGGCGCAGCCAGGGCGGCGCACAGGAAGAAGTAGCAGCGCACTGCCTCCTCCGGGATCTCCCTGTCCCGCAGTTGCTCGCCCGGCCCGAAGAAGTTCTCGTAGGAGGCGGCCTTCGCCAGGGAGCGGCGCTCGGCCTCTAAGGCCCCGCGAATCACCTCCTCGTAGGCGTCGATCGAGGTCTCGCCGGCTGCGACCAGGCGTTTAAGGGCCGCGCGCCTGGCGGAGCGGCTCATGTCCGTGCTCACGTGTTCTTCTCCTTCAATGCTCGCGCGTACCGCGCCGCCTGCGACGAGCCCTTGAAACGCGAGAGCCACGCCAGGGTCCCCTCGTCGAGTGGGGGCGCCCAGCCCTCCGTTGCGGCCCTCTGGTACTGGGCGGTCATGGTGGCGAGGACCTTGCCGACGCCCGTCCGACCGGGTTCGAGGACGGGTGCCACCGCCAGCGCCAGGTCCAGTGCGAGCCGGGGATCGAGGTCCCCCAGGTCGGCGAAGGCCTGCGCCCACCGGTTCAGTTTCACGGTCGGGGCGACGCTCACGAAGGCCTCCACGGCCTCGTCGAAGCCGAGGTCCCCGCGCGCTACCAGGGAAGCGAGGGTTTCCACGCCCAGCGCACGCACCTCGACCGCCTGCTCGCCCATCGCCAGGGCGAGGAGCTGAGCGCTGAGGGCATCCCACCGCCCGCCGTGGTCGGCCAGGGCCCGGTAGCAGTCCCACATCAGCTGGGTGGTGTCGAGCACGTACCACTGGGAGGCGAGCAGGCACACCGCGAAGTGGCGCACCGACGCGGGGTAGATGTAGCGGTGGGCCCAAAAGTCTCCCGAGGCGCTCGTGATGTCCGCGAGCGCGCTCAGCTCGGGGCCCGTCGCGCCCGTATCCGCGCCGATGACGCGCGGGACGTAGAAGGCGTAGACCGGCGAGCCGTCGCGCGCGCACCGGGGCGCCCCGGTGCGCGCGTCGTAGGCGGGGCGCCCCTCCCACTTAATCGCCAGGGAGGACAGGAAGCTCTCGGCCCTCGCGCGCACCGCGCCCGACAGCGCGAGCCGGAGCCGCCGCGCGGCGGGCAGGTCATCCGCGTGCTCGTCGAGGAGCGCGAGCGCGGCGGCACAGTCGGGGTGGTCCGTGTCCACGCGCAGCAGCGCCTGGGTGAGGTCGGCGGGCAGCGGCGGGGCATCCCCGTTGTCCAGGGCGCGGCGCACGAGGACAATCGGGTCCACGGCTCCCCGGTCGTCGGTGGGCGTGGCCAGGAGGCGGTAGCGCTGCCCGCGCGCGAGCAGGCCCGCGACCTCGGTGATGCGCTCGCGCATGAGGGCGGGCATGGCCTCCGATGCTCGCCAGGGCTCGGCCGAGGCCAGCGGGTTCTGCGCGTCTTCTTCTCCCCCGTCGAGGGCCATTTGCAGGAGCACCCCGAGCATGCGCTCGTGCCCGAACCTGCGCGTGGTCAGGCGCCGCACGAGCGGGCGCAGCGATTCCACCGCGGACGGGTCGAACTCGGGGGAGGTCAGGAACGCGAGCGCCAGCTCGTATTCGAGCCCCAGCTCCACGTGCTGGGCGAGGACACCGACCCGCCCGCTCACGTCGTCGGCGCTCATGGGTTGCAGGGCCGCCACCTCCCGGGGCGGCAGGAAGGCGGCAGGCCCCTCCTGAGCCGACTCCTCCTTGAGGACGAGGCCGGGGCCGGGCTGGTCGAGCGCCGTGTCCGCCAGCAGGTCCCGCGCGGTGGGGGCGACGAGCGGGTCCAGGTCGGCCTGGTCCACGACAGCCGCGACGCTCACCCGCGTGAGGAGGCCGCCGGTCACGCAGTCGCGCGCCAGGTCCAGCGCCGCCCGCTGCACCTGCGCGTGCGGAAAGGACAGGGCCACGCTGAGCAGGGGTTCGAGGGAGGCGGGCTCCGCTGCCCCGAAGTTGTCACGCAGGATCGCGAGCACGCGCAGGGCGTTCGCCTTCGACCCCATGAGCGCTGCCTCGCAGCTACGCGCGAAGAGCCCCACGTCGAGCCGCCCGGCACGCGACAGGGCAACCAGCTGCCCTGTCGCCAGGGTCACGGTCGGACCGATGGGCGAGGAGAGCAGCGCGCACAGGACCGCCTGACGGGAGTCGGCCTCGTCGATGGTCGGGGACAGCAAACGCAGGGTCCGGGAATACCACCCGGCGCGGCCTGCGGGCAGGTCCGCGGCCAGCATCTCCGTCAGGGCGTCGAGCAGGCGATCCCGGTCGATGAGCCCCTCGTCGACGCAGGCCGCGAGCGTGCGCGACCAGCCGGTCGCCCACTCCGAGCCCGTGGTGGCGGAGCGGTCTGAGGCGGACAGCGACACCCCTCGGTTGCCCTCCTGGCGCAGCATCCCCCACACAAGCTCACCGCGCAGCTCCTCGTCGGCGCGCATGAGGGGCAGCTGCAGCCCGGGTTCGAGGCCGATCAGCGCCGTCAGGTAGTCCTGGTCGTGGTCGAGAGTCAGGTCGCCGTTTCGCTCCGCCAGCCGCAGGAAGCCGATGCCGCGCAGCCAGTCGCCGGACAGCCTGGCACTCGTGGCCAGGTCGGCGGCCACGGGCGGCCCCTCGTTGATCGCAAGCATGCGTTCGTAGACCTGCTCCAGCGTCCACTGGCCCGGGTGCTGCCTGACCCAGTGGTGCAGCCTCCAAAAGTCAGCGCACTCGTCCAGAGTGGCGGGCCGCCAATACTTGTCCGACGACTGGCTCACCTCTCCTCCTTGAGGACGATGGACACGGCGAGTACGTGCTTGCAGGGGCCGCGCCCGCCGCGGTGTTTCATCCACCACGGGCAGGTGCACCGGTACTCGCTGATCGCGTAGGGATCGGCGGGCACCTCAACCCGGTAGCGGTTGGAGCCCGAGGAGACCCGGTAGCGCATCCCTTCCTCGCGGGTGATCGTGCCCCGGTCGATGAGTCGGCGCGCGCCGGCCAGGCGCGGGTGCATGGCGGTGAGCGCGTCGGGCTGGACGGGCAGGGGCCGGTGGAAGTAAGCGCCCTTCGTCACGTCGAAGCCGACCTGCCCGCTGGAAGCCAGGAGCGCCAGGGCCCCGGCCACCCGGTCGGGGGCGAGCCCGCTGCGAGAGGCCATGACTGCCGTGTCGATGCGCGGCTCGAAGGAGAGCAGGACGGAGAGCATGTCCGCGTCCTCCTCAACGCGCGCGTTGCCCAGGGCCGCCAGGACCGACCCCTCTCCCGAGAAGCCGCGCGACTTGGCGGGACTGAGCCCGATACTCAACCGCGCGCCGGGCATGTGGGCGACCCACAGTGAGGCCACCGGCTCGCTGCCCGCATCCACGGGCGGACCGTAGGCCTCGAGCGAGGTCACGAGATGTCCGAGTGGCTCGAACACACGCAGTCGCTCCGGGCCGGCCACGCACGCGGTGCCGGGCGTGGGCCGGGTCCCCAGGCGCAGGCCGCGCACGGCCCGGCCCGCCCACATGACCGTGCCCGTCGCGCTGGACCTGGGCAGGCCTCGGATGAACGCGCGCGCCTGCGCGGCACCCAGCGCGTGCAGGGGCAGCATCGCCGCAGAGAGCATCTGCGTCTCTGCGAAGCCCTTGAGCCACCGAACCGACAGGGGAACCTTTTCCTCCGTGACCGTCTCATCCAGGGTGGTGGCCGTCAGGCCCTCCTCACCGACACCCAGGTGCAGGGGTTCCCCGGCGCGCAACGAGGCGAGGGCGGCGCGCAGCGGCTGATTGACGTCCACGTTGGTGACGCCGACCGCCCGGTGGCTGGCGTCCAGGGCACTGGCGTCCACGTCGAGGCGCGCGTAGACGCCGCAGCAGGCGCTAAAGGACTCGAAACGCAGGCCCTCTTCCGTGCTGGTCACGACCGGGTCGAGCGCGCCGACCCGCGTCAGGCCCCCGCCGGGCAGGGCCACCATGCCGGGCGGCATGTAGAAGCGGGTGCGAGCCACGCGCGCGACGGCGAGCAGGCCCGCGGCCACCACGTCGGGGCGCTCCATGAAGCCCGAGAAGAAGTAGGGGTGGCTGGCCTCCCCCTCGGGGGTTGATCCTCCCGAGGTCGCCAGCGCGAGCCCGGCACTCTCTTCCAGACGCGAGGCGGCGCCGTAGCTGTAGGCGAGCTCGTAGTCCATGAGGCTCCTTCGCGCAGTCGTGGCGACAGGCTACCACAGGGGGGAGCCCCGTCAGAACGTGAGGAACCCCCAGCGGATCAGGTCGCGCAGCGGTGCCTCGACCTCCTCGCGCACGTCCTCCGCCTCGGCGCAGGTCAGCGCCGCGACGGCGGCCACGATCTGGGCGACCGTGAGCTCCCCGTCGGAGGCGCCGACGACGGCCGACACCGCGGAGGACACGGACACGCTCCGTCCCAGGCCGCCGCCCTGGTGCAGGATCAGCAGCTCCGGATCGGGGCTGCCCGGCACGTAGTGGCGTTCCTCTCGCACGTCGGGCGCGCGCCAGAGCACCGTGTCCCACAGCTGCGGGGCGCGCAGCGAGGACAGCGCCCAGCCGACGTCGCACCCGCGGGGAGCGCGCCCATCCAGCGACAGGTCGTAGGCGCGCTTACCACCCGAGGCGGCCCCGGCCTCATCCAGCCTGCGCAGCGCGACGAAGCCCATGCCGATCGCCCCCGTGCCCGCGCGATGAAAGTCAGCAAGCCACGACGTGAAGGCGCGCTCGTAGTCGGCGCGCGCCATGAGGTAGCCCCCCGAGTCACGGATCCACATGTCCACGTAGCGGGCCGGCTCCAGCACGTCGCGCTGGACCACCCACGCGTCGACCGGCAGCCCCTCCAGCCACTGGTCGACGCGGCGGGACCATTGGGTGTGCGGGTCTCGGTCGGCGGGGATCTCCCAGTTCGCCAGCATCTGCAAGGTGGCCCCCGGTGCCATGTGGGCCGGCGCTTCGCGCAGGAGCGCGCGTATCAGGTTGTCGCGCTCCATGCCGCCATCGCGGTACTCGAGCAACCCGGCGGCCCCACGCACCGAGTCCGGTGTGATCACAAACGGCGGGTTCGTCACGATCAGGTCGAAGGCCTCGCCCGCGACCGGCTCAAAGAGCGACCCCTCGCGCACGTCGATCACGACCTGGTTGAGGGCGGCGTTGAACTGAGTGAGCGCGCACGCGCGTGGGGACAGGTCCGTGGCGACGACGCGGCCCGCGTGCGTGGCCAAGTACAGCGCTTGGATGCCGCATCCGCAGCCCAGGTCCAGCGCAGATTCGACCGGCTCGCGCACCGTCATCTCCAGCAGCGTCAGCGTCGCGCCGCCGATCCCCAGCACGTGGTCCTCGCACAGCGGCTTGCCCATTAGCCCCTCCCCCAGGTCCGAGGCCACCCACCACTGGTGGTCACCGCCGGGCAGCGTGGCCGCGTGGGGGCGCAGGTCGAAGAGGGCGTGCATCCACGGGTCGGGTTCCTCGACCGTTTCGGCAGGCTCCTCGCTGGAATCGCTCATGGTCCCCGGCTTGGGTGTGGGCCGAGGGGAGGCTCCCTCGCCCCCGGCACGCTTCCCACCCGCCCGGGGAAAAACCAGGGCACAGGCGGCCTCGTCCTGCTCAATGACCGAGGCGAGGCCCAGCGACTCCAGGCCGCGAGCGCCGAGGGCGGGAAGCGCCCGGCTCAGGGAAGAGGCGCGTTCGGGCAGGCCGAGGATGAAGAAGCGCGTGAGGACCGCCGCGGGATCGCTCTCCTCCGCGAGCTCAACGACTGCGGGCAGGCGCAGGTCGCGCATGAGGGCGTCCAACGCCGCGCCGCTCAGCAGCGCCTGCAGGTGTTCGACGCTCCAGCGCGAGCCGATCAGGTCGGCGCGGAGTCGGCCAATCAGGTCGAGGTCAAGGGCCGGGACGGTTACGGAAGTCGTCATGACTCAAGCCTATCCCCGCGCGTACAATGCGCGGGTACCCAACGAGGCACCCTAGCGAGGCCCCCCACAGGAGGAAACAATGTCCGGAGGACTCGTCGCCCTGCTCGACGATATCGCTACCCTCGCGAAGGCCACGGCGTCATCCATCGACGACGTTGCCTCCAGTGCGGTCAAGGCGTCCTCGAAGGCCGTCGGCGTCGTCATCGACGACACGGCCGTTACCCCGCAGTACGTGTCCGGTCTGAGCCCGGCGCGCGAGCTTCCGATCATCGGCCATATCGCGCGCGGCTCCCTCATCAATAAGCTCCTGATCATCCTGCCGGTCGCCCTGGCACTGACGTGGCTCGCTCCGCAGGTCCTACCCGTCCTGCTCATCACGGGCGGCGCGTACCTGTGCTTCGAGGGGGCCGAAAAGGTCCTCGAAAAGCTGGGCTGGCTGCCCTCTCACCACCCCGAACACGACCAGGTCGACCCCGCCAGCGCCAACGAGGTCGAAAAACAGATCATCGCGTCCGCGACCCGAACGGACCTGATCCTCAGCGCCGAAATCATGCTGGTGTCGATGGCGGGCCTGGCGGGGGAATCGGGAGCGAGGCGCGTCGCGATTCTCATCGCCGTCGCTTTCTTCATGACGTTCTTCGTCTACGGCCTGGTCGCTCTGCTCGTCAAGGCGGACGACTTTGGGGCGCGACTGGCACGCGGAGCCCTGGACCCGGCGGATAACCGTCCCGGACCCGTCGATAACATGGGACGCACCATCGTTCACGTCATGCCGCACATTTTCAACGTCATCGGCATCGTCGGAACCGTCGCCATGCTGTGGGTCGGCGGCCACCTGGTCATCGCCAACCTCGCCGAGGTCGGGCTGTCCGTCTTTCATCACCTCCTCGAGGCGGCCGTCCACGCCGCTTCATCCCTGGGAGGCGTTCTCTCGTGGCTGATTGAAACCCTGATCTCCGGCCTCTTTGGTCTCATCCTGGGCGCGCTCATCTGCTGGATCGTCGTCGGCACGGCGGCCGCCGTCAAAGCCGTTCGCGGGCGCCGCGCGCGGGGATGATCCCACGTTTTCACGCGGCGGTCGCGGGGCGGACCGGAGGGGGCAGCGATTGCATTCAGCCGAGAGCCTACGCACACCCCCTTCGCAATCTGGGACCAAAGTACTAGTCTAGAGGCATCAGACTAATGACAGAGGACCCACCGAAGGAGCAACATGACTGCCTATACCCTGCCCGATCTCCCCTACGACTACTCCGCGCTTGAGCCCCATATCTCCGGGCGCATCATGGAGCTGCACCACGATAAGCACCATGCCGCGTACGTGGCCGGGGCAAACGCCGCGCTGGACAAGCTGGCCGCAGCACGCGAGGCCGGTGATTTCGGAGCCATCAACCTGTGGGAAAAGAACCTGGCCTTCAACCTGGGCGGCCACACGAACCACTCGATCTTCTGGACCAACATGACCGGTGAGGGCGCGTCCCGCCCCGCGGGAGAGCTCGCGGACGCGATCAACGAGTTCTTCGGCTCCTTCGAGGCCTTCCAGGCGCAGTTCGCGGCCGCCGCCCTGGGCCTGCAGGGCTCCGGCTGGGCCGTCCTCGCGTGGGACAGCATCGCCGAGCGCCTGGTGACCTTCCAGCTGACCGACCAGCAGGGCAACACCCCCGTCGCAACCCTTCCCCTGCTCATGATCGACATGTGGGAGCACGCCTTCTACCTGGATTACCTCAACGTCAAGGCCAACTACGTGAAGGCCTGGTGGAACCTGGTTAACTGGGAAAACGTCGCGTCCCGCTTCAACGCTGCCCGCCTATCCTCCGGCCTGGTGAACGCACCCGCGGGCTTGCCGAACTCATAGGAGCTGGCGGCCCAGGCGGATTCATGCGGCCCTGGCGGGCCAGGGTGAGAGCGCGCGGCGCGCGTGAGTCCCGCATCTGGATAGGAAACGGCTTCGTGGATAGGAAACGGCCACCTGGATAGGTTACGAGCTTCTGGATAGGTTAATAACCTATCCACGAGTGCATAACCTATCCAGAAACGCACTTCCTATCCACGAACCAGCCGCAAAGGGCAGCAACACCAGCGGTAGATCATGCGTTTGGGCGGGCCGCCAATCGCAGGCACCGCTTTTTGGGCGATGTTGACAGCAGCCCTGCATCTGGATTAGGAAACAGACACACGGGGAAACAGCCGCAAAAGGCAGCAACACCAACAGCAGAACACGGGCCTGGGCGAACGACAGCGAAGACGGCGGCTGCGCCCCGAAGAGGTCCCGCAACAGAGCGCGAGCCAGGCGGGTCGGCAGCCGCGGGCGCCACGACGCGCACACCTAGCTAAAATCGGGGCGCGTACATCCGGTTTAAATCGGGATTTTTCCGCGTCAGAAAGCCGAAAAATTACGGACAAACCAACACGTTTATCCATCCGTCAAGCTGGTGCCCACCAACTTCAACACCAACTTTCCCGCGAAAACAAACCGAAAAGTACAAACACAACCAACACGCCCCGTCCTACAACTCCGTTCTGCCCTATGCCCCCATTGGCCCAAACCCACACAAACACACAACAAAACCGTCCGGCCCCGTCTGGGGCCGGACGGCCAGTGGCGGTAGCGCTGGGATTTGAACCCAGGGTGGCTGTGACACCACACAGCATTTCGAGTGCTGCACCTTCGGCCGCTCGGACACGCTACCTCGGCTAGTAATTTTACTGCAGGAACCCTCGCGAGCGCAAATCAATCAAGCACGCGGGAAACAGGGGTGACGATGGCGAGCAAGCAGACCCACGCAAAACCATTCACGCACAAGGGAACAGGGGGTCAAAAACCCGTCCTCGATATCAAACCATTCGTGCACGCGGGGAACCAGGTCACGCCGAACGATTCAAATGTGACGCAAAGCAAAACCATTCATGGAAGCGGGGAACAAGGTAACCGGCTCAAAACGGCACATGGGCCACCTCCAAACCGACCCCCGCGCGAAAACCAGGTCGCGCCCCCACGCGGGCCGCCGCGGCGCCCTCAACCGACCCCAGCACCTAAAGCAGGTGCGTCGGGCGTGCACGCTGAGCGCGAACGCTCCGAACCGCCCCCACGCCAGGGATACAGGCATGCAACGTCCGTCGATGTCGGCACGGGAAAGCTCGCGGGGCGCGTCATCGGGCGGAAATACGGCCCGATCGGTTGCGGGGCCGCCTGGCAGGATCCGCCCATCCTCGCCGCGCCTCTGTGGATCACAACCGACGTGATAGCGCGGATGGGCGCCATGCGCACTACTGGGTCCGAAGCATCGATGCACTACCCTGTCAGGGTAGGTACCAACGCAGCGAAAGGATATTTGTGTCTGCGCCACATGCGATCAAGCAAACGTCGCTCAAAGAACTAACCTTGCGCGGCATCGTCATCGGCGGAATCATCACGCTGGTGTTCACGGCGGCAAACGTGTACCTGGGTCTGAAGGTCGGCCTGACCTTCGCGACGTCGATCCCGGCGGCGGTCATTTCGATGGCGATTTTGCGCTTCTGGAGCGATCACACGGTTCAAGAGAACAACATTGTTCAGACCATCGCGTCCGCTGCCGGCACACTTTCGGCGGTCATTTTCGTCCTGCCGGGCCTCGTGATCGTGGGTTGGTGGAGCGGGTTTCCGTATTGGCAAACCATGTTTGTGTGCGCCGTGGGCGGTGCGCTGGGCGTCATGTATTCGATTCCGCTGCGCCGCGCGTTGGTGACGGGTTCGGATTTGCCCTATCCAGAGGGCGTGGCCGGTGCCGAAATCCTGAAGGTCGGCGATGCGAAGGATGCCGGCCAGGATAACAAGCGCGGCCTGCTGGCAATCACGTGGGGCGCGCTGGCGTCCGCCGCGATGACGCTGCTCGGCTACCTGAAGGTCACGGCTTCCGAGGTGGGGGCCGCCCTCAAGATCGGTTCGACGGGCACGATGTTGTCGACGTCGCTGTCGCTGGCGCTCGTCGGCGTGGGCCACCTGGTGGGTATGACGGTCGGCATCGCGATGCTGATCGGCATGCTGTTGTCCTACGGGGTCCTGCTGCCTCTGTACGCTGACGGCTCTGTCGAAGACGCGGAGGATTTGACGGAGGCGCTGTCCACCATCTTTAAGAACGACGTGCGTTTCATCGGTGCCGGCGTCATGGCGGTCGCCGCCATTTGGACGCTCGTAAAAATCATGGGGCCGATCGCCCGCGGCATCAAAGAGTCGCTGCGCGCCTCGCGCGGGGCCGGGGACGTCGGCCGGGAGATTGAACGCACGGAACAGGATATTCCGGGCACGTGGGTGATCGTGTCGATCGTCGCGGCGATGATCCCGATCGCCGGCCTGCTGTGGTGGTTTATTCGCGGCACTCAGATCGAACACAATACGGCCACGCTGATTGCGGTGTCGGTCTTGTTCATTTTGCTGGCCGGCCTGTTGGTTGCGGCGGTGTGCGGCTACATGGCGGGCCTGATTGGCGCGTCCAACTCGCCCGTGTCGGGCGTGGGCCTGCTGGTTGTCGTGGTCACGGCGGTCGTCATTTTGGCGGTGCACGGTCGCGGGGCGACCGTGCAAGAGAATACGGCGCTGATCGCGTTCGCGCTGTTTACGTCGGCGATCGTGTTCTGCATTGCGACGATTTCAAACGATAACCTGCAGGACCTGAAGACGGGTCAGCTGGTGGAAGCGACCCCCTGGAAGCAGCAGGTTGCCCTCATCATCGGCGTTGTTTTCGGCGCGCTGGTCATTCCGCCGGTGCTGCAGCTGATGCAGAATTCGTTTGGTTTCCAGGGCGCGCCCGGCGCGGGTCCGGACGCGTTAGCGGCCCCTCAGGCCTCGCTGATTTCGTCGCTGGCAAAGGGCGTGTTGGGCGGCGGCATCGACTGGAAGCTGCTGGGTATCGGCGCGGTGATTGGCGTCGTCGTCATCGTCATTGACGAGGTGGCGCGTCCCGCGTCGAAGGGCAAGCTGGCTCTGCCTCCGCTGGCGGTGGGCATGGGGATTTACCTGCCCGCGGCGCTGACGATCCTGATCCCGATCGGCGGCCTGGCCGGCTTCCTCTACAACAGGTGGGCGTCAAAGCAGGCTGACGCGGAGCGCGCGAAGCGTTTCGGCACGCTGGCCGCGACCGGCCTGATCGTGGGCGAATCCCTGTTCGGTGTGGTTTACGCGGGTATCGCGGGCGCGACGGGGTTGGATTCGCCGCTCGCGTTACCCTTCATCGGCCAGGGCTACACGCCCGTCGCGAACGTCTTGGGTGTCGCGTTCTTCGCCGGCGCCTCGTGGTTGCTGTACCGTTTCGCGCGCAAGATTTCGCGCGACTCGGATCGCGAGTCCGCCTCGATGTAGTATCCCGGCGCCAGGCGGAGAGCCGACCGCGTGCGCCGGCCCCCTCAGGCCGTAGTCCGTCCGTGCGCGTCGGCCCACCCCGGCCGGGTCCGCGCCGTGCGACGAGGCCGGGGTTCCTGGCGCCGCCCCCCGCGGCCGGCGCAATACGTCTTTTTGTCCGCCTGTTAGGACAAATAATCCCACGATGCGGTCATTCTCCGGCTTGACATCCGCATCTAATGCGCATGTCAAGGCACATTTATATGTGTTTATGCAAAGTATGCCCTTCCGTGACTAATCGGCAAATGGTACTTTGGGCCGTATGATGCACATCCTGGAACCGGACGTCGCGTGGCTGCGGGACCCAGGAGCCTCGGTGAATCGCCTGCAGGTCCACGCGACGTGGAGGTCACGTCGGCCGATCCAGATGCTGTCCAGCACCTGGCAGGTGCGGGCCGTGGTCGGCACTGCCGCCGAGCTGATTGAGCGCGCTCCCCTCCAGAGAGAATTCGAAGCGACGTCCGTTCCCGGCGTCCTGGAGTCGGACGGTTCACAGGCGGGCGAGAAAACCGAGTTGTTCAGTCGCGCACGGGCTGATCGGCCGCTTTTAGGCGACCGGGTGCGCGCCTCGATCCTGCGCCGCGAGTTTTCGCTGGATGCGCCGCTGAAGGACGCGGGCGAACGCGGGTGGATGATGGCCCTGACTTTCGGCGGCTTTTCGGGCCCCCTCTACGCGTGGGTCGACGGGACCTTCGTCGGTTTTTGCCCGGACGGTTTCATTCCCGCGGCGTTCGACGTGACCGAGGCGCTGGAGCCGACTCAGACGCACGCGATCAGCGTGCTGCTGATGGATTCCCCCGTGTGCTGCCACGGGCTGTTCCGGGAGGTGTCGCTGGAGGCGCGGCCCCCGGCGCACCTCAGAGACGTCTTCCCGGTGGCGTCTCACGACGGGACATCGGGCAGCCTGCGACTGGCTGTTGAGGCGTCGGGGGGTGTTCGCGTACGCGCCGCTCTGCTGGGCGAGGCCCAGCAGGAGGAGCTGTGGTCAGCGGTCGGCGCGCCCGGTGATCAGCTGACGGCGCGGGGGCTGAACGTGATTGGGTGGAGCGCGGAAGAACCCGCGCTGTACACGCTGGTGGTGACGCTGGGGGACCAGGACGGCACGGAAGACACGATTGCTCTGCGGATCGGCTTCCGCGACCTGGTGGCCTCTCCCAAGGACGTGAGCCTGGGCGGGCGGGCGCTGGTCCTGCGGGGAGTGCGTCGCGACGAGTGCCACACCCGCACGGGCCTGGCGGTCGGGCTGCCCGAGATGCTGGAGGACGTCGTGTGGTGCAAACGCAACGGGGTCAACACGGTCGCGGTGTCACACGCGCCCGCGCACGCGCGTTTCTATGAGCTGGCTGACGAGTACGGCCTGTACATCATCGACTGCGCCTCCACAATGCATGGTGCCGGCGCGGCCCGGGACGAGGCGATCGAGGCCGCGGTTCGCAGGGATCGCGCGCACCCGAGCGTGATCGCGTGGGCCGTGGGCGAGAGCGATGCACAGGATTCCCTCACCCGCGCGTTGGATCCGACGCGCCCCGAATACACGGGAACCGGTTTCCCGGAGCTGGACAGGGTGCGCGGCAAAGAGCTGCACTATGCGCCCGTGTCGGTCGCGCCGTCTTATTCGGGGGTGACCGTGCGCAACCGCATGACGTTCACGTCGACGTCCGACCTGGAGTTTTTGTGCCGCATCGTCGAGGACGGCCAGGTGACCTGGGAGTATCCGGCGTTCCTGGACGTCGCGCCCGGCGAAACGGGATTCTTCCCGGTGGAGTGGCCGGCCTCGGGGATGCGGGAGGTGTCCGTGCGGCTGTCGTACGGCACGGGCTGGGCTCCGGCGGGATTTGAAATCGGGCGGGGCTTCATGCCCGCACCGGCGTAAAGCCCCGGGCGGGCGCCCCTGCCACCCCCGGGTGGGGATGCGCGGCACCCGGGTGGGGCCCATCCGGGTGCCGCGCATTTTTGGCACCGCCTACCGGGGGCCGGCCTTGGCGCGGCGGATCGACGTCCGCACTGCGGCGAAGACCCCGAACAGCAGTCCTGAGATGGGGAAGAGCACCCACGACTTGTCCCACTGGTCGAAGACGGCCCCCCACACGAAGTAGGCGACGACGACGCACGGCCAGTAGACGCTGGCGACGATCCCGATGACGGGGTCGCGGTAGTTCTCTTCGTCGTAGTCGTACTCTTGGCGGCCCTCGCGGATGAGGGTCTGCTGCGTTTGCACGGCCCAGTTGGCGGGCAGGAAGATCCACAGGCCGAGCGCCACGAGCGCCACCGACAGCGCCAGGGCGAGCTCGAACAGGTCGCCGCCGTTGAGCGTCCCGTTGTCGGCGCCCGCCGGCACGTCCATACCGATGCCGATGGGTGGCAGCGCTTGGACCACCGCGAGTGGCAGCGCCGCGCAGATCCACAGTCCGACGGCGATGGTGAGGCGCCGCATACGCCGGTCCTCGTGCTCAAGGCGCAGCCTGGCCGCCCACGCCGTGACGATGGGGTCGGGCGTGAACTCCAGGTTCACCAGGTGTTTGACGTTGGCGAACAACCGGGATCTGGACAGCAGCATGATGACGCCGAGGGCGACGAGCAGCAGGTCCACACCCAGGGCCAGGAAGGTGGCCGTGTCCTCGTTGAAGGGGACGAGGCCGACCTCCGTCAGCCCCCGGAGCGCGAACATGGGGATGCCCGTCGAGACCAGGATGGCGACGCTGAGTCCCAGGCTGGCGGCCCCGCGCCTGCGCGCTTCGGCGAGTTCTTGCGCCTCGGGCAGTGTGACGCGGGGCCTGCTCGGGGTCCCGGTCCCGTCGGTCCCGGCCCGCGCGGGGGCTGCCTCCGGCTGGGGCGCCCCGTTGACGGCGGTGAGGTCGTCGGCGATACCGAGGACGGGGGCGATCTCCTGGAGGTTTCCGAAGTCGGTGATGACACGGCCGACCGCCTCGTTGTGCGTCATGCCGGAGGCGATGGCGTCGGCGTAGGCGTCCTCCATCATGGCGCGCAGTTCGACTTTGGCGTCGGTCAGTCGTGTCGAGGCTGGGTAGGGTGCGAACATGGCGTCGAGGAAATTATCGATGGTCTCCATCATTGTCTTCCTTCCACGAAGCGGTCGACGAGGTTCTTGGTGTCGGCCCATTCCGCGATCTTGTCGTTGAGGTAGGCCTGGCCGGTGGGGCCCAGGCGGTAGTAGGTGCGGGTCTTGCCCGATTCTGAGACGCCCTGGTAGGACTCGGTGACCCCTTGCCCTTCCAGTCGTTTGAGCGCTGAGTAGAGGGTCGTCTGCTTGATGGCGTACTGCCCCTGAGACACCTGGCTGATGGTCTTGGCCAGCTCGTAGGCGTAGGACGGGCGTTCGCGCAGCAGCCCCAGCACGATGAGGTCGATGTATCCCCTGATCGCGTCGGCGCTGATCATCGATTCCTCCTTCCGTTCACGAGGCCGTGGCTGGGCACTCCCAACCATACGACAAACATAGCACGTCTGTCGTAGTACGTCAAGGGAAGTAAAGGCGGAGTGCGCGGCTGCTGCGGCCTAGCGGAACGCGGCCCTCCTGCGGGGGATGGTCGGCATGCCCAGCATGACGGCGCCCGCACCCCCGGGCGGTTCCTCGGCGTCCACCAGGTGCAAGACGCCGTCATCGCGCACGTCCGGTGACTGCAGGGCAGTGGCCAGCATCAACTTGATGCGGT
Organism: Schaalia meyeri; assembly: GCF_900105015.1. Classification (GTDB taxonomy): domain Bacteria; phylum Actinomycetota; class Actinomycetes; order Actinomycetales; family Actinomycetaceae; genus Pauljensenia; species Pauljensenia meyeri. The sequence continues at coordinate 10,038 of NZ_FNLK01000010.1, read as the reverse complement.
TGAGCTGATTGACCTCCGAAGCGCCGGGGTCGTAGTCGACTGCGACGATATTCGACTGCGGGTAGCGATTGCGCAGCGCCCGGAACATTCCCTTGCCCACGATGTGGTTCGGCAGGCACGCGAAGGGCTGGGCGCAGATGATGTTGGGGCAGCCGTGCTCGATCATATCGACCATTTCGGCGGTCAGATACCAGCCCTCTCCGGCCTGGTTGCCCAGGCGCGCGATGTCCTGGGACCGGGCGATCATCTCTTCGATGGGACGGTGCGCCTCGAACTTGCCGCCGGTGGAGGCGAAGGCGCGATGCACGGGCTTCTCGTACTTCTTGAGCGCCCACAGCACGATCGGCATGATGTAGCGCTGCTTACCGTCGATGCCCAGGTTTTCCTTATCCCACGCGGCGGTCGCCGTCGAGTTGTGGAAAAACTGCATGAGGCCCGGCAGCTCCGCCTCGCAGCCCTCTGCCTCGATGACGTCGACGGCGTGGTTGTTGGCGTCGGGATGGAACTTGACCAGGATTTCGCCGACCAGCCCGACGCGCGGCTTACGGGGGATATCGCGCAGGGGCAGGGAGTCGAAGGCGCGCACGCATTCGCGGATGATCTTCGTATACGAGGTGCGCCCGCCCAGGGCCTCGACCCGCCCGGTGGTGATCCACTCCTGGACGTATCCGTCCCACGTGCGGTACAGGTCCATCGCGGATCCGGGGTGGGCCTCGTAGGGGCGCACGCGCAGGAGCATCGACTGGATGGCGTCTCCGATGACGAAGGCCTGGATGGCCTTGTGGATCTGTGCCGCGCCCAGGCGAAAGCCGGGATTGTCCTCGAAGCCCTGGACGGACAGCGCGATGACGGGCACCTGCGGGTATCCGGCGTCGCGCAATCCCTTGCGCAGCAGCGCCGCGTAGTTCGTGGCGCGGCACATGCCGCCCGTCTGGGTGATACCCACGGCGGTGCGGTCGGGGTCGGCGCGCCCGGAGATAAACTCCTCAAGCAGCTGTCCGATGACGACGATCGCCGGATAGCACGAATCGTTGTTGACATACTTGAGGCCCACCTCCATGGAGGCGCGGCTGGTGTGCTCCAGAACCTTCACCTTCAGGCCCGCCTGGGCAAACAGCGGCGTCAGGAAGCGGAAGTGAATGGGCGACATCTGGGGCGCGAGGATCTGATAGCCGGCCTGGCGCATCTCTTCGGTAAAGACGGCGCGCGGCTGGATGTGGCCGGCCTGCTCCTCGCGGGCGGCCTGACCCGATGGGTCGCGCAGGGCGGCGGTATCGACCGCGCCGGAGACGATGCCCACGGACCAGGCGGGGGCCAGATCCACCGGTTCCGCGCCGTCTGCCCCCCTCCCGGCCGCGGCCAGGCCCGGGGCGGGGCGAGGCGAGGCGCGCTCGGTGATGGCCGCGTCGAGGGAACGCAGGCGGATCTTTGCCGCGCCCAGGTTAGAGACCTCGTCGATCTTGAGGACGGTGTGCACGTCGCCGCGCCCTTCGAGGATTTCCTGAACCTGGTCGGCAGTGATGGCGTCGACGCCGCAGCCAAACGAGTTCAGCTGGACCATCGCCAGGTCCGCTTCGTCGCCGACGCGGGCGGCGGCCTCGTAGAGGCGCGAGTGGTAGGTCCACTGGTCGAGCACGCGCAGGGGTCGTTCGAGGCGCGCGTCGACGATGCTGTCCTCCGTGAGCACCGCCATTCCCAGCCCGATGATGACCTCGGGGATGCCGTGGTTGATCTCGGGGTCCAGGTGATAGGGGCGTCCGGCCAGGACGATGCCTCGCACGCCGTTCTCGCGCATCCACGCGATCGTCTCGGCGCCCTTCGCGCGGATTTCCGCCTTGACGGCGGCGTCCTCCTCCCACGCCTTGTCCAAGGCGGCCTTCATTTCGTCGACGGGGATGTCGTAGCCGTATTCCTTGAAGGTTTTGGACAGGTGGGCGGGCAGGTAATCGCGGTTGCCAAAGTTGATGAACGGGCTGATGAAGCGCACACCCGGTTCGGCCAGCCGCTCCATGTTGTTGCGAATAACCTCCGGGTAGGTGGCCACGATGGGGCAGTTAAAGGAGTTGTCGCCCTCCGTCAGCTTTTGTTCAAAGTCCACGCACGGGTAAAAGATCGTGGTGAGGCCCTTGTCCAGCAGGGATTCGATGTGCCCGTGAACCAGCTTGGCGGGGTAGCACACGTTCTCCGAGGGAATCGACTCCATCCCCGTTTCAAACAGGTCGTGGTTGGAGCGGCCGGAGATCATGACGCGGAATCCCAGGGCAGAGAGCATCGTGAACCAGAACGGGTAGTTTTCGTACATGCCGAGCACGCGCGGCACGCCGATGTCCCCCCGGAATGCCTTTTTCTCTGTGAGGCGCCGGTATCCAAAGATACGCTTGTACTTCCAGTCGTAGAGGTTGGGCAGGTTCGACTTCTTTGGGACGCGCTCTAATGAGGCGCCGCGTTCGCAGCGGTTACCCGACACGTGGCGCTCGCCGTTGGAGAACGTCGAGATGGTCATCTGGCAGTGGTTCTGGCACAGGCGACACGTCTTGCGCGTGGTCTCTACGCTAAAGTCTTCCAGGGATTCGACCGTGGCCAGGGACGAGGTGCCCTCCCCGCTGTCATGCATGCGCGCGGTGAGGGCCGCGCCATAGGCTCCCATGAGGCCTGCGATGTCGGGGCGAACCACGCGCCGTCCCGTCAGGAGCTCGAAGGCGCGCAGCACGGAGTCGTTGAGGAAGGTGCCGCCCTGGACCACGATCCTTTCGCCCAGGTCGGAAGGATCCTTGAGCTTGATGACTTTATACAGGGCGTTGCGCACCACCGAGTAGGACAGGCCTGCGCTGATGTCGCGCACGTCCGCGCCTTCCTTCTGGGCCTGCTTGACGGAGGAGTTCATGAACACCGTGCAGCGGGTTCCCAGGTCCACCGGCGAGCTCGACTCCATCGCCATGCGGGCAAACGAGTGCACGTCCGTACCCATCGTCTGCGCGAAGGTTTGCAGGAAGGACCCGCATCCGGAGGAACAGGCCTCGTTGACGGAGATGGAGTCCACGGCGTGGTCGCGGATGCGCAGGTACTTCATGTCCTGGCCGCCGATGTCGATGACGGAGGTGACGCCCGGGCAGATGAACTCGGCGGCCCGGTAGTGGGCCATGGTTTCGATCTCGCCTTCGTCCATCGTGAGGGCGGATTTCACCAGGCCCTCGCCGTATCCGGTGGAGCACGAGCGCCCGATTTCGCACCCCTGCGGCAGCGCGCCGCGCACCGCGCGCACGATGTCGACGGCGGCGGCCACGGGGTCGCCCTCGTTGGAGGCGTAGTGGGTAAAGACGATCCGGTCCTCGGAGTCTATGACGACGGCCTTGATCGTCGTGGATCCCGCGTCGATGCCCAGCCAGCAGCGCCCCTGGGCCGCCTCTGGGCTCGCCTTTGGAATGACGTCGCGGCCGTGACGCTCCATGAACTCCTCACGGTCCTTGGGGGAGGCGAAGAGGGGGTCCATGCGCGGTGACTCGACCTGTACGGGGGCGGCGGCCAGGCGGTCCATCAGGGAGGTGAGCCTGTCGCCGTGCGAGTCCAGGGAGGCGGCCCTGGCTTCGTCGGCCTGGCGCCGTTTCTTAGCCGCTTCCTTCTCGGCCAGCAGGGCCGCGCCGATCGCGACGTAGAGCTGGGCGTCGTCGGGGGTGACGAAGGCGTCTGCTTTGGGCAGCAGTGTTTTGTAGGCCTCGCGCAGGGCTGGCAGGAAGTGCAGGGGCCCTCCCAGGAACATGACCGTCCCGCGGATCGGGCGCCCGCACGCCAGGCCTGCGATCGTCTGCGTGGCGACCGCGTTAAAGATGGAGGCGGCCAGGTCCTCGTGGGCGGCCCCCTGGTTGATGAGGGGCTGGATGTCCGACTTGGCGAACACGCCGCAGCGCGACGCGATCGGATAGAGCTGCGTGTGGCGCGTCGCCAGCTCGCCCAATCCGGCGGCGTCGGTGTGCAGCAGGGTTGCCATCTGGTCGATGAAGGCGCCGGTGCCGCCCGCGCAGGTGCCGTTCATGCGCTGCTCGGGCGTGGGGTGCAGGTAGGTGAGCTTGGCGTCTTCGCCGCCCAGCTCGATGACGACGTCGACCTCGGGGTGCAGGCGCTGCGTGGCCTCCGTGCCCGCGATGACTTCCTGCACGAAGGGGATGCCCATGGCGCGCGCGGTCGTCAGGCCACCGGAACCGGTGATCGCCGCGTGCACGCGGGCATCGGGCAGCGCGCGCTCGACGTCGGCGAGGAGCGCCCCCAGGGAAGCGCGCACGTCAGCGTTGTGCCGCCTGTAGTCCGAGAAGAGTCGGCGGTTTCCGTCCAGGACGACGGCCTTGACCGTCGTGGAACCGACGTCGATACCGAGCTGGTAGGGACGTGGAGCGTCCTGGGGGCGCTGCGTTGTCATGGAGACCTCCTGCGATCACCCCACAACATAGGACCCGGATCGTGACGCGTCAAAGCTCCGGCGTATCCGCACATCATTGGCCACCTCAATCGGCTCTAACGTGCGAATATGCGTCTTTTACATGGAGCGCAAAGCCCTGTGTTCCACCCTACACTGGCTCGGAATTACAACATATGAAGCGTTGCAAAAATCGACCCCGCGGAAACAATCCGGCCATCAGCGCCGGAATGGCCCGGATCGCCCGGCCCCCGGTTGCCTTGAGGCTCACCCAGAGGCCGACGCGGGCTAGGAGGTGTTTGACTGCGAGCACGAGCAACTATAGACTGGGGGCACTACGTCAGATGCTCGGGGGTTCGGCTCCAGGGTATCGGGGGGTCGGATCGCAGATTCGGCCCCCTCATAATTTTTGGAACAACGAGGTCCGCATGAGGCGGAGCATCACCATCGATGAGCAGATTGCTTTACTGAAGTCACACGGAATCACATTCGAGCTAATGGATGAAGACTCGGCCCGAGAGTTTCTTCGCTCGCGCTCATATTTTTTCAAGATCAAGTCCTACGAACGAAACTACAAAAGGATAGAGATAGGAGCGACCTATACCTATTCGGGTCTCGACTTCGGTCACCTCGTTGAGCTTTCTTATATGGATTTTGCGCTGAGCCGAATCTGCCTCTCGCTCGCTCTCAGCACCGAGCATTTCCTCAAGGTGCGGCTCAACCAGCTCATCATGAACGATCCCAAACCCGATCTATCGGAGACTCTTGTGCGCCGAATCCTCCACGGCGATACCTCCTTGATACGCTGCAATCCATACACGGAGGATATGTGGGAAGCGTGCAACAATGCCCCCTCCATCTGGCATCTCTGGGAGTTGCTTCCTCTCAACGAACACATCCGACTCTACTCGTCATACTTCGACTACCATGACATGCAAGCTCCGTACGCACATCTATTGTTCATCGTGCGCAAGCTCCGCAACGCCGTGTCTCACGGCAATTGCCTACTCGCCGATGTCTCGCGCCCCTCCGAAGGACGCCGCCAGTCCAACGGAAAGCGCTACGACAAAGAGGTTACTCTGGCTGCCTTACGCATGTGCGGCGTCAGCCCCAGACGCAACTCCGGCAAAAAGAAGGCTCTCAACGACGCCCTCGACCGCTTGGTCGTCAACAACTTCGCAGCTGCCCTCCTGTGCCATCTCGAGTTTGCCGATTCGCACAAGGCGCTGAGCCACATGGTGGCTGATCTCAAGGGATTTAGTGAGCGGATCGAGCGCCGCCGTCCCCTCTTCTTCGGTGATCTGCACGTGGAGGTTCCACGCAACCACCTCGTCAATTCAACGCTGCGCGCCATCCAGCGACTCATTGAGGGCTACTGCCGGCAAGCAGACCGGAAACTCGCGGCTCTTACCCCCATCGACTATTCACCGACAGTGACAGGAGCTGCGCAAGCTGACTTGAGTGCCGACACCAACCCAGTCAACTGTGGCGATCTGGATAGCCCGGACACGGGTTGCCTTGACGCTTACCCAGAGGCCGCCGCGGGCGTGTGAGGTCGCGCGCGAGTCACGGTCGTGGTCACTTGCGGTGGTATCTGGGGCTGGTGCCCAGGTGGATGGGCCTCTCGTCACCGGGGTTGATGTAGGCGAAGATTGAATCGTCCGTGCCGCGATAAGCGTAGGAGCTATCAGAAGTGGTACGTCTGGGATCAGCCAGTCCGTCGGCGTAGTCTTGTACCTCGCTCGCGGTGGGTTTGGATCCGCCTTCCTTTTGGGCCAGGGGGTTTTCGTCTGGGTACTGGGAGGGGTCCGTATTCACCAACGGACCAATGTTAGCGGCCCCGTACCCCGTGTACTTGTTCCACTCGTGGTTTGGGTTCAGCCCGGTGTGGGTTAGGACTTGCAGGGTCTGGTTCGCCGTGGCGTCGGGCCACTTCTGACGAGCCAGAGCCAACATCCCGGAAACGATCGCCGCCGAGTTCGACGAACCATTGGTGACTGCTGTTTTGCCAGTATCGAAGTCTCGCACCTTGAGTGGCCCGCCGACGGCCGCGGTGGTCACCCCGTTACCCCACGAGGAGTATTTGGCGAACTTCCCATCACTGGTGATAGCGGACACCCCCACCACACCAGACCACTGACTCAACTGACTATGATTGTTGTCCGTTCCGGTATTGCCCGCGGAGTTGACAATAATGACCCCCCGGCTCATCGCCCGAGCAATCGCCCACTTGAGGTCATCACTGGTGTCATTGGTACTAAAAGATGCAGAAATGATCTGCGCACCGTCATCGATAGCACTGTTGATCAAACTCGCGTCACTGTGCAACTTCTTGCCACCCTCCTTGCACGATTCTGAGGGCGTGTCGTCGGATGTAGGCTTTTGGTAGGACAGGATCGTTGCTTCCGGGGCGACGCCATACGCCTGGGACGCGAGGATGGCTGCCATTTCACTACCATGGTAACGGCTCGCGATCGTTGCGTTGATCGTGCATCGGCTTTTGTCGGTGATGTTGGCTCCCTTGAGCTCGGGATCGCTCAGCTCGACCGGGCCGTCGATGAGGGCGATGGTCACGCCCTTACCCGTATACCCCTTAGCCCGAGCAGTATCCAAATGATAATAAGAGAAGTACTCCTGCGTCGTAATCACATCATCCGCCCGCGCCGACGCAGGCACCAACACAAGAGCACCAACAGTCAGCGCCAGGACGGAAGCGGCCGCGGCAAGGGCGCGCGCGGGGCGCCCCACCCACCCCGAAACCAGACGGTGTGAGCGGGGCGTGCAAGGCGCCGCAGAAACAGGATCAGGGTGTCGCGCGCGATCCATCGTGATCATTTTCGGTGATACTTGGGACTGGTACCCAGGTGGATGGGGGCCGAGCTATTGGGGTCGACGAGATTCAGGAGCGTTTCGTCGGTTCCCCGATACACGTAAGAGTCGGGGGAACCAACGTACCTGGGATCAGCAAGTCCGTCGGCGTAGTCCTGAACTTCTTCCACCGTAGGTTTGGATCCGCCTTCCTTTTGTGCCAGGGGGTTTTCGTCTGGGTACTGGGAGGGGTCCGTGTTCACCAACGGACCAATGTTAGCGGCCCCGTACCCTGTGTACTTATCCCACTGGTGGTTTGGGTTCAGCCCGGTGCGGGTCAGGACTTGCAGGGTCTGATTCGCCGTAGCGTCCGGCCACTTCTGACGAGCCAACGCCAACAACCCCGACACGATCGCCGCCGAATTCGACGAACCATTAGACACCGCCAGCTTGGTGGCGTCTGTATCATCACGTGTCGTGACAGGTCCGCCAAAAGCGGCGGTGGTCACCCCGTTGCCCCAAGAGGAGTAGTTGGCGAACTTGCCGTCGCTGGTGATCGCGGACACCCCCACCACACCAGACCTACCGCTAAGCTGATCTTCGTTAGCATCGGCCCCCGTATTGCCCGCGGAGTTGACAATAATGACCCCCCGGCTCATCGCCCGAGCAATCGCCCACTTCAACTCAAGAGTGTTGTCATCACCGCCTTGCGAAATGGAAATGATCTGGGCGCCGTCATCAATAGCCTGATTGATCAATTTACCGAAAGTATCGAGCTTCTCCCCGTCCTTCTGACACGTACCTGCCGAGATCGAATTGGCATTAGACAGCTGATAGGAGTAGAGGGCCGCGTCGGGCGCTACCCCGAAATACGGGGAGACGAGAATCGACGCCATATCCGTGCCATGGCCCCTCCCCTTTTTGGATGCTTCGATGGTGCATCGGCTCTTATCAGTGATGTTGGCGCCCTTGAGCTCAGGCGCGCTGGTGTCTACGGGGCCGTCGATGAGGGCGATGGTCACGCCCTTACCCGTATACCCCTTCGCACGAGCAGTATCCAAATGATAATAAGAGAAATACTCCTGCGTCGTAATCACATCATCCGCAAGGGCCGACGCAGGCACCAACACAAGCACACCCAGGGCCATAGTCACGACGCAGACAGCAGCAGCAAGGACGCGCGCAGCACGCCCCACCCACCCCACAGCCAGGCGGGGTGGGTGGGGCGCGAAAACATGCATAGGATTCACCATTGGCGAGGATCCCACCCATCATCCACACGCTTCGCCGGAGTAATACTCCGGTCATTCCCAGACATCTGCGACAACGGATTCACATACCCCCGAGGCAACCCACCCTCATCCTCATCCTCAAACGTAAACGCCACATACTTACGCTTACGCCCCTTACGATCCTGCTTACCAGCACCCGCACCAGCGCCGGCACCACCACCCATGAAACCACGACCACCAGCAGCACCAGCACCGCTTTTACCAGCAGCGCCAGCAGCGCCGGCCTTACCAGCCGCGCCCGTCACACCAGACGCACCCGAGCCCGCGCCACCATTCGCACCAGCCGAGGGGGGAGTGTAGGAACCAAACCCAGACCCAGAATAAGAACCAACCTTGAGCCCGCCAGCGGCGCCCAGACCACCCGAGCCCATGCGGGCCGCACCACGCATACCCAGCGCGCCAGCACCCAGCACACCCGCACCACCCAAACGACCAGCCACAGACGAATCAGAGGCACCACCACCATTAAGGCGCCACAACGGATGATCCACATCCGCCGCAGGAGCCGGCGTATGACCCCCCACAACACCATTACGATACGCCGTACCATTAACACGCCGATGCAACAAATCCGTATCCATCAAATCCTGAGGATCCGTAATCGGATTCGTCCGCGACCCCACATCCCCATACGAAGGCTCCCGCGTAGGCAACGCACCCGAAGCAACCGTCCGATTACGAGCCGCAGCCGCATCAGCCTCACTCCACCACGGCTGATCAAACCCACCCGGATAATCACCCGAAGAAGAACTACGACCACCCTGGCGACCAAAACCATTCCCAGAAGAATAACCCCACGTATCAGCTGACGGGTCCGAGCCAGAGTCAGGTGATCCCTTGCCGCTTTGCTCTACTCCCGGGCCGGAAGCAGAGCCCTTCACGATACTGCTGAACAGCTTGGTCTTACCATTCACCATGTGCAGCACGCGCGCCGCCGCGGCCTCGCGCTGGGCGTTGTTCTGCTCCTCAACCGCAGACGCGTAAGCCTCACCAGTCGTGAAACGCATCCCCAACAGTGACACGCCACCCCCCGGCTCACTCTCAGGAACCGCAACAAGCGGAGCACCACGCATCGCCGCAGTCTTCGCATCCAACAAATCCGGCGAAAGCAACTCCGCCTCCTTCAGGGCCGACTCCATCGATTTGCGGCCCGCGGAATAGGCGTTGTATCCGCGCTGATACTTGGCCCGGTAGCCCTCGATGCGGCTGATGGACCGGTCCACCCACCGGTTCATCGCGTCCCCGGTCTTACCCGTAAAACCATGACCATCGCGATAGTCCTTCAAGCGATCAATCGCCTGCTCAAAACCCTCCATCGTCTTCTCGTGGTCGGTATCCCAGGCATCCAGCCCACGATTGGCCCGGGCCGCCTCCATGAAAACCTTCAAACGCTCATACATCGGCGACGAAACCATAATCAAACAGTCCTTTCCCTAACTCTAGTTTGCGTCAGACGCCCTGCTGCTGTCCCTGATCGTGTGCGTTCTGGGTCCCCTCGGTCTCCCCACCGGAAGACGCCGAACCGCCGTC